>JAKVAX010000002.1 GCA_022447625.1 Flavobacteriales bacterium | reverse complement strand
TGTGAAGCAAGCGTTAGCGTTCCTGCGCTAGCAGAAGACGATAACTGTGCAGTTGACACGATCGTGAATGACTACAACGGTACAGACGATGCTTCAGATGTATACCCTGTAGGTACAACAACAGTGACTTTCACGGTAACTGACATCCACGGTAACGTTTCTACTTGTGCATTCACTGTTACAGTGACTGACAACGAAAACCCAACGATAGATTGCCCTGCGAACATCACTCAAGCTGCAGATGCAGGTTCATGTGATGGAACGGTAATCGTACCACTGCCTACAACTGAAGATAACTGTGCAGTAGCTTCTGTAGAGAACGACTTCAACGGTACAGATAGCGCTTCTGGAGTTTACCCTCCAGGAAACACAACCGTAATCTGGACTGTAACGGACGTTCATGGAAATGAAGCGCAGTGCTCAATGGTGGTAACCATCGTTGACAGCGAAGATCCTGCGATCACTTGTCCTGACGACATTAACCAAACAGCTGATGCTGGAGTATGTGAAGCGCTGGTTTCGATTGCGATTCCTGCTACTGATGACAACTGTGGTATCGCGAGCGTAACAAACGATTACAACGGTTCAAATGACGCAACGGACGTTTACCCAGTAGGGACAACGACTGTGACGTACACAATCATTGACAATGCTGGAAACCAATCACAGTGTTCATTCGACGTGACAATCACCGACGATGAAGCACCGGTGATCACTTGTCCGGCTGACATCAACCAGACGGCGGATGCCACAGTATGTGAAGCAAGCGTTAGTGTTCCTGCGCTAGCAGTAATAGACAACTGTGATATCGCATCGGTCGTGAACGATTACAATGGTACTGCGGATGCATCTGACGTGTACCCAGTAGGAACAACGACTGTAACATACACAGTGACTGATATCCACGGGAACGTTTCAATCTGTGCATTCACTGTAACAGTGACGGATGGTGAAGCTCCTGTGATTACTTGCCCTGCTGACATCAACCAAACGGCGGATGCTACAGTATGTGAAGCAAGCGTTAGCGTTCCTGCGCTAGCAGTAATAGACAACTGTGATATCGCATCGGTCGTGAACGATTACAACGGTACTGCAAACGCTTCTGATGTATACCCCGTAGGAACAACAACGGTGACGTACACAGTGACTGATATCCACGGGAACGTTTCAACATGTGCGTTCACTGTGACGGTAACTGATGATGAAGCACCAGTGATTACTTGTCTTGCTGATATCAACCAGACAGCGGATGCTACAGTATGTGAAGCAAGCGTTAGCGTTCCTGCGCTAGCAGTAATAGACAACTGTGATATCGCATCAATCGTGAACGATTACAACGGTACTGCGGATGCATCTGACGTGTACCCAGTAGGAACGACAACGGTGACATACACAGTAACTGATATCCACGGGAACGTTTCAATCTGTGCATTCTCTGTGACAGTGACGGATGATGAGGCTCCTGTGATTACTTGTCCTGCTGACATCAACCAGACGGCGGATGCTACAGTATGTGAAGCAAGCGTTAGCGTTCCTGCGCTAGCAGCAACTGACAACTGTGATATCGCATCGATTGTGAATGATTACAACGGTACTGCAGATGCTTCAGACGTGTACCCAGTAGGAACAACAACGGTGACATACACAGTAACTGATATCCACGGGAACGTTTCAATCTGTGCATTCACTGTGACAGTGACGGATGATGAAGCACCAGCAATTGACTGTCCTGCGTCAATCACTCAAACTGCGGATGCAGGTGGTTGTGACGCTGTAGTGTCGATTCCAGTTCCAACGGGTGATGATAACTGTGGTGTCGTGTCTATCATGAACGATTACAACGGTACTGCGGATGCTTCAGGTATCTACACCATCGGAACAACTACAGTAACATGGACGATCACTGATATCCATGGAAACACTGAATCGTGTGCGATCGAAGTAACGATTACTGACGACGAACTTCCAGTGATTAACTGTCCTTCAGACATTAATCAAACAGCAGATGCTGGCGTCTGTGAAGCGATGATCTCGATTGATCTTCCAATCACAGATGATAACTGTGGAGTGGCGAGTGTAACGAATGATTACAACGGATCAGCAGATGTGTCTGATGTATACCCAGTAGGGACAACAGTTGTAACGTACACTGTGATAGATAACGCCGGAAATGAAACGCAGTGCACGTTCGAAGTAACAGTAACTGACAATGAGGCACCAGTAATCACTTGTCCGGCTGACATCAACCAAACGGCAGATGCTGGAGTTTGTGAAGCAAGCGTTAGCGTTCCTGCACTAGCAGCAACAGACAACTGTGATATCGCAACCATCGTGAACGATTACAACGGTACTGCAGATGCTTCTGACATGTATCCAGTAGGAACTACAACGGTGACATTCACAGTGACTGATATCCACGGGAATGTGACTGAGTGTGCATTCAACGTAATAGTAACTGATCATGAAGCTCCAGCAATTACTTGTACTGAAAACATCAACCAAACAGCGGATGCTGGGGTGTGTGAGGCAGTAATTACAATCCCTGCAATTGAAACGGCTGATAACTGCGCTGTTGACACGATTGTGAATGATTATAACGGAACTGCGGATGCTTCTGACGTGTACCCAGTAGGAACTACAACGGTGACATTCACAGTGACTGATATCCACGGAAATGTAACTGAGTGTGCATTCAACGTAACAGTAACTGATGACGAAGCGCCATTGATTACGTGTCCTGAAGACATGATAGAGTTGGTTGACGATGCCTGTGAATTTATCATCCCTGACTACACTGCGCTTGCAATGACTTCAGACAACTGTGACCTTGATCTTGATTTGACTCAAGTACCAGCACCAGGAACTGTAATCTCAGGATCTGGAACAGTGCAGATGATTGAAATCACAGCTACTGATAATAGCGGAAACAACACAACGTGTGCCTTCAACATCACTTTGGATGATGTGATCGCTCCATCGATTGTTTGTCCTGAAAACCAAACTGAGATCGTAGACGGAAACTGTAACTTCGAGATTCCAGATTACACTGGAATGGCGGTAGCTTCAGACAACTGTAGCGTGCCTGTACTATCACAAGAACCAGCAACAGGAACGATTGTAGGACTTGGAACACATGATGTAACAATTACTGCTATTGATCCTGACGGAAACGAAACAAGCTGTACGTTCCAGATCAACGCAATCGATAGCACGCCTCCAATGATTGTTTGTCCAGAAGATCAGGTTGAGCCACTTGGTGATGACTGTTCATTCACTCTTCCTGACTACTTGTCAATGGTAGAGAGCGACGATAACTGTAGCGATGTTACCTTGAGTCAAAGTCCTGCTGCAGGTACTGAGATCTTCGAAAACACAACGATCACAGTGATGTCAGAAGATATCTATGGAAACTTCTCACTATGCCAGTTCGAAGTGATCCTAGAAGACTTCATCGCACCAACGATTGTTTGTCCAGCAGACATCGAGGTAAACAATGACCTTGGAGTATGTGGTGCGATTGTGAACTACGACCTTCCTGAAACAGATGATAACTGTGCAGTAGCATCTCTTGTATTGACTGAAGGACTGAACTCTGGAGAAGTATTCCCAGTGGGTCAGACAGTAGTGAGCTACGAAGTAACTGACGGGTTCGGAAATACAGCAAACTGCTCATTCACTGTAACGGTGATTGACAACGAGCTTCCAACCATCACTTGTGTTGCAGATATCTTCGCTAACGCGGATGCTGATCAATGTGGTACGTTAATGACTTATGATCTGCCTACGACTTCTGATAACTGCGCTATCGCGGAAGTGAATATGATTGAAGGGTTAGCTTCAGGTGAAGTATTCCCAGTAGGTATCACAACAGTGACTTATGAAGTAATTGATGTCAACGGAAACGTGAACACATGCAGCTTCAATGTTGAGATCACTGATACACTTGCGCCAGTAGTAGACGGATGTCTTGAGAACATCGAGGTAGAAAACGACCTGGATGAATGTGGTGCAGTGGTTGACTTCGAATTGCCAACTGCAACTGATAACTGTGCAGTGACTGCCGTAGTTCTTGAACTTGGATTGGAGCCTGGAAGCTTCTTCCCACTTGGAACTACAGAAATGACTTACTCATTCACTGATGAGGCTGGAAACACAAGCTACTGTTCGTTCTCAGTAACAGTGAATGATACACAGGAAGCAACGATTACTTGTCTTGCTGACATGACTGTATCAAATGATACTGGTATCTGTGGAGCATTTGTGAACTACCCACTACCTACAGTGACTGATAACTGTGAAGCAGGTGAAGTAGTGATGCTCGACGGAATTCCTTCAGGAGAACTCTTCCCAGTAGGTGAGACGTTATTGAGCTTCGAAGTAATTGATGGAAGCGGAAATGTGAGCAACTGTAGCTTCACAGTGACTGTGGAAGACACAGAGGCTCCGGTGATCCTTTGTCCGGAAGACATCACACAGATTGACCCTGTGGTATTCTTCGACGAGCCATTCTTCACTGACAACTGTGAAGCGAACTTAATCCTTCTTGAAGGAATGGAGAGTGGAAGCGAATTTCCTCACGGATACACTGAGATTGTATACGTAGCAACTGACCTTGCTGGAAATGCAGACACATGTAGCTTCACCATTTTGGTGAACACTCCACCAGTAGCTGACGATGATACAGCAGAAGTACTAGAGGAAGACGATGACATCAACATCGATCCACTAGATAACGACTACGATCCAGACGGAGATGATATCACGATCACTTATGTGGAAGCACAGAACGGTGATGTGACCATTAACAGCGCTGGAGGAATCAACTACGATCCATTCCTCGACTGGTGTGGAACCGATACGATCACTTACGTCATCTGCGACCCATTCATGGCTTGCGATACGGCACAGATCGTAGTAGAAGTGGAATGTTTCATTGACCTCATCATCCCAGAAGGTATTTCACCAGATGGCGACGGAGTGAACGATACATTCGAGATCATCGGACTAGAAGACTACCCAGTTAACCGACTAAGCATCTACAACCGTTGGGGACGTCTGGTTTACGAATCAGAAGATTACCAGAACGATTGGGATGGAACATCACAGGATGCCTTGACACTTGGGTCAGGAGCGCTTCCTGAAGGAACCTACTTCATTGTACTTGAGCTGGAGAACGGAGCACTCCGTCCAGTGAAAGGATACGTTTACCTCAACCGATAAGAAAAACCTACGCATATGCGTTACCAGATACTAACTACCCTAGCTGCATTGTTCATTTTCTCTTGCGTTGCCAACGCACAGCAAGAGGCCGGACATGCTCAAAACTTAATGAATATGTTGCGTGTCAATCCCGCATATGCGGGATACAAGGAGACCGCTGTATTTACCGCATTCCACCGTTCGCAGTGGGTCGGTTTCAAAGGCGCTCCAAGCACGCAGACCTTGTCGTTCGACATGCCTATCAAGCGCGGTAAATTCGCTTGGGGAGGTACGATCAACCACGACAAGATTGGACCAACTAGCGAGTTGTCATTGATGATGGATGCTACAGCACGTGTGCAAGTGAACCGTACCGGATTCATGAGCTTCGGATTGAAAGCAACAGCATCCATGTTCCAGACGAACTTCTCTGATGTAACGTTGACTTCAACGCACTACGATCAGCAGGATGACTTCTTCTCGAATAACCCGCAAAGCGTGTTCATGCCGAATATTGGCTTCGGGTTCTTCTACCACGACCGTGCACACTTTGTCAGTGTTTCTGTACCGCGTTTATTGGAGAATCAGCTTGACAAAAAGAACTCTGACGCCTACGCTTTTAGTGAAGGTGTTGTGCAGCCTACAGCGTTCTTGATGGCAGGAAAAATCTGGAAGATAGACCGTCAGTTCAAGTTTCAGCCAACGTTGATGATGCGCGCGACAGCCAATGCACCGTTATCAATTGGAGCGAATGCGAACCTTTTCATACAAGATACGTTCAAAGTAGGAGCATACTACTACTATAAAGAGGTGGCCGGCGCTTTCATCCAATACGAGGTGAGTAAGAAGCTGAAGTTCGGATACTCTGTGGATGTCTTCGCACACCGCGCGATCACGACAAACTTCGGTAGCCATGAAATCATGGCGTCTTATCAGCTCAAGGCAAAGCGTAAGCGTATCGTGTACCCTCGCTACTTCTAATGAACACCCTCCCTATGAAACGATTAACGCTCGTTCTCTTCATGCTAGGCCTCGCTATGTCCGCGGTTTCCCAGGAAGCCCTGATCGAACGTGGTGATAAGCTTTTTGACAAATTCAATTACGGAGAAGCACTCTATTACTATCAAGACGCTATCGAGGAAGACTCCACCTCCATGCATTCGTTGCGGCACATTGGTTTGTGCATGCGCAAACTGGGAATGATGGAAGAAAGTGGTCAGTGGTTCCTCAAAGCCATTGACATGGGCAGTGATGTTCCCGAAGACAAGCTTTACTACGCTGAGTCATTGAAAGCTCAGATGAAGTACTCCAAGTCTGTGTTCTGGTACGCGCGCTATTCGGCCGATAGGCCAGAAGATAGAAGAGCTCAAAAGCACATTCGCGACACACAGTACTTTCGAGATCTGTGGGCCGATTCCCTGAAATATGAGATTCACCGCCTAGCGATTAATAGTGATAAGCCGTCATTCGGTATGTGTCGCTTTAATGGTCGTTATGTTTTCTGCTCCGCGGGAATTAACAACTCCTTTCTTGAGGAAGACGCCTTTGATGAGGTGCCATTCCTCGATGTGTATGCATGTGATCTGGATGAAGAAGGAGAAGCGATCAATCCGGAACGATTGAGCGGCAACGTAAACAGTAAGTACCACGACGGACCGGCGTTCTTTGACGAGAATTACCAGGTCATGTACGTAACGCGTAATAACATGAAAGGGGGTCGCCCGGTCTATGACAATTCTGGTACGGCCAATCTTCAGATCTATGCCATGCGTCTTCAAAATGGCGACTGGAGCAAGGCTGAAGGACTGCCATTCAACTCTGACGATTTCTCTACCGGACACCCTACGCTCGACATTGAGTCTACACGTATGATCTTCGTATCAAATATGCTTGGTGGTTACGGAGGAACTGATCTATACGAGGTTCGCTACACCAAAAATGGGTGGACGGAGCCTGTAAATCTTGGTCCAGCGATCAATACTGAAGGAAACGAGATGTTCCCCTTCATCTCAGATGAAGGGATTCTGTATTTCTCTTCGGATGGGCACTCTGGCCTTGGTGGTCTTGACATTTTTGTTGCTGAGATCAGTGATGGAGGTTATTCAGAACCAATCAACCTTGGTTACCCTATCAACTCTTCAAAAGATGATTTCGGAATCCACTATAACGAGATGGAGGAGATGGGTTATTTCTCTTCGAATCGAAACGGTCAAGGCTCGGATAATATCTATCGATTCAGCACCGTTCGCTTCATGCAACAGATCGTAGCTTTGAACTTTGAGACCGAAGAGAACGTGTTGATGGCTGGGAAATTCGTGACGCTTCGTTCCTTGACTATGGAAGAAGATTCAGTCATTCGACTTGATGAAAACGGAAGCTTTCAGGCCTTGTTAGATGCCGGACATAGCTTTGAAGTTTTCATGGGTCAGGGCGAGACAATGAGTAGTGAACCTATCCTGTCTTTTGAGATTGACGAAGAGCTTACTGAGACCTTTGTTGACCTTGGGGCTTTCAAAGTTTCCAAGCAGGCGTTGATTGATGCTGGTTTGATTGAAGAGGTGATTGAGCTTCAACTCGCTATCGCGGAGGGAGACTCTCTTGGCGCGGCAGAGAAAGGAGCAGAAATCCGGGGACTTTTGGAACGACTGCGGGATGAAACCCACTTCTTATCTAATACCGAATTCGACGAGCTTACTTCCAGTGAACTCATTGACAACTCCGAATTGGATCGACTGGTCTTAGAACAAGACGAAGTCGTCAAAGCAAAGAACGCTGAATTGAGACAGTACGAGCTCAATAATATCTACTTCGGGTTCGATAGCTATGCTATTCGTCGTTCAGAGCGCGAAAAAGCCACCGCACTGATTGAGATCATGGAGAATGATCAAAACGTCAACGTCGTAGTCAAAGCCCACACAGACTCTCGTGGAGATGAAAACTACAACCTGCTTCTCTCGATGCGCAGAGCGAAGAGTATCGAGAAGTACTTGGTAAAGTACGGCATCGATAAATCGCGATTCAAGATTGCATGGGTAGGAGAAAGCGAGTTGTTCATCGATTGTGAAGGACAACCATGTTCCGAAGCAGACCACGCGTTGAACCGACGAGTGGAGGTGCTGTTTGTGGCTGGAGATCCTACTGCGTTGGAGGAAGAGTAAAAGGAAGAGAAAGAATGAGAATAAAAAAGGGGCCTTTTGGGCCCCTTTTCTTTTTATGCTTTTGACAGCTTCAGCATGTTGGTCATGCCTTGCTCTGGGATCGGCATTGAAGCGATGTTGATAACAAAATCGTCTTCTTGCAGATACCCTTGTTTCTTCAAAATGTACTTGATATCAGCGATGGTGTGATCTGTACTCACCATTTTATCGTAGTAGAAGGCCTTCACACCCCATACAAGGTTCATGAGGGTGAGAATCTTGCGGTTTCCAGTAAAGACAAAGGTTCTTGCTCTTGGTCGCTGAGATGACACTTTAAATCCGGTGTATCCTGAGAATGTCATGGTCACGATGGCCTTTGCTTCTACTCTTTTCGCTAGACGACACGCATTGTAGCAGATAGAATCAGAAACGAAACGATCTTCGTTTGACTCTGCTGGTGGCTCTTCGTGGTAGTAAATATGATCATGGCACTCAATTTCTTCGATGATCTTCACCATGGCTTTGATTACTTCAATTGGGTGTTTACCTACTGAAGTTTCTCCACTCAACATTACTGCATCAGCGCCGTCTAACATCGCATTCGCAACGTCGTTTACTTCGGCACGTGTTGGAGTAATGTTCGTAATCATCGTCTCCATCATCTGCGTAGCAACAATTACAGGCTTCGAGTTTTTGATACACTTCTGAATGATTGACTTCTGGATCAACGGAACGTTCTGCATTGGCACCTCTACCCCGAGGTCTCCACGCGCTACCATGACCGCGTCAGTTTCAAGGATGATATCATCGATTTCATCCATTGCCTCTGGCTTCTCGATTTTTGCGATAACGCGAGCGTGCTTCTCTTTGTCTTTGATGATGTGCTTCAGCTCGATGATGTCTCGCGCTGAACGAACGAATGACAACCCAATCCAGTCAACATTCTGCTCGAGCGCAAACTCAAGATCAACCAAATCCTTCGGCGTTAAACATGGTAGTGATATCTTCGTATTTGGAAGGTTAATCCCCTTCTTTGAACTCAACACACCTCCGTGGATGATATCACATACAACTTCGTCTTTACCATTCGTTGAAGCCACGCGTAACACCAGTTTACCGTCATCTAGGAGAACCGATTCACCTGGGTTTACATCTTTCGCGAAGTCTTGGTAGTTAGTGAACACCTTTTCAGCTGTTCCTACCATTTCCTTCGTTGTAATTTTCAATTGCTTTCCAGCTACGAGATCTACTCCGTTGTTTTCTACCTCTCCCACGCGTAACTTCGGACCTTGAAGGTCAGCGAGGATAGCGGTGTGCGAACCCAATTCAACGTCAATTTCTCGGATGGTCTTGATCACCTCATTGTGGACTTCATGTGCACCATGAGAGAAATTCAAGCGGACAACGTCCACTCCTTCCTGTACCATTTGTTTTAGTACATCCTTCGGAGAACTCGCTGGTCCTATAGTAGCTACTACTTTGGTTCTTTTCATCGTCAGTTCCTTATTCAAAAATCAGGTTGTCTTTGTGTTTCAACCCTGCAGCGTCAAGTGGAAAGCATGCGATTACCGGAGAAAGCGAGCGAATCTGGTTCGAAACATCCGTTTCGTTCAGATGGTCACCCTCTTCGATTTTAAGCAAATAATCAAATTGCTTTAGTTCAGGGATTAATGGCCCATCTGTACTATGGTTTGCGATCAATGACCACACCTGCAATTCGTCTTCTGCTACGTGTTGGTATAACACATGTCTGCTCTTTCCTGAGCGCTGCGGTACCTCGTGCTCTCCTTCCATTCTTAACTTCAGGTCGAGCTCTTTATTGAGATACCAACACAAGCGGTGACTCGAGTCATGACAACTGATCCCGAAAAGTAGGAAGCTGTAATCAAACTCAAAGTCAAGCTTATATTTCATAATGTAAAGATAAAGCACCTAAGTGTATTTCGCACACTTAGCTACTCCGCAATTGCCTCACAAGCCTCTCTTGCGGCTTGCTGCTCAGCACTTTTCTTCGATTTTCCTTTACCTCTGCCAAGCGCATCACCGTCAACGAAAGCCACAATCTCATAGCGATCAGGCGCGTCAACTATTGGGTTCTCGCGGATAACCTCAAAGCTAAGCGAGACTTTTCGTTTTTGACACCATTCATGCAGTTTACTTTTAAAATCTGTTACTGTATGAACACGTTTGTCAATACCGTTGTCTTTCAACAAGGCCAACACCTTCTTTGCAGTGAATTCATACCCTTTGTCGAGGTAGATCGCTCCAATAAGGGCTTCAAGTGCGTTTCCAATCATTGATCGGTGCACTGGCTGCTTGCCAAGACGGGCAATGAGGTATTCGCTGATTTCTAATTTGTCACCTACCATGTTGAGCATTTTTCTGCTCACCACTTTGGCTTTCATCTTGGTTAGTTCCCCTTCTGAAAGTCCTTCATGCTCTTGATAGAGATATTCAGCTACAATGACATCCAGCACCGCATCACCAAGGAACTCGAGTCGTTCATTGGAACCATGCACACCCGTCGCTCCTCGTTTCACAGCAGAGCTATGACGCAATGCTTGTGTGTACAAGGTGGTATCACCTGGGCGATAATTGAAATGTTTCTGGATATAATCAGCGATGCGAGGGTCGTTGGTTTGTTTTTTCCAGAATCGTTGAAAAAAACGGCCTACTCCCATGTTTAGATTTTCTTGAAAATCGCTGAAGTATTGTGACCACCGAAACCGAATGTGTTGCTCAAGGCCGCACGTACTTCTCTTTTCTGTGCCTCATTGAATGTGAAGTTGAGTTTCTCATCCAATTCAGGGTCAGTATTAGCGAAGTTGATTGTTGGAGGAACAATATCGTTCTGCACGGCTAGGATACACGCGATCGCTTCGATCGCACCTGCAGCACCGAGCAAGTGACCAGTCATCGACTTCGTTGAAGAAATATTGAGGTTATACGCGTGATCTCCGAATACTTGTTGGATCGCTTTAGTCTCTGCTACGTCTCCAAGTGGTGTACTTGTACCGTGAACGTTGATGTAATCGATCTCATCTACTTGCATTCCCGCATCTTCCAGCGAGTAACGCATGACATTCGAAGCACCAAGACCTTCAGGGTGCGGAGCTGTCATATGGTGTGCATCGGCAGAGAGTCCTCCACCAACGAGTTCACAGTAGATCTTGGCTCCACGAGCCTTCGCGTGCTCATATTCTTCTAGAATCACGCATCCTGCACCTTCACCCAAAACGAACCCATCCCTAGTGGCATCAAATGGTCTAGATGCCGTAGCGTAATTTTCGTTGTTCGTAGATAGGGCTTTAAGTGCGTTGAATCCGCCGATTCCAGCTTCATTAACGGCTGCTTCAGAACCACCGCTCACGATGATATCGCTTTTACCCAGACGGATATAAGTGAAGGCATCAATAAGTGCGTTAGTAGAACTAGCGCAAGCGGAAACGGTTGTGAAGTTAGGGCCACGGAATCCGTATTTGATCGAGATGTGCCCTGAGGCGATATCTGCGATCATTTTCGGAATAAAGAAAGGATTGAAACGCGGTGTTCCGTCACCATTAGCGAAGTTGATACATTCATCTTGGAATGTTTTCAATCCACCAATACCTGAACCCCAAATCACCCCGATGCGATCGCGATCAAGATCTTCAGTAATATTCGCGTCCTTTACTGCCTCATCAACAGTAACTAATGCATACTGTGCGAACGGGTCAAGTTTTCGTGCCTCTTTACGATCAAAGTGATCTTGGGCATTAAATCCTTTTACTTCGCACGCAAACTGAGTCTTGAACTTCGAAGCATCAAAATGCGTGATCGGTGCGGCACCACTAACACCACCGATTAGATTCTTCCAGTAGTCCTGGGCATTATTTCCAATCGGTGTAAGTGCCCCAATTCCGGTGACAACGACGCGCTTCAGCTCCATATAGGCGTACCCTTACTTAGCGTTATTTTCGATGTATTCTACGGCTTGACCAACAGTATTGATCTTTTCAGCCTGGTCATCTGGAATAGCGATGTTGAATTCTTTTTCGAACTCCATGATCAACTCAACAGTATCCAGAGAGTCTGCACCTAGATCATTTGTGAAGCTTGCTTCAGAAGTAACTTCTCCTTCATCTACTCCTAGCTTGTCAACAATGATCGCTGTAACTTTTGAACTTACGTCAGACATATTGATTTGTTTAAAAATTCGGTGCAAAGTAAACAAACTTTACTATTACCACCAATTGATTTAATCTGCTGTTAGCCAGCGACTTAACAATCTTTTGGTATGTGTCAATACCACTTAATGAGCTTATCTGGCCCCTTGCGCGTGAGTTCTGGGACCTCTGCACCTTCAGCTGGGTATCCAATTGGAATGTTCAAATAGGCCTTTTCATTGGGAGGTCTGTCAAGCGCTTTCTCTAAGAAATTCATTGGGCTTGGAGTATGGGTCAGCGCTACCAAACCAGCGTTATGCACAGCCGCAAGCATCATACCCACCGCAATCCCTACAGATTCATTGACGTAGTAATTGTTGGCACGCTTTCCAGCTTCATCCGATGTATATGAATGCTTGAACACTACAATCAGTGCAGCCGCCACTTCAATAAAGGGCTTGATATAATCTGTTCCGAAGGGCTCTAAATCTTTAAGCCAGCGGTCGCTCATTCGTCCATTGTAATTGCGGTACTCTTCCTCTTCAGCCAATCGACGAACTTCTTTCCTTAGTTCTCCATCCTGCACCACGCAAAAAGTCCACGGCTCTTTGTGTGCCCCACTTGGTGCTGTTCCCGCCGTACGAAGAATATTCTCTATTACTTCTTTCGGCACTGGTCGATCACTAAATGTTCGCACACTGCGGCGCTTGTTCATGAACTCGTAGTAATCTCTACTGCGGCGGATCATTTCCTCCTCTTCGAATTGAACTCCTGGATATGGGATGAACGTACTGCTTTCAGCCATGGTTAATGATTTGATCGTGGAACGCAATATCGGATATTGCTGATGGATGCTATCACGAAAATTAAACGATTCCGCGCTAGCGAGAAAACCTATGAGAGGTTCTTACGGACGATTTTCATGAAATCAGAAGCGTAAACGAAGTCATTTAGCTCTTGATTCGAAGAATGAAGGATGTCGTCTTTACCGCCAGTCCACCAAATCATTCCCTTGTTCACAAAGTTGATGTTATCACCCACTTCAATTACAGAGTTCATATCGTGCGATACAACTACAGTGGTCATTTTGAACTCGTAAGTAATCTCCTGGATCAAGTTATCGATGACAATGGCCGTTTGCGGATCGAGCCCAGAGTTCGGCTCATCGCAGAACAAATACTTCGGATTCATCGCAATCGCACGCGCGATGCCTACCCGCTTCTGCATACCTCCTGAAATCTCAGCAGGAAACTTCTTGTTCGAACCTTCGAGCTGCACGCGCTTCAGACAGAAATTGATACGCTCTTGCATTTCTTCTTCGCTCATGCCACCGAACATACGTAGAGGAAAACCTACATTCTCTTCTACAGTCATCGAGTCAAACAAGGCACTACCTTGAAACAGCATTCCAATCTCCTTGCGGATCTCTTTGCGCTCCTTGTTATTCATCGATGTGAAATCACGTCCGTCATACAGAATCTGCCCAGAACCAACCTCAAGCAGACCAACGATGCATTTCGTTGTAACCGACTTTCCACTACCCGAACGACCAATGATAAAGTTCACTTTACCGGTCTCGAATGTGGCCGTCACATCTTTGAGGACATGCTGCTCACCAAATGTCTTATTCACATCAATTACCTGGATCATGTCAAGAGTAATTGAGTGAGTAATAAGTTGGTCACCATGATCAATACAATACTGTAGACCACAGCTTGTGTAGATGAATGTCCTACTTCTAACGCCCCTCCCTTTGTATGATAGCCGTGGTAGGCTGAAACCGATACGATAATAAAGGCGAATACCGTAGTCTTGATCAAAGCATAAGCTACTTGGAATGTGTTGAAATCATATTGAATTCCGACTTCGTAGTCAGCTAAGGGAATGACATTGGCCAACTCACCGATAATGGCACCTGCGGTGACTCCTAGGAACATCGAACCAATAATCAGAAAGGGGAATATGATTACCGCAGCAACGATCTTCGGTAAGATCAAGTAGCCCGCAGAGTTCACCCCCATAATATCCAAGGCGTCAATTTGCTCCGTAATACGCATTGTTCCAATTTCCGAAGCGATGTTCGACCCGACCTTTCCGGCCATAATCACGGGTATAATGGTAGGAGCAAACTCGAGAATCATGGTTTGACGCACGGTGAAACCAACGGTGTAGAGCGGAATCCATCCCGATTCGATCTGAGCGGCGGTTTGCAGACAGATTACCGCTCCCATGAACAAGGAGAGCAGCGCAACAATTCCCACACTTTGCACCCCAATTTTGTCGATTTCAGTGACCATCAGGCGGAAGAATAGCTTCCACTTCTCCGGCCTACGGAAGGTGGTGCGCATCAAAAGAAAGAATCTACCTATGTGGAAGAATATCTGCATTGGTGAGAGCTAAATTAGAACAAGACAACAGGTACTATGCTAAGCCAGAAATAACTTTTCAAGGTTTGCCGTTCGATAAAGGCAGTTTGTTAAAGCACTGAGAGTGCATGAATTTCTCTGTATCTTTCATGACCTTTGCATGTAAAGGGAACAATCTACGTATGAAACGACTTTTTCTTCCAACGCTTATCATCCTCGCTGTGTTGTTCTCAGTGTTGATGTCTTCTTGCTCAGCATTCCGTAAAAAGAATCGCTGTAATACCTGTCCTGTTTGGAAAGATCAGATAGAAGTTCCTACTGAGTGACCACAGACCCTCGTTATCATTCTTTAGCATCTGTGCTCTCTAATGAGGCACTTGAATATTGTTTTCGCCTATTGGCGGAATCGGATGTTGCCTTTACGTTGAGCAGACCTCGCTCGAGCAAATGGGGTGACTATCGCTTCGGTCGATCAATTCAACCAGCAATCACCGTCAACCGCAATCTTGAGCCGCCGCTTTTTCTGATGACCTTTTTGCATGAGTTCGCCCATCACCAAACCATCAGAGACTACGGAAGAAAGGTTCCACCACACGGAGTTGAGTGGAAGATGAATTTCCGCTCACTGATGTTGCCCTTCTTGAACGAAGAAAGCCTAGGTAAAACCTTATTCCCGCTCATTGCCGGGCACATGCAAAACCCTCGAGCGAACATCAGTGCTGACCAGGCCTTGTATCGCTATGTCTTAGATCAACGAAATGAAGAGGGCACAGCGATTCGCACGTTATCAATAGGTCAACGATTTTACTTTAGAAATGAGGAATACGAAGTCGAGCAACCCTTGCGCAAAAGGATTCGTGTCATTCGTACACGAGACCAGAGACGATATATATTTCAACCTTTGGTGCGGGTATATGTCGGTGAGCCACAGTGAAATTTGTACTTTTGCACGGCCAAAAAGTGGCACTACGAACGCTTATTCTCTTCTTACATGACCAAGGTATCAAACATGGCTGCCAACCTCGTTGGATCTGAGATTATCAAACTAGCTGGTGAAATCAAGGCCAAAATCGCCGAAGGACAACGCATACATAACTTTACTATTGGAGACTTCAATCCGGAGATCTTCCCAATTCCAATTGCACTAGAAGAAGAGTTGATTAAAGCCATTCGTGAAGGCCACACTAACTACCCTGCTGCCAATGGAATGCAAGGGCTTCGAGAAGAGCTCGCACGTTTCATCCAAAAGAACCAAGGACTATCATACAGCCCCGATGAGTTCTTAGTAGCAGGTGGTGCTCGTCCGCTAATTCACGCGGTATACCAAGCATTGGTTGACCCAGGTGATAAAGTCGTATTCCCAGTGCCTTCATGGAATAACAATCACTACACGCACATGGCTCACGCCGAACGTGTGATGATTGAGACGTCTCCTGAGTCGAACTTCATGCCCACAGCTGCGCAATTGAAAGAGCACCTCAATGATGCTCGTATGTTGGCGCTTTGTTCTCCGCTAAATCCTACTGGAACTGTATTCAGCAAAGAACAGCTAGAAGCCATTTGTGAAGTGGTACTAGAGATCAACAAGGAGCGTGGTGAGAACGACCCATTGTACGTATTGTACGATCAGATTTACTGGATGCTTTGCTACGGTGAAACAGCACATGTTGATCCTGTGAGTCTCTTTGAAGAGATGCGTCCTTACACCATCTTCATTGATGGGCTCTCAAAAGCCTTTGCCGCAACCGGAGTTCGAGTTGGGTGGTCTTTCGGACCTCCACACATCATCGCAAAGATGCGTGCTATTCTCGGCCACATTGGAGCTTGGTCTCCAAAGGCTGAACAAATGGCAACGGAGCGATACCTTAAACAAGAAGATCAAGTAGAAGCCTACCTCACAGATATTAAAGAACGCCTTTCAATGCGCCTGAACGGATTCTACCAAGGATTCCAGGCCATGAAAGCAGATGGCTATCCTGTAGATGCCATCAAACCTCAAGGTGCCATCTACCTCGCGGTGAAGATTGATCTGAAAGGTTTTGAATACGATGGAGCCGTGATGAATTCAACGAAAGAAGTTGCTTCTTTCCTAATCAATGAAGTAGGATTGGCGATTGTACCATTCTATGCATTTGGTGCATCTGAGACTTCGGTTTGGTTCCGTCTTTCAGTGGGAACAGCCTCTGAAGCAAGCATCGCTGAAGTCTTTGAAGCATTGCGAACAAAGCTGAGCCCTGTTAACGTTTAAACTACGATACCAATGGTGAATCCACATAACTACGCAGTGATCATGGCTGGTGGAATTGGCAGTCGATTCTGGCCAATGTCACGCGCTTCATTCCCGAAGCAGTTTCATGACATTCTAGGAACAGGAAGAACCCTCATCAAAATGACCTTTGACCGTTTGGCAAAGATGACTCCAGAGGAAAACATCTTCGTTGTGACCAACGAGCGTTACCGCGATTTGGTCTTGGAACAACTTCCAGGAATGAAGGCTGACCAAGTTTTATGTGAACCATTTATGCGAAACACGGCCCCGTGTATCGCTTATGCCAACTTCCGCATCGCTCAACGTGACCCGAAAGCGCGCATCGTAGTGGCCCCATCTGACCACTTGATTACTGATGAATCAGGGTTCATTGAGACCCTTGAATTGGCCATCAAAGAAACGTCTACTTCAAAGAACCTCGTCACCCTTGGAATCAAGCCACATCGTCCTGACACAGGCTATGGCTACATCCAATTTGACGAAGATCAAGGCACCGATTCTGACCGCGTCATGAACGTGAAAACGTTCACAGAAAAACCAAACTTGGAATTGGCTCAAAGCTTTCTAGACTCCGGTGATTTCTACTGGAATTCGGGAATCTTTATCTGGAGTCTGGAGAATATCCAGCAGTCGTTCCAGGATCACTTGCCTGAGATGTACGAATTGTTCTTGTCTAAGAATGATGCCTTCGGCGGAAACGATGAGACAACAGCCATCGAACAGATCTACGGTTCATGCGAGAACATCTCTATTGACTACGGAATCATGGAGAAAGCGCAAAACGTGAAAGTGGTATTGAGCGACTTTGGATGGAGCGACCTTGGAACGTGGGGATCACTCTGCACACATCTAGACCAAGACGATCAAGGGAACGGTATCGTCGGTGATTGCATGGCTTACCAAGCGGTTAACAACGTGGTGTACGGTCAACCAAATAAGCTTGTCGTTCTTCAGGGATTGAACGATTTCATCGTGGTGGATACAAAAGATGCCTTGCTGATCTGCAAAAAGTCAGATGAACAGAAGATCAAGTCCATCGTGAACGATTTGAAGACCAGCAAGGAAGAGAACTACGTTTAGCGTCCAATCATCTTGAGCGGGTCAACCCACTCGTCATATTCTTCTTCGGTTAGATAACCTAGCGCAAGTGCCGCTGCTTTCAATGTGCTTCCTTCAGCGTGTGCCTTACCTGCGATTTCAGCTGCTTTATAGTAGCCGATCTTTGTGTTCAATGCTGTCACCAACATCAATGAATTATCTACCAATTCTTTGATGCGCTTAGTGTTTGGTTCGATGCCGGCAGCACAATGATCATTGAATGACACGCACGCGTCACCAATTAACTGAGCCGACTGAAGCAAGTTCGCTGCCATCATTGGTTTGAACACGTTCAATTCATAATGACCTTGCGTTCTACCCACAGAAACAGCCACGTCATTCCCCATTACCTGTACACAAACCATGGTCATGGCTTCACATTGTGTTGGGTTGACTTTCCCAGGCATGATTGAAGACCCTGGCTCATTCGCAGGGATGATCAATTCACCAATTCCTGAGCGTGGACCACTCGCCATCATGCGAATGTCGTTGGCAATCTTGTTCAAGCTCACCGCAATTTGCTTCAGTGCACCGTGCGTTTCTACCATGGCATCATGTGCTGCAAGTGCTTCGAACTTATTTTCTGCCGTCAGAAAAGGAAGACCCGTGAACTCAGCGATGTACTTGGCTACTGTTTCAGAGTATCCTTTTGGTGTGTTGATTCCAGTTCCAACCGCTGTACCACCTAGAGCCAACTGTGAAAGGTGCGCCAACGTATTCTTCAGTGCTTTGAGTCCGAAATTCAGCTGAGCAACGTAACCGCTGAACTCCTGGCCAAGCGTCAATGGCGTGGCATCCATCAGGTGCGTACGTCCAATCTTTACGACGTTATCAAGCTCTTCTGATTTTTTCTGAAGCGTGTCACGAAGTTTCTCTACTCCAGGGATTGTCACTTCTACTACCTTTTTGTACCCGGCAATGTGCATTGCGGTTGGGAAGGTATCGTTTGAAGACTGCGACTTGTTGACATCGTCATTGGGGTGTAGCGGACGTTCGCCTTCACCTAGTTTTCCTCCATTCAACACGTGTGCGCGGTTGGCCACCACTTCATTCACGTTCATGTTGCTCTGCGTTCCAGAACCTGTCTGCCAGATGACAAGTGGGAATTGATCATCCAACTTCCCCGCAAGGATTTCATCACATGCTTGTCCGATCAAGTCACGCTTTTCTTCGGCTAGTCCGCCCAATTCAGCGTTAGTATATGCTGCCGCCTTCTTCAGGTAAGCGAAAGCTTGAACGATTTCCATTGGCATGGAAGCCACCGGTCCGATCTTGAAGTTATTGCGAGAGCGCTCTGTTTGTGCTCCCCAGTATTTATCAGCAGGTACTTTTACCTGTCCGATAGTATCTTTTTCTATGCGGTATTCCATTGCTGGTTTGGTTATCAAATTTCCTCTGTTTCGGTTTTGGCGCCACTTCCTGCGCTCATTAGGTAGGCCTTGAGCATGTCTTCGATATCACCGTTCATGATACCATCAACATTTGAGCTCTCGTAGGCACTGCGGTTATCCTTGACAAGTTTATACGGCTGCATGACATACGAACGGATTTGTGATCCCCATTCGATTTTCTTTTTGCCTGCCTCGATTTCGCTTCGTGCTTCGTTGCGTTTCGCAATCTCCATTTCGTAGAGCTGCGACTTTAACAACTGCATCGCCTTCTCTTTGTTTCCGAGCTGCGATCGTGTTTCCGTGTTGTCAATGACAATACCCGTTGGTTTGTGACGAAGACGAACCCCAGTTTCTACCTTGTTCACGTTCTGTCCACCGGCCCCTCCTGATCGGAATGTCTCCCAAGAGATATCAGCTGGATTCACATGAATTTCAATCGAGTCATCTACCAATGGGTAGACATAAACTGAAACGAAGCTTGTGTGACGGCGCGCATTCGAATCAAAAGGCGAGATACGCACCAAGCGGTGCACTCCATTCTCTCCTTTGAGCATCCCGAAGGCAAATTCACCGTCGAACTCAAGCGTCACTTGCTTGATTCCCGCTACATCTCCTTCCTGCATATCAATCTCACGGATTTTATAACCCGCTTTCTCGCCGTACATCAAATACATACGCATGAGCATGGAAGCCCAATCACAACTCTCAGTACCTCCAGCGCCCGCTGTAATTTGCATTACCGCGCTCAAGGCATCCTCTTCATTGGATAGCATGTTTTTGAATTCAAGCTCTTCTATCTTGGTTACGGCATCATCATAAGCTGATTGCACTTCTTCATCTGATGCTTCACCCTCTTTAAAGAACTCATACAAGACGTTTAGATCTTCCACCGCTTGTGTGCAGCTTGCGTAACTATCGGTCCAAGATTTCTTGGTTCGAATGCGTCGCATAATGCTTTCGGCTTTTTTCGGATCATTCCAGAATTCAGGGTCTTGCGTGAGTTTTTCGTCTTCTTGTATCTCAATCAGTTTCTTATCGACGTCAAAGATACCCCCTTAGCGCTTCCAGGCGCCCAGCTAATGCTGCTACGTTATCACTTGTGATCATGGCGGCAAAGGTAATGCAATTGCCTATTCTGAGGAACGGAAAATCGCTTCCGCGCTAGCGAATTAAAGATCATTTTCTAATTTCAAGGGCACAGCCAAAACACCATGGAAGATATTCTTGACATTCAGCACGAAGAAAGCAGCGACCCTCTTGACGGACCTAGCCTTCAATACCTAAGAGAAAATGGATATAATTTTAGTTTCGGGAAGTATTGGGAAACTGGATGGAACGCGATGAAAGATGATGTGGGATGGTATGTTCTATATGGATTTCTGGCGGGAATCATTTCGATTCTGGTATCGTTCACGTACATCGGTCAATACCTCATTGGAGGAGCGCTATTTGCCGGCTTCTTTGTTTACGGTGCTAAGGTGATTCGAAAAGAAAAGAGGGAATTCGGTAATTTCTTTGATGGATTCAAGGATGTTGGACAGCTCTTTATTTTTTCCTTGTTGCAAACCCTCGCCAGTATTGTGGTTTTCGTTCCTGTTATCCTGATTTTAGGGTTTAACTTCGACTTGTTTACGAACCCTGAACGGCTCTCCGGATATGACCCCCAAGATTTGCTGATGCAAATTCTTCCAATGTATGCCGTTGTTTTTATAGGTCTCATTTTGATTTACACATTCATGCAATTCTGCATCCCCCTAATTGTTCTCGGAAGACTCTCTGCCGTGCAATCAATCAAGTGGAGTTACATTATCATTTCGAAAAACTTCTTTTGGTTCTTGTTGTTTTGTTTCGTCGTAGGGGTGATTTCGATTGCAGGTGTGTTTGCCTGTTATGTAGGTCTACTGTTTACTATACCATTCGGCCAGTGCCTATTCTTTGGAGCGTATAAAGAAATCGTTGGACTGGGAGACAAACGCGTTACAGGGTACTAGGCCTGAGAAGAACTGAGAAGTTCATTAATCAGGCTTGTTTCATAACCCCGCTGAAAAGCAAAGCGCATGAGCTTCTGCGTGTCTTTGTACGACAATCTCGTTTCAGGTCGCCATCCCTTAGCGAACAATATAGATCGCAAATTCTCTTTATATTCTTCTTCATCAATCACTGAATCAAAAGCTGCGACAATCAACCCGTCACTGATCTGATGAGGCTTCAAGGCATGCTTGATTTTAATGCGGCCCCATTTCTTGATTCGAACCCTCCCAGAAACGAAGCTTTCTGTGAATCTTACGTCATCTAAATACTGCTCAGAAGTGAGTTGCTGGATGGCCTTGGCTCGATCTTTTTCACCCATGCCAAGCTCCTGAAGCTTCCGTTCTACCTCGGATGTGCTTCGGTCACGACGTGCGCACCAGTTTCTCATGCGGGCAATCAATGCTTTATATTCCCCTCTTGCATCCATAACGCAAATATGACAATTGCAGCCCGACCCCTTGAAGCGCAACTTTTTCTGAAAGCCTTCGTTTCTTGTCGGAGAAGGCCGCGAAATGCGCGGCTACCCTTGAATTATTTGTATTTTTGTGCTCCCATAAGGACTAACAACAGTTATGAAAGCGGAAATCGTAGAGAAACTGGAGGGCCTGCTACAGACAGATGACATTACATCAATCAAACAAGGTGTGAGAGATCTGCTGGCCGACTTTAAAGCAGCAAATGCTAAAGATCGGCAGATCCAGCTAGAGAAATGGCAAGGCGAAGAACATGAAGAAGGAGAAGAGTTCAACTACACGCCAGCGGCGGAAGATGAGCGATTCGATGCGTTGATGACCACTTACCGTGAACGCGTTAAGGAACACGGTCAGAAAATCGCAGAGGAGCAACGTGCCAACCTCAAAGCAAAGGAAGACATCCTGAAAGAGCTGGAGTCTCTCGTGAAAGACGAAGAGAACGTGGGCAAGGCATTCGCTACGATGAAAGAACTCGACGAACGTTGGAAAACAATCGGAGATGTTCCTGGAGACAAGTACAACGATCTCCGTGATAAACACACGCGCCTCAAAGACGACTTCTACTACAACATCAATATCTACAAGGAGCTTCAGGAAAATGACCTGAAGATCAACTTGAAGAAGAAAGAAGACCTCATCGAGAAGGCCAAAGGTTTGGCAGCGGTGGTTGACATTAAGGAAATCGAGATGTTGACACGTAGCTACCAGAAGGAATGGTCTGAGATTGGTCCTTCACCACGAGAAAACTGGAAAGAACTTGGAGACGAGTTCTACGGAATCGTGCGTGAGGCATTTAGCCGTGTTCAAGCTCACTACGACTCACTTCGCAGTTCATACGAAGAGAACCTTACGAAGAAGCGCGCCCTTGTTGACAAACTGCGTGAAATCGTCTCATTGGAAATCTCAAACCACGGAACGTGGCAAAAGAAGACAGAAGAAATCATCCAGTTGCAGAAAGACTGGAAGATGATTGGCTTCGCTCCAAAGAAAGAGAACGAAGAGGTTTGGCAAGAATTCCGTGGGTTGTGTGACCTTTTCTTTGAAAAGAAAAACACCTTCTACGATAGCCGTAAGTCTGAACAAAAAGTCAACAAGGCGAAAAAAGAAGAGCTCGTTCAAAAGGCCAATGAACTCAAAGACAGTACTGATTGGAAGTCTGCAACAGAGGCATTGGTAAACATGCAGAAGCAGTGGAAGAGCATTGGCTCAGCTGCTCCTGGTGAAGAACGTAAGCTGTGGCAGAAATTCCGTGCAGCATGTGATCATTTCTTCAATGCGAAGAAAGAGCACTTCGCAGGCATGGGTGCACGTCAAGAAGAAAATCAGAAAGCGAAAGAAGCCTTAATCGAAGAGATCAAAGCATTCGAGCTTTCAGGAAATCGCAATGAAGATCTTCAAGCGCTTCGCGAATTCCAGAACCGTTGGTCTGGTATCGGATATGTGCCAAAATCAGCGATCAAAACGGTAAATGAAACATACTTCTCAGCCATCGACGGAAAGTACGATCAACTGAAGATGGATCGTCGTGACCGCTCAATGACACGCTACAAAGATCGCCTTGATTCTATGAAAGGACAGGACGATGGAGATCGCGAGTTACGTCGTGAAAAGCGTTTGTTGCGCGATAAGATTGACCGTCTGAAGCAACGTGTATTGCAGTATGAAAACAACATGAGCTTCTTCACCGGACCTGGTGCAGACGACCTCAAGAAAGATTTCGAACGCAAGATTCGTACAGCAGAAGATGAGATCGCTGAGATCAAGGAAAAGCTTCGACTATTTAACGACTGATTAGAGTTTGAATTCGACCTCGCTTGGCTTCATTAGCTCAGGCTCGATCTCTTTCTCTAAAGACGGCAGCGTGAATCGGAAAGTCGCTCCTACCCCTTCCTCACCATAAGGTTCGATACGTCCGCCATGACGTGTCACAACGCGCTGAACAATAGCGAGTCCAACTCCTGTGCCTTCGAAATCCTCATGCGGATGCAATCGTTGGAACACCCCGAAGAGCTTGCTGGCATAATTCATATTGAACCCAACCCCATTGTCTTTGACTTGGTAGGCTACCATATCGTCTTGTGACTCCGAAGTAACTTCGATGATGGCCTGCTCTTCACGCGCGGTGAACTTGACAGCATTCCAGACGAAGTTGACGAGTACTTGACGAATCATATTTGCATCACCTTTGCACGGAAGTATGTTTTCTGCTTTGAAGACAATGTTTCGCTCTGGCACATGTGCACTCAATTCTTTGATGACATCGGCTACGAGAGCCTGCATATCAACCTCTCCGAAGCTCACAGGCTTACGACCAATACGCGAGAAGTCAAGAAGGTCATCAATGAGTTGAGACATTTCCCCTGCTCCTTTGCAAATGACGTTAAGGTAGTGCTGTGCGGTTTCGTCTAGTTTCTCTTGGTAATCATCTTTTAGGGCTCCTGAAAACCCGCTGATGGCTCGAAGAGGTGCACGCAAATCGTGAGATACAGAATAAGAGAACGACTCGAGTTCTTTAATTGCTTGACGCATCTTGAAAGTGCGGTCATCAACGCGTTGCTCTAGTTCTTCGTTCATCAACTCAAGCTTGCTCCGTGCGTCACGCATAGAGTGCGCAGAGCCAATATTTCCTGCCAAGGTCATCATCCCGTTGAAGACATGTTCATCGGTAGGACGCTCCGTTTTGTTTCCTATAACCAGAGAACCCCAGAGCTTTTCCCCCACGATAATTGGCGCTAATACCAGTTGTTCGATTCCCCTTTCTTCCAAGGTTCGTCTCATGGTCTCGTTCGCAGCAGAACTGTATAATTCAATCGGGACACCTCGCTCTAGACTCCTTATTAAACCATGGGCATCGTAATCTCCGATTGAGCCATCATTCACACCCATCTGAACTTTAGGGTCAATTCTCCACAAACCAGTCACTTCGTATGTTACGTCTTCTGGATTGGTCATGTCATAAACGTAAACCACCATGGCATCAGCATTCAACGCTGTTCCAGCTAATTCCAAGGCGCGATCTACGTTTCCACGAAAGTCACTCTCTTCGAGCAGTAATGCTGAAGCCTTAGCGATACTTTCCATCACAACAGACTGTTTGAAGATTTTCTCCTCATTTTGTTTGATGCGCGTTACGTCCTCCGTCGAAATCAGGAGCTTATAAGATCCTCCGCCTTCTCCTAAGAAACGCCAACGTTTCAAGGTGTGGATCATTGCCCCACCACTCGTACGGTGTGGGAGCTCGTATTCAATTTCTTGTTCGCCATCCCAGATTCCGCGAATGGCGCGTTTGAAATACCCAATGGATTCCTGGGTGTAGAATGACTCGTGCCGGTCAATGAACTCTTCTAGGGTGTTACAACCATAGAGATGCAATGCTTCTTGGTTCAAGTTCAAGACCTTCATCATTTTCCGGAGCTCAAGCGCCTCATCGAAGGTGCCCCCGAGGATTGACTCTACACTCTCACCTAGAGATTTCTTCTGCTCTAGGAATTCAGACAGCTCGGTGTAATCATATTCACCAATGGCAATACCTACGGATTGGAAGATAGCACGGTGATTCTTCTCCGATTGCTCGATCTGTTCTTGGTACTTCTTACGTTCGATGGAATAAACGATCGCCTTCTCCAGAAGATTGGCATCGAACTCACCTTTTACGATGTAATCCTGGGCTCCTTCTTTTACAATCTCAAGAGCGATATTTTTATCGCTCAACCCTGATAGAATAACTACCGGAGCATTGATAATTGACTGCACCTGCTGGAAGGTTTCCTTCCCGAAGCTATCAGGGAGGAAGAGGTCAAGAAAAACAATGTCATAGGTATTTGTTTCGAGCTTTTGCAGGGCATCCTGCATTGTCTCGGCGTGTTCGATCTGAATAAAGAAGTCTCGGATTTGACTTAAGACTTCTTTGAAAATGATAAAATCCTGCAGGTTATCCTCAACAACCAGGATACGCGTCTTCAAGTAACTCATAGAACACCCAATGGCAAACTCAGGTAAACCGTCGTTCCTTCGCCAGGGGCAGATTCTAAGTTAATTTCTCCTCCGTGCTTCTGTACGATTTCCCGAGCAATGGTTAATCCAGCTCCAATCTTCTCACTTCTCGCGTCAGTACGTTTGAACATCTCGAAGATCTTGTCTAAATATACCGGATTTATTCCACGTCCGTTATCACGAACTTCGATCAGAGCGCGATCTTCCACTTGGTGCGCCTCTACAGTAATTTGCATCGGCTCATCCCCTGGATTATCGAAGGAATTCTGAAATAGGAACTTAAATAGATTCACCACCTGACTAGGTGGCATCAATACTGGTGGCAAGTTTCCACGTACAATATCGCTTCCCGCCTTCAAGGTCTCACCAGAGAACATTCCTTTGAGATCATCAACCACCTCATTCAACGATACAACTTGTGGTGTTTCCGTATTTCTTACCACTCGAGAGAGTTCTACTAGAGCATAGATCATGCGCTTCATACGCTCAGCATTTTCAATACCGTAGTCTAGGTACTGTTGTGCATCGGGATCTAACTGCCCTTGAGTTTTCGTCTCAAGTAGTTTCAGAAATGAACTGATCATACGCAGCGGTTCCTGAAGGTCGTGCGATACGCTGTAGAGAAAGCGTTCGTACGCTCCTTCGGGAGCTTTCAGGCCTTGTTTCGCTGAATGATTTGGTAGGGCCATAGGGCGGGAACCTGTCATGCTTCTTGCAATACTTCGTTAATTATCTGGGGCAACTCAGCCAACTGCTTGCTTTTACTAACGCAACGCTTCACCCCTTCCGACAGGGCTACCGATTTCGTGTAGTCATCTTCTTTGTTTGAAAGGAAGATTGCTGGAACACGAATGCATAAGCTATTCATCAGTTTCACAAAATCGAATCCATCGATGGTGGGCATACTGATGTCAAGCAGGATCAAGTCAATATCTGTAGTAGTAAGAACGGAAATCGCTTCAGACGTCGTCAGACACGTTTCAACATCAAAGTCGTGTTGAACTAGCATCATTTTTGTCATTCGTAGAGTGATGACCTCGTCGTCAATCAATAATAGTTTTGTTTTCATATTTCTCATTCTCGTTTCCAAATGTATACGGAGACCTTAGAGAATGAGGTAAGCATGATGCTCTACTGTCTGTAGGACTTCTCTGACAACTACATGGCGCGCAGTTAAGACATGCGGCAAACCGTGCGTCCTGTGGTGTTTCCTTCTAATATTCTCGCTATCGCGGAAGGAATAGCATCGAGTCGGACGATAGAAACACTCGACTGATTGAGCGGGAATCGCCACTCGGTAGCTAACTTCTCCCAGAGTTGATGACGAAGACGAATCGGTGTTTCAGCGCTGTCTACGCCTAAAAGGTTCACACCGTTCAAAATGAAGGGATAGACTGTCGTTTGCAATTCCGCGCTAGCGACTAAACCAATGGTAGCCACACTGCCATTTCGCGCACAACCCTTAATCAAAGTAGCAAGCGTATTACCCCCAACGTTATCAATCGCACCTGACCAACGGCTACGAAGCAACGGTCGACCACTTTGATCATCCACTTCTTCACGTGTTAAGATCTGCGAGGCACCCAACGAACGTAAGTAGTCGTGCTTATCAGCTTTGCCCGTGGCAGCGTGCACATCATAGCCGGCGTGTTTCAACAAAGCCACCGCCATGCTTCCTACTCCGCCCGTGGCGCCTGTAACCACGATGGGTCCCATCTCTGGAATTTGACCGCAAGCCTCCATCTTGTGCAGCGCTAAAGCCGCTGTGTACGCTGCTGTACCGTATGCCGCAGCTTCAGGCATGCTCAACCCCTTTGGCAACGCCACTACCCATTCAGCTGGGACCCGAATGTATTGTCCGAAGCCACCTGCTGTATTCATTCCTAAATCGAATGACGTGCAGAGAACAGCGGTTCCAGGAGCCCATTTACCTGACTTGTCTTCAACGATCTCTCCTACAGCATCTACACCCGGTGTATGCGGGTAATTTCGTGTAATTCCCTTGTGGCCAGAAGCAGAAAGCGCGTCTTTATAATTCAACGCTGAGTAGTGCACTTTGATCGTGACTTCGTGATCAGGTAAGAAGTCAAAATCAAGCTCTTCAATCTGGTGGCTAAACGTGCCGTCTTCGGCTTCACGCGCTACCAGAGCGCGGTATGTTGAGGGCAGATCACCCATGACTCTTCGTATTCTCTTCAGTTAATAAACTACAGGTATACCCTTCTACTTCTAGGTAACGGAGGTATTCAGGCAAGGCTTGCAAGACGCGATCTCTTGCCTTGATGCTATCGTGAAACACTACCACTGATCCCGGTCGGGTGTACTCAATCAAGGTATCAACACACTGCTCTACCGATCGGTTCTCATCCCAATCGCCAGCGAGTACATCCCACATAATGAGGTGAAATCTGTTGCGAAGGGCCTCCGCCTGTTGACGTCTGATTCGACCATAAGGAGGACGGAACAATTTAGAATTAACCAACTCTTCACAGCGCAATACACTTTTGAGGTAGCTCATCTGAGAGGTTCTCCATCCATTCTCGTGAGACCAAGTGTGGTTACCAACAGAGTGCCCGCGATCTAATAAGTCGAGAAAGATTTCAGGGTGACGTTCTACGTTTTCGCCCACACAAAAGAAAGTTCCCTTGGCGCCGTATTCATCCAAGATGTCTAAGACCTGTGGCGTGACCTCGGGAACCGGGCCATCATCGAAGGTCAGAAAGACTTCGCGCTGAGAGGTAGGAATATCCCAAACCAAATCACCGGCAAGCGGCTTTACGATGGATGGGGTTTTGGCGAGATACATCGTGTCAAAGATAGCGGAAGTGCCTCCAAGCGCTGGTTTCAACACCAGAAAGAAATCAACCTCCCATTGCCCATAAATCAAGATCGAGTCATTTATCTTCGTCGCATGAAAGCTGCTGTACTCACGACCAATGGCAATGCCTTTGATTCATTCGAGATCCGTGACCTTGATAAACCAACGGCTCAGGAAGGCCAGGTATTAATCAAAGTAGAGGCCTTTGGACTCAACTTCGCTGATGTAATGGCACGTCGGGGTCTATACCGGGAAGCTCCACCCCTGCCTTCTGTCATCGGGTATGATTTGGTGGGAAGAGTAGAGGCCGTAGGAAGCGGAGTAGACGCTTCGCTCATCGGCAAACGTGTGGCCGGGATGAGTCGTTTTGGTTCGTACGCTGAATACTGCGCTACTCAAGCGAGCGGTGTGGCAGTGGTACCTGAAGACATGCCAGCTACGGAAGCTTGCGCCTTGGGAACTCAGTATTGCACAGCTTGGTACGCCGCGTTTCAAGCCACCAACATGAACCCTGGAGAACGCGTACTGATCCATGCGGCGGCGGGTGGTGTAGGAACTGCCTTGGTTCAGCTCGCGCAATGGAAAGAATGTGAAATCTTCGCTACTGCCGGAAGCGATGAAAAAACCCAACTCCTCAAGGATCGAGGTGTACAGCACGTCATCAATTACCGCACGCAAGATTACGAAGAGGAAATCAAGAAGATCCTAGGTAAGAAACGTCTAGATATGACCTTCAATGCTATCGCGGGAAGTACCTTTAAAAAAGACATGCGCTTAATTGACGCCGGCGGACGGGTAGTCATATACGGCGCGGCGGAACGCGCTGGAAAGAAAGGAGGCAAATGGGCGACCATCAACATGCTTCGAAAGATGGGGCTCTTGATTCCTTTGCTTCGCATGGCGAAAAGCCAAGCACTGATTGGAGTGAATATGCTGAAGATCGCTGACCATCGTCCACAACGCATTGCAGAGGCCTTGGAGGAACTCGTCAAACTCTACCAAGAAGGCATCATCAAACCGCGGTCTGGAGGGGAATATTCGGTCGATGAATTGGCTCAAGCACATGACGATCTGGAGTACAGAAGAACCACTGGTAAATTGGCTGTGCGCTGGTAAGCAACACATCCCTCTCAAATTCATGTCATTTGCCGCGTGAATTCGTAATTTCGCGTCTCTAAAAAAACCAGAGATGGAGTACGATTTTAATGCGATCGAAAAGAAGTGGCAGGCCAAGTGGAATGAAAATGAGACTTACCGCGTCACAGAAGACCCCGCTAAGAAGAAATTCTACGTGCTTGATATGTTCCCTTACCCTTCAGGTGCCGGACTTCACGTAGGTCACCCGCTGGGGTATATTGCTTCAGATATCTTCGCGCGCTACAAGCGTCACCAAGGGTTCAACGTACTCCACCCAATGGGTTATGATTCGTTCGGTCTTCCTGCAGAGCAGTATGCCATTGAAACAGGTCAGCACCCGGCTATCACCACCAAGAACAACATTGCCCGCTACCGTCAGCAGCTAGACCAAATTGGTTTCTGCTACGACTGGAGCCGCGAGGTACGCACCAGCGATCCTTCATACTACAAGTGGACACAGTGGATCTTTGCTCAATTGTTTGATTCATGGTACAACCTCGATACAGACAAAGCAGAGTCAATCAGCACCTTGGTAGCTAAATTCGAGGAGAACGGAAGCTACAACGTCAATGCCTCGATTGACCAAGAGTGGTACAAGCACTTGAGCATGGATGAATTCCCATTGTTCGGAGAACACTTCGCTGGGGAATTCACCGCTACAGATTGGAAGAGCCTTTCTGAAAAGCAGCAGCAGTTGATTTTAATGAATTACCGTCTGACTTACCTCGCTGATTCAGTGGTGAACTGGTGTCCGGCACTTGGTACTGTATTGGCCAATGATGAAGTCAAAGACGGACGTTCAGAACGAGGTGGTCACCCTGTAGAGCAGAAGCTCATGCGTCAGTGGATGATGCGTATCACGGCTTATGCTGAGCGTCTATTGAACGACTTGAACACGATTGATTGGACTGACTCTATCAAAGAAATTCAGCGCAACTGGATTGGTCGATCTGAAGGAGCGAAAGTGCTCTTCGGCATCGATGGTCATGATGATATGATCGAAGTGTTTACGACTCGTCCTGATACGATTTTCGGGGTGAGTTTCATGACATTGGCTCCAGAGCATACCTTGGTAGCACAGATCACGACAAGTGAATACAAAGCCGAAGTAGAGGCTTACGTTGAGAAAGCGGCAGCGCGTTCAGAGCGTGACCGCCAAAGCGATACGAAAGAGATTTCAGGTCAGTTCACGGGAGCATATGCGCTTCACCCATTCACTGGGAAGAAGATTCCAATTTGGATTGGAGATTACGTATTAGCATCATACGGAACAGGGGCTGTGATGGCCGTTCCATGTGGTGACCAGCGTGATTGGGACTTTGCACGTCATTTCCGCATTCCAATTCCAAACATCTTTGAAGGAGTTAACGTTGACGACGAAGCCCATACCGATAAGACGACTCCAATTTGCGAGTCTGAATTCTTGAACGGTATCAATGGTAAAGACGCGATCGCGCGTGCCATTGAAGAGCTCGAGAAAATTGGTGCGGGAGAAGGAAAGATCAACTACCGTTTACGAGACGCGGTATTCAGTCGTCAACGTTACTGGGGTGAGCCCTTCCCTATCTGTTACAAAGACGGAGTGCCTTACGAGGTTGAGACGGAGCAGGTGACACTTCCTCCGGTAGATAAATACCTTCCAACAGAAGATGGTGAGCCGCCTTTAGCTCGCGCTAATCAAGAAGATTGGAACATCTGGGAAGGTGACCGTATGGAGTTCAATACCATGCCAGGATGGGCCGGTTCAAGCTGGTACTTCTTACGCTACATGGATCCTCAGAATGATGCTGAGTTCTGCTCAAAAGAAAAGGCCGCTTATTGGGGACAAGTTGATCTTTACATGGGAGGTGCTGAGCACGCCACTGGTCACTTACTGTACAGCCGCTTCTGGACGAAGTTCCTTGCAGATCATGGATACATTGAGTTCAATGAGCCGTTCAAACGCATGATCAACCAAGGAATGATTCAAGGACGTTCAAGCCTGGTTTATCGAGTAGTGAACACCAACAAATTCGTCACTTTCGAAAAGAAAGGTGAATACGAGACTCAGACTCTTCATGTCGACATCTCAATTGTTGACAATGACATTCTAGATCAGGATGCTTTCAAGCAATGGCGTGCAGAATACGCTAACGCGGAATTCATTCTGAACGATGACGGGAAATACACGTGTGGATGGGAAATCGAGAAAATGTCAAAACGTTGGTACAACGTTCAAACTCCAGATGAACTCGTAGAAAAGTACGGTGCGGATACGCTTCGTTGCTATGAAATGTTCCTTGGGCCAATTGAGCAGCACAAGCCTTGGGATACCAAAGGAATCAGTGGTGTACACAACTTCTTGCGCAAGTTCTGGCGCCTATTCCACGATAGTGACAACAACGTTCAGCTTTCAGATGATGCTGCCACAGCGGATGAACTGAAAGCGCTTCACAAAGCCATCAAAAAGGTATCAGAAGACCTCGATCGTTTCTCATGGAACACCGTGGTGAGTGCCTTGATGATTGCTGTGAATGAGCTAGGTGAACTCAACTGCAACAAGCGTTCAATTCTTGAACCGTTGACAGTGTTGCTTTCGCCCTATGCACCTCACGTTGCAGAAGAGCTTTGGGAACGCCTAGGAAGAACTGACTCTGTCGTTGATCAATCTTGGCCAGCATTCAACGCCGATCACTTGGTTGAAAAGGCATTCGCTTATCCAGTTCAGATCAATGGTAAGGTTCGATTCAAGATTGACTTGTCACTAGACCTTAACCCTGGTGAAGTCGAGAAGGAAGTTTTGGCGCACGAAAAAGCGGCTCAATACCTCGAAGGTAAAGAGCCGCGTAAAGTGATCGTCGTTCCTGGACGTATCGTGAATGTGGTCGTTTAAGGCTTGCCTGAGTCTGATAATCCAGACTTGTGCTTACTCTTTACATCCACATCTTCATCGACATCAATGACACGGAATTCCACTCGGCGGTTTCGCTGGTGTTGTTCCTCTGTACATTCAACATCGTCAGAACAAAGGTTTACTAGTTGCGTTTCTCCGTAACCGTTGGCGATCAATCGATCACCATCGATACCACGACTGATCAGGTAATTTCGTACCGACTCAGCGCGTCGTTGAGATAGCTCCATGTTGTATTCCGCGCTAGCGCGAGAATCAGTATGGGCCATCAATTCACCCTTCATCGAAGGATACTTCATGAGCAGTTCATAGAAGGTCTCCAGATCTTTCATGGCGTCTTGGCGTACATCTGCTTCATCTTTATCGAAGTAGATGTGGTACAGCTCAAGTACCATTCCCTTCTCAACCACAACATCAAGCGTCAATGGTGGTGGGATTTGACTTCGATCCGGCACCAGGTGAATGTCTACCGCGTGACACTGGTCAAGTCCTGCAGCCACTTTAAGTGTTTGGCGGAACTCGTAGAATGCCTGGCGGCGAATCACCATTTCATAGGGTTGATCATGACTCACTGGAACATAGAATGAACCTAATCCAGCCGTATTCAAATGCGTTTCTTCTCCTGAAGGGTCTACCAAGGTAACATCACACTCGCTCAACGGATTGAGGTAGTCATCGTGGTAGATATTACCACAGACGTACACTTGATCAAGTTTCGCAGCAGGTTCAGGGCTCAAAGCCACATCAATCTCAACTTTCTGACCTTCGATCATCCCGAAGGTATCAGTCCATTCGGATCCTGTGCATCCTTCGTCTTCAAGGTAAGAATCGTGTTGAGCTAAGATCATGTACTCAGCATTGTCTTTCACGATAAAGCTGAATCGTCCTTCGCTATTAGAGAAGCTATAATCACGGTAATGATCTTGACGACGGAGCTCTACTTTCGCATTGGCAATTGGCATGCGAGTCTTACAATTCACCACGGTTCCTTCGATCTTCATTCCGTACGACGTCTTGAAGAAGAGGATATCATCCTTGTCTTCGTTTCCTCGGTTGGAAGTGAAAAATCCAGACTGGCCGTCTTCTTCCAGGCAAATACCAAAGTCATCACGTGGGCTATTGATTGGGAGCCCCATATTTTCAGGGATTCCCCAACCATCTGCCTCCAGTGGACAACGGAAGATATCCATCCCTCCGAAACCGGCATACCAGTTTGAAGCAAAGTACAAAGCACCGTCTTTATGGAATGAAGGGAAGACCTCATTTCCTCGGGTGTTGATGTGTGATGGAAGCGGCTCGGGAACACCCCATGATCCGTCAGGGTTGCGGCGTGTAACGTAAAGATCCATCAAACCTTGACCCCCTGGCATGTCACTGGCAAAGACCATGGTCTTGCCATCAGGTGAAATGGTTGGGTGAGCTGTGTTATATTGGTTCGAGTAAAAAGATAGCGGGGCTGTTCGCTCCCAATTGCCATCTGTACCTTTCACCAATCGCACCACTTTCACACGTGTATTATTCTCGCTATCAAACTCACGACGTTTCTCGTTGAAATCTGACATCGTCATGTACAATTCAGAGCTATCCGAACTCATACACATTGGCCCTTCGTGGAAGGCGCTCAATGGGATTTCTGTCGCCGGACGTACCTCACCAAATTCCGCGTTAGCGACACGATCAGCAACATAAATGTCAGTGAATCGCGCATTGGTCCAAGGATCGTACACGCCTGAACGGCTTACTACTCCTTTTCGGTTGGTGATGAAGTAGAGCTTGTTGCCTATCAGTTGAGGCGCGAAGTCAAGTGCATATGAATTCACATTCACGGGCTGCACTCTACAATTCTGCAGTTGGAAGGCTCCATTCGAGAGCGCTCCGGCCCATTCGACCAGCTGGTGAGCGTGGTGAACTTTGTCTTCATCAGTAACGATAGAAACATATTTTTCAAGCCACTCTTGTGCCTTGGTATACTTCTCATTGGCGATGAGTACTTGTGCATACATCAGCTTTACCTCTGGGTCATCGTTCATCAATGCTGCACGAGTGAACCAGTATTCAGCTTCAGGTAATTGATTCGTTTTCCAGAAACAGATCGCCATTTTGGTGATTGCTTCGTCATTATCAAGGTCGCGTCGGATTTCCTTGTCGTAGTATCCAATCGCTTCTTCGTAATGGTGGTGTTCAAAGGCATCGTTCGCCTTTTTCATCTGACCCATCGATGGTAATCCGAGGAGTACCATACCTAGGGAAATTAAGGTGTATCTGATAACTCTCATGGCTTAGAAGAATCGAGGGTGATTGTATCCGTCTTTTTTCTTTCTCAGTTCATAGCCGAGGTAGAGTTCGTGCGAACCGGCATGTCCTTGGATCTTCGTAACCGAGAAATCAAAAGAGTAGCCTAGCTTCAGCTGTTTTGAGAGATTGTAGTTGAGCAAGAAATCAACTGAGTCACTCCAGCGGAAGCTTCCACCTACCCAAACGGTTTTATTAAATTGAACCAAACATCCCAGGTCAAGTTGGAAGGGTGCCCCTGCCACGTACCTGGTCATGAAGTAGGGCTGAACCCAGATGTAGCGGTTGGCTTCCCACATATAACCCCCAATAGCGTGAATATGTCGACGACCGGAGAGGATCGCACTCACGTTGGTTTCAGGTACTGGGTAACCGACCTGGTTCTCCAGTAGCCGTGGAACGGAGAGTCCGAAAAACATCTCTTCACGTTGGAAATGCATTCCAAACCCTGCGTTGAAATCCAGTTGACTTACATCCGCATACGGAATTGACGGGTCGACTTGATCTGTCGGGTCAACTGAAGTCCATTGCAAGGTGGTATGGTCTACTACTCCGCTCATTCCGACAGAGATGGTTCCGAAATCGAAATTCATCTTGTAGGCGAATGAGGCCTGGACATTCAAATTATTGGTGATCCCTAAGCGATCACGCATAATGTTCAATCCTGTTCCGAATTGGCCATGAGAAAGCGGACTGTGTACAAAGAAGTTCTCTGTCATCGGAGCTCCTTCGATACCTAACCACTGCGCTCGGTATGAGAGCCCTGTAGCTAGAGACTTTTTCGACCCTGCGTAGGCTGGATTCAGTGAGAGCTGATTCCAGAGAAACTGGGTATGGCCTGCATTCTGTTGTGCGAAGGTCTGCGACGCGGTCATCACAGCCAGGCACACAAGGGCCATTCTTATCATCATCTTTGGCTTCATAATCGTCATTTCTTATTGATGAACTGTGATGTAACCGGTGCCCAGGTTTTCGCCTGTTGCTCGGTTGTTGAATACATAGTAATAGGTTCCATCAGGCAGCGGCTTTCCTTGGAATGTCGCGTCCCAATCATTCTTATAGTTTTCCGTTGAGTAGACTTTGCGCCCCCATCGGTTGTAGATGTAAATCTCGTTATCTGGGAATCGCTCGATACCCTCAATCACGAGCATATCGTTAGCTCCATCATTGTTTGGAGTAATGATATCTGGAATCGCGAGATATGGAAAGACCATGATGCGAACGATAGCTGTGTCACACATCGTAGGACAGTCATTCAAACACATCTCATAGATGATCTCATCCGGACCATCATAGTTCACATCAGGCCGGTATTCGATTAATATGTTTTCGGCTACCTGAGCCGTACCGTAGTCAGGGAAGTCAACGATTTCGATCGTGTATTCCACTGGACCAGGAACGTCATTTTCGATGACAAAGACGTCTTCAGACTCTCCCTCGACCATTTCGAATACATCGTCGTTGGCAATTGGATCTACCGGTGCGTAAATCGTCACCTGGTCTACAGAATACACACCACAACCATCGGTATACAATGACCATGTCAGGTTGTATGTCTCTCCTTGTTGAGCTCCTGTAACGGCGGTTGTCTGGTTATTCGGACTCGCTAACTGTAGCGTTTGACCCGGTGATTCCCAGAACCCTGTGAGTGTTTCGTCGTTCGAAGCTTGTACAAGTACCGCTTCATCTTGACACGCTACCACATTTGCTCCTGCGTAGGCTTGTTCTGATGGAATGACATCTACCTGGACGTTTTCAATTGGTGATGGTTCACTCCAACAGTTGCCATCGAATACAGACAACAAGTAATCACCGGCATCGGTCACTGTGGTTTCTTGAATTGTCAATGAACCACTGCTCGTTGTTTCTGTGCTGTTGTCTGGAAGTGTCCATTCATAGGCACTTGCATTACTTGAGGTCGTTAACAAGAGGAGATCACCCACACACAATGGGCTATTACTTGCCAATCCAGGTGCGTTCGGCGTTGGATTGACGATAATATCGATCTCTGCGGTCTCTGAAGAACAGATGCCGTCAGTTACAGTCAATTCGTAAGTACCAGCTTCGAGAAGGTCAATGTCTACAATAAATGGTGGGTTCGCTGTTGAACCAGAGAATTCGTATCCGTCAGGCCCACTCCATGTGAAGAGATCGCCTTCCGCATCGGTGGTCAGCACAAGGTCTTCTCCTGAACAGAGCTCAATCGAGTTCGCAATGATTTCGGGAAGTTCAGGTGTAGGATGAACAATCGCCTCCACACTAAACGATGGATCAGTTGCGCATTCTTCAAATTGAACGAACACGGTATATTCACCAGAAGCTAAAGGATCGGCTCCGGAGACAGTGAGGAAAGGCGTATCAGTAATGACTTCGCCATTTGGTGTCATCCAATGGTAACCTTCGGCTCCAGGATACACATTACAGTCTAACTGGAAATTCAAGCCTTCACAAAGCTCCACTCCGTTTTCAATTTCAGGTGTCGGTGGTGCCGTACTGATACTCACCTGCGCCATTTGTTCAACGGAAGAACAACCTTGACTATCTGTGACAATCAGACTATATACTCCAGTATTGTCCTCACTGGCATTTTCAATAACCGCTAGACTGTCTGACGACAAGAAGTTTGGTCCACTCCAAACGAAGTCATAAGGTCCAACTCCACCGCTCACATCAGCTTCAAGAATTAAGTCGTCGACTCCAGATATACAAGGCACATTTACGTCTTCAAACACCACTGAAGGATTCTCAAGAACGTTGACTTGGAATGGATCTGAAATTGGGCTCAAACACTGACCTACTTGGATGTATACGGTGTATTCACCAGAATCATCCGGAACAGGGTTTGGAAGAATCAATTGATTTGAGTTGTATCCGTCAGGTACTCCTGGTCCTTCCCAGTGATACTCAACAAATGTTCCTGCGTATTCAGGAATTTGGATATTCAATTCCGCGCCAGCGCAGAATTCATCATTACCCACAATGATTGGCTGATTCAATGTACCAGACACAACATCTAGCACTGAAGAATCAATAGACAAATGATCATTGAGGTCTCCTCCAATATCTGTTGGATCACCCGTACGACGAACACCTAAACTGTTCACCGGACCATAGGTCAGGGTATCATAATGGGCTTCAAAACCACTGGTGTAACGAAGCTCAATGTCATTCACCGCTTCAGTACACGGAGGGTACCCATTCACCACCTGCACGCTGTAAACAAGCTCACAGGTTACGCCCAATGGAATACTATCCCATTCACACGTGATCGAACCGAAACTGTTCGTAGGAGGTGCGGTCAATAGCTCCTCACATTCTGAAAGGAACGATCCATTCACGAACTGCAGACCAAGTGGAAGGTCGTTCACGATGTCTACGTTGTAGGCATGTCCGAGTGAAGATTCTGCGTGTTCGATGGTAATCGTCACGAAGGTCTGCCCTCCTGGAAGGAGTTCCGGCTCGAAGAATTCAATCGAAACGTCCAGCTCAGGCTCGCGCAGTTCGAGGTTGGCGTTGTCATACTCTGTAGTGTAACTGCCATTAATCGGACTCAAATACTCAATGGTTCCGAGGGTGGACAGTAGGTACCCATTTTGATTAACTTCAGAGTTCAAAACTGTGGCAGTGAAACCTAACGTGAGGTATTCTGCTTCATCGTTGTCTGAAGACCCATTATCAATATCACCCGTGTACATGGTAATGACACGTCCTTCATTTTCTTCTCCTTGACCAAGCGCCTCCACCGTAATGGCGTTGTAAACCTGCGTCGAAGAACCAGCTGAGAAGTACATATCATCCGGGTGCTCGTAGTTCGTGATCTCTTCCAGACTCATTCCCTCAGGAAGAGTTACTTGAATCGTGGCATCACGCATAAATCCTTCTGGAATCTCTACGCGTACTTCCATCTCAACCAACTCACCTACTTGAACACCTGCTGGTGCTTGGTAACCTGGTGTAATGTCTAATACATTCATTTCAATGCGCGGCTCAGCAAAGAAGAGCTGTGCACTTTCCGTAATCGGGTTGAAGAGTTCTGTTCACCTGGAACAGCTGCCCAAGTGGCCTCTGCTGTATTCGTTGCGTAATCACCGGCACTGATTTCATCCTGTACTCGACATTCATAGTCGATGTACACACGGTGTACTTCGGAACCTGGCTCTGCTTTTGGAATGGAATCAAGTACCAACCCAATGGTAAAGAGGGAACCCGCATAAGGAAGATCATCTCCCTCACCGTTTTTCACACTCTCCAACACACAGTTACCCAGTTCAGGGAATGGCGGGAAGTCAGTCACAATGACATCGTACGCAGGTGCCAAACCGGCATTTGTCAATGTGATTTGGTAGGTCACGTAATCCCATGCATCAATGTTTGTGGCATTCGCATTCACAGGAACCATGACCGGAGCCAATTCCGCATCAGGCTGATCGGTTTCAAGAATACCCTTGAACATGATCAACTCAGGTGCCCCTACATTAATCGTTGTTAGATCGACATCCACACTGGCCTCCAAGAGACTGTTGTTACTGTAGAATCTTCCGAAGTTGGTGTGAACCAGACCATCGGCGAAAGGTTCTGAGGTAATCGGTATGGCAATATCAACCGCGATAACCGTTGGAGTACCGTTACTGACTCCTGTGATAGAGCCCCAATCAATGGTCAAACTGTTCTTATCCGAATCAATAGAGATACTCAATGGAGTCGCTCCAATATTATCAGTTGGTGAGTGAGTAATGTCCGTTCCAAAAGTCAAGTTTAGATCGTTCACATCATGCACTGGCACCGGGAAGAGGTCTTCGAAAATGACATCTTTCGAATCACCTGACGGAATGGTCATTTCAAGCCGGTAAACTACCTGCTCACCAGGAACATAGCCAAAGCCATTCGCCGGACTACTAATCAGTTCTTTAACTACTTCTGCTGGAGGTAAGTTGTAACCGGTGGCCACAGGACGCACACACCCTTCCACGCCATTCACTAGAGAGTAGCTAGCAAAACCAGAGGCATATAATCGGTCACGTGCTGTCAAGTAATCTCCACCAAAGTAGGTCTCTAAGATTTCCGCCTCGAAGAGGAACTGACCCACTTCACAAGGCTGCACATCTGCTCCAAAGGTATCATGAAGGTTGAATGACACCGCAGTTCGTCCGTCACCAAGATCTGTCACCGAGGCCGCAGTCAATGGCAATCCTTCTACGGTCGCATTACCTAGGTAAGCCAATCCATCAGGAATGATCAAATCAACCCAGAGGCTGTCGATTCCTTCTACGTGTTCTGCTACTTGGTACTGAAGCCCCAAAATTACAGTCTCTCCAGGCCAAATGTTGGTCGATGGATTTACTGGATCAAAGAGGATATGGTAACCCGTAACAATGGCATTGTCAATCTGTGACGGCACCTCATTCGAAGCTACCGCGGCTTGACTCACATAATAACTACTGTCACAGCTGTTCTGGTCGAGTACATCTCCTAAATAAGCGAAGTATGTTACCTCTACATCGACCGGATCTTCCGTACCATTCGCGTTGTTACATGTCACTAGGAGCTGACCATTTGAATCCGTAGGCGGTTCAGAGATCACGACACATCCAGGTGTCACGGCGAGTACGTCAATGTAATTGATCCCACTTGGGAGATCGGCTGTAATATCAAGACCTGTTACAATCTCCTGCTCGGCGATGTTAACGTTCACGCTGTACTCCAATGGAACACAGTTTCCAGTTAATACATCTCCTTGATTCACCACATGGGAGATTGAATAAAGCGTAGGTGTAACCGTTGCTGAGTATACCGCACCTGCAATAGAACCATTCGTTCCCGTCGGGGTGTCTCCGTAACGATACACAGGCTGTGCTTCCAACTGGATTGGAGAGCCAACTGCTACTCCATCTCCATTGATACGGACACATAATTCCACTTCCACGTTGACACCACCTGCGATCAACGAACCTACAGGTAGGTTGACGATGACCAAGGTGTTTCCAACCTGACCATTAATCAAATGGTTCGGATCTTCCACAATGAGGTTCGGGTCTTCCAAGGGATCACCCGCGAAAGTTCCTACCTCAATAATGCTCGAGATGGGATTATCCAGAAACGACACGCTCAATGAAGAGGCGGGCATTTCCGGTGGGAGGGAAAGTCGGATATACGGCTGGTAACCGATATCTCCGGTGTTCCAAGCGGTGAGGTCAAAGCAGACTTCCTCATTGATGAGGTTCTCTGACGGACCGCTTAAGTCGGCAATGATCATTTGGCCTTGTACTTGGCTAGCGCCGAATACCAGGGCGGCAATGATCACGATGTGGCGAATAAGAGAGGTTTTCATTCGTTTCTGTCTTTTCTTAATACAGCGTGTACAAATCTCTATAGAGGTCTATGGCTTTGTAGTAGGCCGATGTCTTACTATACCGTAGGAATCGAGCGTTGCACTTGTCCGAATACGTGCCGAACGCTTGCAGGAGTGGAATAAATCGACTGTCAGAACGACTTCAACGACGAGCGGTAGGGAAGCTTCGGCGAATAAATGGCACTCAACTTGCTCTTGTAGGAGTATCTAAACCTCGAAAAAGCATGAAACTTTCAATGCACTACTTCCTCTTTTGCACCCTTTCTTTGGCCCTTCTTTCGCCTTTTCAGGCGGAAGCCATCTTACTGAAGCCAGAAGACTTCGGTGCCGTGATTGACGACGGTTTACCGGACGATGAGGCCTTCCAGGCCATGTTTGACGCCATCCCAAAGAAGGAGCTGAATGTGGTCATCGAACTCATGCCCGGCCAATACCTCTTTCAGAAGACAGTGTTCTACTCTAAGCGCAACCGCAGACGAACCATGATCGATGGAAATCACGCCACGATTAAGGCTGTAGGACTCAAATTCGATCTGCTCACCCCAAAAGCCGATCGCGACGCTGATGTGGAGGAAGCTCTAGTGAAAATGGACAAGCTTGTTGTGCGTGATTTGAGCTTCGAAGGTGGCGATACACAACTCCGTTTGGCCGCCACGTTGAATAGCGAGATCAGCAACTGTGAATTCGTCTCTGGAAACCGAGGTGTAGACCTTGTTTTCTGCCTTATGGCCCGTGTGGTGAATTGTCAGTTTACCCGCCAAAAAGTAGAGCAGCTTCTCGTGCGATCAGCACAAGGAGACCCGATGACAGGAGAAAGCAAATACCTGCGCGATGCGACCGGCTCAAATTCTCAATCCAATATGGTTACTGTTGATGGTTGTCGCTTCTTTAGTGAGCTGCACGCCCATGCCTGCATTCGCAATTATGGCTCAAACAGCTTGAGTGTAACGAACACAGTATTTGAAGGACTGGCACCGCGATACAGCGTCGATTACCATGATCGCAATTCAACAACCTGTACCTACCTATTCATGCGGAACATTCATATTGAGCATCCTTTTGATACGCTCTTCACGAAAGCACTTATTCACGCAGAACAGAATGGAGGAATTGTTCACCTGGACGGTATTTATTCTCAGACAGGACGTACCGTGCAAGTTGACGCCGGAAGAAGCGTTGTAAAGCTGAGCAACTGGGCCTATGTCCCTGGTGGTGCCAAGTTCAAAGCCAATGGCGTAGGAGAGTGGATCTTCGAAGACGTGCGCATGATGCAGAATTTTGACTTGAACGATCCTGACCTCTGGGTTGGAGATCCGCCACCATACGTCGTTGATCGCTTTGCCTCTACCATTCGTACAGAAGGTGGATGGTCACCAACCATGAGAAGCGGAGAAGAATATTGGTCATTCACGGAAGACCGGATTCTACTGACGAATCATCAAACCTTTGATCAGCAGACCCTGCCGATGCAAGGACCAAAAGAGCTCGCTGATTACGAAATCGTAGATCTTCGTCCGCTTTTAATGATCGATCCGGAAACTGGCGAGACCGTCACCTACTACCAACCAGTCATCAAGAAGAAGGGTGAAGAACCCATGGTAGTTGAAGTCATTGAATAGTATTGAATCAGAAAGACCCGCCGTTGAGCGGGTCTTTTGATCTCCGTCAATACGAAGCTGATTTAGTTTAATGCTAAGGAATGCTCAAGGTACAACGGAAGCCTCTGAGCATCGCTAACACTCGTAAAGTTTTGACCCACAGTTACAAAGTACTCCAGCTCAACCCAGCTGAGAACGTAATGAATGTTACCTCAAATCCTGACCTAGGTCATAAATAGAAGACGACTTCCGGGGGAACTTAGTGGTACTAAATCACATCTAATGAAAAATCCATCAGTAACCCATCCGAGTCCTACAATACTTAAGACAACCGCAGCCAAGTCTACTTCAGACTTCTGGGACAAAATGGAATTCAACCGCTACGGTATCATGGTGATCGCCATTTTGCTTCAAAGCTGTTTAGGTGCCATTGCGGTGATGTACACTTTGCATTCTGAAAGTCCGCAAGACTTCGCGCTATTCCTCACAGTAGTAGCGGTAGGCGTAACAGCAAATGCACTTTGTATCGCTCAAGCGCCCATCAAAATGCTCACTTGGGCGAGTGGCGCTTCGGTAGCGATTTCAATACTTACGATTCTGATTAAGCTGCTCTAGGTTATGGACGCATTTCATGCGTTCCTACATTAATCAAAAGGGATAACCGGTCCTTTAGCGGCGCACCTATCCCGTATTTCGGGATTTATGCGCCTCAACAGGAACGCGAACGGATGGGTCAAACCCACAAACAATGGCGTTTATAAACACCATCTACGGCCCATCACATGTCGGCCGTAGGGATGGATGAAATCCATCCTAATCCAACACATGGTTCAATTGGTGTACCCATTTGTAATTGAACGCAATTTGACAAAACCTTCCAGCGAAGGTCCAGGTCATGGACGCATTTCATGCGTCCCTACATCAATCAAATAGGACAACCGGTCCTTTAGCGGCGCAATCTTGCGCCTCAACCAGCGAACGGATGGGTCAAACCCACAAACAATGGCGTTTATAAACGCCATCTACACCAAATCACATATAGGCCGTAGGGATGGATGAAATCCATCCAATATTCCACCGGTGAAAACCACCAATAACCCAAAAACAAAAAAGGTCACCGAAGTGACCTTTTTGTTGCCCCACAAGGACTCGAACCTTGACAAACAGAACCAAAATCTGGTGTGCTACCATTACACCATGGGGCAGTTTCCTGAATTAACAGGGGTGCAAATTTAAAAATATTCTGAATAAGTACACAAGCCCGCAGCATTTTTCGACAAGGCCATTTCACTACTTTTACAAAAATTCATGGCTGTGGAAAAGATACTCAACTTCATCAACGGAGAATTCGCTGAACCAGCGAACGGACAATGGATCGATAATTACGAGCCTGCAACGGGAAAAGTCTACAGCCAAATCCCGAACTCTGATGCTGATGATGTAGAACGAGCGTACGAAGCAGCGAATGCCGCTTTTCCTATCTGGTCAACCACACCTTACCAAGAGCGATCTCGCATTCTTTCGAAGTTGGCTGACCTCATTAGAGAAAACCTCGACGCCCTGGCGGCGGCTGAAAGCAAAGACAACGGTAAACCCGTGAGCCTGGCTTCTCATGTCGATATTCCTCGAGCGGAATCGAATATTCGTTTCTTCTCTACGGCGATCATGCACTATGCGAGCGAAGCCCATATCATGGAAGACCGCGTGATCAACTACACCAACCGCAAACCGGTGGGGGTAGTCGGATGTATCTCTCCATGGAACTTACCGCTCTATCTGTTTACCTGGAAGATTGCTCCAGCACTCGCCTCAGGATGTACTGTGGTAGCTAAGCCAAGCGAAATCACCCCGATGACCGCTTACTTGATGTCGAAATTGTGCAATGAAGCTGGGCTTCCTGCAGGTGTGCTCAACATCGTACACGGTCACGGACATCAAGCAGGTGACGCGATGGTCTCGCACCCTGGTATCAAGGCGATTTCATTCACTGGAGGAACAACCACAGGGGCCCTCATCGCGAAGAAAGCAGCGCCGATGTTCAAGAAGCTGTCGTTGGAACTTGGGGGAAAGAACCCAAACATCATTTTCGCGGATTGCGACTTTGATGAGATGATTCGCACCACGGTGCGTTCGTCATTCGCTAATCAAGGACAGATTTGCCTGTGTGGTTCACGTATTTTCGTAGAAGCCTCTATCTACGACAAGTTCAAGGAGGCCTTTGTAGCGAAAGTGAAGCGCATGCAGATTGGCGACCCTTCAGATCCATCTACCAAGTTTGGAGCCGTGGTCTCGAAACCACATATGGAGAAGGTACTCTCATACATCGAACTCGCTAAAGAAGAAGGTGGAACGGTACTGTGTGGAGGAAAACAACACATCCCAGAAGATGGGAATCGTGCTGAGGGATACTACATCGAACCTACCGTCATTGAAGGACTCGATTATCAGTGTCGTGTGCAGCAGGAAGAGATTTTTGGTCCTGTCGTGACCATTACCCCTTTTGAATCAGACGAACATGCCTTAGAAATGGCCAACAGTGTAGAATACGGATTGGCTGCTACGGTATGGACGAGCAACTTGACGCGTGCTCATCGCGTAGCCCAGCAGATCCATTCAGGTATTGTATGGATCAATTGCTGGCTAGTACGAGATCTACGCACTCCTTTCGGAGGAGTTAAAAACTCTGGCGTAGGAAGAGAAGGTGGCTTTGAAGCATTACACTTCTTTACCGAGCCTCAGAATGTTTGCATTCAGCTGAAATCCTGATCCTCGTTGGCAACTTTTGCTTTGTTTCCGTTGGTAAAGAACCACCCAAAACGACGATTGAATCTCTCTTCAATCGAAGAGAGCAAATTGAACAACGCTTCCATCACATATCTTTTTGGTTCTTAATGCAGGAACGCCGCGGCGCTCCATACATTACTAACAGTGAATACGCGTGAATTCTTGTTTACCCTAGTGTTAAAAATGGCGAACTAGAGGATTTCCAAAATTGGGGGTATGCACAAATCCTTGTGTATAAGACCCCTGCGCTATTCCGCGCTAGCGAGAAGAAAGCAAGCATCTTTGTAATGAAAATTTTCAGCGATGAAGAAGTATCTTCTATTGGTATCAGTAGTAGTGATGGGCTTGGCTTCGTGCGTAACTGCCCGTCAATACGAAGAATTAGAGGCGAGAAAGAACGACTGTGAGACGGAGAACAAGCAGCTCAGAACCTCGAATGAAGCACTCACCACACAAGTCAACGAGCTTGAAGCTCAGATAGATGACATTGGCAAACGCATGGGCGCCCTCGAAAGCGACACTACCTTGCTTGGAAACTCACTTCGTCATTTGCGTAATCAATACGACAAAATCCACGAGTTGAACGAAATTCTCATGGCGAAAAACAGCTCGATTCTCGAAGACATGAACGCTGAGAACCGCAAGTTGTTGGAAGACCTGCAAATCGCTCAAAGTGACCTTCAAATGCACGAAGACGCCCTTCGCGAACTAGAAACTCAGTTAGACTCGAAAGAAATAAGCCTCAACGAACTGAGCGCCGCTCTGGAAGCACGTGAAGCTCGCGTAAACGAGCTAGAAGATCTCTTAAACAAGCAACAAGAAGCCGCTAATGCATTGCGCGACAAGATTGCCGCTGCCCTGCTCGGGTTCAAAGACAAAGGGTTCAGCGTAGAAGAAAAGAACGGTAAAGTATACGTTAGCCTTGACGCAAAGCTCCTCTTCCCTTCTGGAAGCACCGTAATCAATAATGAAGGAAAGAAAGCCCTCGTTGACCTCGCCAAAGCCATCGAAGACGAAAGCGACATGGAGATTATCGTAGAAGGCCACACAGACACTGATAAGATCCGCGGGAACTCTATTCCTAGCGATAACTGGGAGTTGAGTGTACTTCGCGCTACTGCTGTTGTGAAGATCATGACAGAGAATAGCAGCATCGCTCCTACCATCCTCTCTGCTTCAGGACGCAGCGAATTCCACCCAGTAGATCCAGTAGACAAAGCAAAGAACCGACGCATTGAGATTATCATCTCACCTAATCTGAACGAATTGTTCCAGATCCTAGAAGGGAATTGATTTTATCATTCCTTTAAACCTGCCGAAAGCCACGCTGTAGAGCGTGGCTTTTTTTTAATCTATAAACGATAACTAAAGGTCTATAACTGAAGACTACTTTCGAGAGTCGAGGGTCGAGGGTCTAGAGACCAAGAACTAATTACTGAAGACCAAAAACCAACCACTAAAGACTAAGAACTAACCATGCTGTCCGCCTGAGGCGGACTAATCATGCTAATCTCAAAGACGAGAGTCGAAGGTCTAGAGACTAAAAACCAAGTGCCAAAAACCAACAACCCGAATAAAAAAAAGGGGCCTCACCGGCCCCTTCAAAAGTCTTTTTCGCTTTACGTTCCCTTACGGCAATGGTACCGCAAACTGTCCTTGAGTCAAGAATACTGAATCTTCTCCGTCTGCAGTGTAGAGTTGTCCTGAGAAGCTTCCGGCGATGAAACCGCCTGGTTCAGCTAAAACGTAATCTACTGTGATAGATACTTCTCCTTCGCCGAAGCCTGAGCTGTAAATCACACCTGTGTTGTCTGTAAATTGAACTACCGTTCCTGGGTTTGAAACTACGTCAGCTGTGATGCCAACACCGCTTGTCCATCCGAGGGCTGGCTCGGTCAAGGTGAATGAAATACCAGCAGGAAGCAATGATGCTCCTGTGAGTGTGATTGTTCCACCTGCAAGCGCACCCAAAACTGAAGCGTCACATACGATGGTTTGACCACCACGCTTGAAGGTGATGAGTCCTTCACATGGAGGACATGCACTACCTCCACAGTCAATGTACTGCTCGTCACCGTCAATCTCTCCGTTTGTGCAGTCTCCTGCGTCTGGCGGACAGTCAGGGCATTCAGAACCACCACAGTCAATACCTGTTTCGTCTTGGTTCAGGATGCCATCAGTACATGTTGGACATGGGTCACAGTCAGGACCACCACAATCAATTTCTTCTTCGTTACCATTGAGAAGGCCGTCTCCACAGAGCTCACCACAGTCAACACCTGTGTCACCTCCACAATCAATACCTTCTTCACCTGGATCAAGCTGTCCGTTGAAGCTAGGATCACATGGATCACATTCTCCACCACAGTCAACCCATTGTTCACCTAGTTCCGGTTCCCAAACAAAATTTTCACATGGGTCACATAGCGGACAATTTGGCCCACCACAGTCGATTAATTCTTCGCCGTTGTTCAGAATTCCATCGTAACAGTTGTCTGGAATTTTATTGTCTTCGTTCAAACAACTCGCAAGAAGGAATGACGCAAAAAACAATGCGATCAATCCGAGATATACCTGTGATTCTTTCATTTTCACGTTTTCAACAGTTTGGATGCAGAAATCGAAGATACGGAAACACTTTGATTGCAGCCGTAACAAAGCATGCAAACCTTGGTTCTCTGTGTATTGACTTTCGCTAGCGCGGAATGCCAAAACGGCTTATTTCGACTGGTCCCAAACGTACATTTCACGTTGTGGGAATGGGATTTTAATGTCGTGCTCACGGAACACCTCATCAATGCGGAAGCGAATGTCACTTTTTATTTGATCCATCTGCCAAGGGCGGGTTGCCCAAAAGCGCAATTCCATGTTCAACGAAGAGTCAGCGAAATCCATGAAAACCACCTCTGGCTGGCGATCAGAGACCACTAGTGGGTGTTCTTTGGCCACTTCAAGCAACAGTCGTTTCACCTTGGCCGTATTGGAACCATATGCCACTCCAACCTGTATATCGAATCGGCTATGAAGGTCGTGATGTGTCCAGTTAATGACTGAATTTGAGGTGATTTTAGAATTGGGAACAATAAGGTATACACCTTTTCGATTGACCACCTTCGAAGTGCGGATATCGATCCGTACAACTCTTGCGATCATACCGTCGAATTCGATGATGTCTCCTACACGCACAACTCCTTCAAAAAGGATGACGAAGCCACTGACGATATCATTGAAGATGTGCTGTATTCCCAGACCAACTCCTACGAGTAGGGCAGCAGATCCCACGAGTAAGGCATTGATGTTCACTCCAATTTGATCGAGTGCCATCGCCACTCCTATGGTATATAGGAAATAGCTAATGAGCTTGACTAAAGTGAAGCGAATCCCTTCGTCCATTCCACGTTTGTCACTGGCCTTCTTGACAACAAGACGAATTCCAAAAATGACCAGTCGGATGATCGCAAAGAGAACAACAATGTAGAGGATGTCACCAAGCGTAACGTGGTAGCCTTGGACGTGCAGTCCTTTATCGAACCATTCTTCCATACTAGATAATTGCACTACCAAAATAGCGAGAAAGCTCTCGTTTTACCTCATCCAAGTGGCGTTTCTCTTCCAATAAGAGTAACATTCGCTCTGTAGGTAGGTCGGTCTTAAGTGCTTCTTGAATCTCATCGATCATGATGAGTGCATGGCGCAGTTTCAATCGATAAACACAATCTTTCACCGCCTTCGCTAGGTTCATGTCTTCCGTTTCTGGATAAATCTGATGACGCTCTGACCAGTTTTCACTCATCTGATGTTTCTCCGTCAAGAGATCTGCACAAATGGAAACCACGCCTTGGTCAGGGTCATGAAGAAAGAAGTGATCTTCTGGGAATTTACCTTGATCTAAGGACTCTCCGTAGCGAGTGGTAATCTTCTGTAGGGTATGGTCATGAAGATCCATCTTCTCATCGCGCAACTCGAACAAAAGGTATTCTGCCACGGAAACTGGCGCCGTTTCCTTTTTATCATCTTCTAAGTTGTGCAAGCTGACTTGAATAGGCATCTTACCGAAATTCAGCAGTAAACGCACTAGATCAAGCTCTTGCGGGTAAGCCGTCTTCTTACTAGTATATGCCTTCGGCTCCGGTTGCGGAACTGGAACTACTTCAGGTTCAGGAACGTAGTCGCCCGGCTTGCTTTTACGCTTGAGTTTAGCGCGAAGTAGCTTGTTGGTCTCGTTCATTAAGACCTGCTCGGCCATATCGAGCAATCGACTACACTCTTGGATGTAGACCTGACGTTTGATCTGGTCTGGAATCTCCACTATCGAAGACACCACCTCACGGATCATATCCGCTCGCTTGACCGGATCTTTTCCTGCCTCTTTGCTAAGAATGGAGGTCTTGAATTCAATGAAGTCTTTCGCTTCCTTCTCGAGGTACTCTGTCAATTCGGTTGACGAAACGCGTTTGGCAAAGGAATCAGGATCTTCTCCGTCAGGGAACAAGACTACGCGTACATTCAGTCCTTGAGCCAAGATCAAATCAATCCCTCGGAAACTCGCACGGATACCAGCCGGGTCACCATCGTAGAGGATGGTCACGTTCTCTGAGTAACGCTTGATCAGTTTCACCTGATCTTCTGTCAACGCCGTTCCTGAAGAAGCAACAACGTTCTCTACACCTGCTTGGTGGAGTGAAACAACGTCAGTATATCCTTCCACCAAGAAGCATCGGCCCTCGCGTACAATCGCATTCTTCGCCTGGAAAATTCCATAGAGGATGCGCGACTTGTTGTACAGCGCACTCTCTGGACTATTGAAATACTTCGCAACCTTCTTTTCGGTCTTGAGCGTTCTACCCCCAAAGGCGATCACACGACCCGAAATATCTTGAATCGGGAACATGACCCTTCCATGGAAGAAGTCGTATTTCTTACCGTTCGATTCTTTGGTCAAACCAGAAGCCAACAACCACTGTTCGTCGTAGCCGGCTTCTAAAGCAGCTGTGGTCATCGTCTCCCATCCTTCCGGACAGTACCCCAGCTTGAATTTCTTCATGATGTCATCCCGGAACCCGCGTTCCTGGAAGTAACTCAATCCAACGGCTTGTCCTTCTTCACCTCCCCAAAGTTCTTTCTCGAAGTAGTTGGCTGCCCATTGGCTCACAGCCAATAAGCTTTCGCGTTCAGAACGCTCCTGCAACACTTCCTCACTCGGTTTCTCCTCTTGGAGCTCGATGCCGTATTTATCCGCTAGCCATCGCAAGGCTTCCGGATAACTCATCTTCTCATGCTCCATCAAGAAAGTCACAGCGCTGCCTCCTTTTCCAGAAGAGAAATCTTTGAAAATGCCTTTCGATGGAACAACGTAAAACGATGGTGTTTTCTCGCTGGTGAACGGACTTAACCCACGGTAACTAGACCCCGACTTTTTAAGCGGCACAAATTCCCCGACAACCTCGATGATATCGACGCTTTGCATGATTTGGTCTATGACGTCCTGTGGGATCATAAGAGTCAAATTTACGGAGAATGTCTTGGAGAGCCCTCGTCCAATCTAGAAGAAAGCGTAACGGCCAAAAATCCGTTGGTAGTACATCGGATACTTCTGATCGGCTTGGGGGATTTCTTGTAGACATTCTTGCGCTCGATCGATAGCTCCTTGATTAAAGTGGACCAAAGCCAAATTCAGCCAAGAGGTCTCGTTGAAAGGATTGATCTCAAGGACGCATATATACGTCCCCCTCAACACCATTAACCAACAACTAACGCCAATAACCTAACGCCTAAAGCCCGCAGAAAAATCACGAACCACGGAAATAATGATTAATGAATAATGAACTGGCGGGTCGAGCGCTGAATTCAGTATTCACGATTCATTATTTATTCTTCTTTTCGTCTACTGTCCACCGTCAAGGATTAAATTCCCATCATCCACAAAGAAATAACCAACGCCTACAAAGTTATGCTAAGTTAAACGTTTAAAACGCTTGAAATCAGATGATTTGCGTATACATTGTGCCTGCGTCTGGGGGTGGGTGGGCCCGCGGGAGCGGCGGGCTCAAGGTGGGTGGTGGATTATTCATTTTCTGAAGAGCTAATTGTAACTACAATCAATAACCAATAACTACGGACATCATGTTATCCGCCTGAGGCGGACGAATCATGCTACAACTAAAGATGAGAGTCTAGCGATAACCACCGCATTCCGCATTCCACGATCCAACAAAAAACCCCACCATACGGCGGGGTCTCTTAAGGTTCAAACAGCTTAATTCAGCTTGAAGTGAACAGGTATCGTCATGATGACCGATGCTTTTCGTCCTTGTTGACTTCCTGGAGTCATTTCAGGGATCGAGTTGATGGCTTGAGTCACCGTGCCATTGAAATCTTTGTGCGGTGTGCGCAAGATGTTGACACTTGTGATGCCTCCTTGTTTGTCGATGACAAATGAAGCGAAGACTTTCCCTTGAATACCGGCATCGCGAAGATGACTTGGGTACTTCACATGGTCTTGCACCCACTCGATAATGCGTCTCTCCGTGCATATTTGTTGCGCATCACGGTCAACCACATTCTCACAGTCTGCGAAGTGAGGCATGATCTCAACGATCACCTGCGGGTCTAGATCTGGCTCTGGTTCCGGATCTGGTTCTTCGCTACCAAAAGGGTCACCGATCTCAACCAAGAATGGCTCTGGATCTGGTTCCGGATCTGGGTCGGGATCAGGATCTGGTTCAGGCTCCGGGTTTGGAGCAATAATAAAGCGGGTGTTGTCCTTCGGCGGTTCTACCTTCGGACGTTCGATACGCACCACGGGGATTTCATCTTCCTCCATGATGTCGGTCATCGGAATTTCTCCGTAGGCCTTATTTCCACCATACTCCACTGAAGTCCACTCCAGGGCGATCATAACGAAACTAAGTGCTGCTGCGAATCCGATGTAAAAGAAGACGCCTCTTTTCTTTTCGAGGTCGGCTTCGTTTGTCTTTTTAGAACGATTCATACCACTAGGTTTTAGAGTTAATAACTAGTGGAAATGCTGCAACGACCTTGCCGAAGATTGGAATCCTGCGACAAAGATCAGTGATTAATCACACTTCAAAAACGAAGCTAACATGAAGATTTACGGCTGACTAACGGCCTAAAATCAAGGAGTCAACAACTTGAATCCTTTCCCGTGCACATTGATGATCTCAATCGACTCGTCCGGCTTCAAATGCTTACGAAGCTTGGCAATGTAGACGTCCATTGATCTTCCGTTGAAGTAGTTATCATCACCCCAAATGGCATTCAGGGCGTAGTTACGCTCCAACAATCCATTCTTGTTCTTACAGAGCAAGTAAAGTAGCTCGTTTTCCTTAGTGGTAAGCTTCGTTTCTTCCTCTCCTTCGTACAAGCGTTGCTTGTTGTAATCGAACTGGAAACGACCAATATTGAATTCTGTAACGACTTCGCCGTCTTCTGGAAGGGCTGCTGAACGTCGCAAAATAGCGTTGACACGAACCAAGAGTTCTTCCATCGAGAATGGCTTGGTCATGTAGTCATCGGCACCGGCCTTGAACCCCGCGAGGGTATCTTCCTTCATTGACTTGGCCGTCAAGAATAGTATAGGAATGTGACGGTCTTCTTGGCGAATTTCACTGGCCACGGTGAATCCGTCTTTGTTTGGCATCATCACATCGAGAATGATGAAATCAAAGTGTTCGCGACGGAAGGCCTTCAACCCTTCTACACCGTCAACAGCCAATGTTGTTTCAAATCCTTTTGCGGAGAGGTATTCCGAGAGAAGGGTACCCAAGTTTGGGTCATCCTCACACAATAGTATTCTAGTCGTTTTCTTCATGTTCAGCAGGTAAGTAAACAAAAAATGTGCTTCCCTTTCGAAGTTCGCTATCTACATTGATCTTTCCGAAGTGCTTTTCGACGACCACGCGGACGTAGCTCAATCCGAGACCGAATCCTTTCACGTTGTGAATGTTTCCGGTGGGTACACGATAGAGTTTATCAAAGATCTTTCGCTGGTTGTCTTTACTAATACCAATTCCGTTGTCTTCAAATTGAAGTTCAATGCCGTGTTCAGTATTGCGCGAGCGAATGATCAATTGAGGGTTTTCTGGTGAGTATTTTATGGCATTATCAATCAAATTGTATACCACATTCGTGAGGTGAACAGAGTCACCCATGATCAATGGATTCGTGGCATCCAATTCGGTTTTAATGCTTCCGCCTTTTTGCTTCACTTGAATGGCAATGTTGCGGATAACATTCTTAATAATCTCGTGCATGTTGAGTTGCTCCACCTTCAACTGCATGTCTCCACGGTCAAGAATCGCAGAGCGAAGTACGTTCTCTACCAATACTCCCAAACGCTTGTTCTCCTCATTGATCATTCCAATGAAGGTGCGCATCGATTTCTCACTGCGCTGCATGTCGGGGTCATTCAAGGCTTCGCACGCTAGTGAAATGGTTGAAATCGGTGTTTTCAACTCGTGCGTCATGTTATTGATGAAGTCATTCTTAATCTCACCCACCTTCTTTTGCTGGTAGATCGTTTTGATGGTATAAGTGAATGCAGCGAAGATGACGATGATCAATACCGCTGAGATCGACAGCATCACCCACATGGTTTGGAGTAGGTAGGAACGTTGATGCGGGAAATAGATACGCAAGAAATACGGCTCTCGCAGCTGATCTGCTTCAAACAAGGTGGTCTTGTAGCCTCGCGTAAAGAATTCTTCACGGTATTGCTCAGCGTCTTGCTCTAAGATCTCCGGCTGGTGGTACCGATTGAATACGCCGAAGACGAATTTAGCTTTGACATTACTATCCTCTAATTCATGATCAATCAATGAATCGAGAAAGGCAGGATCAATCGGACGCAAGTCTCGGAAGATATCGCGCGAAACGGCGCCTCCGATGATGTCTTCCATGATGCCGCTCTGATCTAGAATCTCTGAGGTTTCAAGACCATAGTCTCCCCAAGCGCTGTACAGGGCTGAGTCAGTCATGTTCGGAAGCTCATCGCTGTGAATCCCTTCAATGCTGACAGAGTCTCCAATCAACTTGCTATCGAATTCGAGTTCGAGGGCATCATCACCGGAAGTAATGCGCAACGATTGGTCACCGTCTACCCGTGGGTCATGCACGTAGTAGCTTTCCGCATTCAAGTGATCAGCCACCTTTTCAAGGGCCTTCAGCACATTCACATTGAACTCCTGTTCGCGTAGCAGAATGGAATTATTTACCCAATAGATCTGTATGGCCACCAAACCGATGAAGGCCGTACTAATAAGTACAACAAGTAATTGGATGTATTTCTGCTTCAAATCGAGATTTCCCTTAGGGGGTATTCAAAGTTATTTTTTCCTCGCTAGCGCGGAATAGATGCTTGGCATTTTTTAACAAGTGTTAACCCCGCATTAACACATGGCATAAGGGGTCCGGTGTACTTTTGACTTAGGTTTTTAACAAAGCCAAGTTGTCTGAGCGCAGACAGCGATCTCATGATTATTTAGGTTTAAGGTCTTCTGAAAATAAGACATTACAGGTTTTAATTTGGATTACCTATTTCGAAACAACATTGGAGAGAGTCTGAACGCAGGGTCTCTCCATTTTTTTAGACCGAATCTAAACCTCCTACATTCCAATCCAGAATTCTGACAATTCAGCCTTTTTTCGTTTTCCTTGCGCTAAGGTAGCTTCACCTTTGTAGTGTCAAAAAACCGACAAGCCATGAAACGCCAAGCACTATTCGCCTTATTTGCACTGATCTCTTTGATGTCCTTCGGACAAGAAAGCCCGTCCTCTGTTATTCGAGGAGCTGTGGTTGACGCACAAAGTGATTTCCCTCTTCCAGGAGTTACGGTTCTTCTTATAGGATCTGACCCGGTCGTTGGAACAACCACTGATATTAACGGACGCTTCCGTCTGGAAAACATTCCCGTTGGACGTCACGGTATTCAAGTATCGTTCATCGGTTATGAACCACAAGTGCTTTCAAACCTTCTTCTGACTTCTGGAAAAGAACTCACTGCCAATGTAAAACTGAGCGAAAGTGTGCTCCAGCTAGACGGCGCAGAGATTGTTGCTGAAGACGACAAAGCCACACCAAAAAACGAAATGGCTACAGTGAGTGCGCGTTCATTCACAGTGGAAGAAGCGATGCGCTATTCAGGTGCCCTGCAAGACCCAAGTCGTATGGCGCAGAACTTCGCTGGTGTGAGCAATTCAAGTGACGATCGCAACGATATCATCATCCGAGGAAACTCGCCTTCTGGGGTTCTTTGGCGCATGGAAGGAATTGACATTCCTAGTCCGAACCACTTCAGTGCCTTTGGCTCTACTGGAGGTCCGGTAAGTATGTTGAACATCAACAACCTCTCGAATTCAGACTTCTTAACGAGTGCCTTCCCTTCAGAATACGGAAACGCCCTCGCAGGTGTATTCGACCTTGAATTGAGAAACGGAAACAAAGAGAATTATGAATTCCTTGGTCAAGTCGGATTCAACGGATTTGAGTTTGGAGCTGAAGGTCCTATTGGATTGGGTAAGAATGGTAGCTTCTTGATTAATTACCGATACAGCACCCTAGAAGTATTCAATGCACTGGGTATTGAATTCGGAACTGGAACAGCGGTACCACAATACCAAGATTTGACATTCAAAGTAGACATCCCAACGGCCAAGGCCGGACGCTTCGGAATCTTTGGTGTAGGTGGAACGAGCTACATCGAATTCCTTGCGAGTGACGCTACGGAGACGAATCTCTTCTCATCAGACGCTGAAGATTCACGCTTCGGATCAAACACTGGTTGGGTAGGCGTCAGTCACAAATACTTCTTCAACGAACGCACAAGCTCGAAACTTGTACTTGCGGCTTCTCACGCAGGTACTGATGGAAACATTGATTCACTTTCAACAGAGAACGGAGACCCTACTCGCATTTTTGGATTGGATCGATTCCAGAACAAGTACACGGCTCGTCTTGATATCAACAGCAAACGAAATGCTCGAAATACGATCAAGTTTGGTGTACAGGCTGACTTGAACCAGTTCAATTTCCGCGATTCTGTATTGTATGCACCAGATGAGTACTTCTATGAATCTGATTTTGAAGATGAGGCAGCTTTGGTGCAGTCATATATCAGCTGGCAACACCGTGCCGGTGAGAAGTGGACCATCAACGCCGGATTGCACAGTCAGCATTTCTTGTTGAACAACAGCAACGCCATTGAACCGCGTACGGGTGTTCGTTACAAAATCAATGACCGTCAAAGCTTGAACCTCGGACTAGGTCTACACAGCCAGATGCAGCCACTGCCTATCTATTTCAACCGTGAACGTATTGATGCCAACACGTCTGTGATCCACAACGATGAACTTGACTTTAACAAGAGTGCACATGGGGTGATTGGATACGATAACCTCATCACGAACGTATTCCGCATCAAAGTGGAAGCATACTACCAGTACCTATACAACGTAGCAGTGGATCGTGACAGCAGCTCATTCTCAGTCTTGAATGCAGGTGCCGGCTTTGTGATCCCGAACAACGCAGACTTGGTGAATAACGGAACTGGATTCAACTACGGACTTGAATTCACGGCAGAGCGCTTCTTTAATAAAGGATACTATATTTTAGGTACGGCGTCATTGTTTGAGTCGAAATACGAAGGAAGCGACGGCATTGAACGCAACACGGCTTTCAACACCAACTACGTATTGAACCTGCTCGGAGGAAAGGAGTTCCCTCTCAACGAAAAGAACTCGATTTCATTCGATACGAAGGTGACGTACGCTGGAGGTCAGCGCTTCACTCCAATTGATTTCGAGAGTTCACTCGCTCAGACAGAAGAAGTGCTATTCGAAGACCAAGCATTCTCAGAGCAATATGATCCTTACTTCCGTTGGGACTTTAAGATCACTTACCGCATGAATAAGGAAAAGACATCTCAGCAATTCAGCATTGACTTGCGCAACGTTACTAATCAGGAGAATGTCTTCATGCAACAGTTCAATGCGCGGGCTGGTGAGATCGAAACGCGCTATCAAATTGGGTTCTTCCCGGATGTACAATACCGTATTTACTTCTAAGAAAAACTCGATCTTGCTAACCTCAATAGATGGTCGCGGTAGCGGCCACATTTACTTCTGAAACCGTGAAATTTCTAGGAGACAAATCGAAATACTTAGGCTTTGATGACCGCATCATGGTGCTGGTTGGAATTCCAGTGGTCGCTTTCATCATTCCTCCATTATTTTTCGGACAGCGTTATGGAAGTCTACTGCAATTCTGTGAGCAGTGGGGGCCTTCTATGTTCTTTTCAAGTCTCCTATGGATCGGGAACCGTCAAATCCTGATTGAGCTAAGGCGGAAATTCCTCAAGAAAGACAAGGAGAAGGAGAGGGTTTCATTAACGATCCTACTTGTCATTACTTTTACTTCGCTCGTGAATTTCATTGGATTCATCGTTGCTCCTGAGGAACATCGTCTTGAAATGCAAGGCCAAGGATTTGGAGCTGGGCTGTTTATTACCCTGTTCTGTATCACACTGTACGAAGCAATCTGGTCTTCTTCAAGATTGAGAGTGTCACGCTCAGAGGCAGAAAAACTGAAACGTGAGAACTTGCAAAGCCAACTCAGCATGTTGAAGAGTCAGGTAAATCCTCACTTCTTATTCAACAGTTTGAACACCTTGTCGTCGATTATTCCAGAAGACCCAGAACGATCAGTGAAATTCGTTCAGAAACTGTCGAACGTCTACCGCTGCATCCTCGAAATTCGAGATAAAGAAGTTGTGACGCTAGCAGAAGAATTCAACTGCATCGAGAGTTACATCTACTTATTGGACACGAGATTCGGCGCTAGCCTGAAATTCGATATTCAGCTCGAAGAAAAAGATAAAGAACAATTTGTGGTGCCGCTGAGCCTGCAGATTTTGATTGAGAATGCCATCAAGCACAATGTGGTTTCTCGTAAACGACCGCTAACAATTGAAATCTTTGCGAATGATGAAGGAAATCTTGTTGTTCGCAACAACCTGCAGCTGAAAGACCAAGAAATGGAAGGCACAGGTACGGGTATCGAGAATATTGATAACCGCTTCAAGCTGGTGAGTGAAGAAGCCCTTGAGGTGATTCAAACCAGCGAACATTTCACCGTTGTTTTACCCCTCTTAACCATCTCTTCTTATGAAAGTAGTCATCATTGAAGATGAGCTGCCAGCAGCTCAACGACTTGAACGATTGGTGAAAACACTACGCCCAGAATGGAGTGTGGTGGGTACCGCTGACAGTATTGAAGATGCCATCGAAGTATTCGATGAAACCAAACCTGACCTGGCCTTTATGGACATTCAACTAGCGGACGGTCAGAGCTTCAAAATCTTTGAGAAGACAGATGTTCCTTGTCCGGTCATCTTCATCACAGCCCATGATGAATACGCGATTCAGGCCTTCAAAGTGAACAGCATTGATTACCTGCTGAAGCCGATTGATGAAAAGCAGCTTGAGCAGGCGATGCAGAAGTTTGAGTCTCAGCAACAAGGGGCTCAACTTCCAGATCTGAAAGCCTTGATGCAGGAGTTCCGTTCAAATGTTAGTTATAAGAAGCGGTTCTTGATTCGCTCTGGTCAACGACTCAGTTTCGTTCCTACCACTGACATTCACTGGTTTGTCAGCGAAGCGAGCTCAACCTTTTTGGTCACAGCTACCAATGAACGTTTCTTGATTGACCAAACTATGGATGAATTGGAGAGAGAATTGAACCCGGAGCAGTTCTTTCGCATTAACCGAAAGTTCATAGTGACCATCGATAGCATCTCCAAAATCGAGAACTATTTCAATAATCGACTACTTCTAGAGGTCGCTCCAAGAGCTGGCGAAGAAGTGATTGTAAGTCGTCAGCGGGTAAAGGAATTCAAATCTTGGATTGATAGTTAAAAAAAAGAGCCAAGACTATGCCTTGGCTCTCAACTAACTAATCAGATAACCTTAACCACCGCAGTGGCTGTTGCCATGCTGTCTACACCAGACAGCTTGGTTGCGGCCAGTTAAACCGCATTTCAGATATTTCGAAGGTAGGAATTAATTTTAGACTACACTTACTTTTAACAGTCATTTTGAAGGTAAAATTGTCTCTATCCTCTGTAGGACTTGTCTGATTTGCCGAGTGACTGATAATCACTATCTTTGCACCCCTTTACGCGGCGGTATCATGAATAATCAAGTAAAGATCTTTTCCGGCTCAGCATCGCAATACATTGCGAAGGAAATAGCCATGGAATACGGAACTTCTCTCGGAGAGGTTAAATACCAGCGCTTTTCAGATGGCGAGCTTCAAACCTCGATCGAAGAAACAGTGCGTGGAAAAGACGTTGTGATTGTTCAGTCGACCTTCCCACCAGCAGATAACTTGATGGAGCTTTTGTTGCTTATTGATGCGGCAAAACGCGCAAGCGCTAAACGAATTGTAGCAGTGATGCCATACTTCGGTTACGCACGTCAAGACCGTAAAGATCGTCCACGTGTGGCAATTGGAGCGAAGTTGGTAGCGAATCTATTGACAGCCGCTGGCGTTGACCGTGTGATCACAATGGATCTACACGCTGACCAAATCCAAGGTTTCTTCGAAGTGCCGGTAGATCATCTGTTCGCTTCAACGATTTTCCTACCATACCTAGAGGAACTTCGCAAAGAAGACTTGGTCATCGCTACTCCTGATACAGGAGGTACGAAACGTGCCAACGCGTATGCCAAGTTCCTTTCTGTTGACCTCGCGATCTGTTATAAGCAGCGCAAGGTGGCCAACGAAGTGGAAAGCATGACCGTGATCGGAGACGTAAAGGATAAGGATGTAGTACTCATCGACGACATGTGCGACACTGCTGGCACATTGACGAAAGCAGCAGCCATGATGATGGATCACGGAGCGCGTTCAGTGCGTGCCGTGTGTACACACCCAGTATTGAGTGGACCAGCTTACGAGCGCATTCAGGATTCTGTTCTGACTGAGCTGATCGTAACAAATAGTCTACCTCTTAGAGACGATAAACCGACTGATAAAATCAAAGTTCTGAGCATCGCTCCTCTGTTTTCACAGGTGATGCGTTGCTTGATGAACAATGAATCAATCAGTTCACATTTTCTAATTTCATAATCAAACAACAATGAAAGTAGCATCATTGAGCGGCTCTTCACGTGAGGGCGTAGGGAAAAAAGATGCGAAGGACCTGCGCAAAGAGGGTCGCATTCCAGCGGTTCTTTACGGTGGCGACAATCAGGTACACCTCCATCTCCCAGAAATTGCACTTGAGAAACTGGTGTACAACCCAGACGTTTTCAAGATCGAACTAGACTTAGATGGAACAGTGTACAACTGTATCATTCGCGAACTGCAGTTCCACCCAGTAACGGATAAGATTCTACACGTAGATCTTCTCCAAATGTTTGATGACCGTGAGATCTGGGTTGATATCCCCGTTCGTACAGAAGGTAACTCTGTAGGTGTGCGTAACGGTGGACGTCTAGCGGTGAACCACCGTCGTCTTCGCCTAATCGGTACTCCAGGGTCTATTCCTGAGTACGTAATGGTTGACATCTCTGACCTTGATATCGGTGACGTTATTCGTGTTCGTGAGATGAATATCGAAGGAGCGCGCATCGCTCAAGCTGACTCTGATGTAGTCGTTGGTGTGAAACGTACTCGTGCTGCAATGTCTGCTGCTTCTGGTGAAGAAGCTGAAGGTGAAGAAGCAGCGGAAGGGGCGGAAGAAGCAGCAGCTGAATAATTCGCTACATGAAGTATTTGATCGTTGGGCTAGGTAATCCTGGACTGGAATACACTGGAACACGACATAATATTGGATTTGAGATATTGGATGCCCTTGCCGGGGCGTCCAATATTTCTTTTAAGACCGAACGTTACGGCGATGTCGCCGAACTCAAACACAAAGGTCGCTCCCTTATCTTGCTCAAGCCGAACACCTACATGAACCTCAGTGGTAAGGCGGTTCGCTATTGGATGGATAAGGAGAAAGTACCGGCTGAGCGCATGTTGGTTGTCACAGATGACTTGGCACTCCCATATGGTACCATTCGCATTCGCAAAAAAGGATCAGACGGTGGCCACAATGGCCTCAAGAATATTCAAGCACTGATCAACACCACGAAATACCCTCGTTTCCGATTCGGAATTAGCGCTGAGTTCTCAAAAGGACATCAAGTTAATTATGTGTTGGGGAAATGGAATGAAGAGGAATCATCTCGTCTTGGGGAGCGTTTAGATCGTAGCTGTCAAGCGATTCTTTCTTTCGCATCAATCGGCTTGGATCGAACGATGAACTTTTTCAACAATACTTGATTAGCGCTCTACGCTAAACTTCCCTAGTCGGAAGAAAAAGCCCTTATCTTTCTCCGCTTTGCCTTTTGATGCAAAGGCCAAGTCTAAGGCTGTTTTCTCTTCAACTTTAGAAGCCAGAGCTTCTACCAAGGTCTCATCTTCTGCCTTTTCGCGTCCGAGCACCGTATTCACTGCCTCTGCGAATACGAAGTCTTTAAACTTCTGAGGTTCTTCAACCTTTGTTGGCGTTTCCCTTGGAATCACTTCTGCTGGCGTGGCGTCAGCTACGGCGTCACCCATGCTCGTATTAATGAAGATGTTGCGATTAATAGCCACTACATCTGTGCGCACTTGATCTACAGCACGCGTAGAAGCAAACTGTACCCCAGGAATCCGGTTGGAAATCACTTCTTCCTGTACTACATCATTCGCCGGAGACAAAGGAGTGCCTTTTGGCGTCGCATCATAATCTACGGTGGTAATGACCTTCGTAGTTTCTTCACTCGCTGGTGTCGATTCTGCCACTTCACGAGCTACTCCAAGATCGCTACCGGTTTGTGCCACTTGTCCGTTTGAGCCTTCATCTGGAGTGAACATCCAGAAGGTACCCAGCGCCAATACAAGTACAGCTGCGATAGAAGCAATGCGGTACATCACCGGACGGAAGGCTACCACACGACCTGTGCGTTCGAGTTCCTCTTTTTGACAGTATGGTACCTCAGGTGCTTGAAGCTTAGTCTTGTTGAATAATGCGAGTTGTTTTTTCGCTAGCGCGGAAGCGAGTACACGTTCCACCCAAGGCCCCTTGACATCTCCTTCCATGACGGCAGCGTACCACTCGTCTTTAGAAGCGACTTCAGAAGGAATCAACATAGAATCTTTGTCTTGGTATGACACCAATGGCGCTTCGACTTTCGTCTTCTGCATCGCTTTCCAATGCTTCTGCGTTAGCGGGTCATTTCCAATCTCTCCCTCTTCATCTCCTTCGAGCTTGCGTGCCATGAAGAGATCTACTGCTTCTGGTATTTCACCTTCGGAAGCGAGAAGAGACGACAATTCAAGACCACTACTTGGGAGGGTTTCTGACATTCCTTCCAAGTCAATATCGAGATCCACCTCCAATTCTGGATGTGCATCAAGGAACGCAAACAACGCCTCCGACTGTTCGTCAGAGAGTCGACCTTCCAAGTGGTCTAGCACAAAGGCTTCATAATTCTCGATGGTGATCTTCATATCAATTGATCAATGCTTACGAGGTAGTTTTTTAGCGCCACCCTTCCGCGATAGATGTATACTTTCACTTGCGATTCGTTGAGTCCTGTGATTTCACCTATCTCCTGGTAGCTGTAGCCTTCGTAATCACGTAACATGATCACGTTTCGCTGCATCTCTGGAATTCGATCTAGTGCATCTTGCAAGATCTCACTCAAATCGCTGTACTGCCTGTCATGCGAGAGCGCCTTTTGATTCACATTTTCAAAGTCGGCGTTCTTTTTCTCTCGACGAATCCAATCGATCATGGTACGGTAGCCAGTTGTGAAGAGGTACGATTTGCATTTCGCATACGGCACATCTTCCACCTTTAACCAAAGCTTGGCAAAGGTGTCCTGCACAATATCCCGCGCTTGTTCTTCATCTCTCAAGTTCTTGACAATGAACCTGAAGAGATTATCAGCGAAGGAATGTACACATTCGTTGTATTCGGCGACAGTCATGATTCAGTACAGGCTGTTTGATAGTGTGACGCACCTGCATAAAGAAAAGTTACAGTGGAATTTTGAAAAAGTGAAAGTCAAGACCCGAAACTGCCAATTTCTTGGCGTGAATCGTCCCTTTTGATCAAATACTCTGCGATGCAAAAAGCGCCTTGTCTTTTGCCAATCATCCTACTCACTGGGTATTTATATGCGCAAATCTTAGAACAACACTTCGCTAAAACAACTGTTTTAACCGTGTCCAGTCCACTCGATGTCATTAAAGAAAACGACTCGTATTTCACTCCTGAAGGTGAATACGCGCTGATCTTCAAAACATCGCCAGCACAAATTGAACGGTGGTTAAAAGCCCAGCCAACGCAACTCTCGAAATGGCATACCGGTTCAGTGAATTGTCAAATCGGCTTTCACTGCAGTTTCGGTGTGGGATTATTGAGGTGATAGTAGACAGCTTTCAACTCTTCACTATCTTTCCCTAACATTCAACTTCCGGTGAAGGAAGATCATCATCTAGCACAAATTCAACTTGAAAAGCACCAAGAAAATCATCGGTAGCCTCTTGCTCGTCATCGTCGTAGTGGGTGGCTATTTATACCTCGACAGTCTTTTGTTTGATGGTGTCAAGCCTCAAGAAGTCACTGGTCAAGATTTTAAAGCTTCTTATTTCGCTAGCGCGGAAACGGAAAAACAGCCTGCCGTCATTCTAGTTGGCGGAGGAGCCTGGGGCGACTACTGGGGACAAGAACTTGCAAAGGCAGGATTTGTGGGGCTTTCGCTCCCCTATTGTCAAGAAGAAGGCCTCCCCGCTTTGCCTGAGGAAATTCCCTTGGAATATTTCGAAAAAGCTGCCGGTTGGTTGAGTCAACAACCCGAAGTAGACCCAGAGAACATCCTAGTCATGGGGGCTTCACGGAACGCCGAGCTGGCCTTAGTGGTAGCTTCTTATTTTCCTGACCTCGTGCATGGAGCGATTGCTTATTCGCCATCCTCGGTGAGTTGGTCGAACACAGTTTTACCATACAACTCAGACCAAGTCAAGCCAAGCTGGACTTACCGTAGTCAAGCGGTTCCTTTCATACCAATGGAGAAGTTTCAGGGTGGAGAGGCCGAAATGGTTCAACCCCTTCCCTACTGGGTCAGCGGATTCTCGAATGAAGCCATTGTCCATCGCGCAGCCATCCCAGTAGAAAAGGTAAGCGGGCCCATCATCTTGTTCTCGGGCATCGCTGACCAAGTCTGGCCATCTGCACGCATGGCAGATATGATAGAAGGCCGCGCAAAGTCTAGCGGATTCAAATTTGACCTGGAGAATATTCAATTCCAGAATGCGGGCCATCTGATATCAGGGAATCCGAACAGTCCTTCTACCCAACGCCAAGGAACCATGACAATCAATGGAAAGCAGCACACCTTCGAATTTGGTGGTACAGAGGCGGGAGATCTCAAAGCACAAAAGAAATCTGCCGCGAAGGTTCTGGAGCTGTTGACGAAGATGCGGTATGAGTGAAACAATGAAAATGAACTACCTCTTCCACTCTGAACGTCTCGGCTTCCGTAACTGGAACGAGCATGACCTTGAAGCCTTTGCAGAACTAAATGCTGACCCTGAGGTCATGGCGCATTTCCCCAAACCTTTATCAACTGAGGAAACTGCAGGGTTCATTACTCGTTTGCAGGATCATTTCGACAAACATGGCTATACTTACTACGCTACTGAGATAATTGAGACCGGAGAATTCATTGGATTCGTTGGCCTTGCCTATCAAGAATATGAAACCGACTTCACCCCGGCGACTGATATCGGTTGGCGCCTCAAAAAATCGGCCTGGGGAAAAGGCTACGCGACGGAAGGTGCCAAACGTTGTTTGCAGCACGCTTTCGAAACACTCCAATTATCTCTGGTTGTGGCAGTCTGCACATTGAGGAATATCAACTCTGAAAATGTGATGCAGAAGATAGGGATGACCAAAAAAGGTGAATTTGACCATCCGAAATTGGCAGATTATCAAGAGCATCGACGTTGTGTGTGGTATGAAATAACCCGAAAATAAAGAAGCCCCCGAAGGATCGGCGGGCTCTTTGATTATAAATAGGTTGCTGATTAATTCAGCATTTCTGCCATTCCGAAGGCTGCCAAGAAGTTGCTGTATCCCTCTTTCACGTTTTCGTTTGCAATCTTCACGTGTTCACCGGAGATTCCATCCACCACGGTACGCAACGGACGTTGTCCTTTTGGTGTTTCGATCAAGTTAAAGATCGCATCTGCTACCATCTGAGGGTTAAGTTCTAGGCTTTCAAATGCTTTGCCCATTCCTTCACCAATCTGCTCAGGCACATCTGCCAATGGTCCGTAACCTGCAGTCACATCTTGGTCTGCTCCTTACGCTATCTTCTGGAAGATCTCTGTTGGGAAAGCTCCTGGCTCAACTAATACAACATCAACTCCTAGTGGACGAACTTCGAGGTGCAATCCTTCTGTCAATCCTTCTAGGGCGAATTTCGTGCTGTTATATACAGTCATGAACGGAGCCGAGAAACGTCCAAGGCTGCTTGAAATATTGATGATCAAGCCCTCTCCTTGATTACGCATTTCTAGAAGTGCCGACTTGATTGTTCGCCACGGCCCTTTCAAGTTCACGTCAAACATATTCTCTACGTCTTGCTCAGTGTAGGTGGTCTCCGCGATTCCTCCTCCGAAGTAACCCGCGTTGTTAACGTGTACGTCGATACGTCCTTCCTTTTCGATGACTTCTGAGAGCACTTCTTTCGTGCGGTTTCCATCAGTTACGTCGAGATCAACTACGGTTATATTCTCGATGACATTCAACTCTGCTGCTCTTTCAGCATTACGAGAAGTGGTGTTACGCATTGAAGCGTATACTTTGTGTCCTTTAGCTGCGGTACCTTTTGCTGTGAGGTAACCGAATCCGCTATGCCCGTTACAACAAGCCTTACAGGTAGTTGGAGGCAAATGGAAACCAGTCATCATCTATCAACTAAGTCGCTCGAAGAAGCGATTTGGGCAATTGAATGCTGCTGTAGTTGGTGTATCTCGTAAGGTATTGACCAGTCAGCTTAATGAACTCGTAGGTGATGGTCTTGTCGTACGCACGTCGTATGCGGAAACTCCCCCACGAGTTGACAGAAAAGGGTAAAGAGCTCCTACCGATCTTTGATTCCATGGCGGATTGGGGGATGTACTTGGTAGAAGATTACAAGCGAAGCATGGCTTGTTAGGTCTAAATAGAAAAAGCCCCCCGACATTACGGGAGGCTTTTCCAACCTTTAACCTATTTGAACCTTACTAATCTTTAGCGACTAGCAGCGAGTTGAATCATTTGGAATTTGAGGTCGTTCACCTCTTGAAGTTTGGCTAGGTAAGCGTTTACTTTACCTGCTTTCATTAAGTCTATTGCCTGGCTCTTCAATGCCATATATTTTTTTCTAAGTTCTTTCATGTTCCTAGGTTTTAAAGTGTTTCATTCATCATACAGCAAGCCCCGTGCCAAAAAAATGGACGGGGCTTGAAAAAACTTATAATCAACTGTTTATCAGCTATTTCTCATAGAGGTAATTATTACTAATGTAGTTGATCACCTTGTCTGGAACCAGATATCGAATGTCTTTTTGAGTGCGAATCGCATTACGGAGGAAGGTAGATGAGATCCGAATCATTGGTGCTTCACAGATCGTCACCCGTTTGAGGTTAACTAGCACCCCTGATTCTTCTGTATTCTCTCCCTCGGTAATACTGCGAGGGTAAACAAAGATGTCATATGACGATACCATACGTTCGTAATCCTTCCAACGATGCAATGAACGTAGATTGTCTTCTCCCATGATCAAAACGAATTCGGTGTCGCTATATCTTTCTTGAAGAAGGTCTAATGTATTGATGGTATAGTTGGGCTGCGGAAGATTAAACTCCACATCGCTTACCTCAAGTTTATTGTTGTCAATGGTCGCTAAGCGCACCATTTGAAGTCTGTGATCATCCGGGAGTAGATCTCCACGGTCCTTTAACGGGTTGTGCGGGGTAACGATCAACCATACCTCATCTAGGTCTGTGTGATTCGCCATAAAATTAGCAATCACTAGGTGTCCAATATGGATTGGATTAAACGTACCGAAGTAAAGACCCGTTCGTTTCTTCATACTTCCAGAAAATCAGCGATTAGTTCGCTCGCCTCTTGTTTTGCCGTTTCGAGGTCATCATTGATTAAAATCACATCAAAAGAATCAGCAACGGCCAATTCTTGAGCTGCCTTACCCATTCTTCGACGAATGCTCTTTTCCGTTTCGGTATCTCTTCCGCGTAAGCGAGCTTCAAGTGCTTCAAGGTTGGGTGGCATAACGAAGACAGCCAAGGCTGTATCTCCGAAAGACTTTTTCAAATTCAAACCTCCTTGAACGTCAACATCGAAAATCACATGCTTGTTCATTTCCCAGATGCGTTCGATCTCCCTATGGAGGGTACCGTAGAATTGATCATTATAAACCTCTTCCCACTCCACAAAGGCTCCGGCTTCTATGTAGGCTTTGAATTCCGCTACACTGAGGTAGTGATAGTCTTTACCTTCTCGCTCTTTTTTTCTCGGCGCCCGGCTTGTGGCTGAGATGGAGAATTCTAAATCTTCGCGGGTATCTAATAGGTGCCTAACGATCGTAGTCTTCCCAGCACCTGAGGGCGCGGAAAAGATGACGCATTTACCGTTATGCTGATTATAAGACATTAAGAACTTGTTCTTTAATCTTCTCGAGTTCGTCTTTCATTTGAATCACACCACGCTGAATCTCTGCGTCATTTGCTTTTGATCCGAGGGTGTTGATCTCTCGACCAATTTCTTGAGAGATGAAACCAAGTTTCTTTCCTTGTGCATTGCCATTAGTCAGGATGTCTAAGAAATAATCTGTGTTTGACTTCAAACGCTGACGTTCCTCAGATACATCGATCTTCTCCAAATAGTAAATCAATTCCTGCTCAAAACGGTTTTTATCCAACTTCTCAGACTCAATGAATTCTTCGAGGTTGCCAGAGATGCGTCCTTTGATACGTGCGATACGTTGTTCAATGAGGTCGTCTAGGCCACCTTCCAATTCTTGGATCTTAGCGATTCGTCCACGGAAGTCTTCTTCCAATCCAGCACCTTCTTGAACACGGTATGAATTGAACATCTCGAAAGCCTGTTCGATCAATTTCATGATCTGAGACCATTCATCTTCGTTTAGCTCTTCGCGTTCTGGCTTAAGTACATCAGGAATGCGCATGATCATCGACAAATAATCAACGTCTTGCTGGCCAATCTGATCCGCCACCTCTTTCAAGTCTTCATGGAAAGACGAGATCAACGCCTTATTGATCGTCATGCGCTTCTCAGCAGCGTCAGCCTCATAGTAGATACTTAAGTCTGTCTTACCGCGGAACACGCGGTCAGCTAACCATTTACGAAGCTTCATTTCCTTCTCCTTGTACAAAGAAGGCATGCGCACGTTTAAGTCGAGCTGCTTGCTGTTGAGTGATTTGAGTTCTACGGTAAACTTGCGGGTTCCAACGTTCCCTTCTGCTTTTCCGTAGCCAGTCATAGAGCGAATCATGCGTTGCTATTTCGTGCAAAAATAGCAATTGACCGCTCTATAACCGGAATTGTGTCTCCTAATCAGTGATTACAACATGCTTACGAATCACCCCGCTGGCTGTTTGACAAGTCACGACGTAGTATCCTGAAGCTAAATCACCAATGTTCAAGGTCACGGTGAAGTCGTTCAAGGCTGGGTCGTTGAGCACCTCACGCCCGCGTTCGTCGTAGATCGAAATACGCTCTAGGGCTTCGCGCGATGACACATTGAGGATGTCTTGAGCAGGCACCGGGAAGATGTCTACTTGATTCACTTCAAGTTCTTCTACATTGACTGAACATTGAATCGCAGGACCACTCTCGAAACAAGAAGAGTAGAGCGTCGAAATCATCGTACATACCACCACATCGTCTTCAGCAAAAGGACCAATTACGTATTCATTCGGCTGATCAAGAACCGTGATATAACTGTTGATATTATTGATCAATGTCCATGGACCTGCATTACCCATATCAGTGACATCAGCCACTACATAGAGGTTACCTGACGTCTCTTCACAATCGTAAGATGACCAGTCAATTTGAGGCCCAACACATTCGTAGACACATGAACCGTCATCTATCAGTGACGTGACGTCGTAATTGAATGCTGTCGGGTCTGTGCACCCTTGGCATGTCACATATTCACAGGTTCCATCATTTTGTGTGGCTATTTCGTCGTAATTACATGCATCTGTATCGGTACAACCTAGACATGATTCATAATCACATGTTCCATTGTCGATGGTGTATTCTTCATTGTAATTGCATGCTAGCGGATCAATACACCCATAGCACCCAAAGTCACAACTATTGTCGTCAACCGTCGCTTCTGAATCATAGTTACACGCCGTTGGGATGGTACAACCCAAACACGAAGTGTAGTCACAGTTACCATCACTTACCACGGCAAATTCGTCATAGTTACATGCTTCTGGATCCAAACACCCAATGCACTCCAGCTGACAGGAGCCGTCATCAAAGATGGCCACTGCGCTGTAGTTACATGCATCTGGATCGGTACATCCAAAACAGCTGAAGTCACACGAGTTATCATTTACTGTCGCATCCGGATTGTAGTTACACGCCTCTTCATCCGTACAGCCCAAACAGTCATACACACAACTAGCATCGAGAATCGTTGCGGTTGGATCGAAGTTACAGGCAATCGGGTCGGTACACCCTAAACAACTGTAATTACATTGTCCGTTATCGATGGAGGCGGAAGAGTCGAAATTACATGCTCCTGGGTCGGTACAACCCAAACATGTGATGAACTCACAGTTCCCGCTGTCGATAGTTGCAAATGGGTCATAATTACATGCCCCTGAATCCATACAACCGATACAGTCGTTATTACAGCTTCCGTTATCAATGGTCGCATCCGGGTTGTAATTACACGCCCCGGTATCCGTACAACCATAACAATCGAAATGACAGCTATCATCATTCTCTGTGGCAAGTGGATCGAAGTTACAAGCGTCTGGGTTCATACAACCCTGACAATCGTAGGTACAGGATCCATCTTCTTCTGTATTGTCCGGCTCGTAGTTACAAGCCGTTGGGTCGGTACATCCGATACATGACTCATAATCACAGGTTCCATCGTCTTGTGTAGCTGTGATATCCCAGTTACACGCCGTAGGATCCATACAACCTAGACATGTTTCGTAGTCACAAGAACCGTCGTTGAAGTTCACTCCGGCGTTGTAATTACATGCTGTTTCATCATCACATCCGAAATAGAAAGTCATACAACCGTTATTCGGCGGTAAGTTTCCTTCACACACTCCAATAGGGTCAGCGTCGACTCCGGCATCGCCACAGTCATAACCCCATTTCAAGCAGTTAAAGTTGACCGAAGGTTCGCCAATAGAAGTCCCAAAGTCGAGGTTTCCATCACCTAATCGATCCAATACCCCTATGTCATACACGTTATCGCTACAATCACAGATCGTGTTCTCATCATAACAGTTTCCGTTGTTCCAATAAAAGTATGGCGAAACAGATTCCGCTGATGTTTCAAAAGAGAACTGATAGTTTCCATCAGCAATGGTATTCTCCATGGTAAAGGAGAGGTCTGAAGTTATGTTGAGATCCGTAAGATCTATCTCTTGCCACTCACCGGAATTGACTCGGTAATTCAAGTCAGTGACCTCACATGGCCCATTCATGGTAAAAGTGACATCGAAGGAAGGGCGATAACCTAAACTGTCGGAATAGGTGCACTCGCCTTGCTCAAAACTCATGATCAACGGGGTACATGCAGGGGCGGCACATCCATTATTCGGAGGCAGCTCACCTAAACAAGTGTCGTAAGGGTCGTGATTGATTCCTCCATCTCCACAATCCCAACCCCATAGGTTACATGTGAAGTCTACCGGCACACCGTACCAGTATGAAGTGGTTCCTTCATCGTAAAAGCCGTCTCCTAACCAGATCAACACACCTATATTGTGCTGTGTACCTGCACAGTCACAGATGAACTCATCATAAATACACGCCAATTCGAAGGTATTCTCTGCCTCAGGATCGTAGTTCACCGCGTACGGGTTTCCACAAGCATTCTGATTATCATAACAGTTTACCGCAATTTCCACAGGATCGGATGTTCCATCGAAGGTGGTGGCAGTAAAGGAGTAAACACCACCTGCTAGCAATGGGATGATTACGGTCTCACCGTCAGTAATGAACTCGCCAATCGCCGGTAGATCAATACAACCAGTACCCCCACCTCCTACTTGCTGCCAACATATCTCTTCGAGATAGCAGACACCACTAATCGACGGGGTGATCGCCACGCGGGTAATGAAGTCTCCTGTTTGGCTATCCCAAAGACAGGCTTCTTCGATTACTAATTCATAAGGAACACATGAATCCCAAAGACAAGAACCGTCGTTGACCGTTGCATTTGGATTGTAATTATTTGCTGTTGGTTCGGTACAACCATAACAGCTGTAATCACATGTACCGTCATCCTCCGTTGCGGACGCATCGAAATTACATGCACTCGGATCCGTACACCCAGGAACCTGGCTAAACGCTTGTCCGGCTGATGTCACAAAGAGGAATAATAAGATTCTTTTCAACCCACGCATGATCGTAGTATTTATCACATGCTAAATACTTGACTATTCGATGGCCGGTGTGTAGGATTTCGACCGATGGTCATGTAGGGCCTTCGAATAGAAAAGCCCCAGAGAAATTCCCTGGGGCTTCAATATGCTTGGATAGTTATCCTCAGTGTTTCACGACTACTCGTTCTGTTCGAGCACCATTAGAATCAACCATCTTCACGAAGTACATTCCGCTAGCTAGCGACGATACATTCATCTCGTATCGTAGGTTTCCAGCAGGGATGTTTTCAGACATAATCAACTTACCTGCCAAGTCAACAAGTTCAATCAGTATGTTCTCGTTCGCGAACCCTTCGATGATGAGTACTTCGTTGGCAGGGTTAGGATAAACCTCCCAAGCAGTGCTCTCAATCAATTCCACGCTAGTGTCACAACCGTAACCGGCCAATTCAAGAACACATACGTCGAACGCTTCAGATTCAATTGTGATCGTAACAATATCGCCATCAACGAAAGGACCATACAAAATCGTACCTGTTCCGTCGATGATATCTGTGTTATTGTCTTGGTCATTTGACACGACGTATGGACCAACATTTCCGTATTCAGTAACGTCGATTTCGATGTAGAACTCATTGTCTCCATCAAGACATCCAATATCAGAAAGATCAACCACCGGTAGTTCACAATCATCGATACAAGATCCATCGTCGATCGTTGCATCTGGATCGTAGTTAATGGCGAACTCATTCGTACATCCAGCACATGTCTCGTACTCACAAGAGTCATCATCTACTGTTGCATCTATATCATAGTTACATGCTTCTGGATCTGTACAACCGTAACAGCTGTAATCACAAGAACCATCATCTACTGTAGCGTCAGGGTTGTAGTTACACGCTTCTGGATCTGTACATCCGAGACCATCGTAAATACAAGAACCATCATCGATCGTTGCATCTGGATCGTAGTTCGATGCCAGTGGGTCAGTACAACCGTAGCAGCTGTAATCACAAGAACCATCATCTACTGTCGCTTCAGGGTTGTAGTTACACGCTTCTGGATCTGTACATCCTAGACCATCGTAGATACAAGAACCATCATCGATCGTTGCTTCCGGATCGTAGTTCGATGCCTGTGGATCTGTACAACCGTAGCAGCTGTAATCACATGAGCCATCATCTACTGTCGCTTCCGGGTTGTAGTTACACGCTTCTGGATCTATGCATCCTTCTACATCGTAAATGCATGAATCGTCATTTTCCGTTGCGTTCGGGTCATAATTGATCGCTGTTGGGTCGGTACAACCGTAGCAATCGTAATCACAAGAGCCATCGTTCACCGTTGCTTCAGGGTTGTAGTTACAAGCGAGTATATCATCACATCCTTCGATGTCGTATATACAAGAACCATCGTTCAAGGTAGCCGACGGATCGTAGTTCAGTGCCGTTGGGTCAGTACAACCAAGAATCTCGCCTACACATCCATTGTTTGGAGGGAGGTTGCCATCACATACGCCGTTTGGATCATCATTGATACCGAAGTCACCACAGTCATAACCCCAAGTTTGACAGTTGAAATCAACTGGGTTACCATCCCAAGTGAATGAACCATCATCTTCGAATCCGTCTCCCAGCCATGCTAGAACACCGATGGTGTGTTGTGTTCCAGCACAGTCACAAATGGTTTCTTCGTTTTCACAGTTACCATTCTCCCATGTGAATACTGGAGAAATAGATCCATCATCTATCGTGAAGTAGAATTCATATGATCCACCAGGAGTCGTGTTGTTCAAGATCAGTCCGTCTCCATCTCCAATCTCTAGTTCCAACTCAGCAAAGTCGAAGCAAGTGTAGCCACCGCCGTCTTCTTGGAAGCAGAACTCAGTGATCAAACAGTCTCCGTTGATAGAGATATCAAATCCGATAACAGGAAGGATTCCGACACCGTCTCCTGTATCAAGACAATCTTCCTGGAACGCCGTTCCACTGACTGGTCCGCAACCTGCACATCCGTTGTTTGGAGGAAGGTTTCCTTCACATACGCCGTTTGGATCATCATTGATTCCGCCGTCAGCACAATCGTAACCCCATGTTTCACAGTTGAAATCTACCGTTTGGTCATCCCATTCGAATGAACCATCGTCTAAGAATCCGTCACCTAACCAAACCAATACTCCAATAGTGTGTTGAGTTCCGGCACAATCGCAGATGTACTCGTCATAAGTACATTGCGCTTCATCGTTGATTTCAACCAGTGGGTTGTAGTTCAATGCGAATGGGTTTCCACAACCAACGATGGCATCGCTACAATCAACAGCAATGGTCTCGATTGGTGAGACTCCTTCCGCGGTAGTCACATATACATCGTATTCTCCAGCTTCAGGAACTGGGATAAATACACCGCCTCCATCTTCAACCAAAATATCAAAGTCAGGAAGGAAGAAACAGGTCTCGTCACCTCCTCCAGCTGGAGTAAAGCAAACGTTTTCTATTGTACAATCACCTGAAATCTCCACACTCACCAAGATGCGGTTTACGATTTCTTGATTGACCTCATCGAAGAAACAATCTTCTTCAAGCGTAATCGCTGTCGGCACACAATCATCGTAAACACAGCTGCCATCATCAGAAGTAGCCAATGGGTTATAGTTGGTAGCATTCGGATCTGTACACCCGAATACTTCATTGTCACAGTTACTGCTTATGTAGAGGAACTCGTCAGAAATAGTACCGTCAGAAAGCGTGTAGTAAAATGTGTATTCTGTATCTGGGTCAAGGTTGATGAATCCAATCGCATCGCCTGATTCAATCAGCAATGGTGGGTCTTGCGTTGGTAGATTGAAACAAGTGAATGTTTCACCATCGATTGCAAAGCAGAAGTCTTCTACTAGACAGTCTCCGTTCCAGCTTACAAGCACATCGATCGTTGGCAGTTCACCAAATCCGTTATCAGCACATCCTGTGTCGATGACAGTCATATCCAAGTTGGTACAAGAAGTGAGGTCTCCACAACCGTTGTTCGGGGGGAGGTTTCCATCACAAACACCGAATGGATCGCCTACGACTCCGAAGTCACCACAGTCATAACCCCAGGTTTCACAGTTGAAGTTTACAGGTTGACCTTCCCATTGGTAAGTTCCGTCGTCTTCAAAGCCATCGCCCAACCAAGTCAATACACCAATGGTATGCTCAGTACCAAGACAGTCACAGACTAATTCTTCGTCATTACAGTCACCCGTTGTGAAAGTGTATTCAGTTGAAGTAGCGCCATCAGTAAGGGTATAGTAGAACGTGTATTCCGTGTTCGGGTCTAGATCGACAAAATCCAATGGGTCTCCAGATTCAAGTAGAATTGGATCAGCCAATGCAGGGAGTTCAAAACAATCAAAGTTCACCCCGTCTGTAGAGAAACAGAGGTCTTGAACGATACAATCGCCATTCCAAGTCATGGTCAACGTAATCGTTGGTAGAAGTCCGCTGCCGTTATCAGCACAAGGCCCTTCAACGATTTCCATGTCTAAGTTTGTACAATCGTCACCTCCGCCACCATTGTCATCTACACAGAAATCGTAGGTGTCTTGATCACCGTAAGTAGAGCTAGCCATCGTAAACACAACGGCTCCATTTTCATCAAACATGGTGAAGTCTCCGTCAACACCACATCCTGTTTCAGCAGAACCATTCAATCCATCTCCGAAAGCGTCATAGATATTGAATGTGTAACATCCAGAAGTCAGACATAGGTCAGTGTCAATCGTTGTAATCGACTCAGGAAGAAGGTCAGCGTAAGGACCTCCAGAAGCCACTGCAACTCCGTTACTATTAAGTACTTCCCAAGTGATTTCTGTACCGTAACAATCCGGTGTCAATGAGAATGTGTAACCACTGTCTGCGCATGGTGCTGGCTCTTCTACAGTCCACCCGATGTCTTCCATCAATCCCATGATGATCGGGCCGGGATCGTGGATCGCTTCGCCTGGTGCAATGAACGGAGTCATCAGCGAGTTCGCGTTCCCCGCAGGATATGAGTCTTCATCTACGTGAGAGTAGCTTGACCCTTGCGCCCAAGAACTTGGGGCGTAAAGCTGTGGGTTAGTACCAGCGTTGTTGCCAACTGCTGCTGGTCCATTCCAGAACAGGTTGTCAGAAGTCAGCTGCTGGTAAAGAGAGAAGCTATTGTCTGGGAAATTCAAGATCGATGAGTTCGATCCGTTTTCCACATAAGTGTCATAAATAGAAGGATTGCTAAAGAAGAAGAACCCTGTCGTTCCATCTACGCCTGCTGAACCAACTACACCAAGTCCGTGACCGAGCTCGTGCAGAACTACAGATACGAAGTCGAACTGACCAAACCCAGGGTTACCGTCCGTTCCGAAGTACCAGTTCGTTCCGCTATCAAAGCTTGCTTCGATGTCAGCTCCACCTTGAAGGTTAAAGCCTGCTAGCTTATCTGCCAAGGCTGAAGGGTAGAAAGTATTTGCTTCCGGTGCATTGGCGAAATTCTGGAAGTAACCAGAAGCTCCTGCGAATCCAAGAGTGTTTCCGTCAATGTCTTCCCACGTTGCGTCAATAATAATTGGCACACTTGACGTCAATAGCGACGACCAGATATCTACTGCGTATTGAAACGCAGCTTGCGCTTCGGGAGTGAAGCCGTTGTAATTCACTGAAATGACCACATCACGCTCTCCGTTCGGAATGAAGCTCGCGGGGGGTGCAATAAATGAATCATGTTGTTCCTCAAGGCCGATCAAGCCCATACACTGTATGGCATGACCTCCTGGACGCTGGCACAGCTGTGCAAAGAGGCTATAAGAAAGCAAAACTGCAACCGCAAGGAAACAGCTTCTCAAGAGTTTTGTTATTATCATCAGATAAGGCTTAGCAATCAATTATTAACGCAAGGTACGACGGTACAAACGCTCAGAAAAGCGTCTTAGATGACATTAATTAGAATCATGGATGTGGAAAACGCTAAATTTGGACGCTGAATGGCCACAGTTGCAGAAATAAAAGCTCCGATCGCAAACGAAATGGCACGTTTTGAATCGCACTTCAAGGAAGCGATGAAAAGCGAGACGCCACTTCTTGACAAGATTACGCACTACATTATTAAGCGCAAGGGAAAACAGATGCGACCAATGTTCGTGTTCCTCTCTGCCAATGTTTGTGGAGGCGTTGTAGAATCTACTTACACCGCAGCATCACTCATCGAGCTTCTTCACACCGCTACGTTGGTTCATGATGACGTAGTTGACGACGCTTATAAACGTCGTGGTTTCTTCTCTGTGAATGCTTTATGGAAGAACAAAATCGCTGTGCTGGTAGGGGATTACCTGCTTTCGCGAGGTTTGCTTATGTCTGTTGACAACGGCGAGTTCGATATCCTTCGCATCGTATCCAATGCGGTTCGCGAAATGAGTGAAGGGGAACTCCTTCAGATTGAAAAAGCGCGCAAGCTCAATATCAATGAAGAAGTGTACTTTGAGATCATTCGCCGCAAAACCGCTTCTCTGATTGCTGCTTGCTGCGAAGCTGGTGCCTCTTCCGCCGGAGGCGATAAAGAAACCCAGGAAAAACTACGCCTGTTCGGTGAATACGTAGGTATTGCGTTCCAAATCAAAGATGACCTGTTCGACTACGGAGGTGCGGAAGACATCGGAAAGCCAACTGGTATCGACATCAAAGAACGCAAGATGACCTTGCCTTTGATTCGCGCTCTGAACATTGCACCTGCCAACGAGCGCAGAAAAGTGATCAATATTGTCAAAAATCACCACGAAAATCCTGAGAAGGTGAAGCAGGTGATAGACTATGTGGTGAGCACTGACGGACTGAAATATGCCCACGATCGCATGATGGAATACACCCATAAAGCGCTGGCTATTTTAGAACAATTTCCGGAAAGTGATTCGAAAACTTCCCTTCGTGAATTGGTACATTACACGATCAATCGAAAGAAATGAAGCCTTGGTATCTTCTTTTGTTCTTGCTTTTTTTCGCGTGCGCGGAACCTGTTGATCACGTCATATCAACCTTTGGTGACGGCACACCCAAAGTCGTCTATCGCTATCTAGAGTCTGACTCACTGAATCGCACCGAAACCCACTTTTACAGCAACGGAGCCATTTTCAAAAAAGGCGACATGAAAGCCGGTAAACGTGACGGGAAGTGGCAAAGTTTCTACGAAAACGGCACGCCATGGAGTGTTCATTATTACCAAGGCGGACTCAAACACGGCGATTTCACAGCATGGCATGCGAACGGAAATATTCACATCCTTTCCTTCTTCGACCAAGGTCAAAAAATTGGGAGCTGGGTCTTCTTTGACGAAAAAGGAGACACCGCGCTAGTCAAGGAATTCAGCCCTTCCAACTAACATTTAGCTGTTCATAGCTCGTCGCTTTGCAAGCGAATGGCACACTTTCTGCCGTTACTTTAGTATTCGGTGAAAAATGCTTCGTTATGAAACAGTCCGTCACATACCTACTCGTATTCCTCTTTCCCCTGCTTGCACTCGCAGATGGAGAGCGTATCTCACGTAGTGAATACATCGATCAATGGAGTGAAGAAGCCATTCTTCAAATGGTGGAATACCAAATTCCAGCCAGCGTCACCCTTGCGCAAGGAATTCTTGAGAGCGGTGACGGAAATAGCGAACTCGCTCGGAAGGCGAATAACCACTTTGGTATCAAATGTCATAGTAGCTGGAAAGGCAAAAAAGTCTACCACGATGATGACAAGAAGGGTGAGTGCTTTCGCCACTACAAAAACGCCACGGAATCATACCATGATCATTCAGAATTTCTGCTGCAGAATAGGTACAAGGGCCTTTTTGACCTGAAGATTTCTGATTACAAAGGCTGGGCGAAAGGGCTGAAAAAAGCCGGTTACGCTACTTCGCCGAAGTACGCTAACCTTCTGATTAACATTATTGAAAAGAACGACCTCACACGTTTTGACGACATTGGAATTGATATCCTAGAAGGAAATCAAACCCTTGCTGACGTACCTTCCCCAAAGCAAAACCCTGGTTCTAACAACTGGGATAAGAATGACGGCTTTGATTCCGTTACTCTAGGGGGCAGACGGGAAGTGCTTCTCAGCGAGAATAAGATCAAGTACACAGTGGCTAAATCAGGTGACACCCCTGAGAGCATCGCCGCGGAGCTTGAAATGATGACTTGGCAGATTAAAAAGTACAATGACCTTGGCAAAGACGAACGTCCTTCATCAGGTGAAATTGTCTACTTACAGCCTAAGCGTTCTAAAGCACGCGTTGATCACCACGTCAAACAAGAAGGCGAAAGTCTACGAGACATTTCTCAGCGCTACGGAATCAAGATTAAACACATCTACAGAAAGAATCGTCTTGCCCCTGGAAGCGATGTGCCCGCCGGCACTAAATTGTACCTGAGAAAACGCATCCCTCGTGTATGACATAGACCTCCAGCGCATTCCACACTTCATAGCATTTATGCTTCTGCTTGTTGCTTCGCCCACCTTCGGGCAGCGGTACCAAGCAGAAGTGTATAACCTCAAAGAAGGCCTTCCCCAATCGCAGGTTGATTGTCTCTTAGAAGATCATCGCGGGTACATCTGGGTAGGAACCCAGGGAGGCGGATTGGCTCGATTCGATGGTCGAAATTTTGAGGTCCTCAACTCAAGTCATGGTCTGCCGGGAAACAAGATCAGTGCCCTCGCAGAAATCAACCAGACCCTCTATATCGGCACTGATGCCGGACTCGCACTCTACAACGGCCTTGAGGTTTCAACTGGTCATGATGATCGTATGCGTCAGGCAGTTTACGCTATCGCGGAATCGGACAAAAGTCTTTTCGTAGCGGCTGGTGATGAGCTGTATTTCATTCCTGATAATACCCACCCATTAGAGGGTTGGGTGTCGATTTTACAGAATGAAACCATCTTCGATTTACTCGTTACCCAAAGCGGAGAGCTCTACGCCTGTGGAGACGGAGGAGTCTACTACATCAATAAAAAGAGTCATCAAGTTTCACAACTCAGTTTCAGCGGATCTGCCTATTGCAACGCCCTTTTTGAAGATGGTGAACAGATCATCAAGGCATGCACCTATGGAAATGGAATGCTCCGCGTTGATCAAGGCGAGCTGATGTCAGACCGCTCATATGGTCGGTTGCCGAGAATTGTATTGGATGGTTTACAAAGTGATCGTGGAGAAACCTTCTTGGCGACGCAGCGTGACGGACTCATCATTCACACACGCGAGGGAGAACAAGAAGTTTACGACCAACAGTCAGGCTTGCCCATCAATAATATTCGTTGCCTACTAGAAGACCGATGGGGGAACATCTGGATGGGTAGTTCCGGAAGCGGGCTCATTCGATTAAGCGCTCTCCCATTCACGCACTACTCGAGTGATACTGGATTGCGCAAACCGCAAGTCTATGCCGTTACATCTGCCCCAGACCAAGGCATTATCTTATCTAATGGAGATGTCGGCAGCTACCTCTTCCGAAATGACTCACTGATTAAAGGACCCTTTGAGCAAGGCACGATCAAATCGCTTTTCACTGATTCCAGAGGTTGGGTATGGGCTGGGTATGACGGTAGTGGCATTGAAGTCATGACCCCAGATACCCTCTTCTTTATTGATGGTGACGACGGTTTGAGTAGTCCTTTTGTACGCGCTTTCGCGGAAGGGCCAGACGGTTCAATTTGGGTAGGCACCGCTGGTGGTGGAATCACCCGCATTTTTAACCCCATTACTCCCAAAGGGAGAATCAATACCCGCATCTACACCTCTGGGAATGGCTTGTCTGAAGATCGAATTACTGACTTGGTTTTCGATGATCAAAACCGACTTTGGTACAGCACCCGCTCTCATGGTTTTGGAGTCATCTTAAGCAAAGGAGATATTCTCAACTTCGGAAAAGACCAAGGACTCCAGAATGAAGAGGTACGATCCATTATTATTGATTCCTTCGGCGTCTTATGGATTGGCTCAGGGAATGGTCAGATCAGTCGACTCGACCTCAAAAAAGAGGTCTACGCCATTGAACAGCTAGACATCTCCGGTGAACGTCCGTACGCCCTGTATGCCATAGACTTTGATAGCCGCGAAAATCTATGGTTAGGTTCGGCAAATGGTGCCTGGCAATTGACCTTAAATACCGAACGGGAGGTCATCTCCACAGAGAAATTTGACATTGATGAAGGTTTCAATGGATTGGAAGTTTGCGCCAACGCCATCCTTTCTGACAACCAAGGTGTGATGTGGTTTGGAACTGTCGATGGTTTAAGCATGCATTTCCCGCTCCAAAAAACAGAAGCCCTGATTGCACCCAAGGTATTCTTGGAGCATCCCGAGCTTGACCTTCAGCCTCTGCGTGAATTGCCGCAACACATCTTCTTACAGGCGTGGGATCAGCCCACTGACACCATGGTATTTACCTATGAACAAAACGATCTCAGTTTCGAGATTGGAGCGATCCATTTGAAGTACCCAGATGACCTGACCTTTAGCTACTGGCTCGAGGGATATACCGAAGAGTGGAGCACCCCTTCTACCCGATCATTGATTTCCCTCGGTAACTTGCCACCCGGCAACTTCACTCTTCATTACAAGTCATGTGTGAAGGGACTTTTCTGCAATGAAGGAAGGCCGATTACCATTAAGATTCTGCGCCCATTCTGGCAGGAAAGCTGGTTCTTCGGAGCACTATTGCTGGGTGGGTTTATATTGGTTTCGTTGACGTTCTACTTTTTCGTTCAAGGAGTCAAACGCCGAGCAAAAATTCGTTCAGAGCGACTCCGTCTGGAACGCGATGCTTTGGAAATGGAGCAAAAAGCTCTGCGTCTTCAAATGAACCCACACTTCATTTTCAATTCGTTGAACAGTATCCAAGGGTTGATTGCAAAAGAAGACAACCGCTCGGCTCGATTATACCTCTCCCGTTTCTCTCGCTTAATGCGCGAAATCTTAGAAAATTCAAGGGAAGACATGATTCCGTTAGAAGAAGAGTTGAAGACCCTGGAGCATTACCTCGATATGGAACGCTTCACCCATGGAGAAGCCTTCACCTACGAAATCGAAGCCCCTGACGATCTTTTGCACTTGCCGGTTCCACCATTGGTCATTCAGCCTTTTGTAGAAAATAGCATTATTCACGGCTTGCTTCCAAAAGGAGAAGGCGCTCACCTCAGTGTCGAAGTCACAGAAAACGAGGCCGAAGACCTATTGATCATTGTGGAAGACAATGGCATTGGCCGCGCGGCATCTTCGCTGCGGAACGCGGAACGTGAAGGACATCGGTCTGCGGGTCTTACTGTAACTGAAGAACGTCTTTCGATGCTTTCAAGTGGAGAGAATGAGCTCACCTTTATCTCCTTTAAAGATCTCTATGTCGAAGGCAACGCTGCAGGAACTCGGGTGACCATTCGAATTCCAAATCCCGACGAATAATCTGGAGAAAGGCGCGGATAATCCTTTTACCTTTCTGAGAGGAAGGATTTCGCTTCCTTCGTAGAAGTAAAAAAGAAAGCCATGAAGAGAGCACTAATCATAGACGATGTAGAGAATGCACGTATCGGACTTCGTAAAGACTTGGAAGATTACTGTCCAACAATTGACGTCTGTGGAGAAGCTGATGGAGTAGTGAACGGCGCACGTATGATTCGCCAGCTCAATCCTGACGTGGTTTTCCTTGACATTCAAATGAAAGACGGCAGCGGATTCGATTTATTGGAGATTCTTCCAGACATCAACTTCGCGTTGATCTTTACGACATCAAGCAACGAGCACGCCATTCGCGCATTCCGCTTTTCTGCGGTTGACTACCTGTTGAAGCCTATCGATCCTGATCAATTGGTGGAAGCCGTGGAGAAAGCAGAAAACACAGGTGACCACAAACTCGAAGTGCTTCGCTCAAACCTTGACGGAGGGACAACTCGTTTAGCCTTGAATTCACAAGAAAAAATCAAGGTTGTTGATCTGAAAGAAGTAGTGAGATGTGAATCAACCGGTTCATACACACTCTTCTGGATGGCTGATGGGGAGCAAATTCTAGTGACGCGCACCTTAAAAGAGTACGATCAAATGCTCTCAGATGCTGGATTTCTTCGTGTGCATCAATCGCACCTCATTAATCTTGCTTATGTACGTGAATTCATCAAAACAGATGGAGGCTACTTGGTGCTCAAAGACAAGAAAGAAATCCCTGTTTCTAGCCGTAAACGAAGTGCTGTGATCAAAGCGTTGGCACATTTTACCTGACATGCATCAGTAAAAAGGGTTCTAAAGGCAGTCGGCATTTGTTAACTTTGTAGACATGTCATCACGACTTGTCTTGTTCGATAATGATCCGAAGCGCGCTCGAAAGCGCAATCCGGAGTGATCTCAAGGTCATTCCGCCCGGTCATTTACGTCAAATTTAAAAATCGAACATATGCCCTTTTATCATAAACTGGGGAACATCCCGCACAAGCGTCACACGATCTTCAGAAAGCCTGATGGATCGCTCTACCACGAGCAACTGTTTGGAACGATAGGTTTCGATGGGATGTCAACCCTCATGTATCATGAACACCCACCAACCCAGGTTCTTGATGTTGAGTCTTCGGTAGATGTCGCTCCGAAGATCGCTATAGAGCGAAACATGAAGTCACTAAACCTAAATGGGTTTGCCGTAGCACCTAAAGATGACTTCCTCGAGAGTCGTGTACCGGTGCTAACGAATAAAGACTGTACGATCATTCTAGCTGCCCCGAAGAAGTCGCTCACTGAGTACTTCTACAAAAACGCAGATGCTGATGAGGTGATTTTTGTCCACGAGGGAAGCGGGACACTCCGCACGCAGCTCGGGAACATTGAATTCGCCTACGGTGACTACCTCGTAGTACCACGAGGAATGATCTACCAGATGTCGTTCAACGACGAAAACAACCGCCTTTTCATTACGGAGTCTTACCGTCCGGTATACACTCCAAAGCGTTACCGCAACTGGTTTGGACAATTGTTGGAGCACTCGCCTTACTGCGAGCGTGATTTCCGTCCGCCTTCAAAGCTAGAAACGCACAATGAAAAAGGTGAGTTTATCATCAAAGTGAAGAAAGAGAACATGCTCCACTCTTACGTTTATGGGTCGCACCCATTTGACGTGATTGGGTGGGATGGATTTAACTTCCCTTATGCATTCTCCATTCACGATTTCGAGCCGATTACTGGACGTGTTCACCAACCGCCACCGGTTCACCAAACCTTTGAAACAGACGCCTTTGTGATCTGTAGTTTCTGTCCAAGACTCTATGATTACCACCCAGAGGCGATCCCATCACCTTACAATCACAGTAATATCGATAGTGATGAGGTCTTGTACTATGTTGACGGCGACTTTATGAGTCGAAACAACATCGAGAAGGGAATGATCACTTTGCACCCAGCGGGTATACCTCACGGACCACACCCTGGAGCATACGAGCGCAGCATAGGTAAAAAAGAAACCGTAGAGCTCGCCGTAATGGTTGACACCTTCAAACCCCTCCAAGTGACTGAACAAGCACTTGAACTTCAAAACCCTGATTACTATCGTTCATGGATCCTCGGTTGATCTCCTTTAAAAAGAAAAAAATGGCAACAGATAATAGCTCACTACAATTAGAAAAAATCATCGACTCAGCGGATGACTTCCTTCCTCTATTGGGTACTGACTATGTTGAACTTTATGTAGGTAATGCCAAGCAGGCAGCACATTACTACCAAAGCGCATGGGGTTTCCAACCGTTGGCGTATGCAGGACTTGAAACTGGAGTAAAAGACCGCGTTTCATATGTTCTTCAGCAAGATAAAATCCGCCTCGTATTGACTTCTCCCCTTGAGAAGGATGGGCCTGTGAATGAGCACATCAACAAGCACGGCGACGGAGTGAAGGTGGTAGCACTTTGGGTTGATGACGCTACCAAAGCTTACCAAGAAACAACAAGTCGTGGCGGCGAAAGCTACATGGAACCTGTAACGCAAGAAGATGAACACGGTAAAGTCGTAATGAGTGGAATCCACACGTACGGTGAAACAGTTCACATCTTCGTTGAGCGTGGAGAGTACAATGGTCCTTTCCTTCCAGGATACAAAGAGTGGAACCCAGAGTTCCGTCCGAGTTCAGTAGGTCTGAAGTTCATTGACCACATGGTAGGAAACGTAGGTTGGAACGAAATGAACAAGTGGTGTGAGTTCTACGCAAAAGTGATGGGCTTCGCACAGTTGATCAGCTTCGATGACAACGACATTTCTACAGAATACACGGCCTTAATGTCGAAAGTGATGAGTAACGGAAACGGACGCATCAAGTTCCCTATCAATGAGCCTGCTGACGGACGTAAAAAGTCGCAGATCGAGGAATATATTGACTTCTACAACGGAGCAGGTGTACAGCACATCGCCGTAGCAACAGACAACATCATCGAAACGGTGACTCAGTTAAAAAAGCGTGGAGTAGAGTTCTTGTACGTTCCGGATAACTACTACGACACAGTACTTGATCGTGTTGGTGAAATTGATGAAGACCTTGCGCCACTTCAGGAACTAGGAATTTTGATCGACCGAGATGACGAAGGCTACCTTCTTCAGCTTTTCACCAAGCCTGTATTGGATCGTCCGACTATGTTCTTCGAGATCATTCAACGAAAAGGAGCCCAATCGTTCGGTAAGGGGAATTTCAAAGCCCTTTTTGAAGCCATCGAACGTGAACAGGAAAGCAGAGGAACCCTCTAAATCCAACAGAATATCAGTGAAAGGCATCCATTCGGGTGCCTTTTTCATTTTCGGAGGGTGCATTTCGTACTTTTACCAATGTGATGAAACGCCAACTCCTCATATTGTCTTTTCTCTTTTTCGGATGCGCTGAGCAAGCCCCTCAACCCGATCCGCTAGATGGAATCTTGGGTGCTTCTGAAAAAGGCGTATTCCGCGGTAGCGATATTGGAGACAGTCAGATGGATGTACTGGATAGAGAAGCGGAACATGTGGTCTACAACATGCCTGACGAACTCACCTGTCGAATTCCTGTCACCTTGAAAGACTCCACTTTCTATGACATCACTTACAACTTTGATGAGACAGGCTTATATGTCATTGCCCTTGACATTTTTCCATCTAGCGTAGAAGTGAGTCGTACACTTTTCGACGACTTCAAGCAGCACTATGACCTTCGATTCGGCGCAACATCCGAAGATGACGGCTTCACTATGTGGAATGCGCGAAGCGCCAAGGGTACGAATATCGAGATCACGATGATCGATGAAGGACGTGAAGCTGGGAGGCCGTATATTTCTGTCGTGTTCCTAGAAACCAATGCAGAGTAAGTCGATTCTATCCATCCAAAACCTCTCAATTACATTCCGCCAAGGCAAAGAATGGAATCAAGTAATCAAAGGTGTATCTCTTGAGGTACCCCAAGGAGGTATTCTTGGAGTGGTTGGTGAATCAGGTTCGGGTAAGACCGTTTCTTCCCTTGCCTGCTTGGGACTATTGCCTTCGAAAATCGCACGCATTGACCATGGGGTGGCGCTATTCGGCGCTAGCCAAGAAGACTTACTAAAAGATAACTTTTCAAACGCCAAACGCTATCGCGGAAAAGAGATCACCATGATCTTTCAAGAACCGATGAGCAGTTTGAACCCTTCGATGACCTGTGGAGCTCAGGTTGCTGAAATGCTCAAGGAGCATCTGGGGATGGACGCCAAGAAAGCACGCCAACGTACAGTCGAACTCTTTACTGAGGTAGAGCTCCCTGTGCCAGATGACATGTTTGACAGCTACCCGCATGAACTCAGTGGAGGTCAAAAACAACGTGTGATGATCGCCATGGCCTTAGCTCCTGAGCCATCTTTGATCTTTGCCGATGAACCAACAACGGCATTGGATGTGACCGTTCAAAAGAGTGTTCTTGAGCTGCTTCGCCGACTACAACAAGCACGTCAGCTTTCGATGATTTTTATCTCGCACGATCTCGGTGTGGTGGCGCATGTGGCTGATCAAGTGGCAGTGATGTACAAAGGCGAAGTCTTGGAAAGTGGACCAGTTACTCAGGTCATGGAGAACCCAACGCAAGCGTACACTAAAGGACTGTTGGCTTGCGTGCCTCCGACGGGGGGAGAACGTGTGCGGCTTCAGACAGTAGAAGAAATCATCAAGGGTGGTGAGATGAAGAAGGAAATCTACTCCTCTTCCCCCTCCGAAGACCCGATTCTTCGTGTAAAGAATCTATGGAAACGATTCGTCACAAAACGCAACCTGCTGGGTAAAGCAACAGATCATTTCGAGGCCGTTCGCGGGGTCAGTTTCGAGCTCTTTCAAGGAGAAACACTAGGTATTGTTGGCGAAAGTGGTTGCGGTAAAAGTACCATCAGTAGAATGATCATTGGATTGATCGAGCCCAGTGAAGGGAGCATTGAATGGTCAGGCTCTGCAGGGGCGGTACAACTTGTATTTCAAGACCCTTATTCCAGTTTGAACCCTCGAATTAGTGTTGGGACTGCGCTCGTAGAGGCTATGATGGTCAATGAAGTAGAGTCAGACAAGCAAAAAGCACAAGATCAAGTGCGTTCCATCTTGGCGGAGGTTGGACTCGATCCTTCACACTTTGACCGGTATCCTCATTCATTCAGTGGTGGACAGCGCCAACGCATCGTGGTGGCTCGTGCCCTGTGTACCAAGCCAAGAGTTGTGGTTCTTGATGAGAGTGTAGCCGCACTTGATGTATCGGTTCAGGCACAGGTGCTTAATCTATTGAACGAATTGAAGGCTTCACGCGGCCTTACGTATGTCTTCATTTCACACGACTTGCACGTAGTTCACTACATGAGCGACCGTTTGCTAGTCATGGAACGTGGTCAAATTGTAGAGTCAGGAAACGCGCATAAGATATTCACTCAGCCTTCCGAGGAATACACAAAAAAGCTCGTTGAATCCGCCGTTTTAACAAGCGAAGGTTAACATCTAGTTAACGCATCTACCCCTTTATTTGGTTTTTATCCGTGTATTTTTGCCCGCGCGCTTGATGCGCTTTAACCAAAGATGATGAAATACTTAAGATCGGCATTACTGCTGGCAGCAGTTACCCTATTCTCTCAATTTTCCGTTGCACAAATCTGGACACTCGACTTCACCGGCATGAACGGTAAAGGTGCTATTGGCCCTGGCCCTGTGATCGATGTTGCTGGAGTTCCCTTCAATGTTGATGTTTCAGGGGGAGATCTATCGGCCAACACAGATTGGTTTCGCGTCGAAAATGAAACCTTCGAGGCACGTGACGTGGATGGTGATTGTATTTGGTTGAGTGAGTCAATCGATATCTCATCTTACACAGAAGTAGATATTTCGATGGTCATTAGCGAAGTGGGCGATCACGAAGCCTCTGACTTTGTCGATGTAGAATACTTGCTTGATGGCTCACCTACACTCATCACCAATTGGAATGGCTTAGGTAGCGCAACACACACACTCATTGGAGACATCCCGAATGATTCTGACTGGGGAACAGAAACGGTTACGGCAACGAACCTCATGGGATCTACCCTTCAGATTCGTGTGACCATGAACAATGGTGCCGGAACTGAATTTCTCCAGCTTGACGACATCGTTGTTACCGAAAGCGGTGTGGCACCGGTAGTAGCAGACATTCAAATCACGGAGGTTCACTACAATCCAGATGACGCAGGTGGCTACCTCGATGCTGATTACGAATTCATTGAGCTATACAACGCCGAAACTACAGCTGTTGACTTGAGCGATTACACCTTCACTCAAGGAATTGTCTACACATTCCCAGCCGCTACTAGTATCGCAGCTGGTGAGTTCATCATCGTCTGTGCAAACTCGGCAACCTACAGTGGAAATGGCTACCAAGTCTTCCAATGGACAAGCGGAGCGCTGAACAACGATGGAGAGCTCATTCAGATTCAAGACGCTTCTTCAAACACTGTAAATCAAATTACTTACGGTGATGTCAGCCCATGGCCATTTCAAGCAGATGGGTACGGGCCTTCGATTGAACTAACTACTCTCGGAACAGACAACAATAATGGAGCGAACTGGCACAGCTACAACTGCCAAGGACAGCCAACCCCAAATGGAACTCCAGGAGCGGCGAACAGCACACCTGGAATTGGTTGTACTAACCCAGGAGCTTTGAATTTTGACTTTTGTGCCTTCATTGATGATGCGAGCTGTACCTTCCCGGTCTTCGATGTAGTCATCAACGAATTCCACTACAACCCTTGTACAGAGCAAGGAAACGATACTGATTACGAGTTCATCGAAATCTACAACTTCGGTGCTTCAGCAATTGACATTGGCGATTGGCAAATTGCGAATGCTGTTGATTTCACATTCCCTACAGGAACTACGATTGCTGCTGGCGAATACATCGTCGTTGCTGTAAACGCTGCAACTTACAGCGGTAACGGATACCAAGTATTTGAATGGACAACTGGAGGAATCAATAACAGTGGTGAAACCATTGAACTGCTCAATGACGGGGGCGCAACAGTAGACGAACTTACTTACGATGACGGACCAACATGGCCAGTTACGGCAGATGGTTCTTGTGTGTCTGTGGAGCTTGTCGATCCAACTTCTGACAACAGCGATGCTTCAAACTGGCAACCGAGTTTCATTTTTGGAGGAACTCCAGGAGCAGTGAACAGCACAATGCAAGATTGCGGTGATTGCGGTGTAGGAGCAACAGTAAACTCATTCATTAGCGATGACTTCGAAGATGGAGACATCTCTGATTGGGTGATTACAAGTGGCGCTGATTGGGCAGCCAATGGACTCGTTGGGATCAACGGTTCTTTCAGCCTTGATCATGCGGGTGCAGCAGGCACAAGCTCTGTGAGTTATGATATGAACTGCTTGAACGCAGATGCTGCATGTACAACTTCGAGCTTTGACATGATGTCTGACGCTTGGGACGTCACAGCGAACAACAATTTCTCGGTATTCCTTGTGGCGAATGACGCTGACCTTACTTCCGCTACGGTTGACGGAGTTGCTTTTGGCGCGAACCTAAACGCAGATGCTTCAGGAAACCTAGCGCTCTACAACGTGAGCAATGGTGCCATTGCAGGTACCATCCTCACCTACCCTTACGCTTGGCCACAGAATGGATTCATAAGCGTTGAAATCAACTACACAGAAAACGGAATGTGGGTGGTGAAAGTAGATACTGACGGTGGGTCAGATCTATTGCTCACAGGTGGTCCGGCAGTAGCCAGTGTAAATCCTGTAGAAGGACAGTACTTCTGAATCTTGTACAACTGTGACGCCGTTGCTGCGACAGGCATTCGCTTCGACGACATCAATGTTTCGCAATGTGGCGTTTCAGAAACTTACTACTCAGTTGCGTCTGGTAACCTAACGGATGCTATCTGGAACACAGACACGAATGGCGCAACCGGCGAAGCGGTGACCTTCAGCAAGTTCAAAAACATGGTCGTTCGTAACGGACAAACAGTGAGCTTTGATGCTGACTTCACCGTGAACGACCTCACAGTGGATGCTACTAACGGAGCCGGAGTGGTAAACGCTGGTTCAGGCAACGCTACGCTCGCAGGTAACTTCACGAACGACGGTGGTACTGTGAATGCCGAAACAAGCACTTTCATCTTCAAAGGAGATGCTGCGCAGTCTATCGGTGGTACATCTTCTACGACGTTTGAAAATATGACCATGAAGAACGCACTAGGTCTTAGCCTAGGAGTAAATACATCGATTCACGGAGTGCTTTCTCCAGAAGAAGGAGCATTCACAACAGGTGCCAACGTGCTCACTCTCGCGTCAGACGCAATGGGTACGGGATCTGTTGGTGAAATCCTGGCTTCTGCTTCATTCGCTGGAACAGTGAACGCGCAACGATACATCCCAGTGGGTGAGACGATGTGGGTGAATGTGTGTTCTCCGATTGCAGGATTGACGCTGGCAGATTGGAATGACGACCTCATCACCACTGGATTCACGAACTCAGATTTCCCTGACTACGCTTTCGATGATGGAACGCTATTCAACAACGTTCTTCAGTACGACGAAACAGCAGCGGGAATGCTTAACGACGGTTTCGTAGGAGCAACAGACATCACTGATGGCCTTGACGCTACCCGCGGATACTTCGTTTACATGCAGAACCTTTCACAGCTCGTTGATGTTGAGGGAGCGATTCAGCAAGGAAGCTTGACAACGAACTTGAACTACACTTCTACTGGTGTTGCTGCAAATGACGGTTGGGAGCTGGTAGCAAACCGTTACCCGAGTGAGATTGACTTCGATGCGCTGCATGCGTTGTCAACAGGTATCGCCCCAACTTACTACGTGTTTGACGCTGAGAACTTCGTTTACACATCTTACACTGTGGGTGTAGGTGGAACTGCTACTGGTTTCATTCCTAGCGGGCAGTCGTTCTGGGTTCAAACTACTGCTGCTGGCGCGGCATTACAGTTTGAAGAGAGCATGAAGTCGAACGTAGGTTCTGCCTTTGAGCGTGATTTTCCAGGGCTTTCGAAGATTGCCCTTCAGTTGGAGCGCAATGGTTTGAAGCACGTGACAACCGTAGTTCTGGAGGAAGATGCATCGATCGACTTTGAACCGGGTAAAGACGCATTTGTATTAGGGTCTGTTTCTGATTCAGCACCATTGATCGCAGCGGTAGCAACTGACGGAGAATTGACCGCAGTAAATCGCATCTCCCTTGAGAATGTAACAAGCATCCCTGTTCACGTGAAAGCAGTAGCTGGTTCATTCACTTTCCGTGTGATTGATGCGGAGTACATTCCTGAAGGGGTTTGTATGAGCATCGAAGACCTCGAAACAGGTGAGTTCTTCCCATTCGAAGAGAACGTTGAAATCAGCTGGGAACAAGCAGAAGACTTCGAGGGTATTCGTTTCATGCTTCACCTCACGAAGCCAATCGAAACGGCGGTTAACCACATCTCTTGCCATGGAGCTAACGACGGTCAAATTACTATTGACTCATTCGTTTCCACAGGCACAGTTGAGGTTTACAACCTTGACGGCGTCTTGATTGACAGCGCTGATATCGCAGAGAACGTGACTTTCGAAAACCTAGCGCAGGGTGACTACCAGATCGTTTACACTGACGCTGATGGCGCTTGTGCTCAGGTGAGTGCTTGGGTCTACGTTGAGCAACCAAACGCCATCTCTATCTCCACTCCACTTTCTATCGATCTTGATCTTGTTGAAGAAGTGGTGACTACTACGGTTCAGGCTGATGTCGCTAACGCGGAATTGGTGACCTGGTACGTTGACGGAATGTACGTAGGAGAAGGTGTTGAGCTTGACCTCAACTTCTATGAAACGGGAACTTACATCGTGACTGCGGAAGCATCGAATGGAGTGTGCTACCAAAGCGCTCAAACAGTCATTACGGTAGTTGGTGGAAACACCATCGAAGAACTAACCTCAACAATTACAGCCTTTATGGTCGGCTCGCAGCTTCAGGTGCAGTCTTCAGGAATGACATACACTGACCTCAGCATCTTTGATGCTACGGGTAAAATCGTAGCTCAATTCAACCTTGGGGCAACAAATGGAACATCAACTGTTGATCTTTCAACATTAGCTCATGGAAGCTACACGGTGATCATCAGCAACAATGGAATACAGATCGAAGCGGTGCGTTTCGTGAAGTAATATTCAACTACTAAACAAAGAAGGCCTTCCTAATGGTGGGCCTTTTTTGTGCCCTTTGGGCTCCTCCTGGCGAATAGCGTGTTCAAAGCACACTGTGTCTCAACTATTTCGTAAATTGTACAGCTTGTTTGTTCCGGAGACGGAACAGATTGACTGATTACATCTAACCAAAAGAAACATGCTACGACGAATTGTTGTGCTGGCATTCCTATTGCCAGCTATCTCTGCGTTCGCTGATTGGGATATCTTCCAATCTTACGCGATCATCGATTTTGGAGACGGAAATAATTTCCGTGCAGGAGGGTTCAACGCTGATGGTGCTGCTTCATACAACACCTATCACTACGGCTTCTTTAGACAAGGAGACACGTTTACGTTGAACGGAGGGGAACTGAAAACATTCAAGAACGGAAGTTCGAATGTTTGTGGAGGATCCATCCATTACCGCGTATACAAGGAGTGTGAAACTCCGGGTGCTTTTGCTTCCATCAACTTACCTTTTGAATCTAACCTCGGAGGGGGTGACCAGCGCTGGCAAGAAACGGCCGCCGGAGTTGATCTCCTTAACGGACTAACCAAAGGGGATTACGTCCTCGAAATTTTCTGGGAAGCTGACGGAAACCAAACAAACCCTGGTGGGTGTGGTGAAAGTAAGTTCGACAGTAACTTCGGTGGAAACTTCCTGGCTTACTTCACGGTGGGTGAAGACGGCTTTGAAGATGGAGACTTCACCAATGGTGCTGTTTGGTCTGGTGATACTGGATCATTCTCAGTGCTTGATGCCACTTCACTCTCAGGAGATGGCGCCAACGGTAACATCAATAACTACAACGGACGCAATGCTGACGTGTTGGTGAGTAACGCCTCAACTGGCGACGCTGCATTAACATTGCCGAGCACACAAGCGTATGGCGTTTGGGAATTCTCAGTAGCAACCGGTGATAACTGGCTGCCGAGTAACACCAATAACTTTGCTGTGATCTTGATGTCTGATGACAATACACCAGCGAACCTGCAGATAGGAAGCCTTGATTTCAACGGCTACTTCATCAAATGGAAAAGCGATCCAGCTGGAGATTCATTCGGTCTCTTCAAACAAGAAGGAATGACTGAAACAGAATTGATTGACCTTGCCTACCCTCTAACTTTTGACGCTAACCTCGGATACACACTTAAAGTAGTTCGCACCACAGACGGTGATTGGACACTCTACGCAGATCAAGGATTTGACAATGTAGATGCTTCAACTGCTCGCGCTACAGTACGTGATAATGATATCACTTCAAGCAGCTACTTCGCAGTAAGTACGAACATCACGAACGCAAGTGATGCACGTCGTCTGTACTTTGACAACTTGCTCTTTGGCGCAGGTACAGAAGTGTCTTTCGCTAGCGCGGAAGCGACGGTAGAAGAGGCTGATATGAACACAACCTACGACATCACTGTGAACATCAACGATGAAGACGATCGTTGTGGAACGGATTACGAAGTAGTACTGATCAGTGGTGATGCCACTCGTATCGACAACTACACTACGCAATCATTAAGCTTTGCCGCTGGAGACAACACGGCACAAACAGTAAGCATCACGATCAACGGAAACGACCTCTGTGAAGAAGATGAAGACCTCATCTTCGGAATCCAGAACGTTTCTGGAGGTTGCGACGCTATGCCTGGTTTGATCGACACCTTCACACTGCATCTAGAAGACGATGAAAGTGGTAAAGAAATCATGTTCGCAGAAGACTTTGAAGACGGAAACGCTAATGGTTGGTCAAACACAAGCCAATGGGATGTCATCAGTTCTGTAGCAACCATCGGTGGTTCCTTTGACCTTCGTCACACGAACGTAGCCGCAGCGAGCGACTTCATCAGCCACACACTTGACAACCTTGAGCTACGCGGTGTAGAAACTACATGGCGATTCAATATTAAGAATGGTGGGTTTGAAAGCTCTTCAAACAACTGGTTAATGGCCGTAATCGTAGGTAGCGAAGAAGACGCTTGGAGCGCAACACTTGACGGATATGCGGTGGGTATCAACTTCGACACACCAACGGATAACCTTCGTCTCGTGCGCATCGATAACGGCGCGTTTACTGACATTGTAACATCTAGCTATGATTGGAACACAAACATCACACTTGGAATTGAAGTTGTACGCGATGAAAACGGAAACTGGGAACTAAAGTACCAGGAGAACGGTGGATTCGACGCCATGACTTCTGCCGGAACAGCCAATGACACTCAGTATGTGGTAGCAGATTACTTCAGCTACGCTTGCCAAGTGACAGTAGGGAATGTAAATAAGTGTCGTATTGACGACATCAGTGTTGTTCAGTACGGATGTTTCGAAGACTACTACTCTGTTGGAAACGGAAACTCTACTGACGCGATTTGGTCATTGAATGATCCAATGGGTGCTGGCACAACGGCTGTTTTCGGACGATTCAAGAACGTAATCATTCAAAACACCAACACGGTGACTCTTACAGATGACGTCATCGCTCGAAACCTAACGGTAGAAAATGGCGGAACACTGAACGGTGCGTCTGGAGACATTAAAGTATATGTTGACTGGACCAACGACGGTAGCTTTGACCCACAGACGGGAAGCGTAACGCTGAAAGGTGCTGCCGGTCAGAACATCAACGGTACGGGAGCCAGTAGCTTCTACAACCTTCGCATGGATAACCGGGGAACAGGAGTAACCATGAATGCGGATGTCAACATGACCAACATTTTCTTCCCAGACCAAGGAACACTTGACGTGAATGGAAACGTATTCACACTACTTTCAGACGCGAGTGGAACAGCATCCATTGGCGCGTTCAATGACGATTCTGACCTTACTGGAAACATCACAATGCAACGTCACATCCCTGCCGGTGAACAGAGCTGGGCGAACGTTGGGGCTCCATTGACTGGATTGACTATCGCAGATTGGAATGATGACATCATCACCACTGGTTTCCCCGGTTCTGATTTTGATGCTTACCCACAGAACAACATCCAGAAGTACGACGAATCTGTAAATGGCGGTCTAAACGACGGATGGGAAGAAACAACAGGTGTTGGCGAAGCGCTATTGAATGATCGCGGTTACATGATCCTCATGCTCGCTGCAACGCAAGATCTTGACATGACTGGAGGAATCCAGAAAGGAGATATTAGCCAGCCAATTTCATACAACCCATTCGTCGGTGGTACCATTGACGGTTGGAACCTGGTTGCCAACCGCTACCCAAGTGAAATCGATTGGGATGCACTTGCCAACGCTTCTCCTGGAGTATCTACTTACTACGTATACGACGCGGAAAGCGCTTCTTACCTAAGCCGTAACGGTATTACCCAGGTAGGTACAGCACCGCGTTACATTGCTCCCGGACAATCATTCTGGGTGAAGGCTGACGCTGCTGGAGCTTCTTTAGAATGGAGCGAGGCGATTAAGTCTTCTTCAGGTCAAGCATTCGAACGTTCGACTGAAGCAGCTGATTATATCGAGCTGACACTTTCAAATGAATTCTCGCAGGATGCAGCGTACATCGGCTTCCTTCCAGAAGCAACTACAGCTTACGAGAACGACTTCGACGCTTACAAATTGGGATCAATTGACAACGGATGGGTAAGCATTGCTAGCCTTGACGTTGATGGCGTTCGAATGGGGCAGAATACGCTTCCTTCGTTAGAAGAAAGCATTAGCATCCCACTTCAATTGAGCGCTGATAACTCAGGTACTTATGCACTTGAAGCAACTGACCTTTCTGGAATTCCATCAATGTCATGTGTGACTTTAGAAGACACAGAAACGGGTGAGATTTACGTGGTGAATGAAAACCTCATGCTAGAAGTAGCCTTGGAAGAAGATATGGTGTCTGATCGTTTCATCGTTCACCTATCTGCTCCAGCAACAGTGACAGTGAATGACATCACTTGTTTCGGTGCAAATGATGCCATGATTGAAGTGAACACTCCTGACATGGGTAACTGGACAGCTTCGTGGTACGATGAACTAGACAACCTCGTATTAGTTACTGAAGACTTCACTGGAACTACAGTGTTAGGCGGGCTAGGCATGGGCAACTACAAAGTGGTGTTGAGCAATGATGCCCTTGCATGTGAAGCAGTTGAAACGGTAGTGAGCATCGATGAAGCTCAGGTTCACGAAGTCATGATCGACAAAGAAGAAAACGCATGTAATGCTGGGTACCAGGGTTGGATTCAGTTGGATGTTGACCACGCAGACATCTTCGAATTCACGGTGACTGGAGACGATTTCCTTGCTGAAGGCTCTTCACTTGACGAGCTTATCCTTGACGAGCTTGCAAACGGAACATACACTGTTGAAATCAGCTCAGCTTGTATTGATGAAACGCACGAGGTTGTTTTGATCGACGCTGATATGGTGACGCTAGAAACAAACGAATTAGTTACCGCCGAGTTGATTGATGGTTTGGCTGAATTGACCTTGGTTGCTGAAGTAAGCAACGCTGACCTGGTCGAATGGACAGTTGTTGACGGTCCGGTAGCTACTGGAGAGGTGGTGAACTTGGAATTCACTGAAGAAGGCGAGTACGAGGTTCACGTAGTGGCTTACGGAGGTGAGTGTTCAACTGCAGATATAACTACAGTGATTGTTGACGAAGTGGTTGACGTCGCTAACGCGGAAGTGGAAGTTGCCTTGTTCTACAACGGCAATGCAGTGATCGTTCAAACTCAGAAGAGCTACGCTAACGCGGAATTCAATGTGTACAGCGTAGACGGTAAGCTCGTTTACCAGACATCGATTCCGGCGCTAGCCGATCAAACTCAGATCAGCACATCAGAACTAAGTAATGGAACTTACCTCGTTGAGATTAACGCCAACGGACAAAGCCTACAAACACTACGCTTTGTGAAGTAAGATTTCATTCATCAGAATACCGAGGCCGTCTCCTGTTGGGGACGGCCTTTTTCTTGCGATCTGATCAGTTCTTTTAACCTCTTCAATAGCTGCCTTTTTCTACCTTTGACCCAAGATATTCTGACCATGGAAAACATTCTTCTCACTATAGATGGGCACGTGGCTACCATCACGATCAACCGCCCAAAACAACTGAACGCACTAAACACCGCAACGATTCAAGAATTGAGTCATGCACTTGATGATTTGAATGGCAACAATGAGGTGCGTGTGGTCATCATCACCGGAAGTGGTGAAAAAGCATTTGTAGCAGGCGCTGACATTAAAGAATTTGCCTCTTTCTCTATCGAGGAAGGCAAGCGCTTGAGCGCGGATGGGCATAACAAACTCTTCAACAAAGTAGAGAACATGTCAAAGCCTGTAATTGCGGCAGTAAATGGTTACGCCCTCGGTGGTGGACTAGAGCTTGCTATGAGTGCACATGTTCGCTTGGCAAGTGACAATGCCATGTTAGGCCTTCCAGAAGTAAGCCTCGGAGTCATTCCAGGATACGGAGGAACACAACGTCTTGCTCGCCTTGTAGGTATGGGTAAAGCACTTGAAATGATCTGTACAGCAGGTATGACAAACGCAGAAGACGCGAAATCTTGGGGCTTGGTTAATGCGGTTTACACGCAAGAAGAGTTGATGGCTGCGGCAAATAAGATGGCATCGAAAATGGCGAAGCAGTCGCCAACGGCTATTGGTTTTGCACTTGACGCTGTGCGTGCTTCTGTCAAAGCAAACGAAGGCGGATTCCAAGCAGAAATTGATGCTTTCGGAGCGTGTTTCGGTACGGACGATTTCAAAGAAGGCACCACAGCGTTCATGGAAAAACGTAAGCCAGAATTCAAAGGAGCCTAAATCAACAGTGTTCCGTGAACACCTTTCATCGGTGTCTGTTGATGCAGCACTGACCCACCGTAATTTGCACACGATGAAAATAGAGGTCATCAACCGCTCAAAGCACGTTTTACCCCATTACGAAACACCCCAAAGTGCCGGAATGGATTTGCGCGCAAACCTTGACGCCCCAGTCACATTGGAGCCGTTGGAACGAGCATTGATTCCAACCGGATTGTTCATGGCGCTCCCTCCAGGAAGCGAAGCACAGGTTCGTCCGCGTTCGGGATTAGCATACAAGCAGGGGATTACCGTTCTCAACGCACCCGGCACCATTGACGCCGATTACCGCGGAGAAGTGGGAGTAATTCTGGTGAACCTATCAAATGAGGCCGTGACCATTAATGATGGCGAACGCGTGGCTCAGTTGGTAATTGCCAAGATGACCCAGGCTGAATGGACAGAAGTAACAACCTTAAACGAAACTGCTAGAGGGGAAGGCGGTTTCGGAAGTACTGGAAAAAACTAACGAATGAAGATCATTGTGCCAATGGCTGGAATGGGGAAACGCATGCGTCCTCATACACTCACCGTTCCTAAACCACTTATTCCTGTTGCTGGAAAGCCGATCGTTCAGCGATTGGTGGAAGAACTCGCTTCCATCAGTGATGAGCCCATTGAAGAAATCGCCTACGTTGTTGGTCATTTCGGTGATGCGGTTGAGCAGCGTCTCATCGCTATCGCGGAAGAGTTCGGAGCCAAAGGCAGCATCCACTACCAAGAGGAAGCGCTCGGAACTGCACATGCCATTTTATGCGCACAAAGCGCCCTCGACGGGAAAGTGATCGTTGCATTCGCTGATACACTCGTGAAAGCTGAGTTGAACTTAGACCCATCAAAAGACGGCGTTCTTTGGGTTCAACAGATCGAGAATCCAGAGGCCTTCGGAGTAGTGAAGATGGATGCTGAAGGGCACATCGTTGACTTCGTGGAGAAGCCGAAAGAATTCGTTTCAGACCTCGCCATGATTGGAATCTACTATTTCAAAGACGGCGCTACGCTGAAAGGGGAACTTCAGTACTTGATTGATAACAACATCATCAAAGGTGGCGAGTACCAGTTGCCAGATGCACTGAAGAACATGACCACAAAAGGCATGAAGTTTGTCCCTGGTAAAGTCGATGACTGGATGGATTGCGGAAATAAAAACGCAACAGTTGAAACGAATCAACGCATTCTTGGTTATCACAAAGACGATGCTGACTTGATGAATGGCGGGCTAAGCCAAGAAAATAGCCTTATCATTCAACCTTGTTACATCGGAGAAAACGTAACACTTCGCAACGCGATCGTAGGGCCATACGCTTCTATTGGAAGTCATTGTACCATCGAGAATAGCATTGTGAAGAACAGTATTATTCAAGAGTCGAGCACTGTTAAAAATGCCAATATTGACAATTCTATGCTAGGTAACTTCGTAGAGTTCAACGGACAGGTTGAGCAATTGAGCATCAGTGACTACTCAACCCAAGGAAAGTAATTGAAGGTTAGGATTTTCATCATATCACTTTGTGCCCTCTTCGCCGTAGGTTGTGGAGGTACAAAAAGCACTTCCAAATCACAGGGAAGTGATTCCGCGTTAGCGAATGAAAGAGAATCCGCTGCCTTTCAACAAGCATTCTTCGAAGCACAGCAATTGAAGTCAACCGGCGACATCGACGGTGCTTATGCGATGTTCGAAGAAGCGCTGACCTACTCACCAGAAAACGATGCCGTGCACTACGAACTCGCACGCATCGAATTTGATCGCAACAACAAAGATGCAGCGATGACCAACATCGCTAGAGCTATTGAGTTGAATGACGAAAACTTCTGGTACCGCAGACTACATGCTGATTTCTTGCTTGAGTTTGGTCAATACGATGACGCTCGCAAAGAGCTCAAGTGGATGATCGACAACAAGCCAGAAGACTTGAGTTCATATTATGACCTGGCGGCGTCATACCTCTACGAAGAAGACGGGAAAAACGCCATTGCGGCCTACGACCTGCTTGAAGGACAGACTGGTAAAAATCCTGAACTCTCATTCCAAAAGCAGCGCATCTTCCTTCTGATGGGTGAGCCTGAAAAGGCTATCGCCGAATTGGATGCATTGATGAGCGTTTATGCTGGTCCGGAAGTCTATGCAGAGCAAGCACGTATTCTTCTTGAGCAAGGACGTATCGATGAAGCCAAGGAAACGCTTAAAGAGCTTACTGCTAAAGACCCGACAAACGGCCTCGCCCATCTCGAATTAAGCCGTATTTATGCTGCCGAAGGCAACGATGGTGATTCATGGGAAGCAATTCAAGTAGCCTTTGCAGATCCGGAAGTAAACATTGACGAGAAGGTGTCAATTCTCTTGATGTACCTCAACCTTCGATTGATGGATTCAAAGGCAGCCAGCCGTGGAGATCGATTGATTGAAATCCTTCAAGAGGCGCATCCAGAAGATCCTCGCAGTTATTCGATTGCGGGTGATTTCAACATGCAAGACAATGACCTTAAAGGCGCTCAGGAGAACTTCACACGTGCTATCGAACTCGATAAGGCGCGTCCGTTGATTTGGTACCAGTTGCTAGAAATTGATGCCGCTTTAGGAGATTGGATGACCATGCTGGAGCGTGCAAATGAAGCCGTAGAGCTCTACCCAACACAAGCGAATTTCTACTTAATGCAGGGAATTGCACGCACCCGTACAGATCGGTATACCGATGCGATTACTTCGTTCCTTACAGGGAAGGCATTTGTTGTTGAAGATGTGCCGCTAGCTGCAAGCTTCCAATCGAATTTGGGGGAGGCTTATTACAACACGAAAGAATTCAAGAAATCAGACGAAGCCTTTGAAAAATCACTTTCGCTGATTCCAGACGACCCATTTGTCATGAACAACTATGCGTACTACCTATCAGTGCGTGGGGTCAAATTAGAGCGTGCTGCGGAGCTTTCTAAGAAAAGCAATGACTTGCTTCCGAACACACCGTCGTTCCAAGACACTTACGGGTGGATTCTCTTCAAACAAGGAAAGTACAACGAAGCTCTTGATTGGATTAATCAGGCAGCGAGTGCAGTACTCGATGCTACCTTGTTTGAGCACTTGGGTGATGTCTTGTGGCACCTTGGCCGAAAAGCCGATGCCGTTGAAGCTTGGCAAGAAGCCTTGAAGATTGGAGAGGGTTCTTCTCAATTGCAGAAGAAAGTAGATAACCAACAGTACTATGAAGAAACTGATCAGTAGAAATCCACTTCTCCTGACCTTACCACTTCTTCTATTGGTACTAGCTTCAGGATGTTCGAACGAGCGCAGATTAGCGCAAGGCAAGCCCTTGAAGAATCGTTCTTCAGGCGCCATTCTGAACAGATACTACAAGACAGAATTCGATGCCGATTGGATTGGGATGAAGATCTCAGCCGAACTGAAAGATGCTGAGACCAAGCAAAGCTTTAAGGCGAACATTCGCATGCGTCGCGACAGCGTGATTTGGATGAGTATTTCACCGCTACTGGGTGTTGAAGTTGCTCGTGTGATGATCACTCCGGATTCGTTGAAGTACATCTCAAAAGTGCCGAACGACAAGCATTATTTTGTTGGTTCCTTGGAAGAAATCGTGAACATCACGAAGACCGAGATCAGCTTTGAAATGCTTCAGAGCATTCTACTCGGAAATGCCGTTGACTTAGACGAGCAACAAGACAAGTTTATCTCTAGAGTTGACGAACAAGACTATCTCTTGATTTCAAAGTACAACCGCAAACTCAAAAAGGTGGTTGGAGTGGATGAACGAGACATCAATCCCGACGATTCGTTGGAGATTGAGACAACGGATAAGAAGTATCGCCGAATCTTACGAAAGGCAGACGAGGAAGACCTTATGATCAAGCGTTATTGGTTTGATGGGTACACCTATCAGCTTGCTAAAACTGTATTTGACGACTTGTACTACCAGCGATCGTTGACCATTGAACACTCAGAGTATAAAGAGTACGATGGGCAATATTATCCGGAATTAACCATTTTGACTTTAGGGAGTATTGACGGGAATACGGAGTTCAATTACGAGATCAATCGATTGAAAACGAACAAGGAGTATGATTTTCCATTCGACATACCCGACAGTTTTGAGCGCAAGCTTACGCCTTAGTCTGTTGGTTCTTTTAATCGCGTTCGGCGGAAGTCTCTTAGCCCAGAGCAAAGCAGACTTACAAGCCCTGCGTAATGAACTCAACAAGAAGATTGCCTACACTCAAAAGTTGATCAAGGCCTCGAAAGCTGATCAAGAGGTGAGCTTTGAACAACTCCGCATGTTAAAGGAGCAAATCCGCTACCGACAACAACTTCTCAATAGCTACGAAAAGGAAATCCGTACGATCAACTCAGACATCAGCACGTCAGAACAGATGATTGTGGAACTGGAGCGTAAGATCGCTGTGATGAAGGAAGAGTACGCAGCCATGATTTATCAGGCGTACAAAAACCGTCAGAACCACGACGAGTTGATGTACATCTTCGCGGCTTCTAGCTTTAATCAGGCCTTTAAACGATTCAAATTTCTGCAGGAATACGCTGACTACCGTAAGCGCCAAGCCAACGAAATCAAAGACACGCAAGCAAAGCTAGAGGAGCGCATTGTAAGCCTCGAAGCAGACAAAGCGAGTAAAGTGGTGCTGTTAGATGAAAAAGCCGCTGAGGCAGCCTCTTTACGTGATAATAAGCAAGAGATCGAGCAGGTCATCGCCCAATTGAAGAGCGAGGAGGACAAGCTCAAAAAGAAGCAGCAGCAGCAAGAGCAAGAACGTCAGCGTATCAACGCAGCCATTCGCCGCATTATCGAAGAAGAATTGGCCGCTGAGAAAAAGAAGAACGACGGTAAGTACGAACTCACTCCTGCAGGAAAGATCATCTCAGCAGAATTTGAAAAGAACAAAGGGAATTTTCCATGGCCAGTACTTCGAGGGGTGATCACATCTCGTTTTGGAACGCAACCACACCCTACTATTCCAGGAATTACCATTGAAAACAACGGAATTGATATCAGCACAGAGGCTGGTTCAGGTGTACTCGCGGTGTTCGGTGGTACGGTAACATCATTATTCTCGATACCAGGGGCGGGTCAGAACGTCATTATCACCCATGGGGCATACAAAACGGTATACACCGGTTTAACAGACGTAACCTTCGCAAAGGGTGATCAAATAGAAATGGGCGAACGCATTGGAACCGTTTTGACAGTCAACAACAAATCTGTTTCTCACTTTGAAATATGGAAGATGAACAGCAAGAGTCCATCACCTCAAAACCCAGAACTTTGGATCCGTCGTAAGTGATCATCGCATGATGAGCACAGTGCCCATTTCCAATACTTTTTCTGAACTACAAGTGCTGTTGTATTCTACACGCCAAGTATAGACTCCGTCTTGCACGTAGTATTCGCTTCCATGGTATGATCCATCCCAGAATTGATCAATCGATTCTGAACGATACACCTCTTCTCCCCACCGGTTCCACACAGACAATTCAAATGAACGAATATCTACTCCCTCTGCTTTGAAGACGTCATTAATTCCATCGTTGTTCGGTGTGAACGCATTTGGAATATAGAGAGCACCGTCTTGATCAACTTGATCTAAAATCACTAGCCCCTCTTGTTGACATCCGAAAATATCCGTGAACTGGTAGCAGTACTCGCCTGGGTCTGACGCATAGATGTAATCTAGCTCTGAGCCGTCACACCACTGGTAATTTGTACCGTTGTCATATGGGATTTCGAGCATGGTCTGAATGCCTTCACAAGCCGTTGGATTGTCTAGCAAGATCAATTTCTCTACCCCAATCACCTCCAATCCTTCGGAGTCAGTACAGTTATTCAACGTGGCTGTAACCGTGTAAATTCCTGGTTCAGTAATGGTGATTGCTTGTTCTGTTTCTCCAGTGTTCCACTCGTATGCTGCTTCAGCCGGACCAGTAATAGCGATGTCTTCAGTGAATTCATAGTAGCACATGTACACATCATTAGGAGCAATCAAATCGATGCCGTCAAGCACTTCAATTGTTTGGCTAAAGCTATCCGTTGCATCACACACTGGTTCCGTGATATTCAAGACGATATCGTAGGTTCCAGGTCCACTGAATATGTGTTCCATTTCAGCTACCGAATAGGTTGTGCCGTCAACTGACCAATCATATTCTAGGCCATCGCCTGTACTTAGGTTGTCGAAGTCAACCGTCATAGCTTCACACGCACCCGTTTGTTCCATCTCGAACAGGGCTTCGATCTCCGGCGTTTCCACCACCGTTACAATGGCTTCGGTAACATCTGTACCTCCACAGTTTCCAACGCCTTCTACAGTGAGCGTCACGGTATATACACCTGGCTCTGCGTATTCATGCTCTGCCAATTGAGTATCAACCACAGGTGAGCCGTCACCAAAGTCCCAGTAGAAGTTCGTTCCTGCACTGTTATTTTCAAACAAGGCGACGAACGGATGACATCCTTCAAGGTCATCGTTTCCGATGATGGCCGTGACCTCATCAAGCACTGTAATGTTCAGTACTTCTGTATCTGAAGCGTCACACAATGTATCTGTGATCGTTAATGAAACTTGGTACTCACCCATCGCCGCGTAGTTGTGCGAGATGTCTGGAATATCATAAATAGTTCCATCACCCATATCCCATTCAAATACGAGGGATTCTCCAATACTTTGGTTTGTTCCCTCTACCAGGAATGATTCACAATCAGTTTGCAGCAGCTGGAACGCCGCGTCAATCATCTGATCTGGACCCACCACAACCGTTAAAGTGGTGTCATCTTCGAGGTTACAGCTCTCTGGGTGGAAAGCAGTCAGCGTCACTGTGTATTCGCCTGGCTGGAAGGTGTGACTTGGGTTTTCATCTGTGGTCGTTGGAGAACCATCACCAAAGTCCCATTCATAGGTCAATCCGTTGCTGGTGTTCGCAAAGTCAATGGTGAGCTCACCACACCCTTCATAGGAACTCGCGTCGGTACTGGCTAAAACACTGCCAACAATCTGCACATCTTGCGACGCTTCATCATCTGCATCACAACCATTATCTACTGCGTTCAATGTGATGGTATAGTCACCTTCCTCAACGTAGAAGTGCTCCACATTAAAGCCTTCGAGGATGGTTCCGTCACCCATGTCCCATTGATATTCTAGCCACTCAATTCCTGTTTGATTATCCGTAACAATACCCAGGTCTTCACAGTCTAGCTGTACTTCGAAGGCCGCTAAGAAATCAGTGGGCTCTGAGATCATGATTTCCAAGTACGCCGTATCTGCTAGGTTACATGACAATGAGTCAAGAGAAATCAGACTCACTTCGTAAACCCCAGGTTCTGTGTACGTGTGCTCTGGCTCAAATTCGTTGTTCAACGGAGATCCGTCACCGAAATCCCATGTGAAGATGTTACCTACTGAGTAGTTGTTGAATTCGATCGTGTGCGGCGCACAACCATTCAAGGCATCAGCGCTTGCTGTGAGGGCAGCATTGACCCCAGAAACCTGAAAGTCCATTTTAAATACACCGATATCCCAACCAATAGACTGGCCGGTCGCATAAGCGTCAGCGTTTGTTGGGAAGTCTCCTCCAGAACACACCCCTTGGTAGATGATTCCATTCTTATCGAATCGAGAAGTTCCTCCATCTACGTGATTGGCTCCGTAGTATGAAGCAAACTCTAGGGTAGAGATATTCTCACCATAAGCTGCGAGGTAGAAACCACCCGTATCGTACACAGCGTCATCAGTCAATGAAAGGCCAGTTCCCGCGCTGTAAGCTGAGATATAAATATTATCGCATCGATCAACCAAGAAGGCTACCGGTACCCCGGCATAACCACCCCAAGTTGATAAAGCCACACGGGAAGCCGCGAGCAACTCGGTGAGGGCGAAGTTAAATTTAGCGATGAAGAGTGAGCCATCTTCCTCCGAGTAAACATTGCCGGTTACAGGAATATCTCCTTGTGACTGTCCGTAAATGAAGGGGTCTTCATCGTTATCAAGGTCTACGAAGAATGCTTGATCTTCTTCTGTTGTTCCGTAGAAAGTACATGCTTGAAGATCGGCTCCGTTGGCAGAAAGACGTGCTAGGAATCCGTCCTTTTCAGGACCCCATCCTCCGCCACCTCCACCTTGGAAGGTTGTTTCGTAGGCACCTGCTGTCGTTGGGAAATCATCCGATCCAGCTTGACCAGCAACAAAGACATTCCCATCAACTGTTACACGCAAACCGTAGCCTGTATCCGCCGCCGTACCTCCTAAGTATGTCGACCAAGTAAGTGAGCTCAGTTCTTCGTTCATCGTAAAGATGACCGCGTCTTGTTCCCCGGCATTGGCCGGCTGGTAGACACCACCTGTTGTTGGGAAATCCGTTGACGTAGAGAACGATGCGACGTATGGGATTTGGTCACCGTTAAGTACAATCTCACCGCGGTAGGTATCACCGTAGTTTACACTTGCGGCGTTCACACCATCTTGGTCTGACCCACCCATGTAGGTTGATCCGATCAGTTCGGAACCATCAGCAGAGAAGTGAGAGACTACGATATCTGTGCCTCCGCCGTAATCTGGTTGATAAGCGTCGTCTGAAACTGGGAAATCACTTGACGAAGTAGAACCATACACGTACAGCTCCTCAAAATCATTAGCGATCAACGAGTGTGGGTAATCTGTATCCGTACCTCCAAGGTAGCTCGCCCATAGGAGGTCTGTTCCTTCTGGGTTGAGCTTCGACATCGCCATATCTACCGCGAATCCTGCTCCAGCGAAATTTTCTTGATATGCCCCTGTAGTTGTAGGGTAACCAGCACCGAAAGCGCGAGCTCCAGTGTAAATGTTCCCTGCAATATCATAGGCAGCACTGTGCCCGTAGTTGCTATCTCCTGTCGTTCCAGAAAGCGTTGAGGCAATGACAATCGGGTCAATGATCAACTGCCGTGAAGTGTCGTATCCCTCAGGGAATGAAAAACTAATCTTGTCACCTGAAAGCACGTATTCACAGACAACTTCTTCCATAGAGTTTCCATTCATTTGGTAGGCGTAAGGTGCCAACTCCGTAATCTGACCTACGCTTGTTTCGAGGTAAAGAACGCCGTCTACTATCGACATTCCTTCTAGGCCTTCATAGCGCAAGACAACCTGATCCGTTTCCGCGTTAGCGTTAACGATAAAATCATACTTCAACTGATCTGCAGAATTGTAAATACGCATGCCGACACCATCCCAGATTTGAGAGTAGCGCACCGCATTGAAACCATGCACATTACTTGCCCACTTCGATTGGTCATTGCCCAGGAAGTAGTTGTAGTAAGTGCTTTCTTGCTCTTGCCCTACAATGTTCTGTGTATTCCCATTCTCGAAAATCACCTTGTAGGCATGTCCGCGCAGTTGCCAGGCCAACAGTTCTTGGCGCGACCATTCGGAGCTTTCATGTATCAAGTCGTAATCTTCAGGGTGAACGATATTCCACGTCATCGCATTCTCTTCAAGGAAGAGCGTAGCGTTGCCCATCGCCACACGATACTTCACGTTATCGTGCCATTGGCCAAGGTTTTCACGGAAATTGAAAGCTTTTCTCCCGTTGTGTGCAAACAGTGACACCGAGATCGAAGCCAGGATAAGTAGTAGAGCAAATCGTTTCATACCCGTGCAGTGTTCGTATAAGACATAGACGAAGACCAAATGGTTGTATATGAGTGAGTTTTGGTGATAATAAGTTAATGCAATTGCTGTAATCCTATCTCGGGGACTAAAGACGAGGGTCGAGGGACTAGGGTCGAGGGACTAGGGCAATCGATAAACAATAGACTATAAACTATAACTGGAGTTGAGGTAGACCTAGGGGGTATATTCAATGAAGATGTGTGTAGAGGCATTATATACGCTAGCGCGGAAATAGGAACACTTTGCTTTCCGCATGTATTGAGGCGTTTGAAAACGCCTTGAACATCTCGTCTAACAGACGTCATTGTAGGGCTGGATGAAATCCATCCAACTCCAACGTATGGTTTCAAGGGCACCTCTCCGCTAAGGAAGAACCCGGTCGAGGACGCATTTCATGCGTCCCTACATTTACCTCTTAGGGGAACCCGGTCCTTTAGCGGCGCAATTTTGCGCCTCACCCACCGCGATCCGTAACCCGCATTCCTCATTCCACATTCCACATTCCACATTCAGACCCACACCCTATACCACTGTTTTTCATGTTGTTACACGCCTACCCAAGAAAATCCCCCTCCCACGTTATGGAATTGTTAACTCCCCTGCATCAAGTAGTCAAATAACCCGCCGAGGAACCGCAGCTGCATCCAACGCATAATTTAATTTGACATGAAAAATCTATTGATCCTGCTAGGGCTTTTGATTTCAGGAGCACTCAGCGCACAGCAGTGGGGAGAAATCCACGGAACAGTGAAAGATGAATTGGGTACACCGTTACCTAATGCCTATGTCGTTGCGGAAGCTGGAGATAATCAGTTCGGTGTTGCGACAGATTTGGACGGTAAGTTCAAGCTTAAACCGCTGAACTCAGGTGTTTACACAATTAAAGTTTCTTTTGTGGGAATGGCAAACTACGTACTTACAGGAGTTAAGGTCGATCCAGATAAAATCACATTCCTGGACAAGATAGCCATGGGCGAGAACCCTGTAATGATTGACAAAGCAGTTATTGAAGCTTTCCAAAACGACCTAATAGAAAGGGACGGTGTCACTATTGCAACCATCCGTTCAGAAGAACTGGAGCACAGCCCGGTGAAGCGTGATATCAAAGGAATCATCTCAACGATGACGCCTGCGGTGTACGTTGACCCAACAACACAAGAACTTCACTTTCGTGGAGCGCGTGCTGGAACGGTGATCACCTTTGTTGATGGAATGAAAGTCACTGGAAACTTCGGTGGTATCCCAGCCTCAGGAATTGGATCCGTGTCTGTGTACACAGGAGGGGTTCCGGCGAAATACGGAGATACCACAGGTGGTGTCGTGGTGATCGAATCAAAAAATTACTTCGACCTCTACAACGAATGGTTGTACAGTCAAGAATAGACCTTACCTTCAGCCTCACCGGAAATTCTTCTGGTGAGGCTCTTGTATGACATGGGATTGAGATGGAAGAAAAAGCAACTCGACGATTTGGCATTGGTGCGCGAATATCAGCGCAGCGGTGACAACGCGCTGGTGGGCACCCTTTACGAGCGCTACGTAGACCTCGTTCTTGGGGTCTGTCTCAAATACCTGAAGAACCAACAAGACGCGGAAGACGCGACCATGCAGGTCTTCGAGCAGTTGATGGAAAAACTGAAGAAGGCGGAGATCTCCAACTTTAAATCGTGGCTATGGTCGGTGACCAGAAACCACTGCCTTATGCAGCTTCGAAAGCAACACCCTGAAGTGACTGAGGTGAATGAATCACAATTCGTGGCAGAGAGTAACATGCACGAGTTGCTGTTGAAAGAAGCGAAACTGAACCAATTAGAGCGGGTGATCAATGAGCTGAGTGACGATCAGCAAAAATGCATCACCGCCTTTTATCTTGAACGGAAGAGTTACCAGCAAATCTCAGATGAGCTGAACATGGAACTCAAGAAGGTCAAGAGTCATATACAGAACGGCAAGCGAAACCTGTCGTTAAAAATGATGAATGATGGCGAAGCCGAATAACACATACGATCCACAGTTGCTGGAGGCCTATTTCAATGGCTCTCTAAGTGCAGAGGAAGCGCATGCGCTAGAAATGCAGGCCATGGAAGATCCATTCCTAGCGGAGGCTATGGAGGGATTTGAAGCCGCCGGCGTCAATCCAGAGGCTAGTACCGCTTTGAAGCAGCAAATCCACTCGGCAACACAGCCAACTCGCGGAATGACTCCTTGGTTGTTGGGTGTGGCTGCTGTTTTGGTGGTCGTTGCTGGCGTGTGGCTAGCTATTCCAGAAGAAAAGGAAGATGCCCTCGTGGAAACGGTGATAGAGGAAGAGTTAGAAGGAGACTTAGAATTAGAGGAAGAATTAGAAGGAGAAGTAGAATTGGAAGAGAGTCATATTGAGGTGGTGGATCAATCACAGACCGATAGTAGTATGACCTTTACCATTCGTGAGACCATGGCTGAAGTTGCAGATGCTACTCAAGCTGTAGAAGAGGTTCCTGTTGAGCGCTTTGTAGAGCGTGTAGAAGCTCCTGCTCCGGTGGCACCCCAAGAGCCGGAAGAGGTGTCTCCTGTTGACGCACCTGAAGAAGAAGAACGTGATGTGATGGTTCCTGGGGCCGCGATTTACCACCTGTTGAATTACAAAGTGGTGGATTACCGAGGTCAACGAGAAGAAAGCTGGGAAAAACGCGAGCTATTGACTGGAACGAATGCTGCTGTCAGCGACTCTTCAGAGGAACCGCTCATTGGTCAACAATACACTCAGGTGGCTTACGTCGAGTATTTAGAACAAACCATGGAGCGGTTTGCCGAAGAGCGTTATTCAAAAGCTGAACGAGGGTTCAAAGAGATTCTTTTGCACTTCCCATATGACGCAAACGGACTGTTCTATGGCGGTCTCACCGCTTTCTATCAAGGGGACTACGCTTTGGCTGCAGAACGCTTAAATGATTCACGTGATCTCGCGATCAACACGTTCCGTGAAGAGAGTGAGTTCTACCTTGCGCTTGCCTGGAAAGAAATGGGTGAGGTCGAACAGGCCGAAACACTCCTCCAAGAAATCATCGCGAAAAATGGCTTCTACGTTGAACGAGCGTCTGAAGTACTCGAAGATTAGATCTCCAATCCGAAAAATAAAAAAGCAGCGAGTAGACCCGCCGCTTTTCTATTACCTCTAACAGTTACCAGAACCAACACACCGCGTTGGGTGCGCACTGTTCGCAACGAATGTAAGCGGTCTAAACGATTGTCTGACAAGCGTTTTGCCTGTGTTGGTGATTACTTTGTAGATGCATCTATCGCAGGCGAAGTTTCCATTTCTCAGGGTAGTGATTGTTCCATCGGTCGCCTACGCTTTTCATCCAACCGAGGTGTACATCTTCAAAACTTACGAGCTGCCAGCCCTTAGGATAGGCCGCCCTCCCGCTTTGCGCACGGAGATAATCTAAGGCAGCGGCTACATCGAGTTCAATGGACTCTTTCTGCTGCTGAGACCACATCGCCAGTTCATGATCAGGAACGAGATGCTTTCCTTTTGCGCGGGCCAGACCAATGCCTGCCTTCAACACCGGAATCTTTGCCCCTTGAAGTTGTTCCAAGGTCAATAGCACGTCTTCTTCAATGAATCGCGGGTTGCCTTTGACATCAAAAACGTGCGATGCATCCAAGTGATCGAACCAGGTATTCTCACCTTTCCAGCGTTGATACCGTTCCTTCGCCGGACGTTCCTGCTTCCCTCCTTTTTTGAGTTGGATGGCCGAGATGAAAAGACCTTCGCTCTCGGTCAATCCCGGTGCGAATTGCCATCCACATTCTGTTTGAAGGGCTCCGGCTTCAGCAAATGAAAGTTGATCCCAACCTTCCAAGAGCTCGAACTCTCCTGAGTCTAACAAGCGCTTCAACTGGTTATCATTTTCGGCGCTAGCCAGTGTACACGTGCTATAAATAATCACACCGTCAGGAGCCAATAACTGCTTCGCGGCATCGAGAATATCTTCTTGTCTAGCAGCGCACATGGCCACATTTTCCTCTGACCATTCAGTGCGAGCGTTGTGGTCTTTCCGGAACATTCCTTCGCCCCCGCAAGGCGCATCAATGACGATCAAATCGAAGGAAGCTCCTGATTTCGTGAAGTCATCCGGACTAGCGTTCGAGACCAGGTGATTTGACCGACCCCATTTAATGCTGTTCTCGAGTAGAATCTGAGAGCGCTGACGGTGAATTTCATTCGACACCAACAAGCTTTGGTCATTCAAGTGATTCAAAATCACGGTCGTCTTCCCTCCTGGTGCGGCGCATAAATCGAGCACTCGCCATGCTCCTTCTTCCAATGACAACAACGAAAGCATACTCGCCAAGCTCTGTGAACCAGGCTCCATCACATAATACGCGCCTGCATGCCACAGTGGGTCCAAGGCAAACTGCTTCTCAGCATCCACAAACCTCCCATGAGGGTTCCAAGCCAATGGCTCCCCAATCCGTTGATTTGTTGGCTTTTGGGTGTTGTAATTTATCGCTGTTCGCGGAACGCCATGCATGGCTTCAATGATCTGAGCTGCATGGTCAGGAAACTGTCGTTCAAGGCGTGAAACGAAGGCGGTAGGTAACGAATGATCCATTAGTAATCGTCGTCGTCGTCAATTTCAGGGGCGTCTTCTGTCTCCTCTTCGTCATCGTCGTTCAACAAACGCCACCTCTTCTTTTTCTTCTTTCCATCGTCTGAAGAACCACTTGAGGTTGATTCCTTCAAAGAACTTGACTTCTCTTCCCCTTCATCTCCCCAATGCACAGTGATGGTGCTACCGTTAGGCTCCGGCTTCTTCTCTGCCTTTTTAGTGGTGTCAGCTGAACCTTTGAAGATGCCCAATTCTTCACGTAACACATCTTTGAAGTCTTCGCGTTCTTGTCTCCGTTCTTCTTTGCGCTGTTCTTTCCGCGCCAGTCGATCATATCCGAAACTCGGGTCGTCCGTAGTTCCTGTCATCGATAAGAAGAAACGGTTTCCCAGTCCGTCATCTTCAACCACTCCAAACTCTGTCTGATTCTTCTGAATTAGAATGTCGCGTAGATAAAGCGACAAGCTATAATCGATCTTCTGGTCAAACCAGTGGGTTCCGCTAATGGTGATATCCATGGCGCTCGACTTGATATCCATCGTAGGGAAGTAGATTTTCCCGTTGTCGATTCGAATTTGATTCTCCAAGGTCGCGAACCGGATGTGCTCCATTTTCCCTTCCAACTCATCTGCGCGTACAAATGGATTGATCAGTTTATTCTCCCTCATGAAATCACTGATGGCCTTCATGCTTTTCAAGCCGATCAACTCTCCGTTCTCTACCTTGAGGTCAATGTTGCTTTCAATGCTTTGAGCGTCTATTTCTAATGACTTACTCGCATACGCTCGGAATGTCGCAGTCGCGGTACAATCACCTCGAACATTATTGGAAGTGATGAAGTCTTGACCGAACTGCTCAAACTCAAGGAACAGCTCTTTGACGTCCATTTGTTTCATTCCCGCGTTAGCGACAATAGAGTAACCCGATTGATTCGGCGTTAAACTCACTTGAAGATCAAGTTCGCCATCGGCCGTATTCAAGTGCAAGGGATCAAAGAAGATTCCTTTCGAACTCAAACTTGCTTCGCCCTTCACGTCATGGGCAATGAACTCACGGAAGGTAAAATGATCAAACTCAACATCTACAGTGACGTGCAGATCTTCCGTTAGGAACACTTCGTATTCACTGGCCGCTTCTTCGCTCGTGGCATCGTCTGTCAGGAAAGAAGCCAAATCAAAGGCATCACTTTCGCAACGTGCTTGAATGTCTAACACCTCTCCTTTGACTACCAACCATGGCAAGAGATTTCGCATTTCTCCGGTCAGTTCTAAATCGGTATCACCGATGGAGACTCGGGCTTCTTTGATCCGTCCAATCTCACCTTCCAGTTCGAACTCACCGTTAATTCGCTCAAGCGGACGAGGCAATTCGTGGAGTGCGATACCGACGTCGTCAAGTTCAAGTTTTCCATTCAACTTTGCACTTCTCAAGGCTGCGGGGTCTATTTCATTCCCGCCATTGGCGGAACGCATTGGAATGCTTCCTGAGAAACGCGCCTCCAGCTCCAATTCGCCGGTAATAGCACCAATAGAATCTAATTGCAAGAAGCGTTGGAGGTCTCCTAAATCAAACGAAGCATCAATGTCTGCCAACACCACTGGAGTTTCGAAGTCATTGAGCTGCCCGTTCAAGCTAATTTTCCCTCCTTCAAGCGATGCTTTGAAGGCTGCAATTTCTAAGATACCAGCATTCTCTCCTCCCCCAGAAACTTCGAATTGCGAACGGATGTCGTCAAGTTCGATGTTCTGCTCTTGTTCAGTAAGCAAGCCGTTCTTTAACTCCCCGTTGAAAGACCATGCAGGAATTTGATTTTGGCCGGCCAGGCCTGCCAAAGAAAGATGTCCGCGAGCCATCCCTTGGGCTTGATACTCATTCAGCACCCGAGCTTCAGCAGGAGGCAAAAGTGCGCGTAGGCGACTCAGGTCAACGCGTTCCAAATCTGCTTCCATATCACACAAAACACCTAATTCATTGCTATGAAATCTAGCATCCCCTTCTATGTCAAAGTCGGCCACTTGAAGATCAACGTTGGTAAACTGATAATCTTGGGCTTCAATCGCGAGGACAGTCTCGAGTTGTCCGCTTACATCAATGCCCGGCACCCAGTTCTTACCTTCAACATCCACGTATGCGTGTGGGGTTTGAAGGTCTCCAACTAACCTAACTGTATCGCCTTGGATTGCGCCATCTACGGTTGCCGCTAAACGCAGCGTTTCAACGTACACTTTGGAGTAATCATCCACCATTCTGAAATGGATGTTGTGTAGCTTCACCTTACTAATATCAAGGGTGGCGTTGGTGCTATCAGTCGATTCTGAAGCCCTCCAGAAATGGTAATTATCTCTCCCTTTTTCATCTCGGATGAGATGCATCCCGCCGTCTGAGATTCTGACTTGCTTAAAGCTATAATTCCCGCTTAATGCGGAAAAAAGTCCGAGTTCAAAGCTGACTTCGTCAGCCCAGAGCAGCGTATCTCCCTCACCGAAAGTATCGGTCAAGAAAACATCGGAACATGCGAGTGAAATATTCGGAAAACGTCGAATGACGGAGAGGTCAATCTCTTGAACGCTCATGTCTGTGAGCAACCCTGCCTCCAGGGCCTGCACGGCTTCTTGCTCCAACTCATCTTCGTTCACGTAGGCCCACGTAAGCAAAGCGACGATCGCCACGACGAACACCGCGAATATTCTGAGGGCTATTTTAATGAGCTTCCGCATGCGTCAATAGAACTGCATAAAGTAGGCCAAAACACCTTGGACGTATACCCGGCAGGAAGAAGCTCTGAACAAGGCGGTGTTTATTCAACGGTAAATTGGGGGTTGTTGTTGTTTTCTTCCGGCGTCAGGCGTCTGAGGGTTAACCGGAATACGGCGTACGCGGATTAACCGCACATGACATGCATGTTCAAAAAGACCGAAACCAAACGGACGCCGGACGCCGGACGCCGGATGCTGACGCCGGCCTAAATCGAACCAATTCCCTACATTCGTGTTACCTACATACCAAAACCCTAGAACCGATGAGAAAGCGTGAATTTCTGCGTTTGACTGGCATCATGGGAGCCGGCGTTGTTGTCGCTCCATTCTTTGCTTGTGGCCCTGGAGAACCTAATACAGAGGGTGGAAACGCATCTGAAGGAGATGTACCACCACCACCCCCTCCAATGAAAGAATTCACCCTTCCGGAATTAGGGTATGCCTTTGATGCATTGGCTCCTTCAATTGACGCCATGACCATGGAGATTCACCATGGCAAACACCACGCTGGCTACGTTCGTAAGCTGAACGCTGCACTAGCCGAAACCCCTGGTTTCGAAGGCTTGGATATTGCAGGCATTCTTGAAAATGTATCGCCTGATCAGAGCGGCGTTCGCAACAATGGTGGAGGTCACTTCAACCACAGCATGTTCTGGAAAGTCATGGAGCCAGGAGGCGCCAACGCCCCTTCAGGAGATCTTGCTGCAGCCATCGATCGGGATCTAGGTTCGTACGACGCTTTCAAAGAGTCTTTCTTCAGCGCTGCCAAGTCTCGCTTCGGAAGTGGATGGGCATGGCTATGTGTTGGTGAAAACAAGAAGCTGTTCATCATGTCAACAGCGAATCAAGACAACCCGCTCATGAATAAGGTGGTAGAACAAACAGGAATGCCAATCCTAGGCATCGATGTTTGGGAACACGCCTACTACCTGAACTACCAGAACATGCGCGGAGACTACATCAATGCGTTTATGGAAGTTATCAATTGGGATCGCGTAGCGGAATACTACGCTGTCGCTGTTTCTTAAGCAAGCTTAAACTATAACTGATAAACTATAATCTATAACTGAAGACGACGTGTCAGCTATGGATTACTGGTTATCTGTTCTAAACACAGTCGACGCCTAACAGAATTTGTGTTCTGTTAGCATAACCCATAACCAGAGCTTCAAATTCAGTTGCTTAATATTTGAATAACAACAAAATGTTCTGGAATAAATGGAAAAAGAAAACTCAAATTGAAACGGTTGAATTAACCGATAACGGGTTTGTCATCAATCATAATGGACTTGTCACCCATTTCGATTGGAGTGAAATCACTTGTCTAACGGGATTCAAGATTGATAGATTGACCTTCGATGAAATTTGTCTGAAAATCGAAGCGCAAAGTAAATTCGCAATTCTCACGGAGAGCTTTAGTGGATGGAGATTTTTTGTAAACGCATTAATGAGCGAACTCCCTGAAATAGAAGAAAATTGGGAAGGAATCATAGCTCAACCGCCTTTCGAAAGAAACGAGACGATATTGTTCAGCAAAGCTGAAAATGAAAACCACTTTCATTGCACCGAGTGCGGAATAGCTCATTCAGACTGGCCATCTTTAGCCTTCAAGTCGCCAGCGAACTATGACTGCCTTACCGAACAAGACAAGTCTGAACTCGGAACACTGAACTCTGACTTCTGTGAAATTCGTCACGATGGCCAAGTAGACCGGTTTATAAGGGTCACACTCACACAAAAAGTGAACGACAATTGCCAAAACCTAGACTACGGACTTTGGGTATCGTTAATCGAAAACAGTTACTTAGACTACAAATCAAATTTCGATAACGAGGATCACGAAACTGGGTATTTTGGCTGGTTATGCAACAACATTCCAGAATATGGAGACACCATGTCAATTCCCTGTGATGTCATGACCAAGAAAGGGAATAGTCGACCTGAAATTTTTCCTCATCAGAATTTTGACCATCCATTTGTAAGAGATTACTACGATGGAATTTCACAAAAAGAAGCGAAAAAGAGAATTGACGAAACGATGAAAAACATTGGGTAATAGTGACCTCAATAATGCCGCTACCAAAGAGTTATAGATTATAGTTTATCGATTATCGATTCCCCTTCTAGGTTATCGTCGAAAAAGGAATTTCCTTTACACCCAAATCTCATCTAACCCCTTTCGTCATGAAGATTGAAAAAGGAAAACTCGTTTCAATGGACTACAGCTTGTACACTGATGGTCCTGATGGTGAATTGATTGAAGAAACGACGGCTGAGGAGCCGTTTGAATTCATCTATGGTCACGAATCAATGCTCGACAAGTTCGAGGAGACGCTGAAAGGCATGGAAGCTGGTAAGGCCTTCTCTGTATTGATCAAAGCTGAGGATGCATACGGACCAGAGCAAGAAGACGCCTTTGTTGAAATGGAGAAGTCGATGTTCGTGGTTGATGGCGAATTAGACGAAGAATTGATCGCAGAAGGGGAAGTTGTTCCATTGCAAGATGAAGATGGAAATGAGATTTTGGCGGTGATCGCTGAGAACAATGAGAATACGGTTGTTGTCGACTTGAATCACCCGCTTGCTGGAGTAGATCTTTACTTCGACGGAGAAGTCCTTGAAGTACGCGAGCCATCAGAAGAAGAGTGGTCAAGAATCCACGAGTAACGCACCGTTCATCCATCATTTATCTCCGTAGGGCATAATGCCCCTTATTATTGTGCGTTTTCGTTTCAGATTTGCAACCAGAACATGGCTCAAAAAAATCTTTTGCGAAAGCTGTAACATTTTGATGCCCTTGTTCGACTGCTTTGCGGACAGATGCAACCTCTTGAGAAGTTGTTGTCCTTTGAACAAAACCACATCAAACTGCACCTATGTCTTCTTACCTGAAGGTTCTGCTACTGGCATTCTGTTTTATACCGAGTGTTCTCTCTGCGCAGGACAAGATCACGATCAGTGGTGAGATCTCCGATGAATCGAATGGGGAAACATTGATCGGGGCTACTGTATTTGTCAAAGAGCTCTCGCTCGGAACAGCCACCAACATTTACGGATTCTACTCCATTACACTCGACCCAGGAACTTACACCTTGAAGGTTTCCTTCATCGGATATGAACCAACGGAACAAGTGGTCACGCTTGACAGCGATACTCGACAAGATTTTCGATTGTCGCCTCAGGGAATCTTAGTGAACGAAGCCGTGATCGAAGGAGAAAGCACTGCGGAAGAAAACATAGGCTCAGTCAACATGTCAACCGTCAACATGCAAATGGAGATGGTCAAGAAGATCCCCGCTTTCATGGGAGAAGTTGATGTTATCAAGGCCATTCAATTGCTACCAGGGGTGCAAGCTGCCGGTGAAGGTTCATCTGGTTTCCACGTTCGTGGTGGATCGGTGGATCAGAACCTCATCCTTCTTGATGAATCACCAGTTTACAACGCCTCACACCTTCTCGGGTTCTTCTCGGTATTCAACAGCAATGCCATCAAAGAGATGCAGCTCTATAAAGGAGGTATTCCTTCACGTTATGGAGGTCGTTTGGCGTCCGTCCTTGATATCCGAATGAAGGATGGAAACAATAAAACATGGCATACCGAAGGTGGAATCGGAAGTGTGTCTTCACGACTCACATTGGAAGGACCGATCGTGAAAGATCGAGGCTCCATTCTGCTGGCTGGAAGACGTTCATATGCAGACATCTTCTTGCTAGCGAGCAGTGACCCTACAACGCGTCAGACGAAGCTTTACTTCTATGACATCAACTTAAAAGCAAACTACAAGGTCAACGAAAACAACCGACTCTACTTGAGTGGATACAACGGTCGTGACGTCTTTGGTTTTGGAGATCAGTTTAGCTTCGGATGGGGTAACTCAACAGGAACAGCCCGTTGGAACCACATTTACAACAGCAAGCTTTTCAGTAATGTGACGCTGACATACTCAGATTACGACTACAAGCTCGAACAGGTGAGTGATGAATTTGGCTTCTTGTGGGAGTCGAACATCACAGACTTGACAGGGAAGGTTGATTACAACTACTTCATCAATCCCCAGAATACACTGCAGTTTGGAGGATCTGTAACGTGGCGAGAGTTAGACCCTGGGTTTGCACGCGGAACTGGAGAAGATTCATTCCTAGGTGAACTGAGAATGCCAATCACACGTTCTCGAGACTACGCACTATACATCAGCAACGAGCAGCGATTTGGAGAGAAATTCACGGTGAGTTACGGACTTCGCTACGCACTCTTCCAGAACGTTGGAGAAGGAACCATCTTCGAGTTCGATAACGAATACAACGTAGTTGACTCTGCGGTGTATGGTAAAGGAGAAGTGTACCAAACCTACGGCGGTTTCGAACCACGGGTAGGGGTGAACTATCGCTTAAACGAGCGCAGTTCGATCAAAGCGAGCTACAACCGCACACAGCAGTTCATTCAGATGGCTACTAATTCAACCTCGTCATCTCCCCTGGATGTTTGGTTCTCGGCTAGTCCGAATGTCAAGCCGCAGATTGCAGATCAATACGCGATCGGTTACTTCCGCAACTTCCTTGACAACAAGCTAGAGGCCTCAGTGGAAGCTTACTACAAGCAAATGCAAAATACAATCGACTTCGCGAATCACGCACAGTTGTTGCTGAACCGCTATCTGGAAGGAGAGCTTCGGGTAGGAGAATCCAGAGCTTATGGAGTTGAGTTCTTGGTACGTAAGCAAACCGGAAAGATTACTGGATTGGCGAGCTACACATTGGCACGTAGTGAGCGATTGATCCCAGAGATTCAGTCTGAATGGTATGCAAGTAACTTCGATCGTACGCACGATGTCTCTGTCGTTGTGGCCTACGAACTCAATAAGAAATGGAGCTTCGGTATGAACTGGGTGTACAGCACCGGTAACGCGGTAACCATGCCAACCGGACGATTCGAATACATGGGGATGATTGTTCCAGTGTATTCTGATCGAAACGGAGAGCGCATGCCAGCTTATCACCGTCTCGACTTCTCGGCTACATTAACACCGAAAAAGAACGAAACAAGAAAATGGAAAGGCGAATGGGTGTTTAGCATCTACAATGCTTACAACCGCCACAACGCTTACTCGATCAACTTCGTGCAAGACGAAAACGATCCAAATACAACCTACGCTGAGCAGACTTACCTGCTTCCAATAGTGCCTGCAGTTACCTACAACTTCAAATTTTGATCGCCATGAATAAGCACACCATATATATCCTCTTTGCCCTTTTCGCTCTGTCATCTTGTACTGAGCGCATCGATCTTGATCTCAATGACCAAGACGGACAACGTATTGTTGTTGACGGTTGGTTCACCGATGAAGAAAAGCAACATGAAATCCGCCTCACATGGACCACGAGCTACTTCTTTAATGAAGCTGCACCTCCGGTGGAAGGAGCCGTTTTGAGCATCACAGATGGCGAAACGACGATCGATCTAATAGAAGAATCTCCAGGTATCTACCGCACTCCTACAGTGGCAGGTACACCGGGAACCACCTACACGCTGCAAATCGATCACAACGATCAGCTTTACGAAGCGAGCAGCTACATGCGCCCTGTGGCGCCTATTGATTCTCTTCATGTCCGTGTGCTCGATCCTGAAGAAGAATTTGGCTTCCCAGGAGACGAATATTACAGTGTTCGTATCTGGACTCAAGAACTTCCAGGAACAGGTGACTACTACATGTGGAGAACTTATGTGAATGGAGAGTCAGTACGCGATACTTTGCGTGAGCTCACCTTCATTGATGATCAGTTCTACGACGGCGTATACGTCGAAGATGTAGAGGTAGATTACCTAGACATTGAAGACGAGGCAACTGCAGGTGATACGGTGTACATCGAGCAATTCAATATTGGAGAAGACGCGTATAACATCTTCATCGGTATCATGAACGAAACGGAATGGAATGGCGGCCTGTTTGATGCGCCTCCAGCCAATGTAGAAACGAACCTTTCGAATGGTGCGTTGGGCTATTTCGGCGCTGCCGGAGTGAGCACAAAGTCGACCGTGATTCAGGAATAGCAGGTTGTTCATGTTCTATCGTTGAATACTTCATGGGCACCTACTAGCGTTTTATTGCTGGATTAAGGAATATTGAATCTGAATTCAGCAGTATGTCGCGCTCGCCTTTTAAGACCACTCGCTCCAATTGGAGTACTTCGCTTTCCACTATCGTGGGAATGACGTTGACCTTGACTATGTTGGGCTTACTGAGTTTGTTGTTCCTCTTTGGTAAACAATGGCAGCAACAACTTCGGGAACAAGTGATGGTGCAAGTATTCCTCGACAAGGAGCTTGACGAAGCGAGCATTTCACGTATCAAGAAAGAACTGGAGGCTGAAGCCTATAGTCGTGAAACGAAATACATCACCGCTCAACAAGCCAGCGAAGAAATGGAAGACGAACTCGGGGAAGAGTTCGTTGACTTCCTTGGTTACCTCCCGGTTCCCCCGAGTATTGATATGCAGTTAGACCCTGCCTATGCTTCGCTAGATAGCCTCGAGTGGATCTCATCCCGTATTTCGTCGATAGACGGAGTCACCGAAGTGGAATATCAGAAGGTGCTCCTTGGAAGACTTGAAGAGAACATCCGCAAATTGAGTCTGCCGTTGATCATCTTGGCGTCTTTGTTACTCTTGATCGCCATCGCATTGATTAATAATACGATTCGCCTGTCTATCTTCTCTCGAAGATTCATCATTAAGAGTATGCAACTTGTAGGCGCTACGCGTGGCTTCATCCGTAGACCCTTTATGCTGAAAGGTATTTGGTTCGGCATTCTAAGCGGCCTATTGGCCTTTGGAATGATCGTTTCTTTGCTGGCCCTCTTCCGTCGAATGAACAGCGAGTTGCTTGACTCTTTGGAGATCATGACTTTTGCGCAGCTTTTCGGAATCGTGGTTGCCTTGGGGATTCTCATTGCCTGGATCTCAACCTACTTCGCGGTGAATAAATACATCCGCTTGAAACAAGATCAGCTTTACTGAGCCAGGCGGGTCCATCTTCTCCCCTAATTCACAGAAGACTAAATTATTGTATTCCATCAAGGAACGATTCTCGTGTTTTCCATTCCCATCTTTGGAATGTCTGCGCCTTCAACAGCTCTCCTGATTCACCAGCTAAACAAAACATAGTGTGCATGTTACACGCTACTTGTATGCTTGTAATACTATGTTTTGCATACAGTAAAGTTTGTGACACAAGCGTGTCAATTCTTGTATTCCCGTTTGAAAAACCCTAGCTTCATGACCGTTGTTGAGAACAAACCCTAAGTAAAACTTTCTAAAAACAGATTATGAGAGCAAAAATGCTTGCGCTCCTGCTTGCCGTTCTGGCAGTGGGCGCTCTGCACGCGCAGAGAAATTGCGGCTCGATGGAATACCTCGAGAGCCAAATCCAAGAAGACCCTAAACGAGAAGCTAAAATGGAGGCGATAGAACGCCACCTTGAAGAGCTCGATGAGGCGGGCACACGCGCCGTGAATGGCGTAGTAACCATCCCCGTTGTTGTACACGTTATATATAACAACAGCACAGAAAACATTTCCGATGCCCAAATCATGTCTCAAATCACAGTATTGAACGATGACTTCCGTCGTACAAACAATGATGCAGACAACACCTGGTCACAAGCTTCAGATACAGAGATTGAATTCTGTATGGCGTCAACTGATCCCAACGGTAACCCAACCAATGGTATCACACGCACATCTACTTCTGTCACTGCCTTTGGTACGAACGACCAAATGAAGTTCACCGCGAACGGTGGAAAGGATGCTTGGCCAGCTGATCAATACCTGAACATGTGGGTATGTGATATCAGCGGCGGTATCCTCGGATACGCGCAGTTCCCTGGTGGTAGCGCAGCTACTGACGGGGTGGTGATGGATTACCAGTACTTCGGTACGATTGGAACAGCTACGGCTCCTTTTGATTTGGGCCGTACAGCTACACACGAAGTAGGACACTGGTTGAACCTCCGCCACATCTGGGGTGATGGAAACTGTAATGTTGATGACTTCGTTTCTGATACTCCAACTTCTGACGCAGCAAACTACGGATGTGCGGTCGGACATGTTTCTTGTTCGTCTACTGACATGGTTCAGAACTACATGGACTACTCAGACGACGCCTGCATGAACCTCTTCACCGAAGGACAGAAGAACCGCATGCGCGCACTATTCGAAAGCGGAGGTTACCGTGCCAGCCTACTCGCTTCTCAAGCCTGCGGACAAGCAACACCTCCAACTTGTGATGACGGTATCCAAAACGGAGACGAAACAGGCGTAGATTGTGGTGGTAGCAATTGTCCTGAATGTGTTTGTAACGGAACTGAAGTAACAGTATCAATTACCCTAGACAACTACCCAGAAGAAACTTCATGGACTATCTCAAGTGGAGGTTCGGTAGTCGCTTCAGGCGGCACATACGCCAGCCAACCAGATGGTTCTACAGTTACAATTACAGAATGTCTTCCTGATGGTTGTTATGATTTCACAATCAACGACAGCTATGGAGATGGAATCTGCTGTAGCTACGGAAATGGATCTTACTCAGTAACTGACGAAGGAGGAAACACCCTAGCAAGTGGTGGGTCTTTCGGAGGATCTGAAACCACGAACTTCTGTGTTGATTCTTCTGGTGGTGGACCAACGCCAACGTGTGATGATGGAATCCAGAACGGAGATGAAACAGGTGTCGATTGTGGAGGAAGCAATTGTCCTGACTGCCCAACATGTGATGATGGAGTACAAAACGGTGACGAAACTGGCGTAGACTGCGGTGGCTCTTGTGATGCTTGTCCAACATGTGATGACGGAATCCAAAATGGTGACGAAACGGGTGTTGACTGTGGTGGTTCATGTGCACCGTGTGATACTGGTGGATGTAGCTACGTCACAGTAAACAACCACAACTTCGAAAGCGGTTGGGGTATCTGGAACGACGGCGGATCTGATTGTCGTCGTAGCAGCAGAGACGCTGCATACGCGTTCAGCGGAAATTACTGTGTTCGCTTACGCGACAACACCAGCACTTCTGTCATGACTACAGACAACTTGAACCTCAGCGCTTACGACGAACTCACAGTTGACTTCGTATTCTACGCTCGCAGCATGGAAACGAACGAAGACTTCTGGCTCCAAATCTCTACAAATGGCGGTTCGAGTTACTCAACAGTAGCATCGTATGCACAAGGCACAAGCTTCTCAAACAATGGATTCTATGGAGATCAAGTGGTGATCAACGGGCCATTCTCGTCGAACACACGCCTGCGTTTCCGTTGTGACGCTTCTGGAAACTCAGACTGGATTTACATTGACGATGTGAACATCACAGGATGTCTCAACGGTGGAAGAATTGATGGTCAAGAGATTGTTGATCTGCCTGTTGATATTCAGCCAGCGCTGACTGTTACTCCAGATCTATTCACGAACCTAAATCTCTACCCTAACCCAACAGATCAGGCCTTGAACGTAAGCTTCGACTTAACTACCGATGCAGAGTTCACATTGATGATTACTGATATGCAAGGACGAATAGTTCGCAATACAATCTTCGAACGTACAGCAGGACAACAACTTGTCAAACTGAACACAACGGATCTTGATTCCGGAACCTACCTACTTCATCTAGTAGCGGCAGACGGTAAATCAACGAAACGATTTGTCATCTTCCGATAGAGAGGAAGCAACGTTAAACCTAAAGAGAAAAAGCAGGCCCCAGGGTCTGCTTTTTCTTTGTCGGGAACGTCCTACAGAAAGTTCCGCTGCTATCTTATTTCATCTGTAGACAGTCTTGTGTAGTTTCGGAGCATGAAGCATTCCCTCCTAATACTTCTAACATTGCTGAGCACCTCCCTTCAAACAAACGCTCAGTACGCCGCACACGTCTTGAATAATAAAGACGGGCTCGAAAATGAGTTAGTTAAGTGCATAGTAGTTGATTCCCTAGGATTTGTTTGGGCAGCCACTGATGGTGGTCTGACACGATTCAACGGCACCTCATTCGTTAATTTCGCTGAGGAGTTCGAAACAAACTATCTCAAATGGATTCACCAAGCCTCTTCAGGCCAAATTTATATCTCATGTGATGCTGGGGTTTTCAAAGCAGACTACACCCAAACCGAGGTGTCTATCACAAAATTGATGAGCGGAATCTCTCAATTCCATGATGGTGCTTCTGCTTACCCAAAAGGGATGTACGAATCCAGCAGTGGTGATATTTGGATCGGAGATGACTTTGGAGTCAGTCGCATATCCAATGGGTCTTGGCGGGGGTATTATTTCGGCAAGACGAATGCTCCAGACTGTTTCCAACGTGCCGTAAGTTTCGCTGAAATGAACGGTCACCTTTACGCGTTCACCCATGCAGGTCACATCTTTAGATATGACGAAAGAAACGACGATTTCATTCCGCTCAAGCTCGACTACAAACTGACTCGGATAAATGCTGCTGCTCGCTTTGACAGCCAGTATATATTGCTAGGAACAGATGATGGTCTTGTTTACTTCGACCCGGCACATAAAACAATGGATTTGAATCCAGCAGTCAAAAATATCAGCTGGATTGAGACAAGTAATCCCAACGAAATCTTAATCGCAACTTGGCGAAACGGAATCTATAGGCTTGATAGGCAAGGAACCCTAGCAACAGTGTCCGTAAACAATGGCGGCGTTGGTTCAATCAATCATATTTATCGGGATGGCGAAAATCTTTGGATTAGCTCTGATAACGGTATGATTTTCTGTGAAAAAGAAACGTTCCATACGGTTGTAAACGAGTTAAACCCTGGATATACACAAGATATAGCTTTCCATCCTGGGGGCAATATCATCGCTCATGAAAACAAACTGATTCGCTTCAATGGCCTGAATTCAGGTGAAGTTATTTATTACCATGACGACGTCATTCTTCAAGTAGTAGCCATTGGTGAAACACTTCGCTTTACCGACGCCTCAGGTTATATCTATGACCTCAATGGACAAGATGCCAACCTTACCCATGATTGGTCGAAAAAAGGTGGGGGAGTATTCTTCATGATCCTAGATAAAGAGAAAAATGTCTGGTACTCTCAACGCCATCGTGAAGAAATCATTCGAGAAAGCCCAGCGGGTGAACTCTCTGTGTATAACGCAGAAAAAGGTATCGTAAGCTCTATCACCTCAATTAGACAAAGCAAACACGGTGAAATTTACGCTTGTGGGGAAGGTGATGCCAGTTTCTTATATCAATTTAAACCAGATTTGAATCGCTTCGTCAACCTCGCGGATGGAATGAGCTTCGATTACAACAATAACCTTGGTGCGAACGATCTAGCTTTTACAGATTCGCTTCTATATTTAGCCACTGATTTTGGTGTTTACACCTTCGATGGGAAAACCTTTACAAAAGTAGACCTTGGTCTTTTGGCCAACGAGGATATAAAGGCTATCTCTGCTACAAATGAAGCCGTTTGGTTCGGATTGAGCGCTGGCTTGGTACGCTACGATACAAATGGATATAACATCTTTGATTCGCGCCAAGGGCTTCCTACAAAAACGTTGAGTTACCGTGTGCTGGAAGCACTTGGAAATGAACTTTGGATCGGTACCGCTAATGGGTTAGCCCACCTCACAGAGGACTCGGATCCGCAAAAAACAAGCACCCCGGTGCTCACAGGCCTGTCTATCAATGGAGCTCCAGCTCCAATTACACCAACAATAAGGGTATACAACGATGATCTTATTCGGGTTGACTTTACCACCTCTGAGTTCCCCGCTGATCAGGTCAGTTATCGTTGGAAAACAGCGGGGTCTAAAGAGTGGAAAACTCCAGATCTTGGATTTGGTTTCCTTTTGAACAACTTGACCGAGGGGCCTCATGAATACGAAATTCAAGCACGTAAAAACGGAAACTACCTATGGTCTGAGTCATGTTTTGTCTCTATCACTAGCGAAACCGTTTGGTATAAAACCGCTGTCTGCATCGAAATCTGCATTCTATTGACCTTGGCTCTGTTTACTTACTTAGTGCGCTTTGACAAACGAAGAGCACGAGAAAAGGAATTGCTGCTGCAAATGATGGTCGCTGACCGCACATCAGAACTGGAAAACGCAAAAGAACAGGCATTGGCTTCAGCACACGCCAAAAGTGAGTTCCTAAGCACCATGTCACACGAGATTAGAACGCCGATGAATGCAGTAATCGGTATCGCTCATTTGATGCTCGAAGAAGAACTTAGCAAAGATCAACGACACAAAATGGAGTCGTTGCGTTTCTCAGCGAACAACCTTCTTGAAATCTTGAATGACATTCTCGACTTCAACAAGATTGAATCTGGGAAATTGGAGTTGGAACGCCGTGTATTCGGACTACGTCAGTTCATGCGAAATCTCCATACAGGAATGGACACACGCGCCCGTCAAAAAGACATTGGTCTGAACTACCACATCGATGAACGAATTCCTCAGCTCGTGATTGGTGACTCGACGAGATTGAGCCAAATCATGGTTAACCTCATGAGCAACGCTATCAAGTTTACGAATAAAGGTTCTGTTGACTGTCATCTCGAATTCCTGTCTAGAGAAGATGATAAAGCGCACATTCGAGTTTCAGTGAAGGATACCGGAATCGGAATCCCACTTAAGCAACAGCAAGACATCTTCAAGTCGTTTACGCAAGCGAATTCTTCTACCACCCGCGAATTTGGTGGAACCGGTCTCGGATTAACCATTGTTAAGAGCCTCCTTGAAATCATGGGTAGCCAAATCCAACTCAAAAGTACTCCGGGGGTAGGAACTACCTTCTACTTCGAACTTTGGATGGATATTCAAGATGGAAAAATCTTCGAAACAGGACCAAACGGAAACGCCAAAGATATTCTTCAAGGACTCAAAGTACTGGTTGCGGAAGACAACGAGATGAATATCATGGTAGCCAGTAGCTTCTTGAAGTTGTGGGAAGTAGAGTTCACCATCGCGCGAAACGGTCAAGAGGCCCTGGATCTCCACATGGAGCAACAATTCGACGTGATCCTTATGGACCTTCAAATGCCAATCATGGACGGTCTCACCGCCACCCAAACGATCCGAAATCGAGAGCGATTAAGCGGCGCATACACCCCAATCATCGCTTTGACCGCCTCCGCGCTCACCCAATCACGCGAAAAAGTAATGGCCGCCGGAATGGACAACTTCGTCACGAAACCTTTCCGACCACAAGAGTTACTTCAAGCACTAGCGCAAAGTAAAAGCTAATTCAAAGGGCACCGTTCGGTGTCCTTTTTGATTCCAATCCTTCCTCCCATTTTAACCCTCCTTCCGCTGTTCAGGCAGAACTAAAAAGATACCTTGCGGCCCAACACCATGCGAATCATGAAACTTTGTACATTCTTACTCCTTTTTATCTCTGCTGCCGCTAGCGCCCAGAATATCACGGGAACTGAAGCCGTTGAATACGACCCAACGCAAAATCGATACATCATTTCCAACGGAAGTTCGATCCTTCAACAGGCCAGTGGTTCTGATGAACTCTCATTCTTCGGAGACGAAGACGCTGACTATGGAATGGAGGTTGTTGGCAATAAGCTCTACACCATTTCTGGTGGCTTTACGCAATCAATCAAGGTGCACGACCTAAGCACTGAAGCAGAACTGGGGTCGACGACCATTTCAGGGAGTGACTTCCTCAACGGAATGGCTTCAGACCCTGCGAATAATCGTATCTGGGTGACTGATTTCGGTGCGAATTCTATCTACGAGATTGACGTTACAGACGATAGCAACTTCGTCATCAATGAAGTGGTTACCAATACGAGCTGCACTCCTAACGGCATCACTTATGATGAAGCGAACAACCGATTGGTATACGTATGTTGGTCAGGTGGCGGTGTCCGTACCGTTGATCTCGCTGACTACAGCACCTCTGAAATCACTGATACCGGACTCAATCAAATTGATGGTGTTGATCACGATGAAGACGGAAACTTCTACATCTCAAGCTGGTCTCCAACACGTATCACGCTGCTCGCAAGCGATTTTACAGTTCAAGAAACCGTAACCACCTCTGGACTTTCACAACCTGCAGACATCAGTTACGCTGTGCAGACTGACACTTTGGCTATTGCCAACTCAGGCAATAACACCATCACCTACTTGTACTTCGGTGACCCTGTGGGCATTTCAGAAGAAGAGGCTGCACGCGAATTGACGATTTACCCGAACCCGGTCTCTGAAGCTTCATACGTTCAATTTGAACTCGATAAAGCAGCAAACTGCCAGCTTCACGTGATTGACATGAACGGAAAGGTCGCTGCCATCCTCCTTGATGAAGCCATGCCTGCTGCCAAACACAAAGTCTCTTTCGCTGGGTTCGATCTTCCAACGGGGAATTATCTTCTTGAGACTACTATTGATGGTGTGACCTCGGCAGAGCGGTTTGTGGTGAGATAGGGTGTCACCTTATCAGTTCTTCTGGAACATCCTTTTTAAGGACGTAAATGCACCCTGTTCGTGCTACTTGTATCCAAAGAGCATTATAAGCGTCAGTACAAGTGAAATGTACCAGATGTCCCTCGACCCAACCGAAGATATCCGATCGAAAGCGAGTCATTTCTAGTATTTGATCTGCATTAGGTATTGGGGTCAACAAAGCCTAATTGATCAGGGCTAAGGAACTATCGCTTACCTCCGCACCCAGGAATCGTGCTCTGTAAATCCACAGAGGCTCCGCATCTGGAGAGGAATAATGAGCATTAATCCGTACCACCGCCGAATCCAGTTTTAATTCCTGGGAACATAAGTATTCAGGTAAAAGAGAGGACAAAACCAAAAAGGAAGAAAAGAAATACGCCTTCATATAGGATTAACGGTCAAATATCCTCCCAGGTCTCTAATTCTCACACTTCCTCTCATTCTCTTTCTTCCCTTATCTTCGATACATGCAGAAACTACCAGCTATACTGCTTGCTTCCATCCCTTTGCTATTAACGGTCACGTTTTCAACCAGCATCATTGACCCGGTGTTGGCTCCGCGTACGATGTTCTTGTCGATTGCGCTGTTACTCGCTGCGCTTAGCTTGGCGATGCAGAAGAAAACCTTCCAATTGCATTGGCCGGTAGCCAGCGCTTGGGCCGCGTAGGTGCTCTTTTCAGGAATTGCCCTTGTTCATTCGGTGAACGCAGCCGAGGGTCTTTTTGACTTCCTGAGAGTGGGCTTAATCTTCCTTTTCTGGGCCGTCTCTGTAATGATACTCGCTGAGGTGAAAGAAGCGCGAAAATGGGTCGCCTGGTGCCTTGTTCTTGGTGGATTCATCATGTTGGTCTGGGGAATCAAAGACCTGCTCCAATGGCGTCTTGACCCTGACAGACCGCTGTTCAGGCGTGGAAGAATCAGTGGTTCCATGGCGAACAGGAACCTCTTTTCCTCTTACCTCTTCTTGAGCCTACCTTTTGCTTTCTGGCTATTAAGCAGCGTTTCGCTAGCGCGGAAGCGTTTACTCGTAACCTATGTAGTGTTGGCCATAGCGATGGCGATGCTCATCCAAACCCGAAGCGTGCAATTAGGGATGCTAATCGGTCTTGCTGTTGTCGGTTTGTGTTTGCTCATTCGAAGGAAGAATATTCAAGTGTTGCAGCAGCACTTTAAATGGGGCTTGGTTCTGATTTGGGCAGTCTTGGTGATTCCCGTCGCCATCAATCCGGGCATCATCCGAAATGGACTCGAAAGTGCTTCTACTGAGCTCCGCGCCGACAAGATCAATGAAATGGCTCAGTCATCTGTGAACAAGCGGATTCACATGTGGTACCATACGTCACGCATGATCGAAGAATCACCGTGGCAAGGAAAAGGCTTAGCCTCTTGGAAGATTCTCTTGCCTACCTACGGACATGTGAGCGAAGAAGGTCAACAAGGGTTGCGTTTTGCCCAGCGCCCACATAATGATTTCCTATGGGTCTTGTCAGAGACTGGATTCGGCGGATATATGGCTTTTTTAGCCCTTTTCTTGTTAACGCTAGGCTTCATGATCAAGGGCTATTTCACCACTGGTGATCGCCGAATGCTGGGATGGATCTTTGCCTTGACGGGTTACTTGGTCATTGCTTCTTTTTCCTTTCCGAAGGAACGCATTCTGCTTCAAGTAATCTTGATGCTAATCATGGCTTACGGCGTCGTTGAATCTGAATCAACGAAGCGAATGATGCGCCTTCCGAAGACAGTAATGATGATCTTGGTGGCGATAGTCACTTGGGGAAGTACCTATACTGCTTGGGTATCTTGGAAGCGAATTGAAGGAGAAGCACTCACCGCAGAAGTGTATCGCCAAGACGCTAAGAATAACAACCGCGGTGTAGTCAAAGCGGCTGAATTAGCGACGAATAAGTACTTCAATATTGACAATGCCTCGACTCCAATTCCCTGGTACGCTGGCGTTGGTCTATATGAGCAAGGGAAACCAGAAGAAGCAATTGAAGCCTTCGAAAGAGGCCTTGAGTTCAACCCATACCACATCCGAACCCTGAACAACTTGGGGAGCGCTTACGTGCAAATTGGTGACAATGAAAACGCCATTAGAGTATACAAGGAGGGCCTCGTGCTTTCTCCGCGTTATACACAGATTATTTGCAATCTGAGTGCCGTGTACTACAACCTTGGGCGCAATGAAGAGGCTTACGAGACCATCTTAACTTGCCCTGCGCAAAATGATCACCTCTTACCCCCTACTTATGAGCCTTTTGCTCTCGCGATTCTGAAGCGCAAATTCGCTCAAATGAAAGAGGAAGAATACCCTGCCGTCAGTCATCACATGATGGATTCGCTTCTTACTCGAACAGACTATTTAATCGACACCTTCCGAGATGCAGCCAATGCGAACGAAGACTTCATTGAGCATCTCCGAAAGAAGGATCGTTTTAGAAATTAGAGCAAAAAGAAAGTCCCGCGGTTGCGGGACTTTTCTATTTCAATCGGAAGTAGATTACTTCACAATGATCGTTTTCGTAATTCGCTGGTCTCCATTTCGAAGTGCCAATTTGTAGGTTCCCGTTCCAAACTGCGTACAATCCAATTCGAAGAGAGAGTCAACGATGTTTGATTGCTGCGCTACCAGGCGTCCGCTGGCATCAAACAGGCTCATCTCATAGGTCCATCCTGCTTCCACTTGGATATATAGGATGTCATGCGTCGGGTCCGGGTAGGTCAAGATGGCTACTTCTTGCTCTTCAACTGAAATGATGATTACATCCACCTCTTCTGAAATGGTTGAACATCCGTAAATGTTTGTCACCTCAACAGAGTAGTTTCCTGTTGTTTCTGCTGTGTAGCTTTGATCAGTAGCACCATCGATTGGCGTTCCGTTGATGTACCACTGGTAAGACTCTCCAGCTGAAGCTGTGAGTTCAGGGCCATTTTCGGTGATTTCAGCTGTAGGTAGTGGGTTCACCGCGACTTCTACCTCATCCGAATCAGAACATCCGTTGGCGTCTTCTACTGTCACAACGTAAACTGTTGTTTCATCCGGAGTCACATCTTGATTAGCGCCAGAGCCGAGGTCTTCCCATTCGTAAGATTCACCTCCAGAAGCCATCAAATTGGCCGTCTCGCCTTCACAAATCGCTTGATCCATTCCGGCGTTAGCCACAGGAAGCGGATTAACCATGACTTCTACCTCATCAGTATCAGAACAACCTTCTTCAGAGATCACTGTAACCACATACGTCGTCGTTTCTTCTGGCTCTACTGTTTGTGTCGCTCCTTGTCCAAGATCACCCCAATCGTACATGAATCCACCTGAAGCAGTCAGGTCAATTGCCTCGCCAAAACAGATTGCTTGATCATCTCCGGCTTCAGCCTCTGGAGAAGGGTTCACAATGAAGCTATCTGATTGCGTCGCCTCACAAAGCGGATTCATTGCAATGTGTTCAATCTCATATTCACCTGGGTCAAGGTCTAGTGAGATCAAATCATCGACACCAACGCTTTCACCGTCAATTAACCAGCTATACTCTTCAACGTAGTTTTGCTCGTTTAAGAAGTCAATCTCTTCTCCTGAACAGGATTCTTCTGTTGACATTTCAAAGGTTGCCAAGCCATTGTTACAATCGTAGATGGTAGTCCATGTTGTATTTGTAACGATTGGTGGGTTGTTATCGAAGAAGATGTAAGCCGTGTTATTGATTTCTGTTTCTGGAGCGAGGTCTGCATATGGTCTGATGATATACGAAACCAACCCATGACTTTCTGGCTCACAGCAGAAGCTGTCTGGAAGCATGATGTTCTCAAAGACGAAATCAACGATACGTGTATTCGGATCAATTTGAACCATCACCGAGTGTGAATTCGCCATCAATTCGAAAGTCTCCAGGTCAAGGTATTCCGAGATCGTATCGGAGATCGTTACGTTCGTTGCTGGTGCGTTACCTGTGTTCTGGAAACGAACGAGGTATTCCAGCTCGGTCTCCGGAAGCACGTAATGAGGTTCTTCATATCCATTCGGGAATACTTGCTTGTCATTCGGGTCATAGGCACACGTCATTTCAACGGTGAGTTCCTCAACACCAATGGCAACCTGCTCGCCATTATTGAACCCAACAGCTGTAGCGTTTGAAGTAATGAACTCTCCAATGTAATCAACACTAGGGGTCAAGAACTTGACATCATAGAAGAACATCTGACCTGGTTGTAACCCTTCAAAGCCCATGTAGATCGTCAGGTCAACTACCGAGTCAATTGGGGTAACCTCTTGATAATCTTGGAACAATGGATTCATCTCTACTGCGATATATCCATCGATTGGGACATTACCCATATTTCGGTAACAGATGTTATGGTTCACCCAGTCATTACAAGGGTAACCAGCCCCTGGAGGATAATAATCGACACAGATAGCGTACTGAGGCAACTCTTCGCTTAAGCCGAAATTGTATGTTGTATTGAATCCACCATTATTCAAGTTTACATTCACCGGGTTCTGAGTAGATGTATATGGGTAGAGATCTGTATTCACAACCTCCAGCGTATACTGTCCTGCTTGCACTCCAGTGAATTGATATTCACCGGCATCATTCGTGATGGCTAAAATATTTCCTGGGCTCAGGATCACTTCCTGGAAAGGTAATCCGTATTCACCGCCGCTGATGATACCATTTTCGTTCTCATCGTACCAGACCATTCCTGATAAGGTATACGTGCATGTACCATCGTCACAACCGGCATCAGGATCGTAGTTTTCCGCATTTGACCAAGAACAACCTGGATACGTGCAGGATCCGTCTTCACAACCGGCATCAGGATCGTAGTTACAACCGTTAGGGTCCGTGCAACCAGGATAGGTACAAGAACCATCGTTACAAGCCGCTCCACTGTCGAAATTACATGCGTCAGGATCATTACACCCTGGGTCTTCAGGACAAACCACAAAGCACCCGTCATCTAGCACCATTCCTTGCCAAGTGCCGCTCAGATAAACGTTGTAAGGTCCGCTAATAGCCTCGACGGGGATCGATAGTGTACCGTTCAATTCAGTAGCTGATACCTGCTGGATGTCTTGAATTTCCCAGGCTGTCGAACTCGTTTGACCGATTCCAGCCCAAAGACCAGATTCATTCGCTGGAAAATCTGTGTTAATTCCAATAATGGTGACCTCTCCATCGCCGTTCAAATCTGCGATGCACTTAGAAGTACAATTGAGCTGGGATAGGAATAACAACAGGTCTGACGTATCTCTCGTTCCGTTATCATCAAAATCTCCCAAACAAATAGCGTCTAACCAAACCTCAGCCTTACCGCTTTGATTAATGCCAATATCGCTTCCTCGAACACCGACCATGAACGTACGTCCGTCTTGACTAATCTGCACATCGCTGCCCATGTTTACTCCTGGGTTGTCACCTACAAGGTCAAGTTCCGATTGCCATGCTGCCCCATCCCATTGCAACAATTGTAATCTTCCAGCCCCTTGTGCTGACGGCGAATCATGATTAATGGAAGCCACGGCCCACACAGATCCGCCTGCATTTAGCGAGCCATCATACCCTAACAATTCAGAGAAATCATTCCCTTCGATGGTAGCGCCTTTTTGGACCCAGGCGTTGCCGTCCCAGCTGAAAACTTTCGCTTGTCTGGCGTTACTTTGGGAATTGAACTGATTGGGCGCACCAGCAGCAATGGTAGATCCATCTGCACTAATGTCCACTCCTCTTCCAAAAGCATCGAAACTGTTCTCTCCGTTGATGTTACTTCCTACTTGATTCCAATCAACTCCGTGAAAATCATATACTCTTATTTTTCCGGCGTTCATCGTTCCTTGGTCTTCTCCTGTAATCCCGACGACGATTCGTGACCCGTCTGCAACCATATCGATAGACTCTCCCATCGCATCCGATGTGCTCTGTCCAATAAGGTCTGAACCCAATTGTGTCCAAACTCCGCCAATCAATTGATACGAACGAACTGTTCCGCGTAGAAAATACGCCCTGATGCTGCTCACCGATATGATCGACCCATCATCTGAGATGGCTACGTCGTACCCAAATTGTTCTTCCTCGCCTGTTCCGTCTATGGCTTGTCCGATCTGATTCCAGTCGGCGCCATCAAACTCAAAGACACGCGCCTGACCACTTTCAAAGAATGGTCCTTCATGATAGGGTGCTCCAACAATGATACGGTCGCCATTGGCGTCCAATCTGACAGACCATCCAAACTGATCGAGTTCTGCAATACCATTCAGATCACTTCCCACTTGGGCCCATTCTTCAGCCTCCAATCGAAAAACGTGCACGTGTCCAGACTTGTTCCCATTCACATCATTCTCTGGAGCAGCGACCGCTACCGTACAACCATCGTCGCTTATACTGACGACCTGTCCTGCGAAATCAAATGGGGTAACTCCCAGAATATCTTATCCGAGCTGTTCCTATTGTGCAGCACAAGCAAATGTCAAAAAGCACGTGAACATCGCGAAGATGAGTCGAGTAAAAATCATGGTTAGGTGTTGTGCCACACAAACGCTCTGTAAACACGCGTTTTATACCGACTGAACTCCCTATCTACCCGACAAAACACTTAAGGTAAATGATAGAAGTTGACCACTGATGTTTAGTCTGCTTGCCGCCAGTCTAAAAAGCAGCCCCGCCAGGAATCGAACCTGGATCTAAAGTTTAGGAAACTTCTATTCTATCCATTAAACTACGGGGCCGAGGATGGCAAATATAAGCATGAAAAAAACCCCGCGAATGCGGGGCTTTCTGTATGATCGTAAACAGTTTATTGCTTGATCAAACGAATCACCTCTTTATATTCTCCGTTCGTTACCGTTACGAAGTGAATGCCGGCTGCGAAGTTCGATACATCGATGACCTCATTCAACTGCGTCTGGTCTTCTCCGTAGTTCTGGCTGAATAACAGACGACCCGATACATCACGGATTTCCACTTGAATTGTTGCTTCTGGGTTGAGCTCAGTCAACTTCAAGTTCGCATGTGAAATTACCGGGTTCGGCATCAACATCAATGCTATTGCCGTTTCCTGCTCTGTCAACGAGTACATAGGTCCTTCGTAAAGACCCTCGTTGTCATCCTCGTAGATACATGACCCATCGTCAAGTGTTGCTTCTGGGTTGTAGTTCAAGGCCACAGGGTCAGTACATCCGATTACATCGATTGGTTCGTCTCCACAATCAGTATTGATTCCGAAGTTCACTGATTCGAAGTCTCCTTGGTCAAGCGTTCCAAGCACCAATAGGTCTTCTTCTAATAGGATGCTGATGAACCCTCCGTTCCATCCGTCACCGAATGAATCGTACATGTTCAAGGTATAACACTCACCTTCGTTTAGACATGCTGTAGAAGTTGAGATCATATCGTTTCCTTCGCCTTGACCAGAAGCAATGACATTGCCTTCGCTATCTGTGATGTCCCAGCTTATTTCAGCACCCCACATTTCTGTAGTCAACAGAATCAATGCTGTTTGTCCATCACATTCTTCGAAGTAGATACAAGATCCGTCATCGATCGTAGCGTCTGGATTGTAGTTCAATGCCGCTGAATCGGTACAGCCCATGATGTCCATTTCGTATTCACAAGATCCGTCGTCCATCGTCGCGTCTGGATTGTAGTTTGACGCCTCTTCATCAGCACAGCCGTAAACGATTTCATCATCACAAGAACCATCGATAGAGAAGTTCGTCAACTCCACAGTCATGTCATCATCCAATTCGTTGATGCTCACCTGATCGTTTCCAACGTTGATCCAGTAGTAACCTCCGTACCAACCGGTGTTTCCAGCTGAGTTAGACATTTCTACAGTATAGCATTCGCCTGCTTCTAGACAGATCTCGAAGTATTCGATAGCACCGCTTGAAAGTTCATTCACGGCCATTACTTCGTTGCCCTCACTATCTGTGATGGTCAATGAAACTTCTTCTCCATTTCCAAAGGTGCATACGTAAAGGTTGGCCAAGGTAGCATCACCACAGTCTACAGGGTATACACACGATCCGTCATCTGTATTTGCCCATGGCATGTAGTTGCTTGCTTCTTCATCAGTACATCCATAGATTGGGTACTCACATGAGCCATCGTCAACCGTGGCTGTATCATCAAAGTTGAGTGCGTCTGGATCAGTACAACCGAAAGGATCAGCACATTCATCTGCATTCACTCCGAATACAAACCCACCAAATTCTCCTTGGTCGAAAGTGAATCCTTCAAGATCAACTCCATTGACATTCAATTCCGCGATAGCGCCATTCCAGCCGTCACCAAATGAATCGTATCCGTTAAAGGTGTAGCAACCGTCGTCAAGACAAGCTACTTCCATGTATGATTCATTAGAAGCATAACCTGCGCCATCAGCCACAATGTTTCCGTCAGCGTCTGCGATAGACCAAGACACCTCCTCACCGAATGCTCCGGTAGTTAAGCTGACAACGACAATTGCAGCCTCACAGTCTTCGTAGTACTCACAAGAACCATCGTCGTCTGTTGCGTTTTCATCGTAGTTGTAAGCCTCAGGGTCAGTACAACCAGGCGAAGGACAATCACCGTCTACCGTAAAGTAAACAGTCTCTTCAGTGGTGTTGTCATCGAGGGAATCATTGCTGATTTGATCGCCACCTACGTTGATCCAGTAGTAGCCACCAGACCAGCCTGAATCGCCGGCAGCATTGATCATATTCACAGTGTAGCATTCGTTCGGATCAATACAGAGCTCGAAATATTCGATGGCTCCATTTCCAAGACCTGAAACGTAGATTAACTCATTGCCTTCGCTATCTGTGATCTGCATCTCCACATTCTCTCCATTCGAGAACGTACAAACGTAAAGATTGGCCGCAATGCCTTCTTCACACGTGAATGGATATTCGCATGAACCATCGTCAACGTTGGCCCATGACTCGTAATTCAAGGCTTCAGGATCAGTACATCCTTCGATTTCAGTGATGCAGTCTTCGCTATTAATTCCGACAGCATACACACCATATTCACCTTCTTCAAGGGTGAATTCTGCCATGTAATCTCCGTAAGAGATGGTCACAGAACCTCCGTTCCAACCATCTCCAAAAGAGTCTGTTAGAACAAGTTCATAGCATCCGTCAGTTGCGCAAAGCACAACGGTTTCTTCATTGAATACACCCCCGAGGCCGTTTGAAAGGTCAAAAAGCACATCGCCGTCATCATTGGTAATAGTCAGGCCTATTTCTCCCGGGAATGTTCCGTAATCGATGTTGACAAGAACCTCAGTGCCGTCACAATCAATCTGAGCAAAAGCGCCAGACACTGACAGCAGGATTCCCATCAACAGAGTAAAATGTTTCTTCATAGTTGTATTGGTTTCCAGAAGGTAAGCAGACTCTTCTAGTTTAAAACCACGCCAATCTGCAATTATTGCAATCCTGTTTAACGATAGAGTCCGTCTGCCACTCGACGAAATTTGCTGACTTTCCGCTTTTACTTTTCTACAGCTTTCTTTTCGTCTCTTGCGCCTTGACATTCGACTCTTGGTTACGCTGTAATTGTTGGGTTTCACTTTTCAGATTTTCAATCTCAGCCTTAAGGTCTTTCATCTCCTGCGTTTTGTTGGTAACGTCGTTTCCAACATCGCTGATGTTCCCTATGTTCTTCTCAATCGAAGCCGCCATTTTTTCTCCTTCGTTGACTGATTTGTCGTACGACTTCTTCTGCCACTTTATTCGACGTTGTTCCACCTTCATTTCAGGGCTGTTCAACATGGCTTCTAGCGTTTTATCGTTTTGCGCTAGCGCGGAATGGGTTGCTACTCAGGACAAGGCATTCCAAGTGCGCTTAAGAGATCGGCTGAAGTCACGGTGTCATTTCCATCCATATCACCTGCACATTGGAAGGTACACCCGTAATCACTCAAGAAAATGAGTAAGTCACCGATGCCAACAACCCCATGGAAATTAAAGTCTCCTGCGCATTCAGGATTTCCGAAGATGCAGCTGCCGTCATTAACCTGAGCTGCAGGGTCATAATTGTACGCCGAAAGAATGGTACATCCAGGAATGCACTCTCCTGCTCCGGTGCTGAAAACGATGGGTTCGTCTGATGGAGTTGCTCCTCCGGAAAGGATTTCTGTTCCATTTTCATCCACGATGTTCCAAATGATCTCACCGTCAAATGTTCCTCCTCCAATGGTCATCATGTAGCAATCATCGTCAAGGCAGAAAAGGTCAAAGCCGAAATCTGGTCCAACAAATTCGTTGTTCTCTTCTGAATAATCAGCTGAATCAAGAGAGCCACTCGCGGCAACTGTTCCATCAAACGTTGAGATTTCATAGGTAGCACCGTTCCAACCGTCTCCGAATGCGTCATACATATTGATGACCAAAGGTGTGCCTTCTCCTGTTTCGCATGACAAAGAGTAATAGTCGCAAGTTCCATCATCAATATTCGCGTTCGCATCATAGTTATACGCCGCTGTATTAGTACATCCGAAGTTGACGATCTCACATGAAACAGAAATATCGAAAAGCCCCCAATCTTCTGTGTCGGGATTCCCATCTGACTCTTCATATGAGACATAGATGAGGTATGTCGTTCCAATTTCTGCATTGAATGAAACAAAAGCATCGTCTTGGTCAAAAAAGCCACAACCGTCGAAACTATCGCTATTCGTAGCGTACAGCGCTGGGTCATATGCGTCTGGTACACACTCAAACGGCCCTTCGCAACTTGGTGCTTGCCAAACGGTCAACTTGGTATCGATTGGGCTTCCACAAGTTGAAACATTGACCAACTCACCTCCTCCTTCGAAGGCATACCAAACACCCCCGTTCGGATTTGGGTCGCAGTCTGTTCCCATTGGGGTTCCCTCTAGGGTAGCGTGGTCGTTAATGCCGGTGACACTGGACCCACAAGTGAGCCACTCTGCTTCGACACAAAGATCGTTTGGTATGATTACTACCCGACAGCTTCCATCGTCAACCGTGGCATTAGGGTCGTAGTTTGTGGCGTTGAGGTCGGTGCAGCCTAATAGTCCTCCTTCAATCGAAATCTCGAAGTCACCGCAATTGTCAGGGTCTGTAGTGAAGATCGCCACGTAATAGGTCGTGTTGTCCTCGAATGTGTAGAAATCATCTAAGTCACCCGAACATACTTCTGAAACCAAACACCCCGTAATGTCTACCAAGGCGTCACAGCTGCCTTCGTAAAATATAAACCCGATTTCAGAACCATTAATGTTGGTCACAGAAAATACATGGGAGTCAAATTCACCAGAATTAAAACTGAAAAATGCATCAAAAGCCGTTTCCCCGTTAGCGGCAAAATTTGGTTCACCTGAGGGTGTCGTGTTGCAAATGGAAAACTGCGCAGACCCAGCTCCAATTACCAACTCCAGCGCATCGCACGGCAGGTCATTAACTGGCGAAAACACACACGACCCATCATCCTCCGTAGCCAAAGGGTCATAATTATTGGCTAGAGGATCAGTGCACCCCGGATAAGCCCAAATCAGGCTGGGTATGGCACACATTAAGACGAAAAAGGCAGCACGAATTTTCATAGTTCAAAAAGGCATATTTTATTGATCGCTTGGCTAGGTTAAATACCTGCATCGTTCGTAATGGTCTTAGCTACTAACAAAAATTAACGATTTATTTGCCCGCGCGGAGTAGGGGCCGATTTCAACGCTCATAAAGTTGAGGCCAACACTTATCAACTAAGCTTCGAAGGCAGTGATTGAGCCCGTACATTTGTGCCATGCTTGAGCAGGAGTCTCCGTTGTTTAATGGATTAGAAAGATCACAATCCTTGATCACTCAAGGCTTACCGGCTTTGGGCGTGGCTTCATTGCGCAAGGAGCTCTCGTACATTACAGCTGAGCTGGTGAGTAAGAGTAAAGTGCGGTTCCCGAATGTCTTCGCCCGCATCGAATTCCTGTGCCGAAGATTCCATCTGCCCAACAAGGTGAGGCAACAATTGCATCAACTCCGAAGGTCTCATCCTGACGATGAAAACGAAACCGAAGAGCAGTTCAAGATCTTTGCTTCGGCGTTAGCCTACTTAATTCAAGCAGCCACGCAAAGCGCTCCACCGGCCACCTTAGCGCTGACTGAAATTCCTGAAATCACCTTTGTGGTTCCTGAAGGACAGCACATTCCAAAACTCAGGGCTCAGGTAGTGAGCATTGAAAACGAAGTACTCATGGTGGTAGCTGAGGATGAAGCGTTCGGTTCATTTTCGCTAGCACGGAAAGATCACCCGCAATACGAACGTACCTGGGAACAGGTCAACGAAGACCATCTCCTATCATTGGTGGATGTTCGGCTTGATGACGGAAAAGCCGTGGCTCGATTGATCGTGTTGATGCCTGATTATTTGGTCGACGTATCATCGCTAGCTGAGTGCTTTCAACGTTTGGCTTTCAAGAACATCGGTGCACCCGCTCTGTACTTCATCAACCGATTCAGCCAGCGTCAAACCAGCGAACCGCTTTTCTTAGGAAACCTCATCAACAGTCTGCTCGATAAGATCTTGCACGATCAAGACAATCGTGAGTTCAAAGATTTCTTTCGTGAGTCATTTGGCGACTTTCCCTTGGAGTATATCACCTTGTTCCAAACCGACGAGGCCCTACTTTCCTTCATGCGCTCCAGAGCGTTTCCGCAATACGCCAACCTCAAAAGAGTAGTCAGCGACGACCTTTCGCGTTTGACGCCTCCTGTGGTTCCGTCGAAGGCAATGCTGGAACCAAGCTTTATGTCTCCTGACCTGGGGCTTCAAGGACGACTCGACCTGCTTTATCTCCGAAGCAACAAAGCAGTAATCATTGAATTGAAATCTGGGAAGGTACCATGGCCTCCAGAAGACCTTGATGCTGTGGGCGAAAACCACAGTGCACAGGCACGCCTTTACCGCATGATCCTTCAAGAGGTATTGGGTGTGAGGCCGGATTCATCTCAAGTTTATGTCCTCTACTCCTCGGCCATGCACTCGGGCAGTAACCTGAGATTCGTAGCTCGTTACGCTGAATTCGAACAGCAAATGATGGATGTTCGAAACGAGATTGTGGCTTACGAGCATCAACTCGCTAGCGCGGAATCGGCAGATGAAATCATTGATATCATGCTGGAATGGAACTATGCTAGCTGCAACATTCCAGAAAACGCTCGAATTCCAGGGTTTTTCATCGGAAAATTCAAATCCTTCGAGCACGCGATCCACACCTTGTCAACAGGGGTGGTCAAGGACTACTTCGCCGCATACTTAAGCTTCATTGTAAAGGAACAATGGACCGCCAGATTGGGTGATGGACAACATAGAAAAGGACATTCTACCCTCTGGAATCGCGAAGACACAACAGAGAACGATAGCACTGGAATTATTGCCCCTCTTGAGATTGTGAGCAATGATCTGTCATCACAAAAGCCATCCTTGACACTCAATGGTGACAAGGTTGACTTAAAAGAATCTGATTTCAGAAAAGGAGACATTATTGTGCTCTATCCTTATGCTGATTCCAACTCAAAAGCGACCGATCAGCAGGTCATCAAAGGTTATATCGCAGAAGAATTCAATGCAGGTGGAGATATTACACTAGGGTTCAGATATCCTCAGCAATGTCATGACTATTTCGAGCAATTCTCCTACTGGGCGATCGAGCATGATTACATGGACCACACCTTCCAAGTGATGCAACGCGAGTTGTTCTCCTTTTGCACTGAACCAAGTTCGTTGCGTAGACTGATTCTTGAACAAGAAGAACCTGTTTCAATGGCCGCAGAAGGAGGAATCGAACTACTGCCTCATGAAATGGCAGTGGACTCGAGTGTGCAAGAGCTGCGCAGTCAATTGACCAAGGCCATTCATGCCCAAGACTACTTTCTACTCATTGGCCCTCCAGGAACAGGAAAGACTTCACTCTTCTTGAGAAACTTGGTCCACAATGCGCTCGTGCGTGGTGAGCGTCTGCTTTTGCTAGCCTACACCAATCGCGCAGTGGATGAGCTTTCTCAGGCCGTACTTGACCTTTGCGATGACGGTTCATTTATGCGTGTGGGTAGTGGCATCGGCTGTGCACCGCAATTTGAACCTTTCCTAATGCACCGCATCGCTGGTGAATCACGAAACCGAAAAGAGCTCACACAACGAGTGCTCGAGAAGCGCGTGATTGTTTCTACAGTGTCGTCGATGTTGAACCGACCGCAGATCTTTCAACTACTGAAGTTTGACCGAATCATTGTAGATGAAGCCGCTCAAGTCTTGGAGCCGATGTTGATCAATTTGCTTCGCCGTGCACCAAAGTTTGTTCTGATTGGTGATCACAAGCAGCTCCCTGCCGTGGTAACACATAAGGGAGATACGAAAGCCATGCTCACAGAAGAATTAGAGCAAATTGGAATGACTGATCTCCGAAACTCATTGTTCGAACGATTGCTCATTCAAGCCCAGACTAAAGGGTGGGATCATGCTTGGGGTCAGCTCAACTTTCAAGGAAGAATGCACCCAAGCTTAATGGAATTCCCAAACGAAAGATGGTATGGTCAGCGATTGCGCATTGCTCAAAGAAGTCATCAGCTTGAACCTGATCGCCTGAGCTTACCAGCCCCACTTGACCATCGCCTGCTATTTGTCGATTCGCGTTCCGATGCCCATTCCGATAGTAAGCACAATCCGATCGAAGTACACACCATCAGCCACCTTGTTGAGGAGCTGATTAAACAAGATGTACCCGAGGCTCAAATTGGGGTGATTGCGCCCTACCGAGCACAAGTAGTAGCGATTAAAAGTCAACTGAATCAGCTCTCTTACGACACCTCGAAGGTTGTTGTTGATACCGTGGAACGCTTCCAGGGTGGACAAAAAGATCACATCCTCTACGGAACCACTATCTCTAACTGGACTCAACTTCGCTTCCTAGCTTCGCACCGAAACGAAGACGAAAATCAAGTAGTAGATCGCAAGCTCAATGTAGCCTTTACGCGAGCCCGTAAGCAGTTCATACTCATTGGAAATGAAGAGCTTCTAAAGGAAGATGAAGAGTACCAGGCATTGATAGAATACATCCGTTCTTCAGGGAAGGTATTGGCCACTTCCGCACTAGTGATAAAAGAAGACACGGTCAATACGCCTTTTTAGCCATTGAAATTTGCTATTTTCGCATCCGAAATTGCGCCTATAGCTCAGTTGGTTAGAGCGCCGGACTCATAATCCGTAGGTCCCAGGTTCAAGCCCTGGTGGGCGCACCAAGACCCCGTTCATTCGGGGTTTTTTTATGCCATCGTGTGAACCAACTCAAAATCAAGTTGACGCTTCAACAAGTCAGCACCCACGACGGTAATCGTCACCTCATCACCAAAATGATACTCCTGTCCGGTGCGCTTGCCGATGTACGCATGATGCTCTTCATCATAAATGTAGAAGTCGTCTTTCATGCTGTCTTTGGCCACCATTCCCTCGCACTTGGTCTCGTGAACTTCAACGTACAGACCCCATGATGTCACACCAGAAACGATGCCTTTGAAGGTCTGCCCGATACGCGCCAACATGAACTCTACTTGCTTGTATTTGATCGACGCGCGTTCTGCATCTGCAGCTTTCTTTTCTTGCTCAGAACTGTGACGGCACTTCATGTCGTAATCATCAGCATTCACGCTTTCGCCACCATCCAAGTAGTGCTGCAACAAGCGGTGAACCATGACGTCAGGGTATCGACGAATAGGCGAAGTAAAGTGAGAGTAGAAGTCGAATGACAAGCCGTAGTGGCCAATGTTGTTCGTGCTATATTCAGCCTTGGCCATCGAACGAATGGCCATCGTCTTGATCACGTCTTCTTCGGCTGAATCTTTGACTTGCGCGAGCAGGTCTTTGATCACATGTTCAGCGTTATCACGACTTGGCTTTGGCATGCGGTAACCAAAACGGCTGACGAAGTCACGTAGGTTGCGCAGCTTATCCACGTCAGGTAAATCGTGGATACGGTAAACAAAGGTTGGAGCGTTTTTTATCTTCGACTTTCCAATGCGCTCAGCCACTTTTACGTTCGCAAGAAGCATGAAATCTTCAATGAGCTTGTTGGCGTCTTTCATCACCTTCACGTACACACCCACAGGCTTTCCGTTTTCGCCCAATTCGAATTTGATTTCCTCTGTGTTGAAATCGATACCCCCGCGTTTAAAACGTTCGCCGCGAAGAATCTTAGCCAAGCGGTCAAGCGTCAGAATCGCGTCGTTGTGGTCGCCCTTTCCTGTTTCAATGACCTCTTGCGCCTCTTCATAGGTGAATCTACGGTCACTGTGAATCACGGTGCGACCAAACCACTGGTTTTTGATCTCCGCTTTATCGGTCATTTCGAAAACAGCTGAGAAACACAGCTTATCTTCATTCGGACTAAGAGAACAAAGCTCGTTACTCAAAACCTCTGGAAGCATGGGCACGGTGCGGTCAACTAAGTACACCGAAGTGGCGCGATTAAAGGCTTCTTCTTCCAACAAGGTGCCTGGGCGCATGTAGTGTGTTACGTCGGCGATGTGAACCCCGACTTCCCAATTGCCATTTTCTAGTTGTTGCAGCGAAAGTGCGTCATCAAAGTCTTTCGCGTCGTGCGGGTCGATAGTGAAGGTCAAGATGTCTCGCATATCGCGTCGTTTCTTGACTTCCTTTTCTGTGATCTCCTTGGGGATTTGGTCTGCTTCGTGCACCACCTCTTCGGGGAAGTGGTAAGGCAAGCCATACTCCACCATGATCGCGTGCATTTCTACATCGTTATCTCCGGGAGCTCCTAATACCTCGTGTACTTTTCCGATGGGGTTGTCATCACCAGACTCCCAACTCATCATTTCCACGATGATCTTATCACCGTCTTTCGCATTAGCGTGATAGCTTGGTGGAAGGAAAAAGTCAACGTGCATTTTGGGGTCGGTCGGAAGACCAAATGCGAAGTTCTTTTCTTTCTGGAAGACGCACACATAGAGGTCCCTTGCACGTTTAACCACGCGTTCTACACGACCTTTTGACCTTCTTCCCGCCAGCATGCTTACCTCTACAATGTCACCCCAAAGAGCATTGCCCGTAGAGCCTTTACTGATTGCGATATCGTTTTCTCTCCCTTCAACAATAACGAATCCTCGCCCGTAGCGAGTGATTTCGATTTTCCCCTGAAGCACGTCTCCCGATGATTTTCCAGCCCACACATATCTTCCTTTGCCCACCGTTTGTAGACTTTCTCTCTCAGTTTCCTCATCAATAATGGCTGCGATCAATTGACGCAATGAATCATCTTGAATACCGAGGCTGCTTGAGACTTGCTTATAATTCATAGGCTTCCGCGGCTGAGCGCGGAAGATGGCGAGGACTTCCTTACGCAGATCACGTTGGAATGAGCCTCCCTTTTTCTTCTTCTTAGACATTACATGCAAGTTGGGCATTCCTGACTAGAATCCTACCTTTCGCAAATGAAATCTGCGTGGGAACGTTTTGAGCCGAACGGATGGCGTGAGTATTCATTGATCGATTCTGGCAATGGAAGAAAGCTTGAGCGATGGGGTGAGGTGGTGACGATTCGTCCGGAAATCACAGCGATCTGGTCTCCAGGGCTTTCTGATAAAGAATGGCATCAACTCGCTAACGCGGAATTCGTACAAGACGGATCTCGATCAGGGAAGTGGACGCGCTTTAAAAAGTGTCCTGACCACTGGCAAATCAGCTATCCATCAAGCAAAGGAAAGCTCACATTTAACCTTCGCTTTACACAGTTTAAGCACATCGGCGTTTTTCCAGAGCAAGCCGCGAATTGGGAATTCATTATTGACCAAGTTCAACGCTTTCCCAATCCAAGAGTGCTGAATCTTTTTGCATACACCGGAGGGGCCTCCTTGGCTGCTCGTGCGGCAGGTGCTGAGGTGACCCATGTTGACAGCATTCGCGCCGTGATTGACTGGACAAGAGAGAATATGGAGTCTTCTCGTTTAACCGACATCCGATGGGTGGTTGAAGACGCGCTGCGCTTTGTACAGCGGGAGGCTAAGCGAGGAAACACATACCATGGAGTGATCATGGATCCGCCGTCTTGGGGTATCTCCCCGGGGAAGGGCAAGAAGAAGTGGAAGCTGGAAGATCAGTTGGTGGAACTCATTGAATCAACCGCTGAAATCGTTGAAAAAGAGTACTTTTTAATCCTCAACACCTACAGTGGATTAGCGAATTCAACGCTTGAGACTTTAATAAAAACCTCCTTCCCCCCTTCGAATACCGCTTGCGGTGACCTAATATTGCACTCAGGTTCCATGAGGAAGCTAGCTACTGGCAGTTGCCTTCGCTCTTGGAAGTAACGAAATATCAAACACATCCATAACATGAAACATTTTACTTTTCTTTTTGCAATGCTTCTTGCATACGGTGCGAACGCACAGCTAGTTGATGGCAGCTTCGAAGCTGGTGCTGGCACAGGTGTATGGGGTGAGTCAAGTACAAACTTTGGTTCTCCTCTTTGCACAGAGGCTTCCTGTGGTAATTGTGGTGGTAATTGTGCTGCTTTCGACGGTGACTGGTACGCTTGGTTCGGTGGTGCACTTGCTGACGAGGTAGGTTCCGTTACTCAGAACGTAAACATTCCTTCAGGAAACACCGCAACACTTTCTTTCTACTTCGACATCGCCACTGCAGGAGCTGGTGTTGCTGAGGATGGTGTGGCAGTATTCGTTGATGGTGATGCTCTTTGGAGCGCTGCTGCAACTGATTCTTCTGCTTACGATGGGTACACTCAGGTGAACATCGATATCTCAGCTTACGCTGACGGTGGAAGCCACTCTATCGGTATCTTCGGTTACCAGACAACTGAGGTTCCTTCGAACTTCCTTGTTGACTTGATCTCTATGACTGTTGACGGAAACGACGCAACAAACGTGAACGATATCTTGAATAACGAGAAAGCTATCACTGTATTCCCTAACCCAGCGAACGAAGTAGTGAACTTCAAGTTCGGTGCTGCTGCACAAGGAGATGCTGTGGTACGTCTTTACAACCTCGCAGGTGAAGTCGTGATCGAGAACAATCTTTCAGACGTGTTCAACCGCACTTTCACATTAGAAACTGCAGACCTTCAAGACGGTCTTTACCTTATCGAGGTAAACGTAAACGGTGAGAAATTCACTCAGCGCGTGATCGTACAGAAGTAAGACTTTCTGAGCTTCGGCTCATTCAAGCCCCGCAAATGCGGGGCTTTTTTTGTACTAATTTTGCAGCTATGGAAAAGCAAGAAAAAGTCATGCTCGGATTGAGGCTCGCTACTGACCCTCGATGGGTGAACATTGTGGAGAAGAATATTTCTGAGATCCTTACTGACCACGCATGGTGCGAACAGAAGGCGGCTTCGAATGCAATTTCTACCATTGTACGCTTCCCAGAACACGAAGACTTAGTGGAGGAGCTCACTAAGATTTCTCTAGAGGAAATGGAGCACTTTGGAATGGTACACGCCAAGATCAAAGAGCGCGGACTACAGCTCGGGTTTGAGCGCAAAGACCCTTACGTACGCGACCTGGCTAAATTTATCAAGACAGGCGGCTCACGTCCGCAGCAGCTCGTAGAAAGCCTGCTCTTTGCTGCTATGATTGAAGCACGTAGCTGTGAGCGTTTCCGCATCTTGAGCGAAGAAATGGAAGATGAGGATCTACGCGAATTCTACCGCGAATTGATGATCAGCGAAGCAAACCATTACACGACCTTCATCACCTTCGCGCGCAAGTACGGAGAAGGCGTTGACGTGGATAAGCGCTGGCAAGAGTTCCTTGATTTTGAAGGAGCCTTGATGGAGAATTACGGCAAAAAAGAAACGATACACGGTTAAACGTATCGTTCCCTTCAATATGGTTTCAGCTGATTTTTAGCTGTTCATGATCTCTTCAATGTGATCAGCTTCCAACGGAATGCTGCTCATCAAATCGTGGTATCCGTCTTTGGTAATCACGATGTCATTTTCCAATCGAATTCCGAGATTCTCTTCACGGATGTAGATACCTGGCTCCACAGTAAACACATTTCCTGCCTGAATTGGCTCATGCCATAGCCCGTAATCGTGAACGTCTAGTCCGATAAAGTGGCTTGTACCGTGCATGAAGTACTTCTTGTATGCTGGCCAATCTGGGTTTTGCTTTTCTACGTCGTGCTTGTCGATCAACCCAAGGTCAAGTAGCTGCTTCGTCATCAGCTCACCTACCTCTCGGTGGTAATCATGCAGTGACACGCCTGGACGTAACAGCTTCATACAATCTTGCATTACGCTGTACACCGAGTTATATACTGCTTTCTGACGGTCTGTGAATCGTCCGCTTACTGGAATACAGCGGGTCATGTCTGAGGCGTAGTTTCCGTACTCACAACCAACATCCATCAAGATTACATCTCCATCGTGGCACTTCGCATCGTTCTCGATGTAGTGAAGCACACAGGCGTTGAAACCACTGGCGATAATTGGCGTGTAAGCAAAGCCACGAGAACCGTTGCGCAAGAATTCGTGTGCAAACTCCGCTTCAATTTCATATTCCATGACACCAGGCTTCACAAACTTCAGCACACGCTCAAATCCAGCTTTGGTAATGTCACATGCGCGTTGCATTTGATCGATCTCATGCTGGTGCTTCACTGCACGAATGCGGTGCATAATTGGGGCACTGCGGTCAATTTCGTGGTTAGGGTAAGTTTCGCGAATCCACTTGTTGTAACGTGCTGTGCGTGTCTCTACCTCAATCGAGGCACGCGTGTGCTCATTGTTGTTTAAGTAGACGCTTGAAGCCTCTGCCAATAGGGTGTGTAGAATCTTTTCAAAGTCGGTAGTCCAGTGTACAGACTGAATACCTGATAGCTCACGTGCTTGCTCCTTGGTTAGTTTGGCACCTTCCCAAATCGCGATTTCTTCATTCGTTTCGCGAACGAAGAGAATCTCACGGTGGCGAGGATTGTGCGCTCCAGGGAAGAGGATCACAATACTTTCTTCTTGATCAGCTCCGGTGAGGTGAAGAATATCAGTGGCTTGTTTGAATGGCATGGTTCCATCTGCGCTGGTAGGCATGATGTCGTTACTAAAGAAGACAGCAAGACCACCCGGCTTCATTTCTTTGACGAACCGTTGGCGGTTATGGATATATAGATCCGATGGCAGGATTTGATAGCGCATGTAACTTGGTTTTGGGCTAAGTTACACATGCCACACGGATCAGGAAACTTTTCTGGAGGCGATACTACTTATTCCCGTTGGTGAAGAACCATCCAAAACGAGAATTGAACCATTGGTCAGCTTCCCTCAAAACGTTGAGAATTCTAAACATGCTGGTGCTTTTTTTTCTTACAATTTTAGGGTGCCGACCCTAAGTTCGATTAAATTCCTAGGATTCGCCGTAGTCTAGCAAGTAAGTATTCTTGTAGGAAATGTCTTACGTAAATGAATATCTCCCTTTGAAATTGCTTTGTACAACTATTCTTATTTCCTTCGTCAACCCTGCGGAACCGATTCCGCGCTAGCGAGAAAAGCATTATGAGCAACGAAAAAATCAATACTTCAGACGCCCCTAAACCCGTAGGCCTATACCCACATGCACGTCGTGTTAGTGATTTGCTATTTCTATCAGGTGTTGGACCACGTGAAGCTGGTTCTGGAACTCACGACAGCAGTGTGCCTGGGTTGAAACTTGACCACAACGGAAATTTTGAGGAATTTGATTTCGAAGCGCAGGTGCATTCGGTGTTCAACAATGTCAAGAAGATTCTCGAAGCCTCAGGCTCGTCATGGGATAAGCTTGTGGATGTGACCGTTTTCCTCGTCGACATGAAACGCGACTTCAAAACATTCAACCGCATCTACGCCGAATATTTCAAGGAGAATCAACCGTGCCGCACCACTGTTGAAATCAACAGTCTTCCTACGCCGATTGCGATTGAGCTGAAGTGCGTCGCAACGGTATAAAGCTTCAATTTTCCGTAACAAGCGGTTGACGACTCGTGGAAAAAGATTAGCTTAGATGCTCAACATCAACACCTTAAGCTATGACCAAGTACTATTTGTCTTTAATAGCATGCCTATGTGCGCTCTTTTCTACAGCGCAATTACAGGATGTCATTGTTGAAGAGTACACTCCAACCCTAGAAACATCTACAGTGCCTGAAGGGCACACGATTTATCGAGTTTTCGCTCGTACACAAAATCCCGCAGATCGTATTATAGCTGTGTTTGCAGTAGAGTGCTCACCTCTTGATGTATCCACAACCACCTCCTTTTATAACGACCCGCTCGGGGGGTTTAATGGCGCCGTTGTCCAGCCGCTGTTATACCAGCTATTCCCATCGCTTGAAGCTGATTCATGGGTAACAATAGGTGCTGATAATTCAGAAGGCGCTGGATCAGCAGATGTCAACACCGTGGCTTCGTTGCCGCTTGACCCTTTCACTCCTTCACTTCAGGATCCGAACGGAACCAACCTTGAAATCGAAGACGGAGCTTGGTTTGCCAATGAAACTTCACCCGCCACTTTCCCTACGGGAATCGACAATCGTGTCCTTCTTGGGCAATTTACCACTGACGGGGTGCTGTCGTTCCGCATCAACATCCAGGTAAATTCAGGAGGGTTATTCAACACATCTACCCTCTACCTCTGGAACGACGACCTAACTTGTACCGATGGGCTCATGGAGAACATCGTAGCTCCAGAAATTGGCCTCGTCTATGAAGGTGCCGCTTGTGGAGAAGAGGGAGCGTGTAACTACGACCCTGATGCGGAAGTCTACGACAACGCGATTTGTAACTATGATACTTGTGCCGGATGTACCGATCCTGAAGCCTGTAACTACGATGAAGACGCAACGATTAGTGATGGTTCGTGTGCTGATCTATGTCCGGGATGCATGGACGAAGAAGCAATCAACTACGATGAAGACGCAACGGTTGACGACGAGTCTTGTCAATACGCCGGATGTATGGATCCATTTGCAGGAAACTATGACCCCGAAGTTGTAGAAGACGATGGCAGCTGTGAGTACTTCGGATGTACTGACCCTGAAGCATGGAACTACAACCCGCAATCAACCGATGACGACGGTTCATGTCAGTACGACTGTGACGGACAAATCATCGCCGTGAACATGGTCGACACCTTTGGTGACGGTTGGAACGGAGCTACCTATACTATCCACGATGCAGACGACAACCTTGTTGCTTTTGGGGGTCTAGACAACGCACAATTTGGAGATGGGTTCTCCTTTGGATACAACTTCCACTGTTTGCCAAATGGAACATACATCATCAACACCGGTGGTGGAATGTTCGATATGGAGAATATCACTTCAATCGAATGTACAGGTGGTGAAATCGTCTTCATTGAGGGTGCTGGAGCACTTGATTTCGAGGTTTCTGAAGGTGAAGACTGCATCCCTGGGTGTGATGATCCTAATGCTGACAATTACAATCCTGATGCGACCTTCACCACTGATTGTATCTACAGCGGTTGTACTGACCCTGAAGGAGACAACTACGATCCACAAGCGAATAGTGATGATGGCAGCTGTATTTACGAAATGGATGGATCTGTATTCTACGACGCCAATGCGAATGGTCAATTCGACTCGATGTTCGACTACGGTATAGAGGGCGTATTGGTTACGCTGGAGCCAGGAGGGTTGATTGCTATTACTGATGCCAACGGCTACTACTCGTTTGGTGAGGTAGAGTCTATGACCTACACGCTAACCCTAGAATACTTAGAGGCTTTCCCAATAAACACAACCGCAAACCCTGTAACCACCGATTTATTTGACTCTAATGGATCTTCAAACATTGACTTTGGGGTGTCCAACGATGATGCTGTTACCGAAATTGATGTCTATATGACCTCTTTCGGAGGTGTTCCGTGTAACGGTGACGAAGAGTTTAACTGGATTACGATTTACAACACTGGTAATCAAGTGCTGAACGGCACGGTTGAATTGGAGTTTGACCCACTTTACCAAGGGTTCTCTCCAATTGGCTTTGATGCTGAAGTAACCGACAACGTTGTTTTGATCAACTACACAGACCTTGCTGCCTGGCAATCAATGTCATTCTTCTTCACCTTGAACGGACCTGCGGTTGAGTACATCGATGAATTCGTTACCAACAACGTGACTGCATTGGCGGTTGAAGGAGAAGAAGTAGTAGCTTTCGGTACCGATTCTACGACTGACGAGGTGACTTGTGCATACGATCCGAACGACAAGCAGGCGATGCCTGAAGGCTACACAGATCAGCACTTCATCCTGAATGAAACACCAATTGATTACACCATTCGTTTCCAGAACACAGGAAATGCCCCTGCTGGTTTGGTGACCTTGGTGGATACACTGGATATCGACTTTGATTTGGCTTCATTCGACGTAGTAGCGCACTCTCACGACATGATGACGGTACTTGATCCCGTGTCACGTGAGTTGACCTTCACCTTCGAGAATATCCAGCTTCCTGATTCGGCAAGTGACCCTGTAGGTTCGATTGGTTTCGTGACTTACCGAATCATCCCGCTTCCTGAATTGGCGCCGAATACAACGCTTGAAAATACTGCGCACATCTTCTTCGACTCTAATCCAGCCATCGTAACGAATACCTACGTTCACACGATTTACGAGTGTGGTCAAGAGGCCATCTTCGCGGCGAACCCAAGCATCTGTCTAGGTGATGAGTTCACTGCAGTGGCTGATCACCCACACGTGACATACTGGAGCTGGAATTACGACGGCGAAGAGATTGGTACGGATGGTAGTGTTGTTTACGCTCCTGAGTTCACAGGCAACTTCAACTTGACCTTGACGGCTGGGAATCCATTATGTGAAACGGAACAGTCGCTTCAAATAGAAGTCTACGAATTGCCTGAAGCTACTTTCACTTCGAATGGTCCTGAATTGACCGCTAGCGCGGGAACGGCTTGGCAATGGTACCTAAATGGTGCGCCGATAGATGGTGCAACTGACATGACCTACATGGCGGTTGAAGACGGCAACTACAGCGTTGAAGTAACGAATGACAACGGTTGTATGGCTCTCTCTGATGAAGACTGGGTGCAAGCGTCGAACATCTTAGGTGTTGATGGGCTTTCGGCTAACTTCTATCCTAATCCTGTTTTCGCTAGCGCGGAATTGCAACTCCCTGATAACGGTCCTTGGTCGATCACGCTCTTTGATGGAGCAGGTCGCCAGGTAATCAACGTTGACAGCTACACAGATAATCAATGGACTTTCAATCGTGGAGACCTTGCCGCTGGAGGCTATGTGCTGAAAGTGAAGCGCATGACCACAGGCGAAGAGGCGACAATTGAATTACAACTGAAGTAATCGAGCATAAGATCAAAAGAGGGGCTTCGGCCCCTCTTTTTGTTGAGACATAAGGGCGAAGCCCGTTCCCACGTTAGTGGAATAAGAAACGTGGCACACCATTTGCTTCTAGTGAACTATGAAAACGCTTTTAACCCTTACATCCTTTATACTCATGTCATTGCTGGCAGCAGCTCAAGGCGTGAAACCACCGAAGGTAAATTTAGACACCTTGGAGAATGGCGAACTGCGTTCTGTCACAAACCAAGCATTTCAAACCGGAGAAAAACTCACCTATCGCGTGCACTACGGATTCGTAGATGCCGGTGAGGCTGTGCTCGAAGTCAAAGACTCGAAATGGGACTTTAACGGACGTCCTGCTTACCACATCGTGGGAACAGGTCGTAGCCTGGGTGCCTTTGATTGGGTGTTTAAGGTGCGTGACCGTTATGAAACTTATGTAGATAAAAATGGTCTCTTCCCTTACCGCTTCATTCGCAACGTGAGCGAAGGAGGGTATGAGATCTTCCAAGACTATGAATTCCATCCTGAGAAACGCGCCCTGCGCACGCATGAGAAGGAGGAATACTTCACGCCTGAATTCATTCAAGACTTGCTTTCAGCCTTCTACTATGCGCGTACACTCGACTTATCCGACGTACGCAAAGGTGACACCTTCGAAATCGAAACCTTCGTTGACGGTGAAGTGTACCCATTGAAGATCAAGTATGTGGGGACGGAGAAAATTAAGCTTCGTAAAGGAACATTCCGTTGTATGAAGTTCGTGCCCGTGATTCAGGAAGGACGCATCTGGGAAGAAGAAGACGATCTACATGTGTGGATTACAGACGATGCCAACAAGATTCCGATCTTAGTGAAGTCTGACCTACTCGTGGGATCAGTTAAGATGCAGGTCGTTGATTACGAAAACCTGATGAATCCCATCGCGAAGATCAAGTAAAGGCATTCGGCTTTTACTAAATTGCGGGGTGCACTACTAACGGCACCCTGCTATGGAACTCAATCCTGATATCATTGACAAGGTTAAACAGCTTCAGGCGAAATATGCCGCCATGGGGCAAGACCTTGAGTCGTACCTCGACGGCTTACTGTATGCTGATTACCTCACTTATTGGGAGTACATCAAGCTAGACACCCTGCTCAGTCTTCAAAGTCCGATTACCCCGTTTCCAGACGAGGAGATCTTCATCATGTACCATCAGATTACGGAGCTTTATTTCAAGCTAACGTTGCATGAATTTGAACAGATTGCATCCCGTGAAAATCTAGACAAAGCGTTCCTTGTTGCGCGTGTACAGCGTATCAACCGTTACTTTGAAGCCCTCACCAAGAGCTTTGACATTATGGTTGATGGAATGGAGCGCGAACAGTTCTTGAAGTTCCGCATGTCATTGCTGCCAGCCAGTGGATTCCAATCGGCTCAATACCGGATGATCGAGATTTGGTCAACCAGCTTTGATCGCCTAGTGGCCAAGGATGAACGTCATCGTTACAATGCTGACTTCAAGGCAGAAAACATTGCACAGATGTACGAGCACATTTACTGGAAGCGTGGAGCAACTGAGCTTCAGTCTGGAGAAAAAACGTTGACACTGAAGCAATTCGAAATCAAGTATAGCAAAGACCTTATAGAGCTCGCTGAGCGTGCATACGGCAACACCTTGATTGATCAGGTTTGCCGACTTCCAGAGGCCGACCAACAAGATCCGGCATTGATTGAGGGCTTGAAATGGCTGGATACCAATGTCAATGTGAACTGGCCACTGGCACACTACAAATCTGCGGTTCGCTACCTGCAACGTGCTCCAGAAGACATCGCAGCAACAGGAGGTACAAACTGGCAGAAGTATCTACCACCTCGCTTCCAAAAACGGATCTTCTTTGAAGAAGTTTGGTCAGCAGAAGAAATCGATAATTGGGGTCGTGGATGGGTAGAATCTGTGATTGTTAACCTCAAAAAGTGAATTCAAAACGTAAGCGCTAACATTTTTTAGTCTCTGCCCGCCTTATTTTTAACCACATTACGCTTCCTATTTGAAACCTAGGAAAAGCATGCGCCTGCTGTATTTATCATTTATCCTGCTTCTTTTCGCGCAATGCGCGGAAACGTCCTCTCCGCAAACAGAAAATCAACCCACAGAGTCTGAGGTTCCCCTGTATGTCGCCGACATGCATTACGGTTTCGACTTCAATAACTGGCGCACGGTACATGGGAAAATCAACAATGGAGACGTCTTGTCGGGGGTGCTGTCACCCCTAGGGGTTACGGCGGTGCAAGTAGATCAACTTATCAAACGCAGCGACAGCATTTTTGATGTCCGCAAGATCAGGCCAAATCATAAGTGGGCATGCCTGTTCGAGGAAGACTCCCTCGCGAAACCCTCATATTTCATCTACGAGCGCAACGCCAAAGACTATGTGGTATTTGATCTTTCAGATAGCATTCAAGTATGGCAAGGTTCGAAGCCCGTTGTGACAGAACTTCGCGCTGTACGAGGCACGATTACCTCATCACTGTACAACGCTTTAGATGATGCCGGCGCCCCTGCTGAACTCGCCCTAGAGATGAGCAGCATCTACGCTTGGACCATCGACTTCTACCGACTTCAAAAGGAAGACACCTTCGAGCTGTTGTACGAAGAAGAATTGGTGGATGGCGTCCCTTATGGCAAGCAAAACATTCTTGCTGCGCACTTCCTACACAACGGCGTTGATCGCAAGGCCTATTTCTACGACCAAGACACCACCTATGGCTACTTCGATGAAGAAGGGGGCTCACTGCGAAAAGCATTCCTGAAGGCGCCTGTAGAATTCAGTCGAATTTCTAGTCGATACACCAAGAAACGATTCCACCCAGTACTGAAGCGCTACAAGTCGCACCTCGGCACCGATTACGCAGCCCCACACGGAACACCCATTGTAGCTGTTGGAGACGGTACTGTCACCAAGTCTAGTTACACCTCAGGAAACGGGAAATACGTCAAAATCAGGCACAACGGCACCTACGAGACCCAGTACCTACACATGAGTAAACGCGCCGTGAAAGTTGGCGATGCGGTAAAGCAAGGCGATGTGATTGGGTACGTTGGAAGCACCGGTTTAGCCACCGGCCCACACGTCTGTTTCCGCTTCTGGAAAAACGGCCAACAAATCGACCACCTGGGCGAAGAATTCCCCCCATCAGACCCTATCAGGGAAGCACAGATGGACACCTTCATGGTCGCTATCGAGAAGCTTGAACGTTTGTTACAAGAGACCTTGCCAGAGGTAGTACCAGAAGCAGAGGTTGCTGTGGGAGATAGTTTGGTAGAGGGTTAGTGCCGCGATGGTGAATCCCGCTGGGAACCACTAATAACCCTGCGATCCGGGATCCGCTTCCTTCATTCCCGTATACTACCTCCATGAACATCCGTCCAGCCCAACCACAAGACCTCACTGCCCTCATCGAACTCTGTGAACTCCACGCCATCTACGAAAAGGCTGACTACGACCGCAACGGAAAAGCCGAAGCGCTGAAAAAGCAATTGTTCCACGATAATCCAACCTTGTATTCTGTGGTGTTAGAGCAAGAAAACGAGCTCATTGGTTACTGCCCTTACATGAGACAGTTCTCCACTTCGGATGCTGGCTTCTACATTTACACGGATTGCCTATTCCTCAAGGAAGGCACCCTGGTCTTTTCAAGAAGTCAGAGCTCTCAAAGCGAATGAACAAATACGCTTCTCCTCAGGGGCCAGAATGTCATGAGACGCCTCAAAAATATCCAGAAGGTCGTTACAACAGCCCAATAGTCAATTGCGACTTCTTAGACTCAATTTTGTACCCTCATAGGCTAATCACTGCCAGAACGATAATTCAGTTGTTTGAATGTTTCACTGTCAGAATGTTCGATTGTTTCATGATCCAATGGCCATTGAATCCCTTTTGCGCTCCTCCACTCCTGCGGAGTCTCTTGCAAGAATAAAGCATGATCAAACTTCACTGAACCTTCAGGAAAAACCGACGTGTCTTCAAAAAAGCTCGACCTCACCTCGGAAACATCCAATGATTTAACCTTCCACTCAAACGTCTTGAGTTCAAGCGTATCAAAAGACGGCTTCTGGTTGGGATTTTCATATCCCTAAGGTCAGGAAAAAGAGGATGATGCACTCCACTCGGGGAAATCAAACCTCATTACACACCACGAACCACGAACCACGAACCAATCTACTACTCCACAACAGAAACAGTCAGTCCCTCATCCGTCTTGGTCACTTTGGTCAGCCCTTGCTTACCAAGCCCTTTCATCGACTTATCCCACTGCTTGTTTGAAAGGCCTGTTTTCTCTTTCAGTGCATTGAGGTCCATCGACTTTGCCTTCGATAGGATGTCGAATACGAGTTGCTCGTTTTCAGTGAGTTCTGGTCCTTGCTTTCCAAAGACTTCTGGCTTCATTTGAGGGAAGAGAAGCACTTCTTGAATGCTCTCGTTACCCGTCAATAGCATGATCAATCGGTCTACACCAATTCCCATTCCTGAGGTCGGAGGCATTCCGTATTCAAGGGCACGGAGGAAGTCTTGGTCAATGAACATCGCTTCATCATCACCTCGTTCCATCAAACGCACTTGCTCTTCGAATCGCTCACGCTGATCAATCGGATCGTTCAATTCGCTGTACGCATTCGCTAGCTCGTTTCCGTTCACCATCAACTCGAAACGCTCGGTGAGGTCTGGATTGTCACGGTGACGCTTACATAGCGGAGACATTTCCGTTGGATAATCTGTGATGAAGGTTGGTTGAATGTAATGGTGCTCACACTTCTCACCGAAGATCTCATCAATCAACTTTCCTTTGCCCATCGATTCATCGACTTCAATGCCGATTTCCTTGCATGCAGCTCGAAGTTCTTCTTCGCTCTTTCCTGTAATATCAATCCCTGTGTGCTCCTTGATAGAATCAGTCATAGTTACACGTTGGAACGGCGCCTTGAAATCAATCTGCTTACCTCCAAAATCAACCACGCTGCCTTCGTGTACATCACGACAAACCTTCTCGAGCATACGCTCGGTGAAGTCCATCATCCAGTTGTAATCCTTGTAGGCAACATAGATCTCCATCACAGTGAACTCCGGATTGTGCGTGCGGTCCATCCCTTCATTTCTGAAGTTGCGTGAGAACTCATACACACCATCGAATCCACCAACAATCAATCGCTTGAGGTACAACTCATTCGCGATACGTAGGTACAATGGAATATCCAATGCATTGTGGTGCGTAATGAACGGACGAGCGGCAGCTCCTCCTGGAATAGGTTGAAGAACTGGTGTATCCACTTCCAAGTAGTTGTGGTCGTTGAAGAACGAACGCATCGACTGGATCACTTTTGTACGCGTGATGAATGTGTCACGTACATCTTCGTTCACCACCAAGTCAACGTAACGCATGCGGTAACGAAGCTCAGGATCATTAAATGCATCATGCAGATTCCCTTCCTCATCTGTCTTCACGATAGGAAGAGGCTTCAGTGATTTACTCAACACCGTCAACTCCTTCACCTCAATCGACTGTTCGCCTGTTTGGGTGATGAAGGTCGTACCCGTTACACCGATGAAGTCACCGATGTCCAAGAGCTTCTTAAAGACCTTATTGTACAGGTCTTTGTCTTCCCCTTCGCACAGCACGTCACGATTGAAGTAACACTGGAAGCGCCCTTTGCTATCCATGACCTCTCCAAACGAGGCCTTACCCATGATACGGCGAGTCATCAAGCGACCAGCAATGGTCACTTCTTCTCCTTCCTTAAACTTATCCTTGAGCTCAGTAGTTGTTCTGTTCGTTTTGAACTCAGCCGCGGGATACGGTTCGATTCCAAGATTACGAAGTTCGACCAACGACTGCCGTCTAATACGCTCCTGTTCGGTGAGAATTTGCATCATTCTAAGATTGGACCGCAAAATTAGCTAAGTCAGGGGATTTGTCAGAATTCTGGAAGTAAATGTGACAGAATCGACTGGAATGAGTCTAAATGTTAAAATTCAGTTGACGAAAAAGCAACTATACTCGATGATTGAACGTCTGACTATTGATAAGGTTCGTATCTTTGTTAATAACGTAACCTGGGCTTTGCGCCCAACTAAGACTAATGTTCAGACGACTGGCTATACTGGTGTTGATGGCGGCGGCGTGCTTAGAAGTTTCTTCGCAGGTCTCTTTTTCCATTAATGAGGCTGAAGGGTGTTCTCCCCTACCGGTCATTATTTCTGTGGATACCCCTGACCCTAACACTGTTAGTTCATTCAACTGGGTCATTACTTACCCAGACAACAGTACGGTTACTTCTTCTTCGTCTCAGTATATCGACATTCTTTCAGCACCAGGCTCATACGATGTGACCCTAACCATCGATGGTGTTGAGACCACTACGATTCAAGACTTTATCATTGTTCATGCGCCGCCAGTAGCTGATCTAACAGTGGATGACAACGCGGGTTGTGCGCCTCATTGTGTTCAGTATACAGATGCTACAGTGGTAACTGACGGAGCCATCGTAGAATGGTCTTGGGATTTCGGAAACGGTATCACTTCGAACGAACAAAACCCGGCCTACTGTTATGATGCAGCAGGTACGTTCTCCCCTGTACTTTCAGTAGAGGATGAGTTCGGCTGTTTCAGCTCGATCTCCGTAGACGGAATGATCTCAGTGAGTGATGACTACCCTGTAGCGGAGTTCACTCCATCAACCTTTAGCGATTGTAATCCCCCAGTATCTATTGACTTGACGAATACATCGGCTGGAAATGGATTGACCTGCGGATGGGATTTTAACGACGGCTTCACACAAACCACTGTTGATGTTACAAACATCTCTCACACCTTTGACAACGTGGGTTCATACGACGTTTGTCTAACCGTAGAAGATGCCATCGGTTGTGTGGTTACGGCTTGCGAAACCATTGAAATCGTACAAGCACCTACACCTTCGTTCGACATCTCAGAAAACCTCTTGTGCGCCGGTGGTACCGTGATTTTCACTGATACGAGTAACCCAGCACCATCTGGATGGTCATGGGATTTTGACGGAGATGGCATTGAAGACTCCACTGACTCTATTGCAACCTTCGTGTTTGATCAACCCGGCATGTTCAACCCGGTGCTTACCACAGTTTACTCTGATAACTGTATTGGATCAACTGACGGTTCGATGGGCATTGAGGTGCTCAACCCAATCAACATTGACTTCACTGCGGATGACGCCGAATCTTGTGTAGCACCACATGAAGTGAACATCACCAACAACAGCGCTGGTCAAAACCTCATCGGTTACGAATGGTTGATTGATGGTGTTTCGGTATCAACCGATGACGACTTGAACTATACTTTCGACACGTTCGGAAGCTATGATATTGGGCTGGTTGTAAATACTTCTAGCTGTTCTGACACGATGATTGTTGTTGACTACATCGTAGTAGAGCCGCCAACTATTTCGTTCGAAAATCCTGATGTGATTTGTACGGGTGAACCGGTGATCCTTGCCAACATCGAAATTGAAAGTGTAGAGGCTGTTATTGAAACCCTTTGGGACTTTGATAACGACGGTGTGCCAGATGCTTCTGGAGATGCTCCAGTCTACGCATACGCAGATCCAGGTGAATACACGATTGAAGTATTCCTCACAACTGTCAGTGGTTGTACAAGCACGATCGCTGCTGACCAAACCATTCTCGTTCAGCCTAATGTAGTTTCTGAATTTACTGCAGACAACCCTATTTCATGTGCCGGAGAGCCAATCACTTTCTGTACCGACATGGTAGAGAATACGGCTTACTCATGGAACTTTGGTGACAACACCGGATGGCAAACAGCGAGCTTCCCTGACTCATGTATCGTTCACGATTACGCTGATACGGGATACTTTGATGTGACGTTGAGCGTCTACAACCTGGCTTGTAACGCCTTGCTTCTTCTAGAAGACTACATCTATATTCCGCCTCCGATTGCTGAATTCAGCTTCACGCAGGATTGCGCTGATTTGAATACCGTGACATTCTTTGATGAATCCATTGAGGCAGACTCGCTGATTTGGGATTTCGGTGACGGATCTCCATTGGTGTACAACGACACTAACCCTACGCACACTTACCCTGGGCCAGGAACATACGTTGTTGAACTCGTGGTGTTCAACGATGATACTGGCTGTTACGATGATCGCACTCAAGCGGTAATCACCGCCACGGACCCTATCAACCTTAGTGCGACCAACGCCGCTGGATGTGCTCCGCTAGTGCCGAATTTCACCACTTCTGATTATGCGATCTACCAGAGCTTCTTTGTCGATTTCGGCAACGGAGTGACCATGGAAGCCACCCTCAATGCGAATAATATCTGGGATGTGTACACCACAACTCCAGACGGTGTTGATTATGCGAACTACTCGTTCACGGTGAACTTCTTCCCTGATGTAGAATACAACATTGGCGGATTGTACGACGTCACGATCACAGGCACTGATGTCAGCGGATGCAGCTACACAACCGTGTACGACGATATGGTCAACGTATTCAATGATCTCATCTTTGCTGATTTCAACACCACTATCGTGGAGGGGTGTGACAGTGTACTGATCAGCTTCGAACCAACCGGAAACTTCCTTGACACCTATTCTTGGGAATTCACTGATGGAACGAATTCGAGTGATTTAAATCCTGTACACCAGTTCTTCGCTCCTTGGGACACTACCTTCGGCGCGACGTTCACAGCAACAGATGACTTCGGCTGTGGATCAGAAGTAACGCAAGTGGTTGACCTTGTTCCACCTCCAATTCCTGACTTCACCATTACTGTTGATCCTTCATGCATTGGAGATACGATCTCATTGACCAATAGCTCCGTGGGAGACATCATTGGTTACTCATGGGACTTTGGAAACCCTGGTGACCCGAACAATACAAGTACAGAAGAAAACCCACAGCACGTATACCTTCAGAACGGTTCTTACGATGTGTGTTTGACCGCCGAAAACTCGCAAGGATGTCAACAAACACAATGTCAAGCAAACGTAGTGAACATTGTTTCTCCGGTTGCTGACTTCACATTTACAAGCGACAACAACAACTGTCTTTTCGGAGTGCAGTTTGAAAACACAACCACTGGCGTGGTGCAAACGAGCCAATGGGACTTCGGTGACAACCAAGTTGGTTCTGGGAACGCACCATTCCACACCTATCCGATTGGAGTATTCGATGTGGAATTAGTCGTATCAAACCAGTACGGCTGTTACGACACCACCATGGTTGAAGATATCTTCAACCTATCGAATGTGATTGGCCCGTACGAAGTGACGCTTGACCCTGTGAGCTGTGCTCCGTTCCAAGTATCGTTCGACGCCTACAACACGAACGATCAGAGCTTTACTTACTTCTGGGAATTCGGTGATGGGTTTGGTGATCCGGATAACAACACGTCAACGAGCCACACTTACCTAGGCCCGGGTACTTACTGTCCGTCACTGGTAATGGAAGATGCGAATGGTTGCCCATTCCTCATTGAATGTGAGCAAGAAATTGTGGTGGAAGAATTCACCTTTGATGTCTCTGCGATTGACCCCATCTGTTTCGGTGATAGCACCATGATTGAATTCACTGGTGCTGATAGCTACACGATTGATCAGCCAGAGCTGTTCACTCCGATTGGTGGCGACGAATATTGGTTGACTGCTCCAGTGAGCACAGAAATCATTGTAACCGGTTTCTTCGAAGATTGTCAATACGAGAACACAGTAGATCTTGTAATCAACCAGCTTCCTCAGGTAGTGCTGGACATAGTTGAAGAGGTTTGCTATAACGAACCATCGTTCCCTCTTGATGGCGGACTCCCAGCAGGCAGCACTGGGGTCTACACAGTAAACGGAACGGAATCAACAGACTTTGACCCTTCGATGCCAGATAACGCATCTTACGAAGTGATCTACACTTATACCGACGGCAACCAGTGTGTGAACACAGATACGGCCGATGTCTTCATCAACCCACTTCCGGTGGTGACACTTGACACTCCAGACCCAATGTGTGAGGCAGAAGTTGCAGTCGGTGTTTCAGGTGGTGCCCCAGCGGGCGGAACATACTACATCGATGGTGTTGAAGTTACCGAATTTGACCCCGCAGCTTATCCGGGAATTGGAGATTACGAAGTGGAATACACCTACACAGACGCCAATGGATGTGTGGAAGATGGTTTCGCAGATCTCACCATTAACGCACAGCCTCAAGCCTCATTTGACCCGCCTTCAATCTGCTGGTTGGAGAGCATCAACGTACAAAGCACCTCAACCATTGAAGAGGGTACAATTGATGAATTCATCTGGGATATTGAACAGAACGGGCAAATCACAGGAACAAGCACGCCAGACATTACTGTTGACGGCCCAGGTGTGATTGATATCAGCCTAACTGTAGTTTCCGATCAAGGTTGTTCTGCCTCTTACACAGACTCCCTGATTGTCTACGCAACTCCTGTTGCTGACGTCAACCTAGCTGACATTTGTGCGGATGATAACATCGTGCTTGACAACCAATCTTCTTCAGATGCTCAAGAGATCATTTTGTGGGATTGGACAGTGAATGGTGTGCCGCACAGTAATCAGCAAGACCCTGTGGGATACGATCCCGCATCTTGGGGTACCTATGAAATTGAGCTCTACGTTGAAACCGATGCTGGATGTAGCGACGTGTTTACACAAGATGTATTCGTCAATCCACTCCCAGTAATCAACGTTCAGTTTGACAATGCATGTGAAGGCTCAGAAGTGACATTCACAAACACTTCTTCTATCCCAGTAACAACCATCGATTACTACGCTTGGAATAACGGATTAGGTGATCCGATCATTACTGATCAAAGCCTCATACAGACCTATGACAACGCGGGTGATTATGTCATCACACTTGAAATGGGAAGCTCTTCTGGTTGTGTCGTAGATACTACCATGACCTTGACCATTCACCCGAATCCACTGGCTGCCTTCGGAAGCAGTGGCATCGAAGCTTGTGCAAACGCAAGTGTTGAGTTAGAAGACTTGAGTACAATCAGCGGTGGAGACATCATCAACTGGGAATGGTTAGTGAACGGAGAGTCATTCGCGAACGGACAAGAAGCTGTGTTCGCTACAGATGAGCCTGGTGAATATGACATTTCACTTGTTGTGATCTCTGACCAAGGATGTGTAAACAGCATTACTGAACCAGGACTTCTTGAAATCTGGCCAGCTCCTACTGCTGACTTCAACTATACTCCAGACGAACCAGACACAAGTACGCCTATCATTATCGTTACCGATCAAAGTGAAGGCGCAACTGAGTGGAATTACACTACCAGTGATGGTGGATTCTACACGAGCCCTGATTTCGAACACACCTTCCCGGGTGCTGGTGAATACAACTTGACGTTATTGACTACCAATGGGTATGGTTGTACAGACTCCCTTACCGTGACCATCACGGTAGATCCTACGCTGATTGTCTACTTACCGAACGCATTCACTCCTGATAGTGATGGAATCAACGAGGTCTTCCACCCGGTGATTTCGGGCACCGTCATTGATGAATACAAGTTCTTCATCTTTGACCGATGGGGAGACGTCGTATTCGAAACGGAAGACCCTTCAGCAGGATGGATCGGGAACCGTCAAGGGGGTGAGTATTTTGTTCCAGATGGAGTGTATCCTTGGCGTATCGAGATCGCATCACGTGAAATCGGACAACGCGAGATCTACACAGGGCACGTGACTCTCCTCCGTTAATCCTAAGCAACGTACATTTGCGGAAATATTTTTCGCATGCGTCAACTTATCGCAGATTTTCCGCAGCAACTCGACCTGGCTTGGAAGAACGCTGACCTCACCACTTTCCAAACAGAAGGCAAAGAAATCTCGAACCTAGTTATCTCTGGTTTGGGCGGCTCTGGTATTGGTGGAAAGATCATCTCTCAGCTTATCCAAGATAGCGCGAAGGTGCCTGTGATCATCAACAATGACTACACCCTTCCGGCGTTCGTTGACGCGAAAACCCTCGTGGTGATTTCTAGTTATTCTGGAAACACTGAGGAAACGGTAAGCGCCATGAAACTCGCGCTTGACAAAGGGGCTCAAGTGTCGTGTATCACGAGCGGTGGTCAAGTTCATGACATGGCGAAGCAGCACGGTTTAAACGCGATTGTGGTGCCTGGTGGTCAGCCGCCTCGCTCGCAATTTGGTTACTCGGCTATTTCGCTGATTCGCACCTTGGCTGCGTATGAGATTATTGATGCCTCTGTTTTCGCTAGCGCGGAACGCCTAGGCGGCTTCCTTCGAAACAGCCAAGAGCAGGTCATCAATCGCGCATCGAAACTCGCAGATTTCATTCAAGGACACATTCCGATTATCTACTCTGAAACGAAGAATGAAGGGGTGGCTATTCGCTGGCGTCAGCAGATCAACGAGAACTCAAAACTTTTGTGCTGGCACCATGTTTATCCTGAAATGAACCACAACGAATTGGTGGGTTGGGAAAGCGGTGATGATCGCTTCTGCGTGCTCATGTTGCGATCAGCTGATGATCACCCTCGTAGTGTACACCGCATGAATATTACGGAAGAGATTATTCGCTCTAAAGGCGCGAAAGTGGAAGACATTCAAGCAGAAGGAAGCACACGCCTAGAGCAGATGTTCGACCTCATCCACCTAGGAGATTGGTTGTCACTAATCGTAGCGGAAAACAACGAAGTAGACCCTGTGATCATCACGAACATCGACTTCCTCAAAAACGAATTGAGCAAGATCAATTGAAAAAAGTCATCGTAAAAGACTTGGGCCGGATGGACTATCAGGCCTGTTGGGATTATCAAGAAGAACTCTTCGCTGCAGCTGTACGTCGTAAGATCGCGATTCGCAACGGAGAAGAACTTCCATTGCCAGAGAATCACCTGCTGTACGTAGAACATCCGCACGTATTCACCCTTGGGAAAAGCGGAGAAGAAGAGAATCTACTCCTCACAGAGCAAGAGCTGAATGACCAAGGAATTCAATACTACAAGATCAACCGAGGAGGAGACATCACCTACCACGGTCCAGGACAGATTGTAGGCTACCCGATCTTCGATCTAGATCAATTTTTCACTGACATTCATCGCTACCTACGCACACTCGAAGAAGCCATCATTTTGACCCTTTCAGAATACCAGATTGAAGCCGGGAGAATTGACGGGCTCACAGGTGTTTGGATTGATGGAGATGGTGAAACCCCAAGAAAAATTGCGGCCTTGGGTGTGAAATGCAGTCGTTGGGTGACCATGCACGGCTTCGCGTTCAACGTGAATTCACAACTAGAATACTTCGATAAAATCATCCCGTGTGGGATTGATGATAAGGCAGTTACGAGCATGGAAAAAGAGCTCGGTAGATCATTGGACATGAATGATGTGAAAGAGAAGCTTTCCGTTCACATCGCCAATTTGTTCGACGTCGATTTCGTCAGTTAGAATGCCATGTAGACGCGCTTACGCTTTTTGGCCTTCTTCTCTTTTCCTGAACACGTTTTAGCTACCAATTCCATGGCTTCTGTATCACCCATATCGGCACAGTTAGCCCAGTCTTCGCAGGCGAGGTCTTCTTGGTGCATCATGAATCGGCAATGTCCGCGGTGGTAGTAGGTCTCTTTGAGTACCTGGTCTTCGCTGTTGATGACGAGCTTGTCAAAGATGGCCATCGCCTCTTCGAAGCGGAACTGATCTTGAAGCGCGAGCGCAAGGTTTATCTGCAAGCGTTGATCATCATCTTTCATTTCCGCGCAAGCGACAAAAGAAGCCTCAGCTGTAGTTGGCTTACCCAACATCATATATACCGCGCCTTTCAGATAATGCGCCTCGTAGTAATCAGGGTCGAGCCTCAACGCGTCTTCTAAGTAATTCCGCGCTAGCTTAAAATCATCACACATGTAAGCCCCAGCTGCCAAATAATACGGAATCCGCGCATCGTGTTGATCGAGGTCATGCGCATTCAGTAAATCTTCACGAGCGCGATCATAATCACCGAGTGAAAACAGACAGATACCGCGGTGTAAGTACAATTCAAAGCGTTTAAACGTAATGTCTTCCGCACCATCATAGGCGAATAAAGCCTTGTCAAAGTCGCCCAGTTTGTGGAACGAATCACCCAAGAGTAACCACCCTTCAGGGTCAGTCGGTTTTCCTAATTGATCGATGACTTGCTGGTACTCCCCTTCCTCGTAAAGCGTCTCTAAGGAAGCAAAGTCTTGTGAATGAACCGAAAGGCTAGCAAACAGAAGGGCTAAGAGCGTGATTGGTCTCATACTTCTGTGTACTGATTTGAGCGAAAAATGTTCCCCTCAGCCGCAGAAGCGTTACCTTTCGATCATGAAACTCATTAAGCGACTTCTGATTTCTCTGGTAGTGATCATTCTACTTGCAGTAACAGGCTTGTACATCACCGGGAACGGACATATCGTGAATGGTTTGCCCTCTACCTATCTGAGTGGAAACAGCAAACCTGACATTGATGATATGAGCTTCCATGATGTTCGCGCCGTTAAAGCTGGAGAACCCATGCCTTGGAATGAGTCGCTTCTTGCTGAAAACGCGCTAACTTCTGAAGACATTGACTACATGGATGAACTGGAAACAACAGCTTTCCTTGTCATCAAAAGCGATGAAATCATCTACGAACGTTACGCTATGGGTTACGACGAGTCAACGCTGTCGAATTCCTTTTCAATGGCAAAGAGCTTTGCCTCCCTTTGTATAGGAACAGCCTCTGACCGTGGTCTCATTCGAGAAACGGAAAAGGTAGCGAAGTACCTTCCTCGCTTTGCGCAAGATGAACAAGACAAGCGCCTAACCATTCGTCAAGTGCTTCAAATGCGTTCCAACATTGATTTCGGCGAAAGCTATGGCGACCCCTTTGGGTACATGGCCAAGGCATATTTCGGGGATGACCTCCTTGAGTTGACTGAGCCATTCCACGTTAGTGGATACCCAGGAACACTTTGGAAATATGAAGGCGGGAACACCGTGATTCTTTCAGAAATCTTGACGAAGGCTACGAATAAGAACCTCAGTGAATGGTTCAGCGCTACGGTGTGGTCACAAATTGGCGCGGAGAACGATGCCTACTGGAACCTTGATAAGGAAGATGGAACAGAAAAAGCCTTTAGCGGCTTCTATGCTACCGCGAGAGATTTTGCACGAGTAGGCAAACTCATGCGCGATCGAGGTAAGTGGGATGGCCGCAAAATTGTTGGGTTTGACTGGGTTGAATCATCGATTACTCCTGTTCATGTCGCGAACGCGGAAGGAGATGTCGTTGAACATTATGGCTACCAATGGTGGCTTGCTCCTCAAGACAATGAGCCGTGGCATTTTTCTGCTCGAGGAATGCGTGGTCAATATATTATTGCAGTCCCTTCAGAAGATCTCGTCATCGTGCGTTTAGGTCATAACCGCGTTGAATCTGAAGCCAACGCCACCATGAGTCCTGATTTGAGTCGATGGGTTGATCTGGGACTGAAACTGAAAGAAAAACATGCTGAAAGACATTGATAATCCCAAAGTAGAGGGGGTTGCTTTCGCTATCGCGGAAGAGGTGAACGAATTGAATGAGAAGAGCTATATCGCTTACCTCATCAACCTGAAAGATGAGCCTTTAGAAAACGTGCTCGTCCGTTCAAGTGGATATGGTGAGCAAGATGGGAAACAGGTAAAAACCACAGAGCTTCGTCGTTTCTACGATAGCATTGAGCCGAAATCAGCCCAACTGATTGAACCTGTACTGAAGGAGGCTTTGACCTTGACGAACCAATATTGGGTGAGCTTCTACAACGATAAAGTTTTGTACGACAGAAAGTATGTTTTTGTGGCGGAAAGCGTGAATGAGAGTAACTTTATTTCGCTCCCTTTGATTGATTACTCGGGAGTCTTGATCAAGTAGCCTTATGATTCGACACCTAGACCTAGAAAACCTTCTCTTTCTCGACATAGAAACGGTGCCGGCAAATGCCGATTTCAGTGAGCTTGATGACGACTGGAAGAAGCTGTGGGAGGAAAAGAGCAAATACTTCCGAGAACGCGATGAAATCTCAATAGAAGATAGCTACGAGCGCGCCGGTATCTATGCGGAATTCGGTAAAATCGTTTGTATTTCTGTGGGCTTCCTTCGCCAGGTCAAAGGTGAACGACGATATCGAACCACCTCATTCTACAGCGACGATGAGAGCCAATTGCTCCATGACTTCGCCAACCTGCTGAACAACCACTACAACAGTCGAGATCATATGATTTGCGGACACAACGTGAAGGAGTTTGACATTCCCTTCATTGCGCGACGTATGCTCGTCAATGGCATTCATCTGCCGCACATCCTCGATATCGCTGGAAAGAAACCGTGGGAAATCAATCACCTTGACACTATGGAGCTGTGGAAGTTCGGTGATTACAAGAACTACACGTCATTGAAGGTTTTGGCAAAGCTATTCGGGATCCCTACCCCGAAAGATGATATTGATGGTAGTCAAGTAGCCCGCGTCTACTACGAAGAAAAAGACCTAGATCGTATCGAGGTTTACTGCCGTAAAGACGTACTCGCCACAGCGCAACTTGTTCTCAAGTACCGTAACGAACCTCTCATCGAGGAACACGAAGTTCAAAACGTCTAAATGAAATTGCCCCGAACTACACTTTAGCAACTCGGGGCAAGCCTGAAACTGTATGTCGCTTTCGCCTGAAAGCTGATTAAAACGGTACTATGGTAATCCCTACTGATAGTGGATATACCTCCGGTCCTTTATCTTCTTCGAACAGGGATGTTAATCCGTAGTTCGCCCAGATAGTAAAGTCTCTATATCCTACTCGCACCGAAGCGTCGAGCATAAATGGATTCAGGTTGAAATCATCTTTGATGCGGTCTTTGTGCTTCGCACCATCGATCTTGTATTCTTGTTTGGTGATTGATCCGATTCTCAATCCACCAGTGACACCAGCTGCCACGTGGAAAGTTCTGTCTGGATCATTGCTCGTATTGAACTCTAGCATTAGCGGCACACGCAAGTAGGTTGCACGTAGCTTGTTCTTGTTATAGCTGAATAGCGAGTCAGGAATGTCAACAGCCGTTGTCATTGAGTCAGTTTTCAGCACTTGAACATTGTTCTTCAATCCGTAGCTATTGTAGGTGATTCCCAGTCCTGTCATTACCCCTACGTAGTCTTTGACAATTCTGATCTTCTGCTCGAAGAGGTTGAAACTCCAACTCATAGAGCGAATTGGGTCTGTTTCCAGCCATTCAGCGCCTTCTGGCAGTGACGTACTTCCGCTTGAGTTCATGAGCATGTTTACTCCGGCGTCAATTCCTGCCCAGTGTGTGAGCTCTTCTTTATCTCCAATGCGGCTTCCACCTTCGTCATCATCGTCATCACTTGGTGCTGTTGTCACCTCAACGTCTTCGTCAACGATAATTACATTCACATCTCCGAATTTTACTTTCGTCGTATCCGACTTCACCTCTGTATCTTCCTGTGCTACCGCAGCGGATGTGATGAAGAGACAGGCTAGTATGGTCATCCACTTTTTCATGGTTCGTGTGTTTTTGCTTGTTTGATTGTGTGACGCACCCCCCTCTCTGTTTGTTACAGTAAACCGAATTCTTTTTTCATTTCGCCGAATCCAATGAATAGGTAGCCATATACACACCCGGACTACTCTTTTTGGAATATTTCTTTCAGATTTGAAGTGAAAGCTGCCGTTTTCGCCGACAATTAACACTACTAAAACTATCACTATGGAAAGGTTGATCGACACGGTCATCGTCGACGATGATCCGTATGCCCGTGAGTTACTACGGCGACAGCTCTCTCAGCATCACCCTCAGATCAATGTGGTCGCCGAAGCCTGCAATGGAAAAGAAGGCTATGATGTTATCCGTAAAACAGACCCTGACCTGGTCTTTCTCGACATCCGGATGCCCTATCAAAGCGGAATCGAATTAATCGATCGCTTTGTTGATCGGTCATTCTACACCATTTTTCACAGCAACGTCACCGATTACGCCATCGAGGCGATCAAAAGGCAGGCCTCCGGTTATCTACTCAAACCACTAGACCCTGATGAACTGAATACCTGCTTAGGGAAACTCACCCATCGGATTCAATCCCAACATGAGATCTTACCAGAACAGCATTTTCAAAAGCTCGAAGTCTTCGCCAAGGGAAAAGTGCGCTATGTGAAACACAGTGATATCATGACCATTGAAGCATGTGGGAGCTACAGCAACATTCGCTTAAAATCAGGGGAGCGACTAATGGTCTCCAAAAACCTCAAACAGCTTCAGGCGCTTCTGGGGAGCGAGGGGTTCTTTCGAGTACACAACAGTTTTATTATAAATCTCCGCGGGGTCAAATCATGCAATTACTCATTGAAACTCTGCACCATGCAAAACGGCGAAAACATCAAGTTAGCGGTGCGAAGGAGCGAGGAGTTGCGGCGAAAACTGGAGCTCCTGTGGTCTGTACACCGCTGACCCCAATGGATTTGCCGTTCGCGGAGAAATGACCTCTTTTCGAGGGCGGGGCTGTAACTTCATGGAAGCTCAAGCGTCTTACTGTCAAACTGAAAAACATGAAAGCATCCGTTATCACCATCCTCCTCTGCTCGCTTTTTATTGTTCCTACGTTCGCATCGACTGATGTGAGTGGCGACGAAAAAACCGAGAAGAAAAACACTCGAGTTGAACGCATTGTACGTCGTGCGATCGACAAAGCAATCATTTTCCCTGTAAATCAACAAGGGGAAGAATTGCAGGGTACAGTAGACGTTAGTTTTAAAATCGATGACGCTGGACGCGTAAAGGTCGTAAACATCGAATCAAGCAATCCTGAGCTTATGGACTATGTAATAGCCAAGCTCAAAAAGATCAAGCTAGACAGCGCACGAAGCCACGGAGAAACTATCCGCTACCGCTTCGTCTTTAAGCAGCAGTCTTGATCACACCTTCTCTCAACATGCAGCCAAGTCCCGAAAATTCGGGACTTTGTTGTTTCTGAAAGGCTGTATCTTTGCACCCATGACGCGCCAGAGAGACATTCGAGACCTCTCTTTAGATCAAATCACCCAATGGGTGGTTGAACAAGGAGAAAAGAAGTTCCGTGGGAAGCAAATTTATCAATGGCTTTGGGATCATTCTGTAACCGATTTTGAAGAGATGACTAATCTTTCAAAAGGGTTGAGGTCATTGCTCTCTGAAAGCTTCAAGATGAATTCCGCGCTAGCGCAAGAAGAACAAAAGAGCAACGATAAAACCATCAAATGTGCCTTTGACGTAGAACGAGGTGTAGTTGAAGGGGTGTTGATCCCGACGTCTTCGCGCATGACCGCCTGTATTTCATCACAAGTTGGATGTAGCTTGGCCTGCAAGTTCTGCGCTACCGGACGACTCAAACTGCTCAAAAACCTTCAGCAGGGTGAGATCTATGATCAAGTAGTGCACTTGAGCCGTTTAGCTCAAACAAACTATGGAATTCCTCTTTCCAACATCGTTTACATGGGCATGGGAGAACCATTGCTCAATTACAAAAACGTGTTGGCGTCGATCGATAAAATCACTGGAGACCCTGGTCTAGGCATGTCGCCAAAACGAATCACCGTAAGTACGGCCGGTATTGCCAAGATGATCAAGAAACTGGGCGACGATGAGGTGAAGTTCAATCTTGCGTTATCGCTCCACGCCGCGAATGACGAGAAGCGCAGCAAGATTATGGAGATCAACGACACCAATAACCTCGAGGCATTAGCAGAAGCACTCCGTTACTTCTACGATAAGACGAAAACGCGTGTCACTTTTGAGTACATCATCTTCAAAGATTTCAATGATTCGTTACAAGATGCGCGTGAACTCGCAGCCTTCTGCAGACACGTGCCTTGTAAGATCAACATCATTGAGTACAACCCGATTGACGAGGGAGAATTCAAGCAAGCTGATATCGAGAAGGTAGATGCCTTCAAAGATTTCTTAGAGCGCTTGAACCTCATCGTGAATGTTCGTCGCTCACGCGGAAAAGATATCGATGCAGCCTGCGGACAGCTCGCTAACAAAAACGAGCTCGCAGCTCAGAAAACGGCTTAATCGTCGAGCTTCAGAACGGCGAGGAATGCTTCTTGCGGCACTTCAACGTTACCTACCTGACGCATACGTTTCTTCCCTTTCTTCTGCTTCTCTAGAAGTTTACGCTTACGGGTGATGTCACCACCGTAACACTTCGCCGTTACATCCTTGCGTACCGGACGAATCGTCTCGCGTGCTACGATCTTAGACCCAATCGCCGCCTGCAACGCAATCATGAACTGCTGGCGCGGGATCAACTCCTTCAGCTTCAAACAGATCTTCTTACCCAATTCGTATGCGTGATCACGGTGGATCAGTGCTGAAAGAGCATCTACTTGATCTCCGTTGAGGAGAATGTCAAGTTTCACCAAGCTTGACTCGCGGTAATCCGCTGCGAAGTAATCGAAGCTGGCGTACCCACGAGAAACGGACTTGAGTTTATCGTAGAAGTCGAAAACGACTTCTCCCAGTGGCATGTCAAATGAGAGCTCTACACGATCTGCAGTCAAGTACACTTGGTTCTTCAAAATGCCTCGTTTCTCAATACAAAGGGTCATTACAGCCCCTACGTAATCTGACTTGGTAATGATCTGCGCCGTGATGTATGGTTCCTTCACCCAATCAAGCTTTGATGGGTCAGGCATATCACTCGGGTTGTTGATCATATAGTCTTCCCCGTCCTTGTTTTTCGCTTGGTACGATACGTTAGGTACGGTAGTAATCACGGTCATATTGAACTCACGTTCAAGACGCTCTTGAATAATCTCCATGTGAAGCATTCCAAGGAACCCGCAGCGGAAACCAAAACCAAGGGCCGCTGAGCTTTCAGGCTCAAACACCAAAGAGGCATCGTTGAGCTGAAGCTTCTCCATGGAGTAACGAAGCTCTTCGTAGTCTTCCGTGTCTACAGGATAGATTCCAGCGAAGACCATTGGCTTCACGTCCTCGAATCCTTTCACAGCGTCACTACAAGGATTGCTCTTCAAGGTCAAGGTATCTCCCACCTTCACCTCTTTTGCGTTCTTGATTCCAGAGATGATGTATCCAACATCACCTGCACTCAAGTCTTTTCTTGGAATGAGGTCAAGGCCAAGTACACCAATCTCATCGGCGTCGTACTCGCGGTCAGTGTTCATGAATTTCACACGATCACCTTTCTTGATCTTTCCATTCAGGATGCGGTAGTAAGCGATGATTCCTCGGAATGAGTTGAACACAGAGTCAAAGATCATCGCTTGCAACGGTGCTTCCACATCTCCTTTTGGGGCAGGAACACGCGCCACAATAGCGTCAAGGATATTCTCTACTCCTAGTCCTGTTTTGCCACTCGCTGGAATAACGTCTTCCGGATCACAGCCGATGAGGTCAACGATCTGGTCAGTCACCATTTCTGGGTCAGCAGAAGGAAGGTCCATCTTGTTCAGGATCGGAATAATTTCCAGATCGTGTTCGATGGCCAGGTAGAGATTTGATATCGTTTGGGCTTCAATTCCCTGTGAAGCGTCTACAATAAGTAGGGCTCCTTCACACGCGGCAATCGAGCGTGACACCTCGTACGAGAAGTCAACGTGCCCTGGGGTGTCGATCAAGTTGAAGACGTAGTCTACGCCGTCTTTTTTATAGTTCATCTGAATCGCGTGACTCTTGATTGTGATCCCGCGCTCGCGCTCGAGATCCATATCATCAAGGGTCTGCTCTTGCAGTTGACGTTCGCTGATTGTTCCGGTTACTTGAAGTAATCGGTCGGCCAGGGTACTCTTACCGTGGTCAATATGAGCGATAATGCAGAAATTGCGGATGTTCTCCATGGAATCGCAAAAATAGCGTTAACCACTGAAATAACGAGCACTCTGTGTCGAAGGTTCTGAGAAAAGCGTAAAAATTCAATGAAAAGTCATCTTTCAGGCAACTTTTGAAATCTCACCAGCATCATATCACCGCGAACGCCATGACGGAAAGAGAACTTGTAGATGCATGCCTAGCAAAGGAGCGCTCGGCACAAAAAGAGCTCTATGACCAGTTCTCCGGTCAAATGATGGCGGTTTGTCTGCGCTATGCAGGGAACCCCAATGATGCAGCAGACATGATGCAAGAGGGATTCATTAAGGTCTTTGAAAAATTGGGTCAATATAAAGGGGATGGTGCTTTAGGCGCTTGGATTCGACGAGTGATGGTTAATTCGGCCCTCATTCACATCCGAAAAGAAAAACGCCACGCCTTCCAAGAGTCAATTGATGACGCTTATGATCTTCACATAACTGACTTCAACGTGTTGAGTGAGCTGGCCGCCAAAGATATTTTGGCTTTGATCGCTCAACTGCCCACGGGATATCGCACAGTCTTCAATTTATACGCCATCGAAGGATACAGCCATAAGGAGATCGCTGAGAAGCTCGAAATCTCTGAAAGCACTTCAAAGACCCAATTTCACAAAGCCAAGATTCAGTTGCGCAATCAACTGAACGCACTAGAACAAGGACAATGACAGAAGATCAGCACATAAGAGATCTGCTTCAGCAGAAGCTATCCGGGGCCGAGGCACCGGTAGATCCAAATATCTGGTCGCAATTGCAGCAGCAATTGCCGACACCAGGTGGTGCTGCCAGTGGTAGTGCCGGTGGTGGCGCTGCGGGTACTTCTGGAGGATTCAGCGCTGCAGCTGGTGTGATCGCCACGGTTGTTGTTGGAGGTGCGATTGCACTCGGAGTTTTCTTCAGTGGTGATGACACTGCGGCCTCTACCCCTACTCAAGAAGAACAGGTTGTCGTTAAAACGAATTCCGCAGCTGAGCAACCTTCCGAGGATACCCACCGTGATGTAAGTGAGGAAACTACAACTGTTGATGATCGCTCTGAAGAGAACCCTTCAAGAGAATCAAAAATGATCACGAACACTGATGACCCCGTGGTTGACACCATTACGGTTGAAACCATCTACTCATCAGATCAAGAGACCGAAGAAGAGTCCGAAACCCCTGTGGTAGCTGATGAACAAGGCGCTGATGAGGCTTCGGCTAATTCTAACGCTAGCGCGGAATCGGAAACAATTGAAGAAGAGGCGCAACCCGATGCCAACCTTAGTGCTGAATTCACGGTTTCTGTTTACGATCGCGAAACGCTCACGCGCCACTTCGAACCGGCATTCCGAAATGGGGTACAATACATCTGGTTCTTCGGCGACGGAGAAATGTCAACAGAACGCAGTCCACAACACACCTACGAATTTGAAGATGACTACACGGTCATTCTCCAAGTAGTTGATGCTGCTGGGTTTGATAAGACGGAAGAACAACACATCACTGTCGATCTTCCTGCGAAATTGGTACTAGCGAATGTCTTTACTCCAAATAACGACGGAGTCAATGATATTCTCGGTATACACCCGGAATCTCGCAAGGTCACCGTACAACAAATGGTGGTTTACGATTCCAATGGTAAAGTAGTATTTGAGGAGTCTGGAATAGGCTCAGGATGGGATGGAAACGACCAAGCAGGGAATCAATGTCCTGAAGGGGCTTACATTCTCACCGTGGTAGCTTACTCGGACGCAGGTAAAGTATTCAACGAACGACGCATTGTGAAGCTCCGTCGTTAGCTCTGAAATACTATATTTGCTAGCCCTATAGACGGGCAACAACCTTTGACAAACAGAACTAATTTAGTTCAGACTAGATAAGATGCGTGGTAAAATGAAACAATCGATTCTAATTTTGATCGCTTTCCTCCTCTCTGGAAGCGTCGCTTTCTCTCAGGAGATCAACAACATGGATGGTTCCGAAACCACCCTGACCGCCCAACAAATCATTGCGAAATACAATGGGTTTGAAGGCGCTGTCATCAATATGACACGTGCAGAGTGGAGTGTGATCCGTGAATGGGAACACTACTCAGAAGCAGATGCTCGCCGCATCGTGAAAGAGCGTAAAGTAGTTGACGAAGATGCACGTGCTGCCCGTCGTGCTGCTCGCCTCCTCGCTGCAGGGGGGTGTGAATGCTGGATTGAACCAGATGATACTTACACTCAAATCGAAACTGACGACTGGGATGAAACAGGTGGTGCAGGTGCAGACGTAGATGCTTGGATCGGGCCACTCGCTCTTCCAGGATGGAGCCACGACCACTACGGTGAGAACTTTAACTCATTCTACATCAACTCGAAAGGTTCTGTTTCTTTCGGTGCGGGTATCATCGACTGGACACCAGAAGAATTCCCTGACGCGACCTATGATCAGATTGCCGGTTTCTGGGCGGATATTGATATCCGTGCGATTGGTGAGATCTGGTACAAAATCACTGAAGAAGCGGTTTACGTGAACTTCATTGACGTCGGTTACTTCAACAATCACGACGACAAAACGAATACATTCCAAATGATCTTCACTCCTGAAGACAGCCCCGTTCTTGCTGAAGGGTCAAACGTTCAGCTATGTTACCTCAACATGGGATGGTCTCACGGTGACGTAGGCGGGTCTGGCGGTTGCCAAGGACCAACGCCTGCAACAAATGGTGCAGATAAGTCAGCTACTTCTGGTCCAAACATCCAGTACGGACGTTTCGGAATCTGTAGCGATGATTACAACGGCCCATATGGAGATGGAAACAATGAAATTGACGGTGTTTACTGGTTGAACAACAAATCGTTCAGCTTCAACACGATTGGAGTTCAACAGAACAATATTCCTCCTATCTCTACAGCCAACGTTGGATGTGACACCATCACGCTCTGTCTTCAAGACACCCTTGTTCTTGACTTCCAATTCTTGGCTCCAGAGAACAACCAGCAGGTAACAATTGAATACGATGTAGACGGATTCGAAGATGGCTTGTATATCAACAACGTCCTCAACGGAAACACCGCAACATTCGACGGTGGATACGTAGGAAGTGTGGACAACATCGGATTCAACACCATCAACATTACAGCAACTGACTCAGGTGACCCTGCGGGAGTAACTGAATTGAACATTGTAGTTGAGGTAATCGACGTAGTGCTTCCAGAGCTTACAGTATCAGGTGACTTCACTATCTGTGCAGGATCAGCGACTACACTTGAAGCTAGCGGTGGATTCGACTTCTACGATTGGTCATCAGGATGTACAACACCAACTTGTGATGTGACAACAGGTGGTCAGGTTATCGTAACTGCAGGAATCGACGAAGGCTGTACTGCTGAAACGTCGATTGTCATTGATCAGACGCCATACTTCCTGCCTTGTGTGACAGTATTACCTAACCCTGTATGTTCTGACGAAGTAGCTACTGCTACGGTCTGTGAAGAAGAATGGGATCTTTACACTAATGTTTCGTGGGAAGGTGACTGGAATGGTTTAGGTGGTGAAGTAGTCTCGGTTTCTGATAACGGCTTTAGCGCTGAATTAACTCCAGGAACTTACCGACTGCTAGTAACTGACGTGCAAGGGTGTCAAGGTCAATACGTATTCAACGTGTTGAGCGTAGATCCATTTATCCCAGAAGACACTTGGTCTGGAGCGTACTGTGATGGATTGGAAGATGTAGAATTCTCAGGAGGTTTCAGTAACCCAGCAGAAGGATTCTTCAACATCTACTTACAGTCGTCGAACAACGAAGGTTGGGAAGGTTCTTTCATTAACGTTTACGTAAACGAAGAGCTTGTAGGTACCTTCACTTCCTTTTCTACTTTCTTGATTGAGCAGGTAGAGATCGAAGCTGGTGACTACATCGAAATCGAATACATCAGTGCAGGCACAGGAGATGAATTTAACGACGTACTTTTCTTCAACTGTTCTACGAACAACCAAGAAGACCCCGAGCCTCCTTTCACAAACGGGCAAATCCTCTTTGAAGGTGAAGTTGGTTGTACTGCGGACCCTGCATTGGGTGTGTGGACCTACGTTGACGGTCCTGGAGGTAGTTTCTCGAATGAAGATCAATTTGACACGTTCTTCACTCCTGATGGATACGGCCTGCACGTATTTAACTTCGAAGAAGCTGACTGTGGAATCTTCTACCAGTATGAACTTGAATTCACAGAAGCTCCAACAATCGAGCTTTCTCCAGATGCATTCGTGCTTTGTGGAGATGAAGAGGCAGTTGTAAATGCCGATGTATATGACCTTGGTGGTACTGCCGAAATCGATTGGCCGAGCCCAGGAGTTGATGACGCCCTAACGAACACATACAGCTTCGACCAAGCAACGAATGAGACGTTCACTGTAACCATCGAAAATGGTTGTGGTGAAGACTCTGATACCTTTGACATCATCGCTACAAGCCTTCCTTCAGCACCCGTGCTTGAAGACCAAGTGCTATGTGATGGTGGAACGGTGATTCTTGACCCAATTGCCAATGATGACCCTTCACTCATCTATGAGTGGACATTCGAAGGTGCTGCGGTAGGTAACGGTGAAACATTTGAAGCGGGAGAAACAGGAACTTACTGTGTAACGGTAAGCAACGAATGTGACCCTGTTGGAACGAGCGCTTGTGCAGAAGTTTCAATTGCCGGAGAGCTTGATACTGTTCTTCCACAACCTTACTACGCATTCTGTGATTCAGATGGCCCATACATCATGGCTGCAAACGTTCCTAACCTTGATTGGGATGTTATTTGGCCTGACGGATCCAACGGAATCCAGTACGAAGTGACTTCAAACCAAGAAGTATGTATTGATGTTACAGATCCAGGAAACTGTGCTACAGAAACCATCTGTACAGAAGTATTCATTGGGTCTGCTCCTAACGTAGATCCATTCCCAACAACGCCATTGACGCTTTGTCCTGAGATCAACAACGTATTCCAGTTGAACTCTACTGGTGGACCAACACAATGGGTATGGGAAATCAACTGTGACGGAGACGTCATTTACTTCGAAGACAACGCAGATGATCTCACACTGAACGCTTCTGACCTCGGTACTGAGTGTTGGGGAGTCGTTCAAACGTTGACAGGTACTTCAATCAACCCTTGTGGTTCTACACAGGGGAACTTCGAAGTAGTGATCGATGCCTGTGAGATTACTATTCCGAACATCTTCACTCCAAACGGTGATGCGATCAATGAGCGTTTCCACATCGAAGGTCTCGATGTGTACAACGACGTTCAAGTATACGTCTACAACCGCTGGGGAACTTCAGTTTACGAAAGCCAAGATTATCGCTCAGGTGACTGGGACGGACGTGATGTAGCTGAAGGAACTTACTGGTACGTTATCATCCTTCCAAATGGAAAAGAGCACAACGGTACCGTAAACATCAGCAGATAATAACTTATCTCGAATATAGCAGAGGCTGCCCTTGAAGGGCGGCCTCTTTTTTTATAGCTTCCCTCGTGGCCAAAGTCAAAACAAAATACGTCTGCCAGAACTGTGGCGCCACCGCCGCAAAATGGATCGGTAAGTGCCCTTCATGCAATGAATGGAATACTTACGTTGAAGAATCCGTTCAACCAGACACACGCCAGACACGCAGGCGCGCCATGATTCCTGTGACACAACAGAAGGCGGCGCCACTTCAAAGTTTCGAATCAAGTAGTGGTGTCAGAACTCCTGTTGATGACCAAGAGCTTGACCGCGTACTCGGCGGAGGACTAGTTCCAGGCAGCCTCATCCTTTGCGGGGGTGAACCAGGAATTGGGAAATCGACCCTCTTGCTTCAAACGGCCATGCGCTTCTCAGGAGGTAACGTACTATACGTTTCTGGTGAGGAGAGCCCCGAGCAAATCAAGATGCGCGCTGAACGCATTGGTCCGCTGAAAGACAGCCTCTACGTTCTTCCCGAAACGAACGTGAAGATCATTGCCGAGCAGGCAGAAGAACTCAACCCTTCTTTGATTATCGTTGACTCAATTCAGACCCTGTTTACACCAGAAATTGAATCGTCACCCGGAAGTGTGAGCCAAATTCGAGAAACAGCAGCTGATCTTTTGACGATTGCCAAGACCAAGCACATCCCTGTATTCTTAATCGGTCACATCACCAAGGAAGGATCACTCGCCGGACCAAAAGTGCTGGAGCACATGGTTGATGTCGTGCTTCAGTTTGAAGGTGACCGTTTCCATGCCTTCCGTATTCTGCGCACGGTAAAGAACCGATTCGGCTCTACACATGAACTAGGGATTTACGAGATGAACAGCAACGGACTTCAACCCGTGTTGAATCCTTCTGCTGTGCTTATTGGTGAAAAAGACCCGTCACTTTCAGGGTCAGCCATTGCCGCTTCCTTAGAAGGAATGCGCCCTCTCCTTTTGGAGATTCAGGCCCTTGTCAGTACCGCAGTTTACGGTACGCCGCAACGAAGCGCTACTGGCTACAACACTCGCCGTTTGAACATGCTTCTTGCGGTTCTTGAAAAACGATGTGGCTTTAAATTGGGAATGAAAGACGTCTTCCTCAACATAGCAGGTGGTCTGCGCATTGAAGACCCCGCCATTGACTTAGCCGTTGTGGCTGCTTGCCTATCAAGTAGTTTGGATATCGCTCTGCCGTCAGATACGGTGTTCGCAGGAGAGATTGGATTGTCCGGTGAAATCCGACCAGTTAGTCGCATCGAGCAACGAATTTCCGAAGCTGAAAAAATGGGCTTCAAGCGAATGCTCGTGAGTTCATACACTCGCAATGTGAAAGATTCTTACGGTAACTTAAAGGTGGTTGGCGTAGAGAAAGTCGCCGACATTCATCGATTGCTCTTCTGAGCGGCACTTAAGCCTTGAAATACGACCACAAACTCGCCTTTAGGCGCGTGGGTCTCGAAATGAGCTTTTACCTCAGCCAAAGAGCCTCTAACCGTCTCTTCATGGAGCTTGGTGATCTCTCGACTTGCTGATACCAGACGTTCTTCGCCACATTCTCCTATAAGCTGAGTAAGCAACTTGACAATTCGGTGCGGTGATTCGTACATCACTGTTGTTGCGTCGTGTTGAGCAATGGCCTTGACCCTGGTTTGACGTCCTTTCTTTTGCGGCAGGAATCCTTCGTATATGAAACGGTCTAAAGACATCCCGCTCAAGACAAGCGCAGGAATGACCGCGGTTGGGCCCGGCAGTGATTCTACCTCTATTCCTCGTTCAATGCAGCCGCGAACCAATAAGAACCCTGGGTCACTGATTCCCGGACTTCCAGCATCTGAGATTTGGGCGTAGGTGTGCCCTGCCTCCAACTCTTCAAGAATGCGGTCTACAGTTTTATGTTCATTGTGCGCATGGAACGAGCGCATGGGCGTCTCGATGGCATAATGGCGCAGAAGCTTTGAGCTCGTGCGTGTATCCTCAGCGAGAATTAAATCAACTTCATTTAGGATCCGCACTGCGCGGTAAGTGATATCTTCAAGGTTCCCGATCGGAGTCGGAACGAGGCACAACTTGCTCATAGGAAGCGGCGTTCGATCAAGTCCATGAAGACTTCAACCACCTCATCCCCTTCTTCTTTCGACGTCAACTGTGGCACTTGATCATTCACCAACGACATCGCCTCCTCAAGTGAGTTTGAGCCATTCACACCGTCAATAAAGGCGTCATACGAAGAAGCTTCTCCATCAAACAGCTCGCGAATGAACTGGAACTTCTGGTTCAAGCCAATCGCCTTCCGAAGGTCATCAATTGGAGAGCGACTCAGCTTTGCGGCTAGAGAACCATCATTCGGGTCAGGTTCTGATATTTCCTCCGGGTGCACATGTGCACCCTCTTCGGCCTCGTCTTCCGGACGCAAGGATGCGTCCCTCTCCAATTCTCCTTCTATTTCTTCTTCTAATTCTTCCTCTATCTCTTCCACAGCACCAACAGGCTGAATCATCACCTCATGAACCTCTGGGGTTGATTCAGCATCCGCGTTGTTCTCATCTACGGGCACGTCTTCCGGACGCAAAGATGCGTCCCTCTCAGATTCTCCCTCTGACTTTAATTCTTCTTCCTTTTGCTTTTCCTTTTCCTTTTCGGTTTGATCAAACAACATCGAAGAAAACAGATCATTCTTTTGGTTCGTCTCAGCCACCACCTCATCAATGGCATCAATGAGAGAGGTTTGTCCTGGATGAATGCGGAATGGCGTGTTGTCATGAGGCTTCAATCCCTTTTCCGCGATAGCGTAACGCAAAGCAATCAGCCCTTCATACAACTCACGAGACTGTTCGGTTAGACTGTGAACATCTTCGAATTTGAGCTCTCCTTTCTCGAGTCGTCCAAGGTTCTTGGCCAACATTTCTGCTATGTGCTTCAGCGTGTATTGCATGGGCTTATCTGATGCAAAAGTAGTGGGTTCATTACAAACTTTCAGATCCCGGCGTCCATCCGCTGTTTTTTTGTCAATCCCTTGATGACCAAATGATAACTGTTGAGTACCCATTCTTGAAATAGTTTAGGCGGGATAGAGCCGTCCATATTAACGGTATTCCAGTGCTTCTTGCTCATATGATAACCTGGCCTAACGGCGGAATAGGTTTCTCTTAACTCGAGCGCCATGTCTGGATCGCATTTCAGGTTCACCCCTTCAAAACTATCAACGTCACATAAGGCGAACATCTTGCCCGCCACCTTGAAAACCAAGGTTTTATTGTCAAATGGGAAGGACTCTGTGACAGCAGGAAGCTTCAAACAGAATTCGCGAAACGTTTCGATGTTCATAACCTTTCTTCGGATTACTGGATATCAGTTCGAAGATGCAATAAACTTGATAAAAGTCTTCTACATGATTTTCCCTTGGGATGTTCGCAGAAAGAGCTGTCCTCATTGTCAATCTGAAGCACATGTGATTCCTGTGCTTTATGGCAGTCTCTCACGAAGAGCAGAAAAAGAAGTAAAAGCGGGTAAAGTACACTACGGGGGGTCAGTGGTCAGCCTAGATCGCGATCAATGGTATTGTACGCTTCATCATCAGGCTTTTGGAGGTGTCTCTGAAGCCTTAGACGAACAAGTAGCGGCCGCTAACGCTGATTAAAACGGAACCCGATCAAAATCTCGTGGGTGCCGGTTGTGTGCTCACGCAGACCTGAAGTCGTTATATCATAGGCATATGCGATCGAAACGCTTTCCATGTATTGATAACCGGCCATGGCTACCAACGCGTCATTGCTTCGGTAACTCAAACCAGCAAATACCATGTTCTGATACCATGCCCTCGTTGAGATTTCCCACTTCAAAGGGGTTGGGTTCACATACTTGACAAGGAACGAAGGTTCCACCATCCAATCATCACTGAAGGTATAGCGGTACCCCCCCATCACAAAGTAGTGGTCTTCCAAACGGTTACTCGCTTGTTGCTGGCTATCGTAGAGGTTCATTTGATTCTGCAATAACTGTGGCAAGGAGAACCCAATGAAATACTTGTCTGTATACAGCATCGCACCGAAGGTGGCATCTACGACCATTTCCGATCTCAACTCCCCAAATAGCGCTGGGTCGCCTTCTTCGGCCAGTGTGATTTTACTTCCGTCAATTGCGAATTGTATCGCGCCAGCAGAAAGTCCTAGGCCCAGACGCATGTCTTCGTTCAAAAAGAAATGCCACGCGTAAGTCAGCTGAATTCCTGTTCTGCGCGTTGGTCCAACATTATCCGTGAATAGGTGTCCTCCTAAGCCAATGTGTGGGTTCTTGAGAGGGCCCTGCAGTGACAATGTGAACGTTCTCGGTGCGTCGGTAATGCCGGCCCATTGGCTGCGGTTCATTCCTTTGACATCGAAATAATCATTGCTACCTGCTACTGCTGGGTTCAGCACGAAGGCGTTGTCAAGGTACATGCTCAACTGCGGCAATTGTTGCGCGTTGATTTTTCCCACTAGCGCGGAAAACAGCACGGCGATCATGATATGTAGAGTCTTCGTCCTCATCGCAGTATGGTTACAGGTCCAGTCAATGTTGTCTTGAACTCTGGCTCATCGATGGTTATCACGTAGTAGTACGTGCCAATCGGCAGAGGGTTTCCGTTAAAGGTTCCATCCCAGGCGTTCCCATAGCCGCGATCATCCCTGAATAAGAGGTCTCCCCAACGGTTGTAAACCTCCACGTTTAGTGAAGGGTAGAACAAGTTGTTTCCAAGCGCCCAGAAATCGTTCATGTTGTCTCCATTTGGTGTGAATCCAGAAGGAACGTCTAGTTCAGGAATCACACTCACCATCACAGAATCCATGTTTACACATCCATTCAAGTCGGTCACCTCCATCACGAAAATGGCGTTCTCCGTCATGTCCACGGTAGTTGGGTTTGGTACGTCGTCTCCTAATAATAGGTCTGATGGTGTCCAGACAATCACGTTTTCTTCATCTGCAGCTGGGTTACCTCCGAGCGTTGCTTGCTCTTCGAAGTATACTTCCTGGTCTAGCCCTGCATCTGCAAGTGGAAGGTCATAGATGGTCACCAAAACAGTGTCTTGTGAGATGCAATCACCGTCTTGAGCTACATAAATGAACTCATACACTCCAGGGTCGAGGAAGATGTCTAGAAGATCGCCAGTTTCAATCTGTGTACCTAGGCTGTCTGCCCAGAATGATCCATCACCACCTGTGTTGGTGCCAATTAGATTCGTCTCGATTCCGAAACAGTGTGCTGCGTCAGGCCCTGCTTCTGCAGTAACATCTCCAGAGAACCCTACAGGGATATCTTCGACGGAAACTTCACAGCCGTTGGCGTCTGTTACCACCACGTTGTAGTTCCCTACAGGAATGTCTAGTAAGTCTTCCGTGTCAAAGCTATTCGCCTCGTCGTCTTCCCAAGCGAAGGTGAACTCAGGTGTTCCTCCTTCTATGGTGATCTCGATGGATCCATCAGAAGAATTCAGACAGCTTGTGTTGTTGATTTCGTCGAGGGAAATGGTCAGTTCTTCCGGCTCGTTGATGTCGAAACTGAATACTTGAACACATCCATTGGCGTCACCGAGTGTCAACTCGTAGGTGCCTAATTCAAGGTTGAAAATGTCTTCTTGGGTGCTTGAGAACCCGTTAGGTCCAATCCAGAAGGTGCTGTATGGCGCTTCGCCTCCAGCAATCAAGATCTCTATCGAACCGTCTGCCTCACCGAAGCAAGAAATATCAGTCAGTACCGTGTCGAGTTCAAATGGTTCCGGATCTACGAGTGTAATCGTCTCGCTTACAACACAACCAAAGGCGTCAGAGACAGCCACATGGTATTCGCCAGCAGCGAGATTGTCATAGGTTTCTCCCGTAGCTACAGGAATATCGTTTTCGTACCAAGCCACATCATAAGGCGCGATTCCTCCAGAAGGTGTGACCGTGATTGAACCATCATTAAACCCTGGACAGCTCGGTAAGATTGTATCAACGTTAAAGACAATCTGCGGATTCTGTGCCAGCACGAACAAGGTGTCAAGGGTACAGAAATTCACGTCTGTTATGGTCAGTTCATATCCTCCTGCTGGTACATTGAATAAGTCTTCATCCGAAGAAACAAAGTCACCTGGGCCTGTCCAATCATAAGTGAACCCACCTGCGCCTCCTGCTGCTGTGATCTCAATTGACCCCGTTGAATCTCCGAAACAGGCAATGTCTGTGAGGATGGCGTCAAGAAGCAGCGCTTCCGGTGCTTCCACACATGCTGTGTCTTGAGCAACACAACCGTTATCGTCAATGACTTCAAGGAAGTAACAGCCCGGAGCGAGATCACTCAAGCTTTGCTCGGTAGATGTGAAACCATTGTCGCTCGTCCAGTTGGTCGTGTATGGCTGTGTACCGCCATCGATCGCGGCGAGAATCGTCCCGGTGTTGCCGTCAGCACACAGTAGGTCGCCTTCCACAAGGGTGGTGATCAACGAATCTGGTTGGTCAATCGTGAACGTACTTGCCAACAAACAGCCGAGGTCATCTATTACTTCAATCGCGTAATCACCGGCCTCCAAATCAGCGATGTCTTCTTGATCTGAAGTGAAGCCATTCGGGCCAGCCCAACTGTAGGTGAATGGCGCTGTAGCTCCCACTAATGTGAGATCAATTGCTCCATTTTCATCTCCGAAACACAGCGGAGTCGTAATGTCTGCTTCAAGTTCACCAGCGTTATCTGCCAGTGTGATTTCCGCGTTAGCGGAACAACCCAAATCATCAAAAACTTCTAGGAAGTAGCCGCCAGAAGGAATGTCTTCTAGAAGAGCTTCGGTGCCAATAAGGGCATTCCCATTGTTGAGGTCATACCAGAAGTATGTGTAATCATCAGCCACTTGTCCGCCGCTAACCACGGCTTCGAGAGCTCCGTCGTTTGCCAGACAGTTCGGTTGAACCGCAATCACATCAATCGTGACCACTGGGTTCTCAGTAACAGTCAAGGTTGTGTCTAGGATACAACCAATGGCATCCATTATCACAAGGTTGTAATCACCTGGCTCAAGCAAGGCAATGTCACTATTGGTGTTTGTGAATCCATCAGGACCAGACCACACGAAATCGAAAGGTGATTCCCCACTTGTAATCGAGGTTGAGATTGAACCGTCATTATCACCGGCACAAGTAATGTTAGTAACAACAAAACCTGCTTCCACGCTAGTGGTTTGAATAACCTCAACCGAAAGCACCTCAGTACATCCGTTGAAGTCTTCCACCTGTAGATCATAAATCCCTGCTTCGAGGCCTGTCAAATCTTCTTGGTCTGAAACGAATCCGTTAGGACCAACCCATGAAATAGTGTAATCAGGTGTTCCTTCGGTAATCGTCAAATCAATGCTTCCATTGTCAGTTGAACCACAAGAAACGGGCACAGTAGAAGCTGTTAGCACAAGGGTTTCAGGCTCAGACAAGGTCACCAAGAGCGAAGATTGACACCCGAGTTCGTCAACTACCGTTACCGTGTAATCACCAGCTTCAAGGTCTGCTATGTCTTCTTGGTCTGAAACGAATCCGTTAGGGCCAACCCACCCAAGGGTGATGTTACCCGTTCCTCCTGTGATCGTTAGATCAATCGCTCCATTCGTATCACCGTTACACAACGGGTCTGTTGAGTCACTATCAAGCTGAACGGCGTCGCTATCGCTAATTGTAAATCCTTGGGTTAAGAAACAGCCATTGTCATCAGTCGCAGTGACAAAGTAATTGCCTGCTGCTAGATCTGAAATGGTTCCTCCATTTCCTATGGCGATCATATTCTCGTCAAACCACTCAAGAGTGATTGGATCAACTCCGCCTGTTGCTGTTGCTTCAGCACTTCCTGAGTTGTCACCACAAGTTGAGTCTTCTGTATTGAGGTCAATGGTAATTGGTGACTCTTCTGAAACATCATAGCTTGCAGAGAACAAACAACCTTGGCTGTCAACCAAGTCTAGCTGGTAGCTGCCCGCTTCCAAATCAAATAGGTCTTCTGCTAGGGAATTGATTCCAGGGGCTGTCCAAACTGTTACGTATGGTTCTACTCCTCCAGTGATATCAATTTCAATGGCTCCCGTTGCTCCTCCGCCACACAATACATTCATGATGGTCGCATCAACCTGAATCTCATCTGGAGCAACCACATCAATCGTCAAATTGGCATCACAGTTTCCAGAATCAACGATGACTAAATCATAGCTACCTGCCTCAAGATTTGAAATGTCTTCTGCGGCAGAATTGAATGCGTTCGGACCTGTCCACGTCACGAAGTATGGCCCTGTACCACCTGAGATTTCAATGTCAATGGCTCCTGTGTTGTCTCCAAAACACAAAGGGTCAGTTACGCTGACATCTACATCCAGGGATATCGGCTGAACGAACTCAAACGATTGAATCAATTCACAACCAAAATCGTCAAGAATGGTTACTTCGTAGGTTCCTGCCTCGAGGTTGTCAATGTCTTCGTCTGTACTGTTGAATCCGTTCGGACCTGTCCAGCTAATGTCGTATGGAGCTAACCCGCCTGAAACTGTCAGATCAATCGCCGCGATTGGATCTCCGGAACAATCTAGTTCAGTGCGGTCCGCAGTTGCCATCAATGGGGCTGGTGCGGTCAGGTCTGTGCTTGCTGTGAAGATACACCCAAAGTTGTCAGTCACTGTCAAGTCATAAACACCCTGCGCTTCGTCAATGAGATCTTCGTCGGTGCTCGTAAAGCCATCAGGACCTGTCCATGAAACATCATAAGGAGATTGACCTCCAGTGATGGTAATGTCAATTGAGATCAAGTCATCAGCACACAATGGAAGCGCCAGCGAGAAATCAACCATGATTGGGCTGTTCTCATCGATGGTTACCGATTGTGTTTCTGTACATCCCAGATCATCGGTCACTGTCAAATCGTAGGTTCCTGCTTCGACATTGTCGATGTCTTCTTGATTGGAAGTGAAGCCGTTTGGCCCTGCCCAAGAGATGCTTAGATCTCCCGTTCCTCCGCTTACCATTAAGTCAATCGCGCCGTTGGCGTCTCCGGCACACTGAACGTGCGTTACATCTACAGTAATGTCAACGGCTGGAGCTTCGGTCAAAGTGATGACAGGCAGCACGACTGAACATCCAGAACCATCGGTTACTGTGGCTTCGTAATCTCCTGCTGGTAAGTCAGTCAAGATTGGTCCCACATCGCCGCTATCCCATGAAACAGTAACAGGATCAACACCTCCATTAATGGTCAAAGTGATCGCGCCCGTGGCTTCGCTGTTACATTCTGGATCTATAGAATCAACTGTTACATCAATCGCATCCGGTTCGGTAATCTCAACGCTCGATTCAGTGAAACAACCGTTCTGATCTACGACCAACACGTTGTAAAACCCTGGTTCCAGTCCAGAAATATCTTCCATCGTAGAGATGAAGAGGTTCGGGCCTACCCAGCTAACATCGTATGGTGGTTGACCGCCAGCAATGCTAAGGTCAATGGCCGCATCATCAGCAGCATTACAGCTGATTGGTGTGACGTCTAGGGTTAAAACAATCGGCGGTAGTTCACTCACGGTGTAAGTGGCAAGAACTTGACAACCTTCCACGTCAGTTACTACAACGTCGTAGTCACCGGCTTCAAGGTTTGTAATGTCTTCGTCGGTAGAAGTAAATCCGTTCGGACCTGTCCAGTCTACATCATAATCTGGTGTTCCACCAAGAATAGAAAGGTCGATTTCACCATCCCCTGCACCTCCACACGAAAGGTCTGTGATGTCTGGTATCAAGGTGATTGGGTCTGGTTCGGCAATCACTGCCGTTGTGAATCCCTGACAACCGGCGTCATCTGTAACAACAAGGTCGTAGGTTCCCGGACCTAAATCAATCAAGTTTTGGTCTGTACTCACAAAGCCGTTCGGGCCTATCCAACTGAAATCATAAGGCGCCGTACCACCAACCACATTGACCGTGATCGTAGCGTCATCTGCGCCATTACAGCTAATTGGTGTGATAAATACGATAAACACCAATGGGTCTGGCTCTAGTAATTCATAGCTAAAGAAGGCTTGACAACCATTATCATCGGTCACTACAAGGTCGTAGGTTCCAGGCTCCAGTCCTGAAATCGATGTGCCTGTAGCGTTGAATTCTCCTGGCCCTGTCCAATCGGCGTCGAACGGGTTTGAACCTCCACTGATAGTTATGTCGATTTGACCGTCATCTGCTCCGTTACAAGAGATCGGAGTAATGGCTTCATCCACGTCAATTGGGAAAGGCGAAGTAATGTTGTAGCTGAAGAATGCCTGACAATCGTTGTCATCTGTGACTACAAGATCATACACGCCATTCTCTAGGTTTGAAATGTCTTCGTCGCCGCTGGTGAAACCGTTCGGGCCCGTCCAAGCTGTGGTATAGTTTGACAGACCTCCGGAAATAGCGATCTCAATTGATCCATTGGCGTCACCAAAACAATCAATGTCTTCGATGTCTTCGTCAACGACAATCGCATCTGGATTGTCAAGTGTCACGCTCAAGAGCGCCTGACATCCATTCTGATCAATCACCGTAAGGTCGTAGGTTCCCGCTTCGAGTGTTATCAGATCTTCGTCGGCAGAAACAAAGCCATTCGGGCCTGTCCAGTCAGTATCATACGGAGCAAGCCCACCATTGATGCTAATATCAATTGTTCCGTCGTCGCCTCCATCACAAGAAGGGTCGTTGCTATTGTCTAGTGTGATGGTAACCGGTGGCTCTTCGTTAATAACAAAGGCCGTGTCATAGGAACAACCACCGATATCTGTAATGGTCACCGTATAGCTATCAGCGTCAAGGCCTATTATAGTGTTTCCGTCGTCTCCAGTAGACCAATCTATTTGGTACGGACCACCCGTTCCTCCCTCAGGGTTGGCTGTGGCCTCTCCTGTTGAAGTGCCGTTACATAGTACGTTAGTGATATCAAGGTTGGCGTAGATTGGAACTACTTCAACCACAAAAGAGGTGTCAAAAGCACACCCATTTAGATCCGTAAATTCAAGGGTATTGTTTCCTTCGCAAAGTGCGAATGCGGTTTGCGCTGTTTCGCCGTTACCCCAGTCAAAGTTGTAAGGAGCTATACCACCAATTACAATCGGTGTTCCTGATCCATCACAGTTTCCTGCACATGACGGCGGTGTGTAAATGAAGTCGAATACCGTCAACGGTGGCGGCTCTGTCAGCTGTACGTTGTCTACACAGGTGATTCCTTGTCCTTGGTCTGTGACAAGTACTGTGTATGTACCCGCGCCAAGTCCGGTGTATGATTGCAAGAAGCCGGGGCTGTCACCACCAATCCATTGAAATGAAAACGGTCCTACGCCGCCTACCACCGAAACGGTAGCCTCGCCGTCTTCTGCGCCATTACAGCTAATATCTTCTCCGTTGTAATTCGTTGCTACAGAGGCGGTAATCGTAAACGGTGTTTGACCCGGTCCTGTGCCACAGGTGGCTGTTCTCGCTACATTTACCGTGAGCGCTCCAGGGTTGATCGTCGCTTCATCATTCGGCCATATACTTGGCTCGAATTCGTCTACCTCAACTGCTGTGTTTACTTCAAGTTGTTCGTTAACATAGATCTTTCCGCTAGCCACGTCCAATTCCGCGCGAGCGTCAGAAAAAAGAAACCGATCGCAAATCACACCTCTTCCATTCAAATGGAACAAGCACTCATCTCCAGAGACTGTGCCGTCTGTGTGTATGGTTTTCAATAGAAGCGCTTCACAACCATTGTTGAAATGGAAATTCGTTGCTTGCGCTTGATAGAGGTCGATCTGATGACTCCCTGAAGAGAACGTTACCTGGGGAATAGAAATGACTAAGTTGTTGCCGATGAGGTCTCCAGATACATTCAAGGTTCCATTTCCGGTAAGTTGTACTTGGGCATTTCCTTCCGAGATAAGGTCTGCGCATTGGGCAGACCCATCGATCGTGATCTGGGCGTTTGATGGAATGACGACATAATCGGTTGCAGCAGGTAGCCCAATGCCACCGGCTCCTTCCGAAGAAGACCAATGCAAAGGGTCATTCCAAGATCCATTTCCTCCTACCCAGGAATACTGGCTAGAAGCAACGGATGCCAGCAGGCAAAAGCCTACAAAAAAGAAGAGGCGAAAGGTTGATATCAATTGTTTTCGATTTATACCTGCCTCCCCATACGTATAGGGTGGTCGTGTTGTTTCAGTCTGGGGGGGTTATTGATAAGCCGCACAAGGCACCGCTCTGCCTTCATTTCCTGCACACGCCTGAATTCCAAGCACTACTTCATGCGTGTGACGCCCGTCAAATCTAATTCTCGACAATGCGAAGTCATACGCATAGCCAAGGGTTACATATCGGAAAAGGTCTACACGGAGAAGTCCGGTAATCCCACTTTCACTGCGGAAACCAACTCCTACTTGCACCTTTTCTTTGTAATCAAACATTGCTGTGAGGTCAATCGACGCTCGCGAAGAAGCCACGTATTGCAAGTGAGCAGATGGCTTAAACATAAACCCATCTTGCATCTCAATCGCTCTACCTGCAGCAAAAGAATAGTGTCTTCTCATTGCAGATCCTGGTAGAATCGAAAGGGCGTTCTCTGTCAAGTTGTGAATGGCAAATCCATAGAAACGATCTTCTTTGTACAACCAAAGGCCAAATTGAATCTGCGGGAATAAGAACTCACTGGATGAACCTGCAAATGCCGGGTCATTCACCACCTGAACGTCAGGTAATACAATTCCTCCAAGGTCAATTCTGTATTGCATGAAACCAACCCCAATACCTGCGCTGAGGTAATACTTGCGGTTCATTTTCATATGATACGCGTACACTCCGTTCATTCCAGTGAAGCCAATCGCACCAGTATCATCTGTGAACACCTGTCCGCCCACTCCGTGGAAGTTGTGTTTCTTCTTTCCGAAAGACCCGTGAATGTTGCCAAAAGCAGTTCGTGGACCTTCGCCAATCCCCATCCATTGTCTGCGATATCCAATCTTCATGTCGAGACATGGTTGTGAACCTGCAACAGCCGGGTTGATCTGAAGGTAATTCAAGACGTAGTGCGAATACAACGGCATTTGCTGACCCTTCATTGAGAGGCCTGCTAGCGCTATTATGCTGATGAGCAGAATCTTCTTCATTAGTGCACCAGTGTTATTGCGCCAGTAATCGGATCAATTTGAATGTCTGTCGAATTCAGCTCAATTACGTAGTAGTACGTCGCCGTTGGAAGTTTTTTTCCTCGATTTGTTCCATCCCAAGGTTCAGCGTATCCAATGTCTTTGAACACCACCTGGCCCCAACGATCAAATACGGTGATTTGGGCATTCGGGAAATCAGAGATTCCACTAATCTTCCATCGATCGTTGATTTCATCGCCGTTTGGTGTGATGGTATTCGGGATTCCGACGGGTGGGCCCACGATGATGGTCACAATGTCTGTCACCTCGCAGTCACCAACAAAACCAGTTAAGGTGTACTCCGTTGTTTCATTTGGAATCGCTACGACTTCGTTACCAATGGCAGTGTCAAGCGTCAATGCCGGGCTCCAAGAGTATCCCGGAATGGCCTCTGCACCGCTGGCATTAATGGTTGCGCTCTGCCCCAGCGAAATCTCTTGATCACAACATGCATTGATATCCACGGCTGGACCGTCAATGCTGACATTGAAGTCACATGGCCCATTCGCTGGGTCATGGTTCGTTCCGAGAATCACGATGTAATCGGTGTTCGCCGAGAGGTCATCACTTTCTAAAGAAAAGTCAAGCGTGTCAGATAAACAGTCAGAAACCTGAACGTAGCTTATAGGTTGACACGGGTCGCCTCCTGCAGGAACCTCTACAATGATCGCTTGGATCGTATCGTTGCCTCCGCTGGTCATACAATCAATGCCGCTCACTGAAAGGGTAACATTGCCTGTGTTGTTGGCGTTGGTGTTTGTAGAGAAACTGTAGTAGTTCGTGTAGAGGGCATCCATGCAGCTGAAAGCAACAGGTGCCGCATTCGTCAGCGAATCCGGGTTTGAGGTTTCTGCGCAAAGTAGCGTAGGCGATCCACAGTCTTGGGTGAGGGCTTGAAAACCACTCACAAGACACAGGATGAGTATTGTTGTAAATCTGGTCATAACACAGCTTTTCGCGTGCTGTACGTCAAAAAATAAAGGTACAACTAGCACAGGGCCCTCCACGGGGCCGCTCTCTTATTTTTCACACGCTTGTGTGTATAGAACGCTAAAAAGAAGGAAAGCGTTCCCGCCTATGATTCGAATTCTATTAGAAGGGCGTTTTTCTCAATGGCTGCACCTTTCTCAACACCAACGGCTTTGATGGCACCGTCACGTGGTGCTTTGATGACATTTTCCATCTTCATGGCTTCTAAAATCAAGATCGGCTCGTCTTTCTGAACTTCTTGACCTGGTGTTACCATCACATCGATCACAAGTCCTGGCATTGGCGCCTTCACTTTGCGTTGCAATGCGCCAGCTCCTGCACCCATTCCCATTTTCTCGAGAAGTTGGTCAAGCTCTGATTTAAGGTCTACCTCATAACGACTTGACCCAATGCTCAACATCGCTTTCTTCGCTTCGTGATCTACTTCAATAATGTCAATAACGAACTGACGTGCGCCACCACTTGGCTTCACCATGAGTTGCGTGTCAGAAATCGACTCCACCACTGCGTCGTTGGTTACGCCGTCAATAAGGAGTTTCGTAGCGCTCTGCTCGAATTCCCAACTATCTTTCCCGTTTACTGTGACTTTCGACATCTCGAAGAATTTTCCGCTAAACTACTAAATAGCTGAAGCAATCTTGGCCGGTGTTTGAACAGAACTAGCGCTGATTAACGATGTTTGTACTCATAGAACGCGATCTATGATCAGAATTATCCTTTCCTTATCTCTGTGTTTCTTATTGGCAGCCTGTGGTGTCATCCGTGAAACTGCAGCTCCTGAACCCATTGAGATCGTTCTCGATGAAATTGAAATCACACCTGAAAAGCCACGTGAGCTTCGTCAAACCGAATAGAAGTTTCACGATCTTCTTCACACACGTCTCGACGTCAGTTTCGATTGGCAAAACCGCTATCTCAACGGGGTGGCTGAGCTCACGTTAAAGCCTTGGTTCTATCCTTCTGATCGCTTGGTTCTCGATGCCAAAGGCATGGACATCAACAGCGTTGTTCTTGTAGATTCTGTGGAAACTCCTTTGACTTTTGAGTATGACGGTTTGTTCCTTGACATTTCGCTAGCGCGGAAATTCAGTCGACTCGAAGAATACACCTTGCGCATTGATTACGTTGCCAAGCCCGACGCATTCGAAGCGCAAGGAAGCGCGGCCATTACCGATGCGAAAGGACTGTACTTCATCAACCCTGACAGCTCTGATGTAGACAAGCCAACCCAAGTCTGGACCCAAGGGCAAACAGAGTCAAGTTCTGTCTGGTTCCCAACCATTGACACCCCAGCGGAACGCATGACGCAGGAAATCTTCATGACCGTGCGCAAAGAGTTCCAAACCCTATCCAATGGAACGCTCATCTACAGCAACTTCAATGCTGACAATACGCGCACTGATTACTGGAAGATGGACCTCGCCCACCCTCCTTACCTCGCGATGATGGCGGCTGGAGATTTCATCATTGCTCATGACCGCTGGGAAAAGGCCAATGGCGCAGAAATTCCTGTGAATTACTACGTGGAACGCGACTATGCTAACTACGCCTATAACATCTTCGGGAACACGCCTGAAATGCTGACGTTCTATAGCGATGTGCTCGATTACGAATACCCTTGGGATAAGTACTCTCAAATCATCGTACGCGACTACGTTTCTGGAGCCATGGAGAACACCACCTCGGTGATTCATGGTGAGTTCCTAAATCAAACAGACCGCGAGCTGCTCGACTATGATTACGAAGACGTGATTGCCCACGAGTTATTCCACCATTGGTTTGGTGATCTTGTTACCTGTGAAAGCTGGTCTCACCTTCCCTTGAACGAGTCATTCGCCACCTACGGTGAGTACTTATGGGCGGAATACAAATACGGAGTAGACGAGGCTGACTTCCGCGGTTGGCAAAGTGAGCGTGGTTATATCAATGAAGCACGTACGAAGCGCGTACCGCTCATTCGTTTTGAGTATGACGATAAGGAAGATATGTTCGACGCCCACTCATACAACAAGGGGGGGCGCATCTTACATATGCTTCGCCGCACGGTGGGTGACTCTGCTTTCTTTAAGTCGCTCAATGTTTACCTCAAAGAGAACGCTTTCAAAGATGCTGAAGCCGACAAGCTGCGTCATGCATTTGAAGACGTTACCGGACTAGACCTCAACTGGTTCTTTGACCAGTGGTTCTACCAGGCAGGACACCCTGAATTGACTTATAGCTACTTCTATGACGACTCACTCAAGCAAATGCAAGTGGTCGTAGAGCAGACTCAAAACCTCAACAACAACCCGCTTTATAGTTTCCCGGTGCTGTTGGATATCTACTATGGAGACGATGTTGTTCATCATGAAATCATGGTCTCTCAAAACGAAGAGGTTTTCCGATTTAACGTGAGCGAAGAGCCGAGTTGGATTGATGTTGACGCGAACCGCGCACTGCTCTGTGAAAGGGATGATCGCAAGCCTGAAGAATGGTGGGCTAAACAATTCATGAAGGGCGGCGACTTCCGTCATCGCCTGGAGGTCTTGGAACACATTGATAAAGATCCAAAGCAAGAACACGCCATGATTCTTGAAGCTGCATTAAGCGATCCTCACTGGTACATTCGATCGAAGAGTATGAGCCTTTTATCGGAAATGGACTCTATTTCAGAAATGGCGTTGATGAAAATCCAGGTGATTGCTCAAAATGACCCGAAAACGAGCACAAGATCACGCGCCATTCGTTTATTAGCTGAAGATGCTGCTGAACTGATCTCAGAAGATGACCTCATCGCGGGTGTTGAGAAAGAGCGTAGTTACTTCATCAATGCGGCATCCCTTGAGGCATTGGCAAGTGTTAATCTGGAAAAGGCCGTTGGATATGCTAATGACATGGCTGATTCTGAGTCTAGTGATGTTCTTGAGGCTATCGCCGAGGTGTATATTGCCTCTGGTGAACCTTCTCACCAATCATTCTTTGAGCTGCAAATCAGAGAAAAGTCGCCTTTCATGAAGTACGACTTGCTGCAGCAGTACGCCGCTTACCTGCAAACCCAAAATGCCGAAACCTGTAAATCAGCCCTTTTATTGGTTGAAGAAGTTTCTGCGGAACCTGGTGTTTGGTGGGTCAATGTTTCTAACTACCGCTTGCTCAATGCGGTGATTGTGCGTTTGGAATCAATGTCAGTTGAAGGAGTAGATAATCCCGTCTTGGAAGACGCTCGAGAACTGCATGCACGTCTGCTTGAAAACGAGGAAAACCCTTCACTTCAAGGAGTCTTGAGTGAGTTAGAATAATGGCGGGAATTTACCTACACATACCGTATTGCAAACAAGCGTGTCACTACTGCGATTTCCATTTCAGCACCGTCATGGATACTGCTGAGGATATGCAGCGCGCCATGCTCAAGGAACTTCGTCAGCGCATAGATGACGCCGAGGGCAGTATCAACAGCATTTACTTAGGGGGAGGAACACCTAGCATTTTGTCTCCAAACTCGATTCGAGAGTTCATCGACTTCGTGCGCTCGAACGCTACCCTGAACCATGAGTCTGAAATTACCCTAGAGGCCAACCCTGACGACTTACTTCCAGAGAAGCTGGCCGCGTGGAAAGATGCAGGAATCAACCGCCTCTCTATCGGAATCCAGTCATTCCGCGATAGCGATTTGAAGTGGATGAATCGAGCGCACAATGCCGAAGAAGCCTTGCGTGCCATAGACCGCGCCACGAATGCCGGTTTTCATTCGCTCACCGTCGATTTGATTTATGGCGTTCCCTTGTGGACAGGAAAAGAGTGGGAAGAAAACCTCAACCATCTATTCAACTTAGACGTCAATCACTTTTCAGCCTATATTTTGACCGTAGAAGAAGGCACGGCCTACGGACATCAAGTGCACAGGGGCAAGGCGCCTATCGCACCAGAAGCACAAGTGGCGCGAGAATATGAACTGCTCTGTTCACTCGCTCAAAAACACGGATTTTCGCATTACGAGATCTCGAACTTTGCTCGAAATCAGCATAAAGCTCAACACAACTCGTCATACTGGGAAGGCACGCCCTACCTTGGAATTGGTCCGGGCGCTCACTCATTCGTAAATGGACAACGCCGATGGAACGTCAGTCATAATCGCAAGTATATCAATGCGCTCCTTCAAGACGCGCCATATTTTGAAACCGAAGATCTCTCCCCTCTTGATCGATACAATGAGTCGTTGATGACCGGTCTCAGAACAGCTCGCGGCATCAACTTGGAAGAAATGAATACTCACTTCGGAACGAATCCCTCAATGGTGGAGCCTGAAGGGTGGAAACAAGCGATAGCACTTGGCCAAATAATTCGTGAAGACAATCGCTACCGCGTAGCCGAATCCTCTTGGATGATCGCAGATGATCTAGCTGCTCGATTCTTCGCCGTCTAGTGCGCCTTTGGCTTTCCTCCTCTCCGCATCACGGCGTTTAATGATTGCATCTATAAACAAGGTGCCTAAAATAATGGCCGCCCCAACATAGAATCCTGCTGTCATTTTTTCCTCCTCGCCGAAGATTAACAAGGCCAACACAATACTGTAAATCGGTTCCAAATTAATGGTCAAAGCAACGGTAAAAGCTGAAAGCACCTTCATCACCTCCACGCTAATTACAAAGGCGAAAGCAGTAGCAAAGGTTCCGAGTAAGAGAAGCCAGCTCCAATCTTGGTGAGAGAGATTGACTAGATCTGCGTTCACACCTCCAGTTAAAGATAGGTAAATGAATACTCCTGCTGCGGCAGCAAGCATTTCGTAAAAACTAATATTGACCGCGTCTCTATGTTTGATTTGAACCGCATTGAGGGTGCTAAATGCCGCAGCTAAAAACGCACTGATTAGCGCTAAGACAATCCCCAGCTTATACTTCGTCTCGAAACTAAAGATGCAAACGAGTCCAACGATCACGAGCACTCCCAGAATAATCTCTCTAAAGTCGAGCTTTCGTTTCATGACCATTGGCTCAAAAAAGCTCACGAATAGTGCTGTAGAAGCTAATGTAGCGAGGGCAACAGAGACTGTTGATTTTTTGATGGCTGCGAAAAAAGTTACCCAGTGCGCTGCGGCGATTAGACCAATCCCCATCATTTGCAGTGTGGCTTTTCGAGAGAAGCGCTTTAGCATTCGTTCAACCCCTAGGAACAGCCCTAATGCCAGTGAAGCAATAGCACAACGCCAAAACACCAGTGGCTCAGCGTCGATTGTAATCAGCTTCCCTAATATTCCAGTGAATCCGAAGATGAGCACGATTAAGTGCATCAACAACAGGTTTTTTGTGCGGGATTTCATGGCTCTTCGTCAATTTCAGCAACACCGCCAGACACAATATATTTCATCACTTCAGATGAGTTCTTGTCGATGGGTGTGATGTTGGATTTCGGAATGATAAACACATTACCGGTGTAGCTGTAGGAATGCGGGAAATATACGGCCACCTTCCCTTTTGGGCTATCTAAAAGCATTAGGTCGTCATCGGTAACAAAGCCAATACGTTCAAGTTCGGCTTCCCTCGAAAGCTTGACTAAAACCGGTTGGTTAAATCGTTTCTTCTGGCCCACAAAAGCCGATAGTAAATCCGTAATCGAAGAGTACAAGGTCTTCACCAAAGGAATCCGATCAATCAAGGAATTGAACCAGTTTCGAATCGGAGTGGCAACGAAGGTTGACCCCAAGAAACCCATCAGGGTGACAACGGCTACCAGAATAATCAACCCAGAACCAGGGAACTGCTTTTCTACCGGTAAAAGTCCATCGAGAAAAATGAAAAGTCGATAGATGATGAACACCGTAATGGCGATGGGAACAATAAAAATGATCCCGTTCAGAAAGAAACCGAGTATTCTGCGCAGCATAACGATATTTTCATTAAATGAAATCTAATTGTCAGACTTCCATAACAGGAGAAACAAAGAGCCCCACGAGCGCAGGACTTCATTCATTGAATGCAATCTTTTCTTACTTCACCATGATGTGCATAACTGATCTGAGTTCAACCGCATTTACCTCCATCGTGTAGCTTCCTTGGGCTAGTTGGCTCAGGTCAAGGTTCACAAGCATATTGCCTGCTCCCGCCTCTTGCACAACTACGCGTCCTGTTGCGTCAAAAACACAGATCACGTCAATACCCGTATTCGCTTTCACCGTCATTTGTCCGTTCGTTGGATTCGGGTAAGCGATCAATTCAAGCGCGTCAAGTTCATCTATACTATCAATCCCTACTTCAATCACAAAAGTGAATTGGTCTTGACAAATACCTTCACTATCGAATGCGGTCAAAGTTATAGTGTAGGTTCCCGGAACCGTATAAGTGTGGCTCGGCCCCTCTTCTTGGGTCGTTGTGTCGTCACCGAAATCCCACAGATAGTTCGCGGCCCCTTCGCTCATGTTTGCAAATGAGATCTCCTCTCCTACCTCAGCTGTTGCTGGAGCGTCAAATGAAGCGAATACTGGTGTGCTCAGGTCTGCCAAGTAACGTGGCAAGATCTGGTAACCATCATCAAATGGTTCGCTTGAATCAAACTGACCGCCGATGCCGAAGATAGAGAACACTCCTTCTGGTACATCAGTGCCGAAGATATCTGTATCTGCATCAATGCGAAGTTCGAACTCGTCACTACCGTCTGTTACAGTTACACTAAATCCTGGTTCGCTATTCGTCCATTCAGAAGGATCTACAATCTCCATGCATTTCAGCTGGATCATGTTAGACTCTGTCGTTTCATTGAGCTCATCTACGAGTTGCGGTTCGTATAAATCCAAGCCGCTTTCGATGAGAATAATTGTGTCAGGAACAATCTGTGTTAACCCGCTAAATTGATCGATGGTTCCAATAATGTGTAGACTATCTCCTTCTGCTACTTCATATAAGAAATTGTTTTCAGGGTGGTAAACGTTGATTCCATCTGTATCATCGATCAAAGTGAATTGAACACCGTCAGGATTGGTGTTCAGGCCATGTGAGACGCCTCGAAGTTCACAAACAACGCCAAGAGAATCCGCAGACAATGTTTCATTATTTCCTGAAACCCCTGAAATTTCGTACACTGGAATGATGTCGTCAGAAGGGAGGATCGTTACAATCAATGAGGAAATCAAAAACTCTGCTTCACTAACCTCTTGAAGTTCAATAACGATGTCTTCAGCACCTTCCAATTCTAGGTCGTCAATCGTGTTGAAAGTAAAGCTCATGCTTTCGAACTCACCTTCTGGGAAGGTCATATCAACCGGCATCTCGTTTTCGAAGTCTACCTCTTCTGTTGCTGAACCTCCGGCGTAAACCACCTGAACATCTGTTTCGGCAATTGGGAACGCGATATTCACGGTAACCGTCACTGAATTTCCTTCGACCACGTTGATGTTCGCCGTACTGAACCCTAGCGTTGGTACTTCCGGGTAGTTACAAGGAACCACGGTGTGATCACCCAAGAACCCAAAGGTGTCTTGCGGGTAGGCTTGCCATTCATCTTGAGCGATGTCCCAATCCGTCTGTCCTTCTGTAACCGTTGGGTAGCGAACGATTGTGTGCTCACCAAGGCTTCCTGCTCCTCCGTCTACTTCCCACGGCGTCGCTTTTCCCGGATTTTCTCCGACAATTCCGATGATATCAATTTCTACACCATTGTTGCGAAGCACGATGGCGTCGTTTCCGTTGAAAAAAGTCACATTATTGAAGATGTCTGATTCAGCAGTGATCTGTGGGTTCGCATTGGAATTTCCAATAACGTACACCTCTCCTGGCTCGAGCATTCCTGACATATTCAACGTGTTCACCGCCACAATCGAACCGTCATTGTAGGTTGATACTGAGTACGCACTCAAATCAATCGTAAAGGGTGTTGGGTTGTAAATCTCAAGAGCCTTGTTCTGTGAGTTTCCTTCAATGTATTCTGAGAAGAACAGGTCCGAACAACCAATATCTTCCGAGCACAACACCTTGTTGATCTCAATCGCGTTTTCAGAAATCGAAACACAGTCATCAGAAGAAATCTGTCCAACGGGCTCCCCGGGTTGAATCGATTCTGTATCCAGGATTCCTGTGTAAGCCACTCCGTAAATAAGGCAGACCGCTGGATCAAAACCTCCGAAATCATACTCGTTAAAATCAAATACCTCAATAATCTCTCCGAAGAAATCTGTTAGTGCATACAAGTACTCTTGCTCTTCAGTGTCAGTAATCTGACTGATCTGAACAACCGTTTCGAACCCATTCACACAAATCGCCACTCCTTCTGTTGCGCCGTTCACGAAAATGGTTCCTCCATCACAGTTTGGCGGAATGCAGTTCACTTTGTTAATCGTTAAGAAGTTCGTTGAAAGAACAGCACACATGGCTGCGTCCAGTCCTTCAACGGGTGAGCCTGCTCCTGTTGTTTCTTCATCAAGAGCTCCCATAGCTGAAAGGCCCCACACGTGACTCACACCTTCTGATTGGCCAAGGAAATCAAAGCTGTTTCCTGGGAGGATAGAAATGATGTTGTCATTCTCATCTGCCAAAACAAAGAAGTAATCTGCATCAGGCGTGGTGTTCATGAAGTTAAACTCAAGAATAGAAGGTTCTTGATCAACACAGATTTCTGTTGTCGACTCCTCAATTCCTTCGAATCCGATGCTTCCTCCATCACATTGCAATTCATTGGTGAAACCCGGAGTCGGCTCCTGAGCTACGTAGGTGCTTGTAGTGAAAGGCGCTCCACCATCAGGAATTCGGGCTACCGCATCACCACCCGAGTTTGAGTTCGCTGACTCATTCGCCTGACCTTCACCTTCATTCAATAACGCGAGCAATCCCTCGTCATCTGAATCGTTGGTTTCATAAACCACAGCATCAATCAGATTGTCGAAGGTAATGGCGGTATTCGTTGGGAAGTCGTCGCCATTCGCTTGGTACAGGGCAATCGCATCCGGACCATTCTGAAGCGTGTTGTCGTTGATGATCATGTCAACGTTCGGTACTGCAGCAGAACCCAAAACGAAGAATCCGTTTTCGTCTAAAGACATGCCATCAAGGTCAAAGCTTCCGTAGCTCTGATCGCTCGATCCGTTATAGAGCACCACCACATATCCATCGAGAGGAAAGCTGGCTGGACCATACAGTTCAATGAATTCTAACACATCAGTACCAGGACTATCAGAGTCTACCTCATTGATCACCACAGCGTCATCAACGCCTTGCGTTATATAGGTGTTCAGATTGATCTCCTGCTGTGCGTTGAGCGACAGCGAAAACATCGCCAAAAGTGTGATTAACAAACGCATATTAGGGTATTTAGAATTTTTTGGACTTGCGAAGGTAATACGGTTCTGCGGTTTACGAATTAAGTCAGAGTTAAATCCCTAACATTCTAGAAAGCACAGCTCAGGAAATTTAGCTACTTTGATGTGTCCAAAACCAACTTATGAAGCTCTTCTATACCTTGCTATTCGTCGTTTTAGTAGTGTTTGCTCAAGCGCAGTGTCCTGATTGTATGCCTGATGAAATGTGTGTTTCAGAAGACGCTTTCCCAACGATTTGTCCTTTGGTATTACCTGACGCTACCGCGGGAAGCTATTATGAAACTGTACTGACCTTCTATCTACCTTCAGAGATTGTAGATCCAGACACTCAATTAGCAGCCGAGCTCAACCAAATGACCATCACAAGCGTAACGGGGACTCCATTTGGAATTGACTGGCAGGCAAACAGCCCTGACAACACTTATTTTCCTAGCCAAGGAGAGAACTATGGCTGTGCTACAATTTGCGGAACTCCCTTGGTTCCGGGTGAATACTTAGTTAACATTTCTGTAACCGTGGTGGTAACCGCCTTCGGATTCGAGCAAGAAGTGCAAGAAGGTTTTGCGCTTCCACTCAATGTGCTGCCTGGTGAAGGAGGCAATACTTCATTCACTTACAATGACCTTTTTGGCTGTGGTTCGCTAGATGTAGCGTTTGAGGCCTTGATTGACGGGGCTCCGGGAGTCACGACTTATGACTGGGATTTTGGGAATGGGAACATCGGTAATGTCGCTACACCTCCCGTGCAGTCATACAGCGATGCCGGTGAATACACCGTGACTTTAGAAACGACCATCGAAGACTACACCCTCAATTCTGTGGTGTTGTCACAGCTTTCCAGTGGATGGGGAGGAGATGTTGAGGAGCTCTCTGAAGCACTTTTCAACCCCGACCCCTACTTCATTATTTACGACGGAAACAACGCCCCGGTGTATACCTCTAGCGTCATTGAAGATCAAGGCACTGGCACTTGGAGTAACATTGGGCTGATCTTGAACAACCCTCCGTATTCCATAGCTTGGTTTGACCAAGACTCTGGAGGGTTATTCGGCTCTGATGACGATGCGCTGGGATCAGCTTCTTTTGAAATTCAAACAGGCGATCAAGCCTTCAGCGGCGGCGGAAATGAAGGTTCTATGAATGTCAGTTTAGAGGTGACTACTGTTTTCTCTAACGAGGAAACGGTCACTGTTTTCCCGATACCTGACCCTACACTCTCAATAATTGACGATCCAGCAACACTTGACTACGACAATGAAGAGTTTGCCACATTCGTTTGGACATTGTTCGGGGATACCGTTCAGACGGGTGCACAAGATTCGTTGGTACTTAGTTCGCCCGGCATATATCAATGCGAAGTCACAAACATCTACGGATGTTCAGCGTGGTCTGAGGAATACGTTCAGTGTCCTGAAATCTCAATTGTCTTTGACGATGGGGATTCAACCCTTACCGTGGCTGGTGGTTTCGATAGCTACACATGGTTCTTTAACGGCCTCGAAGTAACCGGGCAGGAGGGACCAGTACTCGAAAACGCAGTGCCTGGGAACTATGGAGTAACGATTACCACGTCTTACGGCTGTGAAGTCTCCGCAGAAGTATTTACCGTGCCGGTGAGCGTCATTGATCTCGACATGGCGAAGGTCAAGGTTTGGCCAAACCCTGCGTATGACGTGTTGAATCTAGAAGTGTCGGCCGGCATTTGGGAGGTTCAAGTGTTTGACAATCAGGGACGTGTAGTGCGAAACGAGCAAATCAACTCAACAGGTCTGAGCGTGTTCAATGTTTCTGAATTGAGTGAAGGACACTACCTCATTCGCCTAGCACAAGACAGCTCCGTTCTTACCGCCAGAGTGCTGATTCAGCGTTAAATAATTGCAAAAGGAGGCCCATATGAGATTTCTGTGAACTTACTGGGCCTTGTTTCCGTATTTTTAACATGGGGAATTGTTTCCTCGCTTTGGAGAAACTGAAATGTCAGAGAAGAATAATTCACTCTTGCTGAACAAACTCGACGCGTTCATCAAGAAATACTATACCAATCGCATTCTTCGCGGTTTGCTGTACAGTGTGGGTATCATCGTTGGTGCTTACCTGTTCGTTACGGTTTTTGAAGGCCTTGGACGATTCAACAGCAACGTTCGAACAATGTTGTTTTGGGGGCTTGCAACCACAAGCTTGTCGATACTTGGATACTATGTGGTCATTCCACTATTGAAGCTGTTCAAGATGGGAAGAACCATCTCGTACGAGGACGCTTCCATCATTGTTGGCGCTCACTTCCCAGATGTAAAAGACAAACTTCTCAATACACTACAGCTTCAAGAAGAGCATGGAGTCTCTGGTTCTGACAGCTTGTTAGCCGCTAGTATTGATCAGCGAATGGACGAACTTTCTCCAGTTCCTTTCTCGTCTGCTATCGACTTCCGTGAAAACAGTAAATATTTGAAGTATGCGCTGCCTCCATTGGCGGTGTTGATCATTCTCCTATTCGCAGCTCCTTCGCTTATCACTGATTCTACTGACCGCATTCTCCGTTACGACGAAGAAATCGTAGAACAGGCGCCATTTGATCTAATCATTGGTAACGAGGTATTGAGTGTTCCTGAGCGGACAGACTTTACCCTTAAGATTTCAGCTGAAGGAGAGGTGGTTCCTGAGAAGGTATACATCGATTTGAGCGGAAATAAATTCAAGCTTTCGAACGATAGTCGAACTGATTTCACTTACGAATTCCGCAACCTTGACGCTACACAAGAGTTCATGTTGGTAGCGGATGGCTTTGAGTTCGGTCCGTACACGTTAGAAGTCCTGGCCCGCCCGGTCTTGGTGAATTTCGACGTTAGTCTTGATTACCCAGATTATACTGGCCTAAGCAACGAAACACTTCGTAACGCCGGTGATTTGAGCGTTCCTAACGGAACAAAAGTGAGCTGGAACTTCAACACACAAAATACCACGGAGCTATTCTTGTCTATTGCAGACAGTAGCATGAAGCTTCGCCAAATTGGAGGAGATGCCTTCGGCGTTAGCCATATTGCAACGAATAGCCAAAACTACACGATTGCACCATCAAACGAGCTGATTGGCGTCAGTGATAGCATGCAATACCGTCTTCAAGTAACCCCTGATCGCTACCCGGTGATTCAAGTTGAAGAAGAGCGTGATTCTGTTGCAATCAAGCAACTCTTCTTCACAGGTGATGTGCAAGATGATTACGGATTCCGTCGATTGACTTTCAACTATGCTTTTGTCACGAGTGAAGATGAAAATCGTGCGTTAGATGAATACGAACGAATAGATCTCCCACGCCCACAAGGAACGGCTGATGGTTTCTTCCACTACTGGGATCTTAGCGAACTCAACCTTCAAGCAGGAGAGGAGATCACGTACTTCTTTGAGGTTTGGGACAACGACGGAGTGAATGGATCTAAGTCTACACGCACCCTGAATCGGGTATACGCGGCTCCATCTACGGAAGAAGTGCGTGAAGAACGAGATCAAGAAAACGAGGAGATTAAAGACAAGCTTGAAGAGAGCATTGACGACGCCAAAGAGCTTCAAGATGAGCTAGAAGAACTACGCCGTGAACTACTTGAAAAAGAAGAGGTGGGGTGGCAAGAGAAGCAGAAACTCGAAGAGATCCTTGACAAGCAGAAGCAGCTTAAGGAGCAAGTAGAGGACATTCAACGCCAGAACGAAGAAAAGAACGAGCGCCAGAACCAGCTCGACCAGCAAAATGAGTCAATTCAGGAGAAGCAAGAACAGCTTCAAGAATTGATGAATGAAGTGATGAACGAAGAGCTTCAAGAGCTCTACGATGAAATCCAAAAGCTCATGGAAGAACTCGACAAAGAGGAGCTTCAAGAGCAGGTTGAGCAAATGGATATGGACGCCGAGGACTTGGAGATAGAACTCGATCGTGCCCTAGAACAGTTCAAGCAATTGGAGTTCGAACAGAAGATGGAAGAAACCATTGACGAACTCAAAGAACTGGCTGAGGATCAGAAAGAGCTTGCTGAAGAAAGTAAAGACAAAGAAGCTGACAGCGAGGAACTTAAGGAGAAGCAAGACGAATTGAACGAGCGTTTTGAAGAGCTCAAAGAAGAGATGGATAAGCTCGAGGAAATGAACCAAGACCTCGAGAATCCGAACGCGATGCCTGACACAGAAGAGGAGCAGGAGAACATTGAACAGGAAATGCAGGAAAGTTCAGAGCAGCTTGATAAGAACAAAAAGAACAAAGCCTCTGATTCTCAGCAGAATGCAGGTGAACAGATGGAGCAAATGGCACAACAAATGGAGATGGCCATGGACAGCGGTGAGTCTGAACAAATGGAAGAAGACATGGATGCGCTGCGTGCACTGTTGGAGAATATTATCACTCTCTCATTCGATCAAGAAGGCTTGATGGGCGACTTCAGAGTAGTGGATAAGAACGATCCGAAATATGTGCAGTACGGACAAGTACAACGCAAGCTGAAAGACGATGCAAAAATGGTGGAGGATTCTCTCTACGCGTTGAGCATGCGCATTATGCAACTAGCTCCTATCGTCAACAGAGAAATTGGCTTGGTCAATAGCCACATGGGCGATGCCCTCGACGAAGTAGGTGAGCGCAACACTCCTGAGGTAACCATGCACCAGCAATACGTCATGACGTCGTTCAACAACTTGGCATTACTTCTCGATGAAGCCCTGCAGCAAATGCAGAATCAGATGAGCTGTAAAAAGCCTGGACAGGGGAACTGTGAGAAGCCAGGTGGTAACGGCCAACCTAAGCCATCTCCATCTGCAGGAGAGATGAAGAAGATGCAAGAGCAGCTATCGAAGCAGCTCGAGCAAATGAAGGAGCAGATGGGCAAGAGCGGTAAGGATGGCCAGGGCGAAAATGGCAAGAAGCCAATGAGCAAAGAGCTGGCAAAAATGGCTGCTCAGCAAGCCGCTATCCGTCAGATGATGGAACAGATGGGGCAGAAGTTGAATGAAGATGGTAGCGGTAATGGGAATGGTTTTAAGCAGATCGCGAAAGAAATGGAGCAGATCGAAGAAGACATCGTCAACAAGCAGATTGATCAACAGACCATCGAACGTCAGCAAGACATCTTGATTCGACTGCTAAAAGCAGAGGAATCAGAGCGCACCCGCGGGGAAGAAGAGAAGCGTAAATCACGCACTGGAGACCAGAATTTGAAGGGTGAGCCAGACAATATGGAAGAGTATCTTCGTAAGAAAGAGAAGGAGATTGAGCTGTTACGAACAGTGCCCCCTTCATTGAAACCGTACTACAAAGAGAAAGTCAACGATTATTTTAATAATTTGGATCGCTAATTACAGATATTCAATGACCACACCGGAGACCGGAAATGTAGTGCGCTTTGCTTCTCAGACTGAGAACATTGCTATCGTAGAAAAGCTGATCGATCAAGTCGTTGAGAACTTCAAGGTCACAGAAGATCACTATGGAAACATCTTGATCTCTTTGACAGAAGCGGTCAACAATGCGATCGTGCACGGAAACAAACTTGACGAAGAGAAGCAGGTTATGGTTCGCTACGAGATCGACGGAAAGACTCTTCGTTTCTTTATCGAAGATGAAGGTCCTGGTTTTGATTACGACAATCTCCCTGATCCAACAGCTCCTGAGAATCGTGAGAAGCCTAACGGCCGTGGTGTCTTCTTGATGCGAAACCTCGCTGACCATTGCGAGTTCCATGATGACGGAAAGCTCGTACAACTCGAATTTGAAGCTCTTGCTTGATTCTTCTATTGCGTTCACCAACGCAGACACTTCCTATCGACTACGTAAGCTTCGCTCTGTAAGAGACTGGGTGCATCTTTGCATTCAAAAACACGACCACGAAGTAGGTGAAATTACCGTCGTTTTCTGTAGCGATGAATACCTCCTTGATATGAATCGTGAGCACCTCGATCACGATTACTACACTGATATTATCACCTTCGATTACACTGAAAACAAGCTCGTCTCAGGTGATCTATTTATCTCCTTAGACCGTGTTAAAGACAACGCTAAAGGAGGTGGGACAACCCTGAATGACGAACTGCACAGGGTGATTATTCACGGTATACTTCATTTGATGGGATACAAAGACAAGACTCCAGCTGATCAAACAGTGATGCGAAGTAAAGAGGATTACTGCCTAACTTTGCGCACCTTTTAGTTTTTGACGTTTCACGTGGAACAATTTGCACATGCTACGAGATTATGATGTCATCGTTGTAGGTGGAGGACACGCCGGCAACGAAGCCGCAGCCGCTGCTGCCAACCTAGGATCTTCCGTTCTGTTGATTACCATGAACATGGGAACCATCGGACAAATGAGCTGTAACCCCGCAATGGGAGGGATAGCCAAAGGACAGATCGTTCGAGAAATTGATGCCTTGGGTGGTTACTCTGGGATCGTAAGCGATAAGTCGGCTATTCAATTCCGTATGCTTAATCGTTCAAAAGGACCTGCAATGTGGAGTCCAAGAACGCAGAATGATCGTCTGATTTTTGCCACGGAATGGCGCCTCATGTTAGAACGCACAGATGGAGTAGATTTCTGGCAAGATATGGTCAGCGGACTACTTATCGAAGGCGAAAAATGTGTCGGTGTGGAGACACAAATGGGTCTTCAAATCAAAGCTAAAAGTGTTGTTCTTACGAATGGAACCTTTCTCAATGGCCTCATTCATCTTGGCGAAAAACAGTTCGGAGGCGGACGTGCAGGTGAACGAGCAGCTACTGGTATCACAGCTCAACTCGAGTCATTAGGGTTTGAGTCTGGTCGTATGAAAACAGGAACACCTCCTCGTGTGGATGGCCGTTCTCTGAATTACGACGTGATGGATGAGCAACCGGGAGATGAAAACCCTAGTGGATTCTCCTACCTCGCACAACATCGTTTGACCGCTCAGCGTAGTTGTCATATCACTTATACCAACCCAACAGTGCACGATATCCTTAAGGAAGGATTTGATCGTAGCCCAATGTTCAATGGTCGAATTCGCGGTAGTGGCCCAAGATATTGTCCGAGTATTGAAGACAAGATTGATCGCTTTGCGGAGCGTGATAGACATCAAATTTTTGTTGAGCCAGAAGGGTGGGATACCGTAGAGGTATATGTGAATGGTTTCTCAACGAGTCTGCCTGAAGAGGTTCAGATGAAGGCCATGCGCGAGATCCCTGGGTTCGAAAATGCCCGTATGTTCCGTCCAGGTTATGCTGTGGAATATGACTACTTCCCACCGACGCAACTGCGCCACACACTTGAGACAAAATTGATTTCGAATCTGTTCTTCGCTGGTCAGATTAACGGAACTACCGGATACGAGGAAGCCGCATGTCAAGGTATGATGGCCGGTATTAATGCTCACCACAAAGTCAACGAAAAAGATCCTTTCACGCTGCAACGTTCCGAAGCATACATCGGAGTGTTGATTGATGACCTCGTCACCAAGGGCACGAATGAACCTTATCGCATGTTCACGTCAAGGGCAGAGTACCGTATTCTTCTTCGTCAAGACAATGCCGACGAACGACTCACTCCACTTGCCCATAGTTTAGGTTTGGCCTCGGATGAACGCATGGAGTTAGTAGGGAAGAAGCAAGAATCTATGAGGTCGCTTCGGAAGTATATGGATAAAACCAGTATTTCTCCTGAAGAAGCAAACCCTGTTCTTGCAGAGAAAAACAGTGCGCCGATTAAGCAAAAAGTCAAGCTGTCAACTGTGATTGCTCGTCCGCATATCGACATGGACACCCTCGCTAATGCGAGCGAAATGTTCCACGTGGAACTATCGAAGTACGATCCTGTGGTCATCGAGTCAGTGCAGATCATGCAGAAGTACGAAGGGTATATCGCCAAGGAGCAAGAGATGGCTGACAAGATGACCCGACTCGAAAACATCCTTATTCCATCAGACATTGAATTCGATAAACTGACATCCATGAGTAGTGAGGCGCGTCAAAAATTGAAAGATGCTCAACCAGGAACGATCGGACAAGCCTCTCGCGTGAGTGGCGTGTCGCCGGCAGATATTTCTGTCCTTTTAGTCTACTTAGGTAGATAACCTCTTAAATGTTCCACGTGGAACATGGTTGCGTCGTTTTAAGGCCTTCTAAGCTCATTTCACCTTTCGCTAGGGGCAGCATATCAATAATTCGAGAAACAAGAAAATCACCCTATTTCTGTTATCGATTATAGTTTGATGATTATCAGTTATTTACGTGATTTTCGCCTTGATTAGCATTGTAGTACCTTTGTGGCCTAATAAAACGCAATGGAAACCACAACAGCACTTGACATTCGTTCAATTCTGAGTGACCTCGGGATTCAAGAACAGAATCACGGTACAAGCACAGGAAGTGATCACTTCGGAAATGGACCGAGCATTACTTCATACACACCAGTAGATGGTTCTGCTATCGCATCGGTGAGTACAACTACAAAAGAAGATTACGAAAAAGTGATCGCGACAGCTACATCAGCTTACGCTCACTGGAGAAATATTCCTGCGCCAAAGCGTGGTGAAATCGTTCGTCAATACGGAGAGGCGCTTCGTGAAAAGAAAGAAGCACTCGGTGCATTGGTGAGCTACGAAATGGGTAAGTCTTACCAAGAAGGTCTTGGAGAAGTGCAAGAGATGATCGACATCTGTGACTTCGCTGTAGGTCTTTCTCGTCAGCTGTACGGTTTGACAATGCACTCTGAGCGTCCAGGTCACCGTATGTACGAGCAATGGCACCCACTAGGTATTGTAGGTATCATCTCAGCATTCAACTTCCCAGTTGCCGTTTGGAACTGGAACACTGCTATCGCATGGATCGCTGGTGATGTTTGTGTATGGAAGCCATCTGAAAAAGCTCCTATCTGCGGTGTTGCTTGTCAGAACATCTGGGAAGATGTTGCGAAAGAAAATAACCTACCTGAAGGTATCTCTTGTCTTGTGAACGGAGATTACACTGTGGGTGAAATGATGACGACTGACACTCGTATTCCATTGATCAGCGCAACAGGCTCTATCCGTATGGGTAAAATCGTTGGGCAGACAGTAGCGAGTCGTCTTGGAAAGTCTCTCCTGGAGCTTGGTGGTAACAACGCTGTTATCATTACTCCGGATGCTGACCTTCAAATGATTATTCCAGCATTGGTATTCGGTGCTGTTGGTACGGCAGGACAACGCTGTACTTCTACGCGTCGTCTCATCGTTCATGATTCAATGGTTGATCGTGTTACTGAAACATTGGTGAAAGCATACGGACAACTTCGTATTGGTGATCCATTGGATGAGCGTAACCACGTTGGCCCATTGATCGATAAAGATGCAGTAAACGCATACCTAAGTGCACTCGAACAAGTGACAAAAGAAGGTGGTGAAATCATTACAGATCACGGTGTACTTGAAGGACCGGGATATGAGTCTGGATGCTACGTGAAGCCAGCTATAGCTAAAGTAGAAAACCACTACCATATCGTACAAGAAGAGACCTTCGCTCCAATCCTTTACGTGATGTCATACTCTGATCTAGATGATGCTATTGCTAAACAGAATGGTGTGAAACAAGGACTATCATCGGCAATCATGACAGGAAGTATCCGTGAGGCTGAGCAGTTCCTTTCCGCAAATGGATCTGACTGTGGTATCGCCAATGTCAATATCGGAACTTCTGGTGCTGAAATCGGTGGTGCTTTCGGAGGTGAGAAAGAAACTGGTGGTGGACGTGAGTCAGGATCTGACGCCTGGAAAGCGTACATGCGTCGCCAAACGAACACGATTAACTACGGCCGTGATTTGCCTCTAGCTCAAGGTATCAAGTTCGATATCTAATCTTAGCATTCCACGCCAAAATATGCATTGAAGCCCCCAAATTCGGGGGCTTCTCTTATCTTCACTCCATGCGCCTTTACTTCCTACTAATACTCCTCATCGCTGGATGTACTTCGCAAGAGACTCTAGATGAGAAACCATCCGAACCAGATAGTCCGCTAACGACAGGTAAATGGTCTTTTGAATACGAACTCGCTCCAGACACCGTGCTGAAGCAGTACGTATCCATTGACAGTACTTTCCGCTTTACTTTTCACAACGGTGAAGAAGAGATCACTACCGACCCTGCGATGATCGGGGGAGATAGCATTTACATTGAAATGCCTGTCTACCACACCTACTTTATTGGTACTATTTCAGAGACCAATACCATTGATGGCAACTGGTATAATCCAGCTCGTGGGACTGATTATATGATCCCATTCCACGCTAGTGTATCAGAAGACGAAATGATGGATAGTAAAGGAGTAACGGAAGAGCAAACCTATGACGTTTCGTTCAGTCCAAATACTGACGACATGTACCGCGCACTTGGTCAATTCAAAACTTCTGATGGTTCAATCACCGGGACTTTCGAAACTGAAACCGGTGATTATCGCTACCTCTGCGGTGAAACGGTAGATGGAAAAAGTACACTTCAATGCTTCGACGGGAGTCACGTCTTTTGGTTTGAATTTGATCATACAGTAGACAGCATCACCGGGGTATTTAAAAGCGGAACACATTGGCATGAGTCATTTGAAGGTGTTCGTGATGACGCTGCAGAACTTCGAGACCCTTTTGAGATTACAGAATTGGTGAGTGATGAAGCACTTGCATTCACAGCCATTGATATGGATGGTGAACTGATGGAAATTAACGAGGAGACTTTCGCGAACAAAGTGACTATCGTCCAGATCTTCGGTTCTTGGTGTCCAAACTGTCTTGATGAATCGCGCTACTTCGCAGATCTTCATGCACGTTATGCAGATCAAGGATTACAAATTCTTCCCATCGCTTTTGAACGATCAGAAGACTTCTCTACTAACCAGATTCATCTTCAGAAATACACAGATGAATTGAAGTTGCCGTATACGATTTACCTTGGAGGTAAGGCCAGTAAAACACAAGCTGCTGAGAAGTTTCCTATGTTAAGTTGCATCAGCTCATTCCCTACCAGTCTTTTCATTGATGGGGAAGGAAATATTCGTCACATCCATACAGGATTTTATGGTCCTGGAACTGGTGTAAAATACGAAATGTATCAGGAAGCAACAGAAAGCATCATTTCGGAGTTATTGGACGAAAGCACTTTATGAGAGACCTCGGTGTATTCCTTCTCGCACTTTCAATTCCCTATTTTCTTGTCTATTTAGTCGGATTTAGTGGTATTGGCGATGGAATGACACACGACAGTGCTGATACACTCAATGAGCATTTAATCGGCTTAATGCATGCCTTCAATTGCATTATTGTTGCGGTACTATGGAATCGTCACCAGCAAAGTCAGTCCAATGAAGACTTGCTCGATTCTGAAGAAACTTCATCTAACACCAAGGTTTTCGTCCCTGTCAAGAATCCAATCTTAAAAGGAGTACTCTTTCCATTGGCATTCTTGGTGAATCTCGCCGGGATGACCTACATGATTCTCTTTGCCGTGAACATGGAGCTTTCACTCAGTACTTGGCTCACAGCAGAACTGCCGTTGCTATTTGTGTTTGCAACGAGCATACCTGGTTCGCTTATCGGTGGTGTATTCTACTACCGACTCATGAACTCTTAATCACTCAAAATCATTCTGAACATCTACTACTAGACGTTGATCACGATTCGCCACTTCCCATGCAGTGTGAAAGATTAATTTCGCGATCGTTGCGGTCTTTTCGTACATGATCTTATCAGGTGTATCCGTAGGCTGGTGGTAGTCTTCGTGCACTCCTGAGAAGTAGAAGATTACTGGAATACCATGCTTCGCAAAGTTGTAGTGGTCACTTCGATAATAGAATCGATTTGGATCATCTGGATCATTGTAAGTGTAATCCAATTCCAACTTTGTGTAGGTAGAGTTCATCACCTCACTCGCATCATGCAGCTGCGTGCTTAACTTATCAGAACCAATAAGGTAGATGTAGTTCTCATTGTCAGCATGCGCCTCATCAACTCGTCCTATCATATCTACGTTCAAGTCACAAACCGTATTCTCTAGCGGGAAAACTGGGTTTTCAGAGTACCACTCGCTTCCAAGGAGGCCTTTCTCCTCGCCGCTCACTGTCATAACAAGGACGCTTCTGCGTGGTCCGTTTCCATCGTTTTTGGATTGCATAAATGCTTGCGCAATTTCTAACAAAGAAACCGTTCCTGAACCATCATCATCAGCACCATTGAATACATCCGTATCATTCATTCCCACGTGATCGTAGTGAGAAGTCACCACCACTACTTCGTCAGCCAATTCAGGATCAGACCCAGGAATGTAACACAGTACATTTTCACTGGTAAACTTGCGTTGCTCGCGCTGTACACTAATGCTCACCTCCTTTGAAAGTTCCTTATAAATAGAAACTCCCTTCTTCCTAATTTTCTTCTGAATCTTCGCTAGTTTACCGCCTTTGCCATTCGCAATTAACTCAGCAAAGTGCTCTTCAGAAGTGAAGAACATAGGGAGCACTTCTGTACGCTCTTCGCGATCCATGTCAAGGCTCATCCCAGGATTCTCTAACCAGTACTTGATTCTTCCAATGTACTGGTCGTAACCCGGTCGGTAAGTGATGAGTGCTTTTGCACCCATTTCCATCGCGTAGTCCCGCTTCATTCTCCAATCGGAAGTCCACTCAGAAACATTGTCGTTTCCTGTAATGATGGAATTTCCTTCTGAATCTTTTGGTTCACCAGGAAGAACGAATACAATCTTTCCTTTGACATCAATGTCTTTGTAATCGCTGTAGTTGTCAGTATTTACTCCGTAGCCGGCGAATACGGCTTCTCCTTTGATCTCTTGAGCGCTGAATCCAGAGAAGAAGTAGAAGTCTTTATAAAATGAAAGATTAATGTCTCCCATCATTAGACTTCCTTTATCTGTGCGTTCTGTTTTTAACGGGAACTCTTGGAAGTAACTACCATTAACCACTGGCTCAACTCCTAGTGATTTAAAGTAATTGGCAATGTATTCCGCTGCCATCTTCTGACCCTTTTCACCTGTCTCGCGACCCTCGTATTCGTCGCTAGCCAAGATCATTAGGTGATCTTTTAATTCTTCTGCAGTGATTGTCTCTGCATACTTAACTGCCAATGAATCCCTTTCTTGGGCATTGGTACCCATCGCTAGAAGAACTAGCGCCATTACAATGAACTTCCTCATGAACATGCAATTTTTCCTACTCGACGATCATGTCGTCCTCCTTCAAAGCTAGTCTTGAAGAAAGTTTCAATGATCTCCTTGGTTACGTTCTCATCAACAAATCGAGCAGGGATACAACAAATATTTGCGTTGTTATGCTGACGAGCCAGCGCAGCAATCTCGGGTGTCCAGCACACAGCTGCACGAATCCCTTGGTGTTTATTAGCCGTCATCGCCACACCTTGGGCAGATCCACAGATTAATACACCGAGTTGAGCGTCTCCAGATTCTACAGCTTCGGCTGTAGGATGCGCGAAATCAGGATAATCTACTGAATCACCAGAATGCGTTCCTTTATCATCTGCCTCGTGTCCAAGAGCACTTAATACCTCTTTAATGAAATCTTTACGCCCGTATCCTGCGTGATCTGCTCCGATTGCTACTTTCATTTCTGAATCTTTACCTCAAAAGTAACCACATTTGCACGGTTACCAGTGAACCTGGTCAATACATATGACCTTATATCACGAAAATATCGACGTTGTCAATAAAATGTTAAGTAGATGTTAGTTGGTGTTAACTAGTCGTGACAAGTTTTAGTTTGAAATCCGAAAAATTCTTCCAGCTATAAAAGCTTATGAACAATCGCAGAAAGCCTCGGTACTATTTTTGCGCACATTCATGAACGAGGAATGAAGATTTATTAAACGCTATGCACAAGGTTGGTTGTAAACATTCAATAACACACCTAAATGTTGATATGTCTGTTATCACCTTGGTATTCAAGAAGAAAAATTGTGAGTAGAATGTGGGTAAATCCCGATGAATGTGTACAAATTACAGAACCAAGAAAACTTGGACTACATTTTACACGGTACTAACAAGCCTATAATAACATCTATTCCTTTTTTAAAGAATTAGATATTCATTATTAATGAAGTTGAAAACTCTGATAAGCTCCCTGAGCATCCTCTTTTTTTGTGTGACAGTCTCAGCCCAGATTGATACTACAGATGCTGGCTACACTCAATTCTTTTATGCCAACGGAGTGTTGTCAAGCGAGGGGGTCATGAAAGACGGATTACCTACCGGCACTTGGAAGACATATTTCGAGACCGGATTGCTAAAGACAGAAGGCGATCGTAAAAACGGAAACCTTGAAGGCTCTTGGAGTTTTTATCGCGAGAATGGTGAACTCGAACGCATCATCAACTACAGCGAAGATCTAAAGCAAGGCGAAGAAATCGAGTTCTCTGAAGAAGGCAACATGATTTCAATAACGCCATGGGATCAAAATCAAAAACAAGGAGAGGCGAAATACTTCTACGAAAGCGGTGAGCTATACCGCACCTTGGCATTCGTAGACAACAAAGAAGAAGGGAAAGGACAAGAATTCGCCAAAGACGGCCGAATCATCACCTACCTCAACTATGAGAATGGCTTCCTACGCAGTATCGAAAAGTTGAATCGATTCAATCGAGAAGGCAAGAAAACAGGATACTGGGTTGACTTCTTCCCGAACGGGAAAAAGAAAGAGGAAGGATACTGGACCAACGGCGTCAAAAATGGAGTATTCAAGATCTACAAGAAGAACGGCCGTCTCGATCGCATCGAAAAATATTAAGGTGGAGAGCTCGTCACAGATGCTGACGAAGCAGTGATGCTCGACATCCGAAAAGAATACTACCCAGATGGACATTAGAAAATTGTGGGTTCATACCGCGATGATTCCAAGCAAGGGGTGTTCCGTGAGTATGACAAAGAAGGTGAGATTATCACTAGTTACGTGTACGATGGCAATGTCAAATTGGGAGAAGGAATTGTGGATGCGGAAGGTAGATACCAGGGTCCGTGGAAACTATTCTATCCAACGGGAGAAATCCGAGCGGAAGGGGAGTATGTAGACGGACTTCGTGAAGGCAAGTGGAAATTCTATTTCCCTAGTGGAAAGAAAGAACAGAATCGAAATTACCGTCAAGGGAAGCCTCATGGATCTTGGACTTGGATCTTCGAAGATGGAGAAACACAACGTGAAGAGGTCTATCGAAAAGGAAAAGAAGACGGCGATTTCGTCGAGTACGATCGCAACGGAGAGATCATTCACAAGGGAATGTACATCGATGGATACAAAAATGGACCGTGGATTTATCATGTCAATGACCACAAGGAAGAAGGCGAATACATCGATGGGGAGAAGAACGGAGAATGGCTCTACACTTATGATAACGGCAAAAAATACTTTCAAGGTGAATTTCTAAGTGGTGTTCCAATCGGGAAACATCGATGGTGGTATCGCAATGGTCAAGTGAAGATCTTCGGTAAGTATGAGGGTGGAGCTAAAGATGGCGATTGGCGCTACTACGAGGAAGATGGAATCCTAATTGTTACCATCAAGTACGAGATGGATGAGAAAGTAAAGATCAATGGTGCTAAATTACCTGCAGATTTCGAAGAGTAGGTAACGTGAATAAAGCACTCCTTCAGTGGGTAGAACGTAATCAAGATGCACAGTTAGTGGTCAGCACCGCTGACCACACCATGGTGTGCGTGAATGACAGCGCAAAATGGTTCCTCCAAAACCTGGGTGTTGATACTAAAGACAGCGCACTTCCTGAAGAACTTAAAGATTTATTCACCCGATCTACTGAAGAATTAAGTAGTGGGAAGTGGGTGGTTGAAGAGTCATCTACCTTTGGTCAAGTCACGATTGCTCCGTTTTGTGGAGAACAATCGCATGCTTTGATTAGCCTCCATCATCCTCAAATGATCTACCCGGGGAGTCATGCTGTTAAGGTATTCGAAAATAACGTCGCCGGTATCTACGAGACGACCTTGGATGGAGAAATTCTAGCGTACAACGATGCCTTCTGCCAATTGATGGGATACTCAAAGGCTGAGTTGGCGAAGCTCAATGGAAATGAGCTGTACGTTCACGAAAAAGACCGAGCGAAATTCCTTCGGGATCTGATCAAAGAAGGAAGTGTTAGAAACAAAGAAGTTCGCTATCAACGCAAAGATGAGTCGATCGCTTATTGCGTTGAAAATGCCTATGTCATCGATTATAACGGCAAACAAAGCATTGTAGGGACTTTAGTGGACATCACCCAGCAAAAACAATTTTCGGATCAATTTGAGGCCTTATTTTACGCTAGCGCGGACGCAGTAATGCTCCTTGATGGAAAGAAGGTAGTAAGGGCAAATAAGCGTGCCTGTGAGCTTTACGGACTGGAAAAGCATGATCTTGTTGGACTAAATGTCTTCGATCAAAAAGATGGATTATTTGTGCTATCGCCTAGCGAACGCGAATACCTCGACATCAAAATTGATCGCATGCGAATGGGAGAACCCCAGCGTTCAAGCGTCCTTTCGAAAAGAAGTGATGACAGCCAGTTCTATGCAGAGCTGAACCTGTCTCGCCTGGATGAAATCAATCCAGAGAACATCCAGCTGGTGGTTAGAGATGTCAGTGAACGTGTGTTCTACGAAGAAGCACTGAAGGAAAGTGAAGAACGCTTTAAACTTCTTTCTGAGGTGGCGATTGAAGGGGTTGTGTTTGTAGTTGACCGAAAAGTGCGTGACTGCAACAAGCAATTTGTGGAGCTTTTCGGCTACAAAAAGCAAGAAGAAATTTTAGGTCGTGATCTACTCGATTTTATTTCAGAAAGTGAATGGAGAAGACTGGAACAAACCCTCAGCATTCGCAGCCTGAATCGAACGGAAATCTATACCAGTACACGAGATGGACGTCATCTCATCTTGGAGTCGACCGGTAGTAAAATCGAGTTCCAAAATACAGACTTTAGTGTATTCCTCTTCTACGATATCACGGCTAGAAAGCGCACAGAACAAGCACTTGAGCAAAGTACTGAGCGTTTTAAATCCGTAGTAGAGAATTCACCGAATGGCATCATGATTTTGACCGACGGTGAAATCAAGTATGTCAATAGCTCGGGGATCAAACTCTTCAACGGAGAAGATGAAGATGATCTCTACGGAGAGAAATTTACCAACTTCTTTGACCATGAGGATGCGTTGCAAATTGAACGAGATCTCCAATCAGTGCGAGAAGGAGAAGACATTGAATTGCGCGAGTACAAGATTAGAAGAGGTGATGAAGAATTGGTCTTAGGACTGAAAGCCACCCTTTCTGTTTACGATTACAAGCCATCGATTCAAGTGACCTTGAACAACGTGACACTTCGTATGAAGTTGATGCAAGAAACCCTGCGTGCACAGTTGGCAGAGGAAATCAATGTGGTTTTGAAACGGGAGATTGAAGAGCATAAGCGAACACAGCAGAAATTGCGTGAAGCAGAAGATTTCTCTCGAAATATTATCGAGAGTTCGATTGATATGATCATTGCCGTAGACCGCAACAGCCACATCATAGAATTCAATCAAGCGGCACTGCAACAGTTTGGTTATCGCTCAGAAGAAATCATGGGTGAGAGTTCTGAAAATCTCTATCGGAACAAGACCGATTTTAAACGCATACAGAAAGAGTTGAGAAGCGAGGAAGCTTTCTCAGGAGAGATTCAAATGGTCTCGAAATCTGGCAAAACATTCACGAGTCTGCTTTCTGCCAGTGTCATGAAAAATGATGAAGACGAGACAGTCGGATTCATGGGAGTGGCGCGAGATATCACTGAATTGAAAAAGAGAGAACGCGAACTTCGAGAAAGTGAAGAGCGCTACCGAGATCTCTTTGAGAACGCGTCTGATTTGATTTTCTCTATTGATGCCGATGGACGATTTATTTACGCGAACAATTCCTTCTTGGAGGCGATGGAAAGCACGCGTGAAGAGCTCGATCAAATGCAGTTGAAAGAGATTGTAGCGAACGATGCGATTTCCAAATGCAATGATCTCGTCGCCGCATTCGGCGGACAACCACTCGAGCTAGATTTCATTTCACGAAGTGGGAACATCATCAAAGTGTTCGGCGATAGCTCAATTAGATATAACGAAGGTCAAGCGGAATCCATTCGTGCGATATATCGAGATATTACTGATTTGCGCCGCCATGAAGAGGTGGCGCTGAAAGAAGGAGCGAAGCTAGAATCCATCTTCAATTCGACAGAGAATATGATGATGTGGACGATGGATGTCAATGGAGAATTAACTTCGTTCAACCAGAACTTCATCCGATGGACCGAGCACGATTTCGGCGCTAGCTATGCCATGGGAGATAACTTCTTGGAGGCCTTGAAAGGCTTTACCAATCCTGATTCATACCAAGGTCAGTTGAAGAACTTTGAGGCGGCGGTAGAAGGAAAAGCACGGCAGTTCGAGCTTCCAGTATTGAATGAGAAAGACGGGGAGTTGTGGTTACAGGTTTTCATCAACCCAGTGCGCATCAAGAATGAACTGGCAGAGGTGTCATGTCTGGCTTATGACATCACAGATCGAAAGGAGATTGACCTCAAGATTCGAAACTCCCTCAAAGAAAAAGAGGTGCTGCTTCAAGAAGTACATCATCGTGTGAAGAATAACCTTCAGGTGATCAGTTCCATCTTGAATCTGCAGAGTTCATTCGTTGATGATGAACGCACACTAGAGCTTCTTGAAGAAAGCCAGAGCCGCATCAAAACCATGAGTTACATTCATGAGACACTCTACCAGACTTCTGATTTTAGTTCGATTGAATTCACTGATTATATCTCTTCGCTAGCGCGGAATTTGATTCTGTCGTATAGCCGAAGCGATGTTCAAGTGGAGTTGGATACGAAATTTGACAAGATATTTTTAGACCTTGATCAAGCCATTCCTTGCGGATTGATCATCAACGAGCTTGTAAGTAACGCCTTGAAATATGCCTTCCCTGATCGGGATAAAGGCACCCTGACCCTGAATATCACCGAAAAAGAAGGGAAGATCGCGATGTTGGTGGCGGATGATGGTATTGGACTCCCAAAAGACTTTAAATACGAAGATTCAGATTCATTGGGTATCTATTTGGTTTACGCATTGGTAGAACAACTCGATGCAGAGATCAAGATCGATTCTGAAGCAGGAACTACCTTTTTGATTACATTTGAAAAGCGATAAACACCACCCTCTCACATGTCAGTTAACATTCTAGTCACTGAAGACGAAAGTATCGTCAGAAAAGACATCGAAAGAAGCCTTAAAAAATTGGGCTACAACGTTATAGGATCTACCGATACAGGCGAAAAAGCAGTGGAGTTAGCGGGGAGGTTAAAGCCGGATCTAGCCTTAATGGACATCATGTTGAAAGGTGATATGACCGGAATTGAGGCAGCGGAGCAGATCAAAAAATCGATCGATATACCGATCATTTTTCTAACAGCATATGCGGACGATTCCACCTTGGCAAAAGCTAAAGTGACAGAGCCTCATGGTTATATTCTTAAGCCTTTCAAAGAGATCGACATTCATACGTCGATTGAAATGGCAATTCATAAGCACAAAAAAGAGAAGGAGTTTAAGATTGAAGCAGAGCTCTTGAAGAGTATGGCGGAACACAAAGATGACGCCGAGTATTTGTTCGTGAAACACCAGTCAGCTCTGGTAAAGTTAGATGTCAAAGAGGTGCTATATGTAGAGGCATTGAAAGACTACGTAGTCATTCACACGCCGGAGGAGAAATACACCATCCACAGCACCATGAAAGACATCGAAAGAAAATTGCCAGGAAAACATTTTTTAAGAGTTCACCGTTCATACATAACGAACATGGATCGAATTCGAGCGATTACTTCTAATGGTTTGATACTGGAAGGAACCGAGAAAGAGATACCGATTGGTGGTTCGTACAAAGATGCACTCGGGAAACGCATCAACCTGCTTTAGAAATTTAAACCGCAAGCTATTTGAAGATCAGAAGTTATCACGTCATCGCTGGCTTATTTCTGATCATCCCCCTTATTCTAATCTTGTTAAAGGTTTTCGTGTATGGATATTCATTCAATAATATCCTTCCGACAACCAGCTACGAGGTAAGCGTAATTTTTGATATCGAAGGTTTCGGGGATGAGATACAAGTAAGCACCTGGTTGCCAATCTCTAACGAGCGCCAGGAAATCACAAATGAAATTCAAGAAACGGGTGTCTTTGGGGTCACTCAGTTGAACGACGCCACGGGCCGAAGAGTCTCCTGGACTGCACAAGCCGTGACCGGAAAGAAGCTCATTCGCTACTCTTTCGAAGCACGAGGAAAAGCGATTCAGTTCGACATCGATCCTGAAATGGTGGTGCCACGCGACCTGCCGCCGTCGGTATACCAATACCTTAACAGCACGGCAGCGATCCAAAGCAACCACCCGCAGATCCTGGATAAGGCGGATGAACTCACGGGTTCAGAGGAACGATTCCTCCCCATCCTGACGTCGATCTTCACTGAGATCAATGGCATGGAGTCACGTCCGTTCAAGGGGTTGACCGATGCGTTGACTACCTTGAAATTAGGAGAGGCCTCGTGTAATGGAAAGTCGCGTTTGTTCGTTGCACTCTGTCGAAACAAAGGCATTCCAGCACGATTGGTCGGCGGCTTGATCATGGATCAAGGGAGTAAGAAAACCACGCACCAATGGGCAGAAGTTTACATGGGAGGTTTTTGGGTTCCATTTGACTGTTTGAACGGGCACTTTGCATCCATTCCAGCCAACTACCTGGAGCTCTACAAAGAAGACAATTTTCTATTCAGCCGTACAGCAAACATTGAGTTCGACCACCTATTTATCATTCAGCCAAAACTGGTGAGTAACCCGAAGTTGGCAAGCGAGCTGAAAAGTAGCGCCTTCAACACCTACTTAATGTGGACGGCCTTTGAAAAGGCAGGCATTCCATTGTCATTACTGAAGGTTATTCTGCTCATGCCGCTAGGCGCGATGGTAGTGGCTATCGCCCGAAATGTAATCGGCTTAAAAACCTTTGGAGTCTTCCTTCCAGCGCTGATTGCCGTGGCAGTTGGATACACCGGATTACTCTGGGGAATGCTGGCTTTCGTATTGGTGATTGTCATTGTAAGCTTGATGCACTATCCGCTTGAGCGGCTCGGAATGCTCTACACCCCGAAGATGGTCATCATGCTCGTGACTGTGGTGATCGCGTTTATCTTGCTATCAATCATCGGGATCAAAATGAACTACACCGAGTTGGCTTATATCACCCTCTTCCCAGTGGTAGTGATCACTATTACTGCTGAACGCTTCGCGCGCACTGTGATGGAGGAAGGATACGAAGACGCCATTAAGATTACGATCCAAACCCTGGTGGTTGTGCTGGGCGCTTATGTAGCTATGAACTCAACAACCATGGAGGCAATTTTCCTCGCCTTCCCTGAGCTCTTCTTAACAATTATCGCAGCCATGCTTCTCTTGGGAAGATGGATTGGACTTCGAGTAACGGAGTACCGTCGATTTAAATGGTTAGTGCGATGATGAAATGGTTCAAGAAACGTAAGGAGATCGACCAGGTGGCCCTGGGAATCAATGAGCGCAACCTAAAACTGGTGTACCCATTGAATCCGAGGAAGTACTTCCATTTAGCAGATGATAAAGTATTGACGAAGGCGATCCTCGAAGAGCAGAAAGTTTCGGTAGCGGAGCAGTTCATGGTCATTGAGAGTGTAGGAGACATCACGGAAAAGTGGGCAGCGACTCCACGCAAGAGTTGTGTGATTAAACCCAGTAAGGGATCCGGAGGCGGTGGAATTCTCATCGTTGATTACGATGAAGAAAACGGTTGGACCAAAGGCGGGAAACCGATTTCAGAAGATACCATTGAACGTCACATCGCGAACATCATCTTTGGAGTATTCAGCTTCGGAGCGGATGATAAGGTGCTGATCGAAGAGAAAATCATTCACCACAAAACGGTGACTAACCTATGTCACCTAGGGATTGCTGATGTTCGCGTCATCGTGAAAGAAGGTGAAATCGTCATGGCGATGCTTCGGCTTCCAACCAAAAGTTCAGATGGTAAGGCGAACCTCCACCAAGGAGCGGTGGGCGTGGGCGTAGATATCGAAACGGGCATCTTGAAGAAGGTGTTCGACCTGCAATCTTATGCTGAGATTCACCCAGATTCGGGACAACAAATTACGGGAGTGCAGCTTCCAGATTGGCCAAAAGTGCTCGACACTTGTCTGAAGGTAGATGCTGCATTTCCACTCAATTATTTAGGAATAGATATCGCCTTTGATCAACACAAAGGGCCTATGGTGCTCGAGATAAATGTGCGACCAGGATTAGAAATTCAAAACGTTAATCAAGATGGGCTAAGGAGGACGATCATATGAGAAAGAAGAAAGCAACAGCTACCCCTTTCCTGATTTTCCTCGCGATTGTGATTGTGATTGTGATTATGGCTGATCAAGTGGCACGCGACAAAAGCGCGGAGCCGACGATCGTGTACATCACAGACGATGTGATTAACAATGAGCGAAATGATATCTGGCAGTTCGAACGCGAAGAATTCGTTGACGCAACGGAAGGTCTAGAAGCAGATTCACTCTTTGTGAACGCGGTAGACGCTTACCGCCGCAATCAATACAATCGTGCCGAAGAGTTCTTCAGTTCGCTGGTCAACAAGTACCCAGAAGAGCCCTCGATTCGAAATTACTTAGGGTTGATTTACCTACACACAGATCAAACCGTAGAGTCGAAAATTCTTTTTGAACAGGCCTTGGCGAGCGATAGTGCATACGTGCCGTCGTTGATCAACTTGGCATTGGTTTACTCTCGTCGTGAGAACTATGCAGCAGCAGATTCTGTGTATGAATTGGTGATGACACATTCGCCAGCGAACTCCAAGGCGTGGCTCAATCGAGGGATCATGCATTGTCGAATTGAAGAGTGGGCCACTTCCGCGCTAGCGTTAAATAACGCCATCAAATATGCCGCCGGAGAACAGAAAGCAAAAGCCAACACCTACCGAGGAATGGTAGCATTCAACTTAGGCGATTCGTTAGCAGCTACCAGATACTTTGAAGAGGCAATCAACTTGGCTCCGTCATACATTTTGCCTCGGATTTACCGCACCTTGGCTGTTGCCGAAGATGAGGATCGACTAAAAGAATTAGACAAAGTCATTTCGTTGCGTCCGGGGTATGCTCCGGCATACTATTACAGAGGCGTAGTGTTGGAAGACATGGGTCGCACAGACGATGCACAGCAGAGTTTTGAGAAAGCCTTGCAGTTGAATCCTGCAGACAAAGACTTATCACAATTGCTGGGATCTTTCTACATCAACAATGATTTGATCGTGCGCGCTGAAGAGTACTTTGATCAAGTGTATGGACAAGACACCTTGGCACCACAGCAGTTTTTCTACAGAGCAAAAATTGCGAGCCGAAATGGAGAGTTAGAGACCGCGATCAGCCTCTATGAAAAAGCCATTGACCTCTCAGATGGCAACTACGCTGAAGCCTACTTGAATCGTGGAATTCTGTTGAAGAAACAAGGCAAGATTGACGACGCCATTGCCTCATACCAACGAGCTACAGTAGTGCGTGCTTCTTATGAATCGGCATGGTATAATATGGCTTTGGCCCACCGCAGCGCGGGGAATGATGCTGACGCTGTACGATGTTATGAGCAAGCGATTAAGATCAACCCAAAGGCTGTAAAGGCGCGTTACAACTTAGGTAAGATCTACAGTGATCAGAAGAATGTGGAGAAGGCGATTGAGACGTATCGAGCGCTGATTGACGTTGCCCCTGATTATCTTAAAGCGTGGTACAATATGGGGTCGTTGTACTTAGATCAAGACCAGCCGCAAATTGCGCGCAAGGTGTATGAAGAGATGTTGGTACGCTTTCCAAACTATAGCAAGGCGTGGTTCAACTTGGGTTTCGCTCGTGCGGAAAGTGGAGCAGACCAAGAGGCGATTGCGGCTTATGAGCGTGCGATTGACCTTGACCCGAACTACACGTCGGCCTGGAAAAACCTAGGGAACATTTACGCATCGATAGGCGATCTTGATCAGGCAATTCTTCAATACCGACAGGCATTAGACATCGATAATAGCGATGCACAGCTTCGGTTTAATCTTGCGCTGCAGTACGAAAAGAAAGGAAATTTTGACGAGGCGATGATTCACCTCAACAAGGCTGTTCGTATTCGTCGTGACTACCTCAAAGCGATTGAGAAATGGGCTGAGTTGGCGGTGAAGGCGAGGAATAAAGAACAAGAATTAATAGCTCGAACATTTGAAGTAGAGCTAAGAGAAGAGTCTGAGCCATACTATGAGTTGGCGCGTGATATGCACAAGACAGATCAGTTTCAGGACGCCATTGATTATTACCGCAAAGCGGAAAGTGCGGGTAAAGATGGCGTTTGGATTCGCTACTGGCAAGGCAAGGCATTTTATGACTTGGGTGATTTCGCTAGCGCGGAATCGGAATTCTCCAGAGCTTTGCAAGTGGATGCAGAACACAAATTCACCCTATATCGTTTGACACAACTACTATCAGAAATCAATGACCCTCGAAGTGCGGAGTATGCACTCCGCCTTAGGAGCTTATATCCTGAATTTGCAGATGAGAAAGGAATTTGAATACCGGATCCTGCAGTTGACGCTACTCGCCATTGCGTTTACATCACAAATAAGTGCTCAGTCGACTATGTCGATCAAACTCAGCGCTGCGCCTGGATATCGTGACAACATTTTCAATTCTCCTGACATCTATATTCGTGACAATTCGAGCGTGGTTGACACCTTAAAACGTTCTCAGCTCATTGTGAGCGAACCCTTCTTACAATTGGAAGGAACGATCAACATGAAATGGTTGTTCAATGCCCACCGCATCAATTGGAAGACGCACGGTGAGGTATTGCGCTACCAGAACACCACACAAGCGAACGCAACGGAGGCCTATTCGAAGCTGAGCTATGACCACAAGCCAAAAACCGGCTTGCGCAAGGGAGCGCACGTGCGACTGAGAACACAAGACCGACTTGGACTGAACGTTCTTGGTAGCGAACTTTTGACACCGTTCTCTTTCAACCAAGTAGACGGCGGCGCTTATGTGGAACGCCAAAAAACGAGGGGGAACTCATCAAAGCTGGAAGTGACCTATTCGTATAAGAATTACGAAATCTGTTTCGGCTGTGACCTGAATAAGCAAGACGTGAGTTTGACCCAGCGTGAGTGGGGAGCAAAGTTTCGTCAAGAAATCAAGACAGGCGTGATTGCCAAACGAACGCAGAAGATCGGAATAGAGGTACACGCCCGTGATCGTCGCTACTTCGATTGGATCAATTACGAGTTGCTTCAAGAAGACCCAGACCCACTGGCGCCAGACCCTTTCTTCCCGTTTGACCCGAACATCACCTACACGGCAAGACGCTGGAGATATATAGTTGGACAGCTAGATTACGCGTTCCCCATGAGTAAGCAAGTGAAGGTAAAACCCTTCATCGAGTACACCCGCCGATTCGACATCAGTAACGGAGATTTCAGCTACGTGCAATGGCAACCAGGTATTCGCTTCTATGTCAAGACAGATAACTGGAAGGTCAATTCATCCGTCAGCTACACCAGCAGAGACTACGACGACCGTCTAGCTAGAGAGGCAGAAGGAGTCCCATTTCCAACTTTGGAGTACACAAACTTACGTGCCAACGCAAAGATGATGCGCCGCCACAAAGGCAACAGGAGGTTAAGAATAGAAGGGGGCTATGCTTCTCGTGAATCGAACACCACAGAGATCACTACGCGTGTACGCCGAAGCTACACCAACGCCTTCGGAATGCTCGGTATTCAATGGTCTTTTGAACGCGATCGCTCAAAACAGGTGACGCGCACATCGAGAGGGTAGGGGTGGATGAAATCCATCTGGCATCCCCCGGGTTTTGGGTGTGATTCCCTCGACCCTGCAACGTAACCGGTGCGAACCTCCTTGGGCGTAAAACCTGGATTTGGACGCATTTCATGCGCCCCTACATTTGGTCCCTTGGGGGAAATCGGTCCTTTAGCGGTGCACCTGTCCCGTGCTTCGTGATTCATGCGCCTCAACGGAAAAACCCTGAAGAAAGGTGTATCGTAGGGATGGATGAAATCCATCCGGCATCCCCCGGGTTTTGATGTGATTCCCCTAAACCTGAAATGGACGAACCCAATGATGGTAGGCGTTAGGACATGGACGCATGATTCCTATGAGGTGAAATCAAGAAGCACTTAGACTTGAGCCGCCAGTGAAGCAACGATAGATTGAAGGTCTTTTTTCAAGATGTTTACCCACTGAGTGCAGCGGTCTTCCGTCTGCTCATATTGGTTGTCTTCGTCTATCGCTAATCCAAAGAAGTGGTCTTCTTTACCAGGAATAAGGGCCTTGCTTTCTGTGAACTCATAGCCTTCAATTGGCCAATGAGCAAATGTCTTGCCTCCGTTATTGATAAGCGCTTTAGCCAAGATACCTACTCCATCAATGAACCATTCATCATATCCGAATTGATCTCCCAACCCAAAGAAAGCCACATGTTTTCCAGAGAAATCAATCTTCTTAAACTCTTCAAAATAATCATCCCAATCACTTTGAAGGTCACCGAAGTACCAAGTTGGCACCCCAATGATGTAGACGTCGTGGGTTGCCCAGTCTTCAGGAGAGATTTCCGCCACAGTTTTCACCTCTAAATCAAACTCTTCTAATAAAGGTGTAAGAACATCAGTTAGCACATGTTCAGTATTACCGGTGTCAGAACCGTAGATGATCTTGATTCGGGTTTTCATTGTACAAAGTTCATGACCAAAAAAGAAATACGAATCACACGAATGTGGTATTTTCTGTTTCCATGAAGATCCAATGAGAAGGAATGTGTTGGTTGAGATGGATGAAATCCATCCGACATCACCCTGGTTTTGGTGTGATACCTCTAAACCTGAATCGTGTAACGGTCGAACCCAATAATGGTCGGCCCGGGATTTGGACGCATTTCATGCGCCCCTACATCTCGCTCCGTGTGAGAAATTGGTCCTTTAGCGGCGCACCTGTCCCGTGCTTCGGGATTTATGCGCCTCAACAAAGAATCAGAAGATAAAAGGCGTATCGTAGGGATGGATGAAATCCATCCACCATCACCGCGGTTTAGGTGTGAACCAATTGAAAGGGCACGGTGATCTGGAAGAACCCATCAATTGTAGACCCAGGATATGGACGCATATATGCGTCCTTACATCTCGGGCACAAAAAAAGGAGGCAATTGCCCCCTCATTTCTGCTCCCCCGGTTGGACTTGAACCAACGACCCTCTGATTAACAGTCAGATGCTCTAACCAACTGAGCTACAGGGGAAGGTATGTTGCCCGCGTAAAACGGGGTGCAATATTACGCTAATCTTATAAGCAAAACAATATCTTTGCGGAAAAATTTCACATGAGTCTAATCGCAGTTGGAACAGTGGCCTTTGATGCCATTGAAACACCATTCGGGAAAACCGATAAAGTAGTGGGTGGTGCCGCAACCTACATCACGCTGGCTGCCAGCTACTTCGTTAAGCATTCTGAACTCATCTCTGTGGTGGGTGATGACTTTCCTTCAGCGTTTCTGGCTGACATGAAAGCGCGAGGTATCGCACAAGGCGGTCTGCAGATTAAAGAAGGAGAGAAGTCTTTCTTCTGGTCTGGGAAGTACCATTACGACATGAATTCTCGTGATACACTCGATACACAGTTGAACGTATTGGCTGATTTCCAACCGGTGGTTCCTGAAGAGGCGAAAGGAGCTGAGTATGTGATGCTCGGAAACCTTGACCCAACAGTACAGATGTCTGTGATTGACCAAATGCCGAAACGTCCGAAGCTCGTGGTGCTTGATACGATGAACTTCTGGATGGACATCGCGATGGACAAGCTTGCGGCAGTGATTGCGAAGGTTGATGTACTGACGATCAACGATGAAGAAGCACGTCAGCTGACGGGTGAGCACTCATTGGTGAAGGCGGCGCAGAAGATCCTAAAAATGGGTCCGCGTTACCTGATCATCAAGAAAGGTGAGCACGGAGCACTTTTGTTCGATGAAGAACAAGTATTCTTCGCACCAGCACTGCCGTTGGAAGACGTCGTTGATCCAACAGGGGCTGGAGATACTTTCGCCGGGGGGTTCATCGGATACCTTGCACACACAGACGACATTTCATTCCAGAACATGAAGCGTGCCGTGATCATCGGATCTGCGATGGCGTCGTTTACATGTGAGGCGTTCGGACCAGAGCGTTTGATGTCGTTAACGACAAATGAGATTGATCACCGAATTCAGAAGTTCGTTGATCTCGTAGATTTTGACATTATACTTGTAGAGTAGTCTACTCTTCAAAGATGAAATAGTCGAGGGGATCCACCGGGTTCCCTCGATGCCATAATTCGAAATGCAGGTGAGGCCCATCACTGTGGTCTCCTGTATTTCCGATCACCGCGATCGACTCCCCCGCACGTACCTGCTCACCCATTTCCTTGTACAAGGCACTGTTGTGTTTGTAGATGGAAATGAATTCGTTCTTGTGCTGAATAGCGATAACGTTCCCGCCGTCGCTGGTGAAGCTTGATAGAATTACGGTTCCATCCGTTACCGCTTTGACCACACTGTTTTCTGGAGCTACCAAGTCGATACCATAATGGTCATTGTCGGCATCGTAGCCTGAACTGATGGTGCCTTCTACAGGCTTGAATAGAAACCCAGTAGTTGCACCTTCTTCTTCGGCGCTAGATTGACTCACGCGCAAAACGAATCGATCTTCATCTTCCACTTGAGCACGCAATGCAGAATCTTGCGAAGAGATTTCGTAATCCAATTCTGCGCTAGCGTCACCGCCAGCTTGTTGTTGAAGCAAACTATCTGAAGGAACACCACCAGTGAGAATGGTTTGAAGATTCACCAAGTAAGCCTCTTGCTGCTTCAAACGGTATTCTAACGAGTCAGCTTTGAGTTTGGCATCCAAGGCATCTTGACGGTGTTGCTGATCGATATAACCCGGCACCACATATTCACGCAAAGGCGTGAGCGCAGTGATAGCATAGGTAATTCCACCAATGACAACCACAATTCCTGCGATCAGCAGAATTACGTTAAAAGGTGTGAGCAGAATGGAAAAACGTTCTTCGTAGCTTGCCTCGTGAAGCAGAGAAAGACGAAATTCACGCTTTAATTTTCTAACTATTTTTTTGCGCCGTTTGCTCATTGTGACGGTGAATGAACGGCTGAAACGCCGAAAAGGCAAAGAAAAAAGGAAAAATTAAAATAATTTTGCGTGTTCTCTGTTAAAGAGAAGCCGAAATCAAACAACACCAACGAACATTGGATATCCATAAGCAACTTCGGTTTGTGCTTGTTTTCGCTTTCCTGTTCATGCTTGCATGTACAACGAGGAAAGACGGGTTCGTGTACCGTGTATTCCACAATACCACGGCGCACTACAATGGGTTCTTCTACGCACAAGAAGCCATGAAGGAAGCCGACGCGACCCTCTGGGATAAGCATGAAGATGATTACGATGAGGTTCTACCTCTGTTCGTCTATGGAGACGAAGAATCTGCGCAAAGCATCTTTCCACTCATGGAGCGAACCATTGAGAAGAGTTCGCGGGTCATCGAACGCCACAACATGGACCCTCCGAAACGCGACAAACGAAAGTCGAAACGTCCGGAAATGAATAAGTGGATTGACGATAACTACCTGTTGATTGGTCAGGCCTACTTCCTTAAGCGCAACTACTTCAAGGCAGAGGAGATGTTCCTCTACGTAAGTCGCAAGTACAAAGACAAGAATATGCAAGCCCAAGCAAACGCTTGGCTTACGCGTGTTTACCTGGAACGTGAAAGTTACAACCAGGCGAAGAACGCCATTCTTAAAGCTTCGCAGATGAAGAACCTCGAGCCTGAGGTGAAATCTGAAGTTCAGCTCGTGTATGCTGATTACTTCATTCGTCAAGAGATGTGGAAGGAAGCTACTGAGGAGCTCGAAAAGGGAATCAACTTAATGGAGAAGAAGAAGGAGATGGCACGTCCGACCTTCATTCTTGCTCAGTTGATGCAGCGCCAGAACAAAGGGCAAGATGCGATTGCCTACTTCAACGCCGTGTTGAAACTCAAGCCAACCTATGAGATGGAGTTCTACTCGAAGATTATGCAAGCCATGGCCTTCGATCGTCGAGGTGGAAATTCAAACCAGATCAAGGAGACGCTCTTCAAGATGTTGAAGGACGAGAAGAACTTGGAGTATCAAGATCAGATTTATTACGCTCTCGCGGAATTGGAACTTGAAGAACAAAACCGTGAAGGAGGTATTGACTACTTGAAGACTTCGGTAGAGGTGAATCAAGGTAACCAGAAGCAGAAGATGAAGAGCTTCTTGCGTTTGGCAGACCTTCACTTGGAAGACAAAGACTATCAAAGCGCGCAGGCTTACTATGACAGCACTTACCGCAACATTCAAGAAGAGCACGAACGCTACCTCGACGTTAAGAACAAAGCAGAGAGTTTGACAGAACTCGTACAGCACTTGAACGTGATTGAGGAGCAAGATAGTTTGACAGCGCTCTGTGAGCTCGACGAAGAATCATTGATCGCTAAGCTTGAGAAGATTCGCAAGCAAAAGGAAGACGAAGCAGAAGAAGAACGTCTAGCGCTCGAAGCGGCGGCAGCAGCAGCAGCGGCAGCCGGGCAAGGCGGAGGAAACGCCGGTGCGTTCTGGGTATACAATGCCCAGCTCCGCGACATCGGCCAGCGTAACTTCTTGGACTACTGGGGCGACCGTAAGCTAGAAGACAACTGGCGCCGAAGCCAAAAGCTAGAGACCACATTCAACAATGAAGAGGAAGAGGTGATTGACGCGCCGCAAGACACCTTGGTTGTTGAAACGGATGGAATCCCTACGGTAGACCAAATGTTGGCCTCGCTTCCATGTAGCGAAGCGGGTCAAGTAGCGTCTAAGGGGTCTATTGCTAACGCCTACTACAACTCAGGAGTTATCTACCGTGAGAAGCTAGAAGACCTTGACAACGCGATTGAGCAGTGGGAAGTTTTGGTAACACGTTATGACGATTCAGAGTTCCACCCAACAAGCTTCTACCTGTTGTACCGCAGCTACCTATATAAGGAGTCTCAAGGGTATAAGAACCCGTTCTGTGGAACATGTAGTAGTCAATATTGGGGAGACCTTATTACGGAGCGTTACCCAGGGTCAGAATGGGCCCTGCTCGTAGAGAATCCTGATTATCAGGATTACGCCGAGCTGAAGAAAGCCGAAGAGCGCGAAGCTTATGAGTTGGTGCTTTCGAAGTATTACCAGCGACGTTACCAAGAAGTGATCACGGAAACAGACAGTGTGATTCGCACAGAGCCAGACAACAGCATCTTGTGTAAATACAAAGTGCTCAAGGCCCAGTCTGTAGGATACATGGATGGACAGTACGGTATGCGTGACAACTACTTCGCAGAGCTAGAGTCGGTCATTGCCGAATGTCCGAACACAGAAGAATCTGCCTTCGCTACTGAACTGCTCGCGAAACTTCGTGGGGAGAAATCAGAAGGCGCAGGAGGAAAAGAAGACACAACGGATGAGCCGAAAGATGAGCCACCAGCACCATCGCCGTTCAACTACAACGAATCGGCACGTCATTACTTTATGATGGTACTTCCGGTGCGCGGTACTGATCTCAACGCCACGAAGGCGAAGATGTCAGACTTCACCGGAAAGAACTTCAGTAGTTCTGGCTTAAAGGTGTCTTCGAATTTGATCGACCGAAACAATCAGGTAATCCTTGTCAAAACCTTTAACCGTTTGGAAGATGCAACGTCTTTCTTCGGCGTATTCATGGCAAGTGACGATATGAAGGAGTACCGAGACGCTGGTTACACCACAGCGTTGATCTCGAAAGAGAATTACGTGACTCTATTTAAGACCAAAGACTTGGAGGGATACCAGCAATTCTTCCTAGAGAATTATCAACCGTAGGCTATGCTGAAGAAAGACAAGATGGCAAGAAGCATCGACAACAACATCGAGCGCGGCATTAACCGCATTGTGGAAGGAACGCGTTTCAAAGGCGAGGTTTCTTGTGAAAGCAACATTCGTATCGACGGATCTTTCGAGGGAGACCTTGAGACGAAAGGACGTTTGGTTATCGGGCCTCAGGGGTCTGTAAACGGAACCGTTCGTTGCCAGAATTGCGAAGTAGAAGGCAAGCTTACCGGAAAGCTAGGCGTTGAAGAGCTCTTGTCGCTAAAGGCGTCGGCTCAAATGGAGGGAGAGATTCACTACGGTCAGTTGAGCATTGAACCTGGGGCTAAGCTTGCAGGTACCCTACACATGGGAAGCAAGATCAAGGATATTTCCAGCCGTGACGAAGGAGCAAGAGCAGAAGAACGCACGGCCTAACGCATTCCTAAGATACTCCGGAATGGCATTCACGATGGCAGCGACCATCGGGCTGTTCATCTATGGAGGAATCAAACTAGACGAATACCAGGGTAACGAAACCCCTGGCTGGACGATCGCCGGAGCGCTCGTCGGTGTTTCCGCAGGCATGTACTATGCCATCAAAGACCTAATGAAGAAATGAAACGTTTTCTAGTCTCAAACCTTCTGGTTACCGCGTTATTGGTAGCGCTTTATATGGTGGTGGTGTATGGGTTCAATCAGCCATATGTTTGGGCCATCCCGGCGATGATCGTTGTTTTTGGGTTTATCAACCTACTTTCAAAACGCATGATGGAACGCTCGGAGACGAAAAGTCCGGGCAGATTCGTAGCAGCCTTCACGGGGGTTATTGGTATCAAGTTAATGGTGGCCATGGTGGTCACCCTTTTGTATCTATTGTTAATAAAAGATGATGCCATTTCCTTTGTCATCGCATTATTCGTGACCTATATGTCATTCACCATTTTACTGGTGCGTTCAGCGATGAAACAGCGCCAAATCAGCCAGCAAGAAGGGAATGAGAACGACTGAGTTTTCCACAGTTAGCTGCTTCAGGTAACATTCAGTTAATTTTTTTGCGAGGAATGCCTTGCCAGCCAGATTTAATCCCTACTTTTGCACCGATTTTTACAAGGGGTTGATAAACCAAGGCGATGAATCTTCATAAGATTTCTTCTTTTTTCCAAGTCCTAATCCTCGTAGCCGCGGCTATGTTTATGGCACCTTCTGTGCTGGCGTCAGGCTCTGGCGAAGGACACGGTGATGACCATGCTGAAAAGGCTGAGTTCCAGGCAGGGGAGTACATTATTCACCACATTGCTGATTCACACTCTATCCACCTTTTCGGAGACCACGCCGAAGGTATTCCTGAAGTAAGTATTCCACTCCCAGTTATTCTTTGGACAGACAATGGATTGAAGATGTTCATGTCTTCTGCTTTCCACCACGATGATCAGGGAATAGAGCGTGTGGATATCGGTGACGGTCAGTATGTAGTGAATTACCACGACAAGATTTTATACGCTAACGCGGAAGCGGATGCACATGGTTCTTACGCACCAATCGACCACGACACACATCCGGTGATTGGAGCACAGCCATTTGACCTTTCGATTACAAAGTCAGTATTCGGTATGTTGATGATCATGTTGATCATGATCTTGGTTTTCCGTTCAGTTGGTAAAGCGTACACGAAGCGCGCAGGCCAAGCGCCAACCGGATTACAAAACGCATTGGAGCCACTTATCCTTTTCATTCGTGATGAGGTGGCGATCCCTTCACTAGGAGCAAAGAAGGCAGACAGGTTCTTGCCGTTCCTGTTGACAGTATTCTTCTTTATCTGGATGTGTAACCTACTTGGTCTGGTACCATTCCTGGGTGGGTTCAACATCACAGGTACGTTGGGTGTGACATTGGTGCTTGCAGCATTCGTGTTCATCATCACAACGATTAACGGAAACAAGCACTACTGGGGCCACATTCTATGGCCTCCGGGAGTACCGCTTCCGATTAAGTTTATTCTTATCCCAATTGAATTTGTAGGTATTCTTCTTAAACCAACGGTTCTTATGATCCGTTTGACTGCCAACATCAGTGCAGGTCACATCGACATCTTGGCGTTCGTGAGTCTTGTAGTGATCTTCGGACAGACAAGCACAGGTCTAGGATTCGGGGTTGGAGTTGGAGCCGTTGCCTTCATGGTGTTCATGTTCTTCCTGGAGTTGCTAGTAGCATTCCTTCAGGCGTACGTATTCACTCTACTGGCAGCACTCTACTTCGGAGACGCCACTCAAGAAGCACATCATTAACCCAATAAATAAAGAACAATGGAATTGCTAACTGTTCTTATCGACACTCTAATGAACCAAGGTCTTGCAGGCCTAGGAGCTGGTGCAGCCGTAATCGGTGCAGGTATTGGTATCGGTCGTATCGGTGGATCGGCACTAGAAGCGATGGCTCGTCAGCCTGAGTCAACTGGTGACCTCCGTGCGAACATGATCGTAGCTGCGGCACTTGTAGAAGGTGTAGCGCTATTCGCAGTGATCGTTTGCCTCCTTGTAGCTCTAGGATAATTAAGAAACCCATTTAGAAGATATGGATGCTTTGCTCTCGCCGAGTCTCGGCACCATGGTTTGGGCTTCAATTGCCTTCATCATTGTCTTGATCATCCTTCGCCGTGCGGCGTGGGGCCCGATCTTGAAAGGACTGAAGGAACGTGAAGAATCGATCGCTGAATCACTGAACGAGGCTGAGAAGGCTCGTCAGGATATTGCAGATCTAAAGTCTGACAACGAAAAGTTGCTTCAGGAAGCACGCGTTGAGCGTGACAATATCCTGAAGGAAGCACGTGAGTTGAAAGACTCGATGATCGCTGACGCGAAAAACCAAGCCAAGGAAGAGGCTGAGAAAATGGTGAACAGCGCACGCGAAGCTATCGAAACAGAGAAAGCAGCTGCCCTTGCTGACCTAAAAGAGCACGTGGCTATGCTTTCACTGGAAATCGCTGAGAAAGTTGTTCGTCAGAGCCTTTCAAGCGACGATAGCCAGAAGGCGCTCGTTGACAAATTGCTTCAGGAAACTGACCTCAATTAATTGAAATGCGTAACCCGAAAGTAGCACATAGATACGCCAAGTCGCTCCTGGATCTCGCTACGGAACGTAACGAGGTAGACGCTGTCGAAAAAGACATGCGCCTTATCTCCTCTACGATCCAAGAGTCTCGAGATCTTGAGCTGTTGTTGCTAAGTCCAGTTGTAAAGGGCGATAAGAAGGAGAATATCCTGAAAACGCTCTTTGGATCTCACATCACGGAGATGACTACAGGATTCATCGGCATCATGACCGCAAAAGGTCGTGAAGCGGTGCTAGCTGAGGTGGCAACGCATTTCCTTGAGCTCACGAAGAAGCGTAAAGGCATTCTATCCGCACAAGTTATAACTGCTACTGCACTGACTGAAGAGGCGCGCGCCAAGATCAATGCGATCGTGTCGAAGCTGAATTCGGGAGGAGCTGTAGAGATCGAAGAGAGCGTAGATCCAGCCATCGTTGGTGGATTCGTTCTTAAGGTCGAAGACAAGATGATCGATGCTTCGGTACTTAGTCAGTTCAGAAAACTCCACCGCGAGTTTGACGACGATACGTACGAAGCAGCGCTATAATTGAAATAGTCCCGACGTTTCGGGACAAAACAAACGTCATCCAATGGCTGATTTGAAACCCGCAGAAGTATCTGCGATCCTCAGAGAACAACTTTCTGGCGTAAAGTCAGAAGCAGAACTTGAAGAAGTAGGAACGGTTCTTCAGGTAGGTGATGGTATTGCCCGTATCTACGGACTGTCAAACGTACAGTCTGGTGAGCTTATCGAGTTCGAGAACGGAGTTCGCGGTATCGTACTTAACCTTGAGGAAGATAACGTAGGTGCCGTACTTCTAGGTCCTTCAGGAAACCTAAAAGAAGGATCAAGCGTGAAACGTACTGGTTTGATCGCGTCTGTGAACGCCGGTAAAGGAATGCTTGGTCGTGTTGTAAATACACTTGGTGAGCCGATCGACGGTAAAGGACCTATCGAAGGTGACCTTTACGAAATGCCGATCGAGCGTAAAGCACCAGGAGTTATCTACCGTCAGCCAGTAAACGAGCCACTACAGACAGGTATCAAGGCGATTGACGCGATGATTCCAATCGGTCGTGGTCAGCGTGAGTTGATCATTGGTGACCGTCAGACAGGTAAAACTACAGTTGCGATCGATACGATTATCAACCAGCGTGAGTTCTACGAGCGCGGTGAGCCTGTATTCTGTATCTATGTTGCCGTAGGTCAGAAAGGATCAACAGTAGCTGGAATCGTGAAGACGTTGGAAGACGCAGGAGCAATGGACTACACAGTAGTTGTTGCGGCGAACGCATCTGACCCTGCACCGCTTCAGTTCTACGCACCATTTACAGGTGCTGCGATTGGAGAGTTCTTCCGTGATACTGGTAACCCAGCATTGATTGTATATGATGATCTTTCTAAGCAAGCGGTAGCTTACCGTGAGGTATCACTCCTTCTACGTCGTCCTCCAGGTCGTGAGGCGTACCCAGGAGATGTATTCTACCTACACAGCCGTCTTCTTGAGCGCGCAGCGAAGGTGATTAACTCTGACGAGATTGCTGCTCAGATGAACGATCTTCCTGAGTCAATGAAAGGTATCGTGAAAGGAGGAGGTTCTTTGACAGCCCTTCCAATTATTGAAACACAAGCAGGTGACGTTTCTGCATACATTCCAACAAACGTAATTTCCATTACCGACGGACAGATCTTCCTTGAGTCGAGCCTGTTCTTATCAGGTGTGCGTCCAGCGATTAACGTAGGTATCTCGGTATCACGTGTAGGAGGTTCGGCACAGATTAAGTCGATGAAGAAAGTTGCGGGTACATTGAAGCTTGACCAAGCACAGTACCGCGAGTTGGAAGCATTCGCGAAGTTCGGTTCTGACCTTGACGACGCTACGAAAGCAGTACTTGACAAAGGTGCCCGTAACGTAGAGATCCTTAAGCAAGCACAGAACTCGCCAATGACGGTAGAAGAGCAGATTGCGATCATCTACCTAGGAACAAAAGGTCTTGTATCGAAAGTTCCAGTTAACAAGGTGAAAGAATTTGAAGTAGAGTTTCTCTCTTACATGCGTAACAAGCACCGTGATAGCCTAGACGTATTGAAGTCTGGTAAATTGACGGATGAAGTACAGCAAGTACTACGTGACGCAGCAGCGGAGCTTACTTCGAAATATGCATAAGCATGGCTGGAGGTCTCAAAGAGGTAAGAAGTAGGATTACATCGGTCCAATCAACACGTCAGATCACTCAGGCGATGAAAATGGTGTCTGCGGCGAAGCTTCGCCGTGCCCAAGATGCTATTACTCAGATGCGCCCTTACGCAGAGAAACTGCAAGAGATCTTGGCGAACGTGAGCTCTACCCTTGATTCCAGCGAAGGTGTATACAGTGTTGAACGTGAGGTGAACAACGTACTCGTTATTGCGATTACTTCTAACCGCGGTCTCTGTGGAGCGTTCAATAACAACATTGTGAAAGAAGTGAAACGCCTAATTGCGGATGATTACGCAGGAAAGAACGTTCATGTACTTTCACTTGGTAAGAAAGCTTCTGATGCCTTCAGCAAGACTTCGCACCACACAACAGAAGGTTACTCAGACACTCCATACGAGATCTTTGATGACCTGACCTTTGGAAATGCTGGTGATGTTGCGACCATCGCAATGAGCCAATTCGCTGATGCGAAGTATGACCGAGTAGTCGTAGTATACAATAGCTTCAAGAATGCAGCCATGCAGGATGTGAGTACGGAGCAAATGCTACCAGTTGTTGCGAAGGCAGAAAAAGGCGGAAGCGCAGCTACCGAATACATCTTCGAGCCAAACAGAGAAGAGATTGTTGAGAACATCATCCCGAACTCAATTCGTCTCCAACTGTTTAAGGCCCTGCTGGATAGTCATGCTAGTGAGCATGGAGCTCGTATGACGGCAATGCACAAAGCGACTGATAACGCGTCAGACCTATTGAAAGAGTTGAAGTTGACATACAACAAAGCTCGTCAGGCGTCGATTACAAATGAAATTCTCGAGATCGTTGGTGGAGCGGAAGCTCTCAACGGTTGATAACGTGGACATTTTTGAGGATGGAAAGAAGCCCCGCATTTGCGGGGCTTTTTGTTTTTCATATTAGCATGTTTTTTGATGCTGGTAAGAAGTGACGAGAGCCCGGTGCTTTCGTGTATCTTTCCAAACAGAATATGGGCATCCATCTCACATTACGTCAGCGCATCTATTTCTCGATGCTAACCATTATTCTCTTAGCCTTCGTGGCTTCAGGAATCACGGCCTATATCAACTTCAAACAGCAGGAGGAAGAGTATAACCTCTCGCGCTTGAGTCGTAAAGAGTTGGCCATCCAGGAAAGCATGCGCTACTTCCTCGATCAACAAGGGAATGGCTACATGGCCACTGCTTCGGTGCCAACCATCTTTACGGATAAAATCTGTGAGCTGTCTGACGTTCACAATCTGGCCATCAACTTATACGACCTTAGAGGCCGCCTCCTGATTAGTTCGAGTCAGAATAACTTTGATGCCCTTGGCTTTGCTCAGGAGATCGATTATACCATCTTAAAACAGCTTAGCACCGGTAATGACCGCGCAGAAATGGCGAAGGATGTCGATCACGGAACCTACATTATGGCTTACTGGTATTTCCGCGATGTTGATGATCGCCCAATTGCGGTGACTAACGTGCGCTACGATAAGCGTGAGGTAGACCGCGCCGAGTTGAACGCCTTCCTTCGCGAGTTGACGAAAATCTATGTTGGTTTGTTCATGGGGGCGGCGTTGTTGGCGTATTTCCTTTCGAACTACATCACCTCTTCGCTTCAGAAGATTGGAAAGCGAATGGCACATGTTGACCTTCAACAACGGAATGAAGCCATTTCATGGGATAGTAACGACGAGATTGGCGCTCTAGTAAACGAGTACAACCGGATGCTGGATGAGGTGAAGCGTTCGGCCAGTGAACTGGCTAAATCAGAAAGGGAAAGCGCTTGGCGAGAAATGGCGAAGCAGGTGGCCCATGAGATTAAGAACCCATTGACGCCTATGAAACTGCGCGTTCAACACTTGGAGCGTTCGTTTAAGAGCGATGATCCTGAGTTTGAACCAAAGTTGAAGAAGTTTGCTGATTCCATGATCGAGCAGATTGATGCTTTGAGCAATATCGCGAGCGAATTCAGCGACTTTGCGAAGATGCCGAAGGCGCAACGGGAGCGTGTTGATCTCAACGAATCCATTAGCGGATGTGTTGAGTTGTTTCATGACGAGACGAATGCCCGAGTCATTTACAACGGCCCAAGTAAAGAAGTTGACACTTCTGTATACATTGATCGTGATCAAATTTTGCGCGTATTCAATAATTTGATCAAGAACGCCATTCAGGCGATTCCTGAAAATAGGGTGGGCGAGGTGAAGGTGGCGCTATCGCGGAAAGACGACCACCTCATTGCCACGGTTGAAGATGATGGAATGGGAATTCCTGAAGACATGCAGTCAAAGATTTTCCAACCGAACTTCACCACCAAGTCAACAGGCACAGGTCTTGGACTAGCCATGGTACACAACATTGTGGATCAAGCAGGGGGTGTCATCAGTTTCACGACTACCCCAGGAGAGGGAAGTATTTTCATGGTTGAATTACCGGTTCACGACGCCGGTACTGCTGGATAAATGATTGGTCGGCTTGGGCTCGCGTCATTCTCGAATGGAGGGAATTGCAGATTCATGAAGTAATATCCATCGCTGATTTCATCTGGCACATAGACCATTTCAGTAATGCTTGCGTCATGTCTTTCTTCTGCACCAACTTGCCAGAAGATGTGGTGCGCACGTAATTCGCCACCATCGACTTCGCGATCAACACTGGGCAAGTCAATCAATAAGTGTCGAACACCTGAAGAAACGATCTTCTTAGCGCATTCTGAGCTCAAATATGGAGGATTGGTGTCACTATACTGTTGCGTCAGTTTAGAGGCTGTATTCGGGCTCGTTCGAAGTATCAGTGCAGAAGGCAGTGCGCCATCAGGAATTTGATCTGCTTCAATGACGTGATCATCGTTGTGCTTCTTCGGATGAACGGTGATTAATTGAGCGTCGAGGTGATACTCTTTAATTTTCTGGTTGACTGAATGCAGGGTCTCTGTGATGTGACCTAGACATTCGGTGTGAGTGCCATGACCGTGCGGATTAAAGCTGATGTTTCTGAAGTTGACGCTACCACCTTGGGCCACACTCCCAACAAAGCCGTCACCTTTAACGGGTTCAATTGCAATAGGAGGTACGTACCAAGCAGATACTTTTCCTACACCAGATTCCAAGGGAATAGAGATATCAGTGCCGTTATTCAATTCCGCCCGATAGGGCTTACCAAGGAGATTAAAGATCACATGCATGCTTGAAAGATAGGGGGTAAAACGACAAAAGCACCCCGAAGGATGCTTTTGAATATTTTGAGTAAGGGAATGCTTAACTACAACCCATGGCTCCGAAACCAGGAACGATGTCGAAATCGACAGTATCGTCTTCTAGGTTATCAAGGATCTCAAGGATTCCGAAGTATTCACCGGTAAAGCTGATCTGACCACCGCTTACATCAAGCGTACCTTCAGAGGTGAAGTACACGCTGAAATTTACAAAGTCGATCAAGTACCCGAAACCTTTTTCATCAAGATTATCCAAGTCGTCTTCTAGGTTATCGAACCAGTCAAGGATCTCGTAAGAACCTTGCGCCTCGTTATCGTAAACGAAGTAGAGGCAGAATCCTTGGAAGAAATCAGTGAAGTCAGAATCTTCATCAACATCTCCGTCTGCTAGTGCTTCGAAGTCTCCAGCGATACCAAGTACCATAGAGACTCCGTCGAAGTTACCGCCGTAATCGAATAGATCGAGGCCAAGCGCTTCGTCAGAAGCAGAGAAGCAGAATGTGTAGGTGATGTCAAGGGCACTGTTACCAGCTACTACGGTTCCTCCTGTGTTAGACCCAAAAGAGAACGAAGGGATAATCAGGATGCCGCCACCTTCAGGGTTCTCAATAAAGACAGGACCCTCTGAATTAGAGAAGTTCCATCCGTCGTTGGCGTCAGCAAAGCTGAATTCACGCGTTTGCAAGTTGAATTTGTACAACTGGCCACGCTCCTCATTCCAAACCCCTAGTTCAGAGATTTGACCCATGAGCTGTTCAGCTGCACGCTGTTGCTCAATAGTTGTTTGAGTCTGGTACTCGAAGTTGTTGCTTTCTTCTTGCTTCGAACATGAAGTCAAGATCATAGCACCTACTGCGAGCGCGAAAAAACCAAGTTTGGTAAACAGTTTCATTTTAATCGTTCTATTAGTTGATCAAGAAACCGAGACGAATCTGTCCGTTCACGTTAGGACCAACTGCGAAGCTATTAGACTGATCTGAAAGGTCTCCAGCACCAGCTGCAGGTAGATCTTCGTCAGAATCGTTTCCGTTCAATAGGTTGTAAGCAACCTGGTCAGAAACTTCTAGCTCTTCGTCAGCCCAGCTTGTGTTGCTGAATCCAAAGCCCATCTCTGCTCCAAGATACACATTGTCTGCGAAGTAGAAGTCAAAACCACATAGAAGGTTGAGTCCAAAACGCGTGTATGATTGCTTCTGAGTTTCAGTCCATACGATGTACTGCTCAAGCTCTCCTGCATCGTCGATGTCATTTGGCCCCCAGAACTCAGACTCGCTAGATACGTTACCGATACCGAAATCAATCTCAGCACCCACGTAAGGAGATAGACGATCTGTTCCGTCGAAGTGCATCTCATATCCTGGACGGATAGTGAGATCAAACATGCGAGCGTAATCGAAAAGGATTGGGCTCACCGGATCCTCGGTACTGATCGCACCTTCTTCAGTATTTACTGTTTTGTCTGTTGATGACCCAACAAATACGTTGACACGGATCGCAGACGACTCAGAGTTGAAGAGACGCAGACGGATACCGTTGATTCCGATCGGGTTACCTCCTAGTGGAGAGAATTGGAACTCGACGTTCTTGTCGCCTCCGATCTGTTTCTGTGCTTGTACTTCATTTGTACCAGCGAGGCAGAGTAGCGCTGCCGCAATAAAAAAGACTACTTTTTTCATGATGGTTGAAAATTTAGTAATACTCGTTTCCATCGTGCAAGGACGGAAAGATTTAGCTTCTAGATTTTGGTAAATATCTTCGTTTTCAACACTTCCCGTTTGATACAGGGGCATATTTACCCTAGTTCAGACAGTTAGCATTGTTGCCAAATGTAAGCCTTTTGTTGAGTCTTACACTTTTTCTGACAAGAATCACTCTACGGTTACTGATTTCGCAAGGTTACGCGGCTGGTCAACATTACACCCGCGCATTAATGCGATGTGGTAGCTCAACAATTGCAGTGGAACTACTGAAACCAACGGTACCAAGACATCATCAGTCTTTGGAATCTCAATAACGTGATCAGCGATTTTCTTCACTTCAGTATCCCCAATCGTAACGATGGCGATGATCTTTCCTTTTCTCGCTTTTACCTCTTGGATGTTGCTGACTACTTTTTCGTAGCTCTGACCTTGCGTAGCAATCACGAATACCGGCATTTCCTCGTCAATTAAGGCAATCGGCCCGTGTTTCATCTCTGCTGCAGGGTATCCCTCAGCGTGGATATAGCTTATCTCTTTCAGCTTCAACGCTCCTTCAAGCGCAACAGGGAAGGTGAAGCCACGACCTAGGTATAGGGCGTTGCTAGCGTCTTTGTAGATCTCTGAAATGAATTCGATTTGATCGTTTGACGCCAAGGTCTGCTCAATTTTGTCTGGCAAAGAGTTGATCTCAGCAATCAGACGGTGCAGACGCTCTGGGCTGATCGTTCCGCGCTTTTGGGCTACAGTCAGGGCCATCAAAGTCAATACCGTTACTTGAGCTGTGAATGCTTTCGTAGATGCCACCCCGATTTCTGGTCCAGCGTGCGTGTAGCAACCGCTGTCAGTCTCTCTTGAGATGGTAGACCCTACCACGTTACACACACCGAAGATGTGCGCCCCTTTTTCCTTAGCCATCTTAATGGCAGCCAAGGTATCCGCCGTTTCACCACTCTGACTAATGGCAATAACGATGTCATCTTCGGTGATGATTGGGTTTCGGTAACGGAACTCAGAAGCATATTCAACTTCTACAGGAATGCGCGCGAGGTCTTCGAAGAGGTACTCGGCTACCAAGCCGGCGTGCCATGAAGTACCACAAGCCACAATCAGGATGCGTTTGGCGTTCGTCCACTTGTCTTCGAAGTTTTCGATTCCTGACAAGCGAATCATTCCTTTCTGAAGGTTCATTCGCCCACGGAAGCAATCACGGATAGAGCGTGGTTGCTCGTAGATTTCCTTCAGCATGAAGTAATCATACCCTCCCTTCTCTAGCGCTTCTAAGTGAAGCTCAAGTTCCTGGATATATGGGGTCTTCTCGCGGTTTTGGATTGTCTTGATTTTCAGACCTGACTGGCGGTCCATCAAAGCAATCTCCTCATCCTCGAGGTAGACAACGTTTTTCGTGTATTCAACAATTGGTGTCGCATCTGAACCTACATAGTACGTTCCGTCTTCTCCAATTCCAATGACCAACGGGCTCGACTTCTTCGCCGCGATCAATTGGTTTGGATTGTTACGATCCATCACTACGATAGCGTAGGCACCAACCACCTCGTTCAATGAAATACGAACGGCCTCAAAAAGTTCTACTTCTGTATTGCTACGTACTTCTTCAATCAAGTGGGCCAACACTTCAGTATCTGTATCACTCTCGAACTTGTGTCCGCGGTTGATCAACTCTTCTTTAAGGGTGCTGTAATTCTCAATGATTCCATTGTGAATGATGGCGAGCTCGCCATCTCCCGAAACATGGGGGTGAGCATTGATGTCGTTCGGTGGTCCGTGCGTTGCCCAACGGGTGTGACCGATTCCTACGGTTCCGTCTGTTGAAGCGTCACCGATGTGTGCTTCAAGATCACTCACTTTTCCTTTGCACTTGTGAAGCGCAATGTCGTTTTCTTTAAGGATGGCAACACCCGCGCTATCATAGCCACGGTATTCCAGTCTCTTTAACCCTTTAATAAGTACAGGGTATGCATTCTCATCTCCGAGATAAGCGACAATTCCACACATAGGTATTCTACAGTTTTAGGATCATCATAGACCATTACGAAGGTATACAAAAATGCCTTCGAGCTTGGCCATTGCAAGTTTGCGTAATCAACGACAAGCTATGCGTAAGATGTTATCTGATATTAGATCAGTCTGTGAAGGTCAGAATCAACCTCATGTTGTTCGATGAATCCTCTGGATTAGCCTCTGGTCCGTTGGCTCCAACGCGACGCACAGAGATACCGGCATTATTCGACACCAAGTTCACGAAATTCACAGCTTGGTTACCATTGAGGTACTCTTGAAACCAGCGTGAAATGTTGAATCGGTATTCATTGGTGCTTGAATTGTAGCTGCCGCCGATGTCGACAACCGTTGAGAGCTGACCTGGAAGACCCACGGCGTCACCGTCTTCATCTTCGGTCAACAGGAACAAGGCGGATTGGAGAGGTAAGCGCTCATCAAACTCCTGAAAAACAGGAATGATTAGCTCTGCTTTGTTGATTGTGCGTTGTTCGAACTCGTTGTAATCATCAATGTGCGGGAACTCAATGCGCGTTTTACACACAGCTGCGGCTTGTACATAGCCGACTTGGTTAGCAGGAGATTCGCCAAAGTTGTTCAGTGGCATCAAGTCTCCTGTGAAGCTATGTTCAAAGCGGTTCACACGAGCACAAGATGTGTTGATCACGTAGTCGTAGAACAGTGTGTCATCGTCGTTGTGGTAATATAGACGCACAGCAGACTCACTGTCTACAAGGTCTAGATTCACTACACCACCACCTCCGCTTGAGGAGCGAACGTAGATTCCTTTGAAGTATTCCAGCCAGTTCTCATTGGTGTCGTATATCTCATCACCAGCGTTCATAAGCTCTTCACCAAAGGCAAGATCTAGCGGAAGACGTAACTGAGGGTTTGCTGAATCCTCTTCAAAGAATAGCTTGTCTGAAAGGTTGAAGCCTTGAGTTTCTTGTCCAATTTCAACGAGGTTATCAAAATCGAAGTCGAAGTCATCGTTCGAATAGTAGGTTGAATCGATGAACAAGTCTTCAGTGAGGCGGTATACTTCGAAGAACTGATCTTGCAGTGACCCGTACGATTCACCTGTGTAGCGCATTGCGAGCACAATAGAATCGGCTACGGGGTTGGTACCAAAGTCTTGGTCAGGAGTTCCGAGTCGGAGCTGAGTGTAGATTTAGGTACTTGTGATTACGGTTAATGGATCGAAGTAGTTTCCAAGTAGTGACTGCGAGAGTTCATCCGTAGCCAGAGAGTCTTCACGGATGGTGAAACACTCAATGGTTGTGGTGTCTGTTTGGAATGCCGTCAATAGGTCATCATCGGGTTGGATACCCAGGCCTAGTTCTTGTTCGGGTTTTTCGCAACCAGCTATGGCGAAAAGCGTGAACAAAAAGAGAGCGGCCCAAATGGGCCGCTTCTCAACAATATGATTTAATGGCCGTTGATCACTCTTCAACGAGTGCCGGCTTTCCCTCAAGGATAGTGTCATAAAGTGTAGTCGCTTCAGCAACGATGTTGTCTTCATTGTCACAAGTGATAGATACGCTATCAGAATCGTCGACAAAGGTGCGCAATTCTGAATCAATATTCTCACCATTAACGATTACAGCATCAGAATAGTGGACAGCCAGCTTGTTAAGATTAACAAATGTTGGCTCTTTAACGATGTCTGATGCAGCTTCTGAAACTCCGTCTTGAACTAGTTTCTTACTGAAGTTCTCGTTCAACGTGCCTTCGAAACCATCTTCGTAGATGCTGTAGACAAGTTTAGAGTTGGAGAAATGTGCGTCGTTTTTGTAGACTTCTTTTACGTACATACCTAAAGGTGCAGACATCCAGCCGTGGCTATGGATCACATCAGGGACCCAGCCTAGCTTTTTCACTGTCTCCAACACGCCGCGCACAAAGAACATCGAGCGTTCATCGGCATCTTCAAACATTTCGCCATCTTCTTGCGTTACGTACGCCTTGCGCTTGAAGAATTCTTCATTATCAATGAAGTAAACTTGCATACGCGCACTAGGGATAGATGCGACCTTAATAATGAGAGGATGATCCGTATCGTCGATGATAAGATTCATTCCAGAAAGACGGATCACTTCGTGAAGTTGGTGCCTGCGCTCGTTGATCTTACCATAACGAGGCATGAACACTCGGATCTCTTTATCTTTCTCGTGTGCGCCCTGTGGGAGATGCCTGCTAATCCTTGAGATAATTGTTTCTGGACAGAAAGGTTGTATTTCTTGAGAAACGTATAGAATTCTGGCTTTACTCATCAGGAATTGAATTTGTCAGGATTGTTTGCAAAATTACGAAAAACTAGGCCCAAATTCAAACGAATCTATTAGCTTTGGCCGTTTTGCCGTAACTAAACCACCCCGTTTTCTATGATCCTTTTCACACATCCAGACGAATGGAAAGCGCTGCGAAGCAAAGTCTTTACCAGCGCAGGATCAGTGGGTTATGTTCCCACAATGGGGGCGCTTCACGCGGGGCATGGGAGCTTGATTGAACGGGCTGCAAAAGAGAACGAAATTTGTGTGTGTAGCATCTTCGTAAACCCCACTCAATTCGACAGATCTAACGATTTAGACGCTTATCCGCGTACGCTATCTGCCGATATTGAACTGGCAAAAAGCTACGGTTGCGATGCTATTTTTGCCCCTGGTGTGAACGACATTTATGGTGATAAGGTCGAAAGCCTTCGCGCTGATTATGGTTTCTTGACCGAAACACTCGAAGGAGCAAAGCGACCAGGCCATTTTGACGGGGTGGTAACCGTCGTTCGCCTTTTATTAGATTCGATTCAAGCAGACAAAGCCTATTTCGGAGAGAAAGACTTTCAGCAATTAGCTATCATTCGCGAACTAGTGCGCCGAGAACAGATCCTGACAGAGATTATGCCTTGCACACTTATTAGAGACACGGATGGATTGGCCATGAGTTCTCGCAACGTGCGCCTTTCGCTGCGAGGCAGGCAAAATGCACTAGCCATCTATCGAACCCTAAAAGAGATGGCGGAACGCGCAACGAAAGTGGATCCGCAAATGGTGCAGCATTGGGGACATCGTCACCTGGAACAGCAACCTGGAGTAAAGCTTGAATACTTGTCTGTGGTGTACGCCGATGACTTTCAAGAGGCCTCAGATTGGTCGCGTGAAGTACGTGCTTTGGCAGCCGCATGGGTTGATGGTGTGCGCCTCATCGATAATATGGCGCTGAATTAGTCGAAAAACGCGACACATCCGTAGGGTTTATATACCTTTGTCTTACGTGAGTGTTAGAGCAGACGCTTTAGCAGAGAACCTCCAAAATAATCCATTATGGGAAGCATTGGCCCTTGGCAAATCGTACTAATCGTAGCAGTTATCCTGCTTTTGTTCGGAGGACGTAAGATTCCTGAACTTATGCGCGGTCTCGGACGTGGTGTCAAAGAATTCAAAGACGCTACGCAAGCAGATGACGAAAAGTCATCGAAAGGCGAACGCATCGAAGACTAAGGTCTCTCCATAAAACAATCAGCATATTTCTGCGTAGGTTAATTAAAGTGACATTGTGCGCCGTGTTAACTTCATGATCCTTTTTGCCCTGATTCAACTGGGCATGACAGCACAGGATTCTACTCAAGTAGAAGCCCCCGCTTCAGACGCCCAGTTATTGAGCGGCCTGTACCTCTGCGAGGTCGATTCGATCTGGCAACAATCATTTCAAGAGCAATTCTGTCTAAGCACAGATACCTCCTTTTGGAACGTCTACGACTTTGAAGAAGGTGAGCTTCCTTCGATCGATACCGCATTGGTGTTGCAACGCCTTGATTTGCTCGATACGCAAACTCCGATGAACCTCAAAGGGAACGAAACAGTTCTCGATTACATCCGTTTCTACTATTCTCGACGAAATAAACAGCTTGGTAGAATGCTCGGTATGTCGGGCTACTACTTCCCATTGTTCGAAGAAAAGCTAGATGCAGCGGATGTCCCATTGGAGCTAAAGCACCTTCCGATTGTTGAATCTGCGCTCAACCCGAGAGCCCGTTCACGCGTGGGAGCTACAGGGTTATGGCAGTTTATGTACCAGACGGGACGTGCCTACGACCTTCAAGTCAATTCCTACGTTGACGAGCGCATGGATCCGGTGAAAAGCACCGAAGCTGCTTGCAGATACCTACATAAACTTCACGGATTGTACGGCGATTGGAACCTTGCTTTGGCAGCTTACAATGCCGGTCCAGGGAATGTCAACAAGGCCATTCGAAGGTCAGGAGGAAAAACCACCTATTGGGAAGTAAGACCATACCTACCACGAGAAACACGTGGCTACGTGCCCGCTTTTATTGCAGTAGTCTACCTCATGAACTTCCATGAGGAGTACAACATTTACCCAGCGGAAGCGACGTGCAGTTGGCTAGAAACGGATACCATTCAAGTAAGTGATCAATTGCGTTTCGATCAGATTGAGGCCTTCCTCGACATTGATCAGGATGCGCTCAGCTGGTACAACCCTACCTACCGCAAAGGGGTGATCCCAAAAGACAGTGATTACGCCATTCGATTACCCTATGGAACAGCGTCCGATTTCCTTGCGGTAGCTGATAGTATCTACAACTATAAGAAAGACGAGGAACCGGAAATCGTGGTTCAAGACGAGCCGGTCGTATACTATGTGCGCTCGGGAGATGTGTTGGGAAGCATTGCCCAGCGCCATGGCGTAACGGTTTCACAGCTTAAAGCGTGGAACAACATCCGAGGCTCCATGATCCGAGCCGGACAGAAACTTTACATCTATACCGATAAGAAGGACAAGAAAAAGAGTAGTTCTTCCGTTAACAAAACGGAAAAGCGTACTCCGAAACCTGAAACTACGCACGACGCAGACTATCGCTATCATACTGTTCGAAAAGGTGATACCTTGTGGGATATTGCCAAATTGTATGATGGTGTTTCGGTCGAGCAAATACAACGACTCAACAAAGGGCTGAACGCCAAGGATTTGAAGCAAGGACAAAAGATCAAAATTGAAAAGATCAGTCTATGAAAAAGCTACTATTCTTGGGGATGTTCTCCGTTCTGCTAGCATGCAGCCAAAGCGGTGAAGCCCCCGTCCTTCCGGGCAAAGTTGGTCCGGCGGGAGAACTTCTTGTTGTTGCCTCTGAAAGTGTATGGAATGGCCCTGTGGGCGCTGCTATCCGCGAGGTTGTTGCCCAACCATACCCTGTTCTACCTCAAGCCGAAAGTCATTTTGACCTTGTCAACCTCGACCCACGAGACTTTGACAAATTCTGGAAGCCTCACCGTAATATTATCTACATCGAGGTGGGTCAGGCGGTGGAGCAAACCATCTCCAAAGTTGAATTCGCCCGTAACCGCTATTCAAGCGGTCAGATCTATATCGAAGCACGAGGAAAGTCTCAGCAAGAGCTGGCAGATGCTATCATCTCCCGTGGGAATGAAATCCTAAGTATCCTTCACAAAGAAGAAGTGGATCGTTTGGCAGCGAATGTGCGTGCCTTTGACAACGAAGCCCTGAACGCTGACTTGATGGAGAAATACGGATTGACCCTCGATATTCCGCGTGACATGTTTGTCGTGGCTGAAATTGTTGACACCAGCGATGAACGCTTGGAGTTTCTCTGGTTACAACGTGAAATGACACGTATGAAAGGAGGGAACAATCATGACATCAAAGAAGGTGTCTTCGTTTACACCTACCCGTACACAACCGACTCTATATTTAGCATGAACTGGCTTCTGGAGAAGCGCCAAGACATGCTCCGCAAGTACGTGCCAGGTCCGACGGACGGAAGCTACATGGCCAATGAAATGCATCTCGTTCCGACTTATGAAGAAGTGGTGTTCAAAGGCATGTTTGCCTCTGAAGTACGCGGTCTTTGGAAGATGCAGAATGACTTCATGGGAGGGCCTTACTACATGCTGACTTTCTATGACGAAGCAAACCAGCGCATCGTTTCAGTGGATGGCTATGCTTACGCTCCGTACTTCGACAAACGCGAGTACATGCGCGAAGTAGAGGCTATCGTGAAAACGCTGACCCTAAAAGGGGCCGGAGCTTAACAGGGGCGGTCTTTACCGGTTCAACAATTCAATTCGAGACGTATTAACGATCGTTCTCTGATCAAGTAATTGTATCAAGTAAGAACCTTGAGACAAGGTGCTCAGGTCTAATTGGTGACGTACAATTCCCGAAGGAAGAGTGGTGTTCATGACTGTTCGACCATTCATGTCTATGACGTTGACAGCCATTAACGCACGTTGTTGAAGCGCTTCAGGTAGCTCCAACTGGATAACTCCGTGACTTGGGTTCGGGTAAATCTTAGGAGTTACCGCTTCCGCGCTAGCGACAGCAGCAGCCACATCACCATTGGCGAAGGCATATTGACCAGGAAGCAGCGGCTCAATCACGAACTGACCTGCGCCATTGTTCAAGTTACCGCCTTGCCACTCATAGTCAGGATACTTCATCCATGGAGAATAGGCATCAGGTCGCCAAACAAGCATCGCTTCGTTTTCGTTGATACCATATAGGTCATTATCGAGATCTTCGATTGGATCGTCTCCAGCGTAAGTCAGGCGGCCATCCATTTCAATGCCATCAGGGAAGATTCCACTTACTTTCCAGAAGTGCGTTGACGAGACCTCGTAGATGTACGGCATAAGGTTGTCATTGTCAGGACCTGCCCAGATGTGCTCAACACGCACCCATGCTGAGTCGCCTTCATTGATCTCATTTGTACCCAAACGGAAGTCTACGAACGGACGGTTGAGCGGAGATGAGGTGTCATCGATGACGAATTCAGTATCTAGACGCGACTGGTTCAGACGGCCATTGGTGTTGAGTTCAATCAATGCCGGCATCTCATCCGTTTCGATCGTTGCCGTTGAGTACTGTCCGGTGGCGTTCACCATGAAGTTCTCTTTGCTCCAGTCAGTGTCAATAGCGCTCACTTCAAGCGGCACGTTATCGTAGAAATCTGGACACTCGCGGAGTTTCTGTTGGAGGTACAAAGTGTGGGTATAACCACTTCCATTGTCAGTACTTGATACAGAGTCGAGAACGAACACGCTGAACCCAGGGTTGAAGATCTGATCATCAAAGAAATCGGTCAGGTCATACCCCGTGTACATGCTCAATGAATCACGGAATTCAGCGGCATTGACATTCGAATATGGCATGCTCTCCTGCATCGTCATCATTCCATCACGGAAGAGTTCATCGCCTAGATAAGCGCGCAAGTTGTGAAGTACAGACGCTCCTTTTTGGTAAGTCGTTCGTCCGTAAATCTCGTCATCTGGCATTGGAGACATGGCATGGAAACCATTGTCTTGCACGTGACATTCTTCCAAAACGAAGAGCTGGTTGTCTTTCACAACGTCGGTGAATTCTTCCCAACCATCACGCCATTCGAAGAAGAGTTGAGAAGAGTATTCTGCCGGCCCTTCTTTGATCCACATGTGGTTGTGCTCGATCATCGTGATCACATCACCCCACCAGTAGTGACCGAGCTCATGCGTGAAGAGCTCAGCATTACTATTCAGGCTCTCGTTGGCCATGAATTGAGGGTAAGCGATGTTCGTTGGAATCTCTAAGGCGCCGTCTGTGGTATAAACGTATCCAACGCGTGACCACGGGTTGGGTCCCCACCAATATTCACAGGCATCAATGGCAATGCCAACCTCTTGGAAGGTGTTATTCATCGCTCCTTGATGCTCCGGCTTACTTGTTAGCGAGACGTCTACATCTCCATATACACCGTCGTGTACAAAAGAGGTCGTCTCATATTCCGCGACAGCGATAGCAGAAAGGTACGTTGGAATAGGTCCAGCGAATTCAAAAACGCGCGTCAGGGTGTCTCCTTCTTCAATGATTTCCTCCACCAGATCTCCTTGGCAGCTCGCCACCATTCCATTCGCAGAACGCACACGGTATGTGTATGAAGCGCGCTCAAGGAAGGTGTCAAAACAAGGGTACCATACCTTTCCAAAGTTTGGCGGAACCGTAGTTAAACCAATACCAAGATTGTAGATGTAGAAGCTTTGGAAGTAGAATCCACCCCAGCCCGGATCTTGATGTGGGTCTCCTTGGTAGTAAACCGTCATATTATAGGTCTCACCAACTTCTGGAGACGCGTCAAAGTACACCTGAAGGAATTCACCATCGTGGGTATAGGTGAGCTGACCTGTGGCGTCTACGACACTATCAACCTGCAGCTGAAAGAGATCGAGAATAATGCTCTCGCGGTCTGGCTCAATTGGTGAGTAAGTAATCGTAGTGGCCGCATTAATAACTCCACCACCGTAGTCAGTAACGTCAATGAAAATGTCATAGTGCTGAATATCGATGGTGTCGCTTCGCAGGATGCTCGTCTGCAGCGCTTTTTGCTGCGCGTGCGTGAGTTTCTTGCTTTCGGGCATCACGCGGTTTCGGTAATTGTGACATCCGAAATATTCTTTTTGCGCTAGCGCGGAAGCAGATAGCAACACGAACGAAAGGAGTAGCAATGCTCTGGTCATGAGCTAAAAGTACCCAAAAACAGCAGTTGTTTGATTGTCAATAGTGAAGAAGAATTCGAGACAAGAGAAAAGCTGTTAAGCGCTGAGCGCCCACACCAAGGCAATGGCACCGACAATGAAGCAGTAGTAAGAGAAATACTTCAATTGACTGCGTTTCACCAAGGCAATCATCCATTGGCAAGCGAGCAAGCCGGCGATAAATGCGGCTATAAATCCTGCGACATACACACCGAAAGCATCTCCAGTAAACTGCACACCATCGAGGATGTCTTTGGCCATTTTACCAAGAATCAATGGTACGACCATCAAGAACGAAAAGCGTGCTGATTTCTCGCGATCGATTCCCAGCAACACGCTCGTGCTCACTGTTGCACCTGATCGAGAAATTCCAGGAAGAATGGCAATCGCTTGCGCTAGTCCGATCACTACCGCGTCAAGTAAACCCACAGATTTCTCTGTTGATTTCGCGCGATCAGCGAGGAAAAGCAACAACCCAGTAACTCCGAGCATAGCTCCAACAAGCAAGATTTGGCCGCTAAACAACGCTTCGATTTGGTCATTAAACAAGACGCCAATCAACGCTGCTGGGATCATGGAAACGATGATCTTCATCGAGAAGCTGATAGATTCTTTGTTTCCTGAGAAGAGTCCTTTGACAATCTCTACGATGTCTTTGCGGAAGATGACGATCGTACTCAATGCAGTGGCGAAATGCACAATGACCGTAAAGGCCAAACTTTCAGCTGGCAGCTGCTCGTTTCCAAGCACCGCTTTGGCGAGTTCCAAATGTCCGCTACTAGAAACAGGAAGGAACTCGGTGAGTCCTTGAATAATACCAAGTATGATCGCTTCAATGATCGCCAAGGGGGGAGGGCTAAGTTATTCTGCTGAATCAGTCGTCTTCGGCTTCTTCATGATGGCGTACATGATGAAACCATAACCACCAAGTACCACGAGCGGTGCAAGCGTAATTCGGCGGAAGCTAAAGATCTCTTCGCTGAATACATTCGGGTCATCAGACCCACCGCCAGACATCAAGATGAACCCAAGGATCACTACACCCATGCCAATAAGCATGAGGATATAGTTCTGGCGCTGAAATGGAAAGCTTTTGTTGTCCATGGGAGCGAAGATAATGCCTTTCATCCACTTGACTTGTCAACTTTTGCAAAGTTCGAAGGTTATTTCGCCGGATAGCCTTGGCACATTCCGCCAACTCAGGCTTGATTTGAAGAACCTAAAGCCGCTAACTTAGTGGTGTTGAGAGCACTGACTATGATGAAAAAGACCTTAATCTTCGCTTTGGCTTGTGTGGCTAGCTCTGTGATTGTCGGGCAAGAAGCTGTGTTCAGCGATGTCTCTGAAGGGGCAAATATTACTGGAGAGGGCATTAACTACGGGCTTTCTGTGGTTGATATCAATGAAGATGGACTGGATGATTTCTACGTGAGTATCAAGAACTCACCCAATAAACTGTATCAAAACAACGCTGATGGAACCTACACAGATGTGGCCCCAGAATTGGGCCTTGACGATGCTGGAAATACCTACGCATCTATCTGGGCAGATTTCGATAACGACGGCGACAAAGACCTCTATTGTGGAAACTACAACGGACCCAATTCATTCTATCGAAATATGGGAAGTGGTCTGTTCGTTGAAGGCGCAGAAGCCTTGGGAATTGCAGACGAAGGACAGTGTCGATGTGTGATTACTGGTGATGTCAACAACGATGGTTGGCTTGACATTTACGTCGTGAACATCAACCAAGCGAATGCCTTTTACCTCGGTCATTCTGGTGGGTTTACTGATCACTACCTTGCATCAGGAGCATTCGACAACTTGGTTGGAATGGGCGCCGTGTTCTTTGATAGCGATAATGACGGTGACGTTGACCTTTATCTGACACACGACGCCTATCAACCCAATCGCCTCTATATCAACAATGGTGCGGGAGTATTCAGTAACCAAGGGTTCCAGCTGGGCGCAGCGCATTCCGGTGAAGGAATGGGAGTAGATGTAACAGATTTCGATCACGACGGCTGGCTCGATATCTACATTACCAATAACTACGATGGTAACGCCCTCTTGCGCAATGACGGTGACGGCTCTTTCACTAACGTGGAAGAAGAATTAGCTGTAAACGACCCAGGAATGGGGTGGGGAGTAGCCTGGTTTGATTACAACCTCGACGGCGAGAAGGACCTATACATGGCGAACAATTATAACTTCTCCACCTTCCCGAATCGCCTTTTTCGGAATGTTGGAGACGGTACATTCGCCATCTCCGGTGATGACGGTGTGATTGATAGCCCGTGGAGTAGCGCAGCGATTGCAATTACCGATGCAGATAACGATGGTGATGAAGATATTCTTGTTGCGAATAGTTTGTTTGGCGATTCACCAGGTGTTCAACTCTTCTCGAACAACTCAGAGACGGGGAACTACATTGGACTTCGTTTTGAGGGCACGGTTTCGAACCGCGATGCTTTCGGTTCGCGTGTAACGCTATGGAGCGAAGGCCACATGCAAGTAGATGAACATCTCGGTGCTAGCGGATACTCACAGCAGAATAGTGACCGGATGGTGTTCGGGTTGGGCGAGCGGCAAACGGCAGACAGCTTGGTTATTCGTTGGCCTAACGGCTTGGTTGAAGAGTTTTTTGATTTAGAGATCAATACGGAGCATTACTTCGTTGAAGGACAAACCTTGGAAGACGCTGATGCAGACTTGAATAACGATCTTACAGGGACCGTTACCGACTTGCTTGACTTCCTTTCAAACTATGGTTGTTCTGGCCCAGATTGTGATGGAGACTTAGATGATGACGACGATGTAGATACCTACGACCTACTTTTAGCGTTAACTAATCTGTTCGGGCCATAAAAGAGCCTTATCTTCCAAGTATGAAAAGACTCTTTCTATCTCTGACCCTGACTATTCTTGTTTCTGTAAGCCACGCACAAGACGTGGAACTCATCGATCATTACACGGTCGATGAGGTGACCGAGATACTCCAAGATTTCGGACTGAATAGTGATATGGTGAACCTTCAACATGAGGTTGACTTCTTCAAAGTGACCTATCAAACGATTCACCCAAATGGTGATAGCGTGCAAGTGACGGGGGCGTTTTGTTTACCAAGTGATCTTGACTGCCCATTGCCGCTCTCGAGCTATCAGCACGGCACCGTAGCCTTGAAAATTAACGTGCCGAGTTACCAGAATTACGAGTCGAGACTGGGGTTGCTATACGCTAGTGCCGGTTACGCCATTACCATGCCTGATTACATCGGGTTAGGAGATTCTCCAGGGATGCATTTGTATGTGCATGCGGAGTCACAAGCTAATGCGAGCCTTGATTTGATTCGCGCGGCGCACAATCTTCAAGACGCGCTCGATTTTGAGTTAGATGACCAACTCTTCTTGTGGGGGTATTCTCAGGGGGGCCACGCAACCATGGCGCTGCATAAGAAGATTGAAACTGAATTTTCAGAAGAGTTTACGGTAACCGGGAGCGCTCCAATGAGCGGTCCATATGACATCTCTGGCTCGCAAGCAGAGGTGTTGACCAGTGATGAGGTTTATCCAACACCAGGATACATGCCTTACGTTATCTTGAGCTACCAAGAAGTATATGGCAACCTTTATGAGGAGTTAGAGGATGTATTCCTTCCTCAGTACGCAGCGGTGATTCCAGACTTGTTTACTGGTTTAACCACCATGGGGCAGATCAACAACGCCTTTCCAGATGTTCCTTCTGAAATGCTAGTTCCTGAAGTATTGGAGGCCTTTGAATCAGATCCACAGCACCCTCTGCGACTTGCGTTGGCAGATAACGACGTCTACGACTGGGCTCCAACAGCTCCAACGAATTTGTATTACTGCACCGGAGATGACCAAGTGGGCTACATGAATTCTGTGGTCGCTGAAGAGACGATGATCGCCAATGGATCTGCGACCGTTCAAGCGCTTGATGGAGGTAATTTCGATCACGGAGAGTGTGCGCCCTTTGCGATGCTCGCAGGGTATAATTTCTTCGAGTCTCTACGGGAGCAACCCTTTAATCCGAGCTACGTGCTCACGGAGACTTCTGCTTCTGCTGTTGACGCTGGTGATGGTGCTGTGACTATTGATTTCGCTAACGCGGAAGCGGGATGGACTATCGAGTGGAGCAACGGTCAAACGGGAGACACCGCAACCAACCTTCTTCCAGGAGAATATGTTGTCACTGTCAGCGATGGAGTGTGTTCAGCATCATTCACAGTAGTGGTTGATTGGAGTAACTCAGTTAGTTACCCGGCGAAAAAGAAATTGAAGGCGTACCCGAACCCAATTCAAGGTGACTTACGTATCGAGGTCAGTACGTCGGGTACAGTAACCATTTACGATAGCCAAGGACGTGTATTACGTCAGGGAATGGTTAATGATAACACCGTTTGGGACTTGTCAGGACTTGAAAGCGGAAGCTATTTGCTTCGTACAGAGGAGGGTGAAGTGATCTCGTTGATTAAGCAATAAGTGGGGAAATTGCTCAGTTAATTGTGAATCAACGCCTTATTAACAGGAATTTTACACAGTGAAAGGGGTGTGACTGTGGAAAAAGTCTACCTTCGTACTGTCGGAGTCAAAAAGCCGGCGACTAATACAATGATTTAAGGGGAGCTGTTTTTAGTTTTTTAGACGAAGTCAAATCTCCATGATAACAAGTTAACTCCCCAATTCAGGCCACATTTGTGGCATTCTACTGCATTTTTTTTAATTCTCTTATATGAATATTTTTGTTACTAAACTGAGCCCTAGTGTGACTCAGGATCACCTCATGGAACTCTTTGGAGAGTACGGAGAGGTTTCATCGGCGAAGGTCATCATGGACCGTGAAACCGGAAATTCTAAAGGCTACGGCTTCGTTGAAATGGATGATGATGATGCTGGTCGCGCCGCGATCGAAGCGCTGAACGACATGGAATACGACGGTCGTCGTATGGTGGTTAAAGAAGCTCGTCCTCGCGAAGAGATGGGCAACCGTGGTGGCGGCGGATTCCGTCGTGACAACCGTGGTGGTGGCGGATACGGCGGTGGCCGTGGAGGCTACGACCGTGATAACCGTGGAGGTGGACGTGGTGGTGACCGTGGAGGTTACGATCGCGATAACCGTGGTGGTGGCCGTGGAGGCTACGATCGCGACAACCGTGGTGGTGGACGTGGAAACTCAGGTTGGTAAACAACCACACGATATAATTAAAAAAGGCCTCTGCATTTGCAGGGGCCTTTTTCGTCTAAACTCGTTTGATTATTCCTTCTCTCAATAACCGAGAGATCATAACATCAATCCCTTCATCATCTAGCTCTTTGTCAAGATGAGATCGAGAGAACCGTTCTCCGCGGGTGACCAGTTCTTCACATGTGTTCTTACAGAAGATAGGGAAGGAGACTTCCTTAAACCCTTTTTTGAAGCTGATAGCCTCACCATTCTCTTCCAGAGAGACTCCTTCAATGATAGCGAATTCCTCTGGACCTTGATTCGACGAGGAATCAAGGAGGTTGAGCAGGTGGCCTACATTTTCTGATGGAGTTTGTTCTTCTAATTGCTTTGAGAATCGACGAATTCCGTTGCGTTCTCTAAGGTCTTCTTCGAGCTTGCTAAGCAACGTCTTAAAGTGCTGATCGTAATCCGTTGATCGCATGCCTTCCGAAACGAAGTGACGGAACTCTTTGTTTTCCTCCGTGAGTTTAACCACCGATTCGATGAGCAACTGACTCCAAGTGTATCCAAGTACACCAAGGGTCACGTGCAGCGATGATTCATCCGTGGTAATCGCATCGTGCACAAGTCCGCGAGGAATGTACAGGAGATCACCTGCGTTGAGATCAAACTCCTTGAACACCTTACCTGGGGTGAATCCTTCCTTTTGAAAAGGCATTGATTTATCCGGTAAGTTCATGTCTGACTCATACAGCCTCCAGTGTTTCTTACCATGGATTTGAAGCACGATGACATCGTGGTTGTCGTAATGAGGAGAAAAACCTTGGGCATCTTGAGGTGTCAAGTATAGATTGGTCTGGGCCGGATGTCCGTAAGCGCGCTGCAGGTTGTTACAGAACTCTCGAAGCGAACGCACATGGTGTTGCATTCCAGCAAGCGCGAGTGTACCTCCCTCAGTATATTCTCTACAGAATTCTACCGGGTTAATGGATGAGGTTCCGTTTTGAGTGTAGCGCCTTGGGTCAGGGAACTCACCTGTTTTCGAATCAACCACGCGAAATGCGGGGTGATTGATCTTTTGGGAGAAAATAACCTCATCTACATCCTTTAATGTGACTACTTCATCGTAGTAGTGCGGGTCCTTTCTAGCGATGAGCAGGTGCTTTTTCTCGAAGTATTCTGAAATGAATTCAGCCCACGAAAGTGGGCTGAACAGTTGATTAATATCGAACATGGTTTTTCTTAGTCGTAATCTCTACATAGATCCCCGTTCCCTGCTGGATCAGCAACACCTGTGTCGCTATCACCTCCGAAATCATAAGGATCGGCAAATTGGCCTGTATCGTATACATATGGGTCTGCGCCACGGTCTGCGTCAGTACATGGTTTGTCGTCAGAACATCCTGACAATGCCGCACTTCCTACAGCAAGAGCGATAACAACGCTGCTTGCTTTTGTCCAGTATTTTGGACGTGAAGAAGCCGGACTTTCTTTCACGGTGGAGATATCTGCATCCACCAATGTGAACTTCTTATTTGACATTTTAGGAAAGGTTGAGTTGTGGCTATTTCTTTTCTGAACGTTCGATCATACGCTCACGGTAACGATCGTTCATTTCCTTGAAAAGGACTTTTTGGTCTGCTGTCAGAAGTGCAGCAATGCGGTCTTGTTGTGTCTTAACAACAGGAGCGAGTTGGTCCCAACCGACTTGGGATCCGGCGCTCGTTTTCATAGCGCTGATCTCTTTGACCGTTTCAAGGTTAATTTGATAGACCTGCTCTTTTTGAGCTTGATCGAGATTGAGTAGCTCGACTATTTTGTTGGTTTGAATGGTGGCTGCATCAACGTCAGATGGTGCCGTCTTGTCTTGGCCAAAACCAACGAGGCTCAACAGCACGAATGCCGTTGAGAGAATCAGATGTTTAGCTGTCATTTTTTGCTAGTTTGAAATCCTAATATAATTAAAGGGAAAGAACTAGTTCAAAGAATGATTCTAAATAGCTGTTCAGGGGCACAAAAGCAACGATAGACTGATTAAAGTGCTAGATAAGCGACACCTCAAGCAATTACCACTGTTTGATTCTTATGCTATGATTATCAACAACAAGCAGCAGGCAAGTCATTGCCGTTGCTCTCATCGTTTCCCTTATCAAATGGGCCGAAGTGTGTGCTGAAGTCACCCGCTACACGGAAGTGTGAAGAGAATCGAGTATCTGCCAACATGCGAGCAGTGTTTCCACATACCGGTACAGGCATCCCTGTTTGGAACTCATGATGGTCGTCTAACACAAAGCTGTGTGGCGCATGAGGAATCGTTCCATTGTAGTAAGCTACATGTCCGTAGTCTTCACAGATGTCTTCGAAGTCTACTTTGAAAGTTCGAACCGTCAATGAGTAGAAATCAATCATTCCCGCTTTAGCGTAGAGCTCTTCATCCTCGATGTCAATCACCCCGCTTGATACCACTCGGTAGTCAAGGCATCCGAGGTCACGCAGGGCACGACGGAAATCTTCAGTATACATCGCTCCTCCTAAGCATTCCCCCAGCAAGACATCGTCTTCGGCGATAGCCTTAGGAATACGGCGACCACTAAATACATCACTGAAGTACATCTCACCACCAGGCTTCAACACCCGGAAGATCTCTTTGAAAACCTTCGTCTTGTCAGCTGAAAGGTTGATCACGCAATTAGATACAACCAAGTCAACAGAATTATCTTCTAGACCAGCTGAAGCGAGATCTTCAATCAAACCGTGACGGAATTCAATGTTTGGCGCATCAAACCCAAACTTCTCCATATGGTAATCAACATGTCGGTTAGCAACTTCAAGCTGCTCCTCAGTCATGTCAATCCCGATGACTTTTCCCGTTGGACCCACCAACTGAGAAAGAACGTAGGCATCGCGCCCCGTTCCACACCCAAGGTCAACTACAGTCATACCTTCGAGTGCATGTGGAATCGGTGATCCACAGCCGTAGAACTTGTCTTTGATTTCGTTGTGCACATTCTTCACTAGCGGACGAAGGTGCTTAGGCATGGCTTCTGTTGGACAACATGCAGAGGTTTTAAGGTCTGCTTTGGTCTCAAGAACTTCTCCGTAGTAGTTCTTGACAGAATCTTGGATATTATTTGTGGTCATGATCTTCGATTAAAGAATGGCACCTGCGCATGAACTTCCGGCACCAGCCGTGCATCCGAAACAGTGGTTGTCGAATGCGATGTCTTCTTCTAGGCTGCTAAATGATTCGATGTTGAATACGGTACGATCTTTCCAATTCAGTGGGATCTCCAACATCTGATTGAAGTCACAATCGTAAATCTGTCCGTCGTAGGAAATAGAGATCAACTCAGTACACATTACAGCTTCTGCTGCGCGAGGGTTGAAAGCGTTGATTAACAGCTGCATATACTCCACCATTTTTCCTTCACGCTCGAGCATGTGCGCATAACGCTTGATTGGCATGTTGGTAATCGTATACAGCTGATTGAATTCAATATTGAAATTGTCTTTGAGGTAGACTTTGTAATCTTCTTGAAGTTTCACTTGTCCTGGAGGAAGGTGTTCACCTACCGGATTATATACAAGGTCAAGCTCCAGTCCAGATCCAGGCTTTCCATAACCGAGATCATTCATTTGCTGAAGGGCATCGATACTCTTCACGAACGTTCCTTTACCGCGCTGCTTATCAACGTTGTCACTCAGGTAACACGGAAGAGAAGCGACCACCTTTACCTTTTGGCTAGCAAGAAATTGAATCGTGTCTTCTTGTCCAGGCTCAAAGAACACTGTCAAGTTGCAACGGTCAATTACCTCTTTGCCCATCTTTCTGATTTCAGAAACGAAGTAGCGAAAGTTCTCATTCATCTCAGGCGCCCCACCAGTGATATCAACGGTGTGAATTTGTGGCTCTTGGCGGAGAAGGTCAAGAATGCGATTTACCGTTTTACGCACCATGTTTTCTGTTCGCTTTGGCCCTGCCTCAACGTGGCAATGCAAACAAGCGAGATTACACAGTTTCCCGATATTCACTTGTAAGATTTTGATCTCTTTACGTTTCAACTCTATCTGATGCTTGCGCAGAGTAGACTCAAATGACTGATCTAGTATGGGGAGGCTCTTGTTCATTTCTCAAACGATTTTCACGTCTTGCAAATGTAGGTCAGTGTTTTACCTCGGTTATCACAAACCTGACACAATTCGCTAGCGCGGAAGCTAAAATTAGCCAAAAATTGACGGCTAAGGGTAGCATACGAAAAGCCCCGGACGTTTCCGGGGCTTGATTCGTTTAAACCTTAACCAAACTAGTAAACACTGGTTGGAACTCTCGACAGACCAACCAATTATGAGTGTTATACTGCTTGCTTATATAACATCTTGTACTTCATTCTGTTCAAATACCAATACATAATTGGTACGATGACCAAGGCAAGAAGGTGGCGAAGGTCAATCCGAAGATGATCGCCCAAGACATTGGTTTCCAGAACACATTGTTGTCACCACCTACGTAAATCTTCGGGTCATAGTCAACCATGAAGCCTACGAAGTCAATATTAAGCCCCACCGCAAGTGGCAGAAGACCCAAGATCGTTGTGATCGCTGTAAGAAGTACTGGACGAAGACGTGTCTTACCACCTTCAATGATGGCTTGAACCACATCCTTGAATTCCAAACGCTCGTTTTCTGGCAGACCCAATTCACGCTTTCTACGGTCACGTATCAAGTTGGTGTAGTCAATCAGTACGATGGCGTTGTTTACGACGACTCCGGCCAATGAGATGATTCCGATCATCGTCATCAAAATCACGAAGTCCATCTGGAACACAACCAATCCGAGAAGTACACCAATCATTGAGAACAATACAGAGAACCCAATGATGAAAGGCGTGCTGATCGAGTTGAACTGCGCCGTGATGATCAAGAAGATCATGAAGAAGGCAATCAAAAGGGCAGAAACCAAGAAGGCCATTTCTTTTGCTTGTTCTTCTTGCTGACCAGTGAACTCCCACGTGACTCCATCCGGCATTTCGAATGTTTGAAGCTCTCCCTTGATCGAATTCACGATTTCATTGGCGTTGTAGTCTTCCAGAACGTTCGAATAGATCGTGATCACTCGTTCCAAGTCGATTCGTTTCACCGCGTTAAAGGTGTTCGACTTTCCGATCGTTGCTACAGACGAAATTGGCAGTTGCTTAATCTGTCCATTGGCAGGATCACGGAAGGTGATCTTTTGGTTCAAGAGGGCATCTGGGTTGTTGCGGTACTCTTCGCTGAATCGGATGTTGATTGGGTAATCATCTTCGCCATCTTTGAAAGTACTCACTTCACGACCGAAGAGCGCTGTACGAATGGCATCGCCTACTTGGTAAGTTGAGAGTCCGTATCGACGTGCTTTTTCGCGGTCAATGGTTACCGGCATTTCTGGCTTCGACTTGTTGACGTCAAGCTTGAGCTCTTCAATACCAGCAATTCTTCGATCGTTGATGAAGCGCTTCATTACTTGTGCGTAGTGCATCAAAGAATCGTAGTTATCACCCTTGATTTCGATGTTAATTGGAGGACCCTGCGGAGGTCCGTTCTCGTTCTTCGCGACTACAATCTCTGCTTCAGGGAAGCTCTTCAAGTCTTCACGAATGGCATTCAACACATCATTGGTACTCAAGCCCTGACGTTCCTGGAACTTGATGAATGAAACGGTAATACGCGCCTTGTGCGGCGTGTTTCCTAGCTGCGGCCCTTGGTTAGGGTCACTTGTTCCGTTACCAACCTGACCGATGACGGAGTTCACCAAGAATGGTTGAACCTCTCCCGTGATAGGATCAGGTTTCTGGAATTGCTCGCTGTTCACCACGTTGATCACGCGTTGCTCGATCAACTCAGTTACGCGGTTTGTTTCATCAATTGAAGTTCCAATAGGCTTCTCAATGAAGATGTTCAAGTACTGAGGCTCATTCGCAGGGAAGAACTCTACCTTCGGAGTAGCCACGCCCATCAATATGAATGATAAGAAGAGCATACCAATAGTACCGAAGAAGAATACCCAAGGACGGATACCAGACACAGCGTAAGTCAAGAATCGCTCGTAAGCGCTCTCAAGGCGTGGAAGCACTATATTTTGGAAGCCTTCCGCCGCAGGCGTGAGAACAAAGGTGTTGAGAAGTGTCAATGCACCGGCTACGCCAAGCATGTTACCAAATACTCGAACAGCCACTCCTTTATCTACACCATCTTCATCGATCATTCCGTAGCTCACCAACACGAAGAGTAGACCAACCGCAGTCAGGATTCCTCCCACCATAAGTGAGCGGCGCTTGTTTACTTGTTGTTCTCCAACGCGCATGAAAACGGCAGTCAATGCCGGGTTAATTACTAAGGCGACGAAGAGAGATGAGCTCAATACGATAATGAGCGTCATCGGGAGGTACTTCATGAACTCACCCATCATTCCAGGCCAAATGGCGAGAGGAATAAAGGCCGCTAATGTTGTTGCCGTAGATGCGATAATAGGCCATGCTACCTCACCCACACCGTAGCGTGCAGCTTGGATGGCATTCATGCCCTTTTCGTCCATGAGTCGATATATGTTCTCGACGACGACAATACCGTTGTCGACGAGCATTCCCAGTGCGAGCACCAATGAGAAGAGAACCATTACGTTGAAGGTGATTCCCATCACGTTCAAGATCATGAACGACATGAACATCGAAAGTGGAATCGCCACCCCAACGAAGAGCGCGTTTCTCAGACCTAGGAAGAACAGAAGAACTCCTACAACCAAGATCACCCCGAAGATGATACTGTTTTGTAGCTCGTCTACCTGAGTACGTGTCTGATCACTTTGGTCATTGGTAATCGTGATCGAAAGGTTCTCTGGAAGATCGTTCAACCGCGCATCATCAATGATCTCGTTGATCTGATCACTGGCCTCGATGAGGTTTTCTCCCGCACGCTTGATGATATCTAGCGAAACTACCGGTTGAAGGTATTCACGAGCGAAACTCTCTTTCTCTTCTTCAACGAACTCTACCTTCGCGATGTCTCCGAGGAATACTACGTTTTGGTTTTCGCTCTTCACAATCACGCGCTCGATGTCGTGCATCGTCTGGAATTCTCCTTTGACCTGAAGGGTGCGTTTGAAGTTGTCTACCAAAACGTCACCCCCTGATATAGTCAGGTTCTCTTGTTGGATCGCTCCGGAGATGTCATTGAAGCTGATGTTCATGGCTTCCGCCTTCAAGAAATCGACTTCAATTTCGACTTCTTTATCCATCACCCCGCGGATATCGACCGTTGAGATTTGTGGAACATTTTCAATGCGGTCTTCCAAGATTTCGGCGTAAGCCTTAAGGTCATCTAAAGAGTAATCTCCAGAAAGGTTGACATTCATTACAGGAACAAGCTCAGAGAAGTTCATCTCAAAGATGTTCGGGTCAGCAGGTAGGTCGTCAGGGAAGTCCGGATCCGACATCGCAACGTCTACCTTGTCTTTTACTTTTCTCAAGGCTTCTTGTGGCGTCACATCAAAGTCAAACTTGACCTGGATTGCAGAGTAACCTTGGGTAGAAGTAGATACGATTTCGTCGATACCCGTGATGGTATTGATTTCTTTCTCGAGTGGACGAGTAATCAACTTTTCGATATCGGTAGGTCCGTTACCGGGGTAAGGTGTACCTACGTAGATCTCAGGAATAACTACTTCTGGGAAACTTTCTTTTGGTACCGTGATGTACGAGAACAACCCGGCAGCGAAGATGATAAAGGTGATCACAAAGACCGTTGTACGGTTTTGGATCGAGAAGGTAGTTAGGCCAAACTCTTTGAGCTTTTCCTCTTTTGATTGGCTGCTACCTGCGCCTTGATCAATGATATCCTCTTCTTTCATGATTTACAGATTAAAGGATGAATAGATCACTTAGTTGCTACGGAAGCGTTCTCCACGAACAACTCCACTTCTTGACCATCGATCACGCGGCGCGCGCCTTTGTCAACAATAAGGTCTCCAGGCTTAAGCCCTGCCGATACACGTACTTCATTTCCGAAAGATTCAGCCGTTGTGATTGGCTGCTTCTTCACGCTATACTTGTTGCCTTCACGTGTCAACAAGTAGATGAAGTCTTTTCCTGAAACGTCTTGCTGGACCATAGAAGACTGGATTACCATCGTGCTGTCATAGTGAGCATCGTTCACCCGCAATGCACAGAACATGTTCGGACGAAGTGAAGGTGAGTTTTCCAGTTCTGCAGAAACTTCGAAGGTTCTGTTTTCTGGCTTGATAAAACGTCCCACGCGATCAATCGCCGCGTCAAGCGTATCAATTCCAGGAAGGATAACATCGATGTTCATTCCTTCCTCTACCGAGTTCACGTAGTACTCAGAAACGTCAGCTGTTACGTACATCTTATCAAGACTTACGATACGCGCTACCGGGAATGCCGGGCTCGCCATCTCTCCAATCTTTGGTCCGATTTGATCAATCACTCCAGAGAATGGTGCGCGAACAGTACCCATGCTTACTTGCTTGTTGAGTGTAGCAAGTGTTCCTTCTAAGCGTTCTTTGTTGGTCTTTGCCTCGAGGTACTGAACCTCTGAACCGATGTTCTGCTCCCAAAGACGCTTTTGACGATCGTAAATTTCAACGGCAAGTTCATACTGCGTTTCGACTTCTGCGATGTTTTTGCGGATCAACTCCGTGTCAAGTGTAAGGATGGTTTGTCCTTTTGAGACTTGCTGTCCTTCGCTCACTTTGATTGAAGTGATCATTCCTTGAGACTCAGGGAAAACCTGTGCGTTCATATCGGTTTCAATCGTTCCTTGAACGGTGAAGTAGTGATCGAAAGTCGAAATGGAGGCCTCAATAGCAGTTACCTGGAGCAATGTGAAATCGTCATCCATTTTTGCGATTTGGGTTTCGAGTTCCATGAGCTCCTCGGTCATGGTAGCGATCTCTGTTTTGATTGAGTCGCGTTTTTCAGTCAAGGCCTTTAGGTCTTGATCTACGGCTTCACCACCACAGCTGGCAAGAAATGCTGTGAGAGTGAAGATTGATAATATTTTGATTGTCGTTTTCATGGCTGAAATCGTTGGTCTGGCTAGAAATTATTGAGTGCTTTATTAAGTCGCGCACGTGCGTTGAGTAGCTGTAACGTGGCGTTGATATAGTTTCCTTGAGTAGTCAGAAGTTGCGACTGGCTTTGAGAAAGTTCAAAGCTGCTAGCCACCCCTTCGTTGTACTTGATCTGCGTTTTGTTAAAGATCTTCTCAGCGAGTTTCAGGTTTTGCTTTTGAATCTCGCGTTGTTCGAGTGATTTATCAAAGTCAATGCGCGCGCTGGTAAATTCTAGTTTTGCTCCTTGTTCAACCTGGAAGAGTGCTTCTTCGGCGCGAGCCAAATCAACCTTCGCCTTTTCAATACGCTGGTATCCTTGTGTAGAACCGAAGATTGGAACGGTCATCTGCACACCCCAAAGTTGGATAGGGTACCATTTCTGATCGAAATCGAGGAAGTTGAATTCATCACGCTGCGCATTTCGCTGGTAGCTGTAGAAAGCTCCAACGGAGGGAAGCGCACGTGCCTTTTCATTCTTCACCCCGAGCTCAGCAAGATTCACGTAGCTACGCTGCATCTTGAAGTCAGGATTGTTTTCAATGTTGAATGGTGTGCTAAGCATTGAAGCTCCTGTATCACCCGTCAAAGACTCCACGTTATCCGTTAGCGTGAGGTCAGCGGCTAGGTCCATACCGATTTGGAACTTCAACATGTCAAGCGCAACCTCTGCTTGTTGGTCAGCATACTTGATGCGACTTTCCAAATCAGCAAGGTTGAGACGAAGTTGATCCACATCCATTTCTTCAGCGAAGCCATTCTCATAGAGTGCTTGTGTCTCTTCGAAAGTGTCTTTCAGTAGACCAAGACTTTCTGAAAGGATACGACTGTTTTCCTGTGCAACGAGCACTGTGTGGTAGGCGCTTGCTACCACTTCTTTCGTCTCTACTTCTGACTTTTCGATTCCGTTACGCATCGCGTCAGCATAAGCGCGTGAGGCCTGAATTCCTACGAAGTAAGAACCGTCGAAGACGATTTGAGTTGCCTGGATTCCCGCGGTGATGGTCTGCGGTGTTCCGAATTGGAACTCGCTAATCGCATCTGGATCGGGTTCAGGAGCATTTAAGTCAACACCAGTTTCATTTGAAACATCAAATAAGAACTGGTTGAGGTAGTCTGGGAAGCCAAAGGCATCTGCAGGGGCTACCTGCACTGGAATGTCGATGTAGTTGTTGTAATCGAGTGACCCCGTTACTTGAGGTAAACCGATAGACAACGTTTCTTTCACTTCTCGCTCGGCTTTGGCCGCATCGAGACGTGCGTTGGTAACAGCAAAGCCATGTTCAAGCGCATATTGTTGCGCCTGGGCAAGACTCATGCTCACCGCCTCCTGTGCATAGGAGAACTGTGCGATAAGCACGGCGATCACTAACGAGAGTGCTTTTGCTGGTTTCATTGTTATTGTTTGGTGTTTGATTCTTGTTTCATTTTTTCGACGAGGTATTTGATGCCTTTTGCACTGGCAATTCCTCGGATATGCAGTCGAAATAGTTCGCGGTAAAGGGTTGCAAACGAGTATTCCGTTTCCACGAAAGTGAGTTTGTGGAAGATCGCTTCCACGTTATTGACATAAAGCGAAGCCACGATATCAGGGTGGATATCATCACGATATACCCCCTCTTTCATGCCCTTTTCCATGTTCGCTGTGAGATGGTCATAGATGATCTTGTGGCGATCTTCTTCCATCGATTTCTTGATCTCTGGATGGTATTTCTGGATGTCAAACAACACTGAAGGGTGAATGTCTTTCACCATATTCATGACCATACGCATCACCTCAAAACTCTCATCAATGGCGTTGAGGTTCTTTTCTGCAATCTCTTTTAGTTGTTTGTCTTCAAGGTCGCAGTGATATTCCATTGCGCGCTTGACCAAGTCAGCCTTATCTGATACGTACTTGTAGAGTGTCTTCTTACTGATCCCAAGTTGAGCCGCGATATCAGCCATGTTCACGCTTTTGATTCCAAATCGCATGAAAATGCCGATAGCAGCCTCAATTATCTTCGACTCTTTTTCTTCCATAGGGCAAAGTTAACCCAAAACTCCCAATGGAAACGAAAAACATGTTAAAACGTTTCCATAGTGTCCTGGGTTTCCACGCAAAGGAAGAAGGAAGTCAACGGCATTCGAATTCGATTCTGTTGAATGGTCAGAATACGTAGCTGAACTGTAATTAGTCCTATATGAACTGTAAACACAGGAAAACACAAAGAACGGTCAACATCAAAGGTGACCGGCAAACGCGTGGGAAGAGAGGATTGAACCTAGTCAAAGAGGCCGTCTAGATCATTGTCGTCTACAATATTCGGAAGGGTCACTTTAAGGCGAGGTTCGTCCTCCATGGCGCGCTTAATGGCGAAAATAGCTTCGTCATTTCTTGCCCAAGAACGACGAGCAATGCCGTTATTGACATCCCAATGAAGCATCATCTTCAAACGACGTTCGCTGTCAGCGGAACCATCAATGAGCATTCCGAAACCACCATTGACTACTTCGCCCCAACCAACACCACCACCATTGTGTATTGAAATCCATGTCGCTCCTCGGAAGGCATCTCCCGCAAAGTTTTGAACCGCCATGTCGGCTGTGAATGAAGAAGCATCATAGATATTCGACGTTTCGCGGTACGGAGAATCTGTTCCACTTACATCGTGGTGATCACGACCAAGTACCACTGGTCCGTTCATTTTACCTTCCGCGATAGCGTCATTGAAAGCCTTTGCAATCTTCATACGCCCTTCCGCGTCAGCGTAGAGAATACGAGCTTGAGAACCCACAACCATCTGGTTTTCTTGAGCTCCTTTGATCCACTGAATATTGTCAGCCATCTGTTGCTGAATCTCTGGCGGAGAAACTTGACGCATTGCTTCGAGCACCTCGCACGCGATGTTGTCAGTTAATTGAAGATCAGCAGGATCTCCCGAACAACACACCCAACGGAACGGACCGAAACCGTAATCGAAACACATTGGCCCTAGGATGTCTTGGACATAGCTCGGGTATTTGAAACGCTTGCCATCAGAGGCCATCACGTCTGCTCCGGCGCGGGAAGACTCCAACAGGAACGCATTACCATAGTCGAAGAAGTAAGTTCCTTTGGCCGTATGGCGATTTACCGCTGCAGCATGACGGCGCAAGGTCTCCTTGACCGCATCACGGAATTTCTCCGGCTCAGCAGCCATCATTTCATTCGCATCATCAAAGCTGATGTCGGCAGGGTAGTAACCACCCGCCCACGGGTTATGCAATGAAGTTTGATCAGAACCAAGTTCTACATGGATATTCTGTGCGTCAAAAGCCTCCCAAACGTCTACGATGTTTCCGAGGTAAGCGTATGACTTCACTTCGCCGGCTTCTTTCGAAGCGCGCACCATTTTACAGAGTTCATTGATGTCAGTGATTACCTCATCTACCCATCCTTGCTTATGACGTTTGTAAGCCGCGTCTGGGTTTACTTCAGCGGTCACGGAAACAACGCCAGCGATATTACCAGCCTTCGGCTGTGCACCGCTCATACCACCAAGACCAGCGGTCACGAATAGTTTACCCGCAAGGCTTCCACCTCCAGTCAGTTTGCGGCCGGCATTCAACACGGTGATGGTAGTACCGTGAACGATTCCTTGTGGGCCAATGTACATGTACGAACCGGCGGTCATCTGACCATATTGCGTTACGCCCAGTGCATTGTATTTCTCCCAATCGTCTGGCTTTGAATAATTCGGAATCATCATTCCATTCGTCACAACCACGCGCGGAGCGTCTTTGTGAGAAGGGAAAAGTCCGAGCGGATGTCCGCTGTACATCACTAAGGTCTGCTCTTCAGTCATTTCCGAGAGATACTTCATCACCAAGTGGTACTGCGCCCAGTTCTGGAAAACGGCACCATTTCCACCATAGGTGATCAGCTCATTTGGGTGCTGAGCTACGGCGTAATCCAAGTTATTTTGAATCATTAACATGATCGCTGCTGCCTGCTGACATTGGGCTGGATACCAGTCGATTGGACGTGCTTTCATTTCATAGGTTGGACGGTAGCGGTACATGTATACTCGTCCGTATGTCTTGAGTTCGTCTGCAAATTCTTTCGCTAGCGCGGAATGGAGATCATTTGGGAAATAGCGAAGGGCATTGCGGATGGCAAGCTCTTTTTCTTCGGTATCAAGAATGTCTTTACGACGAGGGGCGTGACTAACATTGGAATCAATTCCTGGGTGCTCAGGCAAACCTGAAGGAATTCCTGCATTCAGGTGTGATTGAAAAGCTTCTTTGGTCAAGGTCTCAGCAGTCATTGTGCTCATGAGGTCTCAGTTCAGTTATGATTTGATATGGCCCGTTTTCTTGTCGTAACCATACGGACAGTGCTTGCAGCCGCTTTTACAGCAGTAGCCACGTTTCAAGTGGTACTTTTCTGTGAAAACGACGAATCCTTCTTCGCTGTAATAAAAGTCTTCGGGGTCAAGAGACTTCATGCGTCCGAACCCACTCATATCATCGCTCATGCTGGCTGCCATTCTGCTCCAACAACAAAGGTATGATTTAGGATGTTCTGAATTGCTGCACGAATCGTGCAAAGCGGCCGTATTTGGCTATTTCAAGTCTGTTAAGCCGTCGATTAACTTGATGGCTCCCCAAATAATGGCTCCATAAGTGATGACGTAGCGACCACCACCAGATGCATTCGCATACGTGAGAATAGTGATGATCAAACCACCAACAAGAAACAAGGCACCAATAGCGATCTTTCGGTATGCAGCTCCGCGATCTTTCTTTTCGATTTGACGCTTCATGTTAAAGATGTTCGCGTCTTTCATTTCTTGGATCACCCCATGCGCTTGCTCAGGCGTCATTCCTCCCTTTTCCAATACGCGAACCACCTCTTCAGGAGAAGAGTCATATTCAACAACTGATTTCACTGCGTATGCACGGAGCTTGTCGAATTTTTCTTGGCCTAGTTCAGCTGATTCCATCTCTTCGTTAATTGGTTCCCAATGATAGAACTTTTCTTTTACAATAAGATGGTAAAAGTCATTGCCCCAAAGGGCTATCTTGTGGTTTGTAACTATGAAGAACCTGCGGTATTCATCAAGAATCAAGGCCAGTCCTTGGCGAAAAATCTCGTTAGGCTCTTGGAGACCTACAGGAGACTCTTCGACCTACAGTTGGGATGACTTAGACATCACAGAGCTTGAAAAGTACGCAGAGGAACAGGCACTCAATATCCATACTATGATTCTTAAAGCCCTTTCGCTCACAGTAGATAAACACCCTGAAGTTAACCGCACAGTGCGTTTTGGGGGAATCTATCAGCGCGAGGTCTCAAGCGTGTTTTTTCATGTGTTACCTGATGAAGGCGATGACCTCTCTGGTTTGGTCTTTCGGGCGGCCCACGAAAAGGCCACAGAAGAGCTCAACAAAGCGTTTCTTTTCAGAGTGAAGAAAGCTAAAGAAGGAAAGGCCCCTCTAGAGGAAGGGAAGAAGATATTCCAGATCGTTCCTGGACTACTTTCTAAATGGGTGCTAGACGTGATGAGTTTCGTGAACTATTCGCTTAATCTTCGTGTCGGTGCTCCGGCAGACGCCTTCGGGAGCGTGATGCTCACGAGCGTAGGCAGTTTAGATATTCCAAGAGCGTTGACCCCCATCGCTCCTTACACGAAAAACTCTATGGTGGTTTCGATGGGAACTGCTCGTAATGCGGCAGTGGTCAAAGACGGAGTGCCTGCTGTATCTCGGCTGATGACCTTTGGTTTTGTCTTCGATCATCGTCTGATGGAAGGAAAGGGGTTCGCATCTTTCATCAAAGAGTTCCGAGTTCACTTCAGAACAACTAGATCACCTGATCAAATCGAACGCATAGAGTGGATGCAATGACCAATACTATCAAGGTTAAACGCCTTGACCTGCAACACCCAGAGGCTCCGGGGAACAAATATTTCAAGCTGAAGTACAACCTCATCAAGGCCCAAGAAAAATCGGCAGACCGTATCGTGACGGTGGGAGGTCCTTTTAGCAACCACCTTCATGCTACGGCTTCTGCTTGTCAAAAAGCAGGAATACCATGTGTTGGACTCGTGCATGGCTCGCGTCCTCAGAGGCTGAGCCCAACACTCAATGATTGCGAGGCCTGGGGCATGGAATTGGTTTTTATAGAACGTGAATGGTTTGCCCTTCGCAATAGTGAATCGTTTAAGCAGTGGGTGCATGAAGAATATCGATTTTGCCACTTCATTCCTGAGGGCGGTAGCAACTTCTTAGGCATCAACGGTTGTATGGAGATCTTAGACGATGAGGACAAGGATGCTGACGTCATCGCGGTTTCTGTAGGCACCGGAACCACCCTGGCGGGTATCTTACTTTCAGCGAAACAAGGGCAACGCATATTGGCATTTCCAGCGTTGAAAGACGAATCGCTTCCTGCACGATTACAACAACAATTGCTTTGGGCGCTTTTTGATGAAGAACTTGCACAAGAATTAAGCAAACGAGTAGAGTGGATTTGGGACTATACCTTCGGAGGCTTTGCAAAATGTCCTCCAGAGCTTCAATCCTTCATGCATCAAAAAGCACAAGCGGGCTTACCACTTGACCGCGTTTACACCGCCAAAATGATGTTCGGTCTTGAAGATTTTCTGAAGCAAGGTAAACTCGCTAGCGCGGAATCGATCCTAGCTATTCATACCGGTGGCCTGCAAGGGAACAGACCGGTTGGAGAATAAAGAATGAATAGTAAAAAATGAACCGCTAGGATGGTTCTTAGTAGGCGCGCTCGTTTCGTCCTTCTACGTAGTAAATGAATGCGCGGTTGACTACCTTATTTCCTCCTGGGGTTGGGTAGTTTCCTGTGAAGTACCAATCACCCAAGTTTCCAGGACATGCTTGGTGCAAATTGTCTACACTTTGGTAGATGATTTTCACTTCGGCATTAATGTTCTTTGGGGTGAGCAATTCAGAAATTTCGTCGCTAATCTGCTCGTCTGTGAACGGCTCGTAGATCTCTTGCACGTAGTTCTTAACCTGTTCTTTCGGAAGGTTCTCCTGCTCCTTACACTTGCGGTAAACAGAGTCAATCAAACCTTCGTTGCTGTGCTTTTTCAAGAGGGAAATCGCAGCTTGGAACGCAATAAAATCACCCATCCTAGCCATATCGATACCGTAGCAGTCAGGGTAGCGAATTTGAGGTGCACTTGACACCACGATAATACGCTTAGGCCCAAGACGGTCAAGGATGCGGATGATCGACTTCTTGAGTGTCGTTCCACGAACAATAGAGTCATCGATAACCACGAGGTTATCAGTGCCTTTTTTGACCGTTCCGTAGGTAATATCGTATACGTGAGCAACCATGTCATCCCGCGCATCATCCTGCGTGATGAAGGTACGAAGCTTGGCGTCTTTAATAGCAATCTTCTCTACTCGAGGACGCACAGAAATCAATTTCTCAAGGCGTTCAGCAGAGATGCCTTCCCCTTCCTTACGGATTTCGTCAAACTTCCATTGATTAAGGTAGTCTTCTAGTCCTTTTACCATACCGTAGAATGAAGTCTCAGCGGTATTAGGAATAAAGCTAAACACGGAGTTTTCAAGGTCGTGGTCTACGGCCTCCAGGGTCTTTGGCACCACAAGGCGACCAAGCTCTTTACGCTCAGAGTAGATCGAGTAGTCGCTTCCTCGTGAGAAATAGATGCGCTCGAAACTACATGCTTTGCGCTCTAACGGTTCGCGGATCTGATCAATCGAAACACGGTTGTCTTTACGAATGATCAAGGCGTGTCCTGGGTCGATTTCTTGCACTTTTTCCATAGGTACATTGAAAGCTGTCTGGATCACCGGGCGTTCGCTGGCGACAACAACGATTTCGTCGTCTTCGTACCAGTAAGCCGGACGAATTCCACTTGGATCTCTCAATACAAAAGCGTCACCGTGGCCCATCATTCCGGCCATGGCGTACCCACCGTCCCACTTGTCAGCTGAGCGTCGCAGAATTTCCGCCACATCCATGTTCTGAGCGATGAGGCGTGAGATCTTATCGTTAGCATACCCTTGATCTTTGTAGATGCGGAACAGGCGCTCGTTCTCCTCATCGAGAAAGTGCCCGATCTTCTCCATCACGGTGACTGTGTCTGCTTTCTCTTTTGGGTGTTGACCAAGCTCAACAAGTTGACCGAAGAGTTCGTCAACGTTCGTCAAGTTGAAGTTTCCAGCTACCACAAGGTTTCTGGTCATCCAATTATTCTGACGGAGGAAAGGGTGAATACTCTCAATGGAGTTCTTTCCAAAGGTTCCGTAGCGAAGATGTCCGAGGAATACCTCACCGGTGAATCCGAAATTCTCTTTCAGGTATGCTACTTCGTTCAACTTGTCAGGGGCTTTCTCCTCTAGATCCTTGAAGCGTGCATTCACACGTGCAAACACATCTTGAATCGGGCGATCATTGTTTGATCGCATTCGGGAGATGTATCGTTGTCCGGGTGCTACGTCAAGTTTGATGTTGGCCAATCCCGCGCCATCTTGACCGCGGTTGTGCTGTTTCTCCATCAGGAGATACATTTTATTTAGGCCGTAAAAAGAAGTGCCGTACTTCTGACGGTAATAAGACAGTGGTTGCTTCAATTTCAGAAGCGCGATACCACATTCGTGCTTGATTGCGTCGCTCATAGGAGGTGCCCTGTGCTGGGATGCAAAGGTACGTTTTTTTTGAGGTGTATTTCCTTAACCCGGATGAACGCATGCGGCAGGCTGTAGGCAGTATTCGGACCGCATTAACTAGCGCCGAATGTTGGTCTAGTACTCTGAAATGACGTGTGACATAAACTCACAGTCGTCTGTCATGATCTTAGACTCTTGACAACGTAAATTGAGTGCTGCAGGGCCGTCGCACATGAAAACACCAGCTTGGTAGTAGTGTTTTTCTTCATCAACGGCTAGCGGTAGATATTCTTGATAAATCTTTGGCTGATCGCCGAAGTCGCCTTGACTACGTTGCAGGTCACCATCAGGATCGTGAAGTACGATGTTCTCACCGATTCGGCCATAGATTGGCTTCTCTACCAGTCCTTCACGCATATCTGTTGGTCGCTCCAAGTATGTCTTGGCAATGACGTCATTCGGGAAGTGCTCTGTGATGTATGCAAGGAAGCGTTTGTTCTGCCAGATCGCAGTGTAAGGAGGGTTAAGCACCAACACCAACTCATTCATGATGAGGTCTGACAAGATTTGCGCCAACCCAGGCTCTTCGTTGAAGGTCCAGTCCCACGGGGCCATTTTGTACCAGACGTCTACGCGTTGGTATTCGCTACCTGCTTCGTAAAAGACACCTTCTTCTGAGAAGATAATTTCAGGCACGTCAATATTTTGAACGAGGAACCCAGCTTTGTAAGCCTGTTCCATAACCGCGTCAATGTTGAGTTGGTCTTCAATATATCCAAATGAACTTCCGGTGAGGTTAGACTCTTCTCCAGGGAAACGACTGCGAATCGTGCGAAGCTGTTGCTCTAAACGAATGGCGAGCTCGTTGAATTGATATTCGTTTTCTCCGAGTTGCTTGCGCTGGAATTCCTGCCACTTTATGGTTTCCCGAATCGAACTCATTGTGTCGGCGTTGAACTCAATGACCTTTCCTTTGACACGATCAAATACTCCATTGATATCGAAACGCCCTAACAGAAAGGAGTGTCTATCTCGGTTTTTCCAAGTGTATTCAATGACTGGGTGAAATAGTGCGGGGATGCCAAGAGCTTCGAGGCCCTTGTGCTCGATAATGTGATCAGTAGCTTTGAGGAAGATATCGAACGCTTCTTCGGCAACCGCCTTAAAAGCACGCACTTCACTCGGGTATACGCTCAACAATTCTCCACTGAAGTACTCCTCACCGAGGAACCAGTGCAGTTTTGCTGGGATGTGTTTTTTCTTTGGAAGGCGGACTTCGCGAAAGCGATCATCCTCCAGAAGAACGGAACGACTTTCCACCTCCGTATCCTTTAGAAGATCCTTTTGGAGTGCGCACGCTGCGTGTACGTGATGAAGACATCATGTCTTCACGAAGACCAGCAGACTTGTTGTAGGCACCAGGCGTTTTGTAGTAGCTAGGATCAGGACGAACATTCCCCATGTTCGGGTTGAAGAATGAACGAGCAAGACCAAACATCAATACGGCACGCATTGGTGAGTAACGAGGGTTTGAACCGTCGTCGTTCGCAAGGCTCGAAAAAGACAGTGTGTCTGCAGTTCCATCAAGGTTGTGAACGATAGCGCGAGAATCTTCTTTTTCATCGATCATGCGCTCATCAAGAATGAGGTATTCGCCACCGGGCTCTTGCTCCTCGAGTTCAGTTTCGACTCCTTTCGTGCTTTCGTGTACAGTTTTCTCATCGTATTCCATCAGACGAGGGTGCCCGTCATCTTCAGCACAGCCGCTGAGGGTCAGGGTAATACCTAGTGCGAAAACCATTGAGAGGCCAAATAGGCGTGTTGAAGGAAATTTAGTCATCTTTGGTCGTGTCTGTTTCAACGAATTCAAACTTAGCCTAATCCGTTGGGAAATAAAATTCTTTTTTCAGCTTCTGTCTTTATTGCCGGCCTCTGTTCGATCGTTTATGAGCTCTTGATTAGCACGGCCGCAACCTATTTTTTAGGAGACGGTGTGAAGCAGTTCTCAATCGTTATTGGTGTCTACCTTTTTTCAATGGGTATTGGAGCCTATGTTTCGAAATTTCACTCAGGAAGATCGCTGATGTATTTCGTGCGTATTGAATACCTATTAGGACTCATTGGCGGAATATCTGTACCCCTTGTTTATTGGCTCTTTGTAACGGTTAGTCCCCAAAGTTTGCAGCTTTTCTGCCTCGGGATTGTCTTTTTGATCGGCTTCCTTACAGGGATGGAAGTCCCGCTGTTGACCTATTCTGACAACGACAGCCTCAAAGATTCACTTTCGAAGATCTTGTCACTAGACTATATCGGAGGTTTATTGGCAACCCTTGTATTCCCCTTTATTCTTCTTCCGTTTGTAGGGCTCTTTTATTCTTCGCTGATGTTTGGCGCTTTGAATATTATTCTGGGCTTGGTGTTGAATTATGTCCATTTCCGCGAACAGCGAAGAGGCATGGTTTTAGGGGTTACGGCACTGATAGTATTAGGAGGACTTACCTATAAAGCATCACATCTCTTGCAGGTCTGGGATCAGAAGATCTACAAGCACCCCATCGTATATAACGAGCAGACGCCGTACCAAAAGATTGTATTGACGCAGAAGGAAGACGACCTGCGTTTGTACCTCAATCGCATTATCCAGTTTTCATCCAAAGACGAACACCGTTATCACGAGCCGTTGGTACACGTTCCTATTGCATTGAAGGGAGACGTTGAACGTGTGCTTATTCTTGGTGGTGGAGAGAATCTAGCGAGCCGCGAGGCATTGAAACATGCGAATATTCAAGAGGTACATGTGGTTGACATTGACACCATGATCTTTCATTTGGCGAAGACCAATCCCTTCTTGGTCACGATCAATGAAGGGGCAGCGAGTGATCCTCGAGTGAAGTTGATTCAAGGGGATGCCTTCACCTATCTTGTGCAAAACGAGGAGAGATATGATGTTATTATCGCAGACCTTCCCGACCCGAGCGATCAAAGCTTAGCGAAGTTATACAGTCGTCAGTTCTATTTTCTGGCGAATAACCTTTTAAAGAAAGACGGGGTATTTGTGACCCAAGCAGGTGAGATCTACTTTGCAAACAGCGTTTTCAGCTGCATCTATCGAACGATGGAAGAAGCTTTTGAAAACGTAACGGCCTACCATTCGAACGTACCTTCTTTTGGCGACTGGGGATTCATTATGGCTTGTAAGAACAATAATCTACACCAGCTGAGAAACTTCACAGCCGTGGAAGGAGTGGAGTATTTAGACACCGAGCTCGTGCAGCACTTATTCAAGTTACCGCCTGACGTTCCAATCAAAGACGTGCAAACCAATTCGCTTGATCACCCGATCATTTTGGATTATTACCTCCATGATTGGAACAAGTGGAAGACCGAATTCCAAACACAACCTGGTCAAACACATTAATTGCCGCCTTTAACGCGCGGACATAGGCAATTTATCTATATTGCTTGCGATTAAATTTGACCGATGAACCGAATTATTCTTTTCCTCTTTGTTGCTGTTGGACTCGCTTCTTGTGGTCCCGACCTTGTTGCTGTAGCAGTTGACAACCCAACAAATGACTATATCGAAGTTTCAATCGACTCATTGAACGTGGAGATTCCTCCACGTGATGTTGCATGGATTGAAATGGGTCACGGTGTTCACGTAATTACGGTTCCAGGTGAAGAGCCTATTGAGTTCGACTTTGTGCAAGATATGTACATGATGAACCCATCATACTCAGAGTACATCATGTACGAAGAAATTTACGGCACGATGGGTGCTTTTGCAACATCTTCTATCCCAGAACAGACGGTGAACTTCCTAGGAATGGAGTTCGACGGTCCTTACAAAGTGATCGGTGAATTGGTCAACCCAATCGAGTGGGATTACGGTCCACGTGAAACAACTCCTGAAGTCATCGAAGTCGACGCTTCTGAAAGCTATGCGTCTCTCCTCAAACTTGCTGACGAAGAGGAGTTCCTTATGATGATGATGGCAGAATAAGCCATCTTTTCGGACGTGAAGGAGCAAGCATTAGGATTTCATGGAATTTGGGATGTGTTTGGAGTGGATCCAGACATCATCTCTTACCGCAATTCGGTAGAACCGTTGTTAGAGGCTATCGCCGAACGACTTAACCTATCTGTGCTTAACGCTTCCTACAAACAGTTTGAGCCTGTTGGTGTTACAGGGGTCTACCTACTTTCTGAAAGTCATTTAAGTATTCACACCTGGCCAGAGCGTGCTTATGCCGCAATTGACCTGTTCTCGTGTGCTGAATTCGACCCGGAACAAGTAGAAGACATTATCGCTGAAATCCTTCGACCTCAGCGAGTTGAGATGAACCTCATTCGAAGAGGAAAGATATCTCACCCTGCTTCTGTCTGATTGATTAGACTCCTTATCTTAGTGGCAAACCTGCAATCATGCGTCACTTTCTTTCGATCATGGCTGTGTGCCTTGCCTTCTATGGTAATGCTCAGCTAGTGCCACAAACTGAATACAAAGCTTCGTCTACAGACCCTGAATGGGTGCAGCTGATGTACAGTAATGCCGAGCCTTCTGAGGTTCGAGCAGCGCATGACGCCTATTACGCCTCACATCCTTTAGTAAAGAACCAGCATACGCAGTACTACAAGCGTTGGCTGCGGAACATCCAAGCCACGGGCAACCCGCAAGGAGCACCGGCAATGGATTTCCGCGATCAGCAAGAATATATGGAGCGCTACCAATCTCAGAATCGTGAAAACGGTGAATGGGAAGAAATGGGCCCATGGCATTATGATCCTGAAGTGGCGATGTACTTTCAAGTGCAATCTCCAGGGGCTTGTCACATCTACACGGTTGAACAAGCTCCAGCGAATCCAGACGTTGTTTGGGCTGGTTCCGCTACCGCGGGAATTTGGAAATCCGTAGACAAAGGAATGCACTGGGAGTTGATGTCGCGTGAGCTTCTTGTAACTAGTGTTTACAGTATTGCCATCGACCCGAACAACACGGACATTGTCTATTTCGGTGAAGGGAACGGAAAGATCTACAAAACCACAGATGGTGGTGCAACATGGACACTCACTGGAGACGCGAACTTCCAAGGGCAAAACAATTGGGTTCGTGACTTGAAGATCAAGCCAGATAACGCCAACACCTTGTTGGCAGCAACAAACGGGGGCTTGTTCGTCAGCGAAGACGCAGGAGCCAACTGGAATACCGCATCTTCTGGAGAACACATGGAGATCGAGTTCCACCCCACAAATCCAGAAACGGTGTATTCTGCATCGCTCGTAGGAAACAACACGCTATTCAAAAAGTCTACCGACGGAGGAAACACATGGACCTCTGGAACCACAGGTTGGCCAACTCCAAACTCAGGAGAAGAACAACGCCGGATCGAGATGGCGGTAACACCACTTCATCCAGATGACATCTACATCCTAGCCAGTGGAGCAGCGGATGGTGGAAACGGTTTATTCGGAATCTACCGAAGCCAAGACCAAGGAGAAAACTTTGAATTCCAATGTTGCGGGAGCGGACCTGGCGGAGCTTGGGCTGCAGGAAGCAACCCAAATATTCTAGGCTGGAGCGAAGACGGAACCGGAGATGGAGGACAATTCTACTATGACCTCGCCCTAGATGTTTCTCCAGATCAAGAAGGACGTCTTTTCGGAGCAGGAATTAACGTGTGGAGATCGCTAGACTACGGATCAAATTGGTCATTGAATGCCCATTGGGTGACCTGGGCAGGCGAATTTACCGCAGAGCGATACAGCCACGCCGACGTACACGATGTCAAGTTCTTCTCAACAGAAAACGGCGTGGACATGTGGGTCGCTTCGGACGGTGGACTCTACTACAGCGCAGACCAGGGAGACAACCTCGAACCACGCATGTACGGAATTCACGGTACTGACTTCTGGGGATGGCAATCAGGAATCAAAGAGGGTGATGTCATGGTAGGGGGTACCTACCATAACGGAACACATATCCGCAACGGTGATCTTTACTATTGGGGAGCTGAAGACGAAACATCAGGAGGCTGGCTGGCAGAGCTAGCCGGCGATAACTTCCGAGGATTTGTGAATCCGGGAGACGCAACCATTGGTTACCACGATGGTGGCGCGTTTAAATATACAGAAGAGCGTTTTGAACGTATCAGCGGGTTGCCATTTGACAATAGCAAGGCAGCCAACACCAGCTACTGGTGGGGCGAATACGGTAACATGGAATGGGACCCGAGATGCTACAACATCATGTACTCACCAAATGGGTCATCACTATGGAAGAGCACCAACGGAGGTTCAGGTTGGACTGAGCTCAACAACTTCGGGGGTGACAAGATCATTCACGTGAAGGTCGCACCGCGCGACCCGAATCGTATCTACGTGACCCACAGACAGAGCGGAAGTAACTGGAAGATCTGGCGGACTTCTGACGGCGGAGAGAATTGGGAAGATGTGAGCATGACCTCAATAGAAAACGGCAACAACAGCAACAAGGCTATTTACATTGATGTAGATGGGGAGAACCCTGATCAACTATGGGCTATTTTGCTGGGTGGTCAATCGGGAAACAAGGTCTTTTCATCATCGGATGCAGGTGACACTTGGCAAGATATCGGTGACGAGGTGATCAACAATGTGTACATCACAGCCATCGCTCACCAGCGAGGAACGGACGGAGGTTTGTACCTCGGCTCAGACCATTCAGTGTATTACAAAGACAACACGATGGATTCATGGGAGCTGTACGCAAATAACCTTCCAGCACGCACGCCTGTTGTCTTCCTTCAAACCAACTACTGCGAAGGAAAGGTGCGTTGCGCTGGCTCTCGAAGCGTTCACCAGAACGATTTCTACACGCCTTCAGCGCTGCAAGTTGGTTTCACGGCGAATAAGCTCGAGGTGAACTTGGCACTGCAATGTGCACTAGATACTATCCGCTTCACAGACAACAGCGTGTTACGCTGTGCTGAAGCTTCCTATGATTGGACGTTTGAAGGAGCCGTTGAATCTGGATCAGAAGGCTACAATGCCATGGCTATGTGGAACACTCCTGGTACTTACGATGTCAGCTTGATGGTCACAGACGAAGAAGGCAATAGCGCAAGCTATACCTGGGAAGACATGATCACGGTCATTAGTGAAGGTGTTCCAATGCCAGCGGTAGAAGATTTTAATGGAGAGATCTTCCCTCCTGAGAACTGGAAACTAGAAACCAGCGGACTAGGAACATGGGAACCGGCAGTGCAGCTCGATGACGCCTCAAATGGTGTTGCTCAATTCCCGAACTACTGGGTGGATACGCAAGGCTTGGCTGATCTCTTGGTGATGCCAGCAATGGACTTTACTGACGTAGCGTCACCGCTCATTCATTTTGATGTAGCTCATGTGAAATATGCAGATTATGAAGACGGACTAGAGCTCTGGTATCGTGTTGATGCAGGAGAATGGACACCAGTATACTCGAAATTTGGAGACGACCTGACTGTTGAAGACTGCTACGTATGGTTCTGGTATGACCTTGGTGGTGAGCTCGTATGGAGAACAGATTCTGTTGATTTGAGCATGTTGTCTGGAGAATCATGTGTTGAGCTAGCCTTCGCCAATATCGGAGGCTACGGAAACCACACGTGGATCGACAATGTGAACTTACTTGATGACAACGTGAGCGTATCAGAAATTGAGAAGCTTCAATTCACCGTATTCCCGAACCCAAGTACAGGACAGTTCTTCTTAAACACCCCAGTTCAACTCTTCGGACAAAGCTATGAAGTACGAGACCTCGCAGGACGACTAGTAGATCAAGGTATAGTACAACGAAGCACAGCCATTGACCTGAGCAATCGTGCTTCAGGAATGTACCTAATAGAGATTTTAGGTGCTGGATTTCAGCGGGTTGTGAAGGAGTAATCGTCTAGTACAGCCCTAAGAACAAGATCAAGTCAAACGCATTGACGATACCGTCGAAATTGAGATCTCCTGCGCAGTTAAATCCGTTGCATCCGTAGTTGGCAATGAATTCGAGGAGGTCTCCAGAATTCACTTCGCCGTCTCCGTTGAGGTCGATTTCTGAATTATCGTCGTCGTCTTCTAAGGTCAAGACCTCTTCGTAGTAACAACTAAGCTCGTTATAGACGGTGAACGTGTAAGTACCTGGAGCCAGATCGATCAACTCAGCAACTTCAAGTTCTTCTCCGTTGACCTCCAAAAGAGTTCCGTTGGTCGTCCATGAGATGAAACCATCGCTGCAGAATTGGCACGTAGGCTCTATAATTTCTCCGAACTCTAGGTGGATCGCCGGAGGACCTTCAACGTTGATATTCCATTCTTGCTGACACCCAAGTGCGTCTTCCATGAGCAATGCGTGTGGTCCAGTTGAGATCACGTTGAGCCCTACCGAAGCCTCAGCTCCGTCAATCCATAAAAGGTAGTCAGGAGTCCCGCCTGAAATATCAATATCTACTAACGCTTCGTCGCCATCGCATAAAGCCGGTTCGACGATAGTCACCTCAGACACCTGGATTTGAGCATTCGTAGTCACCGCATAATCGCCACTTGCAACAGTTCCTGCCAAGTTGCTGACTTCGCACCAATAGTCCCCGCTGTCCATGCCCCAATCAACAGATAAACTTGCCTCTGTTTCATCTACTAAAGCAAGGTCTCCGAAATACCACTGGTAGGCGAAAGGCTCCGTTCCAGCGACTTCTACTGTAATGAGAGCAGTATCAGGAAAACAGATCAATGAAGGTCCTGTCAAGCTTTGGATTTCAGGAGGTGTAATGGCTTCACCCCCTTCGAAGATTCCTAGATCAACTGCGTCTCCTTGTACACGCGATTCCCCATCAAAGTCGAACATCGGAAGTTCAGGGTGATCTGAATTTCCAGCGTCGATGCAGGGTGAATCTTCGATCAGGAACTTCCAATTTGCATTGTAGCCGTCGTATCCGCTTCCCGCGCCAGCGGAAGGAAGAATAAACAACGGATCATCTTCTACCACAGCGTTCCAGCCTCCAAGAGAACTGGTTCCTAGGTCGAGAGATTCCTGGCCACTTTGCACCAAACAGTGGTCGAAACTCGGTTCGCAGGTATGCCAGATATAATCTTGAACCACAAAATTGAATCCTTCCGTACTCTCGTTGCCGTGAAAGATGCAATTGACAAATTGAGGGTCGCTATCCCAATACAGGTAGAAAGCACCCGCATTGGTGTTTGCTGAGTTATTCGCAAAAGTGCAATTGATGAAGAGAGGGTGACTGAACTGCGTGAGGTTCGCTACACCTCCTAAGTTGGCGGTATTGTTCACGAAGAGACAGTTCTTAAATGTAGCTTCTACGTATGAACTGAAGCCAAAAGCCGCACCCGAGGCTCCTGCGTCATTCTTGTCAAAGACACAGTCGTCGAATTTCAACACACAGCTTGATTCAGCCTTCACACCACCAGCGCTGCTGCTGTAGTTCTCAGTAAAGCGGACATTGCGAAAATCAATCGTTGCCTCATCATTGGCGTGAATCGCTCCACCACTAAAGTTGCTCGTACTGTTGTCAACGAATACGTCACCGTCAAACTTCACCTTCGACTCGATAATGCGGATGGCGCCACCCTTCTGATTACTGTGATTTCCTTGGAAGAGGGTTCCAGAATAACGCACGGTATCAGCGAGAACATATCCTTGCCAAATCGCACCCCCGTCATAAGACGTCTCGTTATTCAAAAAGACATTATTCTCGATGATGGGCGTGGTATTACTGTGCAGCACAATGGCGGCTCCTGACTGCGCTGTATTCGCTTCAAAATGGTTACCTCGAATGATCGGGCTGGTCCACTGGTCATTCCTCCAGACAGAAATGGCTCCACCAGAATAAGTGGCGGAATTACCAATGAAAACATTGCCTTCAATGAGCGGCGACGCATCCCAAACATACATGGCTCCACCATCACTTTGGAGAGAGGTGGCGTTGTACGCAAAGCGATTACGGCGAATGATACCTGAAGCGGAAGCCGTTGTATACATGCATCCAGCGAAGTGCCCTACGTTGTTGAATACGTGGTTGTCTTCAAAGATGAATTTCCCGCTAAATACGAAGATCAGTTTACCCTGCTGCATATTGGTAATTCGGCAGTGATGGATGCGAACGGTATCTGAGCTCGCCGCCAATGAATCTACGCGCAGGCCTCTCCACAAGTTGTTTCCTGTGCTTGAGGTGAAGGTGATCGAATCTTCCACAGCTCCGTTTGCATGCAAGTTTCCTACAACGCGAAGAATGTAGGCGCCTGCAAATTGCACTTCAACTCCGGGCTCAATTAAGAGCGTTTCTCCTTCGGGAATGCGGATGTCTCCTTGAACGATGTATGGGTTGTTATCAGCGGTCCATGTTCCTGATACGTTTCCTCCAGGTACATCTGTCGCTAGCGCGGAAACGCTTAGGAGCGCCAAGAAGGCGAAGATGATCATTCTCATAACCCAAAGATACCGAGGGATAAGCGAAGGAAGTCTTTATGAACTGTTAAAAGGAACGCAAGAATATTAATCCATTAAGAAAAGTCCCGCATTTGCAGGACTTCTCATCAAATATGTAAGGAAGTGATTACTTGATGATCACTTTTTCCATCCCAAGTATTTGTCCGTCTTGAATCAAACGAACGATGTAGATTCCTGAAGCGTAGTCAGAAGTATTCACAACCGCGTTTCCTTGGATCATTGTTGACTCAAGAATACGACCCGTCAATTCAACGACTTCAAGATTGTATGCTCCTGAAGGAACAGTGATGTTCAACACGTCCGTTGCCGGGTTAGGGTAAAGATTCCAGTTCACACGCCCTGTTTCCTCTACGCTGATGATGTTGTCTGTTACTTCGATACAGTAATCTTCGAATTCACCATACTCAACCTCTTCACATGGTGTTGGAAGTTCAGGGTCACCGAAACCACCAACATACTTCATCGCCACACGAAGACGGCTTGAACCTGGAGTAGCAGTGGCTGGCACGTTCACATTGGTAGTGATTTCCTCAGTTGTTCCCGCACCTGGATCATAGATAATCTCGTTATCTTCGAATTCACCGTCTTGGTTCATGTCTAGCCATACTAGGAAGTATTCCGTGTATGCAAAACCTTCGAATCCAGGGGTTAGGGTCATAGGGTAAGTAGCACCCGGGTCAACTGTAGTGCTCAACGCTGGGTTTTCAGTGTAGTCTGCGTAACCTTCGTTTGCTCCAGAGTTGTTTGAAAGCGTGTTAAATTCGAAGTTCTCAATCCACTCTTCACCAGTGTTTCCATCAGGAATACAGAAATCAAGATCTGCACAAGCACCACATCCAACGGTGTTGAATGTAATCGCATCCGTTGGGTCGAGTAGTTCTTCACCACATTCAGTAGCGATCGTCACTTCGTATACTGTACACGTATCAAGGTCAGAAACAAGAAGTGAGTTGTTCACTGCAGGGAATTCAAGAGCCTCTCCACCACCTGCAGGAGTGATCGTCACGTTGTAGAAGTCTGCCGCTAGGATTGATTCCCAAGAGATGGTCGCTCCGGTTTCAGAAATCCCAGTTACTGTGATGGACTCAATCGCTGGGTTCTCACAACAACCGTCTGTTGTGAATACCAAGGTGTTACTCCAATCACTGTCTCCTTCTTCACATGTGGCCATCACTTCTACTTCGTATTCAGTACACCATAGAAGGTTCGAAAGCGTGTATGAAGAATCTGTTAGATCCATTACTTCAGTCCACTCATCCGCCCCTGTTTCGCGGTAACGAACACCGAATGAAATCATCGCTGCTGTTTCTCCCCAAGTAATGGTGTAGTCTTCACCACTTTGAGTCATAGCTACACTGAATGGAGTCAAACACTCGCTATCACTACAAGAGTTCAGGATGAGGTTGATTGAGTTGTTTACGTTTAGACGTCCGCCGGTCACACATTCGTCTGCCAGGTTAGCTACAGCATCAGTACCTTCGAAAAGCACTTGGCGAACGTAGTCAGCTCCTGCATGTGGGTCACCCTGAACAAGGGCCATGAAAGAAGGACAAGGCGTCGAGTAAATCAACGCAATAGCACCAGCAGTCAATGGCGATGCGAAGCTTGTTCCAGAAGTAGCTCCATAAGCGTTGCTACCTTGAGTAGTCCAAACGCTTTCTCCTGGTGCACCGAGGTCAATCGTTGTTGCTCCATATGCTGAGAAGGTTCGAACGTCGCTGCTGTTTGTCGCCGTAACAGAGATCATGTAATCACTAGCGCAAGCGGTAGGGATATCTCCAACCACGTCGATATTTACGTTGTTGTTTGCTGTAGCTCCACAGTTCAAGATACCGTAAGTACCAAGCGTATCGTAGAAGTTACACCAGAGTGGAATGTCGTTCGGGTCTCCGTTATCAATACCCCAAGATGCGTTTGTAGCAACAACGAATGCTCCTTGAGCACCACCAGTGTTGTTGTACAGCTTGCGCATTTCCAATGGGTAGTCATACGCTTCAATTACTGAAGCTTCGTTGAAGATATTTTCACCAGCGACAGACATGATTTTCACATCCCAGTTTGCTCCTGCTACACCTTGGTCGTTGTCTCCTTTGGCGCCGATCATACCCATTACCTGAGTACCATGACCTCCGTTAAATACACCGCTGTCATCGTCGCTACCAACGTTCCAACCATCGTAATCATCAACGTATCCGTTGCCGTCATCATCAATGCCGTTGTCAGGAATCTCCTGATCGTTGAACCACTTGTTAGCTTCCAGGTCTTCGTGGTTCAAGTTTCCACCTTCGATCACACATACAACGATCTCATCACCAAAAGCAGTCGTACCACCTGTGGTGATATCCCATGCTTCTTCGGTGTCGATGTCGTTATCCTGTGGGTCGTTGTGGTGCCACTGGTTTCCATAGTTCGTGTCGTTTGGTACTTCACGAAGTTGAACGTAGTGGTTGTATTGCACAATGCTCACAAGAGGGTGACGATCGAAAGCAATACGCATGTCACGTGTGCTGATCGCATCCGCATCAAATGTGAATTTCCAGATGTGCATGTGATTACTCAAAAGCTCTAGTGCTTCGAGTTGAGTAGATACACCTTGTACCTCTCTTAGATCATTGGTTAACTGGTCAACTTTGTTGTTGTCAACCACTTGCACAAGCAGCTCTCCATCAATAAATGGGGCCTCACTTTGAGCTGTTGCTCCGAGAGCGAAGAAGGTTGCTAATGCTAGAATGTAGATATTCTTCATCATTACAGGTTTGGTTTCGAATACTTTGGGCTACGATAATACAATGAAGAATGGCTAATCCCTCATTGAGTTTCATCTTAAATCAAAAGGCTGATGTTAATGCAAAGGGTAAAAATTTACTGGCTCAGGTCCATAAGTGGACAAATCACGAGAGGTAAATGCGCTTCACGCGCTGTGAAATCCCTGATATAATCTCATATGGGATGGTGTCTGCCGCAGCAGCGAGTTCTTTGAGGGTAGGATTACTTCCGAAAATGGTCACTTCATCTCCTTCTTCAACTTGCAATCCTGTAACGTCTATCATGACCATATCCATGCACACTTTGCCCACGACCTTAGCTCGATGACCATTCACCAAGATGACGCCTGCTCCGTTGCTGAGTGATCGGCGATAGCCATCTGCATAGCCAATAGGTATAGTGGCGATGGTTCTTGGTTGATCTGAGACTCCAGATCGGGTGTAGCCTACGCTTTCGCCTGCTTGGATGTGATGCAATTGAGAAATTTTACTCTTTAAGGTGCCAACTTGTTCAAGTTTCCCTTGATCTTCATCACAAGAACTCACACCATACAATCCGATGCCTAACCGCACCATTTCAAAGTGCGCTTCTGGGAATCTCATGAGGCCTGCTGTATTGCAAATGTGACGTGTAAAGTCATATCCCACGCCTTCGGAAATCTGCTTTGCAGTGTGCTTAAACTGATCAATTTGACCTCTTGTAAATTCGTCATGAGTCGGGTCATCAGCAGCAGCTAAATGACTTAGAGCGCCTTTGACTTTTATTTCCTTTTGTTCATTGAGGAATTCGATTAACCTTGGAATCTCGGACTGCACAAAGCCTAAACGATGCATTCCCGTGTCGATCTTCAAGTGAATAGGGTAGTTCCCATCGTGACCTTTGCGCTTTAACTCCTGAACTAAAGCGGTCAGTTGGCGCATGCTGTAAATCTCCGGTTCGATGCGGTGGTCGATCATCTGCGAGAAGGAAGCAATGTCAGGGTTCAACACAAAGATGGGTAGACCAATTCCTTTGTTCCGCAAATCAATCGCTTCATTCACGTAAGCAACGCCTAGGCAATCTACCCGGTTGTATTCGAGCAATTCAGCAATCTCAACACCACCTGTACCATAGCCGAAGGCCTTGATCATGACCATAATTTGCGTCTGATTGTCTAGCCTTGATCGATAGAAATTCAGGTTTTCGGTGAGGTTGCGCAGGTCGACCAACAAAATAGACTCGTGTGCTCGTTGTTGCAGTTCGTTCGTAATGCGCTCAAAACCAAAGGATCGAGCGCCTTTTAATAGAATCGCAGCGTCATTTAAATCAAGTTGATCTAACGATACAATCACGCTATCGGTGTTGTGATGTGCTTCCGTCTTTACGTCGAAAGCAAGCTTGGAAATAGATGAACCCACCGTAATAAGTAGGTCTATGTTATGAATCACTAATTGTTCGTTGACAACAGCATATAGCTCTTCTTGACTTAGCCCAGATTGAAGAATTTCGCTCAACACAACAACACGTTGACTTGCTTTCATTTTTGAGAGCTCATCAAGCGCAATGCGCAAAGAAGGAAGGTCATTCGAATAGACATCGCTAATGATCTTTGAGCCTCCCCAACCATCAAGGCGCTCTAAACGCATGTTCAAAGTGCTGAGTTTGGATGATTCCTCAATCACTCGGTCAAACTCCTTTGTAAAGCATGAAGCGGCTGTCAAGGCAGTCATGGCATTACTGATGAACGCTTCACTACTATCAATGATGGAAGTAACATAGCTTTTTCCTTCAAATCGAATTCTCAACTCAGCTCCCGCCCCTATTTGACGGATTTCTGAAAGGATTATGTCCCCCTTCTGTCTTCCCCAAGTAATACGTTGACCCTTGAAGCCGACCTTGTTTAGAGCTGCAGCAACCTCTTCCTCGTCATTGCAGTAGACCGCGATTTGTGCGTTCTTGAAGAGCTGCGCTTTTTCGAGCGCAAGTGCTTTTTGGTCTTCAAAATTTTCCAAGTGGGCGGAACCCAAATGAGTGAAAACAGCCATGTCGGGAGCAATCATTTCTTCTAAACGCACCATCTCATTAGGCATCGAAATACCGGCTTCGATAATGGCCAATTCGTGAAGCGGAGAGATGTTTAAAAGGCTCAAAGCGACCCCAATCTGGCTGTTGTAGCTCTTAGGTGATCGTACAATTTGAAACTCATCCATTAACAGATGATTCAGCCACTCTTTTACAATGGTTTTACCATTGCTTCCCGTAATGCCAATAACCGGGTTCGAGAAACTCTTACGGTGTTCACCAGCAATCTGCTGAAGCGCTTTGCGGGTGTCTGGAACTACGTAAAACGTGGCTTCAGATATGTATTTCTCTTCAACAGTATGGACAAGAAAATGCCGCACCCCCAGTTCAAATGCCTGAGTGATGAATTGATGTCCATCGTGATTTGGTCCGGTCAAGGCAATGAAACACGCTCTTTTCGGATCAGTGAGAACACGGGTGTCAATCGAAAAGTGCTTGAAGCCCTCAGGAGAGGCACCTACCACTTCAACAGTTGGAAGCGATTCAAGCAAATTCGTCAGGTTGAGCATCTTCGGTTGGTTCCGGTTCTTCTTTTTCGAGCACGCTGCGGATAGCAGCAAGATCTTCTTCAGTAATGTACGACGGATCCTTCATAGCGCGCTGGAACGCTTCCCGCGATAGCGGAACATAAAGGTCTTTTTCGCCTAAAGCCACGAGGCTGTTATCTTGATTTAGTCGGAATGAATGGTGGGCTAAATCTCCTGTCTTAATGCAGATTGCATGCACTTTCGTGACGAATTCCGCGCTAGCGAGCAATTCAGGCATAGGGCCAAAAGGACGACCCAAAAAGTCAAGATCAAGACCGGCGCAAATCACACGGATGCCTTGGTTGGCTAGTTGGCCGCAGACCTCAGGCAAACCGTCATCGAAGAATTGAGCTTCGTCGATGCCAATGACATCAACGCCAGACCCCATCAATAACAATTGTGAACTGTGAGGGACAGGGGTAGAGGGGATCGCTTTCTTATCATGCGAAACCACTTCGGTGTCGCTGTAACGAACGTCTACCATAGGTTTGAAAATCTCAACGTTCTGACGAGCAAACTGCGCACGACGCATTCTACGGATGAGCTCTTCGGTCTTTCCAGAGAACATCGAGCCGCAGATCACCTCGATCCAACCGCGCTGGCTTCCTCGTTTATCGATACTTTCTGGAGTCATATAGAGGCCAAAGTTAGCCAAAAGCGTACTTTTGAAGGGAATGAGAACCTTATGAGAACAGCATTATTTCTGCTATGTGCGGGCATTTTTCTAGTGTCATGCGAGAAACAACCGGGTGAAGGCGGCGGCGCGTCGATCAAAGGAACGATCATGAAAGAGGTTCGTGTCGTGCTAAGCAACCCTGGTTCAGTAGTGGCAACATACCCCGCAGCTGATGAAGATGTATTCGTCATTTTCGGAGACAACCTATCTCCAGATGAGCGTGTGTTGACAAGCTATGACGGTCAATTTGAATTCCAATTTTTACGCCGAGGTAACTACACCATTTACGTGTACAGTGGAGACACGACGGGCCAGGTTGGAGTTGATCAAAACCGCATGCCGATCATTCGTGAAGTAGAGATTACAGAGCGAAGAGAAGAAATTGACCTAGGAGAGATTTGGATCTACGATGAGAATTAATCTCCTCCTTTTATTTTGTTTGCTTGCTTTGGCAGGCCAGGCGCAATACACCGATGGTGGGGCCTGGATAGGTATGGACACCAAATACAAGATTATTAAGGACCTCGACCTCCGCGCTGAGGTTCAGGCTCGTCTTGATCAAGGCATGACGCGTTACAATGCGGTCATCGGAGATTTTGGTCTGCGATACAAGATCATGAAAGGGCTGAACACCACGGTGACTTATCGTATCGGTCACCGCCAAAATGGTCAGAACCTGTTTGAAATCCGCCAGCGTGTGAGCATTGATGTGAACTACAAATACGACTTTGGTAAACCAGAAGCGAGCTTCCGTATTCGCTATCAAGCGGGGCGAAATGGTGTGGCCGCGAGTGAAGGAATTCCTGATCTACGCGAAGGTTTCCGTTACAAGTTAAAAGTGAAGCGGAAGATCATCAAGAAAACGCGCGGAGCGCTCTCCCTCGAGTTTTTCCAGTCGCAGCGCACCGAAGGTTTCTATTGGTCTGATTGGCGTTTCGTCGCCAGCGTTGAACGGAAGTTGAACAAGAAATTTGACCTTACTATAGGTTATCTGTACCAGGAAGAAATCCTCGCGAATGACCCGCTTTCAGAGCATATTCTGCTGGTAGGACTCACCGTTGATATCGATTGATCTTACGTTCTGTATACGTTGAACTCTGGGCAGAACGTTAGATTTGGACATTGTTGACCAGAACGATCCTCATATTTCTCTTTATCTGTCCCTTATTTGTGTTCGGACAGGATGATGCTGGCTTGCGCCGAAGCGTAATCCCGCCTATGACAGATAGTCTGCTTTTAGACTCCCTTCTGGTGCTCCCATCAACCCTTCATTTAAGTGACAGCGCACAGTCGTATTCGTACAATCCAAAGACCGGCTATTTACGACTGAATCCACCTCCAATAGATTCAATAATAGTTGAGTACAGCACCATTGCCCTGCGTAGACAAATCAGCTACGCAAAGAAGGATTCTACCTTGATTCGAAGCGGTGATTCAGATGATTACCAGCCTTTTGTTTTTCAGAATGACCTCCTTCCGCAGACGAGTTACGAGCAAGGAGATTTGGTCAAGGCGGGTTCCATCGCACGTGGCATCAGTTTCGGAAATAGTCAAGACTTGGCTGTCAACAGCAACTTGAATCTCCAATTAAGCGGAAAGATAACCGAGCGCTTCAGTGTTTTGGCCAGTATCACAGACGATAACATTCCAATCCAACCTGATGGGAATACGAAGCAGCTGCAAGACTTTGATCAGGTTTACATTCAGGTATTTGATGATCAGACCTTAATCACGGCGGGAGACTTTCAGATCACTGAGCGTGAAGACCATTTTTTGAGGTATCAGAAACGTGCGCGCGGGGGAACAGCCAGTTATGAGTGGAGCGATTCAATAGGTACCTACGAAGCTTCAGCTAGCGCAGCCATTAGCAAGGGAAAGTTCGCCCGAAATATTATCCAAGGTGTGGAAGGGAACCAAGGACCCTATCGTTTGATTGGTGCTGAAAATGAACGGTTTATCATTATTATGGCAGGAACGGAACGTGTTTTCATTGATGGTAAATTACTCCAACGCGGACAGGCCTTTGACTACACGATTGACTACAACACCGCTGAAGTCACTTTCACCCCGAAGAACCTCATCACTAAGGATCGAAGAATTGTGATAGAGTTTCAATATGCTGATCGAAACTATGCCCGCTCCTTGTTACAGGGTGAGATTAAAGGAGAGCAAGGAAAGTACTCTTGGTTTGTGCATGCATTGGCAGAACAAGACAGCAAAAACCAGCCGCTACAACAAGACTTGGATGCGGACGATCGAACCTTGCTCAGCAATGTGGGTGACGATGTACTTTCAGCCGTCAACAGCGCTATTGACAGCGTAGGATTTACCGATGATCAAGTGCTATATGCACTTATCGACACCCTCGGATATGATAGCGTGTTGGTCTTGAGCAACAATTCAGAAACGGCCCTGTATCGTGCGGTTTTCAGCTTGGTTGGCGCAGGCAATGGAGACTATATCGAAGACGGTTTTGGAGCGAATGGACGGGTCTATCGATGGGTGGCGCCTGATACGGTCGACAACGTCATTCTTCGAAGTGGTGACCATGCTCCAGTTCGACAATTAGTCAGTCCGAAGAAACGCCAGATGATTACAGGAGGGGGTAAAATTACGTGGAGTGAGGACCATCAACTTTATGTCGAGGCCGCGATTACTTCTCGCGACGACAATACCTTCTCCACCTTAGATGCTGCAGACAATAATGGTTTAGGAATCTTCACTGATTGGCGCATTCAACGTTCGCTATCACGGAATAAAGAATCGAAGGCAAAATGGGGGGTTCGGGTATTTCATGAGTATATCTCAGAGAATTTCAGTGAAATTGAGCGTTTTCGTTCCGTTGAATTTGATCGTGACTGGAATGTGCGTGACCTAGTGCTGTCTAGCGATCAACACGTAGGGGGTGTGGCCGTTCAGATAAACAATTCAAGCATCTATAATGTGAGCGTTGAAGCTTCTACTTTTCAATCAGGATCAGGCTTTACCGGCTATCGCGGAAGTTCGTTCATCCGTTATGCCGAAAAGGGTCGAAAGCTGAACTGGCAAGGTAGCGCTACGCAAAGCGATGGTTTGCGAGAAACAAATTACCTGAGACAGAAAACTGATCTAGCCATACCAGTGGGTCTGGTCCGAATCGGGTACATTGATGACTTTGAGTGGAACCGCTTTTTTGTGGGCGATAGTTTGGCGCTTAACTCCTATCGTTTTCACGAATGGCAAGGGTGGTTGGGAAGCCTCGAAGAACAAGCGTTCAATTGGAAATTATTCTACAGCGAACGTACTGATCGATTGCCTCTCAGCAGCGATCTTGTTTTGGCTACCCAAGCTGAAGCCTACGGTGTCGAAGGCGGATGGACATCAAAGAAACAACGGAGAATCAGCTGGAACGTTAGCCAACGACGTCTTTCGATTGTTGATTCTGCCTTGACAACGAACCAACCAGAAGAAACCTTGTTAGGACGTTTGGAGGGAGCGGGAAGCTTCTTCAATAATATCTTGAGCGGACAGGTTTTCTACCAAACAGGTTCAGGTCTGGAACAGGCGCGTCAATTCATTTACATCGAAGTTCCCGCCGGTCAAGGAAACTACATCTGGGTTGATTACAACGGCGACGGCATTCGTGACCTGAACGAATTCGAGATTGCCAACTTCGCCTACGAAGCGAATTATATCCGAACATTTGTTCCTTCGGATGAATACCTGCGAACATTCACCAATCAATTCACCGCCAACGCACAATTCCAACCCGCTCGCGCATGGGCGAATGAAACAGGCACGAAGAAATTCATCTCTCGATTTAGCAATGCGGCATCCATTCGCCTTGATCGTAAAACGACTGATGGAGAGGGGTGGGAACGCCTAAACCCGCTGGAACGCGGACTCGCTGATACAAGCCTCATCAGTCTTGGCTCATCCCTTCGAAACACCCTTTCATTCGACCGGTCTAATCCGAATTTCGGCCTGGAATACACCTACCAAGATCTTGGAAATAAGGCATTGTTAGCGAACGGGTTTGAGACCAGAAGTGAAGAGTTCAATGAGGTGAAGATTCGAAAGAGCATCTTGAGTGAATTCACCTTGATTGTCACGTTGAAGGAGGGAACGAAATCAACCAGTTCTGATTTCCTTACGGGCAGGAACTACATGATTGATTACACCTCTGCATCTCCCGAATTACAATGGCAACCGTCAAATACCTTCCGAGTTACTTTGAATGGACGGTGGGTTGAAAAAGTAAACGAACAAGAAGGTGCTGGCGAAAGTAGCCGCATCGCTGACATTGGCTTAGCAGCGCGATTCTCAGATCCGGGAAAAGGGTTGTTCGAAGCCCGATTCAACTGGCTAGACATCGCGTTTGATGGAACGGCGAATAATACGTTGGCGTTTGAGCTTTTGGAAGGGCTTCAACCCGGGCGAAATGCGACATGGCAAATGAGCATACAACGGTCAATTTCTCGAACGTTGCAGCTCAACTTGCTTTACAACGGTAGAACAGCCGCCGATACACCTGCAGTACATGTGGGAAGTGTGCAGATACGCGCCACGTTCTAAAAACGAAAAAAGCCCACAATCGCAGGCTTTTTTGGAGAGAGTTAGGATAGAATCTGACGCTGATCATAGGTCACTGAAGATCCAGATCTTTTGTACGCCAGACATTTCCATTTGATGATCGTATTTCTTCATGACACAGAGGTATTAAATTCAATATTTCGAAAACAACTAGGCCTCAATAGCTTATTTCAAGATACGTTGGAAGTACGCTCAAGATTCTCGGGTTTGGGAGCGGTTCGATTTTCCAGTAAACGGTCAAAATATCCAAGGGAACGGTTTTTTGGATCAGAGCAAAAACTGGAGAAAACCACACCATCTTCCGAAACACAGGCTGGATGCAGGCTTCAGAGCGGTGCAAGTTACACGTTGGAATACACCAACTACTCAATGGCGATTATAAGGAGCCAAGGCAAGTGGTATATTCGAACATGAAATGGTCTGTACTGACGGTAGTGTTCACTCTTGTTTCCTGGGGGTTGCTTGCGCAGCAACTCGACGGGTCGTTTGTGAATTACACTTTCGAAAGCGGACTCACTTCATCGAATACCACATGTTTGGCTGAGGATAGCACAGGCTTTATTTGGATTGGAACCGAAGAAGGATTGAACCGATTTGATGGAATAAATTTCAGACAATTTCTAAAGGATGATGGTCAAGGTGCTGTGGTCGGAAATTATATAACGATTATCCACGTACTTCCGGATAACCGAATGTTGGTAGGCACAAAACGAGGTGGAATCTGTCTTTATGATCCGGCGACTGAGCTGTTTCAGGAATTCATATTAACAGAGGAAAGATCTGAATTCGCCTTCAGGTACGTACATGATATTCTTCCGTTAGACGGCGATGAGTTCCTAATTGCCTATCAACAACAGTCGCCTTACTTGGGTGGATTGACTTTGCTATCGACGCAGACAATGGAACAGACTCCGGTGTTTGCGGATGTTCCTAAGTGCACGGCTCTGCTTCGAGATAAATCAGACCCAGACAAAATTTGGGCTACAGGTAGAGACTTCATGCTGCTTGATCTCCAATCTAGAGAGGTAGAGATAATTGAAGACCCCGTGAGATACACTAGGCGCAGGAATTACTATCAGCAAATGGAGTGGATTGGCGACCACATATGGATTGCTACATGGGGAAGCGGAATCGTCTCTTTCAATCCTGATACAAGAGAGTTTAATTCGGAACTGACTTATGACCCAAATAATCAACGTGACTCTAACCGAAACGCCATCAGAAAATTCACCGCTGATGGTGAAGGTAATTATTGGGTCAATACAGCAGATAAAGGGTTCGGATTATTGAATATGGTAGATTCCACATTTGCTTTTTACAAGCACGATGCTTCTCGAGCGAATTCCATCTTCCATATCAGCTCGAGAGACCTATTGATTGATTCTCGCGGATTGATTTGGATAGCCATGGCTGAAGGGTTGAGCTTAAGAAGCCCGTACGTGTATCAAATGAAGTACAAGTATATCGGATGGATGGAAGGTTCTGTAAATCCTCGGCTCTTTGCCTATCAACAGGTACAAAACGTGGGTGATAAATGGATTGTAACATCTACTTCGAGTAATGGCTTCTATGTACTAGATGCTGAAACAAAAGAGATCCTAGGAATTACCGGATATGATGAGATTGTAGACAAAGGAATCTCGGGTAACACCATCCGAGCAACGAGAGATGGACATGTCTTCACGCAATATCGTGGACGACTATATGAGATTGACCTCCTCACAGACAACGCTTTTCCAGTGGTAGATCTATATGGCGATTTGAATTTGACAGGAATGCCGCCAAGTGTAAATACACTCATGACTTCTGGAAATGATTGTTGGTTCGGAACTGATGATAATATCGTCGGGGTGTATCACACTCAAACGGAGATCTATGAGCATTATACTATTGATACCATCAGGATTGACGGCTTGAATAATTTAGTCTACGAATTAGACATCGCGAACAATGGGGATGTGTGGATTGGTGCTAGTAAAGGTGTTTACCGGTTTCGAGATGGTGTAATCACCCATCTAAGTGAAATATCAGAGGAGTACAAACAATTAGGAGCCCTCAACCTTGAGTCACTTGTGGTCACAGAAGATTTGGTGGTTTTTGGGGCTATGGAGAAAGGACTCTATACCTACAATGTTGTTACCAACGAATTGACGCGATATAGCCGCAAGGATGGACTCCCGAATATGCGCGTAGCTGAAATGGAAGTCGACACTGAAGGTCGAGTTTGGGGATTGACAGCCGCAGGAATGTTCAGTCTTGACATCAGTAAAGAAGACCCGCTATCTGTATACAATGCGCTCGATGGGCTGGTCGCTACAGACTTGATACGAAAGGAAATCACAGCGCTCTCATCGGGGGAAATCGTTGTAGGTGCAGGACTAGGAATCTGTTACTTCCACCCTGACGATCTAAATCCCCAGCCTACGCCGGAGAAACTGATTGTTGCCGAGTGTGTAATCGATGGTTTGAAACAGCCCGGAGCTGACTTTGTAAGTCTGGAGGTAGATTATGATTCTCGTGTTGATTTGACCTTCCAAGCCATCGGATTTGTAAAGCCCGAGAGTTACCAATATTACTTCCGTCAAAGCCCTGATGAACCGTGGAGCTATCTCGCTGACCCTACGTTGAGTTTTTACAGCTTTCCGGAAGGGGGAATGTCACTCGAAGTAAATGCTTCCAACGAGCGAGGGGAGATGATGGAAACCCCATACCTGATTCAAATCGACGTCAAACTTCCTTACTACAGAACCTCATGGTTCGCAGTTCTGGTATTTTTGATGATCGTGTTCCTCAGCTACATTATTTACACCGCTCGATTGCGCCGTGTGAAGAAAGAAGAACGAGTACGTGCACGATACCAACAAAGGCTTGTAGAAGTAGAGATGTCTGCTCTAAGAGCACAGATGAACCCGCACTTCCTATTCAATTGTTTGAATAGCATCAAGTTCTTCATTATCAATAAAGAAACCGATCAAGCAAGCGACTATCTCACGAAGTTCAGCCGCTTGATTCGTCTGATTTTGACGAACAGCAAATCAGAATTGATTCCACTTTCAGGAGAACTGGAAGCGCTCGACCTCTACGTTGACCTGGAGTCACTGCGCTTTGATCAGCAATTTGAGTTTGATCTTCAAGTTGCTCAAGGTGTGCAGACTGAGTTCATTGAGGTACCCCCCATGATTATCCAGCCATTCGTTGAGAATGCCATCTGGCACGGCCTGCTGCACAAGAAGTCAGCCGGACGATTATTGGTTGACATCTCCATTGAAGGAGATCACCTAGTGTGCATTATTGAAGACGATGGAATTGGCCGTGTGAAAGCGGCTGAAATGCGTTCTAAAACCGTTTCCCGAGAGAAAAGCATGGGGATGGATATCACACGAAACCGCCTATTACGTATGGAAGGCGGAAGCGAAACAGAACGTCAACTCTCTATAGAAGACTTATACCATGAAGATGGCTCTCCCGCCGGAACTAGAATTAAAATGCTTATACCTATCAACTGATTACTTGTAATGAAAGCAATTATTATCGACGATGAAAAACACTGCTCTGCAACGCTGGAGTATGAAATGTCTCGCCATGTCCCAGACATCGAAATCATCGGAGTATACAATGACCCAATCGAAGGGAGAGATGCACTGGTCAATAGCGATGCGGAGATCTTATTCTTAGATATCGAAATGCCTCGTCTAAATGGATTCGAACTCTTGCAATCGATTGATGATCCGAGGTTTGGAGTCATCTTCACGACGGCTTATGACGAGTTCGCCTTGCGCGCTTTTCAATACAGTGCCATAGATTATCTCTTGAAACCTGTGAGTAGCGATGACCTTAAGCGCGCTGTAACCCGTTTTCAGGAATTGGGTTCAGCGCGCCTTTCTAACGCTCAGCTTGATATCCTTTTCAATCGACTGGAAAACAGCGGGTTCAATAAGATTGCACTTCCTTCATCTGAAGGACTCGATTTTGTCTCACCGGATGAAATCATGCATTGTGAATCACAGTCGAATTATACGATGGTTTTTTTCAAGCAGCGCAAGAATATTCTCGTTTCTCGCACATTGAAAGAAATTGAAGAGATGCTCAGTGGTCACGGATTCTTCCGTGTACACCATTCGCACATTGTGAATTTAAACTACGTTTCGCGCTATGTCAAAGGCAGCGGTGGCTATCTCGTCATGGAGAACGAAGCTCAAGTTCCCGTTTCCCGAAGCCGAAAAGACAGCCTTTTACAACTGTTTGCGGGTTAAGTTGACCAATTACTCATTCGATGTGACCAACTCCTCAATGAAGCGAGGGGAGTTCAAACGTTGAATATACCTTCGCTCTAAATACCAACCTCATGAAAGCTATCCTACACACGCTGTTCTCAATTTGTCTTGTTTTTCTTCTTTCGCTAAACGCGGAATCTCAAGTCGTTGACCGCTCAAAAGAGAGTGCTAAAAACAAAACCAATAACCGCATCGACCAAAAGGTAGATCAAGGGATCGACAAGAGCCTTGACGCCATCGAAGGTCTGTTTAAGAAGAAAGACAAATCAAATAAGAAGAACGATGACTCAGATTCATCGGATTCAAATGAGAAAGCTTATTCAGATGAGACTTCAGACGGATTCGGCGGCTTTTTCAGTAAGGTCGATATGGAAGAGAGTTATTCATTTGACCACATGGTTAAAATGGATATGACGATCACTGACAAGAAGGAGACTCAGACCGTACGTTCTACCATGTTCGTCAATGACGAGAACGGAGAGTTCGCAATGAAGACGAAGATGGAAGACGTCAACTCTACTATGATCTTTGATGTGGCGCGCAACCAAATGATCATTTTGACTGATATGGAAGGCCAGAAGCTTGCGATGTCTATGGATTATGATCCGGCGGCATATGCAACTGCTGAAGAAGATGATGAGTCATATGACATGGGTGAGTTTAAAAAAACGGGTCGCACGAAAACAATTCTTGGTTACACTTGTCATGAATATGTTTTCGAAAGTGAAGAGTCATCTGGCAACTGCTGGGTGAACGAAGAAGACGATCTACAGATCTACAAAGGATTGATGGCAATGTCTTCGCAAGACAAGAAGAAACAAGAAAATGCACTCCCTGAGGGCTACCCTCAAGGAATGATTATGGAAATGGATGTCGTCGATGAAGACGGCAACGAAACGCATATGGAAGTTGTAGAGATCAAAAGAGACATGAATCATACAATCTCTACCGAAGGTTATGGTGCCTTCTCTCTCCCTACGGAAGAGTAAAAACTATGAATTACATCACTAAGCAAAAAAAGGACGCCTCTCTCAAAGCGTCCTTTTTTTTCACCTTAGTGTGAGCAAGCAGTATTAAATGTCAAGGATCTTGAACTCTGTTCGTCGGTTCAATTGATGTTCACGTTCTGTGCACTCCACGTCGTTTCCGCAATCGTTGAGCAGTTTCGTTTCACCGTAGCCCTTGGCTGTCAATCGATTTTTGTCAATTCCTTTCGATACGAGGTAATTCACTGCAGCCTTTGCCCTGCGGTCTGATAGACGAAGGTTATAGCTGTCCGTCCCGCGCGCATCTGTATGGGAACTCAGCTCAATTTTCATCTTCGGATTTTCGTTCATGATCTGAACCAACCGGTCAAGGTCACGACGCGCATCGTCACGAATTTCAGACTTGTTGTAGTCGTAGTAGATATTATCAAGTCGTACTACGGTTCCCTCTTCATACTTAAAGAGACGGAGGTCTGAATGAATCACGGTCGCAGGCTTTCCTCGAGTGTCTACTTCGATACTCTGAGGTGGATATCCAGCCTTGGTCGCTTCAATCATGTATTGCGTTTCTGGGTCTAGACCGAAGAAGTAGCTTCCATCTTCTTCAGCCAACATTTGCTGAAGCACCTCACCTTCGATAGTTGTCAAGGTCACGGTAGCGCCAACTGCAGGCATACCTGTGTCGCTGTATAGAACTCGTCCTTCTGCGGCGTAATCATAGGCGGTCAGCTCTAGATCAACTCTATCAAGGAACCCAGATTTGTCACTACTATTGACTTTCTTCTCCGCTTGGAAGTAACCGTTCTTGACCCCCATAATCGTATAGGTTTCATCGAACGGAACGTCGAATTGATAACGTCCTTCTGCGTCAGTATTTGCAACCACCTCAAGAACTTCCTGGTTGAATTGATCTTTCAATAGAATGGTTCCATTCGGAATCGGATTTCCGGTGGCTTGATCGAGCAGACGTCCGCTGATCTGCACCATGGTCGCAGGATTGATTTTGAAGGCATAAATGTCATCATCACCAGTACCTCCCGGACGATTACTTGAGAGGTAACCTCTTAATCCATCAGGGTAAGTGATCAATCCAAAGTCGTCATAGCTGCTGTTAATCGGGTAACCGAAGTTCTTCACTGGTGCGCTTTCTTTGTCGAGCTCTGTATAGAACAAGTCGAGCCCACCTAAACCAGGGTGCCAATCAGAGGCGAAGTAGAAGGTTCCTTGTTCGTCAATGAACGGGAACATTTCATTTCCTGGGGTATTGACTTTTGGACCCAAGTTTTCGGGCTCAGACCAGAAGTCTAGGTTTCGGTAAGAGACATAAATATCAGTCCCTCCTTGACCTCCTGGTTGGTCGCTGACGAAGTACATCGCCTTACCATCCGGAGAAATCACGGGGTGTCCTACAGAGTAGGTTGGGTCATTGAAAGGGAAAGGTTTGAGCTTCTTGATCTTGCCATCAGCATAGCTAGCGTAGTAGATACCAAGGTTCAATCGTCCGCCGTCATCGTCTTGTTTCCCTTTCAGGTAGTTGTTTCGTGTGAAGTAGATGATTTTCTGTTGAAGATCATAAGTGATTGCCCCCTCGTGGAAACGACTATTCGCCTTATTCTTCATCACCTTCGGATCCATTAAGGTGGAATCTGCATCGATCTTAGCTTCGTAGAGATTCAAGTAACTCTGATCCGTCCATGAGTAGATGTTACGTTTTCCTTTCCCTTGCTTCCGGGCGCTGGAAAAAACGATTCCTTCTTCCGCGAAAGCGGGTGCAAAATCACTTTGTGCACTGTTAATCGACATCTCTGTCAATTCGAAACGTGAACTGTCTCGAACAATACGATTGGCCCAATCCACATCGGTGTAGCCAACGAGGTATTCGTCTTCGTTGTCGGCCATGTAGTATTCATAGACAACTACCGCAGCGTCATACTGCTGGGTTACCTTCAGAACATAGGCATAGTTCAAGAGGTCTTCGGGAGTGCTCTCCTTCAGGCTGTCAAGCGTGCGATAGTGTTGCACCGCCAAGTCGAAATCATTGATGCGCATACGACACTCTCCCGCGCGGCGAGTTGAAGAGGCGTCATCAGGGTTCTTTTCGATGATGTCTTCATAGATCTCAGCTGCCTTGCGGAAGTTGAAGGCGTTGTGACTCTCCTCCGCTAGCTTCAGCTTGAACTTCTGAGCATGCGAATGGAGCGGAACAGCTGCCAGTCCGAGGATCATGAGGATAGGTATGTATTTGAAGATCTTCATAGATAGATGCCAATAACTGAATAGCAATTAAAAGAATCGCGGAGAAACATCCGCACCGGCGTTTTTACCGAGGTCAAGACCGAGCATGATCTCATGAGACCCAGATGAATAGTTCCCAATGTCTGTCAGAGAGTAATCATACGAGTACCCGACACGCAGTCGGTTGTTTACTTCATATTGGAACAACATTCCCGTTGATTCCTGGAAACGGTACATCGCACCGATCCACAGTCGTTCATACAACAAGAAGTTTGCCGTTGCATCAAATGATGGCGGAGCTCCGTTCACAACGCGCAAGGCTCCCGAAGGCTTGAACTGCACGTAGTTGTTGATTTCAATGACGGTTCCAGCAATCAAGAAGAGGTGTTGCCTCTCCGTATTGGCATTGAAATCAGGAAGGCTCCCATCGATCAGTTTATTCGCCAATAACTTCGGCACACTGACCCCCACATAGGTTCGGTCAGTATACCACATGACCCCTGCGCCGAAGTTGGGCAGTGGTTTGTTGTTGATGTTTTCTTGAAAGGCCGGGTCACCGTCGGTCACAGGGTTCAAATCTTGAAGATTGGCCTGTAACAAGTTGATTCCTGCCTTTAATCCAAAGGCGAGTTTACTCTTGTCGAAGAAGATGCGGTAGCTGATGTCTCCAAAGACCATTGTTTGACGCATCACTCCGTGAGAGTCATTGATAACACTACCTCCCACACTGATACTTTCACGCTTGAGCGGCGAATGCATAGAGAAGGTTTGAGTTCTTGGTGCTCCATCAAAGTCAACCCACTGATCACGATACATGGCGTTCATGGTCAAGAGATCAGCGCTTCCCGCATAGGCAGGATTCACTACCAACATGTTGTACATGTACTGGGTGTACATCGGATCTTGCTGTGCCGACACCTTCCCGAACGAGAATGCGGCAATGGTAAATACGAGGGTGTATTTCAAGGCTTTCATAGTCATGTTCATCGTTTAAGGAAGATATATCCTGTCACTACTTCGAGGTGGTCAACCCCCAGATCTAGGATGTAGTAATAAGTACCAACCGGTAGTTCGTCACCGACGGTAGCAGGGTGGTCTGAGCGTCCATCCCAGTCATTCTGGTATGGTGAAGCTTCATATACCAAGGCTCCCCAACGGTTGAAAATCTTGATCGAGTTGTTCGGGTACTTGTAGAGGTTCGGAATCTCGAAGAAGTCATTGATACCATCACTGTTTGGTGAGAAGGCATCAGGCACTTCGATTGTCAAACAATCAATCAATGTGAGATTCAAGGTGTCTGAGGTCGTTCCACACACACCATTATCAACTGTCCATAGGATCGAACTGAATACATCTTCGAACGGTCCGTCAATGGTTCCGAGGTCAAGAACCCCGGCTATTGGGTCGGTATTCGAGTCGAGTTCGATTGGTCCGTTCAGAATCGTCCATTCACCCTCTGCAGGGAATGGCGCTTCTGAGGCATTTAGTTGGAATGGAATGAAGTCATCTTCACAAATCTCGACGTCCCCGCCGGCAAATGCGGAAGGTATGTCTGGGTCGTATATGATGACGTTCACGGTGTCAGAAGACGTTCCACATTCACCGTTGTCTACGGTCCATACATAAGTATTGACACCTACTGGAACGTTGACAACGTAGCTGAACTCGTTGGTTTCATTTTCGAAGATTCCCTCACCAGCAATCACCGCCCATTCACCAGCGGCAGTATTACCAATGGTCTCACTACCCTGCATCTGAATTTCATCTTGAAGACCACAGAAACTCTGGTCAGGGCCCGCATCTGCCTGTGCTACGCTCAGATCATTGATGAAGATCGATACCGTATCGGTTGTGATTCCATTCGCACACGGGCCGTTGTAGAGTTCCCACACGAACACATTCTCACCTAGGCCAAGGTCGAATACCGTGGTGCTAGGCAATGATGCGTTTGTAATCTCGGCTTCGCCGGAAATCAGTGTCCATGTACCGAAGGCTGGTTCTGCAGGGAAGTTTCCTTCGAGTGTAGCTCCACCAAACGGGGTACAGAAGTTCTGGTCAGGACCAGCATCTGCATCAGGTGAGTCCGGATCAAACACAGTGATTGTCACGGTGTCAATTGATTCTCCACCACAAGGACCATTATTTACAGACCAGCTCAGTACCGTTACGCCAATCTCTAATCCAGAGATGGTAGCAAGCGGATCATTCACGTCGCTAATCGAACCCGCTCCTTGAATCACAGACCACGTTCCTTCAGCAGGGAAGATCGGTGGTGCTGCATCTAGCGGTGCTGTTTCTTCTGGTGAACAAAGTTCTTGATCATCGCCTGCTTCGGCCAAAGGAGAAGTAGCGTCGTACACGTGGATTGTTACAAAATCGAAGGTATTGGTATTCAAACAAGGACCGTTGTAAATCGTCCACTGAAGGATGTGTTCTCCAACCGTCAATCCGCTGTAAACAGCGTTCGGATCGTTCACGTCAGAAACACTTCCATCACCTTGGATCACTTCCCAACTTCCCGTCGTTGGGATTTCAGGTTCAGTCGCTCCAAGTGTTACCTGGCTTTCAGGTGTACAGATTTCAATGTCGTCTCCAGCGTCTGCTACTGCAGCATCTTCTGAGAAGACCAGAATGGTAATTGAATCAACTGTAATAGCGTCTTCACATGGCCCATTGTCTATGGTCCACTCGAAGGTATTCACTCCTAAACCAAGGTCGGTCACCATCGTTTCTGGATCGAATGGATCCACGATGTTGGCGCTTCCTTCTACCAAGTTCCAGAATCCTGTAGCTGGGAAGATTGGGTTGTTGGCCTCCAAGAAAGTTGAATTCGTTGGGAGACATAGCTCTTGATCTTCACCGGCATCTGCTGGCGGTTGGTTTTCATCATAGATGAATATCGAAACCGTGTCGCTGCTTAGGGCAAGATCACATGGTCCGTTGTAAACGGTCCAAGCGAAGATGTTTTCACCTACAGTGAGTGCGCTTACTGGAGTAGTTGGGCTAAATGGATCACCGATGACACCGTCACCAGTAATCAACTCCCAGGTACCAGTGTTCGGTTCCGTGAGTTCATCAGCTTGAAGCACTGCTGTACTCGTAGGTGAACAGTAGAACTGATCATCACCAGCGAAAGCTGCTTCAATTCCTTCTTCGAAGACAAATACCGTTACCGTATCGCTAGAGATTCCTCCAGGACATGGAAGGTTGTTGATGGTCCAAACGAAGGTGTTGATTCCAAGTTCGAGTCCGCTTACAATCGTGTTTGGATCGTTCACGTCGCCAATAGTTCCGTTTCCGGTAATCAATTCCCATGTTCCGAAGGCAGGGAAAATGGCTGCTTCCGCGTCAAGTGTTGTTGTTGAAACCGGCAAACAGAGTTCGATGTCGTCTCCGGCATCTGCTTCTGGCATGTTTTCATCGTAGATGAAGATTGAAACCAGGTCAGTTGTTGGATCTTCACACGGGCCATTGTAAATAGTCCATGAGAAGATGTTTTCACCGATGGTCAGACCACTAAGTGCGGTGTTCGGATCGTTCGGGTTTTCGATGGTTCCCATTCCAGAAACGAGTTCCCAAGTTCCTACTCCTGGAGCATCTGGCACGTTTCCTTCAAGAGTCGTCGTGCTGATTGGAGTACAGAAGAACTGATCTTCACCCGCATTCGCTTCTTCTGCTTCTGGATCGAAGATGAAAATTGAAACGAGGTCAGAAGTAGAACCACAAGGGCCGTTATCTACTGTCCATTCAAGGATGTTCTCGCCTACCCCGAGGTCAGTAACTCCAGTGTTATACAGCGTAGGGTCATCGAAGGTCGCGTTTCCTTGAACCACCGTCCACATTCCTGTAGCTGCTCCAAGTAGTTCTTGAGCATCGAGTGTAGTTGATGTGATTGGCAGACAGAATTCTTGATCTGGCCCAGCGACGGCATCTTCGGCATCAAACTCGAAGAGAGAAATGATCACCGTATCCGTAGTCAATGCATTCGCACACGGACCGTTGGAGATCGTCCAAACGAAGATGTTTGTTCCTGGCGCAAGGTCAGTAATGATGGTGTTCGGATCGTTCTCATCCACAATCGTTCCTGATCCTTGGAATAGCGTCCATGTACCTTCTGCCGGGAACGTTACATCATTGGCGGCCATGGTCGTACTAATCTGTGGAGTACAAAGTTGTTGGTCAGGTCCAGCCTCAGCATCTGCTTGGTTTTCGTCAAAGACGAAAATACTCACGAGGTCACTTGATCCGCTTTGCGCACACGGACCGTTGTAGATGGTCCATTCAAATACGTTTTCACCTACAGCCAAGTCTTGAACTTCAGTAGATGGATCGCTAGGATCGACAATCGTTCCGCTTCCGCTCACTAATGTCCATGTACCAGAACCTGGGAATTGAGACGTGTTACCATCAAGGTTTGTTGTCATTCCTGGTGTACATAGCTCCTCTTGATCTGCTCCGGCATCAGCCAATTCCGCGTTAGCGTCAAAGACAAACACGCTCACAGTATCAGAAGTAATACCGTTGGCACAAGGGCCATTGTCAACCGTCCAAACGAAGATATTCTCGCCGATTTCAAGGTCAGCAACCAAGGTGTTCGGGTTATTCGGACTATCAATCGTACCAGCACCTGCGAAGAGTGTCCAAGTTCCGCCAGCTGGGAATTGCGGACTGTTGCCTTCTAGTGTTGTGCTAAAGTCTGGTGAACACAGCTCTTGATCTTCTCCTGCATCAGCGTCAGGGTTGAATTGGTTGAAGATGAAGATGCTCACGTAGTCAATCGTAGGCGCAGCACATGGGCCATTTGAAATCTCCCAACTGAAGATATTCTCACCTACCGCAAGATCAGTTACCACGGTGTTCGGGTCGTTGATGTCGGCAATCGTTCCGGCGCCTTGAACCAATGTCCAAGTACCTTCTGCTGGGAAGACCACTGCGTTCGCGTCAAGGTTGATCGAAGGCACAGGAGTACACAATGACTGATCTGGACCAGCATCGGCATCTGCTTGTGTCTCATCAAAGACGAAGATGCTGACTTGGTCAGTTGTAATTCCATCAGGACAAGAGCCGTTGTCGACGGTCCATTCGAAGATGTTTTCACCTACTGGAAGGTTGTCAACTGCAGTGTTTGGGTCGTTCGCGTTGATAATATCACCGCCTCCGCTAATCAGCGTCCAGGTTCCTTGGGCAGGGAAGATAATCTCGCTTCCTTCAAGCGTTGTAGAGGTGTTTGGTGTACAAAGTTCTTGATCATCACCTGCGTTTGCCACAAGTAATGTTGAGTCAAATACGAATACACTTACTGTATCTGTGCGGTCTTCAATCGGGCTGCAGTTTCCGTTGTAGACAGACCAAACGAAGATGTTTTCGCCAATGGTCAAGTTGCTGACTGAAGTGTTCGGGTCGTTCGGGTCGTCAATTTGACCAGAACCGCTGATCAATGTCCATGTTCCTTCTGCAGGAGCATTCACGGCGTTTCCGTCAAGTATTGTGCTTTCTGTTGGTGTGCACAATTCCTGATCGTCACCAGCATTTGCCGGAGGAAGGGTGCTATCGAACACCGTAATCGTAATTGAGTCTTGCTGAACACCACATGTTGAGTAGTCTAGCGTCCAGACGAAGATGTTTTCACCAACGGCGAGGTCAGTAATGGCCGTTTCTGGATCATTGACGTCGTCAATACTTCCTGTTCCTGAGAAGAGTGTCCAAGCTCCTTCACCCGGATCAACAGCCGGGTCAGCGTCCATCGCTGTTGCGGTGTTTGGTGTACAAAGTTCCTGATCAATTCCGGCGTTAGCCTGTGGCGCACCACCATCAAAGACAAAGATCGAAACCTGGTCAGACGTTGAAGCGTTGCCACAAGGACCGTTGAGAATAGTCCATTCGAAGACATTCTCTCCAATTGACAAGCCGGTTACTTCAGAGCCTGGGTCGGCAGGGTCGGTGATATTACCTGTACCTGAAACTAATGTCCAGGTTCCAGTTGCTGGAAAGATCGGGCTGTTACCTTCGAGCATCGTTGTCGTCTCGGGTGTACAGAGGTTCTGATCTTGTCCGGCATTGGCGTCTGGTGAGTTATTGGAGAACACAGTAATGGTAACGGTGTCGGTAGAAACGCCACCGCAGTCTCCGTTATCAATACTCCATTCGAATACGTTATTTCCTACAGCGAGACCGTTGATAGTCGTGTTCGGATCGTTCGGGTCAACGATACTACCAGCTCCTGAAACAAGTGTCCATGTCCCAATGGCAGGATCTACTGCGCTGTTCGCGGCCATAGTAGCACTAGCTATCGGGAGACAGAGTTCCTGATCAGGACCCGCGTCTGCTGAAGCGGCACCACTATCTAGCACTTCGATGGTCACTTGATCGCTGGATGATGAAGGCGAACAAGGGCCGTTGTTAATCGTCCATTCAAGAACAACTGTTCCTACTATTAGATCTGTTATAGTTGTCGTTGGATCAGAAGGATCGGTAATAGTAGCTGTACCAGAGACCACAGTCCATTGACCGCTTGCTGGATATACAGCATCATTACTTTCAAGCGTGGTGCTGGTGGCCGGCGTACAGATCTGTTGGTCTTCTCCAGCGTCGGCATCCGCCTGCATGTTATCGAAGATGGTAATCGTAACCTGATCACTTAGGGGTTGTCCGGCACAAGGTCCGTTGGCAATCGTCCATTCGAAGACGTTATCACCAAGACCAAGTCCTGTCACCTGGGAATTCGGGTTACTTGGGTTCACAATACTACCAGACCCACTCACGAGTGTCCATGTACCCGTTGCCGGGAAGGTTGGCGCATTCCCATCTAGAATTGTTGAAGACACGGGGCTACAGAATTCTTGATCTGCTCCCGCATCAACAGTTTGAGTATTGTCATAGATGAAAATTGACACTAGATCAATCGTCGTGGCTGGCGAACAAGGCGCATTAGTCACGGTCCAGCGGAATACATTTTCACCAACAGCTAGGCCGGTGATTTCCGTGTTTGGATCACTGTCATCAGTGATTGAGCCGCTTCCAGATACGAGCTCCCATGTACCCGTTGCCGGGAAGGTTGGAGCCGTAGCTATCATGTTGGTTGTTGTTGTCGGAAGACACAGTTCTTGATCATCTCCAGCTTCTGCTGCAGGCATGTCTGTGTCGAATACGATAATGTCTACTTGATCTGTGGTAGACCCTGAACAAGCACCGTTGAAAACCTCCCATTGGAAAGTGTTCACTCCAACGCTCAATCCAGTCACTTCGGAGTTTGGATCCGTTGCGTCAAGAATGCTTCCGGTTCCAGCTACCAAGGTCCATTCTCCAGTTGCTGGAGAAATAGGTGTGTTTCCGTTTAGGAACACTCCTGGTTCAGAAGAACAAATGTTTTGATCGTCGCCGGCATCAGCAGGAGAAAGGGCTCCTTCATAGACCGTGATGGTCATTTGATCCGTGGTTAAGGCTGGAGTGCATGGTCCGTTAGCAATTGACCACTCGAATACGTTTTCTCCTAGACCCAATCCGGTCACTTCGGTGCTCGGATCATTTGGATCTGTAATATCTCCTTCACCGCTCACCAAAACCCAAGTTCCAATCGCAGGGAAGGTCACTGAATTACCATCAAGAGATGTTTCAGGCAAGTCACTACATACATCTTGATCATCACCGGCATCAGCTGCGGCTTGGTTTTGATCGTAGATGAAGATGCTCACTTGATCACTTGAGGTAGAAGGATCACATGCTCCGTTTTCTAACGTCCATTCGAAGATGTTTTCACCAATTCCAAGTGCGGTGACTTGGGTCGTTGGGTCATTGACGTCTAAGATGTTTCCTGAGCCTTGAATTAACGTCCAGGCGCCTTCACCAGGGAATATGGCTGCGTTTGCTTCGAGGTTCGTCACTGTAGGCAATACGTTGTCAGAACAGAATTCTTGATCATCTCCCGCATCGGCTGCTGGTTGGTTTTCATCGAAGATGTAGATGATCATCTCGTCGAAGTTGTCTGGGCCAACACAAGGACCATTTTCAACTGTCCAACGGAAGATGTTTTCACCAATACCTAGTCCTGAAATATCTGCATTGGGGTCGTTGACATCAGAGATCGTTCCTGTTCCTGATTCCAATGTCCAAACGCCATTTGCGGGGCCAACGACTGCTGTGGCTTGCATGATGTATGTGCTGATTGGAGTACAGAATCCTACGTCTTCTCCGGCACCGGCAGGTGCGATTGAATTGTCAAAGACTATGATGGTAACAGAATCTGTCGTTGGCGCACCACAAGAACCGTTATCCACCGTCCATTCGAAGGTGTTTTCGCCTACGGTCAAGCCAGTAACCTCTGAAGACGGGTCTGAGGAATCAGTAACCGAAGCCCCACCAGCTGTCACCGCCCAAGAGCCTGTAGCTGGGTCATTAACCCCCACGGCATCGAGGGTAACAGTACCAAGTACGTCGATGCATAACTCCTGGTCTTCGCCGGCGTCTGCATCAGGTGTGGAATCATCATAAATAGTGATTGTTACTTGATCAAATTGCCCTGTTGACGCACAAGGGCCATTATCAATCGACCACTGAAGCACGTTTTCTCCTACACCAAGGTTACTTGCGGTTGCATTAGCATCGTTCACATCAGAGAAGGTTGCAGAACCAGAAATCACCGTCCAAGTACCTGTTCCAGGACCTGAAGGTTCAGTTGCGTCAAGGTCATGAGAGGTTGTTGGAGTACAGTATTCTGTGTCTGCGCCGGCATCGGTACTAACTACTCCAGAGTCGTAAATTGTAATTGTAACAGTGTCAGTGTATGTGCCACATGCTCCGTTGTCGATGCTCCATTGGAAGACGTTTTCACCGATCCCGAGATTGGTTACTACGGTTGTCGTTTCGTTCGGAGTTACGATGGTACCTACCCCTGAGACCAAGGCCCATTCCGCGGTAGCGGGGAAGATTGGAGCATTGGCTGAAATAGTCGCCTCATTCAAGGCGCCAGAACAGAACTCCTGGTCTTCACCGGCATCAGCGTCTGGATGGTTCGCGTCAAACACGAAGATGCTTAAGTCGTCTACAGTCGCTTCACCCGGACAAGCTCCATTGTCAATGTTCCATTGGAAGATATTCTCCCCTATTCCGAGGTTAGTCACGGTCGCATTGCCACTATTGATGTTAAAGATGGTGGCCGTTCCTTGGTTGATTTCCCAAGTACCTGTAGCGGTGACACCAGGGTCATTCGCTTGCATCACATAGTTGTTCTCATCAGAACAGAGTTCAACATCTGGTCCGGCATCCGCATCGGGCGCATTGCCATCATAGACCGTTATCTGCGTCAAGGATTGATTGACTTGACAACCATAGTCTTGCGACCACAGGAAGACATTATTCCCAAGTTGCAAATCGGTGACTCCTGTTGATGGTGAATTTGGGTCTGTAATGGTAGATCCTCCTTGGAGAACGGTCCAAGTTCCGCTCACCATAGGATCTGGATCAACTGCTGAAAGGGTGCCCGTAGTTTCGGAACACACTTCTTGAGCGTCACCTGCATTGATAGGCGTGTCTGGGTTTACCACGACAAATACGATATCAATGGTTCCTGTAAATTCGAATCTGTTTTCTACTGTGAATGTAATCGTATCATTGCCAGCATAGTCGAAAGGTGCTGTGTAACTGAAACACGTGTCAAATGGTTCCGAAGGAGGTGTGACTACGACGTTTCCATCGTTCCCTTCTACGTTAATAATATTGTGATCATCAGCACAACTGTAGACGAGTAGACAGTGGTCAATCGTTTCACCCGGACAAAGCGTGTCAACGGTGTAAACCGTACTTGGAAGTCCGGTAACTGGATCTTGGAATTCATAGGCGTCGTTAAAACCTGAAAGGAAACCATAGGTTCCAGTCGCACCTCCGTTACCGGTCATGAAACCAGCGTGGAAGAAGCCTTCAGAAGTAATGATATTGTTCGTTGCCAAGGATGAATTCGGAAGCGAAACAGAGGTCCAATCTGTGAAGCCGGGGACGTTATTAAATGTTACACCAGGTACACTTTGGTAGTCAACGCCATTCACTTGAAGCGTTCCTTCTGCCTCAGGTGGAACGATGAGGTTCATGACTTGATTTACTGTATTCACATCGAAGAGTGAGAACTCGATATATCGGCTACCGGTACAATCCATTTGTGGTATCGCAGACATTCCCACCTCGTCATCTTGCGAGGCTCCTGTCATATGGTAGCAGTAAGCCCGCTTATCAGTTCTTAGATAATGCGGGTCACCGAAATTTCCTGTGAGGGTGTAGTCATAATATTCACCGGCATCAATGGTGGCTACAGCGGTAGCGTTTCCATCGAGATAGATGTTTGTGTTGTCTTCGGTAGCAACGATGGTAGCGTAGTCAAATGGATCATCGTTATCACCTTTAACAACAACGAAGTCTTTCCACATCAATTCTATAGGAACCAGCTGATCGGTGCCACCATCAGCGGCACCACCACCTGCGATTCTAGTGTGTGTAGAACCAGAGATAGCAACAATGTCTTTGTCAGAGGTAATGTGTGAACCACAAACGTGTTCGATGGGGTTGTGTCCTCGGATGAGGTATGATTCCTTCGCATCCAATGTAATGGTCATGGGATTGGGAAGATTGCCACCGCCATCTGCATACATGGCAAATGGTGTTTCAATCTCAATGGTAGTGTTGTCTTCGGTGGCCATCACGGTGATGAAGTGGTATTCATCCGGATCGTAATTGGCATTCATGTTACGAACTTGACTTCCTGCCCAGAAGTCTTGTCCTAGACCATTGCGGCCTTTCAAGGTCACCAAGGTTTGATTGTGCACACCGGAAATCTTATGCACACATTGAATCGCTTGAGATGAATTTACGATGAGTGAATTGGTGATATTCACCTGATTCGCCACATCTAGCTGTCCCAATGTTGGAGTGAGCTCTACTTGGAGCGGTGTGCCTGAGACCACCGTGGTATCCAAGACAAAAGTGATGCCGTCAGCAGTTTCAATGTGAACGTCGACAGGTATTGGTGACGGGGTAGTAATGAACAACTCTGAAGGGTTGTTGTGGGTTCCACCTCCGGTATCCCAAATTGGGGGCATCCAAAAGTGTGTGTCGAACTGAGCAAAAATGCTCGTGGAGAAAAGGGTGCAGAGCGCAATCAAAAAGGCAGATCGCAGCATGCGAAATCGTAGGGCAGGATTCATCATACTTCGTATCACCGAATGTTTCGGGTCGGTTTAGTTACGCGTTGTTATACGGAATAGTGATAAATAGTTTCAGTTTCGAGAGGATTTCATTTAAAGTATTCACCGGGGACAAGGTAACAAGGGAAAATTCCTACAATCTCGTAGGAAATAGTTGACTAAATTTGAGCGTAACAGACAAAAGTGATTGTGTGAGAGGTTTTGTACGCTATATTCTTTTGGCGCTGGGTTTAGCGTTTGTTTCACCAAATCTAAAGGCGCAAGAAGTGGTGTTTGCTGATTCTCTCGAATTTGAAACCTTCCTTCAAAGACTCCATTCACAGGCAGCATCTCAGCCAGACTCCAACATGGTGTTGACCAGTCAGGCTCTCAACGTTCAAAACACCAAATATCCAATTCTTTTCGCCGAGCTATTTCGCCAGCACTTAAGTGCTGCGCTCTATGCTGAAAGAAGAGAAGAATTGAAAAAAGACATCAATTTTTGGTTGGCGTATGCTGGAGGAGAAAATGCAGATAACTACTTGGCCAAATCGTTGAGTGGAATTCAATACCGAATGACCGCTTATCAATATGAAGGAGACACACTAGAGTTTCTCATAAAGGCCAGAGATCGATTCATAGCGCAAGAGGTCAAGACACAACCATACTATAATCTTATTCTAACGACAATCGATAGAGCACTTATTCAGGGTTACTCTTCTATTGGAAGATATGATTTGGCGGTTGAGATGAGCATTGAAATTTTAAACTTTGACATTCCTGAATTGTACCGTGAGAGTGCATTCTATGATCAGTTTAGAATTGGAATATTATACCACCGAATGGGTGATTTTGATTCGGCAAAAGAGTTTTTCCAACGCGCAGTAGATGAGGTGGGTGAGATAGACAATGGTGCCGAAAGAGAAATTTACGCCAAGGCATGGCATTTCATCGGAATTATCGCTCGAGAAAAAGGGGATACAACGACGTGGATTAGTCATACTGAGCAAGCGGTGGAGCTTTTTGAAGAGCATAATTCTCCTAATGCCGCGAATCCTTTGCTTGATTTAGCAGATTACTACCTGATTAGAGGTGAGGAAGACAAGGCTGTGCAGTATGCGGAAAGAGCTGAAACGACCTCCTGGGTGGGTGAAAAGTATCCTGAGTACAGACGGGCAAATATTCTGCTGTTTTATTCTCGTTTGAACTACGATAAGGGAAATCTCGACAAGGCTATTGAGCTTGCACTTGAAGCCGTTGAATATGACAAAGACCGTCATGTTTACGAGCAGTTGATTCCTTATGTTCCAAATCTGCTTGCAGAAAGTGGTGACTTTAAAAGCGCTTACGAGTTTTCTGAAAAGTTCCAGGAGGAATACTCGTCGTTTATCAACCTGAAATCTGTTCGTTCCATTGAACGATCACGTCGTCTCAATGAGCTTCAAAAGAAAGAAACCCAGCGACTTGCAGAAAGAGAAGTGCTCCAAACGAAACTAGCGCAAGAAGAAGAACGCAGTAGTTTTGAACGCACCATTCTTATTCTTGCCGTTGCGTTGATTCTTTTGCTGATTTTCATCATGGCTAGGGTTCTTTTCAGTCGTTCACGACTCTCACAAATGAATGACCAACTTTCAGAACAAGCGGAAGAATTGATTATTGCTCGAGACAAGGCAACCAGGGCTTCCCGGGTTAAGACAGATTTTCTTTCTGTGATGTCACATGAGATTCGAACACCCCTCAATGGTATCATAGGGATGAATCGAGAGCTAATGAAAGAAGCCCCCCGAGGAGACCAGGTAGAAAAGCTCCAGATGGTAGCGTCAGCATCGAAACACCTCTTAGATCTATTGAACGATATTCTCGATTTCAATAAACTAAACGAAGGTAGGATCGAGCTCAATAAAAACCCCGTTTCAATTTATTCCTTTCTTGATGCGGTAGTGAACATGGCGAAAGCAATGGGAGCCAGAAAAGAGCTGAAGATTATCGAAGCATTTGATAGTGACCTTCCTAATTACTTGATGATTGATGACTTGAGGCTGATGCAAGTAATGTCAAATCTCGTTTCGAATGCGGTCAAATTCACGCCAAACGGTTCAATCACCATCAAGGCCACAATGAACCAATCTCGTCTAGATTTGTCTGTGATAGACACAGGGATTGGAATTCCAGTTGAGAAACAGCATTCCATTTTCGATGCCTATACTCAGGCTTCAAACGCCACCACAAGAACATTCGGGGGCACAGGATTAGGACTATCGATTTCTCGGGGGTTAGTAGAGCTTATGAACGGCCATGTGACCTTAAACAGCGAGGCCGGCGTTGGTTCTACCTTCTCGATTTCATTACCAGTTGAAGAAGTCATCGCTCCAGATTTGTTGCTTGAAGAAGAAGATGCGAAACAAGGAGAGTTCTCGGATTGTAAATTCTTAATTGCGGAAGATAACGAGCTGAATCAAGCTGTGATTGGGGCGATTCTGAAGCGTTGGCGTGTGATGTTTGACATCGCTACTGACGGAGTCATGGCAGTCGAGATGGCTGAAAATGGTGACTATGATTTAGTGTTGATGGACATCCAGATGCCAAAAATGGATGGTATGGACGCCACTCGAGCCATTCGATCATCTAACAAGAAGAATATTTCAAAGCTTCCTATTATCGCACTCACCGCTTCGGCGTTGCCGGAAGAAGTGGAAGCCATGAAGGCTGCAGGCATGGATGAACACGTATTGAAACCAATCGATACTTCCAAGCTTGTTTCTGCGATTCGAAGCAATTTAGCCAAGGTATCAAAGCCTATCTAATCCCGTATTGACGGCCGTTTCTTCACTTTTTTTTGATTCAAATGAAACCATTCCAAATCATGCCCGTAAGGGGAAGTGACGCAGCGAGCTATTTGTGAAGGTTTTGGTTGACTCATCGAAAAAGCTGTGTCTTAAACTGAAAAGTTGAAAGAAGGATCCTCATGGCAGGATCCTTTTTTTGTGCCCTATTGCATACTGCTTGCCTATCTTAGCCGTTAAGGCTTTTGAATCGCAAGACCGTGAACCTCTATTCCAATAAACAACGCTGGAAATTCTTCCTCTTGATTGCTGCTTTGGTGATCGTAGGTATTACTTTGTGGTATTCTAACGCTATCGCGGAAAAGATCAGACAAGAAGAGCAGCTGAAGGTTCAACTGTGGTCTGAAGCCATTCAACAGCGGGCCGAACTCGTAAACTATACCCAAGATCTGTTTGAATCTCTGCGACAAGAAGAGCGAGATAAAGCAGACCGCCTCGCTCAAGCATACGGGTTGATCAATGACCCTCCTCCAGACATGGACCTCACCTTCGTCACAGAGTATCTCTGGTCAAACAAGACGATTCCAGTGTTGATCTATGACAGCAATGATTCAATTCTGTACGCCATTAATTTACCACCCGGGAAACAGAGAAATCTAGCATACACAGACTCGTTACGAGCCGAAATGCTCAAGCGAAATGAGCCGATTTTGCTGAAAGACGTAGGTCATACCATTGTCTACAATGAAAGCTATCGATTCTCAGAGTTAAAGAGCGTGATGCAAGATCTCATCAACAGCTTTATCTCTGAAACCGTGATCAATAGTGCCAGCGTTCCAGTAATCCTCACAGACAGTTCTCAAACCCAAGTATTGCGAGCGGAGCGCATTGATAGTTTAACCCTCGAAGATCCGAAGGCACTACAGAAGAAGTTGGCCTCTATGGCTGATCAGAACGAACCAATTGCCATTGACCTTCCCGAAAGCGGATTGAACTACATCTTTTATGAAGAGTCCTTGGTTATTCGTCAGCTGCGGTTTTTCCCTGTCGTTCAGCTCGTGTTGATCGCGGTCTTCCTTTTCACTTCGTATTTGATCTTCTCTACTTTCCGAAAGGCCGAACAGAATCAAGTTTGGGTGGGAATGGCCAAAGAAACAGCCCATCAGCTGGGCACCCCAATGTCTTCTCTTATGGCTTGGATGGCCTTGTTAGAAGCCCAAGGGGTAGACGCGGCTACCATTGCTGAAATGAACAAAGACGTTGATCGACTAAACACGATTACTGATCGATTCTCGAAAATCGGATCTAAGCCAGAACCGACTTCTGAAGACCTCGGTGAACTCGTTGAGAAGTCATTTGATTATTTGAAAACGCGAATTTCTAGAAAAGTTGAATTCTCCATCGAGAAGCAGGTCGATCACTACCCTGTGAAGGTCTCGGTTCCGCTCTTTAGTTGGGTGTTGGAGAACCTCGTCAAGAACGCTGTTGATGCCATGGAAGGCATTGGTTCTTTGAAGGCTGAAATTGGTGAAGACGCTACCATGATCTACGTAGACATCACTGACACTGGTAAAGGGTTGCCAAAGGGCCAGTTCAAAACGGTATTTCAGCCTGGATTCACCACGAAGAAGCGAGGGTGGGGGCTAGGCTTGTCTCTGACCAAGAGAATTGTAGAAGATTACCACGACGGTAAAATCTTCGTTAAGCGTTCCGAGATTGGAAAAGGAACGACATTCAGAATCATACTTAAGCGCGAGGGATAGTGTACCTTCAGTGTATGAAAAGTGCGCTACTCTTCATTTTTCTTTTCGCTAGCGCGGAATTCTATGGACAGTCCTTCTCAGAGCAAGCACTGGCGTTAGGTGTTGATGACGTTGCTGTTCCGATGGGGCTGATGGGTGGTGGTGTGGCCATTTTTGATTACGATAATGATCAATGGCAAGACATCTATATCTGCGGTGGATTGACCCGCGATCGCCTGTACCACAATCTGGGAGATGGAACATTCGAAGAGCTAGGGTTAGAGGCGGGCATCTTGGCTACCGCCGAAGCGAATACAACAGGCGTTGTGGTGGCAGACTACGACAACGATGGTGATCAAGACATCTTCTTGAGTACGAGTCGCTATACTTCAGGAAACGCCATGGCTCCGTGCATGCTCTGGGAGAACAATGGCGATGGCACCTTCACAGATGTGTCTGTAGACCTTGAGATCAATGAGCCAATTAACAGCTTCACTGCCAACTTCCTTGATATTAATGGCGACGGATGGCTAGACATTCATGTGGGAGGTTATATCGATAATGTCCAGTTTATTATTGACCCCGAAACAGGGCAAATCACCGGCTTTGGCCATGAGTGCTATGAAGATCTTCTTTATCTCAGCGATGGTTATGGAAATTTCATTGAATCTGCGTCAAGCTTAGGAATGAATAATGAAGGTTGCGTTTTAGCCCTTAGCAATGTGCACTTGAAGAGTGGTGTTCCTGAGCCGTCACTTTATATCGCTAATGATTTTGGGCAATTCATTTCGCCGAATAAGGTGTATTCAACCAGTGGTGAAACAGTCGCCGAAGAAGCAGAGCTATTGGGGTTAAATCAGGGTTTGTATGGAATGGGTATTGCTTCAGCAGATGTGAATGGCGATGGGGTGTTCGATCAATATGTGACGAATATGGGGCCAGATATCTTGATGGTCAGTAACCTTGACACATTTGATGATCAATCTTTGGTTAGAGGTGTGATAAATGAGCCTATAAATGGCTTGATCCATACGGGATGGGGTTGCGCCTTTGTTGATGTAGAAAGTGATGGTGATCCCGATTTGTATGTCGTCAATGGTCATATGCCAACCATACCCATGCTAGAGAATGTGGTGTTTGATCAGAATCAGCTCTACATGAATGATGGTGCGGGGTATTTCTCTAATGCCTCAGCCCAAAGTAGTTTGAATGACGAGGGTGTTGGTAGAGGTTGTGCCATCGGCGATTTAGACAATGACGGAGATCAAGATATCGTGCTGAGCAACTTATATCAGGAGGAATTTGTGTACGATGATCGTGTGCGGATTTACTTAAACGAGACCCCTCAAGCAAATTGGGTTCAAGTCAGGTTGCAAGGCAATATGAATACCGTAAATCGCGACGGCATTGGAGCAGTAGTGGTCGTTCATACTGATGAAGGGGAATTCATTGCAGAACTCACTGGGGGAGGGAGTTATGCCAGTGCACATTCAAAGGTGTTGCACGTAGGAGTGGGAAATGCTCAGAGTATTGAATTTGTTGAGGTGCGTTGGCCAGATGGATGTGTGGAAGAGTTTGACAACATTCCTTTGAATGAAAGCGTTCTATTATCGCAACAATGTGGAGTTTACGTCCCGGGGAGCGACCCTACATATGAGCTGCACCTTTACCCAAACCCATCTCAAGGAAACATCTCGTTGTTGGGTATTCACCTAGGCGAATTTGAGTTGACAATTCGTGATCATAAGGGAGCTCTGGTGTATTCAGCATCCGGTAGATCAACAGGCGAGCGTTTTTCATTGGAACAAGAATTAGGGCTAGGGCATTATTATTGCACCATTATCGATGAAAACGGAATGCATCATATTCCTTTTGTAGTTATTGAATGAAGCAGATCATTTGTCTTTTAGTCGTACTTGTTAACCTTTCCGCGCTAGCGCAGAAATCACCCGTGACATGGACAGATTCATACAAGATCCAACGTCGCGAGAATGTCATCCGCATGTTAGGGGCTCATGGCGACGACTTCTTCGTTTACAAGGGAATTACAGGTAAAGAGCCAGAACATCGCATTGAAGTGCTTGACAAGGCTTCTATGAAGCTAAAGAGCAGCGCTTCACTCACCCTTCCAACCATCGATGGTGAAGAGACACGCTTTTATCAGTTGATGATGGTTGATGGTCGCTTGTTGCTTATCACCTCATTCATTGAAAAACGAAGTGATATCCGCTCGCTGTACGGTACATGGATGAACAAAGAAGGACAAGCCTTGGATCTTCCGGTGCTACTGAGCCAGATTACTTTAAACAGAAGGAACGAGAACCAGACATTCGGTATTCAGCTCAGTGAAGATAGTTCCATGGTGTTCATTTACAACGAAAGCACCCTTGACCGACGTTCTAATGAGCGCTTCTCATTCAAAGTGGTAGATCTCGATTTAGAAACCGTTTGGAAGAAAGAACTAGAGCTTCCATACCGATCAGAACTGTTAGAGATTAACCAGTATTTGCTCGATAGCAAAGGCCAATTACACATGATGTCGGGCATTGCTTCAGACAAACGAAACAACACGCAGAACGAACGTCGTTTGAGTGAGAAACGATACATCGTGATTAGCTTTGATCCGGTAGCGAATAAAGTCAAGGAGTTGGAGGTGGATCTTGGCGACAAATGGGTCACTGCAACCACCTTCGCCATCGATGATCAAGGAGACCTCGCTATTGGAGGATTCTACAGTAACGATCGCTACTTTTCCATTGCTGGTAGTTTTTTTTTCCGCGTTAGCGCAGAAACAAAGAAGGTGATTTCCTCAGGCCTTGAACCTTTTGAAACGAGTTTCTTAAAGAAGTTCATGAGTGACCGACGAGCAGACCGTGGAGATGAATTGAACGACTTCTATTTCGACCACATGGTGAGACGTCCGGATGGCGGCGCTACCCTCGTTGCCGAGCAGTATTACATTGTTTCGCGTTATCGCAGTGATATTACAACCGGACGTCAAGAGATCATCAACTACTATCACTACAATGACATTATTCTGGTAGATGTAGCTGCCGATGGTAAAGTAAATTGGACGAATCGAATCGCGAAGGAGCAGATTTCATCGAATGATAAAGGTCCGTATAGTTCCTATGCGTTGACCGCTGATCAGGATAGCATTTACATTCTATTCAATGACGACCCGGCGAATGAAGAATACCTTAAGCAGAACCCTGAGAATTCACCGAAGACCTTGAATTCACTGAAGAGTAGCGTGGTCACGAAGATTGCTGTAGGACTTGATGGGACGATGACTCGAGAGACCATGTTCAAGAGTAAAAAGGAGGAAACGGTATTGAAACCGAAGGTTCATATATCTCCTGAATCAGGTGAATTATTCATCTACGCACGCTTCCGAAAGCAGTATCGATTTGGCCGTCTTGAATTTTAGCTTGTTGGTCAAAGAAGAATTAATAAATTTGCAGACCTTAAACACTTAGGCCAAGCCCGGATGGCGGAATTGGTAGACGCGCACGACTCAAACTCGTGTTCCTTTGGAGTGTGGGTTCGATTCCCACTCCGGGTACAAAAAAAGCCTCGCATTTGCGGGGCTTTTTTTGAGATCATTGGCTGAGTTTCTTAAATGTGACGTTCACGATTCTCTCTTTTGTGGCCAATAGACCGGTGACCTCATTTCGATCATTGCGTGTGGTCGTAATGACGTAATTGTTCATTCTAAACCGATCAGGACTCATCATAACCGCTTCTCGTTCCTTTCCATTTTTGGTGATGGCGAAAAGATCCTCTTCTATGTGTTTGATGATTATTTGAGTGTCTGTTTCGTCATTATAATATTCGCCTACCACTTCCGCTAGATTGTAGTTCGATTCCTCTACATCTGGAATTTTATGGTAAGTGCTTGGAGCTTGAGTGGCCTTGTAAATGGTGAATTGTTGATTGGACGCTCCAATATTTTCGAAATTCAGCATGAGGTCTGTGATGGTCGAATATTCGAACAAACCACCTTTTTCAGAAATGAGTGCGATAGGGTCTCGTTGGTACATTTCACGGCTGAGGGTGTCGTTCTTCAGGGTGATACGAATGATGGTTCCGTCTTCATGTTGATAGGTTCCGACGACGGATTCTTTGTTACGCAGACGTTCAATGGCAGCAGGTTTCGCAGGGTATTCTATTACTTCGTTTTCCTCAAAATCAACGAGCAATTCAGCCACTTGCCACGAAATGTATTCCGCGGTAGCGCGAGCACCATTGGACATTACTACAATGGAAATGCCTTCTTCAGGAAGACGCAAGAAATTGGCATTGTAAGCACACGTAGCTCCGTTATGGTAGATGTAATCGACCCCACGATCAATTCCAGAAACGGTGCCGAAACCGTGATTCTCATAGATGTTTGATTGACTTAAGTTGATGAGGTCTTTCGACAATTTTGACCCGTTGTTCTGTTGGATGGTTTGTTCCCAAATTAATTGGTCATGCAATGTGGTGTATAAGCTCCCATCTCCATGCACGGAGGCAACAGCCGGGCATTCACGCCAACCACTTCCCCAATCTCCGTATGCTTTGGCCTTATTCGGTACGATGAGGCTGTAGTACCGCAAGAATTCTGTTGACTCCATACCCAAATCCTGAAACATTGCTTTAGCGTAGTCACTGAATCGTTCTTCAGTGATGACTTCAACGATTTCAGCCAAGATGAGGTAGTTCGAGTTACTGTAGAGGAATTGCTCACCAGGGAGGAAATTCAAGTCTTTTTGAGACTTCAGCATATCAATCGCATCGTCGTTGTCTATGAAGAGTTTCCACCAAGACTGTCCGTGCAAAGCATATAGGCCGTAAACATCTCGAATTCCACTTGTGTGGCTAATCAGATGATTTATGGTAATCGTTTGTTCGATGTTTTCAAGCATACCAGGAATGTATGTTCTGAAATCCTCTTCTAGCTTTAGCCGCCCCTCTTCCATTAACTTGAGTATGCAAAGTGCTGTGAACTGTTTGCAGTTCGAGGCGATGTTAAATCGAGTATTCTCGTCAACATCAATGTGGTGGTCAAGGTTTGCTTTACCGAAATAGAATTCGTGTAGAATCTCTCCGTCTTTTACGATACCTAAGGCTGCGCCAGGGTCGTCTTCATTGACAGATTGTTCTACGATGTTTTGAATAGCTTGAGCCGTGTTTATTTGGTCCGTCTGTGCTCTCGAGTTGAGAATGAGGGAGCAACTCAAAATAATGAGGAGTAGGTGCTTTACCATCGTATTTGTTTTCGGCTAACCTCGACCAATCAATCGATACAAGAGGTTCAAATGACGATTTGAACCCAAGTTTAAAGTTGGTTTTTGTAAATATACTGTTGAGGAGTCATGCCTAAATGCTTCTTAAATGCTCGGTTAAAGGTGGTTTTAGAATTGAAACCACATTCATAGGCCAAGCCTAGCAGTGTGCTTTCTTTATGCTCCCCGTTTTGGAACTTGTCAATGACCGCAAATACACGCTGTTTGTTGATGAAGTCGTTAAAGTTCATTTCGAACTCCTGGTTAATCACCTTTGAGACAACACTTCTATTTGTATTCAATTCGTGAGCTAGTTCAGTCAGAGTTAGGCTTGGGTTGGTGTGCAGTTGATCTGTCTTGAATAAGTCTAAGATGCGCTCTTTCCAAGAAGATAGGTCTGACTCTTGTTCTTGAAGCTGACATTCTGAAGAAGTCATTTCCTGTTCAGAAGAGCCTTCAAGAGAACGATCAAGTGGAACGTCAATAACGGGTTGAATGTAGCTACGCTTCATGTATGTGTAGCCCACAATTGAAATGTAGTGAAGCGAGATGGAGAAGCAGAGGTAATACCAAAACTTATTTCCAAAGTTCCACCACTCTGGATTTAGTATGAAGAATAGGACTCTCAGAAAAACGATCACGCCAAAAGCCAATGCAAAATGTTTGACCCATTTGAATGCGATTTCATCTGCGAAGCTAACCTCTTCCAATGATCGCTTTCGGTATCGCGTATAATACCTCAAGCTGAGCACGAGATAGTAAACCATGGATATGAATCCGGCGATTTGATACCAATTTGAAAGGTCTTTGTCTTTTCCGTCAGCATAAAAGTAGAATTCATCTAAAATGAGCTTATCTACAATGAATATTATGAAGCTGTAAACAAAATAGGCTAACGCCGGAATGAAATGCAGCAGGTCTTTTTTATTCAAGCTCACCTTTGGAGTCAATAGAGATTTGACGAAGAAGTAATACACCGGTCCGATAAGAAAGAGCTGTTTAAACGGAACGAAGAACATGATATGGCGATATGGTGCACGTGAATACCAGCCGGCATATCCAAATAAGAACGGACCAAGATATAGGGCACCCAGTAGCATAAATGCTGCGAGCCATTTAGGGTGACGTTTGTTTTCAGTGATTCCAATATGCCAGAATAAGACAGCAAAAAGGAGACACTGCACACCGAAAAGGACGAGAACAGCACTTTTCTCGTTGAAGTCGAAGAGTATTGAGTCAATCAACAACATGTAGAACAGCATGGCGGAAAAGCCCTTGGTTTTATCGGTTCTGAAGTTAATGCAAATAAAAAGCCCTCGCAGATGCGAGGGCTTCAATCAAAAGAGAGAATTATTACTCAGCACATGTGGTGCCGAACACACCTAAAAAGGTGAGTAGGTCTGCTGCGTTAATAAGGTTGTCTTCGTTGAAGTCACCTAAGCAGGTTCCAGAATCCTGACAGTTTGGATCTGCAATACATTGTCCTGAGACGTCATCCCATATCGTACACTCTCCACAGATGTCTTCTCCGTAGATACAAGAGCCATCATCACAGTCTGCATATCCACAGTAGTTCAGGGCATCTTCATCGGTACATCCAGGAGCAGTGCTGGTTCCGCCGCAGTTTCCGCAGGCATCAACAATAAATAAGCAACTTCCATCATCAATGACCGCTCCGGAATCGTAGTTACAAGCCGTTGGATCGGTGCACCCGGGACAATTGATTCCAAAGTCAATGACGCTCCATCCATGAGTGTTGATAAGCTCTGCTCTTGCACTTGCCCCTGGGCAGTAGAATGAAGGTACTTGGTCGAGATTAATTCCGTTTGGTACGGCCGGAAGTTGCGACCAATTGATAAGAATCAGATCATAGTTTTCCTGAATGATCCCGGAGTCTCGAAGAAAGTTACTCGCGAAGGCAAGAGAGGAGATGTTCCAATTGTAAATAGCACCCTGAAAGCTACTTGCCCCCCAAAACATGCCCAATATATCTTCTACGGCGGTAACGTCCCAGTTATTGAGATCTTGATTAAATGAAGTCGCTCCCTTGAACATGAAGTTCATATCCGTTACTGAACTTACGTCCCACCCGGATATATCGGCATTGAAACTGGTGGCGTTGTTGAACATAGAGCGTAATTTTATTGCCGAGCTCATGTCCCAAGCAGAGATATCTCCATTGAAATTCGTAGCTCCGTCAAACATATATGCAGCATCCTCAACGGAGCTTACATCCCAAGAGCTGATATTTCCGTTGAAATTGGTGCAATTACTGAACATTTTAAGCATTTCCGTCACCGAACTCACATCCCAATTTGATAAATCTGGGGACTGAATATTTGTGCCTGTGAACGCGTCATTCATCTTCGAAACCATTGATAAATCTGGGGCGTCTGTAGCGAGAACATCAAGATTTGAGCAGTTGAAAAAGGCCAATGTAAATGACTGCCATTCTATATTACCCCACTGGTTGATCTCGTAGATTTTCGAGGCACTGGATGCCAAGAAGAAAAAGATGCGGGGGAAATCCCCGGCAAGCTTAATAGTGTGTGTGCCGCTGGTTGCGTATGTATGAGTGGCGTTCCCTGTATGACCTGTTGTTATGGTTCCATCTCCCCAGTCTACACTATAAGCGTACCCTCCACCAAAAGTTGGTATCGTGATACTTTCGTTGTCGCTTGTGGTTTGCCAAGTGGTAATGAATCCACAGCCGTAATCGCAACTGGCATCGTCGCAGTCTGCAGACGAATCGTAGTTACAGGCGGCAGGATCTGTGCATCCGGCAATGGTACCTGTACCTCCACAGATACCGCAAGCATCAGTGACAAATGTGCAACTCCCATCGTCAACGGCCGCTTCAGAATCGTAATTGCAAGCAGCGGGGTCGGTGCACCCAGGACAATTGTTTCCAAAGTCAATGATGCTCCATCCATGGGTGTTGATGAGCACATCCCTTCCACTTGCCCCCTGACAATAAAATGAAGGTACTTGGCCGAGACTAATTCCGTTTGGCACCGCAGGAAGTTGCGACCAATGGGTTAGAATAAGATCATAGTTTTCCTGAATGATCCCAGAGTTCAGGAAGACGTTGTTTCCGAGTGTAAGAGAGTTAATGTCCCAATTGTAAATGGCGCCTTGAAAGCTACTTGCCCCATAGAACATCAACGACATGCCTTCTAAAGAGGAAACGTTCCAGTTATTGAGATCTTGATTGAACGAGCTCGCATCACTAAACATGTAGTTCATATCCGTCACTGAACTTACATCCCAGTTGTTCAGATCTTGATTGAACGAGATCGCTCCATCAAACATGGAGCCCATTTCCGTCACTGAACTTACATCCCAGTTGTTCAGATCTTGATTGAAAGAGCTCGCTCCATCAAACATGGCGTTCATATCCGTCACTGAACTTACATCCCAACCTGATATGTCGGCATTGAAACTGGAGCAGTTTTTAAACATAGCTCTCAGGTTAATAACCGAGCTCAGATCCCATGCAGATAGATCTCCGTTGAAATAGATTGCTCCTTGAAACATGCCAAATGCATTTTCTAGGGAACTCACATCCCAAGAGCTGATATTTCCGGTGAAATTGGAGCAAGAAGCAAACATATACGTCATGTCAGTCACGTTACTGACATTCCAATTCGATAGGTCAGGCGTTTGAATGTTTGTTTGGTAGAAGGCGTAATCGACTTCTGTAACCATCGATAAATCAGGGGCATCTGTAGCGAGAACATCCAGATTATAGCAGCCCGCAAAGGCGTAGGATAATGTTTGCCATTGGATAGTACCCCACTGGTTGATTTCGTGGATTTTAAAAGCACCAGACTGCAACCAGAAATAGATGCGAGGGAAATCACCGGTGATTTTAATGGTGTGCTGCCCGCTATTGGTATAGAAGTGTGTTGCATCCCCTGTGTTGCCGGTGGTTATTGTTCCATCACCCCAGTCTACACTGTAATCGTATCCTCCACCATTGGTTGGGATCGTAATGCTTTCATTATTTGCGTTGGTCTGCCAAGTAGAGATAAATCCACAGCTGTAGTCACAACTGGCATCGTCACAATCTGCGGCTGGATCGAAATTACAAGCGGCAGAATCTGTACATCCGGCCACGGTTGCTGTTCCGCCGCATACGCCACAGGCATCAATCGTGAATTCGCAGGAACCATCATCTAAAGCAGCGGTTATGTCGTAGTTACAGGCTGTTTCTTCGATGCATCCGCTTACTGAACAATCTTGACCATAGTCATTAATGGTCCAGCCAAAGTTGTTTATAAGGTTTTGGCGTGCAACATCGCCTAGACAATAGTTCGCCGGAAAATCCAAATGGACATTGGGTTGTACTGTATTACTGGGATCTCCCCATGCCAAGAGAGTTTGGTCATAGTTGGGAATAGAAATCGCTGTATCCCAGAACATATCGCTCATGTCTTGCACTGATGATATGTCCCAACCTTCGAACGATTGATTTAGCGAAGAACACCCGGCGAACATCAACAACGTATATTCTACGTTAGAAACATCCCAGTTATTCATGTCTTGGTTGAAATTTTCTGCATTAGTGAACATTGCTGCCATGACCGTTGCATTGGAAGTTTGCCACGAAGACAAATCAGCATCAAATAACGTGCATCCAAAGAAGGTTCCAAGAAAGGTTTCAATATTAGAAACATCCCAATTACCAGGGTCAAAATCGAGATTGCTGCAGTGTTGAAACATGTAATCCATAGAAGTACATGCGGACAGGTCAGGCGTGTCCGTTGCAAGAATGTTTAAGTTAGGGCAAGATCGGAACATTTCTGCCATGGATGTCCATTGATTGCCTCCCCATTGGTCAACAGATAGAAGCTTATTGCCATCGATAGATGGAACTGCGAGCCTTGGAAAAACTCCGGTAATACTGATGGTATATGTCCCTGCACTCGAATATGCATGCGTGAAGTTGCCAGTTATGTTGGTATCCTGAGTCCCATCTCCCCAGTCCACCGTGTAATTATAAGTTAATAGTGAATCTGTGAGGATCGTGATTGTATTATCGACGGGAACATAGGGGTTGAGGACTAGATCTGATTGCCAAGTGGTAACATAAGGCTGCCCGAAGAAGGTGAAGGACAGCAGAATTAAGAAGGTGGTTAGTGTAAGGTTTTTCATGACTATCGCAGTTAAGGTTTGGCGACAAGCTTAAATCCGACCCGCCAAACTTATTGGGATAACCAAAGTATTTACCTATTAAAGGAGTTGGTGAGAGTTTTAGTGAGCGAAGTGAATTTTTTAGTGAATGGCACTTTCAACGTGCGAGGTAGTCCTTTACGCCCTTGCGGTAGGATCGACTCACGGGAATGGATTCTGAACCGATAGTCAGCATGTTGCCATTGAAGGAGATTACTTTATTCTTATTCACTACGAAGGAGCGATGACAACGCACAAACAAACGGGGGTCGAGCTGTTCAGAGATACTTTTTAGCGTCCTAGGAATAAGGTGTTTCTTTTCTTGTGTAAATAAGTAGCAGTAATTGTCAAAAGCCTTTAAATACAGCACGTCAATTTGCTTGACGATGTGTTGGACATTGTCAGAAGTAAACACTAAATCATCTGCTTGAAGTTTTACGTGATTATGCCATGCGATTTCAACGCTGGTACGCAATCCGGTTTCGGTGAAAGGTTTAACGACATAGGTTAGTGGATTGGTTGATTTTACTCGATTCAAGGTCAAGGGATCAGTCTGAGAAGTGATGTAAATGTACGGGATATTTCTATCCTCCAAATCGTGAGCGAGTGTCACGCCGTCTTCGCTTCCTTCCAAATTGATGTCAATCAAAACGAGGTCAGGTCTGATATTGGCTATGCCCTCTTTCGCCTCTGAAATACTGGTTGCAGGTTCGCCCAGAATCAGGAACCCTGATTTTTTCAATGCCGTGGATATAGTCATAGCAATCAGGGGTTCGTCTTCAACGATAAAGATTTTGGTGTCCTTCATTCTAATTGGCTAGTAATTCAAATCGCTTGATTAAAAGGGTGGCAACCGTTCCTGTTTGGCTGGCGCTCGAATAATTGAGTTCACCACCTATTTTTTTGCTTAATGCACGCATTAGTGAGATTCCGAAGCTCCCATCGCGTACATTTCCATCCATTCCCTTCCCATTATCTGCAACGGAAAGGATCAAGTGGTCCTGCGCTTTCTTGAACGTTACAATCATGTTTGTATCAGAAGTCATAGAGTCAAATGCGTGTTTTAAAACGTTTACAATCAACTCATTGAGGATGAGACCCAGGGGGGTAATTGTTTCTACACTCAAGACCATAGATTCAATATCTAAGTGATAATTGAGGTCTTCTGGTTGATATTGATGGCTTTCAAAAATATCTTCTGAAAGGCTGGTGAAGTATTCCTTGCTTTCTATGCCAATAAGTTGATCTGAAGTGTAGAGTTTTTGGTGGATCAATACCATAGAACGAACTCGGTTCTCAGCTTCTTTGATAGCAATTTTCGCCTCTTCATTTGCCGAGTTTTCGGATTGAAGATAGAGTAAGCTAGAGACCAATTGGAAACTGTTCTTGATTCGGTGATGAGTCTCTCGGAGAAGAACATTCTTTTCGTCGACGGTATTTTCTAGGTGCTTTTTCTGCAAGCTTAACTCTTTGTTTTTCTTTCTGTTTATGGCGAAAAGGAGGCTCAAGATCAAAATAAGAATGAAGGCGACCCCTCCTGAATAAGTGTATATTCTTTGCAATGATTCTTGGTGATGTAGTTCATCCTCTATTTTTTGCGTTTGATATGCAGCTTCGACATTTAAAACAGCCTCTTCCTTCTGCTTTTCAAGCTGTTCTTCATGAATAGTGACACTTTGCTTGTTGTATTCTAGTGCCTGTTCATAGTTCCCAGCCATTTCGTGATATTTTGACAGAGAATTCAACATTAAGCGAGTGTTTCTGAATTCAACACGGTTGCGCAAGTAACTGTCTGCTCTCAGAAGATAAGGCTGCATTCCAGAGGTGTCTTTTAGGCCGGTTTTAGCATCCAACAGTAGTCGAATATTGGCGTCGGCGAGGAAATTATCTGGATGTTCAATCGTCGATTTTTCAAGGTAGGGAATGGCTTTTTGGTAGAGCTGCATACGGACATACATATTCCCTAAATTGGCATAGCAACCATAGTCGAGATCATGGCTAGCATCAAATTCGAGACAGGCAATGAATAGACGTTCTGCTTCTTCATATTCTCCTAGAGAAGAATGAACGGAGGCGAGGTTCATCAAACATTGTTTTTGGTTGATGGAATCTCCCTCTTGGATGCCTAAGTCATGTGAAATGGTATAGTATTTCTTGGCTAATTCATAATTATCCAGATTGTGGAACATAGCCCCAATGGAATGATACAGCGTTGCGGTGTGCGGGAGATCGTTTTCTTCACAGAACGTGATTGCTTTGAAATAATAGAAGCTAGCGCTATCATAATCATTGCGAACATTTTCATGATACAAACCGCGGGCCTCAATCGATAACGATTCACCCCTTAGAAAACCATATTCTCGCGACAATTCAAGAGCTTGCTGGCAGTAGATAAGAGCGCTATCGTTTTGATCGAAAACGAAATCCCAAGCGAGATAAATGAGGTCGTATACTTCGTCTTTCCTTTCGTCAGATACCGCAGGTTCAATTGGAACACCCTGCCCAAAGACAACTTGAACAGTTAGAATACAGACCAGGTATAGCAAAGTTTTTGTGAAGGTTCGGGGTGTATTAGTTATCATAATCTAGTGTTCGGATGGAAGGTTAACCGTGGTACACAAGTGCTTAATCTAGAAAAATTGACCAAGTTAAATAGCCAAAGAGACAAGTCTCTTCGATTTTGCTAGGCAGGGTAATAATCTATTTGGCTGGATTTATGGCAGTGACCTACTTTTCTCGGAGGTGAATGACAGGTGAACGATTCGCTATTTGTATCCCTTGCCTTTTCTCCCGCCAGATGAACTCGAAATAGATAAGATATAGATGGTCAGAAATGAAAAAGCCCCTTATATCAAGGGGCTTTTTCATCATTTCTTGCTTTGACTAAGCTTCGCAGCTTACACACTCTTTCTTCTGTTTGAATTTCTGTGCAGCGTTCATGCTATGTTGGTAGTAGAGTGATTTCAACCCGAGTTTCCAAGCAGTAACATGGATTTTGTTAATCTCTTTTACCGGCATATCAGGGTGAACGATGATATTTACAGACTGACCTTGATCGATATGGTTTTGACGGTTAGCCGCTTGGTAAACGATATCCATCTGATCGATTTCAGAGTAGGTCTTGAATACATCTTTTTCTTCTTGAGTCAAGAATTCTACGTGCTGTACTGAACCGTCGTGCTTAAGGATGTCTTTCCATACTTCTGGAGTATCCATTCCTTTTTCCTGAAGAAGGTTTACAAGGAACTTATTCTTGATCGTGGTCTTGATCTTCGCGATGTCTTTCACGTAGATGTTCGACCAGATCGGCTCAATTCCTTGAGATACTTGTCCGAGAATGAATGCTGATGATGTCGTTGGTGCTACGGCATTCAATGTCGCATTACGACGTCCGTATCCTTTCAATAATTCAGGCTCGCCGAAACGTGCTGCAAGTTCTTCAGAGGCTTGGTAAGAGCGTTCTTTGATTGTCTTGAAGATTGTGCTGTTCAAGTCGTATGCTTCTTGGCTGTTGAATGCCAACATTTTCGATTGAAGTAGTGAGTGCCACCCGAGTACTCCCATTCCAAGTGCGCGGTTCTCCTTCGCGAAATTGTAAGCGCGCTCCATGAAGAGGAATGTCTGACGGTCATCGTTGTCAGCAGAATCGCGGTATGATTCTAGTTTTTCAAGGAATTCAGTGATGATCGCATCTAGGAAGTAAATCATTGTTTGAACCGCGTCTGTGTCTTTCCACTTGTCATACTCGAGCACGTTGATGCTTGAGAGTACACAAACGAACGACCAGTTCTGACTTGAAGGAAGCATGATCTCCGTACACAGGTTACTTGCGTAGATCGGAAGATTCTTGTCTTGGTATACGTCTGCGGCGTTGTTGTTTGCGTTGTCAGTGAAGAAGATGTAAGGGTAACCCATTTCTCCTCGACGCTGAAGAACTTTCGCCCAAATAGCGCGCTTTTCAGTGTCACCTTCGATCATCTCTTCCATCCACCTGTTCGTCACCGTAACACCGTGAGTCAACTCTTGGATCGCATTCCCTTCGGTACCGAGTTCCAAGAACTCCATGATGTCTTTGTGTTCGATTGGCAGGTATGGTGAGAATCGACCACGACGCACAGATCCCTGGCTTACTACGTCTACCATTGATTCGAACAAACGCATGATATGAACTGCACCAGAAGCTTCACCATTGTTCTTTATAGCCGCACCACGGTGACGGATCTTGCCGAAGAACCCTGAAGTACCTCCGCCTAGTTTAGACATCATACCCACCTCCGACTGCGTATAAAGGATGTTACCGATGTCATCATCGATATGTGATCCGAAGCAGCTGATTGGAAGACCGCGTTCTTTTCCGAAGTTCGACCACACTGGGCTAGCCAATGAGTAGAATCCTTCAGACATGTATCCGTAGAATTTATCTGCAAATCCAGGCATACCGAGAATAGTCTCAGCACGTTCAGCGATTTCGCGAATGCGTTGTTCAGCCGACACTCCTGGAGATAGGTAACCAGCGTGTAGGAATTTTCGGCTTTCTTCATTCAACCAAGCAAATCCTTCTGAAGTTCCTTCAGTGGCTTGCTGCTCAGCGAGTGATTTCTTACGAGCATCGATCAGTTGCTCGTTTAGGCTTGTTACTTGTTGCGTTTCTTGGGTGGTTTTTTCTTCGATCTTCATGTCTTAAAATAGGTCGTCGCTGGTGATACTTTGGGTGCGTTTGCTGTAGTTAACAGAGCGCTTCACGAAGAAGTCGCCGTGCTTAGTTCCTGTGATCTCTTCATCGAACCAGTCAGTTTCAGAAACCAATGTCTCATCTACATCGAAGATTTTTTCGATTCCAATACTCTCAAGTGAGTTGTTGAAACGGTTTTTGATGAATTCAATGATCACATTCTTCGGAAGGAAGTCAAGTTCTCCTTCTTCGAAAATCCAGTCAAGAAGGCCGCATTCTGCTTCGAATGCTTTCTGGCACATTGTCTGAACTGATGTGAAGTACTCTGCGGTGAACCACTCTGGGTGTTCATTCTTCAGAATTTTAATCAAGTCGATTCCAAAGTCACCGTGAATCTGCTCTTCTTTTGATGTCGCCTCAACAACGTTTGAAATCCCTTTCAACATATTCTTGTGCTTGTTGAAGCCCATGATAATGAGGAACTGAGAGAAAAGAGATACGTGCTCAATGAACAATGAGAACAGTAGAACCGCTTCAGCCTATTCTCTATCATCAGTGCTCTTCGAGTTGCGAAGTGCAGTATCCAAGTAGGCAACTCGCTTCATGATCACTGGCTTGCGCTTCAACTCGTGGAATTCCTGGTTCAACCCAAGAATCTCCAAAAGGTGAGAGTAAGCATCAGCGTGACGCACTTCACTTTCCGCGAATGTAGAACCTACAGAACCGATTTCAGGCTTAGGCATTCGGTGGTATAGGTCACCCCAGAATGATTTTACAGCTACCTCAATCTGGGAGATGGCAAGCATAGTGTTCTTGATCGCGCTGCGCTCAGTGTCTGTTAGGCGCGATTTGAAATCTTGAATGTCACTCGTGAAATTGAACTCTGTGTGAATCCAGTAAGAATGACGGATTGCAGGCACGTATTCGTACAGCTGCGGGTACTCGTAAGGCTTGAGGTTGATGCGCTTCTCAAAGATGTTCGATTTACGCTTTTCAGCCTGCTTGTTACGGTAAAGGATGTAGACTTTTGCTACTTCCGGATAGTTGCTCTCCATCAACCGTGTTTCCACGATATCTTGAATCTGTTCAACTGTCGGTGTAAACGCGGGGTCTTTCACCTTCAATTCGAGCAGACGATTATGCACATCACCAGCGACCATATGGGCACCTTTAACGTCTTCACGATTGGCGGCTTTCATCGCCTTCATAATCGCGTTCGTGACCTTGTCTAAATTGAAAGGACGCGTAGAGAAATCTCTCTTGATGATGTGGGTTATTTCCATGGTGATTTGAATTGATTAAACGAGCACTTACACAAATTTCGAAGGAAATATGTCTGAAGCTAGGAACTCGCGGAGAAGCTATTAACACAATGTTCACAGTAACTTCTGGAACACTTTGCTGACGGGGGTTTCGGGTGTTTTTGAAGCCTGATTTTGGGCCTGGAATACGCTTTTTGGGGTATAAAAACAAGCCCTAAAACAGGCCTGTTTGCTAAGTCAGTGAACCTCAGTTTGATTCAAGAATTTCCGCGCCTTACAGGCCCTTTTTTGAAGATCTTCTTACGGCTTTTTTTGAAAAATCTTTGCCAGACAGATGGATAAGAAACACACATTTTTTCAGCACCTATTTTTTAGTCAAAAAGCGGTCTTCAGTAGGTAGAAAGTGATGCAAAATTGACACGATTTCAGTTGAGAGTCGAGTGACTAGGGTTTAGAATCGATAATCTATGATAGAGAATCAAAAACTAAGGACGAACGACCAAGAACCAACAACCACTAATAACTAACGTCTAATGCCCGATGCCTAAAGCCTCTAAAAAGGAAGAATCAGACATCACTCGTAAAACCAGAACCAACGCCCACAAAGTCATGCGGAGATAAACGTTTAAAGCGCATGAAAACAGACAGATAGGGCATACATTGTGCCCGCGTCTGGGGGTGGGTGGGCCCGCGGGAGCGGCGGGCTCAAGGTGGGTGGTGGATTTTTCATTCTTGCTAAAGGGCTGACTATTCCCGCCTTTAACTGCAAGACTCAACGTGAGGCAGACGAGAGTCGAGAGACAAGTGTCTAGGGTTTAGAATCGATAAACTATAATCGATAACCAATAACTATGGACCAAAACTAACAACAGTCCCATCCTGAAATAGGTTGACATCAAAACCAAACACAATGTCACAAACCTATTCAGTCCGCCAGCGCTTCAGTA
>JAKVAX010000019.1 GCA_022447625.1 Flavobacteriales bacterium | reverse complement strand
TACAATAGGCTTGTCTGATTTTTTCTTTTTCATTCCATATCTAAGTTAAGTAGACACAGTTGAATGAACAGTCTCATAACCAATAACTATGGACCAAAACTAACAACCACTAGAACTAACGCCTAAAGCCCAACGCCTATAGCCTATTGAACATTTATGAACCACAAACCAAGCCCCTAATCCTTCAACGATTCAATAACGTTATCGAACTTTTAAATCGAACCTTTAGCCTTGCCAACAAAAAGCCTTCACTTTATTTTCACCTGATATCATGGAGATTCGTCAATGAGGTTGTTATTAATCAGCGTATATGTAGTCGCAATGTGCTCTTATGTTCCTGGGAGAAAGCTCGCATGCAAAAGGGCAATTCGAGATAACATGGATCATCCTTGCATGTACAATGACTCCTTGGCTTATGATTTTTTGAACGAGGTTGTTGACTTTCCTCCTGAAATAGTGGTTAGCTCCGCTGTGAGCACCTCTTTTATCAATGAAGCCATTGATTATACAAATGAGGAGCCCGAGGTTGATATCGAGAAGTTTCACTACGTGCAATTCCTTGGTCTTGCCAAAATTATGCTGCGGTTAGACAGTGCAGAAATGGATCAAATCAACCATGATATTTAATTAGCTGAAGGTAAACTTTGGAACCACTCCAAGCTGGGTTCAATCACTCAGCACAAGGAGTACCGAAAATGGTCTAGAAGACCAAAGTGGTTCGGCTTTCGTGGAAAGCGCTATTGGCACAAATTTCACAAAGCGGGATTTGGATGCCATCTAAGCATGAGTTTACCTGTGTTTAATCGAGAACGAAACATAGCCGTTATCTACATAGGAGTCATGTGTGACGATCTACTTGGTCACGGAGACTTTCACCGATACGAATTAATAAATGGTCAATGGACGTTGACCAGAACACACAACATCTGGATCAGCTAGAAAAAGCCCGAAATTCTAGTCTCTAGTCTCTAGACCCTCGTCTGTCAGTTATGGCAGAATTCGGAAGATCCCCTCATTCTCCACCGCCACATAAATGTACCCATCAGGACCTTGACGCACATCGCGAACACGGCCAATGCGTTCCATTAGGCGCTGACGTCCGGTGACCTTATCTCCATCCATTTCTACGAGTTCGAGGTATTGGAATGAGAGTGAGCCTACCAGGAGATTGCCTTTCCAATCGGGATATTTATCAGAATTGACGAAGGTCATCCCGCTTGGGGCAATCGATGGAATCCAATAGTGAATGGGTTGTTCCATGCCTTCGCGGTGGGTTTCATCGGTGATTTTGGTGCCGCTGTAGTTGATACCATAAGTAATGACTGGCCAACCGTAGTTCTTGCCTGATTCGATAATATTGAGCTCATCGCCGCCTTTCGGCCCGTGTTCATGCTCCCAGATAACGCCTGTTTCAGGGTGTTTCGTCAAGCCTTGAGGATTGCGGTGGCCATAGCTCCAAATGGCTTTCTTGGCGCTGTTGTCATTCCAAAAGGGGTTATCTTTAGGGATGCTGCCGTCGTCGTTCAGACGGTAGATTTTTCCACCATCGCGGTAGATGTTTTGAGGATTTTCATCACGTTCGCCACGCTCACCGATCGAGAAATAGAGGTAACCGTCGTTGTCAAATACGATGCGTGATCCGAAGTGATGTCCTTTTGATGTATTCGGAGAACCTTTGTATAAAATCTCCTGGTCGGTAAGCGAAGTACCTTCTAGTTTACAACGCATCAGGGCAGTGTGTGCCCCACGTTCTTCTCCGTCAGGAGAGGAATAAGTCAAGTAGATCCAACCATTTGATGCGTATTCTGGGTGCAGACAGATGTCTAACAAACCTCCTTGTCCGCGTGCGACTACAACCGGAATGCCGCCTATCTCCGTCTTCTTACCATCCTTGAATTGAATAAGGCGGCCGTCTCGCTCGGTGATTAGCATAGAGCCATCAGGTAGCCAAGCCATCGCCCATGGAATAGAAAGCCCATCAACGACTAATTCATAGTTGACATCTGTGGAAACTGGATCTTGGTTTTCAGGGCCCTGCGGTTCCGCGCAAGCGAAAAGAATAGACACCATCAAAAGAGAAATAGACAACATACGAGCGAATTTCATGTGTTCAAGTTACTTGAAATCACTCAAGGGAAAAGCCAAAAAAAACGCCCACTGAAACGTCAGTGGGCGTTTAGATCAGATTGAGTAATTGTAAGCGCCTAGCTAGGCAAAACCACAGAGTCAATTACATGAATCACTCCATTCGAAGCACTTACATCCGTTTGGGTCACAGCGACCACATTTCCTTTTTCGTCAGTCAGCAATACTGTACCACCGTTTAAGCTGGCAGTCAGAATGTCTCCACTCACGGTTTCGATCTTAAACTCGCCTCCAGAGTTCTTGATTGCGGCTACTACATCAGCAGCGTTGAATTTCCCAGCCACCACGTGGTAAGTCAACACCTTAGTAAGTGTCTGGCGGTTTTCTGGTTGGAGCAGGCTTTCTACAGTTCCCTCAGGAAGCTTGGCAAAAGCGGCATTCACAGGAGCAAATACAGTGAACGGACCATCACTTTGAAGTGTGCTAACTAGTCCGGCTGTTTTCAGTGCAGCAACGAGTGTGCTGAAGTCGTCGTCTCCAACTGCGATATCGACAATGTCTTGTTGGTGATCCCAGTTGTTACTGGTTTGTTGAGCGTGATGATTGTTGCTCTTGTTGCCGCATTGTGCGAAGCTCGTAAACCCGACAAGTGATGCTACAAGCAACGCTAAAATGAACTTAATCTTCATTGTGTTTGTTTTTGGTGATAAATGATTCGTGATACTTACGCCGCTCAACCCATGTTTGGATCACGACGAGATGTAAACGAATGTTAAAAGCTGAAATCACTACCTTCCAGGCCGTGAGTTCGAGTGAAGAACAGATCATTAGCCTGCTGGTCACTGACCGGAAGAAAGCGATTCGCCTGATCTATGATCATTATGGTGATACGCTATATGGGGTGGTGTGTACAATGACTGGCGACGAAGAAGCCGCCAAAGATATTCTTCAAGAGAGCCTCTTAAAGGTCTGGCAGCGCGCCTTGGATTACGATAAAGACAAGGCACGCCTATTCACGTGGCTACTCCGCATTACACGAAATGCAGCAATCGATCGCATGCGTGCAGATGGACGACGCCAAGACCATATGATCCAAAAGCAACTTGAAGACGTATATAAAGTAGAGCGGCCGATCAACCCAGATCATCTAGACATCGCACAACATGTTTCGCAGCTTGATGAACGCTATGGCAAGGTGATTCACGCGCTCTTTTTCCTTGGTTTGACGCAAGAAGAAGCGAGCAAAGCACTCGACCTTCCTCTAGGCACCATCAAATCAAGACTACGCATCGGCCTTCGAGAACTGAGAAAAGTATATGGTGACCCGTTGATCCTCTGGATCATACTCACACTTTGGAACAAATGACGCACGAAGAGATCATAGCATTTATTGACTCGGGTGAGCTTGAAGCTTATGCGTTGCAAGGTCGTGAACACGCTAACGCGGAACGGGTAGAGACCCTTATTACGACGGTCCCTCAGATTGAACAGGCATGGGTCATCGTTCAACAGGACCTTCAATTTGTATCCGAAAAGACGAAAAGACCAGCACCTGTAGCAGTATTGCACAACGTGATGTCCGACATCGATGTACAAAGCCGACAGGCAGCTGAGATTCCTGCACCTGCGAAGCGAAGCCTGAATTGGTCGCGTGTAGCAGCAGCAGCAGCCATCGTTGTTATTGGTTCTTTCGCCGCATGGAATATGTACAAAGTCGGACAGCTAGAGCAGCAATTGGCTGAGGTCAATAAGCGCAACACTGAGCTCGCTGAAGCCATGCAGCGATTCCGCAATAGCGAAGAACAACTGATGGCAGAACGCGCCTTGATTACTGATCCAAATACGCAGAAATTGATTCTAAGTGGACTTGCAAAAGCACCAGAACTCAAGGTAGTGACGTATTGGAACGATACCGATCAGAGAGCTTTTTTGCAGCCAGCCAATCTACCTGCGTTAGATAACGGACAGTGCTTCCAAATGTGGGCAGATGTTGAAGGTGAAATGGTGAGTGTGGGCGTTCTAGCTCAAAGCGATGCGCCGATTGAAGTAGGCTTTTTGGCGAATGCCGAAAGCCTGAACATTACTATTGAAAAGGCTGGTGGTAGCGATCATGCTACAGTAGAAAACTTGGTGGCTTCTGTGGCGCTCTAGCGCACGACAAATCGCGAAGACAGCAAATAACCGTCTTTTTCCACGCGCAAGACAAATAACCCGGTAGACAATCCTCGAATATCGAGTTGCTCATTGTAGCCTGATCCTTGTTGAACAATTCGTCCTGAAAGATCGGTGATTTCATAGTCGAACTGCTCTGAAAGCATGCCGTAGCTCTTGACATTGAGAATAGAATTCGGAGCCGCAGGGTTTGGATACACCATGAGGTCTTCATTCATCATTTGTTCGATGATATGAATCATCTCCAGTTGACGTTCAATCAAGAAGTATTCGATACTCTCTGTCGAAGCTTCCCAAATACTGTAGCTCTGTGGGTAACGCCAACGACTGATTTGTCTTGAAACAATGGGCTCAATGCGTAATTTTTCTTGTCGTGTAAGCTCCAGCAGGTTTTCCACAGACATTTGATTGTTCAAGATGGAAATAAGGCGAGCGCCGAATTGTTGTCTGAACTCTTGCACTTGCAACAATCTAGAGAAGATCACCCGCGAAGAACTGGTATTGATTTCAGGATAGAATTGTTCGAGCGTGGAATGATTCACTTCGTTCAAACACGCATCGCAATCAAAGAAGTAGTAGCGGATCTTTCCAAGATCTTCCTTGTACCACATCTTGACATTTTTGTACGGCCAATCCCAGTTGGCCACGATGATTTGTGCTTCGTAATAATCAATAAGCGACGGCATATCGAAATGCGAAGTGAGGTACTCGTAATTTTCAGGGATGGTGAGGTCTTTGTCTTTAGCATACCGCAAAATAGATGCGTAGCGCTCACCATACTCTCCGTCCTCAATTAAGCTCACGTCGTTATCGTTCACCCCATAGTGGCTTTCAGGGAAGTAATCATCCATGGCCTCTTGCAGTGCGTAAAGCCCCCAGAATTCTCCGTTGAGGAACACGATCACCTGCTTAGAATCAGGAGCGTCGATGTTGAGATCACCCACGGCATTCATGGAAATATGATCAGTAGTTAAGCTTCTGATAAAGTCATTGTGTGGCGTACGCAGGTTGAATCGTTTCAATTCTTCCACCCCAGATTCTGGAAAGAAGACGTTGTCTAACCAACCTTCTCCATGGCTGTTACGCGCGTAAATTTTGAATGACTTCTGTGGTGAGAAACGCGATGAGTTTCCGCGAATACGCAGCCCTACGTTTTGGTGAAGCAATTCCTTTCCGTCTTCGTCAAAGTATTGGATAGTGGCTTCGCGCTCCCATTTTCTTCCTCGGAACGCAAAGTTGTTTCCCGTTTCGCCATAACCGTAGATTCCGGAGTCGCCAAAGAGATTGTCATCTTCGGTCGTGATTGCCACTACAGGTAAGTCGTATGGATTCTCATTGCCGAGCTCTACTAAGAAGGTCTTGCGTTCCGACGTTGAAGTCGGGCATCCATTGTGATAACTCTGGATGGTAATGGTATGTGCTTGATCTTGTTCACCAACAGGTGGTAAGTAAATACCACTAGCAGGAATAAGTGAAAGCTCTGTATTGTTGATGTTCGAAGCATCAAGGGTCACCCCTTCATTAGGCCATAATGCGCTTCCCTTGTGGATCAAATTGCCCGCCATATCATAGCGGATCACATGTTCAATGGAAGCTCCTTCAGCAATCACAAAGTTCGATTCATTTGAAATGTGCTCTGGCCCTTCGAATGAAAGGTGTTGGCGCGAAAGATCAATCGCATTCGAATTCTCTGTGCCAGGTGTTTTTGTAGTGAAGTGAACCTGTTGTGGCCAACCGGAATTCGCTCCGTAACTGTATCCTTCAGGCATACACACCAGGTCTAATGAGGTCATAGGCTGACCGTTATTGTTGTACACTACAATTTCTTGCTCGCTTTCGATGGCAAAAGAGTAGAGGTCTTTTGGAAGTTCGAAATTGGAGCCCTGAAGGTTGACAACGGCGTATGATTGTGCTTCAACGGTGACGCCGGCTAATGAATGAATCAAGCTATCGCCAATGGCAATGCTCCATCCGTTCAATGACGATTCTTCTTCAAGCGGGTTGTAGAGTTCTACCCAAGTGATGCGATCGTTTTCTACTCCATATTCATTCAACACCACGAATTGCGCAAGCGCGGAAACGGGAGCAAAGAAGATGGCGATATGGAGCAGGAGGCGTTTCATCGATTGAAGAGCACTCCGGTTCTAAACAGCACCCCTACACGTTGTTGATCAATGCTGTATGATGGCGCAGATTCGGGTGTGTATTGCGTTTCAGAACCGTGAATAGTAAACCCTACTTCAGGCTGAACAGCTAGTTTTTCGCTGATTGGGATGGTCCATTTACTGGTCATCGTCATATGGATTCCTCCATGGAGTTCGTAGCGGTTGTTGATTTTCTCTAGCTGAGAAGTCGCACTGGTATATCCGGTCTCGAAATAGATCCCAGCCAGTTTGTCAGGGTTTTTGTAATAGAGGTTGATCCCAAATGGAAGGAATCGTTCTTCACCGAATTGGTTGAACCCGAATGAAAGTCCTGTTGAGAGTCGTTCTGAGACCTGGATCTCAAAACCGCCACGAGCGCTAAAGCCGGCAGCGAAGTCAAATTGGTTCGGCGACAAGGTCGCTCCGCTCAAGTAACCAAATGAGAGAGAGGGCTTAATAAGTCCAGACGGACATTCTTTCTCTTGAGCTTGAAGCGAACTAACACCGATCAGAAAGATGACCGTCAGGCCAATCCATCTGAAGGCATGAGTTGCAGACATAATGGAATGATTATCGCAATTACAAAGCTAGACCACAAATAGCGGACCAAAGGCAGAAATCTGCCAAAGAACCATAATTGGGGCCCGAAGTGTCAGATTTTCTGTTGAATGGTAATCTTTCGGCTAAAGCCTGAAGAGGCTTATAGCTTAAGTTTCTAACTCTTGAGGACTTGATTCAGAACAAAAGAAATGGGCTCCGCTAGGAGCCCATGAAAATCAAGTTGTAAAAGCCTTAAGCCATACGCCCTCAGCCTTATGCCTTCTTAAGGACATTCAGAATCAAACAACCCAAGGAAGATCAACATATCTCCTGCGTTGACTATGTTGTCGCCATTCAGGTCCGCGACGCAGTTTTCAGTACAACTGAAGTCAGCGAGGAAGATCAAAAGATCAGCTACGTTGATGAATCCGTCGTCGTTGAAGGCTCCTATACATGGGGCAACTTCTGCACCTTCTATAGAGCCGTCACAGTTATTATCGATGTCTTCACCTGTTCCTGGAGCACCTGGGTACATGGCGTTGTTGTTGTCGTTACAGTCAGTGTTGTCTGCTACGTAACCTGCGGGTTGTGTACAAGCATCTAGCGTGTTGCTTGGATCACCAAAGTTATCGTTGTCTGTATCTGCGTACCACGTAGTTGGAAGTAGGCAGCTAGCATCATCGATAGTTGCTGTTGGATCGTAGTTACATGCTAATGGGTCGGTACATCCTTGGCACGTTGCGAACTCACAGCTTCCATCGTCACAATCAGCATCTACATCGTAGTTACATGCTAATGGGTCTGTACAACCTGTCGTGTCTGTTCCTCCACAGTTTCCACACTCATCTAGTGCGAGACATCCGCCGTCATCGATAGTTGCTGTAGCATCGTAGTTACAGGCAGTTGGATCAGTACATCCAGCGCATGATAGGAATTCACAGCTTCCGTCGTCACAGTCCGCTGCTGGATCGTAGTTACACGCGCCAGCGTCTGTACAACCTGAAGTATCTGTACCACCACAGTTTCCACATTCATCGAACGTGAGACATCCACCATCGTCGATGGTTGCTGTAGCATCGTAGTTACAGGCAGTTGGATCAGTACATCCAGCGCATGATAGGAATTCACAGCTTCCGTTATCACAGTCCGCTGCTGGATCGTAGTTACATGCACCAGCATCAGTACAGCCTGAAGTATCTGTACCACCGCAGTTTCCACATTCGTCAAACGAGAGACATCCACCATTATCAATGGTTGCTGTTGGGTCGAGGTTACATGCCGTTGGGTCAGTACATCCTGCGCATGTCAGGAATTCACAGCTTCCATCGTCTTGGTTGGCTGTTGGATCGTAGTTGCACGCTGTCGGATCGGTACATCCTTCAACCCCCGCTATATTTTCTAGAATCATGGTGTACTGAGAGTCACAATATGTAGACGTCTCAGTGCTTGAAACACATGCGGTATTGGTGAAGTCGATCAATGCATCTCCGATGAAAATATCATCTACATACCACCCTTCAGCCGCAACAAATTGATCAGAAGCGAATCTCCAACGAATGTCGATGGTCTGTCCAGCGAAGCTGCTCAAATCAACAAACGTCTGAATGAAGTTTCCGCTACCACCAGTCCATGCGCTTTGTCCGCTAATGGCTGATTGTGGATTGGTATTAATTGTTCCGTTGTATCCGTTTTGGGTAATGAGTCCGCCCGCATCTGTGAAGTTGACACCTCCGTCAGTAGAGATTTCAAGAACACATCCATCCCAGTTCTGCTCTGTATTATACAGGTGCCAGAAGCTCAAGAATGTTTGTGCTGTAATGCCTGATACACTTGGTAGAACGAGGTATTGATCTGACTCTTCTCCTGGGTTTGAAGCGAACCATGCATTCGCACCACTGTTCACTCGGTTCGAGCTGAGTGCCCAGGAATAGATTCCCACTTCGCTTGTGGTGTAGGCGGCCGTTCCAGATTCCAAATCATCTTGGAAATTGATGATTGAGAATGGCGATGCCGGAGCTGATACTTGGTAAGTACATACGATTGTCTGACCTGGAATCATCGTTCCAAGGTCAAGAGTCAACGTGCCTGCACTGAAGTTTGCCGTGCATGAAGCAGAACCACCAACGTAGTTTACTTCTGCTGGAATCAGGTCTGTAATTTGTACGTTCGTCACATCAGCGTCAGTATTGTTCGTCACTTCCACTGTCACAACCATGTTCGAACCAGCTTCCATCGTTTCAGCTGAAGTCTTTGAGATGTTGAGTACACATGACCCTCCAAGGTCGTATGATTCAACACCATCAGCTACACTGCCAGAACTTCCTTGATCGGCACCAGCACCTAGTCCACGGCGAGCAAATGCTTCCCAGATAAGACACTCATTGGCCCCACCGTAAAGCATCTGATCTGCGAGTAGAATCGCATCACGGCCATCTACAAATCCTGGAGAACATGGCTGAAGCTTCATTCCTTCAAGCACAAGTTGGAGTGCGATGTTGTTACCACCAGTTCCATTGTACAGGTCTGGATCCCATCCGTGCTGGTCAATCAAGAGCCAAGTCATGTCCCAAAGCATCGTACACCATACCGAACCAACACCGTGAGGCACACTCACAGAGTTGATCGTGTTGTAGGTCATTGGGTTGACACCAAGATCCGTTGAATATGGGAACGGACGAATACCCGGTCCTGCTGGTCCATCACCAAGTGAGTAGTTCCCGATCGCGCGTGCGTCAGCTCCAGCATCTCCTGGTTTCATCGTCAAGATGAGAGCGAGGTAATCACTCCATCCTTCACCCATTTGTTCTGTGTTAAACAGACAGCTCACAATGTCACCACCTGCAGTCAAGCGGTTTGACACCCCGTGTCCGTATTCGTGAGCGATGACTCCGTTATCAAGGTCACTATCCCGGTTTACTGCACTTGGAAGATCGAGTACAATGTTGACAGTTCCTGAAGTAAGTGCTGCTTTGATTGCGTTTCCATCAGCTAGTGAAACCATCACGGCAGGAATTGTGATCGTCGCGTCTGCACCACCCATTGAGAATGGAGCATCACCAGTGTTTTGCACAACGACAACACCAATGGCACCGACGTTCTGTGCGTTTAATACCTTCTGAGTGAAGTTACACGAGCCACGGTCAATCAAAGCGAATTTTCCTGAGATGTCACCGCCATTAATGAGTGCGCTACACGCTTCTGTTGGTGCTGCAGTACCGTCGTCGGCCAAAACGAGTTCACCTGACCAAGACCCTGTTTGTGCACCAAAAGCAGCAGTGATCGCGTTGTAAGCTGTTCCGTTCGCAGTGAATGTTGGGACAGGAGCAACGTCCCACTCAAACATCTGCATACGTGGTTGTTGTCCATCTGGAGGTGTTCCGAAGTTTGCGTTGTTTACACCTGATCCATCTTGAGCATCTGCCAACACTTCGTCATTTCCGAGTCCTGGGTTGCCGTAGTTGTTCACCTGGAAGTTACCGCTGGCTTCATCGAAACCGTAGTTGTAGAGCACATCGTGCGCGAGGTTGTTCCAGTAGAAAAGATTGGTAATCGCAGCCTCTTGGTAAGTCACAGGAGCCTGAGTCAAGTCAAGGGCGTAGTCGAAATCTAGGGATGCACCTCCATCAGGAGAGAATCCAGTTCCGTTATTACCATTGCGGTCTTCTTGTGCCCAAACGTTGTTACCACGAGTAATCGTGAATTCTGCGCCAGACGCACCGTTAGTATCGTGCCATCCGAACGGAGAAGCAGTCAAGTTCGCATTCCATGGAGAAGCAACGAGGGTGCGGTCACCATCGTAAGGCGACTCTTTTGGCTCTTCGTAAACACGGTAAGAGTTTGCCAATGGTAATGCCGGTGAAGCAGGCGTGAGCAATGGGTTACGCCCTTCGACCTTCACGCACCCTGCATTGTGCGAGTGCACTTCGTCTCCGAAACCACAAGTTGTGATCCAGTCGTTTTTGCTTAGGAAGTCTCCGTTGTTCGCGTTAACGCGAATCTGCCACCAATGCTGGTGATCAAGTGTACGTATCACAAATTCCCAAGAGAGGATCACCTGTCCGTTTTCTATTGGAGTGTATACCAATTGGAATGGAATTTCTTCGAGTGAAACACCCGCTGCGGTGAACTTACCCTTCTGTGCCGCCCCTTGCGGAGATTCAATAAATGAAGGTGAAGCGGTTCCTGCTTTGAGGTGATTTGCCGCGGCATTCAGAGCCGCTTTTGGGGTCATTCCCGGCGCTCTCACACCGATCGAACGATCGATTCCTGCGACATACGTGTCATTCACATTACGCAACACCCCTTCTGGGGTCAGCACAACGTTCATGATTGCGTTATGTACAGGGATTCCATCTACATGTTGCTGCATGTAGTGGTAGGTATATCCTACTTTATTTTCAATGCTTCTGAGGAGCACTGAAGAACGAATATCTTGTTCTGTAAGTCTTTCTTTGGAGCTATTCCGAAGGATTTCATCCTTGATCTTCCCTTCGGAATTTTGAGCAAGCATACCCACGCTTACTAGCAACGCTGCTAGTACCACAGTCAATTTAAAGCGCATATTGGTTAGTTTTCGAAACGAACCAATAAGATACGGAGAATCTCGTATTGATACAGAGGAACTTCACCAAATGCTGGGAATGCTAGGTATAAGGAGCTTATTTCAGCTGCTTAGCTAACCATGCTGAGTATAAGTGAGCCCCTGCGCCGATCATATGGTTTTCGTCGTAGTACAGTGAGTCAGGAATCTGACACTCACGTCCATCAATCACCTTCAAATGCGCTAAGTCTTCTGGAAGCTCAAATGAACTCAAACACTTTACCGGAGGCACTAAGAGGGTCACTTCACCTCCTTGTGATTCAATGGATTCAACCAATGACCTCAGGGCTTTCAGGTCTTTCCAACCCAGACACATGTCTTCAAAGACCTCTTCGCAGATTAGAGAATCTGCCGGCGGGTTATTGGAGTAGACAAATCCTTTTCCCAGGTACTCATCCCGTTTGGCGTGCATGGGTTCGAGTGGCTCGAAATGACGGCGCAATGAGAAATATATCCACATGTACAGGGTGTATGGATCCCCAGTGGTTGCAGCCATTTCGAAGAAGGTCTCGTTGCTAACAAGGTTGTTGTTTCGCAAGTGGTCTCGCGCCGGCTCTACACCACTTAAAGGCCATATTTCGGGATGGATGTCAATGACCAAATGCTCGACTTGAGTGTGGTTGAGTGCCCATTCCACAAGCGGACGAGCATTCATGATTTGCTGCGATGAGGAGCACAGATTGTAGGCTCTGACCTCGTCTTCAAACATGACTGAAGGGTCGATTCCGCGATAGCAAGTACTAGACCCAACGAACAGATAGTCAATGGTTTCCTCCGCGATGAGTAGAGAGTCGAATTCTGGGATTCTTAGGTTGGTCGCCCCTCCAGCACGTGGTGAGCCGAAGAAGGCATCTTCGTAGCCGTCATGGAAGAACCCAGGAAGCATTAGCGTTGCGCCCGCGAGGGCGAAAAACACAATAAAGAGCGCTATTTCTTTGATCAACTTAACCATCAGAACTGGAAGTAAATAAAGTTAGACGGATTGTAAAGGCCTTTCAACACGAGCCAACCGAGTAAGCAATAGAGGCCCCATCGCATCCAACGTCTTGAGATGAAACGGAAGGGTGCACGTTCGTTGGTTCGTCCAAGCCATTCCATCACGAAAAGGAAGAGGACTAAGAGTGTTGAGGAAGTGGCAAAACGCACTGGTGCTTTCCATTCGCCTGTGATCATACCACTGAGGTAGTTAAGCGCGTCTTGAATGCTATCTGCCCGGAAAAACACCCATGCGAGGGTGACCACAATGAATGTGTAAAGCAATGCTCCTAGTTCTCGAAGCGAAGGGAATAGTTGACCTTCTGCGATGGTTTTGCTGAGGTGTTTTCTGTTGTTACCGCTGATAAAGGAAGGGACGAACAGCATCGCATGAATGCCTCCCCAGGCAATGAAAGTCCAATTCGCACCATGCCAGAATCCGGAGACTAGAAAGATGATAAAGACATTCCGAATCGCTTTGCTTTTGGAGACTCGAGAACCACCTAAGGGGATGTACAAATAGTCTCTGAACCACGTTGACAGGGAGATGTGCCAACGTCGCCAAAACTCACCAATGTTACGCGAGAAATAAGGAAAGCGAAAATTCGACATCAGCTCTATTCCAAAGAGCTTACTTGTTCCAATGGCGATATCAGATTAGCGTGAGAAGTCACCGTAAATTTGAACTGCAAAGAGCACGGCTCCTAGGGTCAATGTAGTTGCCGACTGATGCTCAGACAGCTGAAATGCCTGGTCAACATAGCGAGCACAGGTGTCAGCAATGACCACCTTCTTGAAGAGCCCCCAGAGGATCAATCGCAGTCCGTTCCGAGCCTGTGTATAGCTAAGCTTTCTGCGGGTAGTTATTTGAGGAATGAGGTGTGTTGCGCGTTCAATCGGACCCGCAACAAGCTGCGGGAAGAAGCTCACAAAGGCAGCAAAAGCAATGAAATCTTGCGTTGGCTTAAGCTTCCCTCGGTAAACATCAATAGTGTATGAAAGCGTTTGAAAGGTGTAGAATGAGATACCTACTGGAAGCACCCACTCCAACGATTGCATTTCCCAAGCTATTCCGGCGCTAGCCAGACCTTCACGCAATGAATCAATAAAGAAATCGAAATATTTGAAGAGCCCGAGCATCCCCAAATTGACCGTCAAACTGAGCCCAAGCCAGAATTTCTTCGCGCTTCCTTGGGTCCTTTCAGTGTAGATACCAGCGAAGTAATCAACCCCGGTACTGAAAGCGATCAAGGAAAGGAAACGCCAATCCCACCAACCGTAGAAGAAGTAGCTACTTGCGAGAAGCAGCACATTCTGCCACCGCAAATTTCGCTTGTTCAATGCCCAATAAAGGGCAAAGACCAAGGGCAAGAAGAGCAGATATTCCGGCGAGTTAAACAGCATCGTTTCGTTCGCAAAAGAACAAATTTCCTCTCAGCAGCGTGAGGCTAGTGTGGTTGAACGTTGAAAGAAGGAATATATCATTGCATTAAGGGTAAGTGCACAGCGTAGCGCGTTGAACTTCTGGATCATCATTGTACGCGAATCCATTTGCAGAGACAGTGATAGTTTGTGGTTTTCTGCGGGAACCCTATAGTTGGATTCCTATTTAAAAAACGGAGACGGAAGGCGCTTGGTTGCATGCAATGAAAAAGGCGACCGAGAGGGCCGTTGCTTTGTTTTACCAAACATTTCTGTCAAACTGAAGAATCTTTATTCTAACATTGTACCACGAAATGTTAGCACGTAGCATCCATATGACCTCTGTTCTGCTGGCCAAACTCCATGAGTGGTTTGTGCCAGTGTGGTGCTATTTGCCCATTAGACTCTGAGTCGGCGATCCGGTAGGACCCATCCTTGCTATGTGCAAGTGCCTGGTAAACATCTTTTTTCGACTCAACTATTTCCCATGAAAACAAGATACATCGACCTGGTTGAACAAACCTTCGACTGGCCCCAAGAGGAGTTCTCATTTGATGAGCATGGCGGCCTATGTATTCATGATATTCCATTGCAGGCGCTGGCCAAGAAGTATGGCACGCCGCTTAAATTCAACTACCTCCCGAAAATCGCTGACAACATCGAGCGTACAAAACGATGGTTTCGCGAAGCGATGGAAAAACACAACTATCAAGCAGAGTACCACTACAGCTATGTGACGAAAAGCTCGCACTTCAGTTTTGTGCTTGAAAGTGCGGTGAAAGCGGGGGCACACATTGAAACCTCTTCTCCTTTTGACCTTGATTTGGTAGCATCGCTGCACCGAAAAGGAGTGATCCAAAACGACAACCGCATCATTTGTAACGGCTTTAAGGAAGAGGAGTACATTGAAAAGATCAACGGACTCGTGCAACAGGGGATGACCAATATCCTTCCTGTGCTCGATAATGAGTTTGAGCTTGCGCTCTTCGAAAAGCACATGAATCAGCCGATGGAAGTCGGCATTCGCATTGCCACGGAAGAAGAGCCAAAGTTTGAGTTCTATACCTCGCGCCTCGGCATCGGCTATAAGAGCATTCTTCCGTTCTATCGCAAGATGGAGTCAACGAATGCCAACATGAAGCTGAAAATGCTACACTTCTTCGTGAACACGGGGATTCGTGACACAGCGTATTACTGGAACGAGCTCTCCAAAACGCTTAAGGTGTATTGTGAGCTGAAGAAGATTTGTTCTTCGCTTGACTCCCTGAATATCGGTGGTGGCTTCCCGATTAAGAACTCACTCAAGTTCGAGTACGACTATGCGGGAATGATCGATTCCATCATTGAACGAATCAAAGAAGTGTGTAATGAAGAAGGGGTACCACTCCCGCATATCTACACTGAGTTTGGTTCTTTCACGGTGGGTGAATCGGGTGGAATGATCTACAAGGTAGTCTATCAGAAACAGCAGAATGATCGTGAGAAATGGAACATGATCGACTCTTCGTTCATGACCACTTTACCCGACAGTTGGGCCATCAATAAGCGTTTCATGATGCTTCCGGTCAATTGCTGGGAGAAGCCTTATGAGCGCGTGTTCTTGGGTGGTTTGACCTGTGATAGCGACGACTACTACAATTCTGAACAACACGTCAACGCCATTTATTTGCCGGTCTATTCCAAAGAAGAAGACCTCTACATCGCCTTTTTCAACACCGGCGCTTATCAAGACACCTTGGGCGGTTATGGCGGAATCCATCACTGCTTGATTCCCGGACCAAAACACATCTTGATTGATCGTGATGACAAGGGTGAATTGACGGTTGAAGTCTTTCGTGAAGAGCAAGAAAGCAAAGACATGTTAAAGATCTTAGGTTATGAATAAGGAGCGCACTTTTGCTGGTATTCCTGCTGAATTCGCTAGCGCGGAATCGGCAGCGGTAGAATTGATCTGTGTACCCTATGACGGCACGTCTACTTGGGGCAAAGGAGCTGATCATGGTCCGGAAGCCTTCTTAGAAGCTGCCGAAAACATGGAGCTCTACGACATCGAGACAGACAGTGAGGTGTATCGCCACGGAATTTGGCTTGCTCCAGACGTCACCGTGAACCGTTCTCCTGAAGCCATGACCGATGAGGTGCGAAGAAGGGTAGACGCTTCACTCGCATCGCATCGAATGATCACGCTGTTCGGAGGTGAACACTCAATCTCCATCGGATCAATCCAAGGACATGCTGCGAAATACAAAGGACTCACCGTCCTCCAAATTGATGCACATGCCGATTTACGTCGTACCTACGAAGGCAGCGAATGCAATCACGCCTGTGCCTTGTACTGGGCACGTTACAACACCAACTTATTGCAAGTAGGGATCCGCAGCATGGATGTATCAGAGAAGGAGCACATGGATCTTTCCAAAACCTGGATGGCCCATGATTGCCACCATCGTCCAGATGTTGAGTGGATGAGTGAAGTGTTAGCCAAGTGCACAGACCACGTTTACATTACCATTGACCTCGATGGATTTGATCCATCGATCGTTCCGCATACCGGAACACCGGAACCTGGAGGTCTGGGATGGTACCAAGTGTTACGTTTGTTTAAGGCCCTTTGCAAGACGGGCAAAGTGGTTGGATTCGACATTGTTGAACTGGCTGCAAATGAACACAGCAAGCCATCAGATTTCCTAGCTGCAAAGCTGTATTACAAGATACTTTCGTATTGTTTTAATTCCTGAGTTATGGGAGCGATCAGAGATTTTATTGAGGAGCATTACCTCCATTTCAACGCCGCCGTTGTCAAAGATGCGGCCAAAGGATATGAGCGTCACCTGGAAGCAGGTGGGAAGATGTTAATCTCTCTCGCCGGTGCCATGAGTACCGCGGAACTAGGGAAAACATTGGCTGAAATGATCCGCCAAGACAAGGTGCATATCATCTCTTGTACCGGAGCAAATCTGGAAGAAGATGTGATGAACCTCGTGGCACACAGCCATTACCAGCGTGTTCCTCACTATCGCGATTTGACCGCAGAAGATGAACAAGCATTACTTGATCGCGGACTGAACCGCGTCACTGATACCTGCATTCCAGAAGACGAAGCTTTTCGTCGTCTAGAAGGCCACATGGTTGACATTTGGAAGAAGGCTGAGGCCGAAGGCCGCCGCATGTTCCCGCATGAATTCTTCTACGAAGCACTCAACTCAGGAGTACTTGAACAGTACTACGAAATCGACCCGAAGAATTCATGGATGGTAGCCGCGGCAGAAAAGAACCTGCCGATTATTTGTCCAGGATGGGAAGACAGTACGCTAGGGAACATTTTCGCAGCGCACTGCCTCATGGGTGATACGAAACCAAGCACCACAAAGTCTGGAATCGAGTACATGATGTGGTTGGCTGAATGGTATACGCAAGAAGCAGATGACAAAGGCATTGGGTTCTTCCAAATTGGAGGTGGAATCGCGGGCGATTTCCCGATTTGTGTTGTGCCCATGTTGCATCAAGACATGGGTCGTCTTGAAGTGCCACTTTGGGCGTATTTCTGCCAGATTTCAGATAGCACCACGAGTTATGGAAGCTACTCTGGAGCGGTTCCAAATGAAAAGATCACTTGGGGTAAGCTGGGCATTGACACTCCGAAGTACATCATTGAATCTGATGCTACTATTGTGGCACCGCTGGTGTTCTCGTGGTTGCTTGACCGTTGATAAGGTGGACCGCGGACGGTGGACGGTTGACGGATTATTTAGGACTGTGGAATCTTTGGGTTCTTTGCATCTAGTGGGTATAAGGTTCTTCCTTCTACCTTCCGCTCTCCCCTTTTATTTCCTCGTTCAAAGCAGTCTTTGACCATTGAAGTAGCAAATTCAACCTCGGGCGCTGAATTCATGTATAATTGAATCAATGAAGGTCTATTTCTCATTGTTATTTAAGATCTCCACGCGTGCCATTCGCCAGGTCGGATTGCACCCGGTATTGGGTGCCTTGTTGGCGGTTGCGGCCTTTATTACCTTGACCATGGTGCTCTACGCTCAGACAGAGTGGGCCGGACTTTTCATGGTTTTGTTCGGCGTCTATTTTCAGTCGTTGTTGATGTCGACGCAAAGGACGGAGTTCCTTGAATTGCACTTCGGGAAACGCCAACGGCGGCGCATTCGGTTGATTGAGAATAGTTTGGTTGGGCTTCCATTTTTCATCGTTCTTCTCGCTAGCGCGGAATGGTTGCTTTGCCTACTGTTTGTTGCTGTTACCGGTGTCACTTCTTTCTTTTCGTTCCAACAAGCAAACGTGCGTTCGATCCCAACTCCATTCGGCAAATCACCCTATGAATTTGTGGTAGGGTTCCGAAGAACATGGTGGGTACTGATGATAGCTTGTGGGTTGCTCGCGATTGGAATCGGGGTGGATAACCCAAACTTGGCTGTGAGCAGTATTGTTGCGATTCAGTTGGCGATTGCTTCCTTCTATTCCACGCCAGAACCTGGTTTTTTCGTTTGGAATTCAAATCGCTCTTGGTCGGCATTCTTGAATTGGAAGCTGGGGCTGATGTTGAAGAATACAGCCCTATTGATCGCTCCCTTTTCCTTGGTTTTTCTCCTTATCTATCCAGAGAATTGGTGGGTTTTGGGAATTATTTGTGCGGTTGGAATATCGCTGATCGCTTTGGTTGTCTTGGCTAAATATGCTGCCTTCCCTAATGCGATGAGCCTACCTCATGCAGTGATTATTGCACTGTGTGTGTCGTTTCCACCACTTATTCCATTGGCTGCGGCCTTCTTATCTGCCAACGCTCGCAAATCTCTAAAACGATACCTCCATGATCCGAATCAATAACCTATCAAAATCATTTGGAACAGAACAGGTGCTCAAAGGAATTGACGTGACATTTGGCTCGGGCGAGGTGCATGGAATCGTCGGTAAAAACGGCTCGGGTAAGTCTACTCTTTTCCGCTGCCTTTGTGGGTTGGAGAGTTATGAAGGAGAGGTCACACCTGGGCCAAAACAACTCAAGCAACGTCTCGGCTATTTGCAAACGGAGCCCTACACCTTGCCTTTAATTACCGGAAGAGAATACATCCAGCTACTCTGCAGTTCCAGACGAATACCGCAGGTTGATATCGAAGGGAATAACCTGTTTGACTTACCATTAGACAAGTACGTCACCGCCTACTCTACTGGAATGCGAAAGAAGCTCGCCTTGAATGCTATTTTACTTCAAGACAACGAGGTGTTCATCTTAGACGAACCTTTTAATGGATTGGACTTGGAGAGTTCTGTTGTCTTACAAGAACTCATTCTTCGATGGAAGAATAGGGGTAAGACCGTTGTTGTTTCATCTCACATATTTTCTGCCCTCTACGAAATATGTGACGTGATATATCACTTGAGTGCCTCGAAGTTTGACAAACCCTACTTGCCGGAGGATTTTTCGACCTTGGAAAACAAACTTCGTTCGGAAATTTTGGAAAAGGGGCGTTTGTAGGTCGGCTTTATGCAGTTATCCCTGAGTGAACCCGTGTAAGAATATTCTGAAAACGGAAACGGGATTAGGAATTCATTGGCTAAGAGCCCTACCTTACTTCACGTCTAAAGAACGCTAATCTATAGAAATGAACTCTGAAGTATCCTCTTCGGCGCTATCAAATAACCTGTACCATCAGCTATTAGAGAAGAACCTAGCAGGTTATTGGGATTGGAATATAGCCTCGAATACTCAATACCTCTCACCTCGGTTCAAAACCATGCTAGGTTACGAACCTTTCGAACTGGATAATCACCCAGACACGTGGAAAAAACTAATTTATGAAGAAGACCTAGACAGAGCATTTAATGCTTTCGCAAAACATGTTGAAACAAAGGGAGAATACCCTTATGATCTTCTGGTTCGGTATCACCATAAATCAGGTAAGTGTGTTTTTATTCAGTGCACTGGATTTGTGACTTCATGGGATAAGAAAGGGGCGCCGATGAGGATGATTGGTACCCATGTCGATGTCAGTGATTCTGTTGAACTACAAAAAGAAACGGAGAAATCTGTCGAGCGATTTGAATCGTTGATAGAAGAGTCTGATTTGGGAATTTGGGAATGGGAACTACACAGAAACTCACATTGGATGACCGGATCGTTGTTCCAATCCTTCAAGGCGGAGCAACAAAAGACAACGAATAAACTCGAAGAATTTATTCGCCTGCGCGTAGGAAGTGATTGTCAGGAGCGAATTAGCGCTTCAATTCAAAAGTGCAAAGACGAATCATCACCCTTTACTACTGTAGTTAAGATTAAAACGCGTACAGGAGGATTTTTGTGGCATGAAGTAAAAGGAAAGTTGGTTACCGAAGAATCCAGAAAAGTCTTGATTTTGACCTTCAATGAATGTCATGAAAATATGGAGCTGAGACGAGAAGCAGAGTTTAATGCCTTTCTTTTTTCAGAAGCGGGCCGCATGACGGGTGTTGGTGGTTGGTATGTAAATTTCGAGAATGATACGCTGTATTGGTCAGATCAAGTGAAGAAAATACACGGTGTACCCGATGATTACGTTCCTAACTTGGAAATAGGGATAAATTTTTATCATCCTGATGATCGAGCAATGGTTTCTAATTCAATAACACAGGCGGTTGTTTCTAAAGCAGGGTTTGAGTTTGAAGCAAGACTGGTAAGAGTTGATGGAAAGACGGTTTGGGTTCATTCGATCGGAACCGTGGTTCGTAATGCTAATGACGATGTCATAGGAATAAGAGGCGTTTTTCAAGACATTCAAGCATTCAAAGACCGAGAGCATAAACTTGAACAATCATCAACGCTCTTAAAATCACAGAACCTTAGATTACTCAATTTCACGCATATCGTAAGTCACAATTTGCGCGCGCATTCGAGCAATTTCGAGATGATTATGGATGTGATGAATTCAGAGACTGTCAGCGGTGAAATCGCAGAACAAAGAGACATGCTAACCGCAGTGAGTCAATCACTGTCAGAGACCATTCAAGACCTGAACACTATTGTTGATATTCAGTCCAACGAGTCCTTGGTGGTTGAGCCGTTAAATCTTAAGCCTGTAATAGAGCGAAATAGAGATTTATTGCAAGCCGAATTGACGAGGGTTCAAAGCATTATTCAAATAGAAATAGATTCGGATCTCGTCGTGTTGGCAAACAAGAGCTATTTGAACAGTGTGATTCAAAACCTTTTAACGAATGCGATCAAGTATCGAAAGTTGAATGAACAGTTACATTTAAAAGTGACTGCGACGATAGAAAAAGACACCATAGAGATCCATATCGAAGACAATGGAATTGGCATCGACCTAGACCTCCATGGAACTAAAATGTTCGGGCTCTATAAGCGATTCACAAACAGAGAAAATTCGAAAGGAGTCGGATTATTTATGACGAAAGGTCAAGTTGAAGCGATGGGAGGTGAGATCAGGGTTGAATCAACCCCAGGTTCAGGAAGCAAATTCCACATAAAACTTCAGAAAGGATGAAAAGGATCTGTGTAGTCGATGACGACCCGATCGCGATCTATGGTTTGAAGAAGACCCTGTCTGCTATAAGCAAGGATATTGAGGTCGTATCATATTCTAACGGAAAACAGGCTTTTGATTCAATAGCGCCAACAATCCAGATGCAAGGACATGGTATTCCGGATTGCATACTTATTGATTTGAATATGCCCGTGATGGACGGTTGGCAATTAATAGATCGCCTGACGAAGCTGCCGGGATTCAAAAGGTTATCTACTATCAAACTTTTTATTGTGACGTCTTCAATTTCCACAGAAGACAAGCAACGCGCAGCGAGCTATGATGAAGTACAAGGATACATCACGAAACCGTTTAAAAAGGAAGTGATTGAACCCCTCTTCGCAGAAAGCGAATCTTAAGGTCATGATCTCGCTAGTTAGCAAGAAAGAATAAGTGCGGACAATACCCCGAACATTTTCCCGTCTTCAAGGCATGACCGCTAAAACAACCATCCTCATTCGCTGCCTATTCCCGTGTTTACTCATGGCGCTACCACTACCGATTATTGATTTAGGCCCGGTAGAAGAAGCCTACAACCTCGATAATTTCAAGCAGCTAGAAGCACACTTTGAAGTTGTTGAAGTCGTGATGCTATGAGAACAAACGCACGGAGAGGGGGTGGTTAAGTTTTGTATTTTTGCCTGACGTTAGAAATCCGGCGTCCGAATGGTATCATGTAATCCGCACCAAAGCATTAAAGTGTAGACACAGATTCATTGCTCCGGTCAGCACCTAAATAAATGGAAGCCGGAAGCCGGAAGCCGGGTTTCAGAACTGTTTCTTGTGAATAATCCCAGGTTCTCTGTGAATTATTCGAAAGATGCTTTGTGGATAGAGAATAATGCACTATCTTCGCAGCCCGTTTTTGGGGAGGAGTAACCCGTTAATTTTTAGTGAAGTGGATACTTTAAGTTATAAAACAGCATCGCTGACAAAGTCAACTATCGACAAGAAGTGGGTATTGATCGACGCTGAAGGTCAGACGCTTGGACGTCTATCTACAGTAGTTGCAGGCCTTCTTCGTGGAAAGCATAAGCCAGGTTATACGCCTAACCTTGATTGTGGAGATCACGTTATCGTAATCAACGCAGAAAAGGTAGTGCTATCTGGAAACAAGTGGGACCAGAAAGAGTACATCCGCCACACAGGTTACCCAGGCGGACAGCGAGTTCGCACTGCGAAGGAAGTGTTGAAGCGTAAGCCAGCTGACCTAGTTGAAAAGTCAGTAAAAGGAATGCTTCCAAAGAATCGTCTTGGACGTCAGATCTACCGCAACCTGCACGTTGTAGTTGGTCCTGAGCACAAGCACGAAGCGCAGCAACCAGAGAAATACGAATTGAACAAGTAATAGTCATCTGAACTATGGATACTATCAATACATCAGGTCGTCGTAAGAAAGCAGTAGCTCGAGTATACTTGAGCGAAGGTTCTGGAGTAGTGACGATCAACAATCGTGAGATCGAAAACTATTTCCCAGATCCCGTAATGCGTTACAAGATCAACCAACCGTTTGCATTGACTGAGACAACTGGTCAGTTCGACGTGAAGGTGAACGTTTATGGTGGTGGTATGACAGGACAAGCAGAAGCGATCCGTCTTGCTATTTCTAAGGCCTTGATCGAAGGAGATGCTGAGCGCAAGCCAGCATTGAAAGCAGATGGTTTGACTACACGTGACCCACGTATGGTTGAGCGTAAGAAATTCGGTCAGAAGAAAGCACGTAAGAAATTCCAGTTCTCTAAGCGTTAATCCGCAGAGAGCTTATTTAATAACGTTTAGCATCCAAACGATCAGGATCCATATGGCTACTTGGTCGTTGCTTTTACAAGGAAAGTAAACATGTCAAAAGTATCTTTTGAAGAGCTTCTAGAAGCCGGAGTACACTTCGGACACATGAAGCGCAAGTGGAACCCAAACATGGCTCCGTACATCATCTCTGAGCAGAAGGGTATCCACATCATCGACCTCAACAAAACCATCGTTAAACTTGACGAAGCGTCTCAAGCTATGAAGCAGATCGCTAAGTCAGGAAAGAAAATCCTTTTCGTTGCTACTAAGAAGCAAGCCAAGGATATCGTAGCTGAGAAAGTGAAGGCAGTAAACATGCCTTACGTAACAGAGCGTTGGTCTGGAGGTATGATGACAAACTTCGCGACGATCCGTAAAGCGATCCGTAAGATGTCTCAGATCGATAAGATGGGAACTGACGGAACAATGGCTACGCTTTCAAAGCGTGAGCGCCTTCAAGTATCTCGCCAGCGTGCGAAACTTGAAAAGAACCTTGGTTCTATCGCGGATCTAACTCGCCTACCAGCTGCGATTTTCGTTGTTGACGTGCGCAAGGAACACATTGCTGTTGCTGAAGCTAAGAAGCTTGGTATTCCAATCTTCGCTATGGTGGATACAAACTCTGATCCACGTTCAGTCGACTTCCCAATTCCTTCGAACGATGACGCTTCTCGCTCAATCGCTAAAGTTCTTGATACCGTTACACACGCTATCGCGGAAGGACTTTCTGAGCGTAAGAACGAGAAAGAAAAGCGTTCTGCTGAAAAGAAGAAGGCAACAGCCGAAGAAACGACAGAGGAGAAAAGTTAATATTCTCTTTACCTCGTATAACTAGTGAATCTATTTCTTTGGCCTCTGTCATTTAACAGGGGCCAATTATTTAAATCCAAATAAGATGAAAATCACTGCATCAGAAGTTAACGCGCTTCGTAAGATTACAGGAGCAGGGATGATGGACTGCAAGAAAGCTCTTCAGGAAGCTAATGGCGACCAGAAAGAAGCGGTCGAGATCCTTCGTAAGAAAGGACAGAAAGTAGCTGCGAAGCGCAGCGACCGTGACGCTGCGGAAGGTTTGGTTATCGCCAAAACTACCAATGACGGGAAACGCGCTGCTATGATCGTTCTTAACTGTGAAACTGACTTTGTAGCGAAGAACGATGATTTCGCTGGAGTAGCTAACACTATCTTAGATGCTGCCATCGCTAACAACCCAGCTAGCCTTGACGAGTTGAAAGGATTGTCTTACGCAGATTCAGGTTTGAATATCGCTGACAAGATCACAGAAGAGATCGGTAAAATTGGTGAGAAGATTGAACTATCAGCTTACGAATCGGTAGCAGCTGAATCAGCGTTCGCTTACAATCACCCAGGAAACAAACTAGCTGCTATCGTTGGATTCAATGATGAAGCTGGTGCAGACGCTGCGAAAGACGTTGCAATGCAAGTGGCAGCAATGGCTCCTGTAGCTGTTTCTCCTAACGAGATTCCTCAAGACCTTATCGCTAAGGAAACGGAGATCGCTCGTGACCTTGCTATCCAAGAAGGCAAGCCAGCTGAAATGGCTGACAAGATCGCTCAAGGCCGCGTAAACAAGTGGTTCAAAGAAGCAGCGCTTCTTGAACAAGCGTTCATCAAAGACAATAAGAAATCGATCAAGCAATACCTTGGCGAGCAGAAAGACGGACTTACTGTCACTGAATTCCGCCGTATCGCATTGAGCTAAGCATTGATCAATTCAATGTTAAAAAGGGAGCATAAGGCTCCCTTTTTTGCTTTCCAAGTAAGCCGTTTTCAAGGGGTAAAATACTCGCTCAGATTGTAGATATTTGCGCCGAGGGAATAAACCATGAAGTACAAGCGCGTATTATTGAAACTCAGCGGTGAAGCGCTGATGGGAGAAAAGCAATTCGGAATCGACAATGACCGTCTTAAGCAGTATGCTTATGAAATCAAGGCCATTGTAGATGCAGGGCTTGAAACAGCAATCGTGATCGGAGGTGGAAATATCTTCCGTGGTGTGCAAGCTGAAAAAGGAGGGATCGAACGTACCCAGGGTGATTACATGGGTATGCTAGCTACAATGATCAACGCCATGGCGCTCCAGGCAGCACTCGAACACATCGAGGTGGATACTCGCCTGCAATCTGCCATCGAAATGAAGCAGATCGCCGAGCCATTCATTCGCCGCAAGGCCATCAGACATTTAGAGAAAGGACGTGTTGTCATCTTCGGAGCGGGAACTGGAAACCCATTCTTTACAACAGATAGCGCAGCTTCGCTTCGTGCCATCGAAATAGATGCTGATGTGATCCTCAAAGGAACACGTGTAGATGGTATCTACACGGCAGATCCAGAGAAAGATCCTTCGGCTACGCGTTATTCTAAAATCACTTTTGATGAAGTGTTCCAGAAGGGACTAAAAGTGATGGACATGACAGCATTCACGCTGTGTAATGAAAATAAACTCCCGATCATCGTGTTTGATATGAACAAGCCTGGTAATCTCCTCCGCGTGATGGAAGGGGAAGAAGTAGGCACGATCGTTGAGTTCTAAGGGCTAGACCCATTAAAAATGTAAATTAGGCGTCACTATGAGTGAAGAGGTAACTATGGCCCTTGATGAGGCCAAAGAACAAATGCAAGGTTCCATCAACCACCTTGAGGTTGAACTAGGAAAGATCCGAGCGGGGAAGGCACACCCAAGTATGCTTGATTCGGTGAAGCTTGACTACTACGGTACAATCACGCCGCTAAAGCAAGTAGCTAATGTGAGCACTCCGGATGCTCGTACGATTACTGTGCAGCCTTGGGAGAAGTCAATGTTGGACGCCATTACAACGGCTATCATTAACTCAAACCTTGGTCTGAACCCTCAGAACAACGGTGAGTTGATCATTATCAACGTGCCTGCCCTTACAGAGGAACGCCGTAGAGAGCTTTCAAAACGCGTGCGTGCCGAAGGTGAGAATGCGAAGGTTTCGATTCGTAATGCACGTAAAGATGCGAACGATTTTATTAAGAGTGCTGAAAAAGACGGTTTGAGCGAAGACATGGCAAAGACAGCCGAAGGACAAGTTCAAGACATCACGAACTCATTCACAAAGAAAATAGATGACATCTGTGACGCGAAAGAAGCAGATATCATGACAGTATAATCTCGAATTAAGAAGAGATCTTAGACGAGCGGACGTATTCACGGGCCGCTCGATCTGTTTCTAGGAGATTCTCAAGTGAAGGCTTTGCTTCAAAGTAGCAAGCATCCATGGCGTTGGCAATGACGTCACTCATCTCTAGGAAGCCAATTTGGTCTTTCAGGAACAACTCAACGGCTACTTCATTCGCTGCATTCAATGCACAAGGCATATTTCCGCCCTTTTCGAGGGCATCAAAGGCCAATTGAAGATTTCTGAAGGTCTCTTTGTCCGGAGCTTCAAACGTCAGCTGAGGGTAGTCTAAAAAGTTAAATCGAGGGAAGTCATTCTTCAGTCGCTCCGGGAACCCGAGTGCATATTGAATGGGAAGCTTCATATCAGGTAAGCCCATCTGAGCTTTCATGCTTCCGTCTTCAAATTGTGCAATACTGTGAATAATCGATTGTGGATGTACAATCACATCAATCTGCTCGTTCTTCAAACCAAATAACCACTTGGCCTCAATCACTTCCAAACCTTTATTCATCAGGCTGGCAGAATCGATGGTGATCTTCGCACCCATGTCCCAATTCGGGTGCTTTAGCGCTTGTGCTTTGGTTACTTCCGCAAGATCCGCGCGTGTGTGCCCGCGGAAAGGACCACCACTAGCGGTCAAGTAGATCTTTTCAATCGGATTGTTCCATTCGCCCACAAGACATTGGAAAATAGCTGAGTGTTCAGAGTCAACAGGGTAGATATTTACCCCTTTATTCCGCGCTAGCGTTGTAATGATATCACCAGCAACAACAAGCGTTTCCTTGTTTGCTAATGCAATGTGCTTACCTGCTACAATGGCAGAAATGGTCGGCTTCAAGCCAGCGAAACCCACAAGAGCCGTAAGCACGATATCGATTTCTTCCATTTCAACCACCTGAGTCAGCGCATCTTGACCTGCGTAGACCTTGATGTCAGCATCCCAGAGGGCATCTCGTACTTTGTCGAAATGATCTTCGTTAGCAATGACAACAGCGTTCGGACGAAACTTCAAGCTTTGCTCGATCAAGAGATCAGCATTGTTTCCTGCGGTCAATACTTCGACCTGAAAATGGTCAGCTTGTTCTTCCATCACCTCCAAGGCTTGTGTTCCAATAGAACCAGTAGAGCCAAGGATAGCGATGTGTTTCTTGCGTTTTTCGTCTGCCATGAGGATTGATTAAAGGAACCCAAGTTCGAGTTTGGCCTCTTCACTCATCATATCCTGAGTCCAAGGAGGATCAAATGTGATGTCAACCTTGGCTGAAGAAACACCCTCGACTTTCGCTGCCTTCTGCTCTACCTCAAGTGGAAGCGATTCAGCAACCGGACAGCTCGGAGAAGTCAATGTCATTTGGATGAATGCGTTCCCCTCATCGTTCACCTTTACTTCGTAGATCAGCCCAAGTTCGTAGATATCAACAGGGATCTCCGGGTCAAAGATGGTCTTCAATGCGACAACAATTTCGTCCTCAATCTTTCTTTTGTCCATAACGATAGTAGCGTGAGCTTCTTTTGTCTGCGAATTATGCGTTGACGAAGGTACTTCGTTTTCTTTGGTTGACTTAGAGAATAGGAAACGCATTGGGAATTAAATTGTTCATTTAGTCGGCTAAAACCCCTGTCAACACGGTGTAGTACCTGTCGGCGATGAACTGTGCACCCGCAACGTTGTAGTGGACGTCATCTGCCAAATAATCATCTGTGAATCCAGAGTACATATCGACGGCAATGACCATAGAGTTTTCGTCTGATTGATTCGTAGCGATGGTGAGTACATCCGATTGTATCTGGTTGAAGTATGCCTCGAGATCTCCTGTCATAATTTGAGAGTTTCCAGGGGCCATTTGCTCAATAATGATGGTGACATTCGGATTGTCGGCCTGAAGGATGTCGATGATCGCATTGATGTTGCTAATAACATCATCATATGGGAGTCCTTGAAGAGCGTCATTCCCTCCAGGGGAGCTAAGAGCACAATGTCAGGACTCCCTGTGTTGGTGATCCAGGTTGAAACGGCATCAAGGAGCTGTCCCGACGTCCAGCCGCCTATTCCTTGATGGTCACCATCGAAACTTAGATTGTTATAATTGGGATAAGAAGCGTCGTCTAATTCATTGCCTATGAAGTCAAATTCCCATCCACCATCAATCAGCTGTTTCCAAAGTTCATATCGGTAGCTCTCATAATCTGGACGCGCTCCCTCTACACGCGAGGCCCCAAAAGGCATGATCTTGTTAGATGATGTACTTTGGGTATTGTTTTGACCGCCATTGGAAGTAATGACCTCCTCGTCTTTATCACAACTGACAAGTATAAGAGCCGAAAATAGCAGGGTTAGAAGCGTAGATCTCATGTGGTCTGTTTCTTAATTAACGACACGTGGAATCTAGCTATTTATTGCTTAGTTCCCTGAAAAGCAACGCCGTAGAATTTCATTTGCTTGATCATGGAAACCAAGCCATTGCTACGTGTTGGTGATAGATGCTCATGCAGGCCAATCTCCTTGACGAAATGCAAGTCAGCATTGGCAATGTCTTCTGGTCGTTGGCCTGAAAGAACTCTGACCATTAAAGCGATCATCCCTTTAGTGATGATGGCGTCGCTATCTGCCGTGAAGATGACATTCCCGTCATCGCTACGTTCGGCATTCAACCAAACACGAGACTGGCACCCCTTAATCAGGTGGTCTTCATCTTTACTTGCAGCATCAATGAGGGGAAGTTCTTTTCCTAATTCAATGATGTGCTCGTACTTCTGCATCCAATCATCGAAGAAGGCGAATTCCTCAATGACCTCTTGCTGTTTCTCTTCAATACTCATAAGCTACCGCAAAGATACATATTGCTATAGCAGAAGAACCTCACGAAAATGTAGAATGTTCAGGGCTTAGCGGACGAAATTGTAGCCCAGACGAAGGGTGACGTTGTGGCTGAATCGAATATGGTAGGTGTCGCCGCCAAATGCTTGATGCACTCCGGTGCCTCCCATCCACTCTACACCGAAAACAGCCTTCTTCAGAATGTGTGCTTGAACGCCAACTGGCACCATCACGCGCGCATAGCCAGAATGGCGAGCCTGGTAGGTGATGATATCAACGCGGTCTTCATTAGATGCAGGGTCGATTTCTTGTTCTACTGAAAAGTCTGGAAACTGCTGACTGATACGCAGAAACTCAGGGTTGAAAGTGACACCAAGGTTGGCTCCAAGTCCTGTATAGGCAGAGAAGAATCGACCATCTTTACGCCACAAATGTGCCCCCGAGAGGCCAAACTCGTTATCTATGATGCAAAACACATAGCTGTCTTGATACTGAATACCATCTTCTACCACTGGACGGTGCCAGCTGACCATCGCTTCACGGTCAAGAATGGCACGAGCTCCAATGACCCATTCTTTGGAAACTCTTTCGTTGATTGAAGGGCGTTCAATGTGCACGAATCCGCTAAGAATCGTTCCGTCAACGTAGGCATAGGTTTCTTCTTCGAAAGAGGTGAGATCAACCTTAAACGCTTCATCCGATAATGAAAGGTCACGTATGAAGTTCATAGACATGTTGGAGTACACATCTTGATGTGCTCCAAAACTGACACCGATTTCTATAATCTGCGCAAATGAAAGGGTAGATAGCAGCAACAGGCAGATGCTGAGGACAAGTGTTTTCTTCATGTTGTATTGGTTGAGGGGGCTACGAGAGCATGCGAACTCCTTGTTCCAGCGCCACTATGTAACGATCAATTTCGTGTTTAGTGTTGTAGGCGCCGAATGAAACACGGATCGTCCCCGGGATTCCCAAACGGTTCATGAGAGGCTCTGTACAGTGGTGTCCAGTTCGCACTGCAACACCCATTTGGTCAAGTAAAGTACCAAGATCATACGGGTGAATGTCTCCAACCAAGAATGAGATCACGCCGGCCTTCTCTTTCGCAGTGCCTATAAAGCGCATGCCGTCAATGGCTTGCATTTGCTCTGTGGCGTATGTGGTGAGTTCGTGTTCGTGCTGGGCTATTGCCGAAATGCCGATCCCATTCATCCAATCAAGGGCTACACCGAGGGCAATTCCGTCTGCAATGTTAGGAGTCCCTGCTTCGAACTTGTACGGAAGATCATTGTAGGTTGAACGCTCATAACTCACCGATGAAATCATTTCACCTCCTCCGCGCCAAGGGGGCATGGCCTCAAGTACTTCTCGTTTTCCATAGAGAATACCAACACCCGTAGGTCCGTAGGCTTTGTGGCCAGAAAAGGCGTAGAAGTCGCAATCAAGGTCCTGTACGTCTACCTGGAGGTGAGGAATGGCTTGCGCTCCATCAATCACCACCGTAGCTCCGGTTTGCTTTGCAGCAGCCGTCATTGCTTTCGCCGGATTGACCGTTCCTAAGGCATTGCTAACGTGATTGAAGGCAACGAGTTTTGGCTCATCTTGTAATAGTTCGGCGTAGGCCTCTTGATCCAACTCTCCTGCATCGTTCAATGGGATGACCTTGATTTGAGCACCTTTTTCTTCAGCGATTATTTGCCATGGAACCATATTCGAGTGATGCTCCAAAGCTGAAATCAAGATGAGATCTCCCGCGGTAATATTCTTACGCCCCCAGCTCTGGGCGATGAGGTTGATTCCATCAGTCGTTCCGTAGGTGAAGATGATTTCTTCACGGGCAGAAGCGTTGAGGTGGGCCTTTACCTTGGTGCGTGTCTCTTCGTAAGCGCTCGTGGCCAACTGTGCCAAGTGGTGCACCCCTCGGTGAATATTTGAGTGATAGTGATTGTAGTATTCACGAAGCGCCTCAATAACCGCGGTTGGTTTTTGGCTGCTAGCAGCGTTATCGAAGTATACGAGTGGACGTCCATGTACTTCCTGATTGAGGATCGGGAATTGTGCGCGGACGCGGTCAACGTTGTATGTAGTTTCCGTACCTGTCATGATAGGTGAATCAAATATTCATGGTTTCCATCTCCTCCAGTGATCGGTGAATCGATCTGTCCTTTCAACTGAAAACCTAATTCTTCTGCTTTGAGTATGATGTCACGTCGTGCTTTCTCACGTGCCGTGACATCTCGTACAATTCCGTTTTTACCTAGGTAGTCTTGTCCTACTTCAAACTGTGGTTTCACGAGTGCAACCACTTCCGCCGAAGGCGACATAAAACGCTTGATGGCAGGCAATACAAGGCGTAAACTGATGAATGAAACATCGATAACAACCAGGGCACAGGGCACTGAAATCAACGTTTCATCGATGGTTCTAATATTTTGGCGTTCAAGACTAATGACTTGGTCAAGACGACGTAAACTCGGGGCTAGTTGGTCAGTGCCGGTATCAACCGCAAACACTTTCGTCGCTCCTCGATCAAGCAAGACTTCTGTGAAACCACCTGTAGATGAACCCACATCAAGGCATACCTTATTCCCTGGATTCACCTGAAACTGATCGAGGGCCGAAATCAATTTAAGCGCACCACGAGAGACCCACTTCATGGGCTCTTTGATGACTGAGATCTCAGCGGACTCGTCGAACTTTTTACCGGGTTTCGTGACTACTTGTCCGTTGACTTGTACACCACCTTCTTTGATCAATACTTCTGCGCGCTGCCTGGATGAAACCAATTGCAGTGCGACGAGCCATTGATCGAGTCGGTGGAGTTCTGTCATTGATCGAGACGTTCTTCTAGTCTGTTCAGGCAATACTCACGAACGGCGTCGTCACCTATGGCTTCAACGATCTCTTTGATAAAGGCCTGCACAAGCAGCTTACGAGCAGATGCTTCACCAATTCCGCGAGCGCGGAGGTAGTAAACAGCTTCTTCATCAAACTGACCTGTCGTTGAACCGTGGCTGCACTTCACATCGTCAGCGTAGATTTCAAGCTCAGGCTTCGAGTACATATGTGCATCATCTGAAAGCACAATATTCGCGTTCTGCTGGAAAGCGTTGGTCTTTTGTGCATCAAGGCGCACGTATACCTTACCATTAAATACGGCAGTAGCCTTATCAGTGACAATCCCTTTATATACTTCGTTTGACTCGCAGTGAGGCACGAGGTGATCAACCATTGTGTGGTTGTCAACATGTTCTTTAGCGCGAGGCATGTAGGTACCAAAGAGGTGTGTTTCGCAATTCTCGCCAGCTACACGAATGTTGAGGTTGTTACGAACCCACTGTCCGCTCAACGTCACAGTACGGATGTTGAATCGGCTATCACGTGCTTGCTTCGTCCATTCTGTCGCGTGAATGTACGACTCACCCGTCATCTCTTCCTGGATTTTGTCGATTTGTAGTTCAGCATTTTCCGCAACGAATGATTCAATCACGCAGCTCTGGAAGCTCTTTGCAGTTTGATTCGAAACATAGTGTACAATCACTTCCGCGTTAGCGCCTCTAGCCACTTGAATCAAGTGACGATTGATCGCAGCAACATTAGTGTTGTCAGTATAATGAACGATGTATAGTGGCTTGTCTAGGGTCGTGTTCGCCTCAACTGAGAGAGCCATGCCTTCTTGGGCGTAACGCATGTTGAGGGCTTCAAGCCAATCGCTGTTGTGATCAGAAAGCTCACCCATTTGTTGAAGGGCATCAGACGCTTCTGAGAGTAATTGACAGGTCACACCTGCCTGGTTCGGAAGGTTACTTTTCGTTGCGTCGTAGATGCCATTTACGAAGATGGCACGGTAAGCATCGAGGTTCGTAATCTCTTTTATATCGCCTGCGGTGGAAGGGCTTATGTTCCAATCGTGGTTTACGATTTTTCCAACACGAGTATATTTCCACGCTTCAGTGCGAGTGGTAGGAACAGCGATTTCAGTCAGGGCTAGGTCAGCTTCTGACTTTAGTTCTGGGCGTGCATCAACCAAGGCTGAAGAGCCTTCGAATGGCGTCATGAACTTCGCTTTCTTTTCGTCTATCACGTTTGCTACTTCCATGGAAGTGATTTAAGCCGTTACTTCTTCTTTGATCCAATCGTAGCCTTTCTCTTCAAGCTCCATTGCAAGCTCTTTTGGTCCAGACTTCACAATACGTCCTTTGTACAGTACGTGAACTACATCAGGAACGATGTAATCAAGCAGACGCTGGTAGTGCGTAATCACGAGGAAAGAACGTTCAGGGCTACGCATAGCGTTTACTCCTTGGGCTACTACTTTCAAGGCGTCAATATCCAATCCTGAATCGGTTTCATCAAGGATGGCCAACTTTGGCTCCAGCATCGCCATTTGGAAAATCTCGTTGCGCTTCTTCTCTCCACCTGAGAACCCTTCGTTCACCGATCGGTTGGCGAGTTTACCATCAAGCTCCACGAGGGCAGACTTCTCTTTCACCAACCGAAGGAAATCTTTCGCTGAAAGTTGCTCTTGTCCTTTGTGCTCACGAATTTCGTTCAATGCCGTACGTAGGAAGTTGATGTTACTCACACCAGGGATTTCCACAGGGTATTGAAAGGCGAGGAATAATCCTTCACGAGCACGGTCTTCAGTGCCCATGTCAAGAAGGTCTTCACCATCGAGGTGAGCGCTACCTTCGGTCACTTCGTAATCTTCGTTTCCAGCAAGAACACTAGCGAGGGTGCTCTTTCCAGAACCGTTAGGTCCCATGATCGCGTGAACTTCTCCAGGTTTCACCTCAAGGTTTAGTCCTTTGAGGATCTCATTGCCTTCAACAGAGGCGTGCAGGTTTTTTATTTCGAGCATGATATGCGAGTTCAAATGTTCTTATCCCACCGATCCTTCGAGTGAGATGGCCAATAGTTTTTGTGCTTCTACCGCGAATTCCATCGGTAGTTTATTGAGTACCTCTTTTGCGTATCCGTTCACGATGAGGCTGATCGCTTTTTCTTCATCAATACCACGCTGCAGACAGTAGAAGATTTGATCTTCTCCAATCTTCGAGGTGGTTGCTTCGTGCTCCACTTTCGCTGAGCTGTTATTCACTTCGATGTATGGGAAGGTGTGCGCACCGCTGGTATCAGTCATCAACAGTGAATCACACTGACTGAAGTTGCGGGCGTTGTCAGCTGTTTTGTTTATCTGAACCAAACCGCGGTAGCTGTTGTGGCTTTTTCCAGCCGAGATACCTTTACTGATAATGGTACTGTGAGTGTTCTTCCCGATGTGGATCATCTTCGTTCCTGTATCTGCCTGTTGTACTTTGTTGGTTACAGCTACGGAGTAGAACTCACCAATCGAATGGTCTCCTTTGAGAATACAGCTAGGGTATTTCCAAGTAACGGCAGAACCAGTTTCGACTTGTGTCCAAGAAATCTTCGACTTGCGGTGGCAGATACCACGCTTCGTTACGAAGTTGAAGACTCCACCTTTTCCGTTTTCATCACCAGGGTACCAGTTCTGTACAGTGCTGTACTTAATCTCTGCCTCATCAAGAGCGACCAATTCCACTACTGCCGCGTGCAGCTGGTTTTCATCGCGTTGAGGAGCAGTGCATCCTTCAAGGTAGCTGACGTAGCTTCCTTCATCAGCAATCACGAGCGTGCGCTCGAACTGACCAGTGCCAGCTTCGTTGATTCTGAAGTAAGTAGAAAGTTCCATCGGACAACGCACTCCTTTTGGAATATAGCAGAATGAACCATCAGTGAAGACAGCGCTGTTCAATGCTGCGTAGAAGTTGTCGCTTTTAGGAACAACTGATCCGATGTATTTCTTGACGAGCTCAGGGTGTTCCTGAATGGCGTCGCTCATTGAACAGAAAATAATCCCGAGTTCGGCCAACTTTTCTTTGAACGAAGTGGCCACAGAAACTGAATCCATGACGAAGTCAACCGCTACACCTTGAAGGCGCTTTTGTTCTTCGGTAGAGATTCCCAGTCGATCCATTGTACGACGTAGTTCTGGATCTACCTCATCCAAGCTATTCAATTGCTTTTTCTGCTTTGGAGCAGCGTAGTAACTGATGGCTTGAAAATCTGGTTTCTCGTATTGGATGTGTGCCCATTCTGGTTCCACCATCGCTTCCCATTTATGGTAAGCATCAAGACGCCACTCGAGCATCCATTCCGGCTCATTCTTTTTTGAAGAGATCAAACGAATGATGTCTTCGTTGATCCCAGGAGGTGCCTTATCCGTTTCGATGTCCGTAGTCCATCCAAACTCATACTCTTTCCCCGTAACCTCTTCTAATAATTCGTCTCCTTCGTAAGCCATTTCCAGGTTATGATTTCCGCGTTAGCGTAATAAGATCAAACAGAAAAACTCTCACCGCAGCCACAAGTTCTATTGGCGTTGGGATTAATAAATACAAAGCCTTTGCCGTTCAATCCGCCGGTATAGTCGAGCTCAGTTCCAATCAAATAGAGGTAACTCTTGCGGTCAACCACTACTTTCACTCCATTGTCTTCGAAGATCTGATCGCCTTCCTTTATCTCTGTGTCAAAGATGAGGTCGTACATGAGACCAGAGCACCCTCCGCCCTTAACCCCCACACGAATGAAGGAGTTTTCAGGATGACCTTCGGTGCTTCTTAGTTTGTACACTTGCTCGCGCGCGCTTTCTTTTACTTTGATCATTTCAATGTATTTAACAGCTTGCCCTGAAGCTTGTTTGCAAAGGTACTGCACATTATTTAGAAAAGGTCTAAATAAATCCACTAAAATACCATGACCATGGTATTTCGTAGATGTTTGAATTTGTTTAAATAGCCTTCCTGGCCTTGTCAATGACTAAAACGTAATTTTACTGCATGGAAGAACAGCGCACAGAGATATCAAGCCTTGGTGAATTCGGTTTGATTAAGCACTTGACCAAAGAACTGCCTTTGTTGAATTCAGAGAGCAAATTGGGCATTGGAGATGATGCTGCGGTCATCGATCCGAAGGGCAAGCAAGTGGTGGTAAGCACTGATTTGCTGACGGAAGGTGTTCATTTTGATTTGATGTACACACCACTGGTACACTTGGGCTACAAGAGTATCGTAGTGAACTTGTCAGATATCTACGCCATGAATGCACGTCCAACGCAGGTGACGGTCTCTATTGCCGTTTCAAACCGCTTCAGCGTTGAGGCCTTGGATGAGCTCTACCGCGGAATTCGCAAGGCTTGTGAGATCTATAAGGTTGATTTGGTTGGCGGTGACACGACGAGTTCTACCGGTGGTTTGACCATTAGTGTGACAGCTCTTGGTCTCGCTAGCGCGGAACAGATTGTCAAACGTTCAACAGCAACGAAGGGAAACCTGATTGTTGTTTCTGGAGACCTAGGAGGCGCTTATCTCGGACTTCAAGTCTTGGAACGTGAGAAAGAGGTTTATAAGAGTGCACCGCAAGCACAGCCAGAGTTGGAAGGGTTCAACTACATCCTTGAACGACAATTGAAGCCAGAGGCTAGAAAAGACATCATCAGCCACCTTGCCGAAATTAAGGTGATGCCAACTTCGATGATTGATATTTCAGACGGCTTAGCGAGTGAAGCTCTTCACTTGGCTACAGAGTCAGGATTGTCTGCAAAGATTTACGAAGACAAGATTCCACTAGACCAGCAGACCTTCGATGTGGCACGTGAATTCAATCTTGATCCAACCATGTGCGCATTGAGTGGTGGAGAAGACTACGAGTTGCTCATGACCATCACCCAAGATGATTATGAGAAGCTAAAAGGAGACCCTCACTTCACCGTCATAGGATACATGGCGGAGAAAGATGAGGGTCACTCAGTTATCTTAAAGGATGGAACCAACACGCCACTTCAGGCGCAGGGTTGGAATTCCTTTAACGAAGAATAAGTCGCTCTCTTTCCGGAAGCTTCCCTTCTTCTTGAATGCTTAAGATGTAGCTACCATGAGCCAGGTTGCTCAAGTTTAACTGCACAAATGTGCCGTTAATCTGTTGCTGATCGATCAAACGACCATTCATATCAGTAATGGTCAACAATCCAGTGCCAGTCAACCCAGCCACAGAAACCTGCCCATTCGACGGATTTGGGAACACTGAGAACGGGCGAGTAGCAATGTTTTCGACGCTAACGACGCTGTCATCCCCAGTTCCTTCCAAAGAGTTCGGGTCAATGTCAACCACCACAGGGTCGTCTCCTTCTTCTTCATTTTCTCCATCTCCTTCTTCTTCCTCTTCTTCTTCTCCTTCTTCTTCTCCTTCTCCTTCTTCTTCTTCTTCTCCTTCTTCCTCTTCTCCTTCTTCTTCCTCTTCTTCTCCTTCTTCTTCCTCTTCTCCTTGCCAATCAATCTCACAAGACCCAGCTCCCTGAGACCAAGAAACGAGGTTGCTTACATTTTGCTGATCTAGGCAAAAGGTGTTCATCCAGTCAGCGCGCATTTCAACTGTCCCATCGCAATTGAGTGCAACCATTCCATAAGGACGTTCAAAGAAGTTGTTGTAAATCGCGTTGTCTGGATTATCGCAGTACATCGGGAATTCGAAGTCGTGCTCTTGCGAGTCTTGCCACGTTTTCAGTGCCCATCGGCGGTAGTGATAATCAACGGCTTGTACTACGGTAGTGTCGTTACTTGTTGTAGTTGGGCAGTTGCTCGGGCAATTCCCGTCTGTTGGGTGTGCCTCAATGCCGTAGATAAAGATGATGTTGAACGTTTCTTTATACTCATCGAAGAAGTTGCGAACTGCAAGGTATTCTTGAGAGTTGTTTCCGATTTCAAAGGTGTCTCTGTAGCGAAGGCAAGAAACAGAACCACTTAGAAGCAGCACTGGTTTCGGGCCTGCGAGCTCATCATACAGCGTTACAGCATTGCCATCAAAATCATAAACTGTGAAGTTATAAACGGTGTCCCCAACGTGATAGCCACCAGACCAGTCAAGGAATTCACCATAATAAAGAAGATCGTCTACGGAAGTGGAATCGTGAGGTTGTGCGTCTAGGCCAAAGTCACCATACTGAGCACTCAGCATAGTAGAGAATAGTATCCCTAGCCCTATGAGAATGGAGCGTATCATTTCCAGGAAGTATTGGTTTAGAGTACATTAAACAAAAAAACCCCCATTGGGTTCAAATCCTATGAAATAATATGCGCGAATAACTATCAGCTATTCTTGTAATGCTGAACCTGTAAATTTGCCCATTCGCGGAAATCAAAGTACTCGAAAACCTGACGTTCGAATGGATCATCAGAGAGTGCGTTGAGGTCTATCGCCAACTGTTCATAAAGCTCCTGCTCTGTGCTGTTTCTGCGTTCTTTGAGGATTTCGTTGATGAATTTTAGAATAACTGATTCAAAGCGATATACGCGCTCTCTTGTCTCCAAAAAACGCTGCGTACTACGAAGGGCGTATGGGATGAGACTCTTGTTTTCCAATTCGAGGTGAATGATGAGATTTAGTATTTGTCCCATACAATGTATATCCTGCGTTTTGTCAATCTCAATGTTGTTCAAGAGCTGATTGATCCACTTCAACGACTCATTCAAACGCGAAGCCTTAAGGTAAAGCACGGCAATGTTGAAATAGAACGAAGCCTTTCTCACCGAACTGAGGTAGCCCTCATACTTATACAAACCTTCTTCAATACGCTGAACAAGCGCGAATCCTTCTTCGTAGCTTCCTGAGGCAATATGCAGCGCCAGCTCAATGCTGCTCGACAGCGCAAAGACGCGCACCTCCATATATACATCTGACCCTCCTTCTTGAGCTGGAAGCGATCTCAATTTCTCAAGGTTCTCAAAGGCCTCCTTTTCGTGACCCAGCTTATGACCAACATAGATCAGATTGGTAAGCGTTGTCATCAGCCGTGTTGGTTCCTCATCGAACAGGTGAGGCTGTCTCTCGATCAAAGATAGATTGGCCTTCAAGTAGGGGTACGAACCTTCGTCTTCGCCAATACCGAAGTAGTAGGCGCTGTAGAGGTGATTTAATAAGAAGGTGTTCTCAGTCAACATACCCTCCTGTTCTTGTTTCACGGCCAATTCATCTAAGATCTTCTTGAATTTGCTAAGGTCTTTTCCTGAGCGCGCCTTTCCCTTCTGATAAAGGTTGCGAAAGATGCGGCTCTTGATGTTCCAGAGCTGATTGTAAGTATCAAGTCTAGCGGTGAGCATTTGATCTTCTTCAAGCAATTTTTTCAGGTCTTTCTTTCCTTGTCCTTCATATTGCTTTTTCTCCAGGATGCGCTTTTCCCACTTTCCAATCTCTATCAGACTTGTGATCTTTTCATGCTTTTCTGCCACTTTTCGAGCTGAACGAAGGATCTTCAAAGCTTGTCCGTCAAGATTCTTGTGGTAGAGAATTTCAGCCGAATGGATCTGACGCTTCAATTGCGCTTCTGTCGAGCTATTTGCATGGAACGCATCTAAGCTTCTAAGAACGCTTTGGTAAAGACGGTTCTTAGCAATAGAAAAACGCTTGGTGAGCGGTTCACCCTTGAATTTCTTCAGAAGAAGATCTTCGTTGTAATCTGTCTGTCGATCTATCGCGTCAAACAAACGTTCATAGTTGCTTGAGCTGTTCGACATGTGTCGAGAAGCGTATACCTTAAAATATCTTTTTTCTGCTTTTGTGAGTGATTTAATCAGCTCATGAAGGTTGTTAGAGGCTTTATTCGACATAGGAAGTGCTGTTAGAGTTACGTTCTTAGAACTGTAAACAATGTAGCACTATTGTGGTGAATATCGAATTAGATGGGCTTGTAATAGAATTATAAATTACAATTCCATCAGTTGTTTTGGTAATACTGATAGACGGCATTCGCTACGCGATCATTGACCACTTTCTTCAAGTCTTCGACAGAAGAATGTCTGATTTTCTCGATCGTTTTGAAATGTACAAGCAGCGTCTGCGCCGTGTGAAATCCTACTCCTTTGATGTCGGTCAACGAGGTCTTCAAAGCCTCTTTGCTTCTGCGATTGCGGTGATGCGATAATGAGAATCGGTGTGCTTCATTTCGAAGGTGTTGAATGAGTTTCAACGATTCGGAACGCTTGTCAATGTAAATAGGAATACTATCGCCAGGGAAGAATATTTCTTCGAGTCGTTTGGCGATTCCGATTACGGCCATTTCTCCGCGCAATTCTAACATGTCTAAGGCCTTCATTGCGGCGCTGAGTTGTCCCTTTCCACCATCGATGATGATCAATTGAGGGTAGCCTTCACCTTCTTCCTTCAAGCGTTTGTATCGACGATACACCACTTCCTCCATGCTGGCGAAGTCGTTGGGTCCTTCTACCGTTTTGATGTTGTACTTCCGGTAATCACCTTTGCTCGGCCTGGCGTTCTTAAAGACTACACAAGCCGAAGCCGGGTTGGTTCCTTGAATGTTTGAGTTATCGAAACACTCAATGTGTCGGGGGAGTTCTTTCAAACGAAGGTCTTCCTTCAAGGTCTCTAGCACGCGGTTGACATGTGCCTCCGGGTCCAGCATTTCTTGCTGTTTATGCTTATCACGCATGTAGAAGTTGGCGTTGCGTTGAGCAAGTTCCATCAGCTTCTTCTTGTCACCACGTTGCGGGACGTGCGTTTTAGCATCAGGAAAGGTCAAGTCGATTTCCATCGGTAGGAAGATCTCCTTGGAAGTTGAGTTGTAACGGTCTCGGATTTGAACGATGGCATGCATGAGAAGTTCCTCGTCTGTTTCGTCGAGGCGCTTTTTCAGCTCAGTGGTGTAGCCTTGAACGATCGACCCGTTCATGACCTTCATGTAGCTGACGTAGGCACTTTTCTTATCGGTGACAATACCAAAGACGTCGGTGTTGTGAATGTTGCGATTCACAATGGTGCTCTTCGCCTGGAATTTCCGAAGTAGGTCTAACTTCTTCTTCAGTTCAGCAGCCTCTTCGAAGCGCATTTCTTGGGCACTGAGCTCCATTTGCTCCTTCAATAGCTTTGAGGCCATGCCCAGGTTTCCTTTTATGATCGCACGAATAGAGTCTACGTTGGCATTGTAGGTCTCCTCGTCCATCTTTCCTTCACAAGGACCCAGACAATTACCAATATGGTATTCAAGACACACACGGAACTTTCCTGCTTCGATATTTTCCTGCGAAAGATGGTAGTTGCAAGTGCGAATCGGGTAAAGTTTCCTGACGAGATCAAGCACCGCATGCATCGTTTTTACCGAAGCATACGGACCATAATATTCGCTTCCATCCTTGATAATCTGTCGGGTAGGGAAAATGCGCGGGAAGCGTTCTTTTTTGATGACGATGGATGGGTAAGTCTTGTCATCTTTCAGCTGAATATTGTACCTCGGCTGATGCTTTTTAATCAAGCTATTCTCCAGAAGCAGTGCATCCAACTCTGTATCTGTCACCAAGAATTTGATGTCGGCAATCTTCTTTACCAACAAGCGCGTTTTACCGTTTTCATAACGGTTCTTGTTGAAGTATGACGAGACACGTTTCTTCAGATCCTTTGCCTTCCCTACGTAAAGCAAGGTTCCTTCCTGGTCGAAGTGCTTGTAAACACCCGGTTTATTCGGAAGACGGCGTAAAATCTGTTGAATGTTCTCTGGGGTCTCCATCGGAATACCAAAGTTCGCCAAATCGACCTTCCCTAGCAACAAATCTGTCTAAAGTGACATTGGCGCATCCTTGTACCTTACCTTTGTGCTATGAACCTGATCACAGGAGGTACCGGATTGGTTGGAATGCACTTCATTGCGGCGTTGTTGAAAGACAAGCAACAGGTGCGTGCGCTGATTCGTAAGGGTGCTGATCTCACTAGCGTGGAATTGTTCCTCCGCTACCAGCAGTTGGATCCGAAATCGGTTGATTGGGTAGAAGGAGACATTCTCGATGTACCCTCATTGATGGATGCCATGGAAGGTGTTTCCCGTGTCATTCACGCAGCAGCCCTAGTATCATTCCATCGCAAAGACCGAGACTTACTCTATCAAGTCAATGTAGAAGGAACAGCCAACATGGTTAACGTGGCCATGAGCGCTGACATTGGTGAGTTCGTCTACATCTCATCTGTTGCTGCCTTAGGTAGACAAGACGGTGCCATGGAGGTACACGAAGAAACAGAATGGAAAGACGACCCTGAACTTTCACACTACGCACGAAGCAAGCACATGGCCGAACGTGAAGTTTGGCGTGGGAGTGAAGAAGGCCTGAAGGTCTTTGTGGTAAATCCAGGAATCATCATTGGAATCGGTGACTTTGATCGAAGCAGCGCTGAAGTATTCAAACAGGTAAACAAAGGAATGCCTTATTACCCAGGAGGTTCGAACGGTTTTGTAGCCGTACAAGACGTGATTGCGGCCAGCATGCATTTGATCGAACATGATCACAGCAATGAACGCTATTTGCTCGTGGGGGAACACTTGAAATACCAGGAGCTCTTTGAACAAGTAGGAGCATCCATTGGTGCGAAGGTACCTTCAAAGGAAGCACCGTTGTGGTTGATGAATACGGTGCGCATTCTTTCATCCATCGGTGAAAGACTCACAGGAAAACGTGCCTTTATCACCAAAGAGAATGTCAAGAGTGCATCAAGCAACTACCGTTATCTCAATGAACGCATGTTGAGCACGTCGTTCAAGTTCACCCCACTCAAAGGAGTGATCGAAGAAACGGGGAAATACTACCGTTCGTTGTCAGAATCTTGATCCTCGTTTTCACGAGAAAGCTGACTCTCCATCTCTGTTAATCGAATAATTACCTCGTCGTACACCTCAACCATCATTTCCGGATGAGCGTAGTACCAATCGTAGGTTTTGAAGAAGATCGAGTCGTTCGTATTGTGCTTATCGAAGGTCTCTTGGTAGTACCCAGCTAACTTCAATCGAGGATCATCCGTTCGAATCATCTTTTGCTTGCCCACGGCTTCTACGAGCTGAACATCCACCATGATCTCAACGAATTGATCTCGAGGTAGAATATCTTCTGGATAGCCTTCTTCCGTTTCCGCCGCACAGGCGAAAAGAAAGAGAAATAAAACGATGACCCACCAGTTCTTCATCGATCGAAGGTCAAACGCTTACCAGCTGGGTTATCCGTGACGTTTTCACCATCGTAAACTTTCACTCCATTCACCCATGTTGCGTGAATACGGTGGCTGAACTCTTGTCCTTCAAATGGTGACCAACCACACTTGTAGAGGAGGTTGTCACGTGTCACAGTCCAGCTGTCATTTGGGTCAACGAGTACCAAATCTGCATAGTATCCTTCGCGCACATATCCACGTTGTTCCATGTCGAAGACGCGCGCTACATTGTGCGACATCAACTGAGGAATGTCTGTCATATCGATGACACCGTCTTTCGCCATTTCGAACATGGCTACCATGGCGTGTTGGACGAGTGGTCCACCTGAAGGTGCTTTGAAATAGCTCTGAGACTTCTCTTCCAGTGTGTGTGGAGCGTGATCTGTGGCTACAACATCAATGTGACCTGATTTCAACGCCGCGCGAACCGCCGCACGATCGTCTGCAGTCTTCACCGCAGGATTCCATTTGATATGGGTTCCTTTATCGAGGTATTGCTTGTCTGTGAACCAAAGGTGGTGAATACAAGCCTCTGCAGTGATGCGCTTTTCTTCAAGCGGAATATCATGGCGGAAGAGGCTGATTTCTTTCGCTGTTGAGATATGCAGAATGTGCAGACGAGCATCGTACTTCGTTGCCAATTCTACAGCCATAGATGAGCTACGGTAACATGCCTCCGCATCGCGAATGACTGGGTGTTGGCTGATCGGAACATTCTCACCGTAGGTCGCACGTGCCTTTTCTGTATTGGCACGAATCGTCGCCTCATCTTCACAGTGTGTAGCGATGAGCATCGGACACTCCTTGAAGATTCCTTCTAGCGTAGCACGGTTGTCAACCAGCATGTTTCCTGTCGAAGAGCCCATGAATACTTTCACCCCACACACTTGTTTAGGGTCTGTTTTCAGCACCTCTTCAATGTTGTCATTGCTGGCTCCCATGAAGAACGAGTAGTTCGCTGGCGATACTTCTGCCGCGCGGTCGTACTTCTGTTGGAGCAGCTCTTGTGTCAGGGTATTTGGAACAGTATTCGGCATCTCCATGAAGGAAGTGATCCCTCCGGCTACGGCTGCCTTTGATTCTGTAGCCAACTCTGCTTTATGCGTCAATCCGGGCTCACGGAAATGCACTTGGTCATCAATAGCACCCGGAAGAAGGTACTTCCCTTCGGCTTCAATGACTTCTCGTGCATTGGGCTCTATCGTGCAGCTGAGATCAATGCGTTCAATACGGTCTTCATTGATGAGTACGTGTGCTTTACGCACGGTGCCTTCATTAATGACCGAGACGTTCTTAATTAGAGTTGACATGTAGTAGACTTACTTTGCTGGTTTAACTTTCATGAAGCGCATTTTCACAACACCCCAGAAGGCTTCTTTAAAGATACCCATGCTCATCTTGCTTTCGCCGTATTGGCGATCGATAAAGGTGATCGGCACCTCTTTGGCCTTGAATCCAAGTCGCTGAGCTTTGTACTTCATCTCAATCTGGAAAGCGTAGCCAATGAAGGTGATGCTATCAAGATCAATCGTCTCCAACACTTTACGCGTATAACACTTGAATCCGGCCGTACAATCGCGAATTCCCATCCACAGGATTGAGTTGACGTAGACAGAGGCGAAAAAGCTCATCATGACGCGGTTAAGCGGCCAGTTGTCAACCTTTCCTCCTTTGACGTAACGAGATCCAATGGCGAAATCAGCTCCTTCTTCCGCGCAAGCGTGACGAAGGCGAATCAAATCTTCAGGGTTGTGAGAGAAGTCAGCGTCCATCTCAAAGATGTACTCGTACTTACGTTCAATTCCCCATCTGAATCCGGCGATGTAGGCTGTACCTAGACCTAGTTTCCCTTCACGTTCTACAATGTGCAGACGCTCTGGAAACTCTTGTTGCAGTCCTTTTACGATATCTGCAGTTCCATCAGGAGAACCATCGTCAACCACAAGAATGTGGAATGGATGCTCGAATGAGAACACTTTACGCGTAATGCGCTCAATGTTTTCCTTTTCGTTATACGTTGGTATGATGACGAGACTATCAGGCACCTTTGATCACTTGGTGCACAAATATAGCAGGAAGGAACGGATCATGCTCTATGAACTTTGCGCGAGCTTGGTCTGAGTTGCGGTAATGCATACATGAACATGAGCAGCATACCGAAGCTCAAGGTAAATCCGTAAGTCTTCAGCATCTCACCACCAAGGGTTAGTGAGTGAATAATATCCTGTGCCAGCAAGCCAGGAGCATTCAACACATCCCAGCTATTCCAGCGAAGGAAACGTCCGAGGTAGATGCCGTATGACGAGGCGAAAATGGTCAAGAATGCAAAGCTCCAACCAACCCATACGCGACCTCTGAAACGAGATACGATCAAATCTTGAATCCAGCGGAGTGAGTAGTATCCAGCTAAAAGCCCTGACCACGCGAATGAAAGGATCACGGTCAAGTCGAACCAAATAGGCGCCGCGGTTTTGGTGCGCAAGTGCAATAAGTCAGTGAGGATGTAGGGTGCATTCGGAAGGAAAAGCAGCCAAGCCCCCAGGGTAGGATAGAAGATCCATCGTTTCTGTGCTCGATTCGAAAAGCGCAGGAACATGGCCAAAGCCAAAGGAATTCCTGCTAAGAATAAGTTCCAGACTAAGAAAAAGAACATGGTACTTCCTGTGGTGAAGTAGCGTCCGATTAACAGAAAGATTCCTAATACAGCAGGAAATCCAACAGCCACTAGACTGCGGAATACTGGATGTCGATGAAGAGGCATTGCGATTCGGTTTTGGTTTTCTCCCGAACGCAATTAGCAATGCTTTGGTCTTCTTCTTCTGTTAAAAATAGTTTTAGCGCGACATGAACAAGAATCCGACTTCTTCTTTCGAGAGTTCGCGCCATTTTCCTCGTGGAAGATCTTTCTTGGTTAGACCGGCGAACATGACGCGATCCAACTTCTGGATTTGGTATCCGAAGTGCTTGAAAAGATCAGCGACCACATTGTTTTTCGCGGCGTAGATCTCAATGCCGATTTCGTGGTGGTTCTCACCATCTCCAACGTAATCAGCGGCCACTACCTTGATGAATCCTTTTTCGAGTTCAATCCCTTGTCTGATCTGATCCAAGTGCAATTGACGCACCTTTTCCTTCAGCGTAACATGGAACAACGTACGCACCCCTTGCTTAGGGTCAGTGAGGCGCGCTTGAATATCAGGGTCGTTGGTAAAGAGCAACAATCCTGTGGTTTGACGCTCTAGTTTACCGATAGGGTAGATCGGTTCTTTGGTCGCGTTTTTCACCAATTCCATCACCGTTCGACGTCCGAGAGCATCCTTTACGGTCACCTCGAAGTTCTTTGGCTTGTTCAACAGGATGTAACGCTTCTTATCCGGACGAATACGCGCACCGTCGTACTTCACTACATCGCCAGGGTATACTTTGGTACCGAGTTCAGTAACGATTTCATCATTGATGGTTACGACACCAGTGCTGATGAGTACATCGGCCTCACGGCGGGAACAGATCCCACTATTCGAGAGGTAGCGATTCAGACGAATCGGCTCGTTTTCAGCAGCGGTCTTTCGCACTTTCTTTTCTGGCGCACGCTTTCCAGCGGGCTTACCTCCCGGTTTGCCTTTACCACCTTGCTTGCCCTTTGCGAAGGGCTTCGAAGTGCTGTTGCGGCTGCGATCTGATCGTCCTCTTTTGTTCATAGCGGATAAGTGAGCCGGCAAAAGTACTAACTATTTGAGGATTAGAGGGTAGGATAGAAGGCGTTTTCTAGGTGCTCGATGCGCGTATACTCCTGATTATGAATAATGGAGACGACATCAAATCGGATTTCAGGATCGAAATTTACCTTCCATTGTACGTATCGATCCGCCGCTTTGATGATGGATCGCTGCTTTGAGGTCGTGACAAATTCCCACGGTTGGCCGGCCCAAGCGTTCTTTCGCAGCTTCACTTCAACAAAGGAAATGATATTGCCTTTTTGAGCGATCAAATCAACTTCAATGCGTCCGAATCGCCACTTTTCTTCGAGAATGACGAAGCCCTTTTCATGAAGGTAGGCAGCAGCCATTTCTTCGCCTTCGTCTCCAATTTCTTTGGTAGTTCGCATACCGAAAGGTGAAGAATCCGCGAGACCTTAGGGCAAAAGAAAACGGACAACTTTGTGTGTGTTGTCCGTTCCTTTATGTGTGTGGTAAGTTCTTCTTATTTCAGCACCATGTCGATGGTTCCAATACGGTTTGAACCTTCATATACGAACATCTTGTAATCTCCTTTTTGGAGCTCCGTGCCTTCTTGTACCGTGTAGAATACACAGACGTCCATTTGGGCGTTGTTGTAGTCGATGTTACGCTTTACTGAGTAGTATTGAACCCCTTCTTCAGCGAATTCACGACTTGCTTGGCCATCAGATGATGGAAGCACTGTACCATCAGGTGCAATGACACGTAGGTAGATGTCTTTATCACCTGGCTTCGCTATGCGGTTCTCCATGACAGTGAAACATGCTTTGAGCATTTCTGCTTTACGAGCACGTGTTGTTTCACGTTGCTTACCGCTATTGGTCAACTGAATGGCTGTCGCCGAAAGCTGTGAAGTTTGGAGGATTTGACCTGTTTCGATCATGCCTTCCATGTTCTCTTGGCGTTCGATGAGGTCACGGTTTTGACCTTCCACCGTATTCACTCGATCCGTCAATTCTTGGTTGTCAGCCATCAATTGCTGGTTCAACTGATTGAGGGAGTCAATGGTGAAGATGTACCCTTTCATGATTTCACGCAGGGTCTCCGTTTCCTTTTTCAGTTTGCTGATGCTCCAATTCTTGTCTTTCACCTTCTTCAAGAGCTCATCGATCTGGCTGCGTTGATCAGCCATTTCTGCCATGAGAAGAGAATTCTCAGTTGCGAGCGTATCATAACTGAAACGCATTTTTTCAAGGTCAAGCTGGAGTGCATCTCGATCGAATTCGAGCTGCTCATTCTCCTCTGTTTTCACTTGAATTTCATCGGATTTTTTGGAGAGACCGTAGCCTAGGTACGCGATTGCTAGAAGCAATGCTGCGATGATCCCTAAATAGACTTTATTATTCATGTTGAGAGCAGATTTAACTACGAAATTAACGGAATCAGTGGGTTTGCATTGCACCAATGTGACTAAGTGTTGCCTTTTTTCCCACAAGCGTACTTGTTAACAAAACATGTGCTTTTTAGCGCATCAGCGAGAAGTGCTGCCCTGTCTGAATAGGGGCCGAATCAAGGCACTTACGCTGGTAAGTAATTACCGCGTAGTAGGTGCCTTCTGAGGCCAGGTCACCCGCGATTCGTCCGTCCCATTGCTCTGTGCCGCCAGTGCTATCGTAGACCAAGGCGCCCCAACGATTGTAGATGAGGATCTCCCACACTTCGAGGTAGTCAAAGACATTGCGATTGTTCGTGTAATCAGTGAACGGTTCACCCAGCTCCACTTCGAAATACGGACGATAGAACTCGTTCTTGCTGTCGCCGTTTGGTGAGAACACGTTCGGTAAGGCCAAGGGAAGGTCTAAGACATCAGGGTCATAATACACTGTTGATTCTGCGGTTTCTTCGAAATCACAAAGGGTGTTGTAGGCAGTGATAATGACGGTGTACTCACCGCTGTTCTCGTACTCGTGATCTACTTGGTCCGTTTCATAGAAGGATCCGTCTCCCATGTCCCATTCGATTTCATCGGCACCGCTTCCGGCATAGAGCAGCGATACTTCGGTGTCTTCGTCACAGGGTCCAGGAACTTGAATGCTGTAGAGCAAATCGATGGGATCCGGAGGTAAGATCTCGATTGGTGTCACCAGTGAATCAGCGCATGCCGTTCCTGGGTCAGCGATGAGGGTGACGTAGTAGGTACCGTAATCAGGCCAAGTGTGCGTTGGTGATTCTTCCGCTGCGGTACTATTTGGTTCCTGGTGACCGAAGAACCAGAAATAGTCAGTGGCATTGGTTGAGTTATTTCCGAGCGTGAGCTCTAGACCCCCGCAGAAATTGTCTTGTTCTTCGATAATAGCCACAGGGAAAGGCTCTACATATAACGGAACCTCGAGACTGCTCTCGCACTCTAAGAAGTTCAAGATCAGGGTGATGCTTTGCTCTCCGGGGTCAAGCAAGATCACTGAGCCAGGGTCCTCTTCCACGCTAGTGGCAGGATTTGCATTCCCAAAATCCCAGAAGAAATCAACGCCGTTGAAGGTGGTCGACTGGGCATCGATAAAGAACTCTCTTCCACCGCCGACGCATTCACCTCCGGAAACTTCAAAAAGTGCCTCAATAGTGTCGTAGGCGTAAATGGTCTGAAGCGAAGTATCAGCGCACTCTGTTCCAGGATTCACAATCAGCGTTACTTCATAAGTACCAGTATCAGGATAAGTGTACTCAGGTTCGAACTCATTCGAAACGTCGGTGTCGATGTCTTCCACGCCGAAATCCCAGGAGAATTCTTCACCACCGAACGAGTTGTTGCCGAATGGAATATCAAGTCCTGAACAAGGTGGAGACGTTTGAATGGACGAAACCGTGGTCAAACCACAGGCCACCACGTTCATTTGAAAGTCACGATTGGTGGTGCTTAGGAGCACACCATCACGGTATTCTTCTACGCAAATCCCGAAGACGTATTGGCCGGGTTCTGTTGGTGTACCCACGATAATACCCGTGACCGGATCTATAACGAAGGCCGGGTCAGCCGTGATTTGATTGTCGTTGCTAAATCCAGCAGCCCATGTAATATCAGTGTATGGTGCAGGTGGTGGCGGACTAGGAGTAGGTTCAAAGAAAGAACCTCCTAAAAGTGGGGTGCAGAAGCTGTACAGGAGCTGGTCTCCGTCGGCATCAAAAGCTGAGTGGTCGAACACAAACTCATCACCTGCACACAGTGCTACAGGCGGGATGGCCGTGAACACCGGATTGCTATTCGAGCTCACCAAATCTGTTCCTGGGATTTGTGTCCAGAAGGTGGCTCCTGTTTCTTCCGGCATTTGAATGTTGATGATGGAAGGGTTACGACAACAGCGTTGATGGGTCAGGGTATATCCTGTAGGCCAAGCGGGTAAAGTGACTGTTTCTACATAAACCGCGCGGTCAACACATACGTCTGGAGGAAGAACGGCGCAAGGGTTGTCAACTGCTACCGGGAGCTCACTGACGTCAGCGTCATTGAGGTTCATGAGCAGGTTCTGAAAAATGACCCCATCACGGTAGATTCCTACACTTGCCAGGGCATCAAAGTAAGTGCCGTTGGTGTTCGTAGGACCACAATCGCGGTAAATGATCAGGGTAACCTGGTACTCATCTCCGCCCATATGGGTGTACTGCATTTCACCTCCGACAATGTGGGTGGCAAAAGAGCTCAATGGAGCAAGCAGCAAGAAAAACAGTAGAATGCGGTTCATTTTCAGGTTTCAGGGACTTGGAAGTTAGGGATTTAACCTTAAATCTCCAGCGGTCTGACCTGTGCAAACCTTGTGTTGCTAATACACCTATGAGCGAATTGCTGCAATCCCAGGAAGTACTTTTCCTTCCAAGTACTCGAGCATTGCGCCTCCTCCTGTACTCACATAGGACACTTGATCAGCGAGTTCGAACTTGTTGATCGCCGCTACAGAATCACCACCACCAATCAAAGTGAAAGCTCCGTTTTTTGTGACTTCAGCGAGGTGTCGTGCAATGGCTTCGGTTCCTTTAGCGAACGAAGACATCTCGAATACACCCATCGGTCCATTCCAAAGGATGGTCTTGCTTTCAGTCAGTACATTCTTGTACGCTTCAATCGCCTGATCAGCGATGTCAAGGCCCATCCATCCTTCCGCGATAGCGTTAGAGGCTACCACTTGTGTATTGGCTTCGTTGTCAAACTTATCAGCTACCACAGAGTCAGCAGGAATGTGGATTTGAACCCCTTTCGATTCCGCGCTAGCGATAATCTCACGCGCTTTATCAAGGAAATCATCTTCAACCAGACTAGAACCCGTGTCACCGCCTTGCGCCTTGAGGAAGGTGTAAGCCATACCCCCGCCGATGAGGATGTGATCAACCTTGTCAAGCAGGTTCGCGAGGATGGTGATTTTCGAAGAAACCTTGGCGCCACCTACGATCGCGGTTACCGGTTTTTGAGCGTCACCAAGAACTTTTTCGATGTTCTTGATCTCATTTTCCATCACAAAACCGAAGAGCTTATCGTGCGGGAAGAAGCGCGCAATCACTGCCGTACTGGCATGGGCACGGTGCGCTGTCCCGAAGGCATCGTTCAAGTAGACATCTCCGTGTTCAGCTAGCTGACCAGCGAAAAATTCATCGCCTTCTTTTTCTTCTTTGTGGAAGCGAAGGTTGTCGAGCAAGAACACTTCACCAGGCTTCGCAACCGACGTTTTCGACTTGGCTTCATTGCTAATGCAATCACCGGCGAAGGTCACAGAATGGCCGAGAAGCTTTTCTACTTCACCTACAATATGGCGCATCGAAAAGGCATCATCATGTCCTTTCGGACGACCCAAGTGCGACATCAACACCACGCTTCCTCCGTTATCCAAGATGTGTTTGATTGTAGGTATCGCAGCTCGAATACGCGTATTATCAGTCACTTCAAATTGGTCGTTCAGCGGAACATTGAAATCAACGCGAATCAGGGCGCGTTTTCCATTGAAATCGTAGTCGGTAATCGATGCCATCGGATAAAATTTTGCGGCAAAGCTAAGCAATAGCTTCACTCAATCCGCTGGAAATTCGGCATCTAAGGCAGAAAATGTAACCCTATGCACAGGCTTGCGTAATGATTGTGGAAAACCATAAGGGATTTGTTATATTTGCATCCCTTCGACGGAAAGGGTCTGGTGGCCGAGGGGCTTAGGCACTGGTCTGCAAAACCAGTTACAGCGGTTCGAATCCGCTCCAGACCTCAGAGACCTCGCTAGTTTTAGCGGGGTTTTTTTGTGGCCTATTGCGGCGTCCGGCATCCGGCTTCCGTTGGGACTGTTGTTGCATTAGAGATTCAAATAATCCAGAAGGAAATTACGTTCCCCATCTGAAAACAACCCCCACGGAAGCCTGACGCCGAACGCCGGATTAATCCCTACCTTGAATCCAAAGTCCAAAACCAATGAAATCCCTCCTCTCTCTGTGCCTTATCCTACTCCCGTGTGCGCTCTTTTCTCAGTTGGCAGATTATTACCCGCCGAATGATTCAGAGGAATGGGATACGATTGGCATGGACGCTTTGGGGTGGTGTGAGGATGAGTTAGACACCCTGATCTCTTTTCTGGATGATCGCAATTCAAAGGCATTCATTGTACTGCATCAAGGACGAATTGTCATTGAAGCGTACTTTGACCAATTCACTCAAGACAGCCTGTGGGTCTGGAATTCAGCAGGAAAGACGGTGACCGCTTTTACGGTTGGAATGGCGCAAGAAGAAGGATTTTTGGATATCAATGACCCTACGAGTAATTATCTGGGAGAAGGTTGGACTAGCCTCACGCCGGAACAAGAACAGGCCATTACCGTTTGGAATCAGTTGACCATGACCAGTGGATTGGATGACGGGGTGGATGATGTCTTTTGTACAGATCCTGAGTGTCTGCAATTTTTGGAGTCGCCGGGTGATCGCTGGGCGTATCATAATGGTCCGTACACGCTCTTGACTGAAGTGATTGAAGAGGCGGTAGGAATGAATTACAACCTCTACACTTTTTCGAAGCTCGATGACATTGGCATGTCTGGGTTCTATGCGCCGGTTGGTTTTAACCGCATCTATCTTTCTGATGCACGCGACATGGCCCGTTTCGGATTGATGATTGAGAATAATGGCTATTGGGATGGCGACTTCATCATGGATGACGCGGATTATTTTCAAGATATGGTGACGCCTTCGCAGGAGCTGAATGAGAGCTACGGGTATTTGTGGTGGCTGAACGGACAAGATTCTCACTTGCTCCCAGGACTGCAGCTCGAGCTGCCGGGGCCTATTGTGCCTTCTGCTCCCGATGACATGATTGCGGCCATCGGCAAAGACTCGCAATTGATCAATGTGGTGAGTTCTGAAGACTTGGTGGTCATTCGCATGGGCGCATCGCCTGATAATTCGTTGGTTCCGACCAACTTTAGCATTGAGCTGTGGGAGTTGTTGAGTAATGTGATTTGTTCTGATGTCGCTATCGCGGAATCGGAGATACCTACTTGGGAGATCTATCCCAATCCAGCTCAAGATCAACTGACCATTCAAGGTGTTTCAGGCGTGATTTCTTGGGAGCTTCGCAATGCGGTAGGCCAACTCACAGCCACGGGGAACCATGCCAGTATTGATTTATCTTCATTCACGCCAGGCCTCTATTTCTTAACGATTGATGGCAGCACGCAACGCGTGGTCGTGCAATAAATTGGTAGTTTTAGGCATTAACCGGCTACTGTGGACTTTCTTCGAAACACCCTTGCGATTGCCCTTTTCATTTCCACCTGCTTCTTTTCTTGGAAGACCTGGCAGGTAGAGACGTTTCGTCGTTCCCTGAAGGCCGATGCGGTGGAGCTCAGCCACATTAAATACGGTCTGTTTAACGTCGACGAATGGAAAATCGTGGCGGCAGAGATCGTAGAGAAAAAGGTCAATGAATTCGAAATCACCGAAGAGAATCGCGAAGAAGTCGTACAGCGAACAGAAGAGATCCTTCGCCAGCTCATTGATGAGGTAGAAAAAGTACTTAGAGAGGAGAATAAAAAGTCGTTGGGAGGGATGTTCCGGCAGTTGGCCTCGGATATTCTCGTTCCTTTTAATGATGTTCGAAAGGGAATTCCGGAATATGCCGAAATGATTGTCGATCGCTTGAATGATCCTGAAACCAAAGGAGAAATCAAGGATTTATTGATCGAAAAAATCGATGAGTTCGCCGATGAAACGGTAGGAGAGATGGACTACTCCATCTTGAATGAAATCTTAGTCCGACATCAGCAAGAAAATCGAGAAGACTGCCTGCTTTACCTCGAAGAAACAAGCGTCAAAGCGAAGGCCAATTCACGCGCCTTCGTGATCGGTTTGGCGGCGTCTGTTATCGCCTTGTTGATCCTCGTTTTTACAGGGGCGAAGAGTCAAATTGAACGGTTGTGCTTCAGCTTGTCTGCCTTTGCCTTGTTGGCTGGAGGTGTCACCTTACCCATGATCGATATCGAGGCAACGATCACGGAGTTCAGCTTTTTGTTGATAGGGGAACCGGTCAGTTTTCAAGACCAGGTCTTGTTCTTCCAAAGCAAGAGTATTCTGGAAGTGGTGATGATCATGATCGAGCAAGGGGAAGCGCCGCTGATGGTGGTCGCCTTGTTGATCTTCTCGTTTAGTATTCTAATGCCCCTCTTGAAGTTGATCTTTACGATGATCACACAAGTCCGCCAGCACATCCCTAGAAGCAAGTTCATTCGCTTTTTCCTCTTTCGATCGGCGAAATGGAGCATGGCCGATGTCATGGTGGTTTCGCTCTTTATGGCCTTCATCGGATTTAGTGGTGTCATCAACAGTCAACTGACTCAATTGGAGCGTGAAAGCGGCACCTTAGAGGTGTTCACCACCAACAATTCAACCCTTCAGTTGGGCTTCTATTTATTCACCGCTTATGCCCTTATCGGCTTGTTGCTTGGGTATAGTTTTAAGCGGAGTGAGCTGGCTCAGCGCTGATTCCTTCAGAAACATCCTACACTACCATCGGGCCGGTTCATCGGCTAGTGGGGCTTGCACACGGCTATATTGCGCGTGATTGCGCATAGCGTACGCGTAGGTTTCTGCGTGTAATTCGCTGAGAAGCAAGCGTTTTGAAAAGAACGATTCTCATATCGGCCCTCTTGTTTGCCTCCGTACTCGTGAAGGCGCAGATCTTGGTGTATCCAGACAACCGTCTGTTTTTCACAGATATGCTGGTGAACATCAATAAAGAGGGAGCCTTGGTTGAAGGTAACCGCACTTCAAGTGAAGGTGCGATGTGCACGGTGCGCGAGAACAAAGTATACCGTGGCTGGAGTTACGCTGAACAAGAGGTGTTGTTCACCGTCAACGACAACAAAATCTACAGTGGTAACGAAGACTTCAGCATTCCACTGTACACCATCAAAGACGGTAAATTCTACCGCGGAAATAGCACCAAGGAAGAAGATTTGCTCTACACCTGGCTTCGCATTGGGGTGTTCAAAGGCACCTCAACGAGTCCGTTTGATCGGGTCTGTTTTATACAAGGACGGGCAACACAGGCAGAATACTTTGCCGTGTTGTTAGCGTTGGGCTTGCTGGAGTAATTAAGCCTCCTGCATTTCGCTAACGCGGAAGCTGTAGTACTCCATGATTTGGTTACATAGGAGTTTCTTACATGCTTCATCCACCTTTTCTTCGGCGATAGCCTGAGAATCAGCTTCTACTTGTAGCGTAATGTGCTTACCGATACGAACATTGCCGATCTCTTCAAGACCAATATTCTTCATGTTGCTCGATACAGCTTTCCCTTGAGGGTCAAGTAGTGCCTCCAGTGGCATGATGTCGATTTCAGCGCGAAATTTCATTCTGATGGTTTTTACGATCCCACAACGAGATCAGCAGGTACAAAAGTAGAATAATCGGAACAGCTAGGAAATAGCTGTTAGCAAGAATCCAACACAAACTCAAGGTGATGATTCCACCAATGATCAAGAAGAACCGTGGTTCGTTTCCGCGGTAGCGAAGATGCTTAAACTTCAAAGAGATCAAAGGAATCTCAGAAATCATAAACCAACTCATCAATACGATCATGATGAGCCAGCCCCAGATGGGAATTTGCTCTACCGAAATCGTGCCCTCCGACCACATACCTAACATGGCGATCCAGAAAAGAGCGTTTGAAGGCGTTGGAAGCCCGATAAACCTTTCGGATTGGCGAGTATCCACATTGAATTTGGCCAGGCGGTAGATTGACGCTACGGCGAGTAGAAGTCCTCCTAGTGCTAGTCCGTTGCCATCGGTGTCATCGAGTAGTAGCTCCACAACCATAAGGGCTGGGGCAATTCCGAAGGTCACCGCATCGGCCAAAGAATCAAGCTGTTTTCCCATCTCGCTCCCCACTCCTAAAAGGCGGGCAAAGAGTCCGTCGAAAAGGTCAAGAAAAGCAGCCAGAATCAACAATCCAATGAAAACCATCGGGTCATTGTCATGCTCGTACAACGACATAATCGCTAAGCAACCACACAAGAGGTTGCCCATGGTAAAAGCATTTGGGATGAGTCCGCGCATGAATACGAAGTAACGAAAAGCCAGTGGCTTATTCGCCTAGCAACTTGCGAAGCGACACGCGTTCAGCGATGATCTTGTGCACATCAGCAATGGCCACACGGTCTTGTGTCATACCATCACGCTCACGAATCGTCACCATGTTGTCTTCCAAGGTATCGTGGTCAACGGTGATACAGTATGGAGTCCCAATGGCATCTTGACGACGGTAACGACGACCAATCGCGTCTTTTTCATCGTATTGGCAATTGAAATCGAACTTCAGATCACGCAAGATTTCACGCGCTTTTTCTGGAAGTCCGTCTTTCTTCACCAATGGAAGTACAGCCGCCTTCACTGGCGCAAGCGCTGGTGGAATATTCAATACCGTTCGCTCGTTGCCGTCTTCGAGTTTTTCTTCGTTGAAAGAAGAGCTCAATACAGCGAGGAACATACGGTCAAGTCCGATCGAAGTCTCGATCACGTACGGTACGTAGTTCTTGTTTTCTTCTGGATCGAAGTACTGAAGTTTCTTACCACTGTGTTCTTCGTGACTCTTCAAGTCAAAGTCAGTACGACTGTGGATTCCCTCCAACTCTTTGAAGCCCATTGGGAAGTTGAATTCGATATCACAAGCAGCGTCAGCGTAGTGCGCCAACTTGATGTGGTCATGGAAGCGGTAGAAATCTTCTCCTATGCCTAGCTTCTGGTGCCACTTGATACGCTGGTTTTTCCAGTAATCGTACCATTCACCTTGCGTTCCAGGCTTGATGAAGAATTGCATCTCCATCTGTTCAAACTCACGCATACGGAAGATGAACTGACGTGCGATGATCTCGTTACGGAAGGCCTTACCAATCTGAGCAATTCCGAATGGAATCTTCATACGACCCGTCTTCTGTACGTTCAAGAAGTTCACGAAAATCCCTTGCGCCGTTTCCGGACGAAGGTAGATCACCCCGCTATCTCCTGATACTGCTCCCAGCTCTGTCTTGAACATCAAGTTGAACTGACGAACATCGGTCCAGTTACGGCTCCCCGTTTCAGGATCTGCAATATCAAGGTCTTCAATCAACTGCTTCACCCCCGCGAGGTCTTCATTGTCCATCGCTGTTTTGAAACGCGCGTTGATGTCGTCAATTTGAGCCTGACGACGCAACACATTCGGGTTCGTTTCACGGAACTGCTTTTCATCAAAGGCATCACCAAAACGCTTTTTCGCCTTGGTCACGTCTTTCATGATCTTCGCTTCAATCTTGCCTACATGCTCTTCGATCAAGACATCAGCGCGGTAGCGCTTCTTAGAGTCTTTGTTATCGATCAACGGATCATTGAACGCATCCACGTGTCCTGAAGCCTTCCAGGTAGTTGGGTGCATGAAGATCGAGGCATCAAGTCCAACGATGTTCTCATGCATCTTCACCATGGCTGTCCACCAGTAGTTCTTAATGTTATTCTTGAGTTCAACCCCAAGCTGACCGTAGTCATACGCGGCGCTGAGTCCGTCATAAATTTCACTACTCGGAAATACGAAGCCATACTCTTTAGCGTGGCCAATTACTTTCTTGAGCTTATCGTCTTGTGCCATGGTTGTGCGTTGTTCGGCGGCAAAAATACGATAATGAAGGCGTATGGCCTAGGGCCTAAGGCTTAACGTAGGCAGTATGCTGTAGGCGGTATGCCGGATTTGAATAATGATTAATAATTGGTGAATACTGAATTTGGGGTCTCCGTCTCGTTCCACATTCAACCTTCCGTTCCACAGAAAAAATCAGACCCTAGACCCTAGTCACTCGACTATTTTCCCCAACTTTGAGATACTAATACGTGAACTATGAAATGGACAATGATCTTGGGGTTGATGTTGGCTTTTCTCGCCTTTGGCGGAAGTGTGCAGGCCCAAAAAGTGAAAGTGAAAGGAGACGCTGCCTTTGTGGACGGGGCGAAAGTATGTGGATTCGAAGATGATGCCTCGACCCGCGGTTCATTCTACATCAACGACTTGGAGGGGAATCAATTGTTGTTTTACAAGTGGGTGTATGTTCAAGATCTGAACTTGAATTATTACGAAGTCTACAAGCCAGAAGATCTCAATACCATCTTGTATGAAGAGCAGGCCACGACTGGGTTTAAGAAGAGTGTTGTGCAACGCTTGATGGCCGCAAAGGCTTTGTCGAACGAAGGGATTAATGAACAGAATTTAGCTCAGCATGGGGCTAAGTTGGGGAAGGAGTTTTCGAGGAAGAGGGAGGAGGCTGTTCGGAATTGATTTTTTAGCGCGAAATGGCTAAAGATCAAATCAAGCAAAGGAATGGTTCTTAGGGGCGTGAAGGAGGGATTTTCATTCCGATTAGGTGGCGGAGAAGGTTCTAGGACTGGTTTCCCTAGTTATAGTGTGGAGCATACATTTGAGAATGTTTATTCATGAACGGTTTGAATAAACCCCTGTTTTAATAAGGTTTATTTTGTGTTAGGCACCGTTTTTTTATCGACCATCTCAATTTTGAAATCAGTATTGAATTCTTGTATCCAGTCATTTTCATCTTTATTATCTAAAAATGCTGACAATATTGAGTTTGTCATTTGTACTATTTTATGGTACGTCAGAT
>JAKVAX010000018.1 GCA_022447625.1 Flavobacteriales bacterium | reverse complement strand
ATGCGAAACGTAACCTTGTAGGATTTCACGAAGTATAAGGGTAAGAACTAACTTACATGCACCCTCATGAAAAAGCTAACACTCAGCATTTTACTCGCACTCATCGCCAGCGTTGCGAGCGCTACCCTTCCGAAAGTATTATTCTATGGTAACGTGATTGCCGGTGACATCGGTGATATTGTTGCCCCTACTGAAAAAGTAGATGAGACGTATATGAACGGCGTAATGGTCACCATCGAATGTGAAGGTGAGGTTATACGTGAATACGCAAATCGTTCTACAGGATTCTACTCTGTTATTTTAGACAGCGGAAAGAAATACATGGTGACATTCTCTAAAGACGGATTCATCTCAAAGCGTTTTGAGATCAACACTGAAGCTGTGGTACCCCTAGAAAAGAAGTCATTTAAGATGTACACAGATGTGACACTGTTTGAAAAACCAGACAAAGGTGATTTCTCAGCATATGAGAAGCAACCAGTTGCGAAGTGTAAGTACAACAATGCGAAACAACGTCTGGATTGGGATATGGACTATGCACGTATGGCCTTCAATCACTTCGTCAAAACAGCGAAAAACGCGGAGGCTACTGCTTCTGTTGCTGAAGAATAAGAATGGAAACTGGATATATCCAGTCATTAAATAGGATCAAAGCGTCGCTCAGGTGGCGCTTTTTTTATGCCCTGATTTTGAGTTCTTATCTTCCCATCATGAGAACCATCTTAACCATTGGGCTTATCCTATGTTTTTCTGACCTATTCGCACAGTCAACTTTTGACCTAAAGGGCATGAATTACGAAGGGGATGAAGTCATCCATTTAGAGAAATTGGCTTCAGACAGCCTGGCTTCTACCTTCTTGATCTGGGTTAAGGAAGGTGTCAAAGCCCATTTTCACGCTTCTCATACGGAGTATGTTTATGTACTCGAAGGACAGGGATCCATGATTCTGGGTAAAGAAGAAGTAATGATTCAACCAGGGCAGCTCATCTATATTCCTGTGGGTACTGTGCACTCAGTGGTGGTGAATGCGGGAAGTGAGCTCAAAGTGCTCTCGGTACAAACCCCAGAGTTCAAGGGGCAAGATCGCGTTTTTGTGGAGCCTTACCGTAGGCCAGATTCGAAATGAGGCATTAAAGCCTGTGTAAGAGATACAGGACAACGGGTTGGACGCCCACTTTCCATATCGATAAAGACTAAGGTGGTGTTCGCTAAGGTTAATAGCTCCTCTTTTTCCCCTTCACTAACACGGAAACACTTATAAGAGAACGAAATTCGGGCTTTTGGCAACTCGATAATATTCGTTTCTATACGCACCTCATCGTCATATTTAGCTGGTTTTATGTATTTTACGTCATACGTAAGCACAGGTAACATCACGCCTTGGTCTTCCATGGCACGGTAACTTAGACCGAGTGAACGCAACGACTCTACTCGACCTACTTCGAACCAGGCGGCATAATTGCCATAGTAGACGTAGCCCATTTGGTCTGTTTCACTGTACCTTACGCGAACATATGTAGAGTGGGTGTACATGAAATTTAAATCTTGAAATCCTAAACCGTGTTTCTAGGGTTAATATGGTGTTAAGCTTGGATTATCTGACGCCATCTTGAAACCAAACTTCAAGTCAAAACTCTTAAGTGTCTGCAAAACACTAGCATGCCCCTAGGATGATGACGCGGAAGCTATGCAATCCGCACGGAACACACAAGGGGTAAATTCACGAAAAAACGCGCGGAATGCAGAATTGACGCAAATTTCAGTCTCAGAGAAAAAACTAGAAAGTCAATAGGGGTGGCGCTTTTTTTTTCATTTTTTTCTCCAAATATTTGTTCGCTCTAAAGGGGTAAGCACCTCCTCTTAGCAACCTTAACAAGTTGCGTTAATAATTAGTTAACACTTTTAATTTCTGGTATTTCCATGGCTACGGATCACAATCAGGTTTGGCAGAATTGTATTGACATCATCAAAGACAATGTCAGCATGCAGGCATTTAAGACCTGGTTTGAGCCTATCAAACCGGTGAAGCTGGAAAAGAGTGTTTTGACAATTCAGGTCCCATCACAGTTTTTCTACGAATGGTTAGAAGAACACTATGTGCCACTCTTAAAAAAGATTATCCGCAAGGAGCTTGGTCCGGAAGGTCGGCTAGAGTACAGCATTATCATGGAAAACAACTATGATAACGCTAATCCGTACACTGTCAAAGTACCGACAACGAACAAGAAAGCGATCAAGAATCCTTCGGTGTCGATGCCGCTTGATATGAGCGATACGCCGATTAAGAACCCGTTTATTATTCCGGGTTTACGCAAGCTCAACATCGACTCTAACCTGAATCCAAACTACTCTTTTGACAATTTCATCGAAGGCGATTGCAATCGACTAGCAAGATCAGCTGGATTCGCGGTAGCAAACAAACCAGGAGGTACGTCATTCAACCCACTTCTTATTTATGGAGGAGTTGGACTTGGCAAGACGCACCTGGCCCATGCGATCGGTATTGAAATTAAGAATCAGTACCCTGAGAAGACTGTCCTTTACGTTTCCTCTGAAAAATTCACTCATCAGTTCATTGACGCTGTAAAGAATAATAGCGTAAATGACTTCAGCCATTTCTATCAAATGATTGACGTGCTGATCATTGATGACGTTCAGTTCTTCAGCGGAAAGGAAAAGACGCAAGATGTCTTCTTCCACATTTTCAACCATCTACATCAAACAGGAAAGCAAATCGTTCTCACTAGCGACAAGCCACCTGTTGAGATGCAAGGAATGGAACAGCGCCTACTCTCTCGTTTCAAATGGGGATTGAGTGCTGACCTTCAAACACCTTCCCTAGAAACGCGTATCGCTATTCTTGAGAAGAAGATGTACGCAGATGGAATCGAACTTCCTAAGGAAGTAGTAGAATACCTTGCATACAGCATCACTACGAACATTCGTGAGCTAGAAGGAGCCCTTATCTCCCTCATCGCTCAAGCTTCACTAAACAAGAAAGCCATTACGCTTGACCTTGCGAAGCAAATGATCGATAAGTTCGTGAAGAATACAGCACGTGAAGTGAGCATCGACTACATCCAGAAAGTTGTATGTGACTACTTCGATCTTCCGATCGAATTGCTCAAGTCTAAAACGCGTAAACGTGAAATCGTACAGGCACGTCAGATCGCTATGTACTTCGCAAAGAAGATGACCAAGTCTTCGCTAGCCAACATCGGCTTGCACTGTGGAGGAAAAGACCACGCCACCGTACTTCACGCTTGCAGAACAGTCAACAACCTCCAAGAAACGGACAAACATTTCCGTAAGTACTTGGAAGACCTAGAGAAGAAACTAAGCATCCAATAAATAAAAACCCGGACCAAACGTCCGGGTTTTCGTTTATTTCCTATGTGGATTAAATGGAGACCACTTATTGTAATATCGTTGGACGGGTGGGTGCCCCTTCTTAATCTTCCACTTCTTTTTGTGGAAGTCATTCTTCTGCACCTTGCAACCTGTAGCACCACCTGAAAGCGCTACCAAGATGGCGATGAAGAATATAGAGACCAATTTCTTTACGTTCATCTGACTAATTTTAATCAAAGGTACGTTTGGAGCCTTCGCTGTTTTGTAAGATGGCTTCCTTACAGAGTGTAGTCCATAAGACAGCTAATCATAAGAAAAGAAGAAAATGTCACACCGCATCCTCATGGTTTGTCTCGGTAATATCTGCCGATCCCCGATTGCCGAAGGCGTTATGAAATACCGCGCTGAAGAAGCTGGATTAGATATATTTGTTGATTCCGCGGGAACCAGCGGATGGCATGAAGGGGAACTACCTGATCGGAGGTCAATTGAAATCATGAGAGCATTTGACCTTGACATCACCGATCAACGCTCAAGACCCGTGCGTCAATCCGACTTCGAAGACTTTGATCTCATCCTAGCCATGGATAGATCTAACTACGACAACTTAATCGATATGGCGGCTACAACCGATCAGAAAGACAAAGTCAAAATGATTTTAGCCTACAGCAACTCAGGACTTCCAGCGAATGTACCAGATCCTTATTACGGTGGTGATGATGGATTCAGAAATGTCTACTTGATGATCGATGAGGCCATCGTAGCCATTGTCAACGATTTATCTACCAACTAGCACAAGGTACGATCTTCCCTCCTCGCTGGCCACGCTTGTGCGTTTTTCCCTTACATCCTCGAGCACGGAAAATCGTATACTTCAAGTGGAAGTAGATATCTGCTCCGTAGACGTCTGAATTGAAGAGGTACGGACCTAAGTTATCCGTACCGATGATAATGCTGTTCAAGCGAACCATAAAGCCAACCATGGGGTCTGCAATCTCATGTAAGGTGATCGGTAAGGCCGCTTCAAAACGCTTAATCTCATAGCGAGGAGTTAGTGAAAGTGACGCAGCTCGTTGGATCCCAAAGTTTCTCTTGAAAGGAACGCCCACAACAAGACTCGCATTGGCGTAAAGGTTGTAACCAAGGTTGTAGTCAAACTGAGCGCTTAAGGCTGCAGGTAGCGCTACTCGAAAGTTTGCCTTTTGATTGTCTTCTTGGAGTTCGAAATTGTCATTCAAGAAAGTGCTGACACCATCCAACCCTTCAGGATCTGCACTGTCGAAATTCTCCAAGGTGTATTCGCTGTCTTCATTAAAATCAGAAGCATAGAATTCCGGGTCAAACTTCAGACGACCTATATCCAATAAAGCTACTGATACCTTATACTGGTAATCGCATGTTTCACAACCTCCTGCGCGGAGATGTGGTATGTAGTTAGAAACCCCTGACTTTGTCTTCTTGTAGGTCAAGCCGATGTCGCCCCCCCAACCCTTCCCTGAATTCCATCCAGGCTCGTTAAAACCGTAGGATCCAGAAATACTATGGGTTTGCATGGTGGTTGAATCTTCTAGTGTAAAATGCCACTCCTTCAAACGTGCTGCAGCAGCACCAATTCCGAACAGACGTTTCACGTGTACCCCTACTGTCAACAGATCATTTCCTGTTTGTCGAATAATCCGTCCGTAGGAAAGTCCGGCCTCGGCCCAAGCTAAAGTGGTAGCGCGCATGTTCGTGATGCGGGTGTCGGTGCCTATATAAGGTCCGTATTGAAAACCATTGATGATGTAATCAGCTGTTTTCTGACCAAGTCCGCGAACATCGGTCACACTTCTTACCCCAGTGTACAAACCAAATGAGTGCTTCCCAATAGTAGCCGTAACGGTAGGTCCTTGAACCAAAACATCAGAATAGGCACGAAATGGCGCACGCTTTTCATTGTACAACACTTCGGCACCATTAAAACTGTTTGGATTGGTCAGTGAAACTTGATTGCCATCGAAATGAACAAAGTCATTTCTCGCAAAGACACTAAACCCAACCAAGTGGATATCAATAAAGGCTTTTGAATCAACAATGGATGACGGATTCAACAAAAGACTATTGGTTGGGGAATAGTTGCTAATCCCGATCCCGATGCTCTCTTGTGCGAACACCGATGACGTGAAAAGGAAAATTGTCAATATGAAGAGGGCGGCTTCCTTCATAGTCTCTTGATTACTACGGAACTAAAGCCAAAAATGTTGTGAAAAAATGAAAGTTTCTCAAATACAAGAACCAGAAACAAACATAAATGAAGACTTCATGCCTTCAAACTCAATACGCTGAATAACAATGTTTTAAACAGAATCCCTAAGAAGATCGATCAAGTGCAATTCGAAGCGCACTGGTGTATTCGGTGGCACAATTTCCTCTGATCCTTTAGTCCCGAATGCATAAGCAGAAGGAAGCCACACTTCACGTGTTTCTCCCTTACGCATATAGCCAACAGATCGCTCGATGCCTTCAATCACTTGGTCTGGCTTGCCGTAGTCAAAATAGATATACGTTAGGCTATCATCAGCCACATCGAAGACCGTTCCGTCTAGGAAACTTCCGGTAAAGCCCAAGGTCAAATGATCACCCGCATTTGGTCGATCTCCCTCTCCTTCTTTCAACACTCTTTGCCATCCTGAACCAAACCACGTCACACTGTCTTTGATGTTGAGCTCCTCCAGTTGAGCCATGATCAATTGTTGGTCTTTTGTGGCTTGAACTTGTGACAAGTATCGCGGACTATTGAAGTATTCCTCTTTGGTGTATACGCTTTGAACAGCGATGATCAATTCAATTCTTGCTGTATCGGCTACCATGATCGAATCAATGGTATACTCATCAATGAACGTCCCCTTAATCTCCATGTAAGTCAAATACCAACGGATACTGTCTCCCGATTCCGCGCTAGCGAGTTCATGATTCAGAAACCAATGATCAGAAGGAAATGCCTCCGACGGACGCACATCATAGCCCAACATGTAGTCATAATGACTGGAGAATCGTTGCGCCATGTACACATTCAACGAGGCTGTGTGTGCATCTCCAACCTTTCGTCCGCCTTCTCCAAAGGCGCGAAGCTCACGATACACGTTCTCTTTGCGTTCTTCGAATCCATCAGGTGAAGATTGGCAAGCTGCCAGAAAAACAATCAAGAGACACGCAAGAACTTTCATGGAAGCATGGTAAGATCAACCAACAAAATCGCATCCTGAGGGATACGTCCTTGATCACCTGTAAGCCCGTAACCAAGACGAGCAGGCCAAATGCTTTCCGCAGAATCTCCTTTCTTAAGCAAACCAGCCATTTCATGTAGTCCTGGAGGCGCATCACTCTCACCGAGAATGAAACTGAAAGGATCATCTTCGTTTCGGGCGTAGCAAAGGGTGCTATCTAGCAACCAAATCTCCATGGCTACGCGAACAACATCTCCTTTGCTGAGACTATCTCCTACCTCACTTGAATTCACTGCATAGCGAAGTCCAGTTGGCGTTTTCTCATATGACAGTGCATGTTCTGACAAGTAAGAGGTAATCAATGAATCCTCAACCAACATCTTGTTGCGGTTATAATCAATGAGTTGCTCACGCAACTCAGCCTCGTTCACCGGCGGTGGTGTAGGTCGATCATCTCCACAAGATTGGACCGAAAGAATGACAGAAATGATTCCAAAAACTAGGAGTCTCATAGGTCGTAGTTAAGCTCTTTTTTATACTGAGGAAGAATCTCATTGAACTGCTGAACAACAGCTTCCAAAGGCTTTGCGATAGCTCCTCCAGCGGCATTGTTGTGTCCGCCGCCATTGAAATATGCAGCAGCCACTTCATTTACCTTGAAGCTTCCTTGTGAACGTAACGACAATTTCACTTCGTTATTCCCTTCGCGAATGAAGGCTGCAAAGTTTACACCTTTGATTGACAATGCCTGATTCACAAGTCCTTCGGTATCCCCTGGTCTGTAATTGAATCTGGTCAACTCTTCGGCCGATAGGCTAATGTATGCCGTGCGATATTCAGGCAAAACCACCAGTTTCTCACTCAGTGCATAGCCTACCAAACGCAATCGGTCAAGGAGATTCGTATCATAAACATTGCGATGAATCTGGGCGTGATCTACCCCAAGCTTGATGATTTCAGCTGCAATCTGATGAGTTTCTTCATCGACCGACGGGAATCTGAAACTTCCTGAATCGGTCATGATTCCGCAATACAAGCAAGCGCCAATTTCTTTGTCGAGGTAAACGCGATCTCCCATTCGATCTATGAAGCGGAAGATCAACTGTGCGGTCGAACAAGAAGATGTATCTGAAATCAATACATCTGGGAAGTCTTGAGGATGCTGGTGATGGTCAATCAAAATGAATGCCTTCTGACCAATCAACGCCTCCATCGCCCCTCTCATCTTTCCAACGCGCGAAATATCATTGTAATCAAGGCAGAAGATCAAATCTGCTTCACTTAAGAGAGATTCTACTTCCGCTGTATCCTTGTCATAGTACTTGATATCCTCCGTCCCTGGCATCCAATTGAGAAAGTCGGCAAATCCATCCGGAAGCACCACAGAAACATCTTTCCCCTTCTTAATCAGGTATTTAGCCAGCCCAATCGAAGAACCAACGGCATCTCCATCAGGCGATTTATGTGCAGTAACTACAATGCGCTGAGCGTTTTGAATCAGCGGAACTGCTTTTAAGTAAGGATCAGTTGTACTGGAAATCATGGCTCAAAGATAGCCAGAGGGCCAGAGCTTTTTCTGGCAAGACTATTGTAAATTTGAACAAGCAACCCCATTGCTTCCATATGAGAACAGTATTCATCCTTCTTTCTGTCGTTGCTATTCTTTCTTTCGCTAGCGCGGAACACAAGTTTTATCATAGCTATACATCGATGCGTCACAATCCGAACACCAATGCGTTCGAGATTGAAATGCGCATCTTTACTGATGACTTAGAAAAGGCGATTGGTGGAGACGAAGACCCCATTCGCTTGGGCTCTGATAAGGAGATTGAAGACGCCGACTACCGCATTGAGAAGTACATTCGCGATCGTTTCCATGTGAAATCGAACGACCAAGAGCTTTACTGGAAGTACTGGGGAATGGAGGTTGACTATGATATCACATGGATTTACCTCGAGATTTCTAATGTTCAGCCCATCAATGTATTGAGCATTGAAAACCGCATACTATTCGAGCATTTTGAAGACCAAAACAACGAGATCACACTCGAGTACAATGGTTGGACAAAACGTATGCACCTCACCACTGCTGAACCTAAGTCTGTTATTCAGAACTGATGACGAAGAAAGAGAAAGCCACTTTTGTAATTGAAAGCCTGGAAAAGCTATATCCGGAAACTCCCATTCCACTTGACCATAAAGACCCGTACACCTTATTGGTGGCGGTTCTATTGAGTGCGCAGTGCACTGATGAACGTGTCAACTTAATTACTCCTAATCTCTTCGAACGAGCTGATAACCCCAAAGACATGCTCGACTTGACGGTAGAAGAAATCAGAGAGATCATCAAACCCTGTGGCTTGTCTCCGGCAAAATCAAAGGCTATCTATGGTCTGAGTGAAATCATCATGAACAAGCACAACGGAGAAGTACCTCAAACTTTTGAAGAACTCGAGGAGCTTCCTGGGGTAGGTCACAAAACGGCCAGTGTAGTCATGTCTCAAGCCTTCGGTGTTCCTGCATTTCCTGTTGATACGCATATTCACCGTTTGATGTACCGCTGGGGACTAACTACTGGTAAGAACGTTGATCAGACAGAGAAAGACGCTAAGCGCCTGTTCCCAGAGGAAAAGTGGAACTCACTCCACCTTCAGATCATTTTCTACGGAAGAGAGTTCTCTCCTGCACGCGGTCTGAAGCTTGAAAAAGACTTCATCACTTCTACTATCGGACGCAAGTCAGAGATCAAAAAGTGGACGAAATGAAAATGAAGAAGGGGCTTCGAAACAACTATCGTTCGAACATGCCGCTCTTCGAGCGAATTTCGAAAGACTTTCGCTCATGGTCGAAAGATCGAAAGCACCGCAAATTCCACAAGGGTGAACTACCGGTTATTGTTACCTGGCCTGATTTCCCCAGCAAACGGACTACGATTCACAAGATTGCAGACCACCTTCACTTCAGACTGACCAACAAGGCCATGTCGAGTGCGGATATTCTTCTCTTCTTCCATGATCAAACGAAGAAAGAATGGCAAATCGATGGTTGGATGAAACATCCAAAACGGGTCAACGAACACTGCAAAGACATCTCTAAGGACGCAGTCGAAAGTGTTCATCAGGACCTTCTGGGCTACGGAACCTTTATTGATCCATTGAGTTTTAGTGGAACTGGGGTCATGAAAAGTGACGACAACGCAAAACACGACGGCAAGTATATAGAGTGTCCGATATCAAGCACTGAGGAAGGATACATCTACCAAAAAGTACTCAGCAACAAAACCGAAGATGGTCAAGCCGTTGATATTCGCGTGCCTGTTATTGGATTTAAGGCTGTGTTGGCTTACCACAAGTTTAAGTCTTGGGATCAGCGATTCACGAATGAAGTGACGCATTCAAGTCTTCATGATCTAAGAGAGGTATTCTCAGCAAGCGAAATAGCGCACATTGGCCAGTTCACAGAGGCGATGGGCGCAGAATTCTGTGAGCTTGATGTCATTCGAGATCAGGGCGATGGTAAGATCTATATCATTGACGTGAATACTACGCCGTACGGTCCACCTGCTGGGCTCAACGAAAAAGACCGCAACAAAGCAGTGGAACTGCTAAGTGCGGCCTTTCAAAGGTCTTTTGTCGACTAGCTTATTCTTCGCTAGCGAATTTCTCAATTACTTGCTGTGTAACCCCTGTGTTGCTGAACCCTCCATCGTGAAATAGGTTCTGCATTGTTACGTAGCGTGTGAAGTCAGAGAACATCATTACGGTGTAATCAGCACATGCTTGGGCATCTGCATTCCCCAGTGGGCTCATTGACTCAGAGAAACTGATGAACTCATCAAATCCTTTCACTCCGCTTCCTGCTGTGGTTACTGTAGGAGACTGAGAAATCGTGTTCACACGTACTTTCTTGCGTTCTCCGTAGTGATATCCAAAGCTACGTGTGATTGATTCCAGCAATGACTTTGCGTCTGCCATGTCATTGTAATCAGGGAAAATACGTTGTGCAGCAATGTATGTTAGCGCTACTACAGATCCCCAATCATTGATGGCATCCATCTTCATCGCTGCAGAGAGCGTGCGGTGTAATGACATCGCGCTCACGTCAAGCGTTTGGTGGTACCATTCATATTTTAGGTCTGTGTAGTGCTTCTTCTTACGAACGTTCGGAGACATCCCGATTGAGTGAAGAACGAAATCGATCTTCCCTCCGAAATGATCCATCGTTTGCTGAAACAAGTTTTCTAGGTCTTCCGAGCTTGTAGCATCTGCAGGGACCACCAGCGCGTTTCCGCACTTCTCAGCCAACTTATTGATTTCACCCATGCGCATAGCGATCGGTGCGTTGGTCAATACAAACTCTGCTCCTTGAGCGTAAGCTGTTTCAGCAGTCTTCCATGCAATTGACATATCGTTCAATGCACCGAAGATGATTCCTTTTTTGCCTTTCAGTAATTGATGTGACATAATGGGGTGTTTAATTGGGCGGTAAAGCTACGAGATTATAATAAACCAAAAAGTCCCACACTTTTGCGGGACTCAATGGCTTAAACTGAAAAACTAAAAACTATAAATTACTCATGCGGTTTACCTCGAAAGGCCAACCTATCTCAACTAACTTTGCTCAGCCTCTCTCTTACTGAGCTCTTCAAATATAGGATGAAAATCGTATGATACAAGAGTAGATTTAACATCTACATAATATTGCCTTTCCAATAGTATGATGGGAACACCTTCCCAGGATTCATTATTAGCTTCGGATCGAACACTTTCTTCGTCTCCCACATAAGATCTAGAACATTTGGTTTGAATGCAATATCCATGTAATCCTTTTGCACCAAGCCAATTCCATGTTCCCCACTCAACGTGCCGCCGAGCGAAACTACCAATTCAAAGATCGAGCGAATGGCCGCAGGTAGTTCTTTGTCCCACAGCTCGTTACTCATATCCCCCTTCAGAATATTCACATGAAGGTTTCCATCACCCGCATGCCCGTAGCACACACTTTGGAATCCAATAGTTAGGCCAATCTTTTTGATTCCGTGCAATAATTCAGGGAGTGCATACCTTGGTACCACAGTGTCTTCTTCCTTGTAGATACTCTTAGCTTTCACAGCCTCACCTACTCTCCTTCTAAGGAACCATAGTTTATCCTTCTGCGCTTGGTCTTCAGCAAAAAGAACCTCGCCAGCGCCGTGCTCTTCCACTACAGTCATGATGGTTTCACAATCAGACATCAGGATTTGCTCATGATTGCCATCTACTTCGATTAATAGATGAGCTTCTGTATCATCAGCCAATTCCAGTTCATGTGACCCGGTAAACTCCATGGCCAATTCGATGGCTGCGCGTTCCATAAACTCAAGAGCAGAAGGTGTGATTCCTGCTCTGAATATGTCAGAAACAGCTGAACAGGCATCCACGGATGAGGCGAAGGGTACCAAGAGTAGAATGTTACGCTTTGGCTTTGGAATCAGCTTTAAGGTAGCACGTGTAATAACCCCGAGGGTCCCTTCGGAGCCCACCATGAGCTGAGTCAGGTTATAGCCAGTGCTGTTCTTTAATGTATTCGCCCCCGTCTCCATCACCTCTCCATTAGGAAGGACGACTTCCAGATTCAACACCCAGTCTTTGGTGACGCCGTACTTAACTGCCCGTGGTCCACCTGAATTCTCGGCTAGGTTCCCTCCTATCCAACATGTTCCGCGGCTTGCAGGGTCAGGTGCATATAATAGTCCATGTTCTGCGCAAGCATTTTGAAGTTCTTCTACGATGACTGCTGGCTGGGTAATTACCTGTAGGTTCTTCGTATCAATCTCTATTATTTGATTGAGGCGCTTTAAGGATAGCCCTACCCCACCGTACACACTCAGAGCACCACCGCTGAGCCCTGTCTGACCACCAATTGGAGTCACGGGAATCCCTTGTTCAAAGCAGTAAGCCATCACCTTGCTGACTTCTTCAGTATTCGCAGGAGTAACAACTGCTTCGGGGGGAAAACTCAAGTCTTCAGTTTCATCTCGACCGTAGGCTTTTCGTTGATCTAATGAACTATGGCAGTGTTCTTCACCGACAATGGATGAAATAGACCGCAGGTGTGTTTCAGAAATTTTGGTGTACATCTTGTGCTTAAATTCGGAAAACGTCTGTAATGCCTATATTCGGGCGCCTTGAGCCAAAGATAAACCCTCGCTTGAAATGAAACACCTTTTCGCAATTAGCTTCATCATGCTCTTAGCGCTGCCCTATTCCGCGCTAGCGCAGAAACAAGAACTTTCAAATGAACTCATCTGGTACTCAGGAGAGTTCAGACCAGAGTACGTAGGAGGCCTCCGCTCAATGTCTGACGGAGTGCACTACACAAGTCTTGAATACTCTCAGGAAAACGGATCTGAGATTGTGAAGTACTCATTTGAAACGGGGAAGAAAGTGGCAACACTTGCAACGTCAAAAGACATCTTCAATGATGCGAGCACAGGAATTGACGATTACGAATTCAGTGCCGATGAAAAGATGATGTTGATCTCCACCGATACAGAGTCGATCTACCGATACAGTACAAGAGCAAACTACTACGTGTATAACATCGAGAAGAAAAGAGCCTTTCCACTGGCTGACGCCAAAAAGGGAAAACAGCGCCTGGCTACTTTCTCTCCTGCTGCTGACAAAGTAGCTTTCATTCGTGACAACAACATCTTCATTACAGACATCCAGTTCCGTACAGAAGTTCAAGTTACGGCTGACGGAAAAGAGAACGTGATCATCAACGGTGCTACAGACTGGGTATACGAAGAGGAATTCGGATTTGACAAGGGAATGTACTGGTCGCCAAACGGAGACCGCTTGGCATATTACAAGTTCAATGAAGACCGCGTTAAGCAGTTCCAAATGGCTATGTACGGGGAGCTTTACCCTGATCAATACACCTTCAAGTACCCGAAGGCCGACGAAAAGAATAGCCTCGTCAATATTTTGGTTTACGACCTTGAAGAGGAAATGTCAAAACCAGTAGACATTGGCACCGAGCAAGACATCTACATTCCACGTATCAAGTGGACCTTGAACAACAATCGTCTTTGCGTGATGCGTATGAATCGTCACCAGAACCACCTAGAGTTCTTGATGACCAACATCTCTCCAGACGATCCATTCACTATTCCTACAAAAGTGGTATTCGAAGAGAAGGCTGACACTTACATTGAGATCAACGACAATCTCATTTTCTTGGAAGACGGAAAGACCTTCCTGTGGAATTCAGAGCGCGATGGTTACAACCACATCTACTGTTTCGATATGAGCGGAAACGTTGTCAAGCAGCTCACAAAAGGAGAATGGGATGTGATTGAATTCCTCGGACTTGATCAAGACAAAGGACAAGTGTTCTATTCTTCTTCTGAGGTTTCTGCCATTGAGCAGCATGTTTATTCTGTGAGTATCAAGCGCGGAAAGAAGAAGCAACTGAGTACGCGTAAAGGTTCGAACAGCGCCGTATTTAGTGAAGGATGTAAGTACTACATCAACTACCACACAGACGCGAACACCCCTTACTACATCTCGCTTCACGACAGCAAAGGGAAAGAACTACGTGTCTTGAAGGATAACTCACGTTTGAAGAAGACGCTTAAGAAGTACGACCTAGGTCAAAAGGAATTCTTCACTTTCGACAACCGCAATGGTGACGCCTTGAATTGTTGGATGATCAAACCTGCTGATTTTGATCCTGCGAAGAAGTACCCAGTGTACGTAGCTATCTACGGAGGACCAGGACACAACACCGTATCTGATTCTTGGGGAGGTTCAAATTACCTCTACCACCAGTTGCTCGCTCAAAACGGTTACATCGTAGTAAGTGTTGACCCTCGAGGAACAATGTACCGCGGACGTGACTTCAAGCACTCAACGTACATGCAACTTGGAAAGTATGAAACAGAAGACTTCATCGACTTCGCAAAGTACATGGGTGATCAAGAGTACGTTGACGCTGAACGTATCGGAATCCAGGGATGGAGCTACGGTGGTTACATGACCTCTTTGTGTATGACAAAGGGAGCTGAAGTGTACACGATGGGTATTGCGGTTGCTCCGGTAACTAACTGGCGTTACTACGACACGATTTACACAGAGCGTTTCATGCGCACACCGCAAGAGAATGCTTCTGGATATGATGACAACTCTCCTATCAACCATGTTGATAAGCTAGAAGGCAAGTACTTCCTCATCCACGGAAGCGCGGATGATAATGTGCACTACCAGAATACAATGGAGATGATTGATGCGATGGTGAAAGCCAATAAGCAGTTTGATCTCTTCATTTATCCGAACAAGAATCACGGGATTTATGGAGGGAATACACGCTTGCACCTCTTCACAATGATGCTTGACTACACTCTCGAGAACCTCTAAAACACTGATAGTTAGCGCTGGCGAAATTTGCTAGATTTACGCTGGACGAAAAACACTAACCCTTAATCCAAACATATGAGTACTGCACCTACAGGGCATCCTAAGGGACTGATGACCCTATTCTTCTCTGAAATGTGGGAACGATTCTGTTACTACGGAATGCGTGTTCTCCTCACCTTATACTTGGTTAAATCACTAATGAAAGGTGATGCGGAAGCCAGCATCATTTACGGTGCCTACACCGCGCTGGTATACGCAGCTCCCGTTCTCGGAGGACGTATGGCTGATAAATTCCTTGGATATCGATATGCGATCCTATTGGGTGCTGTCTTGATGTCTATTGGTGAGTTCTTAATCCTTGGAGGGAGCGAAGACTTCCTTCTTATTGGTATGGGGGCCATCATTGTGGGTAATGGATACTTTAAAGCGAACATATCCACCATTGTAGGTAAGCTTTATCAAGACGGAGATCCTCGACGAGATTCCGGGTTTACGATTTTCTACATTGGAATTAACATTGGAGCCCTCCTTGCCACCACCGTTGTGGCTTATGTAGGTGAGACTTATGGATTCGAGAAAGGGTTCGCCCTCGCTGGGTTCGGTATGTTGCTTGGGTTTGCCATCTTCTTCTTCGGACGCAAGAACTACGAAGCTGCAGAAGGACTTGACATTCGCGAGGCAGGACTTAAGAAAGTCGCTGGTCCATTGAATGTGGCTGGTTTGATTACCATTGTGTCGTTGTTAATCGTTCCTGTATGTTTCTACTTGATCTCATTGGCAGAGTATTTATGGATACTCCTGATTTTGATCTTCATAGGAGTGGCCATTCAGCTGATTACAGCGGGTGCCAAAGAAGGACCCGTATGGCGTGATCGTATGATTGCCTTGGTGATTATGATGATTATCAACGTGGTATTCTGGGCTTGTTTTGAACAAGCAGGAACTTCGTTGACGCTCTTCGCTGACCGTAATGTTAGCCGTGAAATACTTGGCTGGACGATGCCAGCCTCCATGACGCAGTTCTTCAACCCTGCCTTTATTATCCTCTTTGGATCGATCTTCTCGGTGATGTGGGTGAAACTTTCTCAAAAAGGCCGTAACCCATCGATTCCAATGAAGTTCTCTCTCGGTATTCTTCAGCTCGGTCTCGGGTTCTTGATTACCCTTGTAGGTCTTCAATTCGAGAGCGATTTCCAAGTGCCCCTATTGACATTGGTGTTCCTTTACATGTTGCATACAACGGGAGAGCTCTTCCTCTCTCCTATTGGTCTGTCAATGGTAACTAAGCTAGCGCCTAAACACATTGCGGGTACAGCAATGGGTGGGTGGTTCCTATCGTTTGCGATGGCTAACTACTTGGCTGGTGCGATTGCAACCTTGACTGGAGGTGAAGAAGGTGGAGAATCACTTTCATTGGCTGAAGGTCTTGAGAAGTACGTTGACACGTTCTCTACCATTGGTTTCGTCCTTGTCGGATTTGCGATTCTAATCGCCGTTCTAAGCAAGCCTTTGACGAAGCTTATGCACGGTGTAGAATAAGCTGAGATTAACATCTTTAAACCATATAGCGCCCTTCGGGGCGCTTTTTTTTCGGATATTTGAATCGTTACTGGGAATTCTCCGTACACCTTGTTTATCAACGATCTACACCATGAGAGTATTATTGACCTCTATTCTAACATTGCTGATGTTTACCACTGTGGCGCAGCAATCTGAAATTCACTGGATGACCATCGAAGAAGCGCTGGCAGCCCAGAAGAAAGAACCACGTAAGATCATGATTGACGTTTACACCAAATGGTGTGGGCCTTGTAAAATGATGGAAAAGAACACCTTCTCTAACACAGACGTAGTTCAGTATGTCAATGCCAACTACTACGCTGTGAAGTTTGACGCTGAATCACCAGATCCAGTGACATTCCAAGGTCAAGAGTACACGAACCCAGATTACGTTCCGAACAAAGCCGGCCGTAATGGTGTACACCAATTAACTCGCGCGATGCGCGTGAGCGCCTACCCCACTGTCGTCTTTCTTGATGAGGATCAAAAGATGATCACTGGAGTACGAGGAATGCAGAGTCCGCAGCAGATTGAAATATACCTACGATTCTTTGCAGACGACGGTCATAAATCAGAAAATACACAACAGGCTTGGGAAGATTATCGAGATAACTTTAAACCAACTTTCCAATAGACTGTTATACGAGATTTGAGGCGTTCATCGCCTCATTTTTTTTGATGAGAATCATGTGATATTCGCACTTTAATTCTTCCTATATTGCACACCCATTTAGACATCCCAAAAAACCAACAAATAATGAGCGAAACGGCGCGGATTATCCTCAATGGACAGGAATATGAACTCCCCGTTATTGAAGGATCTGAAGGAGAGAAAGCAATTGATATTTCCAAACTACGTGGAATGACGGGGTACATCACCCTTGATTCCGGATTTAAGAACACTGGATCTACCAAGAGCGCAATTACTTTCCTCGACGGTGAAAAAGGAATTCTCCGTTACCGCGGTTATCCGATCGAACAGTTGGCAGAAAAGGCAAGCTTCCTTGAAGTAGCTTACCTCCTCATGTATGGTGAACTTCCAAATTCTGATCAGTTGAGCTACTTCACTGACAGCATCACTCACCACACATTGGTACACGAAGATATGCGTCGCTTCTTCGAAGCGTTCCCTACGGATGCACACCCGATGGGAATTCTTTCGTCGATGATCTCAAGTTTGTCTACGTTCTACCCAGAATCACAGAACCCAAATCGTCCGTTCAAAGACATTGAATTGACGATTCACCGCTTGATCGCAAAGCTACCAACCCTAGCTGCTCAAGCATACAAAAACAACCTTGGTCACCCTTTGACTTACCCAGACAACAAGCTCTCATACACTGAGAACTTCTTGAACATGATGTTCGGTCTGCCGTCAAATGACTACACTGTTGATCCAATCATCAACGATGCTCTGAACAAGCTATTGATCCTGCACGCAGATCACGAGCAAAACTGTTCAGCTTCAACAGTACGTATCGTAGGTTCTTCTCAAGCAAACCTCTACTCTTCTATCTCAGCTGGTATCGCTGCACTTTGGGGACCACTTCACGGTGGTGCTAACCAGGCAGTCATCGAAATGCTTGAGACCATTCGTGAAGATGGTAGCGGTCTGCAAACATGGGTAGACAAAGCGAAGGATAAGACTGACAGCTTCCGCTTGATGGGCTTCGGACACCGAGTTTACAAAAACTTCGATCCGCGAGCTAAGATCATTAAAAAAGCTGCTGACGATGTACTCGCTGCACTTGGAGTAAATGATCCTGTTCTTGACATTGCAAAAGAACTAGAAGAAGTAGCGTTGAAAGACGAATACTTTGTAGCACGTGGTCTTTACCCTAACGTAGACTTCTACAGCGGTATCATCTACCGTGCGCTTGGTATCCCTACTGAGATGTTCACTGTGATGTTCGCTATTGGGCGTCTACCAGGATGGATCGCACAGTGGAAAGAAATGATCGAAAACGGAGACCCAATTGGACGTCCACGTCAGATCTACACTGGGGCGAACGCACGTGACTACGTTCCTGTAGAAAATAGATAATAACCACCTCTTTATATGCCCTTCCGATTTCGGAAGGGCTTTTTTTATTCCCTATCATGGCACAAGAAGGCTACGTTAAAACAGAGATCAACGAATCGATTGCAACGATCGAATTCTATCATCCAGCAAGTAATTCACTTCCAGGTCACCTCTTGGCAGCACTAGCTGAATCAATCACTGAAGCTGGTAAAAACGATGACACCAAGGTGATCATTCTCAAGTCAGCCGGAGACCGCGCTTTCTGCGCTGGAGCGAGCTTTGATGAACTCATTGCTATTGACGACGAGGCCACGGGAAAAGCCTTTTTCTCTGGATTCGCGAACGTAATCAATGCCGCCCGTAAATGTCCGAAACTCATTATCGGCCGTGTGCAAGGGAAAGCCGTTGGTGGCGGTGTAGGAATGGCCAGCGCAGCTGACTACTGTCTAGCTACAAAATTTGCTGCTGTGAAGCTGAGCGAATTAGCAGTGGGAATCGGTCCGTTCGTGGTTGGACCCGCTGTAGAACGTAAAATTGGTACTTCTTCGATGAGCCAATTGGCAATCAATGCTACCGAATGGCGCTCGGCAGAATGGGCTGCACAGAAAGGGTTATACGCTGAGATCTTTGACGATGCTGAAGCCTTAGACGAAGGCGTTTCCGCGCTAGCGAATAAATTAGCCAACAGCAACCCTGAAGCCATGCGCATGTTAAAGGAGATCTTCTGGCAAGGAACCGATCATTGGGACGAATTACTCATGGAGCGCGCAGCAATGTCAGGGACCTTAGTCCTCTCTGATTTCACGCGAAATGCGATCAATGCATTCAAATCACGCTAATTTAGTTCTGAGCTAAGCTCGCCTCAATATTGTACGATTCCACAGCCATCCATCGATAATCATCGATGGCAGCGTTGACAAAGAAGCTACTCCCGGTTGAAATCAAACCGAGTATGAGTTGCGGACTGATAGCAAAACCTCCGTCCATAGTGATGATACTTGCCGTGACTAAACCTGCACCTCCGCAGAGAAGGCCTCTTTTTATCCACTGATGCTTTCGCATTTCCTGGAGATGTCCCATTGCTCGTTCTGATGACTGAAGCGTTTGACTAAGGTTCTGATAGGTTGGAGCGAATAGCTCTCCTTCATCCATGAGATAATCCATATTTCCTCTGGCTAAATGACGGCGCTCTTGACCAGTGCGCATTTCAGTTGGAAGCTCATCTTCCCCGTAAACACTCATGTCCACCTTCTCGAAAATTGAAAGCTCACCTTTGCGAATGCGCATAGCAAATGAGGCTTTTCCAGAAGAGATATCTGAAACGTTGACAAAGACACCGTGCTGATTCCGCGCTAGCGCAATATCATCCCAATTGATCTGAACACTATCTAATAAGAAATACGGAGCCTTCATGATTGGATCAACAAAAACCAAGGACTCACCGCTTAAGGTATCCCCTTCTTCTTTGATTACGTACTGCTGCCCCAGAGAACTGATAGAGACGCACCCGATAAGCGCCGCTAAGCTGATTAGTCGTTTCATGATGTCTCGGTTTGACTTCTCTAACGAGGAAATCGGCCCAAGAGTTTCAGTGAAATCGGTCAGACGTTGGATTGAAAATGTGTACTTCAGTAGGAAAGAATCAGAATAGACCAAGGAACTCGAGAATATCCATCACACCCACGATTGCATCTCCGTTGGTATCTCCTATACAATCGAAGCCTTCAAAACCTTGATTATCTAGTAATTGGAGTAGCCCCTTCACGTCAATATGTTTGTCGCAATCAAGATTGTTTGGATCGCCCAAATTCTCCATTGTTGAGTATGCCTAGAAAGAACCTGCTTGCAGCGCTACAATCGAATCTAACACAGTGTATGAACCATCTCTAAGCGACAAACGAATGTGTAAAGTCTCTCCTACTTTTCAGCCCCTATTGTATCCAGTAAGCACTGTCATGTAGCCATTGACGTATATTCTTCTTCATTGTCAATATTATCAACGCAGAATTCGCTGTTTGCCTGGTCATTAATCGAGTTCACTGTAATCGGAACATTTGGATCCGTTCTGAGTTGAGCGACGAACAAGCACGAATCATCGCTCAGTTGAAAGCAGATCTTCAGCGAGACACAACCTTAGCGCATCAGCAACTCGAATTCATTGAGCAGACGCGAGAAGCCGCTATCGTTTCCACAACATAGATCATTTGATTTCATGAAGCTTTGTTTTAAGATTCACCCTAGGAAGCAAGGACGAATCAAAAAGATACATTAGCACGAACAATCACGTGATTTTGCGCTGACGATTTGACCATACACATCTGATTCAACAGCACAGCACTCGATAAACACATCCTTTAACCGTTGACGAGCACGTTGAACACGTGATTTCATCGCGCTGTATCCAATCCCAAGCTCTCGGGCGATTGCCTTTTGAGACCCACCTTCTAAATTCACCCGATAAATGAGCTCCTGATCTTCCGTCGAAAGCTGCTTTAGCAGCGGTTGAATGCACGGAGAAAAATCAACAGATGTTCCTTCTTCTATCCGTTCTGGTATGTCGACTGTGAGTGAGGTATTCTGACGTTTCGTGCGGTAGTGATCAATGATCGCATTTCGTGTGATTTGAAACCCCCATGACTCTATGCGATCGTGTTCACGCACCGTGTGCACTTTCTGATGAATCTTCATGAAAACATCTTGAAGGAGATCTTCGACCTCGTTCTGCTGAACCTTGGTTCGGATAAATGCCTGAATCGGCTGTTTGAATTCTTCCCAGAGCGCTTCCGTCATGTTTTCTTTGATAGACGACTACTTTTAAAAAAGACGAATTATCGACGCACCCGTCCGGAATATGTCATGGCCTCTCCCTTACCGAAGCTGTAGCTAAAACCTAAGGTAAAGAACGTTCCACGCTGTGAAAAGCTGTAGAGATAGAAGTCGTCGCGATCAATAACCGTCTCGCGAATCCGTGTCGCGAAAAGATCTCGCACGCTGGCGTTGATAACACCTTTCCCCTTCCATAGCTTCTTACGCAGGCCAAGATCTAGGTTCCATGAAGCTGATTGCCTTCCTTGCACGGTGATTACACTTGAGTTGTACTCTCCAGACACTTCAAAATCAACTGTCTTTTGCAGCTTCATTTTCGCGGTCAACTCACCTTCCCATTGATCTCCATTGAAATCAAAGCGTTGGTCTTGGAACTCACCACGACGCTGGAAGAAACCATAATTGAAATCTCCGGTCAAGGTGAGCCACTTCATCGGCTCATATTTTCCGTTCAGTTCAAGCCCTGTTTTATTCTTCGTTCCTATATTCAAAGGCATCGTCACATTGACATTGTTTTCGAAGAACGAAACGCGCTCAATTACCTCGGTGGTGTAAAGATGGTATACACTTCCGTTCAACGATACTTTCGGAAGAAGTATGATAGCCGTTAGCTCATAGGAATCAGCAAACTCAGGCTGTAGATCAGGGTTTCCTTGACGTATATTGAAGGCATTTCTAATGTTAAAGAAAGGGTTCAAATCCCAAAGACGCGGACGGAAAATTCTTCGAGAGTATCCTGCTTGCAATGAGAATCGCTCCGTCGCTTTCCACGATGCATGGGCCGTTGGAAAGAGATTAGTGTAGTTCTGAACGTTTGCCTCTTCGGTATCAACCAGGAAGGTATTGAGGTCAGTATTCTCTACGCGAAGTCCGAGCTTCACACCCCAATTCGACTTTTCATAGGCGGCCGTTCCGTAAACCCCTAACACGTTCTGATTCCATTCAAAAGTGTTCGTCAATCCGCTATCTCCCCCCCATACTCCATCTACGAGATCAGAAACTTTGAATTCATTTCCTACATCATTGATTTGGTATTGAAAGCCCGTTTCAAGCGTAACCAGCTCAGATACAGGATCAGTATAATCAAGCTTGAAGGTGTAATCAGACTGAAAGAAATTCGATGTCGTTTGCTGGAATTCATCCTCAACTGCATCAGACAACGCGGTATTCGTGAATTCGGACTCAAGGTCTTTTCCGAAGAAATTACCGAGTGCACTGAATTGGAGTTTGTGTTCTTTATCGTCTTTAAACTGCTTCTCGTACTGCACGTCATAACGCCATTTCGGATTCACCGCACTTGTCACTTCTGTGCGTTCCCAAGCAGGAATCGCCTCTTCCACAATGCTGTAGAAATTGAAATCCGTCTCAGAAGGTTGATCTTCTAACTCAAGCGCGTAGTTTCCAGAAATCGTAATCGTATTGTAGTCATTCAAGTAGAAGTCACTTCCAAGAAGAATATTTACAAACTGCTCGTTTCGGTATGCCACCCCGTCACTCTCAATGATTGTACTGTCGAGCCTATTGATATTCGTGCTCTCGTTAAACCTTGGAAGTGAACGATACCCACCACCCCATTGAGTAAACAGATTGATTTTCTTGGTGCGGTAATTCAAACTAGCCCCAATGCTATGATTGTCTGGAATACCTGTATTAACTGAGATCGATCCGTTGATTCCGGTCTTTTCTTCCTTCTTCAGAACGATATTCAGAATTCCAGAAGTCCCACCGGCCTCATACTTCGCAGAAGGATTAGTAATTACTTCTACCTTCTCAATCATATCTGAAGTAATCGTACCCAAAGCATTGGCGCCGTCATCTGAAAGCACAGACGGCTTACCATCAATCAGAATTTGCACACCGCCATTTCCACGCAGAGTGATATTCCCTTCAATATCAACGTTGACAGAGGGCACTTGATCAAGCACCTCTAATGCGCCCGCTCCTGCGCTACTGATGTCTTTTCCTACGTTAAATACGCGTTTATCGAGCTTGAATTCTACTGTTGATTTCTCAGCTGCTACTTCTGCTTCTTCTAGCGCTAACGCGGAACGGATGAGTTCTACTTCACCGAGATTATTCTCTAAGGCGTTGAGACTGCGATTCTCAATAACCTGTGTTTCGTATCCAATGAATGAGACCTGAATCTTGATTTCTTCCGTATTGACGCTAGCGCGGAATAAGCCACTTTCATCGGTACTGGTGCCTCCAATGACTGAATCATCGGCCAATTGAAAGACGACGGTAGCATAAGGAATCCCATCTCTGGATTCCGCATCAATCACTTTTCCGGTGATGACTTTGGCATCAGATTGCCCCATAACAGTGCTGATGCAGCACAGGAGTGTGCCAAGGAAAAGTACGATTCTAATGATGTAGCTCATGCAAATTTGCTTATCACTCCCTATTACAAAAACATGAAGGCTTTGTTGCCTAGCTTGATAACGACGTTGTAAGTCAATGAAATGCGAAGGTAGATTCCGACTTAAAACGACACAAAAAAAGCCTTCCCGATCATGGGAAGGCTTTTCAGCTAGTGGCGGAGAGTGAGGGATTCGAACCCCCGGTACCTCTCGGCACAACGGTTTTCAAGACCGCCGCATTCGACCACTCTGCCAACTCTCCGCGGTAAAAGTACTACTTTTTTGTACTAGCATCCAAAGTTGAAGTGTGATTTTGGAGCAACATTTGCGTTGTGTAGCCTGTATGATTTGGTAATTTTATGATTCACAGATTATAGTATGTCTTTGAAACCTGTATTCTTTTTTTTCCTGATGGCCATTTGCATGCAATCCAATGCTGCGATTCGAGCCACATTTGACAACAAACAGTTCTTTGTTCCAGGAGGAGGGCTCTTACTAGAGACCCATATTTCTTTCGATGGAGCCACCCTAACTTGGGCAGCAATCGATAGCACTTCCGCAAAGGCGACCATTGAATCGACGATCATCATCTCAAAGAATGATGAAGTGGTTGATTTTCGTAAAACAGTGGTATCCTCTTCCGCACAGGCGACAGGAAGCTATGCAGACTTCATCGACTTGCAACGCTTCTTGCTTGATCCAGGATCATATACCATCGACGTAGAGCTCACCGATGTGAACAATCCAAGTGCGCTGCCGATCACAATGAAGAAATCTGTGAACTTATTTTTCCGAACTGACATCCCTCAGATTTCAAGCATCACTTTTGTTGAAGCTTACGCAAAGGCGGCAACAACGAGCGAATTGACTAAATCAGGGTTCGATATCCTGCCGTTAGTTTCAGACTTCTTCCCTCCTTCAGCGAAGCAATTGGTATTCTACGCTGAGACCTACAACTCAGACAAGTACTTCACCAACGACGACAAGTACCTGATCACTTATGCGTTGTGGAATGAAGGTCAAGTAGTAGAAAGCACGCGAAAGTACTTACGCAAAGATGTAGCTACTGTTACTCCTCTTCTTGAACGAATTGACCTTGAAGGACTTCCAGAAGGAGATTACCGTTTGGTGATTGAAGTGCGCACCAGAGATAATGAAGAGGTGGCTTCACAGGCGATTGGTTTCTTCAAAGCAGGGCAACCTATTTCTAGCTTTACAGATGTTGAGAGTGATTATATGACGGAGCCGGGAATGGCCTTCAATAACCCTGACAGCATGCGTATGTATGTTGACTGCATCTACCCTATTGCCGGGAACATTGAACGCAGCACCATCACCAACCTTGTGAAAACAGGTACAACTGACGTACAACGCGCTTATTTTGAGAACTTCTGGATGAGCTATGCTCCACATGACCCAATGGGTGAATGGAAAAAGTACGTTCGTCAAGTTTGGTATGTTAATGCCGAGTATACCACACCGGTAATGCCAGGATACCGCACTGACCGCGGACGTGTGTGGCTGCAATACGGTAAACCTAATACCATCGTTGTGCGTCATAACGAAACTGAAGTCTTCCCTTATGAAATATGGCACTACTACAAGATTGGTCGATTCAACGACAAGCGATTCTTATTCTACTCACGTGCCGTGTCTAATTATGATTTCGCCCTTTTACATTCTGATATGCTTGGGGAAACGAAGAATGAAGATTGGCGTTCTGTCATGAGAACAAAAAATAACGATCTTCGCCCGACGGATACGCAGCTCAACTCAACCAATCAGCGAGACACATACTCGTTTGATGAGCTGGAGGATCTGTTCTTCAACCCGAGATAGACGAGTGCAGAAAATAGCGGTAGTAATACTTAATTGGAACGGAAGGCATTATCTAGAGAAGTTCCTCCCTTCGGTGGTGAAACACAGCCGCGATCATGCTGAGGTCTGGATCATAGACAACGGGTCTACAGACGATTCACTCGAATTACTTCGCACGCATTTCCCAGAAGTTAAAGTTCACGAGAACAAGAAGAACTACGGTTTTGCTCAAGGATACAACGAAGGCCTGAAGCATATCGAAGCTGACCTCTATATTCTGTTGAATAGCGATGTCGAGGTGACTGCTAATTGGATTCCTCCAGTAGTAGAATACATGGAGAGTTCAAACCTAACAGCGTGTCAACCCAAAATCCTCGATTACAACAAAAAGGAATGGTTTGAGCACGCTGGAGCCACCGGTGGATTTATCGATAAATATGGCTTCGTATTCTGCGCAGGTCGCATCTTTGATGGATTTGAAAAAGACGAAGGTCAATACGACGCCAACAAAGAGGTCTTTTGGGCTAGCGGAGCAAGCTTATTCATCCGAGCTGAAAAATACCACCTTGTTGGTGGACTTGATGAAGACTTCTTCGCCCATATGGAGGAAATTGATTTGTGCTGGCGTCTGAAGAATCGAGGTTACAAGGTTGGAGCTTGTGGTAAGAGCGTTGTTTATCATGTTGGAGGTGGAACCTTAGACAAGCTAAATCCATTCAAGACCTTCTTGAATTTCAGGAACAACCTCTTCATCCTCGTTAAGAATTACCACTACGGCTCCTTGTTCATGCTCATCATGAAGCGATTGATACTTGACGGTGTAGCAGGCATGCGGTTCCTTACGGAAGGAAAACTCAGCTACACTTGGGCTGTGTTGAAAGCCCATGGTTCTTTCTACGCTCATCTCAGTGGAATGCGCAAAAAGCGAAAAGACATCCGTTCACGTATCACTGAACCGAACCGCGTTGGGTGGTACGAAAGCAGCATCATCGTCGACTACTATTTCAAGAAGAAAGCCCACTTCACTGAGCTCGATCGGGCTGATTTCCCACACTCATAAAGTTTAGACCGACGAGCGTAAAACGCTCGTAAAACCGAAGGTTCGAGCACATATCTTGCCTGAAAATCAGATCGAGAATGCAGGCGCCAATGCTCCTTCCGGCTTGTTCTTTCGTATTGGGAATTCTTCTCAGTAATTTTCTTGAACGTGGCTTCTGGTGGATGTTGGTTGTTCTTTTTATCGCGTCTTTCCTGATACTGCATCGTGTCGGAAGGTCAACGTCTAGAAAACAAGCACTGCGAAGTAGCACAGCCTGCGTTCTCTTTCTTTCCCTTGGTGGCGCTTCCTCTTCTGTCAAACAGTATGAAATTCTACCCGAGGAGGAAATAGAAACGTGCCTCGTGATTGAATCTTTCAAGCAGTCAACGTCCTCTTGGCGCGCCCAAGCCCGATGTGTTTGGAACAATGAACCGATCAGATTTCAACTCATTAATTATGGAAATAGTGACGAGGCATTGACTTCGGGCGATTCGCTTTGGGTTAGAGGCATGATTTCGCCCTTCCCTGGCCCAGCCTACCCCCACGCCTTTGATCCCAAGACGTTCCATCTCTCAAAAGATGTCATTTCTCAATTGAAAGTTGACTCATTCAACATTGTCTACCGGGCACCGATACGTCTGCGAGCGTGGTTGCAAGCTTGGTTTCAAGATGAACTCATCCAAGATGGTCATGAAGAAGGAGCATTGCTCTATGCAATGGTCACTGGCGATAAGCAGTTACTCTCTGCATCTATCAAAGAGAACTTTTCAAAATCAGGAACGATGCATTTGCTGGCCGTCAGCGGACTGCATATCGGACTCATTGCCGCCTTGCCGCTATATTTTCTGAAACGTGCAAGGAAAAAAAGCGTTCGAATCATATGGATTGCGATCACCTTGATCACTACATCTGCCTTCTGTTGGTTCACCGGCACCTCTCCTTCAGCACTAAGAGCAACAGGAATGGTCGTGATCTTGTGCGCTGCATTAGGGCTGAGGAAAAAAGGGAACAGCCTAAACACCTTAGCAACTGTCGGACTCTTGATGATTGCCGCGCAGCCCTCAATAATATTTAAGCTTGGATTTCAGTTGAGCTTCGCTGCCGTGGCAGGAATCGTACTCTGGCAAACATATTTCAGGTCGTTCTTTCTCCGTTGTCGTTTACCTCGCATCGTCGCAAGCGCGTTGGGAACTAGCGTAGCTGCACAATTGAGTACCAGTGGCCTATCTATATTCTACTTCCGAATGTTTCCTGTCTACTTCTTGATAGCGAATTTCATCTTGGTACCGCTAGCGACAGTCACTATGTACATTCTGTTGCTGTCTTTATCGATAAAGGCACTTGGTCTTCCTTCAGGTTGGATAGATCAACTAATGTATTGGTTGAGTGCATGTATGATCGAAGTCTCCGCATTTATCGCTGAACTACCGGGAGCAGTGGTTAGTAGCATTCAATCTTCGGGATTGGAGATTGCGCTCGCCACGTTCTTTGCTATTCTCATATTCACTGTGAAAAGACGATGGATCATCAAAGGCGCATTATTGGCAAGTGTTCTCTTTTTGTACCTAGTGCGACAAGATCCGAGGCCACAAATTCTATTCTTCGGTGGGGCCGCCATGGGCGATATGGCACTCACCATTAACGGAAGTTCATATTATGTACAAACTAAATGGGGCACAGAAACTTGGGCAACCCGTGATTGGCGTGAATGCAATGAGGCCAATTGGATTGATCTTCGAAAAGATACCCTCGTGGAATCGAATGGATGCTTTTTCCATCGAGAAGATGGTGTTTGTTCTGTGAATGGTCTACTCGTGGATATTGGAAACAAAAAGATCGCATCATCACTGATAATCAGCGGGGATACGATCACTTACGAGCAAACAAGATGGTCGCTCTATAATGGTCCATTGTTATTGCGGCTTAGCTCAAATAGATCAATTGGCGAAGGTTTCTATCAACATAGGCCTCCCATTCCAAAACATCACGCAATGGCAAAATGGCGTCTACTCCATTATTGTTCTTGGAATACCTGGCTTCGACAAAGAAATTATCAATGCTGAAGATGCAAACGATGTATTGGTTCTGGAACATACGTTGTCCAAGACAAATACCATTGTCCCATAAATAATTCGTCTGCTCGTCGACCGGCATCTTTGTAAACTGATCGAGTGTCATTTTTGTACTCATTAGGGTTAGACTTCTCCCTCTCGTTTCCCTAAACCCCGCGAGTACTTGTACGCCCTAATGGGCAAAAGGTTCCGCTATGCGACCATCTCCCTTGATGAAAAGAATAGCTGATCCAAAATGTGCGGTAGATTGATGTATTCTCTCCGCTTGCTAATGAGCCTCGCTGCTCCTAGCGCTTCTGCCTCCATTCGTGTGACTTCATCGTCGTCAGCAGTTAGGAAGACAAATGGTGTATTGATAAAACACTTCTTCATGATCTTGAGGATATCAAATCCTGCGAGGCCTTGAAGTTGTGTATCTGACAACACCAGGTCAAACCTTGGTCGATTCAGACGGTCAAGCGCGTCTTTTCCTTCGGAAGTCACTTCCACTTCGTAACCGTAGTTTTTCAGAAACTTCTCAGTGAGGTTTGCTGTAACCGGATCGGAATCGATGACAAGGATAGTTTTCATAATTGTTCTAAATCTCTACACCAAAACTATCTTTGCTTTGTCGAACGGAGTGTAGGAGGCCTCTCTTCACACGGTGTAAGACAAATCCTACATTCGTAACCCAATGGAAATCAAGCTCATAGAATGCCCTCGTGACGCCATGCAAGGAATGAAAGACTTCGTTCCTACCGAGACCAAGGCAGCATATATTAATAGTCTGCTTAAGGTGGGCTTTCACACCATTGACTTTGGAAGCTTCGTCTCACCTAAAGCGATTCCGCAGTTGAGAGACACAGCAGAAGTACTCGCAGCATTGGATTTGAGTAACTCTGAATCAAAGCTTCTAGCCATCGTTGCCAACAAACGCGGGGCTGTAGATGCATGTGAGTTTGAGGAAATCGACTGCCTAGGCTTCCCCTTCTCCATCTCCGAGACCTTTCAGCAACGGAATACAAATTCTTCAATCGAAGAATCATTGTCACGTGTTGAGGAGATTCAAGCGCTATGTATGAAGCACAGTAAAAAAGCCGTGATCTACATTTCAATGGCTTTCGGGAATCCGTACGGTGAGCACTGGCATCCAGACATCGCTATTCAATGGAGTGAGCGTTTGCACAAAGATTTAGAGATCGACATAATTGCGCTCAGTGATACCATCGGTGTTTCTGCACCAGAGAATATCACCCCGATGTTCCAATCTGTCATTAAGGAACTGCCTGGAGTAGAGTTTGGTGCGCATTTACATACGACTCCTACAACGTGGGAAGAGAAAGTTGAAGCTACTTATGACGCAGGTTGTCGGAGATTCGACGGGGCTATCAAGGGCTTTGGTGGCTGTCCGATGGCCAAAGACGAGCTCACAGGGAACATGCCAACGGAAAGCATGGTGGAATGGTTTGGCACAAAAAAAATCCCTACCAGGGTGGATAGAGATCTATTTGAGCTAGCCATGAACCAATCAGCCAATGTATTTGGCTAATTAGTTTAGGCAATGATTAAATACTTCAAATCCGAATTTCTTTCGATATAGTTGGATCGACTCGAACTTTCGAACGTTGATCCTAATTCTGCAGCGTTTCACTTTTTTATAAAGTTTGGTCAGTAATCGTTATAACCAAATCTTACGGAAACAGCTATCAGAGGTTACATTATCAATTCAGGTAGTGAGCGAATACGAGAATTCTTTTCGAGGTTTTCTTCTTGATGAAGATGAACTCGACTTTCTCGTTCACCAGTTTTGTACTAAAAGTCTTCATAGTTATGAAATAAGCAATTTGGTACTGCACTATTAACCAATATCAAGCCAAATTATAAAAAGCTGTAATACAGCGACTTACAAAAGTGATATTTTCTCAATCCGGTTCAATAACGGAACTCCATTCCCATCCCGGGATTTTATTTCGTTCTGAGACGAGTAGCTTTTAGAAGAGCTTCTTGCCAGCTCTTACGATCATCTACCACAAAATGTGTTAGTTCACCGCTTCTCAAGAATAAGGTCAAACCGTTGGGAATAATGGAGAGCGACTTAAAATAATCGACCTTATCGATATCATCAAGTGATATACAGATTGGCTTTCCGACTTCATCTCCCCCCTTGAATTCAAAACACAGCTCCTTTTTAGTCAACGTGAGTTGTCCTGCTCGTGCAATAAATCCATCCATACAGCTTGCGCCTTCTTGTCTTAAGACTTCCACAGCTCCGAATCGTTTGTTTAAAAATACTACAATTCAGTGGAGAATTTCCCGAATGTGTGGAAGATTTTTTCGACCTATAAGGTCATTGCTGCGATCAACATGCCTAGAATTACGACAGTTAGCTTCTGGATATTGAAGCGGTGTCCGTTCGAGGTTTCAAAGAGAATTGTGGTCGAAATATGAAATAGGATTCCGATCAACATCGCACTCAAGCTCACCATCACCACGTTGGCATCAAATGCATTTGCGTGAATGAGTAAGTCGCTGAGATACATACCCACTACTGGCATCAAGGCGAACACCGCGAGGTAAATCCATCGCTTGGCAGCCGAGATTCCAGAACTCAATAACATCCCTGCCAAGACGAACGCAACGGGGAGTTTATGGATTAACAAGCCAATCAGCAGTGAGTCTCCATCCAGATGCATGTGCACATGTCCATGATCATGGTCGTGCAGTCCTCCAGCCAGCGGCATAGCCTCAATGAGTGCATGCAAACAAAGACTAATAAAAATCATGAGTGGAAAGCCCTTGGAAACGGCATGTTCATGATAATGTCCGTGTTCTACCCCCTGACTGAGGTACTCTAAGAACACCTGAAGCATAAAGCCTCCCAAGACGAACCACCCTGCCGTGCGAACGGTGAAGGTATCATCGAAGGTTGCTCCAAAGACCTCGGGTACCAGATGCAAGAAGATCAACCCTATTAGGTAGGCGCCGCCAAACGACAGCATTAAGTTCAAATGCTTGAGCAGTTTCTTTCCGGTAAGCTGAATGACCAAGCCTCCAACAAAAACCACCGCTAGCATTAGCAATATGTATTTAACGAACTCCGTCATTTCCGTGCAATCATAATCAAACGATTCGAATCTGCGCTATGTTCTTCTAAAGCATATGAACCATAAACAGCCTGAATCTCAAATCCCTCGCCTTCTAGTAAGCACCGCATTTGTTCCGTGTCAATCGCCTGAACACGCTCTTGGTAGTGATAATCGCTTCCTTTGTCAGAGAACTCGATGTCCTTCAGAATATGACCACCTTCGATTCTTCTTCGAATATGGAAACTCACCCCTCCTGCTTCTTTTGCTTCTTGTTCAACTAAGGTTGCCCTTACCCAGTCAAGGTTCAAAAAGTCAATCACGAAGATGCCATTCCCCAACAAATGCTTCTTTACTTGGGCAATCACTTGTTGATTCTCCGATTCATCATCGAAGTATCCGAAGCTTGTAAACAGATTGGTCACGATATTAAAATTCCGCGCTAGCGAAAAAGAACGCATATCAGCAACCTCAAAGGCAATCGAAGGTGAGGATATCTCCTTGGCCTCTTTGATACTGTCTTCCGCAAGATCTACGCCCATAACATTCATGCCGAGCTCATGCATAGCACGAGCATGACGCCCCTTACCACAAGCCAAATCGAGAACGCTTAGCTCAGCTACAGTCTGCGCTTCAAAATACTCTTGGTGGATATGTCGCATCAATTGCTGCACAAAAGAAGCCGCCTCTTCGTCACTACGGTTCCCGTAAAGGAGGTGATAGTATGGAGAGTTAAACCACTCAAAAAACCAATCTTGTAGGTGTTCTTCTGACATGAGGTCGGGAAAGGTCTTACGTGTTCTGACTGGCGAAATTATGAATTGCCAATAACTTTGTAGCACCAGACTAATTGATACTACAACTGTTGATCCGATGCGTTCTTCATAAACCCTATGAACGTGAAGAAATCAGGAGAAATATTCGAAGAGTTCAGTCGCTTCAACGACGATAGCGTAATGCTTGCTTTCCGAGGAGAAGTATCAGGAACTCTGCTCGATTCACTGCTAGAGATTGCTGAAAAGCGATTACATCATCTCGGGTGTGAAAAGCCAACACGTAAAAAAGCCTTCAACATTCTGGTAGAATGCCTTCAGAATCTGTTCGTCCACGGAAATGAAGACATACTCGAAGAAGAACCTTCTGGGGTAATCATTATGATGGCTTCCGATGACGGAATCAGTATCGCTACCGGAAATAGCATTCATAAGAACGCCGCTGAGATGCTGAAAAGTAGACTCGAACGACTTGAAGCATTGCCGAAAGAGCTGATTCGAGAAGAATACAAAGAACAGCTTGTTAATGGAAAGTTCAGTAATGTAGGTGGAGCAGGCCTCGGTTTTCTCGATATTGCGCGTAAATCGGGAAGGCAGATGGAGTATCAGTTCTCTCCGATTGATGATGAGCGTTTATTCTTTACTTTCAACGTAAAAGTATCCTGAGATGGAAGATATTAAGATCGAAGGCACACCGAAAACACCATCGGTTGACTTCAAAGCCGTAGATGGCACACTCGAGATCAAAGGAAGATCTATTCCAGAAAACTCAATTGAGTTCTACAAACCTTTGATGGACTGGATCGAGCATTATGCGAAGACTCCTCAGGACAAGTCTACTGTCAATATCCAATTGGAGTACTTTAACACAAGTAGCTCTAAGTGTATTCTTGACCTGTTTAAGAAACTAGAAGCGATCAACAACGAGATCGTTATCAACTGGTACTATGAAGAGGATGATGAAGATATGCTCGAAGCCGGTGAAGATTACGACGCAATCATTAATATTCCTTTCAAGATGATCGAAGTAGAAGAGATCTAACAGACCTTGTGACCATGTAAAAATTCGCAGAAGACCACCTGAATAGGTGGTTTTTTGTTGCCCAATTATTTCGATCGCAGCCCCGCGATCTTTTGGCCTAGCACGCCAAAGGAATGTTCTAAAGACTCCACGAAGAATCGCAGTCCGTCAAACCAGAGCATAACAGCCAGGATGAAGGTCATTCCCCAGATCACAATCAAGTTTCCGCTAAAGGTCGTGATTTGAGTTCCGAACAAGCTCTTCGACGGCGCATAAAAATGAGCACCAAAGAATCCTTTATGATGTGGAACCAGATAGATAGGGTCTGTCTTTTGAACGATCTCCTCATTGTAGGTAACCAAACGTTTCACATCGTTCGCATTGGTCACAAACTCTTCTAGCTGATCGTTGTGATGATCATTCATCATCACAAACATCGCGTCCCTCTTCTCTGTGGTTGAGGTCAAGTTGTTATTCAGCTTATCTTTCGAACGGGTATTCAAACGACAGTTTGCACGATAATACTCATTCAATCGGTCGATCTCCACAAGCATACTATCAAGGTCTGCTGCTGAGGGCTTTCCACTCTCTAGTGCAGCGAAGTAGTTGAACTCAAAGCCTTTGACATCTACAATCTCTTTGGAGAACTCGTTGTAAAGGATTCTTAAGTTCACGTCTAGATTGGTAGCGTCCTTCTCCCCCTGCAACTGCTTTCTCACATCAGAAACGATTGAACGCATTTCCTTTACCCAGAAATCGCGCTTCCAGCCATAGGTCTTAATCTTGGTATCAAAAGCGTAGAACTGATCGTCATAGGCGTTGTTCTTGTACTGATACACGGTCATCGCCTCATAAGCCCAACGCGATGCCATAATGTTTCCAATCCACGGCACTCCAGATTGCGACGCAAATGCTGGGTATAGCTTATCAAACTTCACAATCACTCCACTGAAGAGTAGTTGAGGGATAATCAAGATTGGAATGATGATGTAGATCACCTTTGCGCTGTTGAAACTTGCTGATACATTCAATCCGAGAATGTTGGCGAAACAACTCGTACTGAAAAGAATAGCCCAGAATGCGAGGTACATCCCTTTGATCTCAAGTACCGTGTTCCCGACCAAAATGAACATTAAGGTTTGAATAGCTGAGATCACGAACATCACACCGATTTTAGCCATTAAGTAGCTGCCTCGACTGAGGTTCAAGAACTTCTCGCGCTTTAGTATTTTCTGATCTCGAATTATTTCTTCGGCACTTACCGTGAGACCTAAGAATAGCGCCACTATGACACTAATGAATAGGAATTGCGGTATGTTTTCGCTCTCGCGGAATAGGTAGCTCGCCTCTTCTGAACGATCGCTTTGATAGAACTTCAAAAAGAAACTCAACAACAAAGCGAGCATCGGAGCTTCAAGCATGTTGATCAGCATGTACTGCTTGTTACTCAACTTACTCAAGACGTCACGCTTTAGGAATACACCTAGCTGTCTGATCAAGCCCGGAATTCTGAAGGTGGTATCCGGAGCTTCAAATGATTCCTTCTTCGTCCGCAAGTGATTCCCGATGATCACATTGAAGAAGTTGTTCCACTCTCGAGGTGTGATCTTTCGATGCTCGGTTAGATTACCGTATTCATCAACGACCTTCGATTCAATGATATTAAAAAGCTGTTCCGGGTTGACGTTACCACAAACCGGACATTCACTTTCGTTCAAGTTGACATGGTTCACCAGGCGTTTGAAGTAAATAATACTCTCAACTGGGTTACCATAATAGATGGGGTATCCACCCTGATCTAGCAAGAACAGCTTGTCGAACATCTTGAAGATGTCAGACGAAGGTTGGTGGATTACTACAAAGATGAGCTTACCTCTCAAGGTCAACTCTTTCAAGAGGTCCATGATATTCTCGCTATCGCGGGAAGAAAGACCACTTGTTGGCTCATCAACGAATAAGACACTTGGCTCACGAATAAGCTCCAGTGCAATATTCAATCGTTTACGCTGTCCTCCAGAAATCGTCTTATCCAGCGGAGAACCTACTCTTAATTCTCGTGCTTCGTAAAGTCCGAGTTGCTGCAGGGTCTGATCCACCAAAGCTGAAATCTCATCGTCGGTTTTATCAGCGAAACAGAGTTTTGCATTGTAAAAGAGGTTCTGGAACACCGAGAGCTCCTCAATCAGGAGATCATCTTGGGCTACATAACCAATGACTCCTTCCAACTGATCTCCGGAATGATGAATGTCAATCCCGTTAATGGTTACTTGGCCGTAGGTTGGCGTGTAATTTCCATTCATCACATTGAGCAGGGTCGATTTACCAGACCCAGACCCTCCCATAATTCCGATGAGGGATCCGTTCTCTTCAATGATGTTCAGTTGATGCAGGGCTTGTTTATTCCCTCGCTTGAAGTAGTATGAAACGTTCTCAACACGGAAAACAATCTTCGAACTATCCGATGTATCCATGAAACGATGGATGACGTCGCTATAGTAGATCGGAGAAATCTTAGAACCTCTGACCGAGGCTCCTTGGTTGAAAACGTGGCTATTCCCTGCACTCAAGACCTGACCGTTCAACAGGAGGTCGTCTGCACCGAAATAACGAAGGAAGAACATATTCTCTTTTTCCAGCCGGAAAAAGATCAACATTCCGTTCAGAGCCGATGACTGAATGGAACGGGCATGTTCCATTTCCACTTCGACCTTAGGTACGATATAAAGGAAGTTTTCGAGGTCTTTGGTTTCGCCTTCTTCCAGGCTAATCAGCTCTCGAATTCCACCATATACCTCTTTGTCAATGTTGAAGGTATCAGCAACGGTATGAATGAATTCCCACTCTTGTTCTGTAGTGTCCTCAAACGCTACAATGAATTCCATCAAACGGATCAGTACGAAATACTTCTCCTTCTGTGCTAATTCTTCATTAATACGAGTACAGATACGAAGCACCTTCACTGAGCTTACTGCCAATCGTTTCTGGCTGCGTTCTTTCTTACCAGATTTACGAGTGTTCAGTTCTTCAATGAAGCTGTCATACATATCAAGATAGCGGTTCACCAACTCCTTGTTCAGCTGCTGTCGAAGGAATATGGCGACGATATCTCGTCCGCTTTTTTGCGTTTTATCGCTACCGCTTTCACGGGCGATTATGGCAAAAAGCTGCATTAAGGCACGGAGAATCCCTGCACTCATCTAGTTGTACTCCTGTGATTAAAATTATTCTTGCTTACTGCTTAAAGCCGATCAAAAGCACAGCACATCCGCTGTCTTGACGGTTTAAGTCTAGCTGTGATTCGATGGTGCAGTGCATGGTATTCTCCACTACAAAATCCCAGTAAGGCACATTGCTGTAGTCAGCGTTGGTAAACAGAAGATTCTTCTGCTCATCGTAGATGCGGAAAATGAGGTTCCCCTCTTGTTCTCCACTACATGCTGCAATGCGGTAAGTATTTCCTCCGAAGAAGGTTGTTTCAAATTCAGCTACCTGATCGTTGTACAATAGTGCACGATAGATCTGCCCGTCTGAGATGTACGCATTTTCAAGGTAGTTTGCACAATCATCAGCGATCGTCTCGCACTGTGCATTCGCTACATTCGCTGCCAATAGGGCGAAAGCAAGGATGAATAGTAACTTTTTCATGATCACTGATTATTGAATAATGAATGCTCTGATTTCTCCAACTTGAGTCTTAATCGCCTCGAGCTGTTCATCTGTCATTTGAATATTAGACTTGCTGTTCAGGTAAGTCACGCGCTCAGTAGCATCAGTAATCGGCTTAACGTATTCGTAATCGCGATCCAATGCCTTGAACTCAGACGCCAAAGCGGCTAGCTTAGATGCCAATTCCAAGGTTTGAGCGTCTTCACTCTTTCCAAGTAGACTTACCAAGCTGCGCGCTGCATTCCCTTGTTCTCCAATACGAACACGAAGCTCTTGGATATTCGCTGCTGGATCTAGTGACAAATGAAGGGCCTCCACCCATCCTCCTGCTAAGATTAGCGCGGCAAGTTCGTCGTCTTTATTGTCTTTCAAGTAACGATCAGCCGTTTGGAACAGCGCTGCGTTCAAGTTGTATAATGAGTCTTGATTGTCAATATTGCTTGCAAATCGATCGATCAGCTGCTGGTCAATCGCGTTGCGTACATTCAAGTCAGTAGCTAAGTCTTCAACTACCTTGAAGTAATCGAGCTTTAGCTGCGCATTATTGAAATTAGATAAGTACGCCAGATCAGCGCCATACACTCCCATATTCAGGGCCTTCTGGAACTGATTCAAATACTTTTCAATGTTTGCGGTTGAATTGAGAAGCTCCTCAGAATAAGGAATCTCGTTTTTTTTCAGCAGCATCGCAGTTTGCACAGGCGAAGGCAATGAGAAGATCTCACTGTCTAGCTTGAGCAGCGAGGATGTGACGGCGTTGTCGTTCGCCTCATCAACTGACACCTCTTGTTGTTCTTGTTCTGAATCCTGTGTCTTTTCATCAGCACAGGCTGTCAGCAACAGAAGTCCAATTCCGGTCCCAGCGAGCAATCGATAGGTTATACGTTTCATAGAGTGGATGTTTTCCCGGTTTCCGATACGTTCACGGCTCACCGAAGGTTACCTGAAAAGTACCGAAAAAATGAAAGTCTCCACGTGTGGGAATTCAAGACCTTGTTAACACCTTGATCTTAACAGGCTTATTGCTGTTCGTAGCAGCCTTTCGTTCCATTACCAAATCGGAAGTTGTTACCCAAATCGAAACTCTCGGTCAATGTAGGTTCGTCTGGCAGTCCGCCTGCCCATACACTCCCCCCTTGATTAAGTAAGGTGAAATCGAAATTCAACACATTCGTGAACGGAGGCGTATTTCCATTGACCATTTCATTATAGCGATCGCTGTCTGCTACGCTTGACTCAGAGTCAACACCACAGAACTCAAACCGATAGTCCTGCATTTCATCATCCTGCATGTCGACGATAAACTCGCTGAAATCAGATAAGGCAGCGTTGTTACCGTACATGATGCAGTTATGGAACCAGGTATCGGATATGGTTCGGGTCTGAATGTTCTGATTGATGTCTACGTAGTAGTTGTTAAGGACGAAAGCAGGCGTTTGACGCGTTCCATCTGTCCAGTAATTGGCGAATGTTGAATAGGCAAACTGGTAACGTCCACCAATGGTGAAAGCAGCGCAGTTTTGTCCGCAATTGGCTACCAGGTTATTTACCCCTGAAATGTGCGCTCCTTGTGCAAGAATACCAATAACACCCATGTTCTGGATCTTGGTATTACGCATAACCAATGCATCTGCTGTCGCACTTCCTACGGTGTCTACTTGAACTCCGATGTTACCATTCTTGATAATGGCCCAGTCGATCTCACAATCTACGGTCTCAAACAACCATATCCCCCCTCGGGCTACCGTCGCCTGCTCAATTCCCAGGTCTGTTTCGAACTCGAATTCCAGCTCGATTCCCCATTGGCCTGGAAGTTCTTGATACCCTTGCTCTAAACGGTCTCCTTGGAAACAGACTTCATTTCCAAATTGACCATTTACATCCAAGGTTCCCTTATTTACAAAGATTCCGGAACCGTCGTGACAATGGACTTGCGTTCCTTCATTAATCGTGAGGCTACAGCCTTCATCAACCGCTACAATTCCATAAACGATGTGCGGCAGATCTGCATTCCATACTTCATTGCACGGGAGCACTGTAATTTGATCTAACGAGCCGTGGTAGTACGCGTTCTGCCCCCAGGCCACTAACTCTACAAATTGTTCGTTCCCATTGAGTTCAAATCGCACACGGTCTTCAACAATGAATGGTAGATTAAGAGCGTTCGGGTCAATGGTGACCTCTACGAACATCCACAAGCTATCACCCGAAGCGATTTCCACATTAGTGAATTCATCAGCAGCAATACCATCTACATTGATTCTGTATGGTGATGACGTCCCTCCTTCCAACTCGATATTGGAAATTTGGACTGGGTTATCATTTGTGTTGTAAATCCGCACCAACTCCGTGATGGAGCCTATGGTAGTGAATACCGTATCAAACAAGACAGTGTCTTGCGAAAAGCTCAACGTGGCATTGGGATCGGTAGTGAAATTATCTTTTCGGCATGACCAAAAAGCGGTAGCGATCACAGTCAGAAAGAAAACGACAAGTGTTCCGGTTCTCATAAGTTGCTGGCAAAGATGCGAAGATTCTACATTCGAACGCTGAATTGTCTTTCTTAGCGTACAAAATGCATTTCTAATTTCTTTCCGTCATGGAAATCTCATCGATCAAAAACCATCTCAAATCTGCAGATAGCAAGCTTGCCAGCATCATTCATGACGATGAATTGTCATGGCCGATTTACAGTGGTCCTTTTGAATCATTGAGCAAAGCCATTGTCGGGCAACAGCTTTCGGTAAAGGCTGCTGATACGATTTACAAGCGCTTCAGTGAACTGTTAGAACTTCGGCTAACGCCGGAATCCCTGGACAAAGTAACAGACGACGAACTGAGAGGTATTGGCCTAAGCCACCAGAAAACGAGTTACATGCGCGATCTGGCTCGCTACTTCTCTGATCCGGCAAAGAATGACCCAAGTCTATGGAGTGGTTCAGATGAAGAAATCATCAAAGAACTCACCTCCATAAAAGGACTTGGTGTATTGACGGTTCAGATGTTCTTGATGTTTGATTTGCGTAGACTCGACATCCTTCCTCTCGATGATCTGGGAATCAAAATGGGTATGTGCAACCTGTATGGACTGGCCCCCAAAGAACGTGGAGTCAAGAAGAAGCTTGAACTAGTAGCTGAGCCTTGGCGACCTTATCGAAGTATAGCCTGTAGATACATCTGGCGCTATCAGAACAACTCATAAAAGAAAAAGTCCCGCAGCCGCGGGACTTTTTAAATCTTATCCGAGGTAAGACTTAAGGATCTTACTTCTCGATGTATGCTTTAATCGTCTGATCGCTTTCTCTTTGATCTGACGTACGCGTTCACGTGTCAGGTCAAAACGCTCTCCGATCTCTTCAAGAGTCATCGGGTGTTCACCATTCAAACCAAAGTAGAGGCGGATTACATCTGCCTCACGAGTGGTTAGTGTACGTAATGAGCGTTCGATCTCCTTACGAAGTGACTCATTCATCAAGTCTGTATCCGGTGATGGCGTATCTCCTGTTTGAAGAACGTCATACATCGTACTTGAAGAATCATCTCCGTCTTTCAATGGCGCATCCATCGATACGTGGCGTCCGGCATTCTTCAATGACTGCTTCACTTCGTCAAGTGTCATTTCAAGAACTTCCGCTAGCTCAGCTGCGGTTGGCGGACGTTCGTACTCTTGTTCGAGTTTCGCGAACGCTTTATTGATTTTGTTGATCGAACCGATCTTGTTCAGTGGAAGACGTACAATACGAGACTGCTCAGCTAGTGCTTGCAGAATCGACTGACGGATCCACCAAACTGCATACGAAATGAATTTGAAACCTCGGGTTTCATCAAAACGTTGAGCGGCCTTAATAAGGCCAAGGTTACCTTCATTGATCAGGTCAGGAAGCGAAAGCCCCTGATTCTGATATTGCTTTGAAACAGATACTACGAACCTCAAGTTTGCTTTTGTAAGCTTTTCAAGGGCGAGCTGATCTCCCTGCTTGATGCGGCGCGCTAGCTCCACTTCTTCCTCAGCAGTGATAAGGTCTACCCTTCCGATTTCCTGCAAATACTTATCTAGAGAGGCCGTCTCTCTGTTCGTAACCTGCTTGGTTATTTTTAACTGTCTCATTGCCTTTCCTTGATGGGGCTATCTCAAACAGCCCCTTTATGTAACGCAAAATGCCGTAATGGCTTCCGTTAAAACATCAAAAATGATGCAAGAATTGAAGGAATGCCAAGTTGGCACTCCTTCAAGCCCCAAATTTATTCTTCAGAACCTTCAGACTCTTCGCGACGATTATTGTCACGACGATCTCCGCGATCTCCGCGATCACGACGATCTCCACGGTCACGACGATCTCCACGGTCACGTCCTCCGCGTCCACGGCGGTCTCCACGATCTCCTCGGTCTTCACGCTCTACGTAGCCTTCTGGCTTTGGAAGCAAGACTTTACGAGAAAGCTTCACCTTGTTTGTCTTCGGGTCGCGTCCAGTTACTTTGAACTTCACAACGTCACCTTGCTTGATGACATCTTCCACATTCTGGACACGGTGCCACTCCAATTCAGAAACGTGGAGTAGTCCGTCTTGACCAGGTACGATCTCTACGAACGCACCGTATGGCATGATTGACTTCACTACACCTTCGTATACTTCACCGATTTCGATGGTTGGAGGGAATACGATTGTCTTAATTCGAGTGATGGCTGCAGTAATCGCATCAAGGTTGCTCGCAGATACTTCCACAATGCCTTTTCCATCTCTTTCGTCGATAGAAATCGTTGTTTCTGTCTCAGCTTGAATCTCTTGAATGATCTTACCACCAGGGCCGATTACAGCACCGATCATATCCGTAGGGATTTCGAAGGCTTCGATTCGTGGAGCGTGTGGCTTGTAATCCTCACGTGGCTCTCTTATCGTCTTCAACATCTCACCCAGGATGTGAGCACGTCCTTCTTTCGCTTGAATCAAGGCCTCAGTCAACACTTTCATTGAAAGTCCTGCGATCTTGATATCCATCTGACATGCAGTAATACCCTTCGCTGTACCTGTTACTTTGAAGTCCATATCTCCAAGGTGATCTTCATCTCCTAGGATATCGCTCAAGACAGCGTACTTATCTGAATCCTTATCAGTAATCAACCCCATTGCGATTCCAGATACTGGAGCCTTGATAGGCACACCACCATCCATCAACGCCAATGTTCCAGCACAAACAGTTGCCATTGAAGACGAACCGTTTGATTCAAGGATCTCAGAAACAAGACGGATTGTATAAGGACATTGTTCTGTTTCAGGCAGGATTGGCTTCAATGCACGAAGTGCAAGGTTACCGTGTCCTACTTCACGACGGCTTGTTCCACGCAACGGACGCTCCTCCCCTGTAGAGAATGGAGGGAAGTTGTAGTGAAGCAAGAACTTGTCGCTACGCTGCTGAAGCGCTCCGTCGATCGTCTGTTCGTCGAGTTTAGTACCCAGTGTCAACGTCGTCAATGACTGCGTCTCACCACGTGTAAACAATGCAGATCCGTGAGGAGCTGGTAGGTAGTCAACTTCTGACCAAATAGGACGAACCTCGTTCGTTGCACGACCGTCAAGACGACGTCCTTCGTCTAGTACTAGACGACGAATGGCATCTTTCTGAGCAGCTTTAATGTATCCGCTCAACATTCCCTTCACTTCTTCAAGCTCTTCTTCAGAGAATGTTGCGATGTATTCTTCTTTAATTGCTCCGAAAGCTTCAGCGCGCTCTTCTTTTGAAGAACCTTGTTTCGCAGCGTCGTAGAATTTCTGGTAAAGGTCACCGTGAACTCGTGTGCGAAGTGCATCATCGTGGACTTCGTGCGAATATTCACGCTTAGGGTAAGCTTTACCAACTGCTTCAGCAAGCTCTTTCTGAGCCTGGCAGTGAACCTTGATTGCAGCGTGTGCCGCTTCAATAGCTTCTACCATCTCTTCTTCGCTTACTTCAAGCATCTCTCCTTCTACCATGACAATGCTGTCATCAGAACCAGCTACCATCAAATCGATGTCAGCGTTTTCAAGTTCTGAACGTAGAGGGTTGATCACCATTTTACCATCGATACGAGCAACACGTACTTCTGAGATTGGTCCGTTGAACGGAATATCAGAAATCGAGATTGCTGCAGAGGCCGCCAGTCCTGCAAGGCAGTCAGGCATGATGTCTTCTTCTGAGCTCATTACCTGGATCATCACCTGTGTTCCAGCGTGGTAATCGTCAGGGAAGGTAGGGCGTAGCGCTCGGTCAACGAGACGCATTACAAGAACTTCGTCATCTGAAGGACGAGCTTCTCTTTTGAAGAAACCGCCTGGGAACCTTCCAGCAGCGGCATACTTTTCACGGTAATCAACCGTCAGCGGAAGGAAATCTACTCCATCGGCTGCTTGGTGATTTGAAACCGCAGTTGCTAGGAGCATCGTGTCTCCTTGGCGTACAACCACTGAACCGTGGGCCTGCTTTGCTAGCTTCCCAGTCTCGAAGGTGATAGCTTTTCCATCACCAAGATCAATGGTTTTTGTGTGTAACGTGTAATTCATCTAAGGTGTACGTGTAAACATGCGAAGAGGAGCAATGGATTTCCTTTGCCCCCCTTCACAATAATTCTATATCGTCTTAATCTTCTTCAATTACTTACGCAGACCTAGCTCCTTAATAATTGCACGGTAACGCTCGATGTCGTTATCCTTTAGGTAATTAAGTAGCTTACGACGCTTTCCTACTAGGTTGATGAGCGATCGCTGCGTGTTGTAGTCTTTTTTGTTTTGCTTGAGGTGACCTGTTAGGTGTGCGATGCGGTATGTGAACAACGCAATCTGCCCCTCTGCTGAGCCGGTATCATTCTCTGATTTTCCGTGCTTCTTAAAGATTTCTCTTTTCTTTTCTTGACTTAGGTACATTCCAATATCGTATTAGATAATTCTTATGTAACCGCTTTTAAACGGAAGTGCAAAGATAATCTTTTCTTTTTGAAAAGTGATTCCTTATGACAACATTTTAAAGATGAGTGCTAGCTTGTCTTTCAAGTCTTTGCGCTCCACGATCAAATCGAGGAATCCATGCTCAAGAACAAACTCTGAACGCTGGAAGCCTTCAGGAAGATCTTTTCCAATCGTTTCCTTTACAACACGCGGGCCAGCGAAGCCAATCAACGCCTTTGGCTCAGCGATATTCAAATCTCCTAGCATCGCGAAACTTGCCGTCACCCCACCTGTCGTTGGATCCGTCAAGAAGCTGATGTATGGCAACCCAGCATTAGATAGCTGAGTCAGCTTTGCAGATGTCTTCGCCATTTGCATTAGTGAGAAACCTGCCTCCATCATTCGTGCTCCACCTGACTTTGAGATACAGATAAACGGACATTTGTTCTTAATCGCGTAGTCGATCGCACGAGCGATCTTCTCTCCTACCACAGATCCCATCGAACCTCCAATGAAACGGAAATCCATCGCAGCGATCACCACCTTCTCTCCGTGAATCGTACCAGAGGCACAACGGATGGCGTCACGCAGACCCGTTTTTTCCATGGAACTATTGACACGGTCAGTGTACTTCTTAGTATCTACAAATTCGAGTGGATCACCACTTGTTAGGTTCACAGCCAATTCTCTGAATTTGCCCTCATCGAATAGTAGCGCGAAGTATTCTCCGGCTCCAATTCGTTCGTGATGCTGACATGACGGACATACCCAGTAATTCTGTGCATGCTCCAGAGAGGTCAGTACATGATTGCACTCCGGACACTTGTACCAGTTCCCTTCAGGGATCTCTCTTTTCTCTTGCGAAGGTGTGGTAATACCTTCTTTGATTCTCTTAAACCAACCCATTTAGTATGATTTGGAAGCTGCAAATATAGCAAAGCAATGTTCGCTCTAACACCGAAATTTCACACCTTGTTTAGAACGGATAGCCAATTCCTAAGTTAAAGTTAAGCTCTGGGAAGAAATTGTACTCTTGTCCTGGACGAATCGTCTGGTAGAAATCAGCGTATTCATCCTTCGGTTCCCAGAACCAACGCTCGCCTCTGATTTTCGCTGGATCCTTCAACTGGGCCCCCAGGTCTAATCGTAACAAGAAGAAGTCAAAGTCAAAACGGAGTCCCAATCCTCCACCCCATGCCAATTCATCAAAGAAGGTATTCGCACTAATACCGCTACCCGGACGATTTTCATCTTCCTCTAGCAACCAGATGTTACCAATGTCCAAGAATAGGGCGCCCTCGAGTGTTTGCGTCATCTCGAAACGATATTCCAAGCTCGTTTCCAGAATAACCTCTGCGATATTATTAAAGGTAGTCAGTGCCGTAGTGTCACGATAGCTACCTGGCCCCAGCGTTCGAGGTTCCCAAGCGCGGATACCATTCGAACCTCCTCCATAGTAGCTCTTCTCAAAAGGAAGTACACTCAAGTTCGCTCCTGGAATACCTATTCCTCCGTGAATACGAAGCGCTGTGCTGTTCTTTTCATCGATGCGCTGATATAAACGGAAGTCGTTCTCAATTTTGAAGTATTGAGCGAAACGTATCCCTCCAATCTCATAGCTTCCCATCTCATCTTGTGTCGCTCCAGCCAATTGAAATCCAAGTCGCGGCAGATTACCAGCGGTTTCGAAGGTTACTTGATTGAACATGTACCTCCGTTGGTTATGCGAACGTTGTGTGTTCATCTGCCAAGCGATTCGCCCTAGGGAGATCAAGTGGTTCTGGTAACTCGTTGACAAGAAGTCGTCATTCAAATTATCAAGCAACTGTTGGAATGCTTCACTCTTAGTAATCTTAATCGTGCTCAGCTCCCAGATATCCCAGAAAATTCTTGAACCATTTGACTGGTTCTCAATAAAGGTGGTACCGTATCGAAACTGGTAGAGTTGTCTCTCATAATCTGGACGATCCTGGTAGTTGAAACCAGCACTGATGGTGGTTCGCGGGGCATTGGACCTCCTGAAGCTATTCATGCTCAACGGGAAGAAGCGGTTGAAGTTGAACGAAACTTCCGGTCCGATCTCAAAAGTGTTGAAACGGATGTTGTCTGCGACGTCTTCACCGCTGATCTCCTCTCCTTCTGTTAAGGTCAATGGCTGCTGGGCTTCGATGGCTCCAGAAATCCTGAACTGGCCTGTTTCACCACCACGGAACATATTTCGATTCGAGAAATTCAATGATCCGGATAGACCAAAAAGTCCGTCACGATGCGTCACACCAGCCTCCGATGAGATGAATTTGCGCTTCATTTGAGTGAGGTAAATGTTACGGTTCAACACGTTGAATTCACTCTTATCATCATCAGACAGCACAATGGATGCAGATCGGAAGATGGGCATCTGCACAAATTTCCGGTAAGTTTTATCCAGGCGGTCTTTTTGGTAGAGGTCACCCTTCTTGAATTCCATGAGGTAAGCGATGAGCTCTGGCTTGAGGTTTAGTTCATCAACATACAGCAGTTTGATTTCACCGAAATCAAGTGTATCTGTTGGGGCATAATCTGAATTCGTCAGGCTGTAATCCGTATGAATGAAGATGTCGCCAATGAAATAGCGCTTGTGATCTACCGCTATTAAAGAGTCTGTACCTGCAATTGGCGCTCGTGGTCTACGGATAATCATCTCCACCGCCACCTTGTCATCTCCACGTGTGCTATCTGCTTGGAAGGTGATATAGTCTTTAGTGAATGAATAGTAACCACGATTATTTAGGTAATCAGCAATGCGATCACGCTCCTCATCCATGGCTTCAACTGAGAATCGCTCACCTACGGATATAGAGGAGGTTGATTCAATAAAATCAATACGCCGCGCTATACCTCGATCTTTCACATTAAAGGCGAGGCTATCAATAACGTATGGCTCCTTTGGCGTGATGGTATACACCAACGGCTTCACCCTCTTCCCTTTCCTTCGATACTTTACTTCGTAGAAAACGTCATTGTTGAAGTAACCGTTCTTCGCTAACAGAATACGCAACTGATCAACACTGTTTTCTGCTTTGGTGCTATCAAAAACGACAGGGGCCTCACCTACTGTTGTGGTCAACCAATCTCTCCACCCTGTTGTATCTGCGCGCATTTCACGTAGATCCTTTGGCGTTAACTCTTTTCCCTTGGCTGACTTTCGGTCAATCTTCTTTTCAATGTGCTCCTTCTTCCGCTGATTGACCTTTTTTTGTTTCTCAGGGTTTACCATGTTATATACCCCCAGGTGAAAACGGAGCAATAGGATCTTCCGGTTTGGACGTTGTTTCAAAACGCCTTCAAGGTCATCTTCGTCCAGAGAGAAATTTGCCGGTGGATTATCCAGCTTCAATTTTTGTTTCATGAGCAGCGATTGCCCCTCTTGCAACCTTCGCGTTGGGTTACAAGAAGAGAATGCCATCAAGACCACGATGATGGATAGGATCAAATGTCCGAACTTCGCTCTCATTCGTTCCGAAATTTCGTTTTTACTTTGTCAGCAATCAAAAAGCATGCTATCTAAAAACCAATTTAAGCTGTTCAAAAGCCTAAAAAGCAAGAAAGGACGGGTAGAACACGGTTCTTTTTTAGTTGAAGGCATGAAGTCTGTTCAAGAAGCATTGAAGGCAAATCTTGAGATTGAATGTGTCTTGCACGTAGCTTCAGTTGCCCCGCCGCAGGCTAGTCGTGTTGAGCTGATTGAAGAAGCTGACATGAATGTTCTCTCTTCTCTTTCGACGCCTCCAGGCTTGATGGCCGTCATTCGATTTCCACATTGGTATCAGTCAGCTCAATTCCCTTCTGATCTCGCTAACGCGGAATTTTTATTGATCTTAGATGGAATACGAGACCCTGGCAACTTAGGAACCATCATTCGCACAGCAGATTGGTTCGGGCACACAAGAATTGCTCTCAGCAAAGATTGCGTCGATTGTCTCAACCCAAAGGTGGTCCAGGCTTCAATGGGTTCTGTATTCCGCATTGAATGCCATTATTTGAATATTGAAGATCTTCCACAAGAACGCTTAGTTGCGCTCGATTTGAACGGTGATAACCTCTACCGAGAGACTTCGTTGAACGGACTCTACATTATAGGGTCAGAAAGTCATGGTGTACGCCATCACTGCGAAAAAGCAGTAACGATTCCTGGCAAAGGGAAGGCGGAGTCATTAAATGCAGCCGTGAGCGCTTCTATACTGCTTTCACAACAATTTAGCCTAGCTTAATAAACAGGCTCTTCTGAAGCGTCACGTTGGTTAACCACTGGGTTCGCATACATCTGAAGCATGACTTCTCTAGCTTGCCGAATAAAGCCTTCGCGTTTCAATATTCCTCCTCCCTTTCGCATCAATAACAACTTCACGATACGTCCGCGTATGTAATTGCGAAAGGCGATACGGTGAAGCTTGGTATAATGGCGATTGTGCTCTCTTGTCCCATGGAGAATATCATAGGCAATGTAGTTGGTTGGCCACAGCTTATACATCAGGTGCATTCTGCGGTCAATTTCCTGAGAAAGCAATTTATAGAGTTCATTCTTCGGTGCGTCAGCTGGAAGACGTTCTAATGATCGTTCTAGCTTTCTTCCAATAGCAATGTTCACTCTTCCCTTGTGGCCCGTGATACCTGCCAAGGCACTCATATAATCTTCACCTTCACGCTTGTTATAACTGCCATGTTCGCGAACAGCCATCAATTCATTAGCTTTGAAAATGTCACATGGATCATATTCATAGCTCACCACCATAGGCACAATGTTCAGGGCGCTCAATGCCTCATCAATAGATTCATCCGTTCCGCTAACTAACATTTTCAATAGCCCAGATGCGGTGCGATCATCTCCATCTTTGGAACGACCTTCTTTATGCGCGATCCAAATCGAGGTTTCATCTTCACGGACGGTCTTGTGGATGTAGTTGCCTAAACGCTTGCTTGAAGCCAACATCTCTTTCGGATTCACGCTACGGTTGACTATGAAGCTCTTGTTCAAGCGCACGAGATCGTGAATCAGCTGATGTCGAAGAAGGTTGTCGCCTATGGCGATTTCGGTTGTGCTATACCCTTTCTCGAGAAGACTCACATTCAATAAAGCACTATCGAGAATGATGTCTCGGTGATTGCTCAAGTACAAGTAAGCCTTGCCATGTTCAATATGATCAAGGTTTGAAATAGACAGGCCGTTAGTCGTCGTTTGTGTAATCACCTTGAAAGCCGGACCGCTAATCTCTTCTTGGAATTGCTCTGGCGTCTTGATATCAGCCATCATTTCCTTGATATCCGCCTCGTCTAGATCAGGGTAGATGTATTTCATTATCTTAAAAAACGATGGCTGATCTAGAACGCGTTCGATTACTTCAGGCAATTCGCCAGTTCTATACGGACGAATGCTATCAAATTCATTCACGTCAATTGCGCTTCCGGTGCTTGCTTCCATGAAGGCGAAATTACGACATTCAAAAGAGTACCTTTGCGTCGTGAACTTCGAAGAACTTGGAATAAAAAGGCAATTCTTGAATGCACTGGATGATATGGGGATCACCGCCCCTACTGAAATCCAGGAAAAAGCCATTCCAAGAGTGCGCAGTGGGCAAGACCTCATTGGTATTGCTCAAACCGGAACAGGTAAGACTGCTGCGTATGTATTGCCTGTTCTTGGTCATCTTCGCTATGCTCAAGACAATGATCCTCGCTGCTTGATTTTGGTTCCTACGAAGGAGCTTGTTATTCAGGTGAGTGACCATACACGTCGCATGGCCAACTACACTGATCTACGTGTAGTTAGTTTGTACGGAGGTATTGGTCCTAAAGCCCAAATGGCAGAGGTTGAAGCCGGCTGTGACATCATCGTCGCAACTCCAGGAAGATTTATGGAGATCTACTTGAAGGGATCGATCGTGGTGAAGAAGCTGAAGTACATGGTGTTGGACGAAGCTGACCGAATGATGGATATGGGCTTCATGCCGCAGCTCCGTCAAATTCTTGAGGTCATTCCGCGAAAGCGACAGAACCTACTCTTCTCTGCTACCTTCCCTCCTCGAGTTGAAAAGCTGAGCGAAGAATTTCTTCTTTGGCCACAGCGTGTGGAGGTAACTCCCGAATCAACACCAGTTGAAACCGTAGAGCAAGTTTTCTATCGAGTTCCGAACTTCCGAACGAAGCTTAATCTGCTTACTCAGCTCCTTGAAGATTTCGAGGAGTACAAGCGAGTAATCATCTTCAGCCGCACCAAAGACTATGCGGAAAACATCTCCCGCTACCTCGATCGTCTCGACCTTGGGGAAGTTCGTGTAATTCACTCAAACAAAGGGCAGAACTCTCGTCTGAACGCCATGGACGATTTCCGAACGGGTGACGTACGTATTTTGGTGAGTACCGATGTTTCAGCTCGTGGAATTGACATTACAGAGGTGAGTAACGTGATCAACTTTTCGGTTCCAAGAGATTACCTTGATTACGTGCACCGCATTGGTAGAACTGGTCGAGCATTTAGAGCTGGAAAAGCCATCACCTTTGTTGATCCTGCTGAGACTTATCACTTGAAAAAAATCGAAGGGATCATTCGTATGCAAGTTCCTTCAGTCGAGCTTCCTGAAGATCTAGAAGTACTGGAGACGACAAAACAGGAGAAGCAAGAACAAGCGCGCGAAATCGATCATCAAAAGCGCAAGGAAGATCCAAACTACAAGGGAGCCTTCCACGATAAGAAACGCAAGCCCAAACCAGGGAATAATAAGTTCAACTCAGGCCGATCGAAGCGTCGGAGGAGATAACTCTTCTACACGAGCCATTCGTCGTTGATTATTGTGCCATGATGACCGGCACCATCCGTTGCAAAACTTCTGATCTGCTCTTCCTTGAAGTTCCGTTTGACATTGAAGACATTTTCGCTTCATGTTTTTCTTTCAAGGCTACGAAAATGCAATTTGCCCGCGACAAGCGTTTTACCTGTGCAGGGCAAAACTTTGTGAAAAGTGCAAGGTGCAGTTGAACATTCAAGCCAAAGGTGTACTTTTATGCTCATGAAAAACCTAACAAATTTTTCTCTCGCCCTTCTTCTAGTGGTTGCTTGTCTTGCGACTTCATGCAAGTCTCAAAAGAAATGCGCTGCTTACCAATCTATCGAATTGACGAAGATTGATCACACGGTTATTCAACCGTAACTCGCTACCAATTCCTCAAGAAGTGCTGTCAAGAATAACTCTGCCTTACCGGCGGTCTCAATGATGTCTTGAATATCTACGGGCTTCAGATTGTCTGGATCACACTCATCTGTAAGTACGCTAATGGCGGCACAAGGCACCCCCATGTGGTTACATGCAATGACCTCAGGAACGGTAGACATTCCTACTGCGTCTGCACCAATGATTCTCAAGAAACGGTACTCTGCTCTCGTCTCCAGATTAGGTCCCATTACAGAAACATAAACGCCTTCATTTAAGTCAATCTCCTTGGTCTTCGCGATCTCTTTGATCTTCGCATTGAGGCTGGGATCATATGGAGCACTCATATCTGGGAAGCGAGGGCCTAGATCATCATAGTTTGGTCCACGGAGTGGGTTGTCTGGTTGAAGATTGATATGATCATCTAATAGCATCAAACTCCCCTTCTTCATATCGGGGTTGATTGCTCCAGCTGCATTTGATAATAAGATGTATTTCACTCCAAGCATCTTCATCACACGAACAGGGAATACTACTTGTTCCATCGTGTATCCTTCGTAGTAATGGTATCTACCCTGAAGTGCCAGCACTTTCTTGCCACCAAGTTCGCCATAAATGAGTTTTCCGAAGTGAAACTCTACGGTTGCAATCGGGAAGTGCGGAATTACATTGTAGCTCAACTCTTTGATCACTTTGATCTTGGTTACCAAGTTTCCCAACCCAGTGCCAAGCACTATACCTACTTCTGCATCATCGATTCCGCGTGAACGAAGAAATGCAACGGTCTCTTTAAGATTCTTCATAATTAGTGTGAGATGAAAGCTTGAACCTCATTCCAAACGAAGGAGCTCTTCAAGTCTTCGAATGTATCAATATCATTTAATGTATCAATCGTTGCCACCGAACGACCCAGTGATTCCGCGCTAGCGATAGCATCAGATAAAACATCTTCATGACTCCACTTTTTACCAATGAAAAGCGGAGCAAGTGGTTCAGTCATACCGATCAGATAGTAGCCACCGTCTTCACTCGGACCAAGCACCACGTCATGATCATCTAGCACGTCAATGGCACGTTGAATTATTTCTTGAGATAACCCAGGAATATCTGCACCTACCAACAACATTTTGTGTCGCTTTTTGCCCCCGTACATTTCCATGAAGGCGGCCAACATGCGTTCACCGAGATCACCGTTGATTTGCTCTGCCTTCAAAAATCCATGCGGAAGACGAATCAGTCCTTCACCTGTCAAGAAGGTGAATACTTGAGCGTCGCATGCAGCCAGCGTGCGAATCGTTCTAGCCAATAAGAACTCGTAAACTTCTAGGGCATTGTGATGGCCAATTGTCGAAGCCAAACGTGTCTTGACCTTGCCCAGTTCAGGCCGCTTGGCTAAGAAAGCCATGGAGTATTTACTCATAGACTTTCTCTCCACGCTCAAGCCATTTTGACCATTTCTTATTGTACGTATGTACTTTTTCGGTCTTCTCGCCTTCGTCGTTTTCCACTTCGTTACCAGTGTTCACCCAGTGAAAAATCCCTCCATAGAGATTGTAAATATCGCCATAGCCTGCCTCTTGGAGATTCTCTCCAATCTTTTCACTTCGGTAGCCGACGCTACAATAAACGATCACCGTGGCGTCTCTCGGAATGTGTTTCACATTATCCATGGAAAAATCATCATATCCAATGTGTTGCGCACCAGGTATGTGAGAAATCTCGAACTCTTCCAATTCTCGGGCATCTAAAAGATAAACCATGCCGTCTGTTGGCAGCGAATCAGGGGTAATGACATCTACAGTTCCCGAGGTCATGCGTTGGAACATGCCATCGAAATTCTCGTCTTGGGCGCAGCTACTCATGCTCAGCGTGATGAAAGCAAACAGAATGGAAATCGTTCGCGTCATGAAGGATTCATTTTGAATTGAGACTCCAATCGTAGTCTAAGTAGCTCAAGTTAGCACCATTTTCTATGTTCGCTCCATGTTTCTTCATGAAAGCAATGACGCCTCCCTCCTTCTCAAAATCAACGCTAAACCAGTCAAAGATCTTAGATACTTGAGCTGAGCTCTCTTGAAACTTGTTTCTCTTGGTGTCTTTCATAAATGCGCGAGCCAGTCTGTCGAGTTCGCTATTCACGTTTGTTCCCGTGAAAGCAGTTCGAGAAATCGGCGGACAAGATTCACTGGCGCAATTGATACCGAAGTGAATACGGGCATCCTTAAACGTAGGACGAATGATCTCGTTTTCAATCTGATCTAGACTGTAGCTCTTGCCAGCGATCTTGATGGATTTCTGTTTCCATGGGTTGTCAATGTCATTGATCGACTTCACCGGATAGTGATCTACTACCAATTTTATAGCGAATACGTTGTACGCATTCATCCAGTAGGCTAGTGACTCGCTCTTGGTCCATGTACCGTCAGGAGTCTGCTTTTGAAACAGCGAAACAACTTGACTAAACTCCTTATCGGCTTTGATACCTGGGTAATCAACTCTACCGTCAGCGGTTACATGGCGCTTAAGCACACGGTTCCAGATCACGGTCATTTCATCACCAGGATCTGCTTGAGCAGTCATACCTAGCAAAAGAGCGAATATGAAGAGTAGCTGTTTCATAATATTTCTTTTCAGCGAAGATAGCGGGGAGCGGTCACAGTTTCTTCACGATTAAATCTCACTTTTCATCTACCAAAAAAAGGGCCAACTTCGCGGCAAAGTTTTTCTATGAAGACCATTGGAGTTGTAGGTGCCGGAGCCATGGGTTCTGGAATTGCCCAAGTAGCGGCGCAGAACGGACATCAAGTTGTGCTTTCAGACACAAGCACTGACGTTTTAGATAAAAGCAAAATCAAACTTGCTAAGATTATGGCTCGTTTGGTTGAAAAAGGTAAGCTTGATAACGCTAGCGCGGAAGCAATTCAGGGTAGAATCAAATACACAACTGAGCTCAACGACTTCGCTCCTTGCGGATTAATCATCGAAGCAATCATCGAACGACTCGATATTAAGAAGCAGGTTTTCGAGACACTTGAAGGCGTTGTTGCCGAGGATTGTGTCTTGGCTAGTAATACCTCTTCTCTTTCCATTGCAGCCATCGCCGCATCGGTTAAGCTCTCTCATCGCGTACTCGGAATTCACTTCTTCAACCCTGCACCATTGATGCCTTTGGTTGAAATTATTCCTGCGGTTCAGACGGATCCAGAAGTACTGGCGTCTTCAAAAGCGCTCATCGATTCATGGAAGAAAGTCACGGTAATTGCCAAAGACACACCTGGATTCATTGTGAATCGCGTTGCTCGTCCGTTCTACGGAGAAGCGCTTCGAATCTATGAAGAAGGCTTTGCTGATTTCGCTACCATTGACTGGGCCATGCGCGATATGGGAGGATTCCGAATGGGGCCATTCCAATTGATGGACTTCATCGGGAACGATGTGAACTACGCGGTTACTGAGAGCGTTTTCGCAGCCTTCTACTATGACCCGCGATACAAACCTTCATTCACTCAAAAGCGTCATTTCGAAGCAGGTTGGTATGGTAGAAAATCTGGACGTGGTTACTACGAATACGCTGAAGGCGCTGTACAACCAGAACCAACGAAAGACAAAGAGCTCGGTGAAATGATCCTTTGGCGCATCTTGGTAATGCTCATCAATGAAGCAGCTGATGCCCTGCATTTGAATATCGCGTCCAAAGAAGACATCGACTTGGCGATGACAAAAGGAGTTAACTACCCTAAAGGTTTGCTTGCTTGGGCTGACGAAAAAGGTATCAACCATTGTGTTGAGACACTCGACGGCCTATACCACGAATACCACGAAGATCGTTACCGTTGCTCTCCAATTCTTCGCAAGATGGCTCGAGAAGGGAAGAAATTCCTTTCTTGATTACCGGTTCAAACGTACCAACACCATTCCAGCAATAGCTGAAAAAGCCAGAAGGACAACGGCCAACATCTTCTCACCGTAAAGTAGCTTTCCGAATCCAAAAAGCACGGCATAAACCAAGAAGGTTCCAATGACCATACTCAAAATTTGGCGGGGTAACTTACCTTGAGCTGGAGCGATATCGTCACCTAATTTCTTGCGCCATCCATTGCCTGAAGGCTTAACGGTGTTGTAAAATTTCTCGAGGGTTTCCTTTGAGGTTGGTCTAGTCACGAAGGTGGCTACTAACCAACAAATAGTGGTGAACACCACGCCAATAACAAGCACTTCGTAACTGGCTAAGTTGTGATCAAAGAAAAGCATGGCAATCGCGTAAACGAATGACGCGATCATACCCGTCAGCTCAGTGTAGGCGTTGATTCGCCACCAGAACCAACGAAGGATGAAGATCAATCCCGTACCCGCTCCAATCTGTAACAATACATTGAACCCAGCACTCGCTGTTCCAATTTTATAAGACAATAATGCCGCAAATACCATCAGTACTACCGTGGAAATCCGTCCAACATTCACCTGCTTCTTATCAGACGCTTCAGGGTCAACGAATCGGAGATAGAAATCATTCACAATGTAGCTTGCTCCCCAGTTGAGGTGAGTAGAAATAGTACTCATGAATGCTGCAATCAGTGAGGCAACAACCAGTCCTAACAATCCATGAGGTAGATATGTCAACATTGCTGAGTACGCTAGGTCATCACCGATCACATCGCTATCAACATTCGGAAAGGCTGCTTGGATGTCGCTCAACTGAGGAAATACAATCATCGAAGCTAAGGCAATCAAAATCCATGGCCACGGACGAAGTGCATAGTGAGCAATATTGAATAAGAAGGTGGCCCCTAAAGCATGGTCTTCGTCTTTTGCAGAAAGCATACGCTGAGCCACATATCCACCTCCTCCTGGTTCCGCTCCTGGGTACCAAACACTCCACCATTGTACTGCAATAGGAATCAAAAAGACCATGATGAAGGTCTCTTTATCATCCCAAGAAGGAATCAAATCCAAGGAAGGCTTGACGTTTTCATGGGATAACATGGCGTCTAACCCGCCCACTTCAGGCAGGTTGACAATGACAATTGCTGCTCCAACAGAACCTATCATTGCCAAAATGAACTGCACGAAATCAGTCAAAATCACGCTACGTATTCCTCCAAGCGCGCTATAGATGACAGTCACCACAGAAGCTAACAGAAGCGTTTTCCAAGGCGCTAGACCAAGCAGAACACTCCCTATTTTCACGGCCGCTAAACATACGGTGGCCATGATCACAACATTAAAGAACACACCTAAGTAAATCGCTCTAAAGCCACGTAAGAAAGATGCTTCCTTACCACTGTAACGAAGCTCGTAGAACTCGATGTCAGTCATAACACCGCTGCGTCGCCATAAGCGGGCGTAGACAAATACCGTCAGCATACCCGTGAGCAAAAACGCCCACCATGCCCAGTTACCACTTACTCCATTTTGTCTGACAAGATCTGCAACCAGGTTGGGTGTGTCAGCTGAAAAGGTAGTGGCCACCATCGAAACTCCGAGCAGCCACCAGGGCATGTTTCTACCTGAAAGAAAGAACTCTGCAGCGCTGCTTCCTGCGCGTCGCATCGATAGCACACCGATGATTAATGAAATAAGAAAGAAGCCGATAATGATCGACCAGTCTGAGATGGATAACTGCATAATCGCCAATTGCTCGCTGAAACTACATTTTTTTCAGCGACAGACTAAACTTGTTTAGAATCAACAAGTCTATGAATTGTGATAATGCTCTAGGAAGCTTAAATTACTGTAAATGAGGATGCGATACTTACTTTACATAGTGGCATGTGGGCTATTCATTTTACTTTGCTCCAGTTTTCAATTGGATTCATCGCGTTATGAAGTGGTCTTTTTCCTCGCACCTAAGTGTCCTATTTGTCAAGATTACGCATTACAAATGCGAACGCTCCACAATGAATTTAGCGGTGCTGGGTTCAATTTCGTAGGTGTATTCCCAAATGACCACACGAAACGAGAAGACGTCGCATGGTTCAAGGAGTACTATGAAATTCCTTTTGCGTTAAAGAAGGGTGACCAATCGCTAGCGCGGAAACTCAATGCTTCCGTTACTCCTGAAGTTTTTGTTTTAGACAGCGATGGAAACGTTCTTTACGAAGGACGCATAGACAACACTTACGTACGCATTGGTCAGCGAAGAACTAAGACGACTACCAGTGAGTTACGCGATGCCATTGAGGCACTGAACGAACACCGAACAATAGAAATCTCCAAAACACAGTCGGTTGGCTGTATAATCGAATACCGATGAAAAGAATTGCTTTCCTTTTGACCATGATTGGTCTGGCCACACAGATGAATGCTCAAACCGTAACGTGGGCAGATGACATCGCTCCTATGGTTTTTGATCATTGTACGAAGTGCCATAGACCAGGAGAGATTGGTCCAATGCCATTCACGACCTATGACGAGGTGGCGGGGTACGCATCGATCATCGAATACGTGACTTCAATTAAATATATGCCACCTTGGTCACCGGAGCCCGGTTATGGGAATTTCCGTGATGAGAACGTGCTCACTGATGAACAGATCGCACTTTTCGCAACTTGGGTAGATGAAGGCATGCCGACTGGAAATCTTGACAACGCCCCAGATGCACCGGTCTTTGCAGAAGGAAGCCAAATCGGTACTCCAGACCTCATCTTGACAATGGAGGAAGCTTACTTACATGAAGGAGATATGACTGACCAATACCAGGTATTTGTTTTGGAAACTGGTTTGGAAGAAGATCAAGATGTACGTGCCATTGAGGTGCGTCAAGACAATAACCTGATTTGTCACCACGCAATCATCGGACAAGACACTACAGATTACGCCTACGAGCTCGACGCAGAAGATCCGGATTACGGTTATGAAAACTTCGGAGGGTTTGGTTTCGAACCACTTCAACCATTCTTAAATGCTTGGGTACCTGGATCGAATCCTATTGACTACCCTCCTACCATCGGGTCGAGGCTTTTTGCCAACAGTAAGCTCTTGCTGCAGATGCACTATGGCCCAACTTCAGTCGACGAATACGACCAGACTTCGATCAACATCTTCTTCTCTGAAGAACCTATTGAACGTTATGCCATGACCTTCCCTATGACACCACAAGACTTAGATGAGTCGTTTGTGATTCCTCCAAATGAGATTTCATCCTTCCACGGTACCATCGAAATGCCTACTGATGTATCTCTAATTGGTATTGCGCCGCACAGCCACTTATTAGGAAAAAGCTGGGAAGTATATGCCGTTAGTCCAGATGAAACCGATACGATTCCTCTGATTAACATTCCGGAATGGGAGTTTAACTGGCAAGGATTCTATGCCTATGAGAATCTAGTTTACATCCCTGGAGACTACGTAGTTCACGCCATTGGAGAGTACGATAATACCTCAAACAATCCTTACAACCCAAACGATCCACCTGAATGGTCGTGGTGGGGAGAAGACACAGAAGACGAAATGTACTTGGTCTACTTCACGGTCATCCCATATCAAGAGGGTGATGAAGACATCAGTCTATCTGGTCCGGATGCGACAGATCTTTTCGTATATCCAGGAACGCAGCTATTCCCGAGTTACCCGAATCCAACTAACAGTGAATTCACTTTTGGTTTCAGCCTTGAGGAATCTCAAAAGGTAAATGTCGACTTGATTTCCAGTGAAGGTAAAGTGATTGAAACCATCCTCAGCAACGCTAATTATGCCCCAGGTAGACACCAATCAACCATTAATGTGAGTGGTTTAACTGCAGGTACTTATTACTACGTGTTGTGGTTTGATGATTTCCGTCAGAGTCGGCCGATCATCATCCGTTAACACGGCGAATGATTCTAAGCTTGTGTGTATAACGTTGTTGATCTTCACGGAAAATCCCTTGGTGATCAAATCGATCAATGCGCACTTCGCCCGCTGCGTGAATAATGAAGCGTTGGACGTCATTCTCTAAGATCACCCCCACGTGGATAATATTCCCATCTTCATTGTCAAAGAAGGCGAGATCGTTTTCTTCAGCAAGATCAGCGAACGGAATCTCCTCTCCTACTTGCGCTTGATCTCGAGCATCTCGTGGCAGTTGAATACCAACCAGCTGTGAGGCTACTTGTGTAAGTCCTGAGCAATCGATACCCATGATCGATTTCCCTCCCCATAAATAAGGAGCACCTAGAAACATCTTAGCAACTTGTGAGATACTTTCAAGCTTGGTCTCCCCCAATTCTTCCGCGATTCGGCTTCCAGCGGGAACAACTTTGACACCAGAAGGTAATGAAACCGCCTTCATAGGACTCTTCACCAGATATTCACCTAATTGGATTTCCCCAATCATTTTAGAATCCAGCCAGCCTTCGTACCCATCTTGCATTGAACGACAACGTCTCCATTGCGCATGTTCTTCAAGCACTTCAACTTGTTCACCATAAAGGAACTGGGTAACCTGTTCTGCAGGGTCTCTAGGCTCCGAGCGAACAGGTACAAGTGGGGTAATCACCTGGTACTTTTCCATGGTTACAAGAAAGTCAATAATTTAGACGTAGGACGGATTTATATCGACGAATCCAACTTTTTAATCGAAGAATTCTTTGCGTTTATCGAAAAAGCCCTATATTTGCATTGAAAACAACGCTGAAGTATTCTGCTTCGGCACTATCATTTGACTCCCTATTTGAGGCTTACAATCAGCTTACTGTTTGCTTAATAACTGATTGTTTAACTAACGTTTTTACCATGAAACATTCTACTGATGTTGCAACAATTGCAACACGATGTAGCGTGAAAAACTTGGCTTCACTCATTCTTGCCATTTTTCTCGCCATTATTGTTGTGTCTCTCTCAGCCACACATGCTCAGGCACAAGTTGTCATTGATTCTGAAGAGTATGAAAATGCCAAAGATCAAGGACTCATCGAGCCTGAAGTACTTACTTATGATTATGACGGAGAGTACCCTGATGTTCAGAGGTACATAGACGACGCCAGTGCGCGTGACGGGGAATGCTACATTCCACACGATCCTGCGACCTGGACAAACTTTCCTGGAAATGATGACGGATCTTTCGGACCCATCTCGCTTCCATTCACATTTGACCTGTATGGTTCATCATACAACGAGGTCTACCTCAACAACAACGGTAATTTGACCTTTGATAATCCACTGAGCACATTTTCGTCTAGTGGCTTTCCTATTACTACCCCGATGGTTGCACCATTCTGGGGAGATGTTGATACTCGCAATGGTCGAGGAGAGGTTTGGTACTACGTAACAAGCACAGCTTTTTACGTCAATTGGGTTGAGGTTGGTGTTTACAGCGCTAACAATGCAGCCAACGAACCTTTTAGAAATACATTCCAGGTGATCATCACCGAAGGTTCGGACCCAATTCTTGACAGTGGAAATAATGTTGCCTTCAACTATGAGGTCATGGACTGGACAACAGGAGATGCTTCTCAAGGTTCGCTTGGATTTGGTGGTATACCTGCAACTGTTGGTGTGAATTCTGGTAACGGTACTGACTTCATTCAAATTGGTCGATTCGGAACCGATACTGATGATTATGACGGACCAGATGGAGACGTTGATGGTGTTAACTGGCTCGAAGATCAGTGTTTGCAATTCAACGTTTCGAGCAACACAAACTTCCCTCCAATCGCACAGAACGTTCCTGCGAACAATGAGATAACTATTTGTAACGATGAAGTTTATGAACTCAATCTGAGCTTTATCGGACCAGAAGGTGATCAGACAGTAGCCGTTGTAGTCGATTCAAATTTCGATTACACACTTAATTCGAACAATGCAGGTAACCCAGCTGAAGTATCTATTACACTGAGCGGGCTTTCTCCTGGTGTTTACACTTATGATTTCACAGCGACCGATGATGGAACGCCGGTGGAAGAGACGACTGTGACAATTACAGTTAATGTTGAGTCTTGTTGTGAACCTAACCTCACTATTACTTGTCCTGCCGATGCCATTGTTGAATGTGGTGACGATATTGATCCTCTTTTCCAAGGCATGCCAACTGTAGATATTGATCCTTGTTTTGACGGCACGGTTGATGTATCTCACATCGATCAGGTGATTGACGACGCAACTTGTAATACAGTTATCGCGCGCACTTGGATTGCTACTGATGGAAATAATACAGAGATGTGCACCCAGACCCTGACTATCTTAGATACCACGGCTCCTGAGTTCACTTTCGTTCCAGCTGATGCGAGTTACCAATGTGAAGAAGATATTCCTACACTTGACGCAGTTGCATCAGATAACTGTGGTGATGTTACCATCGAAGTATCATCAGAATCATTCGACGGTAGCTGTGATAATGAGTACACCATTGTTCGCACATACACTGCCACTGACGAATGCGGCAACAATTCTTCAGCAACACAGACCATTTCAGTATTTGACACTCAATCTCCTGTTTTCACGGAAGTACCGAGTGATCTAGATGCTTCTTGTGATGATGTTCCAGCAGTATCAAATGCTTTAGCAGCAGAAGATAATTGCGACGCAGATGTATCGATCTCATACCTTGGTGAAGAAATCATCGAAGGTGATTGTCCTCAATCATATACTATCATTCGCTCATGGATTGCGATTGACGATTGTGGAAATGAATCTACGCATTCACAGCAAATCAGCGTGAGTGATAATAGCGCACCTGAATTCGACCTAGTTGGATCGGATATGACTCTTGAGTGTGACGAAGAAATTCCTGCACCTGAATCATCTGCTTCAGACAATTGCGGTGAGGTAAGTATCGAATTATCTGTCGAAGTCATCAATGGTGAATGTGATCAATCTTACTCATTGGTTCGCACATACATTGCTACAGACGAATGTGGCAACAGCGCTATTGCTACGCAGACACTAACAATTGTAGATACGACTGCTCCTGAATTTACTTTTGTTCCTGAAGATGCGACGTATGAGTGTGACGAAGAAATTCCTGCAATCAACGCTGAAGCATCTGATAATTGTGGTACCGTTAACGTAAGCTTCGAAGATGAAATCATTGAAGGAGAATGTTCACAGGACTATGTAATCGTCCGCACATTCACAGCGGTAGACGAATGTGGTAATGCAAATACAACATCTCAGTCAATTTCTGTGGTGGATACACAGGCGCCGGTAATTTCTGACTTCCCAAGTGATTTTACCATTGAATGTTTCGAAGGACAGACAGTAGAAGAAATATTGGATTACCTCGATGCTAATGTTCCTTTCCCTACCATAGAAGACTGTAGTCCGTTCGATGTCTTTGTTGACGCTTCACTTCAGACTGACGGACTTGAGTGTCCGGTGATTGCTGTGTGCTCAAAAACAGTCATTGCCACTGACGAATGCGGAAACGAATCGTCAATGACCCTCACAGTTACAGTTGAGGATAATACAGCTCCTGAGTTTTCTGATTTCGAAGAAGAAATCTTAGTTGACTGTCTAGAAGATGTTCCTGCTCCTGCGGATCTTACTGCTTACGATTCATGCTCTGATGAGAATGTTGATGTCGAAGTGTTTGAATCTAACACAGGTGAGTTGATCGAGTCTTGTGATTTGGCAACTGCATTTGGACCTGGTGATGATTGGGCAATTTGGCTACCTTCTCTAGCTAACGAAGGACTTCTAAGCTCTGCTAACTTCCATTTCGACGAAAACGGTGGTACGTTCGATCGTTTCGCTGATGGAACCGGACACATCTACGGTGTTGTTGTAAACGACGTTAACCCAGGTGAGCAGTTCATGGTTGATTTCTGGTTCGAAAACGAATCTGATTGGAATACATGGTCTGCACTTGGACGATCTTACAAAGATGACCTAGGATGCGCTCAAGACGGAAACCTATACGAAGGATGGACTTACTTCGAAATGGTAAACGGATTCTCTACCATGACAGGTCTAGCTGACAATGCTGGTGACGTTCTTTACTTCTACCACATGCCAGATAGTTACTACTTTGGTTTCCAGCTCGGTGAAGGTGCGAACAACAAAAACTGTGATTACGGTATTTCTGGATGGTTCACATACGATGGATTCATCGGTGGAGAAGCTGTTGAAGGACATGGTGACTTGAACGCTGATGCTTCTTGTGAGCCTAACAACGAGCAAGATTGTGTGCACAACACTGAGTTCACTTACTTCTACCGCGCAGAAGACGAGTGTGGTAACGTGAACATCGATTCTCAACTCATCATCGTTGATGATCAGATTGCTCCAGAATTTACCAACCTACCGGAAGATATTACTCTTCCTTGTGACGACGTCAACTACGAGCTTCCGATGATAGAAGCTGTAGATAACTGTGTTGGTGAAGTTGTGGTTGAATACCTAGGTGAAGAAATCATCGAAGGTGATTGCCCACACAATTACCAAATTGTACATGCTTGGGCTGCATTTGACGTTTGTGGAAACCGTGCAGACGGTGAATGGACGATCACTGTAGTTGACGAAGAAGCTCCAGAACTCATTGGACTTCCAGAAGCTGAAATCACTGTAGAGTGTGATATGGTCGATCCTGCTGCTGACGTTACAGCAATGGATAACTGTTCAGAAGAAGCGAACATCGAATTCTCATTCAACGAAGAGATTATTGAAGGAGATTGTCCTGGAAACTACACTATCATCCGTAACTGGTACGCGATGGACGAGTGTGGTAACGAAAGCTCATTCGAGCAGATCGTGAACGTACAAGATACTACTGCACCTGAATTCAACGATTACGAATTCTACACAGCGGTTCCTTGTGAGGACATCGATACATACACTTTGACTGCATCTGACAACTGCGGAGAAGCTACAGTAGAGATCGTAGAAGAGATTCTACAATCAGGTGGCTGCCTCGGAGTACTATACCGTGTATACGAGGCTACTGACGAGTGCGGAAACACTTCTACTGTAGAACAATACATTACTATCACTGATACGACTGCGCCTGAGTTGGTAAATATCCCAGCGGATGAGACGCTGGAATGCTCAGAAGTAGCTCTTGGAGAAGACGGTAACTACTTTAACGCTGGCGATGTATTTGGAGTTGACAATTGTGGTGATGAAGTAACAATCGAATACAGCGAAGAAATTGCTGAAGATGGTGATGACTGTGAGCAGTCTTACTTGATCATCCGTACTTGGGTTGCTATCGATTACTGTGAGAATGAGTCTATGGCTCAGCAAACTGTAACTATCGTCGATACAACTTCACCTGAATTCGTTGAATTCCCTGCTGATGAAACAGTAGAGTGTGACGAAGAACTTCCTGCAGTGGTTTTCCCAATCGCTGAAGATAACTGTGATGATGTTGTTTCTATCGAATTGACTGAAGAAATCGTTGACGGAGAGTGTGAGAACGAATATGTTCTTAACCGCATCTTCCGTGCATTCGATGATTGTGGTAATGAAGTGATGGGTGTACAGTCGATCAACGTTGTTGACACAACTGCTCCTGAATTCACTATGGTTCCTGAAGCAATTAATGTTGAGTGTAACGAAGAAGTTCCTGCAACGGAAGCTACTGCTATCGATAACTGCGGTGATGTAACAATCACATACGACGATCAGTTCCTTACACAAGGAAATTGTCCACAGGAATTCAGTATGATCCGTACGTTTACTGCAGTTGACGCTTGTGGAAACTCTTCTACAGCTACACAGCAGATCAACATCGTAGATACTACTGCTCCTGTATTCGATGAGTACCCAGCAGAAGTTGAAGTACCATGTGACGATCTCAATGCAGAACTATTGACTGCATCTGATAACTGTGGTGAAGTAACAATCACATACGAAGATACATTTGTATCAGGTGGATGTGCAGGTACGATCATCCGTGACTACCTTGCTGTTGACGAGTGTGGAAATGAGGCTACTGCTCAGCAGATCCTTTCTCTATACGACAACACTGCTCCTGAATTCGTTGAGTTCCCATCTGATATGGACGCTGAATGTGATGACATTCCAGCGGTAGCTCAAGAATTGGCTGCAGAAGATAACTGTGACGAAGAAGTAGAAATCGAATACCTTGGTGAAGAAATCATCGAAGGTGACTGTCCGCAGT
>JAKVAX010000017.1 GCA_022447625.1 Flavobacteriales bacterium | reverse complement strand
TAAGTACGAAAAACTGTACCTAAGTCCTCCTACAGATGGAATAGATCTCTACCAAAAACTCTCCGACTACTTTGAATACTACAACCACGAACGAAGACATCAATCGCTAGAAGATCAAACGCCCATATCTAGATATCAATGTGCTGCATAAACTAACGTATATTACAGGAATATCTGTCCTAAGTAATGGGGTGTCTACAATATTTAGATCAGCATGTTGCTCTCAGATAATTTGATTTATAAAATTCGCTCCTGCTTTAATAATAAACTGTTGATCCACTGCAGGAAATAGCATGATTAGGATAATTCTGTCCATAATTCACAGTCTACAGCCCTACCGACCGCGACCTACGGAATACTAAAAACCGCCCTCCATACGTACTAATACAAGCCAACGAACTTCGCTATTCTCAAGCACAAAAAAAGCCACCCTTTCAGGTGGCTTTTAATTATCTCATAGGGCTAAGTTTATTCAACTGTTGCCGCTTCTTCTTGGTTGCCAACAAGCTCATCATACTCTTCTTTCGAACCAACGATGTTCTTGTGGAATCGACGCATACCTGTACCTGCAGGGATCAAGTGACCAACGATCACGTTCTCCTTCAGCCCCATCAAGTAATCAACCTTACCGCTTACTGCCGCTTCGTTCAATACTTTGGTTGTTTCCTGGAAGGAAGCAGCCGAGATGAACGACTTCGTTTGAAGCGATGCTCGTGTGATCCCTTGTAGCAATGGACGAGAAGTTGCAGGAACCGCATCGCGCGCTTCAACTACTTGCTTGTCACGACGACGAAGCATTGAGTTCTCATCACGTAGCTTGCGTGCGCTAACGATCTGTCCTACTTTCAAGTTCTCAGACTCCCCAGCTTCAGTAATTACCATCATTCCATAGATACGATCGTTTTCTTCCATGAAGTCGATCTTCTCAATGTTCTGCTTCTCAAGGAAACGCGTATCTCCTTGATCTTCGATAACTACTTTCTTCATCATCTGGCGAACGATCACCTCGAAGTGCTTGTCGTTGATCTTCACACCCTGTAGTCGGTATACTTCCTGAATCTCATTCACGATGTATTCCTGTACAGCAGTTGGTCCTTCAATCGCCAGGATATCTGCTGGTGTGATTGCACCATCTGAAAGCTGCATACCAGCACGAACGAAATCGTTCTCCTGTACAAGTATGTGCTTCGACAAATTCACGAGGTACTTTTTCTTCTCACCTGTCTTCGACTCAACGATGATCTCACGGTTACCACGCTTGATCTTACCGTATGATACGATACCGTCGATCTCAGATACTACGGCTGGGTTAGAAGGGTTACGTGCTTCGAAAAGCTCAGTCACGCGAGGAAGACCCCCTGTGATATCCCCAGACTTACCAGCTACTCGTGGAATCTTCGCAAGGATTTGTCCTTCCTTGATGTCGTCTCCAGCTTCTACTGAGATGTGTGCACCTACAGGAAGTGAGTATGTTCGAAGCGCCTCTTTGTCTTTACCTTTTACGATATTGATGGCAGGGTTCTTCTTCTTATCCTTCGTCTCAGTGATCACCATTTCACGGAATCCAGTCTGCTCATCCTGCTCAACGCGGTAAGTCACACCTTCTTCTACAGATTCGAAATCTGCTTTACCGTTCACCTCACTAACGATCACGTTGTTATAAGGGTCCCAAGTACAGATAACGTCTCCTTTCTTGATCTTCTGACCTTCTTTCACTTCAAGGATAGCACCGTAAGGAAGGTTCACTGTAGTCAATGCGATACCAGCTTTTCCATCAACGATTTTCAATTCCGTTGAACGTGATACCACAACATCTACCATTGTACCTTCTTCAGTCATACGTTGAACTGTACGAAGCTCGTCCATTTCAACCTTACCTGATTGCTTCGCAGTGATCTCGTTTTCATCAGAGATTTTCGAAGCGGTACCCCCAACGTGGAATGTACGAAGTGTCAGCTGTGTTCCAGGCTCACCGATCGACTGTGCAGCAATAACACCTACTGCTTCACCAGCCTGAACCATGCGTCCTGTTGCGAGGTTACGTCCGTAACACTTCGCACACACACCTTTCTTCGACTCACACGTAAGTACTGAGCGAATTTCTACTTCTTCGATTCCCGCTTCCTCGATAGCGCGAGCAAGAGCATCAGTGATCTCATCACCTGAAGCAACAATTGTTTCTCCAGTCTCTGGGTGATCAACATCGTGTACCGAAGTACGTCCGATGATACGCTCACGTAGAGATTCTACTACTTCATCGCTCTTCTTGAGTGCAGTTGCCATCAATCCACGGAGTGTTCCACAATCCGGCTCAGTGATGATCACATCCTGCGCAACGTCAACCAGACGACGGGTTAGGTAACCCGCATCGGCTGTCTTTAGTGCGGTATCCGCAAGACCTTTACGTGCACCGTGCGTAGAGATGAAGTACTCAAGGATCGAAAGTCCTTCCTTAAAGTTAGAAAGGATCGGGTTTTCGATAATGTCCTGACCTCCTGTCGCAGATGACTTCTGCGGCTTGGCCATCAGACCACGCATACCAGACAGCTGACGAATCTGCTCTTTCGAACCTCGTGCACCTGAGTGGTACATGATGTAGATCGAGTTAAATCCTTGGCGGTCTTTCTCTAGACGATCCATCAAGATGTTCGTCAGACGAGAGTTCGTGTGCGTCCAGATATCAATGATCTGGTTGTAACGCTCGTTATTCGTGATTAGACCCATGTTGTAGTTGTCCATCACTTCGCCCACTTTCGACTGAGCGTCACCAACAAGCTGCTCCTTTTCTGGTGGAATGATAACGTCATTCAAGTTGAACGATAGTCCACCTTTGAATGCGTTGTAGTATCCCATTTCCTTAATGTCATCAAGGAATTGAACCGTACGAGGAACTCCAACTGATTTCAGGATATTTCCAATGATATCACGGAGTGCTTTCTTCGTCATGATCGTATTAATTAATCCAACTTCGTTAGGAACTACATCGTTGAAGAGTACACGTCCTACTGAAGTATCGATCATTTCAACTGTTCCATCCACATGCTCCCAACGTAGTTTGATGGTAGCGTGTAGTTCGGCACGGCCTTCGTTGTGAGCAATGATCACTTCCTCCGGAGAGTAGAATGTCATTCCTTCACCGATCACTGCTTCACTCTTCGTTGCTTTCTTCTGCTTCGTGATGTAGTAAAGACCGAGTACCATATCCTGAGAAGGTACCGTAATTGGTGCACCGTTCGCAGGGTTTAGGATGTTGTGTGAAGCAAGCATCAATAGCTGTGCTTCCAAAATTGCTGCGTTTCCTAGTGGGAGGTGAACCGCCATCTGGTCACCATCGAAATCGGCGTTGAATGCCGTACATACCAATGGGTGCAGTTGGATCGCTTTACCCTCGATCAACTTAGGTTGGAACGCCTGGATACCAAGACGGTGTAGCGTAGGAGCTCGGTTAAGGAGCACTGGGTGACCTTTCAGTACATTTTCCAGAATATCCCAAACCACTGGCTCTTTACGGTCTACGATCTTCTTCGCAGACTTCACTGTCTTCACGATTCCACGCTCAATCATCTTACGGATGATGAACGGCTTGTATAGCTCAGCAGCCATTCCTTTCGGAAGACCACATTCGTGCAATTTCAAATCAGGACCAACAACGATAACTGAACGTGCAGAATAATCCACACGCTTACCGAGAAGGTTCTGACGGAAACGACCTTGCTTACCTTTCAAGCTGTCTGAAAGTGACTTCAACGGACGGTTAGACTCTGTCTTCACAGCGCTCGACTTACGAGAGTTATCGAAGAGTGAATCCACTGCCTCCTGGAGCATACGCTTCTCGTTACGAAGGATCACTTCTGGAGCTTTGATCTCGATCAAGCGCTTCAGACGGTTGTTACGGATGATCACACGACGGTAAAGGTCATTCAAATCCGACGTCGCGAAACGACCACCATCTAGTGGCACCAACGGACGAAGTTCTGGTGGAATTACCGGAACAACTTTGATGATCATCCACTCCGGACGGTTCTCAATACGAGAGTTCGCATCACGAAGTGCCTCAGCAACCTGAAGGCGCTTCAAGGCCTCATTCTTACGCTGCTGAGATGTTTCAGTATTCGCCTGATGGCGAAGGTCATATGACAACTGGTCGAGGTCAAGACGCATCAATAGATCATGAAGTGCTTCAGCACCCATTTTCGCGATGAACTTGTTCGGGTCCTTGTCGTCAAGGTATTGGTTCTCTTTCGGAAGTGTATCTAGGATATCTAGGTACTCTTCTTCAGTGAGGTAATCCATCTTGTTCAATGGATTTCCTTCTTTATCTGCCGCTGTTCCTGGCTGAACTACTACGTAACGCTCGTAGTAAATGATCTGGTCAAGCTTCTTCGTAGGAAGACCAAGAAGGTAACCGATCTTGTTCGGAAGTGACTTGAAGTACCAAATGTGTGCTACAGGCACAACCAACTGGATGTGTCCCATACGCTCACGACGTACTTTCTTTTCAGTCACCTCAACACCACAACGGTCGCAAACGATTCCTTTGTAGCGAATACGCTTGTACTTACCACAGTGACACTCGTAATCCTTTACCGGACCGAAGATGCGTTCGCAGAAAAGACCATCACGTTCCGGTTTATAGGTACGGTAGTTGATCGTCTCCGGCTTTAGAACCTCTCCGTGAGAAGCTTCAAGGATGCTCTCTGGAGATGCAAGTGAGATCGTGATTTTCGTGAAATCACTCTGTTGTTTGCTATGTCGTTTCTGAGTCATATCGAATCAGGTCAAAAAGTGGATAAATGCGGTCAACGACCATTAATCTAAGGTCACGGTCAATCCGAGTCCCTGAAGCTCATGCAACAATACGTTGAACGATTCCGGAATACCCGGAGTCGGAAGAGTTTCCCCTTTCACGATTGATTCATAAGCTTTAGCACGTCCGATAACATCATCAGACTTCACGGTGAGGATTTCCTGCAGGATGTGGGCAGCACCGAATGCCTCGAGTGCCCAAACCTCCATCTCTCCAAAACGCTGTCCACCGAACTGTGCCTTACCACCCAACGGCTGCTGAGTAATAAGTGAGTAAGGTCCGATTGAACGCGCGTGCATCTTGTCATCAACCATGTGGCTTAGTTTGATCATGTAGATCACCCCTACCGTAGCTGGTTGGTCAAAACGCTCACCTGTTCCACCATCGTATAGGTGAGTCACTCCGTATTCAGGAACTCCTGCATCCGAAGTAAATTGGTTGATCTCAGCGATGCTTGCACCATCAAAAATCGGTGTTGCGAACTTCACGCCCAAGTTCAATCCAGCCCATCCTAGTACCGTTTCGTAGATCTGTCCGAGGTTCATACGAGAGGGTACCCCTAGCGGGTTAAGTACGATATCTACTGGTGTTCCATCTTCGAGGAATGGCATGTCTTCTTGACGAACGATTTTCGCAACAATACCCTTGTTACCGTGACGTCCTGCCATCTTATCTCCCACTTTCAGCTTACGCTTCTGTGCGATGTACACCTTCGCAAGTTTCACGATACCTGCTGGAAGTTCATCTCCAACTGTGATCGCAAACTTCTTGCGCTTGTAGTGTCCTAGAAGATCGTTGTACTTCAAGTTGTAGTTGTGCACCAAACGCTTCACCAATCCGTTTACGTCTTGGTCACGCGTCCAACCGTCTGCATTCACGATTGCATAATCAAGTGTTTGAAGTGCCTTCCCTGAGAACTTCACTCCTTTCTTAATCTGCTCTTCTTTATAGTAGTTGAATACCCCTTGTGAAGACTTACCTCCAACAAGCTTCATCAACTTCTCTACGAGCAGCTTCTTCAATTCAGCTGCTTCTTTATCGAATTCTTTGTCTAACGCTTCGATCACTGCCTTATCAGCAGCTTTCGACTTACGGTCTTTGATAGCGCGTGAGAATAGTTTCTTATCGATAACTACACCACGGCTTGATGGTGGAACCTTCAATGAGGCATCCTTCACGTCACCTGCCTTGTCACCGAAGATCGCACGAAGAAGTTTCTCTTCTGGAGAAGGATCCGTCTCTCCTTTCGGAGTGATCTTACCGATCAAGATGTCACCTTCTGCTACTTCAGCTCCGACGCGGATCAATCCGTTCTCGTCTAGATCTTTTGTTGCTTCCTCACTTACGTTCGGAATATCCGCAGTCAACTCTTCCACACCTCGCTTGGTGTCACGCACTTCAAGTACGTATTCAGAAACGTGGATCGAAGTGAAGATGTCTTCGCGAACCACTTTTTCTGAGATCACGATCGCATCCTCGAAGTTGTACCCTTTCCATGGCATGAAGGCCACTTTCAAGTTACGTCCTAGAGCAAGTTCTCCTTTCTCTGTTCCGTATCCTTCTACGAGTACATCTCCTTTGTTGACTTTCTGTCCTATGGCAACCATTGGACGAAGGTTGATGCTCGTACCCTGGTTAGTCTTCGCGAACTTGGTGATGTTGTACACCTTCGTATCGTCTTCGAAGCTTACCAAGCGATCTTCGTCAGTAGACTTGTACTTAACGTGGATCTCTTTCGCATCAACGTATACCACTTGTCCTTCGTCTTCAGCAGTAAGAAGTACACGAGAGTCTTGAGCTACTCGTCCTTCCAGTCCTGTACCAACGATAGGAGATTGTGGAAGCATCAATGGAACGGCCTGACGCATCATGTTCGATCCCATCAAGGCACGGTTGGCATCATCGTGCTCAAGGAATGGAATCAATGATGCTGCGATCGAAGCGATCTGATTCGGCGCAACGTCCATCAATTTCAATTCAGTTGGAGGAACAACAGGGAAGTCTCCTTCTAGACGAGCCTTCACTACGTCTGTCTTGAAGTTTCCTTTGTCGTCTACTTCGGCGTTCGCCTGTGCGATGATCATTTCATCTTCTTCCTCTGCCGAGAGGTAAGTGATGGCATCCTCACCGTACTTCGCTGTACCATTCTCTACCTTACGATATGGAGTCTCAATGAATCCAAGACGGTCAACTTTCGCGAATACACACAATGAACTGATCAATCCAATGTTTGGACCTTCAGGCGTCTCAATCGTACAAAGACGACCGTAGTGTGTGTAGTGAACGTCACGAACCTCGAATCCTGCACGTTCACGAGAAAGACCACCAGGCCCGAGTGCTGAGATACGACGTTTGTGCGTCACCTCAGAAAGCGGGTTCGTTTGGTCCATGAACTGCGAAAGCTGGTTCGTTCCGAAGAATGAGTTGATTACCGAAGAAAGTGTCTTCGCGTTGATCAAATCAGTTGGTGTAAATACCTCGTTGTCACGAACGTTCATACGCTCACGGATCGTACGAGCCATACGTGCAAGTCCGACACCGAACTGAGAGTACAGCTGCTCCCCTACTGTGCGCACACGACGGTTAGAAAGGTGGTCGATATCATCGACATCAGCTTTCGTATTTACAAGGTCGATCAAGTATTTGATGATCGACAGGATATCATCTTTGGTAAGTGTGCGGTTCTCAACGCTATCATCCACCCCTAGTTTGCGGTTGATGCGGAAACGTCCTACTTCACCAAGATCGTAACGTTGCTCAGAGAAGAATAGCTTATCGATAACGCCACGAGCTGTTTCCATATCTGGTGGCTCAGCGTTACGAAGCTGGCGGTAGATGTATTCTACGGCTTCCTTCTCAGAGTTAGAAGTATCTTTCTGTAGTGTGTTGTAGATGATCGTGTAATCACTCTGGTTGATATCCTCTTTGTGAAGGATAATCGTTTTCGCTCCAGAGTCAAGGATCATTTCAACGTGCTCCTTCTCGATGGTAGTTTCACGGTCGATGATCACTTCGTTACGCTCGATAGATACTACTTCACCAGTATCTTCATCTACGAAGTCTTCAATCCAAGTCTTCAAAACACGTGCAGCGAGACGGCGTCCCATTACGCGCTTTAGACCTGTTTTCGTCACTTTTACTTCCTCCGCTAGGTCGAAGATCTCAAGGATCTCCTTATCGCTTTCGTAACCAATCGCACGGAGGAGTGTAGTAACAGGTAATTTCTTCTTACGGTCGATGTACGCGTACATCACACTGTTGATGTCAGTTGCGAATTCGATCCAAGAACCCTTGAATGGAATGATACGCGCTGAGTACAGTTTCGTACCGTTTGCGTGGCGGCTCTGTCCGAAGAACACACCTGGAGATCGGTGAAGCTGGTTCACGATCACACGCTCAGCCCCATTCACAACGAAAGACCCGCGTGGAGTCATGTAAGGGATTGTTCCGAGGTACACATCCTGAACGATGGTTTCGAAATCTTCGTGTTCTGGGTCAGTACAGTAGAGCTTAAGCTTCGCTTTTAGCGGTACACTGTATGTTAGTCCACGTTCGATACATTCTTCAATAGAGTATCGTGGTGGGTCAATAAAGTAGTCGAGAAATTCGAGTACGAACTGGTTACGCGTATCGGTGATCGGGAAGTTCTCACTGAACACCTTAAACAAACCTTCATTCGTACGATCCTCGGGATTGGTTTCCAACTGGAAGAATTCCTGGAAGGAACGGAGTTGGATCTCTAGGAAATCCGGGTAGTCAAAGTCACGTCGTGCTGAGGCGAAATTGACGCGTTCCGGAACATTTTTTTTAACCAAGGCCATGAGGTTTACAGACTAGGGTACAACAACAAAAAGGGGTGCAGGTTTCGTGTTCTTTATACCTAGGGGGTATAAAAGGGTTTAGGCCTGGACCTGCGGCCCGGCCTAAACCCATCAAAGTTGGATAGTATTTTTACTTAACCTCAACTTCTGCTCCAGCTTCTTCAAGTTGTGACTTCAATGAATCAGCTTCATCTTTAGGTACACCTTGCTTGATTGGAGCAGGCGCTGAGTCAACGATTCCTTTCGCTTCTTTAAGACCCAGACCAGTTAGTTCCTTAACAAGCTTAACTACTGCAAGCTTCGCTCCACCTGGAGCCTTAAGGATTACGTCGAACTCAGTTTTCTCGTCACCGCCTCCAGCGTCTCCGCCACCAGCAGGACCAGCAACTACTGCAGCAGCAGCAGCAGGTTCGATACCGTATTCTTCCTTGAGGATTTCTGCAAGCTCGTTCACCTCTTTTACTGTTAGGTTAACTAGCTCTTCAGCAAATGCTTTCAAATCCGCCATTTTATTATGATTTAAAAAGATTCTAAATTAATTGTGTATTGTTTTTCAAGATTCACGCTCTTGAAGCGTTTTTACGAGGCCAGCGATTGTAGATCCTCCAGACTGTAGTGCAGACAGAACGTTCTTCGCAGGAGATTGAAGAAGACCAATGATGTCTCCAATAACCTCTTCCTTAGATTTGATCTGTGATAGCGTTTCCAGTTTGTCGTCTCCAACAAAACATGCCTCTTCAATGTAAGCGCCTTTGAGTGTAGGACGATCAGACTTCTTACGGAACTCTTTGATCAGCTTAGCTGGAGCATTCCCCACAGATGCAATCATCAGTGCAGTTTGTCCTTTAAGCGTCTCATCATACAGTGGGCTGAAGTCTTTTCCTTCTGTGCGATCCATAGCGATCTTCAGAAGTGTATTCTTCACCACGCGTAGTGTGATTCCGTTTTTGAAGCATTCCCCTCTCAGTTGGCTTGTCGAAACAGAGTCTAGACCTGAAGCGTCAGTTAGGTAGAGAACATCGTTCTCTGCCAACACGGCTTGCAAATCTTCGATCATCTGGGTTTTTTCTTCTCTGGTCATTCTTCCAAAGTTTTAAGCCAGTTACCTCTTACGATGCAACTGATTTGGGTTCTACCTTCACTCCAGGGCTCATTGTCGCACTCAAAGAGATGCTCTTAATGTATGCCCCTTTTGCCGAAGCAGGCTTGAGCTTCATCAACGTCGAGAGTAGCTCTGCAGCATTATCTTGAAGTTGTTTCGCATCAAAAGAGACCTTTCCAACAGATGCATGGATAATTCCATACTTATCTACCTTAAAGTCAATCTTACCTGCTTTTACATCTTTAACAGCCTTTCCTACCTCCATCGTAACGGTACCCGATTTCGGGTTTGGCATTAGTCCACGAGGTCCGAGGATTCGTCCTAGTGCACCAACTTTCCCCATTACGCTAGGGGTGGTAATAATAACGTCAACGTCGGTCCATCCGCCCTTGATTTTAGTCAGATACTCATCCAGTCCAACGTAATCTGCACCGGCGTCAGACGCCTCCTGCTCTTTGTCAGGTGTACAGAGTACAAGAACGCGAACGTTCTTTCCGGTACCGTGGGGCAGTGATACTGTTCCACGAACCATTTGGTTAGACTTTCTGGGATCAACACCAAGACGAACTGCAATGTCCACAGAAGCATCGAACTTGCTATTAGACAATGTCTTCACGATTGAAGTCGCTTCAGACAAGCTATAGCTCGATTCTGGATCATACTTCTCGAGGGCTGCTTTCCTGTTTTTGGTTAATCTTCCCATCGTTTTAATTTTTGATCTGACTAAAATGGCCGTTCACCGGATACTGTAATACCCATACTTCTTGCTGTACCAGCAACCATGCTCATCGCAGATTCCACAGTAAAGCAATTCAAGTCTGGCATCTTGTCTTCTGCAATTGCACGCACTTGATCCCAAGTCACCGATTTCACCTTCACTCGGTTCGGCTCCGACGATCCTTTCTTGATCTTCGCAGCTTCGAGGAGTTGAACGGCAGCCGGTGGTGTTTTGATGATGAAGTCAAAAGACTTATCACCGTACACCGTGATCACTACAGGCAAAACCTTCCCTTGCTTATCCTGGGTTCTAGCATTAAACTGCTTACAGAACTCCATGATATTTACACCTTTCGCACCCAGTGCAGGGCCGACAGGTGGCGAAGGGTTGGCTGCGCCACCGCGTACTTGCAGTTTGACCAGAGCAGCTACTTCTTTAGCCATTTTTACTTTATAGTTGGTCAGTCGTCAGTTTCCAATGGGAAGCATTATTGGAACATTGTACTTGACGGCTGAAGATTCCTTAATTATTAGGCTTCTTTTTCTACCTGCAGGTAGCCTAGTTCTACAGGAGTTTTTCGACCGAAGATTTTCACCATTACCTTCAGTTTCTTCTTCTCTTCGTTAATTTCCTCGATTGTTCCGTTGAATCCATTGAATGGCCCATCAATCACCTTGATCGTTTCACCAACGATGAATGGGATATTCAACTCTTCATCGGACTCAGCGAGTTCATCAACTTTACCGAGCATGCGGTTCACCTCTGCGTTTGTCAACGGTAGTGGTTCACCACGTTTTTCAGCTCCGAGGAATCCGATAACGTTGGTGACGTTTCGGATTGTGTGTGGCACCTCTCCAACGAGTGAACACTCGATGAAAACGTATCCTGGGAAAAGGCTACGCTCTTTGCTTACCTTCTTCCCGTTTCGGATCTGATATATCTTTTCGATTGGAATAAGGATCTGCCCCACGTAATCTTGAAGACCTTGTGCTGCAATCTCACTCTCAATCGAGTCTTTCACTTTCTTCTCTTGTCCGCTAATTGCGCGAACAACGTACCATTTCTTATTTATCTCAGCCATGCGGCGCTAGGGCGTTTAGTCTGTGGATTACAGTAGGTCGTACAAGAAGCCAATAATTCCTCTCCATAGAGAGTCTTCAGCGTTCACTCCAAACACGTAATCCATCAAGAAGATAATACCAGCGAAAATGAGCGAAGCAATGAATACCAATACAGACGCTTCCTGAAGTTCTTTCCAAGTAGGCCAAGTAACCTTGTTTACCAATTCCTGGTAAGACTCTTCGAAATATGATTTAATTCCTGCCATAGCTAGCTTGTTAAGCACGGGTGGTAGGACTCGAACCTACAGCCAACGGTTTTGGAGACCGCTACTCTACCAATTGAGCTACACCCGTGAATAAGGCGAAAGAAGGTGACTCGAAAATCACCTTCTTTACCAAATTCAGTTATTGTAAAGGACTCTTACTCTATGATCTCAGTAACCTGTCCAGCTCCAACTGTACGTCCACCTTCACGGATCGCGAAACGAAGACCTTTGTCCATCGCTACAGGAGCGATCAAGTGTACTTCGATAGTTACGTTGTCACCAGGCATTACCATCTCGCGTCCATCACCAAGGATGATCTCTCCAGTTACGTCCGTCGTACGGAAGTAGAACTGTGGACGGTAGCGGTTGTGGAATGGAGTGTGACGTCCACCTTCTTCTTTCTTAAGGATGTAAACCTCTCCTTTGAACTTCGTGTGCGGAGTGATTGAACCAGGCTTTACGATCACCATACCACGGCGGATCTCCTTCTTGTCAACACCACGTAGAAGTAGACCTACGTTATCTCCAGCTTCACCGCGATCAAGAATCTTACGGAACATCTCAACCCCAGTCACTGTAGACTTCAGGCTTTCTTCCTGCATACCTACGATCTCAACTTCTTCACCAGAGTTGATTACTCCAGTTTCGATACGTCCTGTTGCTACAGTACCACGACCAGTGATCGAGAATACGTCTTCAACAGACATCAAGAAAGGCTTTTCGTTATCACGTGGTGGGATTTCGATCCAGTTGTCAACTGCTTCCATAAGGTTCAGCACAGTGTCAACCCACTTCCCTTCTCCGTTCAATGCACCAAGTGCAGATCCCTGGATCACAGGAGTTTCATCACCATCGTATTCGTAGAATGACAGAAGGTCACGAACCTCCATTTCAACGAGCTCTAGAAGCTCTTCGTCATCCACCATGTCAACTTTGTTCAGGAACACAACGATACGCGGTACACCTACCTGACGTCCAAGGAGGATGTGCTCACGCGTCTGTGGCATAGGCCCATCAGTTGCAGCAACCACAAGGATTGCTCCGTCCATTTGAGCAGCACCAGTTACCATGTTCTTCACGTAGTCAGCGTGTCCAGGACAGTCAACGTGTGCGTAGTGACGGTTTGCAGTTGCGTACTCTACGTGTGAAGAGTTAATTGTAATACCACGCTCCTTTTCTTCAGGTGCGTTGTCAATTTGGTCGAAGCTACGTGCCTCAGAGTGACCAGCGTCAGCAAGTACTTTAGTGATCGCTGCTGTAAGAGTGGTCTTACCGTGGTCAACGTGACCAATGGTTCCAATATTCACGTGCGGCTTCGAACGGTCGAATGTTTCTTTAGCCATAGCCAGAATGTTTAATTAATTGTTCCTGTTCGTTTTCTAATAAATTCCTTTGAGCCAATGACGGGAATTGAACCCGTGACCTCTTCCTTACCAAGGAAGCGCTCTACCCCTGAGCTACATCGGCTGATATAGAAAAAAAAGAGCGGGAGACGAGATTCGAACTCGCGACATTCAGCTTGGAAGGCTGACGCTCTACCAACTGAGCTACTCCCGCTAATAATTTTTTCTTCAAGGGGTGGGGATAATAGGATTCGAACCTATTCAGTCTGAGACAACAGATTTACAGTCTGCCCCGGCTCTCCAACTCCGGCGTATCCCCTTTCATTTCCTTCTCCAAAAAAGGAGAGCCGATGGAGGGACTCGAACCCCCGACCTGCTGATTACAAATCAGCTGCTCTAGCCAGCTGAGCTACATCGGCCTATCATTGTATCAATGAACTTTTTTGTGCTAAAAAAAGCACTCCCTCGCAAAAGGGAGTGCAAATGTAAGAAGTTTTTTTTCCGTACAAAACGATCAGCGAAAAAAAATTCGCTTTTTGATCGTCTTTTTGATCAGTGCGATCTAGCCTTGTCGCGCTGCTTTCTAATTTGTCGTCGCAGTGCCTCTACTGCATCGTCAGTCGCTTCTTCAAACGTACGACACTGACGCTTAGCGAATAGGTCTTTTCCTGGCACGTGCAATTTGATCTCTGCCACCTTATTTTCATTCACGTCAGACTTCTCTAGACGAAGAAAAACTTCGCCGCCAATAATCTGGTCATGAAAGGTGGTCAGCTTTTGCAGTTTCTCGTTAATGAAAGTGATCAGCTTCTGATCAGCATCAAAATGGATTGAATGAACTTGTACCTGCATATTGCTATATTTTATTTATCCCTTAGGGTGTTTCTGCTCATGAATATTCTTGAGCTTTTCGATCGTGTTGTGAGTATACACCTGGGTCGCTGAAAGATTCGCATGCCCTAACAACTCTTTTACCGTATTCAGTTGAGCTCCATTATTCAGCATATGCGTCGCGAATGTATGACGTAAGACGTGCGGACTTCTCTTATCCAGGCTGCTTACCTTTCCAAGATAAGAATTCACCTTGCGATAAACAAAATTTGGATAGAGTTTGGCTCCCCGGTCTGTACAGAGTAAATAAGCGTCTCCTGATCCGGTGATCGCTTGCCTTGATTCGATGTAATCTTTCGTTAGATCCAATGTCTCTTTAGATAACGGAATTAGCCGCTCTTTGTTTCGCTTCCCAAGCACCTTTAATATGCCGCGCTGAAAATCAATCGCTTGCATCTTAATACCGATCAGCTCTGATAATCGTATACCCGTTTCGTAGAAGATGGTTACCATCAAATGGTCTCTTTTCGACGAAAAGTCTTCACCTCCCTTCATGACTTCATCGAGCAACTTGCCCATCTGATCTTCACTCGCAAAAACTGGTAACCGTTTCTCCATTTTCGGAGCCACGGTTTTCTTCACGGGATCGTGATCAGCCCAGCCTTGCTTGCGGGCAAACTTGAAATAGCTAGAAAGACTTGATCGTTTCCGATGCATTGACTTCGCACTAATCCCTCGCGACTTCATATCCGCAAGCCATGAACGAATCATCATGCTCGTCGACGTCGTCAGGTCATCAATCTCGTATTGGGACGCTAAATAGTCTTGAAACTGCCCCAGATCGGTGGCATAACTCTTCACTGTGTGTTCCGAAGAACGTTTCTCTGAACGGAGGTACTGAAGGAATAGATCAATTCTAGACATAAAAAAAGCGGAGGCCATAAAGACTCCGCTTAATATAGTGAAAAGGTTGTTCGCTCTTATTCTTCGCGCTGACGAAGCGTATTTTTGTAAACAGCTTTCTTCTTCGCCTCACGGCGTTCGATAGATGGCTTCACATACTCTTGGCGGTAACGAAGCTCACGCATTGTTCCCGTTCGATCAAATTTCTTCTTGAACTTCTTGAGAGCACGTTCGATGTTCTCTCCTTCTTTTACTGGTATGATCAACATAATATTCCTTCGTCTAAAATGGAGCGCAAAGATACGCAATTATATACGTACTCCAAATCAATCCTTTAATATTTCCCTCGAAATCACCAATTTCTGGATCTCTGAGGTTCCTTCCCCAATAGTACATAGCTTGCTATCACGGTAGAACTTCTCTACAGGGAAGTCTTTCGTGTATCCATAACCGCCGAAGATTTGTACACCTTCCGTCGCTACTTTCACTGAAACTTCACTCGCGTAGTACTTCGCCATGGCTGATACCTTGGTGACGTTCTCTCCCCGGTTTTTCAAATCAGCCGCCTCATAAAGCAACATCTCTGATGCTTCGATTTCTGTAGCCATATCTGCCAACTTAAAGGCAATCGCCTGGAAATTCGCAATTGGTTGTCCGAACTGCTCACGCTCTTTCGAGTAACGAACACTTGCCTCCATCGCTCCCTTCGCAATTCCCAATGCCAACGCTCCAATACTAATACGTCCACCATCAAGAATCTTCATCGCTTGCTTGAAACCCGCTCCGATCTCCCCGAGTAAATTCTCTTCTGGAATGCGGCAATCTTCAAAGATCAACTCTGCTGTTTCACTGGCGCGCATTCCTAGTTTATTCTCTTTCTTCCCTCCTTTGAACCCGGGCGTTCCACGCTCTACAACGAATGCGGTGATACCGTTGGAATCAAGAAGATCTCCAGTGCGTGCGAGTACAACAGCCACATCACCGCTTATTCCGTGAGTGATCCAGTTCTTTGTTCCGTTCAATACCCATTCGTTGCCCTCCTTCTTAGCTACACACTTCATGCGCATCGCGTCTGAACCTGTGTTCGCTTCTGTCAAGCCCCAAGCACCGATCCACTCACCTGAGGCTAGCTTCGGTAGGTACTTCTCCTTTTGCTCTTCTGTTCCAAATGACAAAATGTGGTTGGTACATAACGAGTTGTGCGCTGCAACGGATAGACCAATCGAACCACACACCTTCGCAATTTCCTGGATCACGATCATATATTCGAAGTATCCCAGTCCGGCGCCTCCGTATTGTTCGGGTACCAAAACCCCCATCATACCGAGTTCACCAAGCTTGTGAAAGAGTTCTTTTGGGAAATGCTGTGTTTCATCCCACTCCATAAAGTGTGGACGAATTTCACGTTCTGCGAAGTCACGAGCCATCTGCTCGATCATCTTCAAATTTTCGTTCTGCTCAAAGGTCATTGCTTCTCTGCTGTTACGAAAGTAATAAATTCGTTTCTAGTCTCTGTGTTTTAAGAGCGAGCTAAAATAGCAATATTCTGGCACTGCTTGCGGATCGCCTCTTCCCCATCCAAGACATCAATCGACATCAAAAACGAGAATCCCGCTACTTCTCCACCCTGTTGTTTCACCAATTCCGCGGCAGCGAGTGCCGTACCCCCGGTTGCCAAAAGATCATCATGAACCAAGACCTTGTCACCTGATTGAATGGCATCCTTGTGCATTTCAATCGTCGCTTGGCCATATTCAAGATCGTAACTGTAGGCGATGGTTTCTGCCGGTAGCTTACCTGCCTTACGCAACAAGACAAAAGGTACACCCAACTTAATCGCCAATGGCACCCCAAAAAGGAATCCTCTACTCTCGATACCCACTACTGCGCTGACTCCTTCAGGTGCGCGTGCTGCAAGTTCATCTACAATATCACCCGCCAACTTCGGATCGAGGCACAGGGTGCTGATATCTTTAAACTGAATTCCAGGCTTGGGAAAATCAGGGACGGTTCTCACCGTTTGATGGATGCGTTCTTCGATCATGGAGGTAAAGATAGGGTTCGATCTTTCGATATAAGCTATCACTCACCAACAAACATCCACGAATGTCTTCGAGCCGGTTGAATAGACCATGATGCTCTCGATAGTTCACCAGTGCTTTAGCCGCTTTCCATGATATATAAGGGTGGGCAGCGATGGTTCTTTTTCCCGCCGTGTCTATGGCTATCCTTCTCACTAACGTGGAATCGATGGTGACTTGAGCGATGAGTTTTGTTCGTACCTCAGGATGGAGCCCCCATACTTCAGCCAACTGTTTCGCGCTAGCGAAACCACCCAAAGCATCTCTAAAGCGAAGCACTTTTCGCGCGGAATAAGCCCCTACTCCAGTGAGCTCTTGAAGATCAATGCTGTCCGCCGAATTCAATTCAAGCAGCGGCTTCGGCCCTAAGGTCGTACTCGTTTCCGCGCTAGCGAGATCAGGAACATGAAAAATAATAGGGGGAGCTTCTAGAGGATGAAAACGAAGGTCATCCGCATGGCGCTCAAGCCATAGATCTGGGATGGAATAAACCCGATCAAGGTCTTCTCTGGAGTGAAAAGTAACTCCGGAACGCATGTAATTCCGAAGTCCTTGAAGTTCGTGTTCTGACAAGCCGAGGGCAAGCCAACCACTGTCAGCTAGTTCATTTGGATTAAATGGGAAAAAGCTCTCTTCCTTGAGAATGGTGAGATCTACAGGAGGCTCAGGAATCAACACCATGGCGAGCCGTGGATCTGATTCTTCTTCATACACCCACTGCCTGCGAATAGATTGTGCAGTGATGATGGCGAGCAAAATGAAAGCCAAGACGATCATTCCTGACCGCTCCCTCTTGTTTAATTCGAGAGAGCGCCAGAAAGAATCGAAAAGTTTCATGTCATTACTTATAGCGCTTGATCTCTCCTGATTTGATACGAGCGAAGTAGTTCTTCAAGTCGTTGCGGATTTCAGGTGCCAAGAAATACAATCCAAGTACGTTCGGGAAACACATCGCAAAGATCATCGCATCACCAAAGTCGAATACTTGCTGTGCACTGATCGCAGATCCTATGATTACGAAAAGACAGAAGATCACTTTGTAAATGTTCGCCGCGCTTTTGCTCTCACCGAATAGGTAACCCCATGCTTTCAGACCGTAGTAAGACCATGAGATCATCGTTGAAAGTGCGAAGAGAATTACGGCTACTGACAGTACGAGTGGGAACCAGCTCATTACAGTTGCAAAAGCTGAAGAAGTCAACCCAATAGCGGCATCACTTGTAATGTCTGTTGCTTCTGTTGGAGCAGATCCAGTAATGATAATCACCAATGCTGTCATTGTACAGATCACTACAGTATCAATGAATGGCTCAAGCAGCGCAACAATACCTTCCGAAATCGGCTCATCCGTTTTCGCAGCAGAGTGCGCGATAGAAGCAGAACCAATACCTGCCTCGTTCGAGAACGCCGCACGTTTGAATCCGAGAATCAATACTCCGATGAATCCACCGAAGGCTGCATTCTTGGTGAATGCTCCAGCGATAATATCACCAAAAGCTCCTGGGATATCAGCAACGTGGTATCCAAGTACAACCAATGCTCCAGCGATGTAGATACCTACCATGAATGGAACCACTTTATCAGTCACTTTCGCGATACTCTTGATACCACCAATGATGATAATTGCTACCACAACAGCCATCGCCGCTCCAAACATCCAACCTTGTCCGGCAAGGAAGCTTGACTCACCTCCAGTTACAGTAATCAGCTGACCTGTGGCCTGGTTAATTTGAACCATACAACCACCTCCAAGTGATCCCCCGATACAAGCAATCGCAAAAATGATGGCCAATACTTTACCGAATCCAGCCTTGTTTTGAGCAGCCAGTCCTTTGCTCAGGTAGTACATCGGTCCACCTGAAACAGATCCATCTTCGTTCTTATTACGGTACTTCACGCCGAGTGTACATTCAACAAACTTCGATGACATCCCGAACAAGCCGGCCATGATCATCCAAAAGGTCGCTCCAGGCCCACCGAGCGAGATTGCCACGGCCACCCCTGCGATATTACCTACACCTACTGTTCCTGAAAGTGCTGCAGTCAGTGCCTGGAAGTGTGATACCTCACCAGCGTGGTTCGGATCATCGTACTTTCCTCGGACCACGTCCAAAGCATGCCTGAACCCTCTGAAGTTGATGAACTTAAAGAAGACCGTGAAGATCAAGGCCCCAGTAATCAGCCAGATCAATACGAAAGGAATGTCTTGACCAAAAAGCGGAACAGTGAAGAAGATCACCATACCCACGGCACCTGTAATCGGCTCCATGAAATCATTGATCGCATCATTAAATGTGCGTTCCTGCGGCTCCATTTCATTTGCCGGCACCGTTGTTTCTTGTGCTTCGCTAATCGTTGGAACATCTTCGTCTTGAGCCCATACCATTTGCGGCACAGAAAAGGCAAAAAATGACAGAATGAGGCTTAGTCTCAGTATTGATTTGATCATGGATTAAGGATTGGTGTCGGCCAAATATAACCAAACACGAGGTTCATTTAAGTCGCTTGGATGCCGAAGATACGATTCAGCAGTTTGATCTGCTTCGGGTTTCCGAGGACGAAAAGTTTTGAGTTCGGAACAATGCGGGTTTCAGACCCTGGGTTAATGATGTATTGACCATCAGTAGTTTTAAAGCCGATGATATTGACTCCGATGCGATTACGCACATCCAGTTCACCCAAAGTTTGGTACTGGAAATCAGGTGGAAGATCAGTGAAGGCAACTTCTTCGAGGTTGATTTCCCCTTCTCCTTGAATACGAATATGGTCGATGAAGTCAATCACATCTGGTGTCACGACAAGCGAAGCCATGTGTGCCCCACCCACGCTATCAGGCATGATTACGTTATCTGCACCAGCGATGCGCAACTTCTTTACCGATTCCGATTTAGATGCTCGACTAATCAAGGTCAAGCGATTGTTGAGCTCTTTCGCCGTGAGTACTACGTATAGATTGGCCGCATCATCTGGAAGGGTTGTAATCAATGCCTGCGCCTTATCAGTTCCAGCGCGTTGCAAAAGTTCATCTTGCGTAGCATTTCCATGAATACACCAATAAGGCTTGGTTTCATTGATCAGATCGATCTTTCCTTCATCCATTTCAATTACCACCACTTGTTGGTCATGAGACTCTAACTGACTCGCAGCCATTTGCCCGACACGACCAAAGCCACAAACGATGACATGGTTTTCATATTTCTCGATCTCTTTTTTCACTTTGGCGGCTTTGAATCGGTTTCGGTATTCTCCGGCAACAAAATACGTTGTAATTGCGGAAATCGCATAGGTAAAGGTACCGATACTAGTAAGGATCAACATAGCGGTGAAGATCATCCCAGCATTCGAAAGAGGATGGACTTCACGATAACCCACCGTCGAGATGGTGATCATCGTCATGTAAAAGGCCTCAATGAAGGTGTAATCTTCAAGGAACATATATCCGATGCTTCCCAGAAGTACGATTCCAAGTAGGAGACTCAGCGCGAAGAAAATTCGCGAGAATATTTTTACCTCATTCCTCACTTAAGAATTACAGTTCCCAGATAGTTCTTCTCTTACGTGAAGGTTTGAAATAATGCTTGTTTTCAAGGATAAAGGCCATGATCAAGTAAATGATGATCGGTGAACCAAGTGTGATGAATGAAAGATAGATGAACGACAATCGTACACGATGCGCCTTGATCCCGAGTTTATTACCCCACCAAGCGCACACCCCGAAGGCGTTGATTTCAAAGATGTCGAGTATTCGTTGGATCATTTTTGTGGTCATTCAACAGTGTAATCCCAATGAGGCAAGATAAGCATTTTTTTCCGCTGCAATATTGCTCGAATAAATGGAGTTGTCCTTGCGTTTCGAGCATGCTTCGCGGTTTCCATCCGGTCTGCGTCCACATTCGGATTATCCGATTGTCTTCTGGTTTTAGTCGGTCTTGCCAATCGAGCATTCGATCAATCAGCTTTTGATCTCCGTGGAGTCTTCCGAAATAGAAAACAACAGGGATAATCGCATTGGTAATAATGCGCTCTCGTGCTGCCCTTCCTATTCGTGCTGTTTCACGTGCTTCTAACTGAAGCGTGAGGCGATCAACTGTAATACTAACATCAAGTACCTTCATTAGTTCATCTAGGTCTTCACACATGCTGGCTATTCTCCACTGCAACCAGCCATTTTCAATGAGTGCAGTCAACTGTCCGAGCCGCACCCTGGGGTGATTTGCGGGTTTCATTTTACCCCGACGCCAATTCGAAGGAGCTATAGGAGTCACCTCATGCAAACGCTGAAAGTGTTGGTAGTTTTCACGTGGCTTTTGATGTGACTCCAGTCGTTTATCTAATTCGATCCAAGAGGAATGGCAAAGCAACACGTCTCCAATCTTCTGCGGATTCCCAACCATCTTAGCGAGCCACTTCCAATTCAAGGTCATGGCTAATTGTTCGTAGGCGATTTGATTTAATCCGAAGCCGAATGACCGGCAGAGCATATGCCACCACACTGCGTTCCAATCTTGATGGTAGCGTTCGAGCAATGCCTTCACGCGTTCTGTTCGTCTTTCCAATCGTTCAATGGCCATGCGGTGAAGCCAATTGTTACGTTTGAATTCATCTACTTCTCCTAAGTTCTTTTCACACGCTAGCGCGGAATGGTGTTCAACAAAATGGCAGTAGTAGTTGTAATGATCGCTGTCCAAATGACGCTCAACGATAAGCGTAGGTACTTCCTGCCCTGCTGCATTGACCAGTGGCTCATCATCTTCATACACCACATGTAAAATCACATTTTGGTAGGCAGGATCATGCGCGTGATGGTGCCTTCGCCAGTCAGAAGATCGTAGATGGATCTCAACACTCCCAATCCAGAGTTCTTTTCCGATTCGAAGTTTAGCCTCAAGGAAATCCGGTCCGGCATTTCGATTCCAGTGGCCTTGAAATAACACACTGACATCTTTGCCTGAAGTGGTGGTTAATTGGGTATTTCCAAGCTGTTGGAAACGCCACAAATACTGTAGGTAGTCTTCGTTCATATAACGAAGATGGGAAGAGCTAAGACTGGTTCGACAAGCGTTTTATGGACGCGAATGATTATCTTGTGTGCGTTAAATCAACTATACAATGAAAAGCTTTTTTCTACTCCTCGTGTCTGTTGCATTCATTTTTGCCGGATGTGACAAACTGAAACAAACGACCTTGGGTGCGCAGTTTATCCAGAATTTCACCATCGATATCGATGAGAACAGCGGAACTACTCAATTCAACGCTGAAGAAGTACTCAATGCTCTATCAAACGAAGACATCGCTGATGTTAAAGAATCAATCGTGAACTACGGTATCCGTAACATCAAGTGGAAAGTGTGGGAATACGCCGGACCACAAGAAGTAATGGTCAGCGGTACAGTTCGCCTACAGTCACTTAGCGGAGAGAATCTCTATGAATATGTACTAGAAGAATCGAACCTATACGACCTAAGCGAAAATCCGGATCACACTGACTTCCCAATGACACAAGATCAGAAAGATGTGATTTTGGCCGCGTTGTTGAATGACGATCAGATTCGCGTTTCTGCTGACGGACTTGTAACAGATGTACCAGTACACTTCGTGTTCCAGGTAGTTTCTGACTTGACGGTAACTGCAGAGATTGACTAATCGCGCAGAGTCTATCGACTTAAAATATTGAAAGGAGCTTCGGCTCCTTTTTTTATGCCTTTAGGAATAGAGCCATCTGCTCAGCAAGCGTGCTCGCAGCTCGGCGAACATCTGTTGCAAAGTCTTCGCCTTGTCCAGCGTAGATAATACCGCGAGAAGAGTTCACCAAGAGACCGGCGTCTGCTGTTAGTGCAGCATTGCTCACATCAGTCAAGCTCCCTCCTTGTGCGCCTACTCCTGGTACTAAGAAGAAGTGATCCGGAACCATGTCGCGTACTTCTTTCATGTCTTCTGGACGCGTAGCACCAATCACATACATCAGTTGCTCTGGGCTACCCCATTCTGCACATGCTCTGATGACACGTTCGTAGAGCTTAGGCTCTCCGTGGTATTGGAAGTCTGCAGCGCCGGGATTCGAAGTCAAACCAAGGACGATAGTCCACTTGCCTTCGTGCTCTAGAAATGGTGTGACAGCGTCACGCCCCATGTATGGTGCCACTGTAATAGCATCGGCACCAAGATCATCAAATAGTGCTCTTGCGTACGCTGCAGCTGTGTTTCCGATGTCACCTCGTTTTGCATCAGCAATCACGAAGCAATGATCTGGGATATAGTCTACTGTTGCTTTCAAGACTTCCCAACCTTCTGTTCCATATTGTTCATAGAACGCTAGGTTGGGCTTGTACGCAACACATAGGTCAGCCGTAGCATCGATCACTGCTTTATTGAAAGTAAGCATCCCTTCAGCTGTTTTTGGCAGATGAGACGGGATCTTATTTAGGTCAGTATCCAATCCAACACATAGGTAGCTTCCTTTCTCTTGAATCTGCGCGATCATTTCTTGTCTTGTCATGCCTGTCCTTCTTTCATTTTTTCGGCGTTCTCAGCCACCTTCAATGCTTCGATGATTTCGTTGATATCACCATCGATGATGTTCTGCAAATTGTAGAGCGTGAGGTTGATTCGGTGATCAGTTACACGTCCTTGCGGGTAATTGTAGGTACGAATCTTCGCAGAGCGGTCTCCTGTTGAAACCAAGCTCTTGCGTTCAGCAGCACGTTCGGCTTGTTTCTTTGCAAGCTCCTGCTCGTACAAACGTGAACGAAGTACTTGCAATGCCTTTTCGTAGTTCTTGTGCTGTGAACGTCCGTCTTGACATTCTACTACCACCCCAGTTGGAAGGTGCGTCAAACGCACAGCAGATTCCGTCTTGTTCACGTGCTGACCCCCTGCCCCGCTTGCGCGGTAGGTGTCTTTCTTCACATCTGACATGTTCAACTCGACATCCACTTCATCTGCTTCCGGAAGCACAGCGACCGTGGCTGCGCTGGTGTGCACACGTCCTTGAGATTCTGTTGCAGGGACACGTTGAACACGGTGCACACCAGACTCGTACTTCATTGTTGCGTACACATCCTCACCAGAAACACTGAATACGATTTCCTTGAATCCACCTGCTGTCCCTTCGTTCAAGTTGGCTACTTCCGTAGACCACCCTTTGGTTTCGAGGTACTTGGTGTACATTCTAAAGAGGTCACCTGCGAAGATGCTGGCTTCGTCACCTCCTGTTCCAGCACGAATCTCGACGATGACGTTCTTACTGTCTTCAGGATCTTTAGGGATCAAGGCAACTTTCACCTCTTCTTGAAGAGAAGATTCTTCGTCTTGGAGTAACAGCAATTCTTCTTGAGCCATCTCCTTCATTTCAGGATCTGTCTCGGTTTCGAGCATTTCACGACTCGAAGCAATATTATCTACGACGTTGCGGTATCGTTTTGAGAGATCAACGATTTTCCCCAAGTCTTTGTACTCCTTCATGAGTGTAGCGTATCGCTTGTTATCGGCGATCACTTCTGGGTCAACAATGAGCATGCTGACCTCACGGTAACGATCCTCAATCGCTACGAGTTTATCGATCAACTGGTTCATGTGTTAAGCTTCTTTGTATTCGAAGGTTCCGAACTCTGAAGAAATGGTCAGGTGCTTGCCTGAACCTTCTTCCACGCGTCCGACGATTTGCGCCTCAACTCCAAATGAGTTCGCAATTTCAATCATCGCTTCCGCGCTAGCGGCATCAGTATAAATCTCCATACGGCGCCCCATATTGAAGACTTTGTACATCTCTTTCCAATCTGTACCTGATTGCTCTTGAATCAATTTGAACAAGGGAGGACAGTCGAATAGTTGGTCCTTGATGACATGAACGTCATTCACAAAGTGCAGCACTTTCGTTTGAGCTCCTCCTGAACAATGTACCATACCTTTAACTGCATCTCGGTGCTTCGAAAGTATCGCCTTAATCACAGGCGCATAAGTACGCGTTGGAGAAAGAACCAACTTACCAGCGTCTACTGGGACACCTTCGACCGCTTCCGTAGGTTGTTTGCTACCAGTGTAAACCAAATCCTTTGGTACATCTGGATCATAAGTTTCTGGGTAACGATCAGCCAATACCTTATGGAAGACATCGTGTCGGGCAGATGTTAGGCCATTGCTTCCCATTCCACCATTGTATTCTGTCTCGTAGTTCGCTTGCCCGAAAGAAGATAGTCCAACGATGACTTGTCCTGGCGCAATGTTCGCATTGTCAATGACTTCATCACGACGCATACGACACACAACCGTAGAATCAACAATGATGGTTCTAACGAGGTCGCCTACATCAGCAGTTTCACCACCTGTTGACTTGATGCCAATGCCTTGAGACCTTAGCTCGTCAAGCAACTCTTCAGTACCATTAATGATAGCAGAAATGACCTCACCCGAAATGAGATGCTTGTTTCGTCCGATCGTAGAAGAAAGCAAGATGTTATCTGTAGCTCCTACACAAAGGAGGTCATCGAGGTTCATCACGAGGGCGTCCTGCGCAATTCCTTTCCACACGGAAGCATCACCTGTTTCCTTCCAGTAAATGTAAGCCAGTGAGGACTTCGTACCTGCTCCATCAGCGTGCATGACAATACAGTGCTCATCAGAGCCTGTTAGCGTATCAGGTACGATCTTACAGAAGGCGTGAGGGAATAGACCTTTATCCACGTTCTTAATGGCTGCGTGGACGTCTTCTTTGGATGCGGAAACTCCGCGTTGTTGGTAGCGAGAATCACTCATGGGAAATAAAAAAGCGGGACGATTTTCAAATCGCCCCGCAAGTTAATTCGTTTTATGGAACTGTCGTTATTCTTCCTTCGGTACGTAATCGTATCGGAGGATCTTAAAGATCGTACGACGGTTCACCTGGTGAGCTGCCTCTTTCTCCTCTTCAGTTGCCATTGCGTTGATTTCTTTATCAGATATCTTAGGCTCGCTCTTACCTTTACCTACTGCCACCATGCGATCTTTAGAAATTCCTTTCGACACCAGGTAGTCTACACAAGTTTGTGCACGACGCTGGCTAAGCTCCTGGTTGTATCCGACCTTACCACGCGTATCTGTGTGTGCTTCAAGCTGAATCACAAAGTTGCCGTTCGTTAAGAGAAGATCGAAAAGGAAGTTCAATGAATCGGCAGAGTTCACTTCTTGATTTACAAGAAGCGTTGCTTCGTCATATGGATATTGTACCAGTGGAAGATCGTACTCGATACCAATCACGATTTATTTTAGGAAGTACTCACGGGCAAATGTCGTAGACTCAGCAAGACCTTCTGTTGAGAATTGGTCAGAGGTGCCGATGAAGCCATCAAGTGCCACGTCTACAGCGTAGTTTGTTGAAGCAATAATTTCTCCATTATCGAGAGAAATTCCGCCATTTCCATCTGTAGTCAAGTTGTAGCTCTGACCGTCAGTTCCTTGCACAGTAACTTTTGAGTTGGCCAATGGCACACCCGTATCGTAGTTGTATACATTCGCGATGTATGCAAACTCCAGTGGAGGCATCTTGAACTCGTAGATATCGTCTTTACCTTTTCCGTTTGGACGGCTAGAAGTGAACATCCCTTGATCTAGGTCTTTTTCCCAGATGATTCCGAAATCATCAGAAGAACTGTTGATCGGTGCAGGCATTCCTTCAACCTCGGCGATAGTCATGTCTTCTCCAGAGCGCGTTGCCATGAAGATATCAAGTCCACCCATGCTGCTGTGCATATCAGAAGAGAAGTAAAGTGTTCCATCTACTTTGAATGATGGGAACATCTCATCTCCTTTCGTATTCACTTTGTCACCCATGTTCTTAGGCTTGCCCCACGACTTGCCTTTATTGTCGTACTCTACGTACCATAGGTCACGTCCACCGAAACCACCTGGCATGTCAGAAACGACAACCATGTACATATCATCTGGAGAAAGCGCTGGCTGACCAACTTGAGATGAATCGTTTTCCTGACGATCAATCAGGTTCATTGGCTCTGCAGGACCGAAGTCTTTTCCTTGACGACGCGCGTAGTAGATATCACAAGCGAAACGTGCATCCTTCTCGTCGATACAACGAGTGAAGTACATCGTAGAGAATTTCTTATCGAAACATGCTGCACCTTCATTGTGCTGCGTGTTGATTGTATTGTTTACCGGAACTGGTGTTGACCACTTTCCTTTCTTATCACGTTCAGAGATAAAGAGGTCCATGTAAGACTCCCCAGTGATCGGGTCATCAGAAGAACCTGCTGACGAAGGACGAGCAGATCCGAAGATGATCTCATCGTAACGCTTACCACTCCATGCTGGGCCATAATCAAACTGCTCAGAGTTTAGGATAGGCATTTGATCTACAACGTAACGACTTGATGGCTCATCCATTTCGAGTGCAGCCTTTTCACACATTTCGATGGCAGCGCGAGCTCTTGTCTTGTCGCCACCTTTCTCCATGTAGTCATTGTACTTCTGGATTGCGTCATCAAATTTGTTTTGAGCGCGAAGTACTTCACCGTAGTTGTAGTGCACTACTGGGTCTGTTTCATCGAAACGGAACCCGATCGCTTTTTTGTAGTAGTCTTCTGCCCCTTTGTGGTCCAGCATCAGACGGTAACATTCACCGATCTTGTAGTTCACCTCTCCTTTCTCAGCGACTCCACTGAGCTTTCCATAAACGCGGAGGTAGTCAGCCGCCGCTTCGTGGTAGGCTTTGTTTTCGAAAGCAAGGTCTGCATCCTCAGTGTAGTTCTTCTGACCGAAGGCTACAGAGCAGAACAATGCGAACAATAAAAGTAGGGAGTAACGTCGCACAGCGTGTTTGGTGTTGGTTTTTTGCATCTTTTTCCGATTACAGGAAGCGAAAATAACTAAATAATACACGGAATTGCAAATAAGCGAAAGCCACAGCAGACGCGAGATTCAACGGTTTTCAACAGTCATCTTGCTCTAAGAAACCGTCAAAAGTGGTTGGAATCCCTATTCCTGCAAGCGCTACAACTCACTATCTGGCATTATCCGTTTCCCACAAATAACGTAGGAATCTTCAATATTAGTGCAAAAAGAAATGGTCCTGACAAGCAGGACCATTTCAACTATTGATTTCTTAATTAGCGAGTGAAAAGTAGCTCACGCAACTTTGGCAATGGCCACATCTCATCATCGATCAACATTTCAAGTCGGTCAGAGTGCTCACGCACGCTGTTCAACAACGGCATAACCTTATCAGCGTATAGGTTTGCAATCTTCTCAACGTCAGTCATCTTATCAGCTTTCTTGCGCTCTGCACGTAGTGAATCTACGTCGTCTTTCACTGCTGACAAGTGCTCAGAGATCTCTTTGATCAACTTCACTTGAGTGCTGCTCGCCTTCTTGAATTCAGCAGCAGTCATGATGTCTTTCAAACCCTTCACATTTTCTACCAAACGAGTCTGGTATGCAATCGCTGTAGGGATGATGTGATTCTGTGCAAGATCAGCTCCCACACGCGCCTCGATCTGACGCTTTAGGATGTAGTTTTCGAATTCTACTTCCACTCGTGCTTCTAGCTCTTCAGGAGCCAGAACTCCCATTGCTGAGTAGATGTCACGTGTTTCTTTGCGCTTCAGTACGCTCAACGCTTGTGGTGTATTCACAAGGTTAGAAAGACCGCGCTTCTTCGCTTCTTTCACCCAATCGTCACTGTATCCATTTCCTTCGAAGCGGATGTTCTTTGACGCCTTGATCAACTTCTGCAATTCCTTCAGTATTGCTTCGTCTTTCTTCTCTCCTTTCTTGATGCGTGCATCGACGTTCTTCTTAAACTCAATCAGCTGATCTGCAACGATTGTATTCAATGCGATCATTGCATTCGAACAGTTAGCTGAAGAACCTACTGCGCGGAACTCAAACTTGTTTCCAGTGAAAGCGAAAGGTGAAGTACGGTTACGATCAGTGTTGTCGAGTAGAACTTCAGGAATTCGTCCGATCTCCAACTTCAACGCTGTCTTATCGTCTGGTGTCATCTTTCCAGCCTTGATGTTCTTTTCAAGCGCATCCAGTGCCTCAGTCAACTGAGAACCGATGAACGCAGAGATGATTGCTGGAGGTGCTTCGTTTGCACCCAAACGGTGATCGTTACCTGCACCAGCGATCGCCGCACGAAGAATGTCTGCATTCTTGTGAATAGCAGCAATCGTGTTCACGAAGAATGTCAAGAAGCGCATGTTGCTCTTAGGATTCTTCCCTGGCTTCAGAAGGTTAACTCCTGTATTTGTGCTTAGTGACCAGTTGTTGTGCTTACCTGAACCGTTCAATCCTTCAAATGGCTTCTCGTGAAGAAGTACACGGAAATCGTGCTTACGACCTACCTTATCGAGAAGGTCCATCAACAGCTGGTTGTGGTCATTTGCCAAGTTCGCTTCTTCGAAGATTGGCGCACATTCGAACTGATTTGGAGCTACCTCGTTGTGACGTGTTGCTACAGGAATTCCAAGACGGTGTGCTTCAGTTTCGAAGTCTTTCATGAACGCCATTGCGCGATCAGGAATAGATCCGAAGTAGTGATCATCCAATTGCTGACCTTTCGCAGGTGCGTGTCCGAAGAGCGCACGACCTGTCAATGCGATATCAGGACGAGCATTAAACAATGCACGGTCGATGAGGAAGTACTCCTGCTCCCAACCAAGTGTGATTGTTACTTTCTTGACATCACGGTCGAAGTACTGACATACATCCGTTGCTGCTTTGTCTGCTGCTGCAATCGCACGCAACAACGGCACCTTGTTATCAAGTGCATGTCCTGTGTATGAAATGAAGATCGTAGGGATACATAGTGTATTACCAATCACGAAAGCTGGAGATGAAGGATCCCAGATCGTGTAACCACGAGCTTCGAATGTATTACGAATACCTCCGTTCGGGAATGAAGAGGCATCCGGCTCTTGCTGGACTAATAGAGAAACATCAAATTTCTCAATCGCACGTCCGTCTCCAGTAGGCTGCATGAATGAATCATGCTTCTCTGCTGTTGCTCCAGTCAAAGGTTGGAACCAGTGAGTGTAGTGCGTTGCTCCGCGTGAAGTAGCCCAGTCTTTCATGGACGTCGCTACTTGATCCGCGATTCCACGTTCAATACGTGTACCGTTGATCGTTGCGTCCATCACCTTCTCGTAAGCCTCGTCTGTGAGGTACTCACGCATCGTGTGTTGGTTGAATACGTTCTCTCCGTAAAATTCTGAAATCTTACCTGCTGGCTCCACTACTAGTGGTTTGCGATGGAATACATCTTCCAGGGCTTTACTGCGAAAAGTTGGCATTAGTCCGAGATTTTTTAAAATTCTGACGCAAAGATAGACAAACGAGAGGGGGTCAGTATGAATTTTTTGCAAATTCTTTTGAACACCCCCTCAAAAACACCCCCTTTCAGAAAAATCTTACGAACTCCTCCCCCTTAACCCCCTCAAAAACGTAAAAAGGGCGCCAATTGGCACCCTTTTCTTTCTCTTGATGCTATTTCAACCATCTTCTGGTGACGTATTGTTCACCGTCGTCGATGATGACTGAGTACATTCCGGCAGGGAGATCATACGTATCTATAGAAAGCAAACCTCCTCCGGCTAGTTTTCGGTTTCCTGAAGCCACAAGCTTACCGTTCACATCGAACATGCGGTAACTAATGTCTTGCTCCATTCCAGAGATTTTAACGTTACAACGATCTGTACCTGGGTTAGGGAATACCACTACCGTTGGCTCTGGCTTGAACTCTTCGTCAACAGATACAAGATCTGTTTGGAAGTTGAAGTAGTGAACGATCTCTTTTCCGAAATCAGTTTCGAACTGAATGAACGTTGAACCAGCCACTTTCTTCAGACGACATGTTCCGTTTCCATCATTGTTCGCGAAGAAGCTCAACCCATCATCATCAGAATCGGAAAGGATGAACTTGTAACACCCTGCGTTCAGTGCAATGGTATCGCGGTAGTTCGTATTGGCCTCATCGAAATCATCACGCAAGTAAACTGTTGTTCCGTTCATTGTTTCAATACGGACCTCCGTCTCCCAAGGTGTGTTGTTCGTTTTTGTCCAGATGATGATGCGGTTGTCATCTTCATCCCCATAGGTATACACAGGTGGACGATTGAATGTTGATGTTGCGTGGTTGTTAAACTGGTTGTCATCAGTCACACCGTTGGCAGATGTTACGGTTGCTTCGAAAACCAACACTTCTTCTTCGTCGCCATTCCAGAACCCTGGATCATCGTAGCTCACCGTCACGTCTTCAGACTCTAGGAACCCAAGTTCACCTGTCCAGGTATACGTATTCATGTTTTCACCGATACCATAGGTAATCTCGCAGCTGGTCAATGGCGCAGAACCATTGTTCTTAATGCGGATTACTGGATCATCACAAATTGGATTCATACGACTCAAGATGCGCATATCGCTAGGCGCCATGATTTCTTCGATTTCCACATCCGTGGTGAAGTTTGGCTCTCCGTAGGCGATTACTTGTCCTTCGAATCGGTAGTTCCCGTCCGGATCATATTCGATGTCGTAATCAACGGTGAACGAATCCATGTTGTCTACAAGTGGGGTCAATTCAAAGTCTTGAGTTTTCACAGGAGCTCCCGGACACCAACCAGCGCGGTCGTAGATCCATGTACCTCCCTGTGGGTAAAGAGGGTTATCTGCACATTCCTGCATGATTTCCCAGCTCCACTGTGTTTCACCATTCACTTTCACTGAATGCGTGTTGTAACAGAACTCGCCACAGTTGTTTCCTTGTCCGAAGCCATGTCCAGAAGCACGCGTTTTTAAACGGAAAGTCTCCTCCCCTTCTTCTACATCAATCTGATAGGCCGTTACGTTGTCATCAAAGGAGTTCAAGTTGTATGTTCCCTTCCAGAATGCTTCTACTCGCTTCACGTCACGTGGAGGAGTTCCTTCGATGAACATGAACTTCATATCCAATAGCTCTTGCCAGTTTCCTGCTTCAAGCTCTACCTCTCCATGAAGTAATGGCTCGTAATCGGTAACATCGAAGATCCAAGTCCACCCTTCTTCTAGATCAAGGTTGATTCCGTACGGAGTGATGAATCGTCCGATTTCATAGCGATCAACTACTTCATAAGGAGCACCGTAGTATTCTAGCGTTTGGTTTACAAATGGAACCGCATCTCCTTCGAAAGGAATCGTTTCTAAAATATTCCCATCCTCGTCGTATACATAAGTGTCTTGAGGAAGCCAGTAGTAATCAATGTCTGTAACATATACATCGTAGTTCTCTACATCCCATGATGACACCGAAACTGGAGCTACCATTACTTGTTCTGTGTAGCTATCTGTAGTTGTGTTAATCGTGTAATCTCCTTGTTGGATTTGAATTGAAGGACGGAATGCCACCAATTCAGGATTCAAGAATAGATCATCTCCATTGTGATACTGGCGATCTGGAGCCCCGTGCGGAGCTGCGTCAAATCCGTTTCCACTGTGATCAAGTACAGGTTCTCCGTTCACTTCATTGAAGTCGTAGTAAACCACTAGGTCATCGTAGTTCGGGTGATCCATTGTAATTGAACGGTTCATCCAAGCAGCGATTGTTTCCTCGTTGAGGGCTACATCCCAGATGGCGAATTCGTCCATCTTTCCGTTGTAGAAGTTTGACCAACCTGCAGCCGAACCAATACTGAACTTCACAATGTCTTCCATCGTACGGAAGCGATCTGTTCCTGAATGCCAGAGTTCTCCGTTCAAGTACGCGTACATCTCACCCGTTACTGCATTCTTGGTAAATGCCCAGTGGTTCCATCGTCCTTCAAAGTCAGCGGTGTTCGCTGCTTTGTCGATGCGATCGTAGCCTCCTGACTGACCAGCATCCCAGTACACACGAGCATTACCCCATGGAAGGTGGCTATTCACAACGCGCTGGTTGCTGCTGTTTACGCCTTCGAATACTGTGCTGTTGCTCGGCTGAATATCTTCATCTCCATTCACCCAAAAGGCAATGGTAATTTCATCTTGTACGCCAGCGAAAGCCTCTCCTGGAACTTTCACCTCGTCTACGTTATTGAACGCGATATAGCGATCATTGCTCGCTGCCGAAACAGAGTTGATCGTAGAGTTCACCCCTTTGAATTGCGTCGGAGAAAGAGCTTCTTCTACATGCGCACTTAATTCAAATACCAATGAGCTCATTCCATCCCACATGATGGCTTCCGTGAACTGGAACGGGTACCACCCTTCGCCGCCAGGCATAAATTCACCTACGCGAACTTCGGTCATATCTCCATCATACCAAGAGGTCAAATCTTCTTCCGCGGTAGCGCCAACTTTCAAACGAAGAAGGTCTGCCAAATCCCACGCATCATCAATTTCAAGTTCGATGTAGCCAATCTCACCAGCAGTCAGCCCCATATCTAACAACTCTTGTGCTGTGTATAAGAATTGAAAACGGCTGCGGTGCGTATCTGTTCGAACTGGGGCCGGATTCACCGTTCCATCTTCAGCGAACGTAACCATCACTTCATTCTCTACAGTGACTTCATTCGCGATTTCGTAATCGTACTGAATAAAATTGTAGAGCGGATCAACCACAAGATCTTGTGTTTCAAAATCTTGATTATCGATCAACATGAAAGGATGCGTCAAGAAATTCGAGTCTAGCACTCCTGTGTAATCGTAGAGGTAATTGTAGGTTAGATAATCCCACTCTCCACAAGGGAACCCGAGACCTCCTGCTGTTCCGTCTTCGAAACATTTCAGGGTATAGTACATCAGGATTTTTTGGTACGTCGTACCGTCATTTTCAGGGAATGTGAAGGTACGTCTACCCGGACTATCATAATTAGTATCCGGGTTGTTTTGATCTTCGAATGTGTAGGTCTGTACCACCAGTGTATCACCGGGATCGGCCATCATCGCAGTGCTCGCGAAAACTGCAAGCAGCCCTAGGATCGCTCTCTTTAGCATGTTGGTTTAAGATTTTGGAGTCGTAAGATACTAACAGAGCGCCAGATGAACTATTTAATGCCGACTTAATATGGAGAGGCTGAAAATCGCACCTTTTACTTTGTCGCATCGTGTTTTGGTCTATTTTTGATCGGCTTTAACCTTTAGCGCATGAACTATCTTTTCATCATGTACCCATGGGAGGATATCGATCCGAATGCTGATTCTTCCCTACAGCTCATTCATGAAGTAGCCTCAAGAGGCTATAAAGTTGCCCTAACCACAGCGGCAAATTTGACCATCCGTGATTGCATGGCGATGACCTTTGCGAAGGTTCTTAAAAACCAAGACAAGGTGTCGAAGTCTATCAACTCCTTCTACAAGAACGCGCAGTTCAAGGAAGAGATGCTACCGCTTGCTGGATTCGATGTGATCTTCATGCGCGCGAACCCGCCGCTTGATAACATCGTCTTGAACTTCTTGGATTCTGTCAAAGATGACGTCTTCATCATCAATGATGTTGAAGGGCTACGTGAGGCGAACAACAAGCTTTACACAGCAGCTTTCTACGATCCGAAGAATGAGGTCATTCCAGCAACCCACGTTTCTAAGAATAAGGAATATTTGAAGCGTGTGATCAAAGAGAGTAACTCTGAAAAGATGATCATGAAGCCATTGAATGGCTATGGTGGCTCCGGAGTTATCGTTCTTGAAAAAGGGGCTAGCTCCAATATGAACTCTTTGCTTGACTTCTACATTAGTCGCAAAGACGGAGAGAGCAACTATGTGATACTCCAAGACTACGTGGAAGGCGCTGAGCTGGGTGATATTCGTGTATTGATGCTCCATGGTGAACCTATTGGTGCCATGCGAAGAGTGCCTGCAGAAGGAGATGCCCGTTCCAATGTGGCGGCTGGTGGTTCCATTCAAAAACACACCTTAACAGCAGCTGAGAAGAAACTCTGTAAATGGGTCGGACCTAAGTTGGTTCAAGACGGATTGTACTTTGCCGGACTTGACCTCATCGGCGGAAAGCTTATCGAGGTAAATGTTTTGAGCCCAGGTGGAATCAACTACATCAATAAGTTGAACAAAGTCAAACTTCAACGTAAGATCATCGATTACTGTGACGATGTAATCCGATCGCGTGAATCTCTACGAAGTAGAAGAAGCGAGCTGAGGAAAGCTGTAGAGAATGCGTAAACTAAGTTGTGAAGAGATCATTCGCCGCATCCAAGAGGGACTAACCTTTGAGGCGGAAAGCAGTGATGCTGGTTTTAGGATCTCGATTAACGAATACGTGCCGTATGTATGCACGGCCATTCATGATGGTCATCGCTTTCGCGATGAGCTGAAGATCAAAACGCGCCTTTCGGAATTTGAACGCTGGTACGAAGAAGACCCTTATACCGGTGCCTTCATTTCTTCCATGCCGATCAAACTGATTGGTTTGGATAGCCGTTTTGAATATGATCTCAACCGAGAACCTGAGACTTGTGTCTATGAAGAGGCTTGGGGTAAAAAGGTCTGGAAACGAGCCTTGACCAAAGCCGAACGCGAACGTTCGCGCAAGAAGCATGACGCTTACTATCGAGTGACATACGCACTGATCGCCAAGCTAGAAGAGCTTTTCGGCGCTTGTGTGGTTTACGACATGCACTCTTACAATTGGCGTCGTTGGGATCGTGAAGTACCTGTTTGGAATATTGGTTCTGAGCGTATTGATAATGATCGCTTTGGCACTAGCGTGGAAAAGTGGCGTGGTCAACTCTCAGATATTGAGTTGCCTAACGGCATCCCACAGCGCGCTGCTATCAATGATACTTTCTTCGGACGCGGGTACAACCTTGCCTTCATTACCAAAAGCTTCGACAACACCTTAGTTCTTGCGACCGAAGTTTCGAAGATCTACTGTAACGAAGAAACGGCTGAGCCATTCCCTGCAGTCATCACTTCAATCAAGGGACAGCTCAAGCGTGCCATTCTAAATCACGCGCATGACTTTGCACGAGAGTTCACTAATTGGGAACATAAGAAACAAGGTCGCCTCCTCTCGAATGATCTTCAGGAAGCGATTCTCGAGGTAGATTCAGCACTGCATGAATTGTTGAAGAATTTCGAGCTGTTATCTATGGTAAATCCCATCAACGTAGCTCAAGAGAAGAAACGATTCTTTGAGTCACGTTGTACAATCAACCCACAATTCGAATACAAGCCAATTGGATTCGATCCTTTCCAACTGAAACGGAAGATTCACCGATTGGAGATTGAGAAGATCACGGATGTGCATATCCAACGTCTTTACCAAGATGTGATCAATGCCTTCAGCGACAAGATCGACATGCTCTCATCTATTGGCAGCAGTAAGTTCTTGTACAACTCCATGCGCTATTTCGGTGAGCCCTCTGAAAAGGACCTGAAGAATGCGTGGTTCCTTCAGCATCTTCCAGAGGTTGAAGTCGCTACCGCGGAACCGAGATTGGGTGTACCAGAAGCAGTGGAGTTATTTAAAGAGAGTTTCGAAGAATACGGCTTCAAGGGAAAGATTGAAGTTTCTCGGAATATGGTGGCTGACGCGATGGTGATCAACCATCAGAAGAAGGTCTTGATTAAGAAAGGCGCGACTTTCCGTCCGAAGGAACTGCGATTCCTTGTGCACCACGAGATTGGTGTGCACATGGTGACTACCATGAACAGTAATCTTCAGCCATTGAAGGTGTTTAACCTAGGCTTTCCGGTGAACACGATGACACAAGAAGGATTGGCCGTTCTGTCTGAGTACTTGAGCGGAAACATCACCTTACGCCGTCTAAAGGAATTGGGTCAGCGCGTGATTGCCACCGACATGATGGTGAAAGGAGCTGATTTCAAGAAGACCTACCGCACCATGGTCAATGACTTAGAGATGGATGTAGATGAAGCGTTCTACTTGACCACACGCATCTACCGCGGCGGAGGATTCACCAAAGATCATTTATACCTCAGAGGATTGAGCGAAATGTATCGCTTCTGGAATGAAGGAAATGATCTTCGGCCGTTGCTTATTGGCAAGACTTCTTTGGAGCACTATGGAACCATCCTAGAAATGATTGAGCGAGGAATTTTGAAGCAACCGAAGTATCTATCACGCGCTATCGTGGAGCCACGCACTGAGGAGAACAATCCAATCTACGATTACATCATTCGCGCCATCCGTTAAGCACCTTTTTACTAAATGCTTCTTTGATCGGTAGCGGAGCTAAAAGTGCCGCAGCCAGAATCACGTATTCCGCAATGATCCAGAAGTAATTCTCTTGAAATCCACCCCCATCATAATGGGCATAACTGAATACGGCCAGGAAGCTCCAGAACCAGATGGCCTTGCGATTGGAGAATACCGCAGCGGCGGAAATCATCGTAATATACCACGGATGCACGGTTGTTGTCATCGCGTAGTAAACGAGATAGGTCAAAGTTAATGCCGTTCCATAGCGAACAACTTGTTCTTTCCGGGTGCCTTTGTTGTTCCATCTGGAGAAGGCCACGAGCAAGATCAAACTTAAGGTGAACAGTGACATCCAAGGTCCAAGAGTCTGAATAGGATTATATCCAAGGATGGCCTCTCCTATGGCTCGAACGAGGTAATAGATTGACGCATTGAACTCAAACGACTTGAAGTAGAGCTCTATACTTGTTTGCCAATGGGCAATTAATTCTGAAGAATAAAACGGCAAAAAGGTCAACACAAGCGTGAACAGCGCTATGGCTCCAAATCCGAATGCCCTGCGTTTCAAGATCACGAAAACCAAAGGCACCAACATCAACGGCGTCAACTTTACAGATACGGCTAAGGCAAAAGGAATCCCACCTAAGAAAGGCATCGCCGTTCCGCGATAGCGAAAACAACAAGCCAACCAAACGCTCAAGGCTAAGAAAGACATCACCATGCCTTCAAAGTGGACGTTGCCGGAAAGCTCAACGATGACCAAGGGGTTCAATGCGTAACCAATGGACCACCAATAGGGCAATTCAAAATAGCTGAGTAGTCGCGCGATCAAGAAAAGGAGTAACGCTTCACCCAACAGAATGAATAAGTGTAGGAAAAAGACCGCACCTGCTAACGAGCCTTGACCTAACCAAACACTCGCCGCGAAAATCATTTGGTTCACCGGTGGGTAAACGGTGTAGTATTGTTTGGAATTTAATCCGTCGTACAGCCCATCCAATTGCCATTCAGCGGCACGCTCATCAGAGATGAAATCTTGTGGTAGAATTAGGTAAGGATTCTCTCCTTGCACAGTCAATAGTCCATCCCAAGTGAATCGGTAGTAATCATCAGATAATCGAGGTTCACTGAAAATAAATGCTGAACGGAATAGAAGCGCAATCCAGAAGATTTCTTTCCATCCCATTTCGTGCTTGCGTCGCATAAATATGATCATCCCTCCGAAGAGGAAGCCAAAGCCCACAAATACTTCGAAGAAGTTTGATCGATCTACGCCGTAGCCCATGAATAGGTAGGCCACATATTGGCTCAGAATGAACGCGATGCGCGAAACAACCGGGCTTAGGCGGTTAAGCAACGCGAGTATGCTTGAAGGATAACCAGGCTACGTAGGTGAATCCGATGAATAGCATGATGTGGAATGGGAGCATTCCAAACTCTTGATGATAGATTCCTAGAACGACACCGCCAAAGAAGTAAATCGCCAACAACGCCTCTATAATGGTGAGTGGGTTCGCTTTGAGAGCGCGGTACTTTTTATCAGACCAAGATCCATCTCCTTCCCCACTGATGGCGAATTTGGGTGTTCTAACGAAAGGTGTCTTTCTTCCTAGGTACCCTTCAATTACAGCGATACTATTGTGCAAAGACATTCCCATACTCACCGCTAAGAACAACGGGAAATCACGAAGGAAAGTCAGGAAGCTATCACCTCTGTACTTTCTGGAAGTCCAGTAATAGTAAGCCAATACCATGAAGCTGAACAAGAATACGCTGGCCAAGTTGAACATGAGATCGTAATCAGAAGTCCCAATCTTCACCAGTAGAATAGGCAGACTCAAGAGCGCTGAACCCAAGACACAGATGAAAATGAAGCTGTTCATCAGGTGAAAGACCGCATGCACCTTCGTGCCGAGGCCAATACCACGTTTCTTTATTACCGATGGTAGGTTCTTTACGGCACATTCAGCCGCACCTTTGGTCCATCTGAACTGTTGATTTTTGAGGGCATTCATCTCCGCAGGGAGCTCTGCTGGAGACCCCACTTCCTCTAGGTAAACGAAGTTCCATCCTTTCAATTGAGCACGGTAGCTCAAATCAAGATCTTCGGTAATGGTATCGTGTTGCCAACCACCCGCATCTTTAATGCATTCATTGCGCCACACCCCTGCGGTACCATTGAAATTGATGAAGTGACCACGTGCATTTCGACCGAGTTGCTCAATGGTGAAGTGCGCATCCAATCCAAAGGCTTGTAGCCTTGTCAAGATGGAGTAATCTTCGTTGAGGTGTTCCCAACGGGTTTGAACAACACCTATTTTGTTGCCCGACTTGAAGTAAGGCATTGTCTTGCGAAGGAACTGCGGATCAGGGATGAAATCTGCATCGAAAATAGCGGTGAATTCTCCTTTAGCGATGCCCAAACCGTATTCCAACGCTCCAGCCTTGAAACCAACACGGTCTTCACGACGAATGTGTTCAATGTCTAGTCTTTGCGATTTCCAGTATGCTACTTTTCTCGCCGCTACTTCTACAGATTCATCGTTGCCATCATCCAATACTTGAATATCAAGCTTGTCTAGCGGATAATCGAGTTTAGCAACCGCATCGATCAAACGCTCCACCACATACAATTCGTTGTACACCGGAAGCTGAACCGTTACTCGCGGCCATTCAAAATGGTCTGGGTCTTCTTTCTGCCACTCCTCCTGCTTTCGATGACGAGCACGGTAAGCAATGGTCAGATTCAACTGCATGAAGCTGTACAACAGAATGAAGGTTAGAAACAACCCATATATGATCAGTATAGTTAGGTCCACTTCGCGTATTTCAGAATGGTGGTTATGATCTTATAGCCCGCTAAGATAGTACCTTTCAGAGTGCCAGAGACTTTCGACACGCCAATGCGCTTTCGATAGTTCACCGCTACTTCGTCGACGTTCAATTTCTTATGTAGAGCTTTTACTTGCATTTCGACAGTCCAGCCATAATCAGGGTCGCGCATACCAAGGTCATTCAGACTGCTTAGTTTAATCGCGCGGTACGGACCAAGGTCAGAGTACTGATATTTGTAGATCTTCTTGATCATCCAGGTAGCGAGCCAGTTTCCAAAGACTTGTTGGGGTGTCATGGCCCCTTTTTCTTTTTTGCCAAGGGCTCGTGACCCAATGACCATATGAGCCGATCCATCCAGAATAGGTTTGATCAGATCAGGCATCTCACTGGCATAATCACTATAATCTGCATCCATGAACACGATGATATCAGCCAAGGGGTCGTGGTTATTCACCACCTCAATTCCCTTGAGGCATGCCGAGCCATATCCCTGCTTCAATTCTGTCACCACTTTTGCTCCCGCGGAAGCGGCTACAGCAGCAGTATCATCCTTGGAATTGTTGTTCACCACCACCACAGTGCGCACAAGTTCGCGATCAATATCGCTTACGACATGCCCAATGCTCTTCTCTTCATTCCAGGCCGGTATGATTACGTCGATTATCATAGACGGGCAAATGTAGCTATTCGATACATGTTGGGGCTTCACGGAATTCTAACGAAACCGTAAACTTAGTCGAGTGACGAGAGTCTCATCGATAACCGATAATCTATAAACTATAACTGGTGCTACGCACCGCGATCCACTAACCACCCATTCATTCCACATTCCACGTTCCACCGCAATCCGCAATCCGTGAACCTCTTCAACCCAGATTACCCACGGGGCAATCTCTACACACACGTTTTAATAATGAAGAGTTGCGCAAAGCGCAACGAAGAGTCAGTCCACAGTCTACGGTCCACAGTCCACGGTCCACAGTCCACCAACCAAGAACGTCCTTGCCTCGCTTCAAGGTTTCGATTATTTTCATGGCGCTAACATCAATTATGACTAGAGAGCAACGACTAGAGTCTTGTAGAATTTGCAGACATAAAAAGCCTAATCTGGAACGAGGGATGCTTTGCGCCTTAACTGATGATTACGCGAATTTTGAAGGAAAGTGTGAGACCTTCGAATTAGACGAATACGCTGCGCGTGCCCAAGAACGCGATAAGAAAAGGCATGCGGAAGCCTTAGTCTCAGAAGAGAATAACAAAGTGATGAGCGCAGCCGCATGGTTCTTGTGGATTTTCCTTCTCTCAATTTTGAATACGGCCATTCTTGCCGCTGGCAGTAGTTGGAATTTCCTGTTCGGTCTCGGAATGACCACGGTTTGGGAACAGATATACTTAGCATTCGTGGGACCGTTAGACACTCTTGCAATTACCGTAAGCGTATTGATCAGCTCTATCTTTCTACCGATTGGCATTTATGCTCGTAAACTCTCAAAAACTGCTTTCATCATTGGAATTATCCTTTACGGAATCGATACACTCATTATGCTGGTCTTCGTGGCATGGATTCCAATTATCATTCACGGGATCGTCCTCTTCCTCATGATTCGAGGATACCGACTCATTGACACAGTGAAACCTAGTGAACCAGAAATTGGGGAGAACATACTTGACAGCGCATCGCTATGACCGAACTGGAAGGAAAATCAGCTGAAGAAATTCGACTAGAGACTTGTCGTATCTGCGCCCGTCGAAAGGTCAACAAGAAGGGCACTCTTCTTTGTAGCCTGACTAATGAGGCGCCCACATTTGAAGACAGCTGTCCGGATTACAGCGAAGACACGGTGGCTATCAATACATTGAAATACAAGGAGAAGGCGAAGAATCTTCCTCCAGTAGAGAGCTTCCGAGACCAATTCAACAAAGCCAAAGGAGAAGCATACTCTAAGCGCGGGGTGCGAAATCTTGATAGCTATATCAAGGCTACCTCTAATTGGATGTTCATCATCGCTGGATTCACCGCGTTCACTCTCTTTTTGAATTCAGATGGTGTCTTGAATACAAGGCTAGGGTTAGCCTCCGCAGATGTGTTGGACTATGTACTTAGAGTAGAACAAGGATTTTCACTCGAATTGTCGCTAGCCATAGCCAGTATTCTTCCTTTATGCTTTGCGATCATTGGTTTATTGATCAGGCAGAAGAAATACTGGTTTGGATATTTAGGCCTTGGACTTTATGTCGCTGACAGCATATTCTACTTCAATCTCAGACCTGGATTATTGGTAATATTCTTCCGCTCGATTGCCGTTTTAATCATATTCAACGGAATCAGGAAACTATACCTTCTAACTAAGGAGCAGGATCCGTTGCTTGAAGACATTCTAGACGAGCAAGAGCTCAGCTAGACTTATAACTGCCCAGAAGTTGCTGCTCGCTCTACCGACACCTTCCCTGGGTAGGCATCAAGCGCAGCACGTAGACAATCAACTGCTTGTTTGAGTTCTTCTACATTCAACACATAGGCTACACGTACTTGTTTGCGTCCTGTTTCGGCATTCTTGTAGAAACCTGCTGCAGGAGCCATCATTACTGTGTTACCGTTATGGCTGAATGACTCAAGAAGCCATTGACAGAATTTCTCGGCGTCGTCTACTGGAAGTTCTGCCATGCAGTAGAACGCTCCTTTTGGTTTTGGACAACGTACACCTGGAATGTCGTTTAATCCATCTACCAATACATTTCGGCGCTCGACGTATTCTTCGATCACCTCGTCAAAGTATGACTGAGGCGTTTGAAGTGCCGCCTCTCCTGCTAGTTGAGCTAGGGATGGTGGACTCAATCGCGCTTGAGCGAATTTCAATGCTGTATTTCGAACCTCTTCGTTCTTTGTGATCATGGCACCAATACGTGCACCACACATACTGTAACGCTTCGATACCGAATCAATCAAGATCACGTGCTGATCTAGTCCGTCAAGATTCATTACTGACGTTGGCTTTTCACCATCGTAGCAGAACTCACGGTACACTTCATCAGCAATAAGGAATAGATCATGCTCAAGGGCAAGGGCGCGTAGCTTCTCCAACTCTTCACGAGAGTAGAGGTAACCAGTAGGGTTTGCTGGGTTACAAATGAGGATAGCACGCGTCTTACCATTAATAAGAGGCTCGAACTCTTCAATTGCAGGAAGCGCAAATCCATCTTCGATTTTAGCTGTTACCGATTGAACAGTCACTCCCGCAGCTTGAGCGAATCCGTTGTAGTTTGCGTAGAACGGTTCTGGAATAATCACCTCATCACCGGCATCCATACACGCATTGAAAACGAAGCTGAGTGCTTCACTTCCACCTGTTGTGATGAGGATGTCTTCTACGTTTACAGGAATATCATGCTTCTGGTAGTAAGCAGAAAGACCTTCTCTGTATGAAAGGTTTCCCTCACTCAATGAGTAAGCAAGCACCGTTTCATCATAGGCACGTACAGCATCTCTCACCACTTGGGGTGTTTCGATATCGGGTTGCCCGATATTCAGGTGAAATACTTTCGTTCCTGCTTTCTTAGCTGCTTCGGCGTATGGGACCAACTTTCTGATTGGTGAAGCTGGCATCGCCATTCCTTTCTGTGATACTCCTGGCATGTTTCAAAAAATTGCGAGTACAAATTACGTCCATCGTTGGGTTAAATCCCAAACTATTCCGCGTTAGCGTTGAAACGGTAGAACATCAATTGATGCGGGCCAATATTGCGAACTTCATACCACTCATCAATTCGATCAAAGCCCATGCGGTCATAGAAACCCAAAGCTACTTTGCGGGCATCACACCAAAGCACATCATAGCCTTTGGATGCGATGATCTCCAGTGCTTTTTCTACAATCGCTCTTCCCGCCCCTGTTCCTCTGACATCAGGGTCAGTTGCCATTGCACGCAGGCGATACTGCTTCTCCTCATTAAGCTTCTGAGTCGTCATCTCAAACAGCGAACAGATTCCAACGATCCGATCATTATGAATGGCACCAAGATGGATGGCGTCTTCTCGATGATCGATATTGATGACACAATCTTCAGTTTTCTCAATGTGAGGCCAAAGCACCTTGTGCCTTAGCGGCCGAGTTTCTTCCGGGGTAAGAACGACGACTTCCATGGTTTACTTGAAATATTTATCCCAATCGCGACGCTGGCGTTTGGTCGGACGACCGATTCCTTTTGGACGTTGATTATGTCCTTCTTTGATCATATTCAGCTTATAGATTTCCTCTTCAGGCGTCACATCTTCGGCGTAGAGCTCGACAAGCTTGGGTCCTACCCTGCTTTTTGGAAGGTCAATCACCTTCCAATGAAAGTAGACAGCACCTTTACGAATGATGATGACTTCTCCCACCTTCACATCACGGGCTGGCTTGACCACTTCATCGTTCACGGTGACCCTTCCCTCCTTACAACCGGTGGTAGCAGTTGTACGGGTTTTGAAAATACGAACGGCCCACATGTACTTGTCGATGCGCATAGTACAAAGGTCAGGAAATCGCTGGAATCACAACTCGATAATCAAACCGACGGTTGGAAGCGCGGTACCCGAAGAGGTATCAAGAATGCGAGGAATGTACGATCCAGGGTTGTTCGGATCTTCAATTGGATTCCCGTTTTCATCGCGTTCCACATCCACTGTTGGCGGTTGAGGAGTTACGAATCCAAGGACATTCTGGACGTCGAAGAATACATTTAAACTCCACTTCTCGTAGAACCACTTCTTATCGATGCGAACATCCAATTGGCTGAAGTCGTCAATGCGAAGAGCATTCAACTGAGAGTAGTCAGGAAGACCAAATCGTGTCGCGTTCCAAACTGGAATTTGAACACTTTGCTCTACATCAACTGGTGTAAATGGAGTTCCGCCTGAATAGATGAAACGCGCACCGAGCTCCCAGTTCTTCTTGAATTTCTTCCCACCAGTTAAGCTGATCAGGTTACGGCTGTCCCAGCTTGAAGGAATAAAATCGCCTTCACCATTCGTGAACTCACTTCGCACGTAGGTATAAGAGATAATGCCGTAGAAGCCTTTGTATAATTTCTGTTGCAATAAGAATTCAATACCATAGGCACGTCCGTCTGAAGTGCTCTCCACGGCCTCATTTCCGATCACACCGAAGTCTGCACCGAGATTCGCCAGCGAGAGCTGACGATCAATACTCTGTGGGTAGTTGTCATAGTCTTTGTAGAATCCTTCGACCGAAATCGTGGTGTTTCGAGAATCAACATCATAACGCAATCCAGCCACCACCTGCTTGTTTCGAATGTAGGTTAGCCCATTCTCGCGATTCGCAAGGACACCATTATCTCTAAATCCTAAGACAGTGTACGCCGGGAGCTGGTAGTAAATCCCGGTATTAAAGTTGGCACTCAATTGTGGCGTTAGGAAGTAGCTGGCAGAAAACCTTGGGCTCAATTGATCCAAAGGGTTAGACATGTCTGCGCTGTATTCGTTCGCATCAGTTCTCAATCCCAACGAAAGCACCAGTCGCTGATCAGTCGATGTCTTACTCACCTGAGCAAAGGCTCCGTATTTATGTATGTCGAATTCAGAAAAGAAGTCAACACTTACCAAGGTATCTTGCTCGAAAGAGAACACATCTTGTTCTGTATCAGTATTATACTTCGCGTACTCGTAGTTCACTCCCATGTTGACCTTCCACCCTTTATCTAGATATAGTTTTCGCTCAACGCGGAATTTGTTCTCAATTTCTTGGCTCAGATAGTCTGATACAAGCGGTAGGTTTTCATTGTTATCGACGTGTTTGAATGCACGGTTGTTCAGCATATTTCGGCTTCCAACCACCGTCGTTAAACCATTTTCACCGAAGTGTTCCCACTTCACACCAGTGGTATAGTTCCACTGCGTATTCACAGGAAGGAAGTCAAGGATATACTTGTTCTCCAAGAAATCCTCATTAGTCGTATCTGACCCCAATTCCGTATTCAATTGGAACTGATCAATGGCTCCCAAGCCCAGAACCGTTATTCTATTCTTGCTATCAATTTGACTACTCCATTTTACTTGGAAATCATTGTAAGTAGGTAGAAAAGGCAGACCAAGTGCTTGAAATAGGAACTGAAGGTAGCTACGACGAGCACTCATGATAATACTACTCTTTTCCCCTGTTGGACCTTCAAAGGTGATTCCTAAATCTGACGAACCAACCACTGCATTCGCAGCGAATTTGTCGGTGCGTCCTTCTTTGAACCCAAATTCTAGGACTGATGAAAGGGCATTTCCACGAGCTGCGGGAAAAGCACCGGAATAAAATTCTACATCATCAATGAAATCCACGTTAATCAATCCTACAGGTCCTCCACTTGCTCCTTGCGTCGCGAAGTGATTGATGTTAGGGATTTCGATTCCGTCAATGTAGAATCGGTTTTCATTCGGGGCTCCTCCACGGATGATAATGTCGTTACGGAAAGAAGGTGTGCTGGCTACCCCTGGCAGTGCTCGGATCGCTCTTGAGATATCTCTGTTTCCTCCTGGGTTTCGCTTGACCTCATTCACACCAATCTTACGAACGGAAACGGGTGCTTCTTCACGATTACTGAAACTAGAGGTAACGACCTCTGCCGCTTCGATTTCAACCGAGGTTTCTTCCAACTGGACATCGATCAACGCGGCACGCGCATTGGTCACTTCAATTTCAAAAACCGTTTTCTTCTCAAAACCAATGAATGAAACATCAATATTGTAGAGCCCGGGCTCTAGTCCGGTGATCTCGTACTTCCCATCAATATCTGTTGTTACCCCATTTTGAGACCCCTGAACGATGACCGTTGCAAATGGAATGGTCTCGTTATTTCGTAGGTTGGTAATCTTTCCTTTGATTACCCCTGATTGTGCCAATGCGGTAGACGCAAAGCACAACATCCATAGAATTAGCCCTACAACTCGGAAGCTGTTTCTCGTAAAGTGTTTCATTGCCGTTTGGGAACGCGTTTTTACGTGCATTCACGGGATAGGAACACACAAAGCTGAAATTGGTTCGCGAAGAAAGGGAAATCTCTATTGACGGAGGTCGAGATCGAGTCGTTTTCTCAGCTCTTCAAGGACAGGATTCTTCTCAACCATCTGATCATACTTATCCCTTTCGGTCAACAACCTCATTTTGGAGGAAATCTGAGCATTGAGTTCTACTGTGAGATCAAGCGAGAAGTTCTGTAAGCGTGTTCTCAAGAACTCCATAAGCTCACCCCGTGCTAGTTCCATGTCTTTCTCCTGAACTACATTGGCGATCTTAAATTTGATCATCAAACCTTCAAGTCGTGGTTCCTCGCTAGAGAGAGTCGCAAACAGACTTCGTCGTCCGCTCGTGTTCACCGCTTCTGAGAAGAGCTTCCATGCATCTACCATTTCCTCTTCAGTGACAGGTTCTGTAGGAAGATCTTCATCGATGTCGGTCGGACGAAGACTTTCTTCTTTTCCTTTGGCCGCTTCAAGACGCTTTTTCATCAAGCTCTCATTGAGGCGGTAGGTCTCCTGTTCAGAAATACGAACGTTCGAACGGTTCATGAGGCCTGTTGGGGCATCAATTGGTTCGGGTTTCGTTTGGAAAATACCGGAATTACTCGCCGTTTCAGTAGCGGGAGCTTTGGGTGGTGCCGTTGATTTTACTTTAGCACCAACAATAGGAATTAGGCTAAAGCGGCCTTTTTTTTTTCACGGATGCGCTGATGGATCGAACACAACTTCATCAGACAGAGCTCTGTATGCAAGCGCGGGTTGTGTGCCTGCTTGTACTTCATGTCTGCTTCATGCAGTTCGTTCAATGCATTCTGAAGGAATGGCATTTCCGCGTTCTGTGCGACTTCTGAATATTGGCCTTTTACGGTATCAGAAACTTCCAAGAGATCAATGACTCCGGGCTGCTTTGCCATCACTAGGTTTCGGAAGTGCCCTGCCAATCCACTAATGAAGTGGTGGAGGTCATATCCTTTTTTGACAACCTCATTGATCTCTTTCAGTGCCGCCGGGATATCTTCTTTGATAATCTGATCTGTCAAACGGAAATAGAGGTCATGCCCCAGAACATTCAAGTTCTTGGTCACAGCATCATACGTCAGATTACCACTGGTGAATGCCACCACTTGATCAAAAATCGAGAGTGCATCGCGCATGGCTCCATCCGCTTTCTGAGCAATCACGTGCAATGCTTCAGGCTCAGCGGTAACTCCTTTGTCAGAAACAATTTTCTGAAGGTGATTTACCATTCCGGTCACAGTGATGCGATTGAAATCGAAAATCTGACAGCGTGAGAGGATGGTTGGGATTACCTTGTGCTTCTCTGTGGTTGCTAGAATGAACACCGCGTGAGGTGGTGGCTCTTCCAACGTTTTCAAGAAAGCATTGAATGCTCCTTGAGACAACATGTGGACCTCGTCAATGATGTACACCTTATACTTGCCGTTCTGAGGTGGAATCCGCACTTGGTCAATTAGACCGCGAATGTCTTCTACTTTGTTGTTGGATGCCCCATCAAGCTCGAAGATGTTGAATGCCCAGTCATCAGCTTGGTCTCCACCATCCATTACATCAAGCGAAGCAGCAGCGTCCGCTTCTTCGATGACTCCCGTATTAATGGCGCGAGCAAAGATGCGAGCGCACGTGGTCTTCCCTACTCCTCGTGGCCCACAGAAGAGGTATGACTGGCCAATCTCGCCAGTATTCACCGCTTTTTTGAGCGTAGAAGTCACCGCATCCTGGCCAACGACGGTTTCCCAACGTTGCGGACGGTACTTTCTAGCAGATACGAGAAATGATTGTTGTTCCATGGGGTAGTATGCAAATATCGTGAAGCTCTTTGGGTTGAGAAAGCCGAGTTATTCACAAATAATCCCCTTTCCGGAAGCTCTCTTCACCCCCGAATTCATTCGGAAATATTAGCTTACCGAACTATGCGTCAACCCCATAAGCTTGCACTTTTGCTTTTTATCGTCTTCGTCAGTTGCGACAAAGACGCAGAACCAGTGGTTTGCGAAACCGATTCTACCCCTGCTCCGGTTGAAGTTTTTTGTCCTGACATAGGAGGTACCCCATGACCATGGGATGGTTCATTCTACTTCGATGATTGGTTCCTTGTGGAGAAGGTGGATTGTGCTACCTATATAATAGCCGAACCTCAGGGCTCTCAATACAACGTCAATTTCCTCATCGCCGGAAATGAACGTGCAGTGTTGTTTGATACTGGTCTGGGCGAGGCCTCACTGTACCATCTCGTAGATTCATTAACCAATGTTCCAGTTACTGTGGTCTTTTCTCATTTTCATTTTGACCACGTGGGAAACACTCAGGAGTTCGATCAACATGCGTTCATTGATCTCGAATACTTGCATGAGCGAGCGGATGCCGGAGGAAATTTTGAATTTACCTTCCAAGAAGTCTTGGCCTCTAGTCCTTCTGAAGTCGTCGTGAATGAGTGGTGGGGTGATGGACAAGCCATTGATTTGGGAGAACGAACGATTTCTCTGTGGAACATCCCTGGCCATACTCCAGAATCAGTGGCAATTGTTGACAGTGATAGAAAGTACTTCTTTGCGGGTGACTTCATGTACAATGGAACACTCTATGCCTTCCTCCCAGGGAATGACCTTCCTGCTTATGAAGCATCCACAGAGCGCATCATACAAGAGTTGGGCAGCGAATACACCTATTTCGGAGCACACAGTTCGCCTCGCGTTGAATTCAATAAATTTGAAACGCTCATTGACCTTTTTGCCTGCATAGAAGACGGTAGTTGTACACCCACAGCATTCAATGCTTTTGGGTATCCGGTTTCCTCTTATAGCCTCAATGGATTGACTATTTGGACGGAACCACAGTAGGAGTATTGCAGATTCTTAAGAAAAGACGTACTTTTGCACCCCAATTTTAAGTTTATACACAATGAACCGTTACGAAACTGTTTTCATAATGACTCCCGTGCTGTCTGAGGAGCAGGCAGCGGAAACAGTGACCAAGTTCAAAGGACTCATCAAGGACAACGGAGGAAAAGTTGTTCATGAAGAGAACTGGGGACTTCGGAAACTGGCTTACCCAATCCAGAAGAAGACGACTGGATTCTACCATCTTCTTGAATTCGAATTGCCAGGTGAAGGCATTCGTCCGTACGAGACGGAATTCCGTCGCGACGAGCGCATCATCCGCTTTTTGACTACACGTATGGACAAGTACCATATCGAGTACGCTGAAAGCCGTCGCAACAAGAAGAAGAATCAGAAAACTGAATCTAAAGAAGCTTAATTCCGAAGACCATGGCACAGAAAGGAGATATCCGTTACCTGAATCCAATTCAAATTGAGACTCAGCGCGAAAAATACTGTCGATTCAAGAAGGCAGGAATCAAGTACATTGATTACAAAGATCCAGATTACCTATTGATGCTTTGCAACGAGCAAGGAAAGATTCTTCCTCGTCGTTTGACTGGAACTTCTATGAAGTACCAGCGTAAAGTGGCTCAGGCAATCAAGAAAGCACGTCACTTGGCTTTAATGCCATACGTTGCTGACATGTTGAAATAATAAAACCCGAGACAATGGAAGTAATTCTAAAACAAGAGATTGAAAAGCTCGGCAGCAAAGACGAAATCGTTACCGTACGTCCGGGTTATGCTCGTAACTACCTCATCCCACAAGGATTGGCAGAAGTTGCAACGAAGTCTGCGAAGAAGATCCTAGAAGAAAACCAGCGTCAGCGCGCTCACAAAGAAGAGAAAATCCTTGCGGAAGCACAGGGTATTGCTGACAAGATGGGTGCTCTCAAGCTTAGCATTGGTGCGAAGGCTGGAGAGAACGGTAAGATCTTCGGTTCTGTAAACTCTATTCAGATTGCAGAAGCATTGAACAAAGCCGGTTTCGAAATCGACCGTCGTAGCATCTCTATCGCTGAAGATAGCATCAAGGAACTTGGCGAGTACATAGCGAAAGTGAAACTTCACAAGAACGTTACTCAAGACGTTACATTCGAAGTTGTAGGAGAGTAATTCTCCCTCTGAATAAAACATTAAAAGGACCGGAGTATCCGGTCCTTTTTTGTTTCTTACCTCTCCTGTGAAACGAAGTCTTGCTCTCATATTCAGTCTATTATTCGCACTCTCTTCGACTGCACAAATCCGTGTGGCGAAAGTCAATGTGGCTTCAGCAGCCTTTGGTACCGCCTCATTCAGTTTTGAGAAAGTACGCGACAAACAATTCTCTTGGCAACTCACGGCCACCTACAGACCCAGGATATCGGGTCCGAACATGGCATTCAACAATCTTGAAACAGGCTGGGAGCTCTCAAGGAGTGAAGCGCAAGTGATTGGCGGTCAACTCGCCTATCGTTTCTATACCCGAAAAGGTAGAACACAACCCACCAAACCCTACATCGCAGGTTACTTCCAACACCATATTTGGGATGCCAGTGTGACACATCAATTCGATGGAACCTCCTATACCGCTGAAGGCAAATGGACCCAAAGTGTACTCGGTTTGCAATATGGAGTTCAATGGGTGGTAAATGATGCTTGGTCAATCGATCTCACGCTGGTTGGCTTCGGATTGGCCTTCGGTCAAGTGAGCGGGACTGCCACCACCGGCCCAGAACCAAACATCGGGTTCTGGGAAGAGAACCTAGGATTCATCCCTTGGGTTGGTAACCACATCAACATCGTTGGAAGCGAATCTCCTTATACCTTTAAGGCGGACTACACCTCGATTGGTATTCATTCGGCGTTACGCCTTGGAATCCTCTTCTAAACCACAGTTGAAAGACGTATTTTCACCCTATGAACTTCGACCTCGTCTCGGATTTCCAACCAACTGGAGATCAACCTACAGCGATCAAAGAACTTTCTCAAGGCATCAACGAAGGTGTCCCGTTCCAGACCCTTCTTGGGGTTACAGGTTCCGGAAAGACCTTTACGGTAGCTAACGTAATTAAGGAAACACAGCGCCCTACCCTGATTTTGTCGCATAACAAAACGCTAGCGGCGCAGCTGTACAGCGAGTTCAAGGAGTTCTTCCCGAATAACCTGGTAGAGTATTTCGTGAGTTATTACGATTACTACCAACCTGAAGCATTTATCCCAGTAACTGGTACCTACATCGAAAAAGACCTCAGTATCAATGAAGAAATTGAGAAGCTTCGATTGAGCACGACAAGTTCGTTGCTCTCGGGAAGACGTGACGTCATCGTGGTTGCTTCAGTTTCTTGTATTTACGGTATTGGGAACCCGGTGGAATTCCACAAAAGCGTCATTCCAGTGAAGGTTGGTGAGTATATCGGCCGAAACAAACTACTCCACCGCCTAGTAGAAAGTCTTTACTCACGCACAAGAGCAGAGTTTAATCGAGGAAACTTCCGTGTACAAGGTGATACGGTGGATGTATTCTTAGCATATGCTGATCATGCGCTGCGTATTTCTTTTTGGGGCGATGAAATCGAGAGTTTAGAGACTATTGATCCGGAAAGCGGACAGAAGCTCTACGATCTAGATGAAGTCAATATCTACCCTGCCAACCTCTTCGTTACAGGACGCGACACGATGAACGATGCCATTTGGCAGATTCAACAAGACATGGTCAAGCAGGTAGATTTCTTCAAAGAACAAGGCAAATACCTCGAAGCAAAACGTCTCGAAGAGCGCACGGTGTATGACATCGAGATGATGAAAGAACTGGGGTACTGCAGCGGTATTGAGAATTACTCTCGCTACTTCGACCGCAGACAGCCTGGTGAACGTCCGTTCTGTTTGTTAGACTATTTCCCTGAAGATTTCTTGATGGTGATCGATGAAAGTCACGTGACCGTTCCACAAATTGGAGCGATGTACGGAGGTGATCGCGCTCGAAAGATTAACCTTGTAGACTACGGTTTCCGCATTCCAGCAGCCATGGATAACCGTCCGTTGAAGTTCGATGAGTTCGACGGGCTACTGAATCAAGCCATCTATGTCAGTGCGACGCCTGCTGATTTCGAACTCGAACGATCTGAAGGAGTTGTGGTTGAACAGCTCGTTCGTCCAACAGGACTCCTTGATCCACCAATCGATGTACGTCCTTGCGAAAACCAAGTAGATGACTTGATTGGTGAGATTCAACAGACGATTGAAAACGGAGAACGTGTATTGGTAACTACCTTGACGAAACGAATGGCGGAAGAGCTGTCAAAATACCTTGACCGTCTGAGCATCAAGTGTCGATATATGCACTCAGAAGTAAAGACCCTAGATCGCATCGAGATTATTCGTGAGTTGCGTGAAGGGATCATCGACGTATTGGTGGGTGTAAACCTTCTTCGAGAAGGACTTGACCTTCCAGAAGTTTCCCTTGTGGCTATTATGGACGCGGATAAAGAAGGATTCTTGCGTAGCAACCGATCGCTTACTCAGACTGCAGGACGTGCAGCGCGCAATGTCAATGGACGTGTGATCATGTATGCTGATAAGATTACGGACAGTATGCAGCAGACTATTGATGAGACCTCTCGTCGTCGGGAACGCCAAGTGGAATACAATGAGAAGCACGGTATCACTCCTCAACAGATTAAGAAAACAAGGAAAAATCTATTCGAACAAACTGATTTGGTGGATGATCGCGGTAAGATCTATTCTGGCGAGGCTGAATTACAAGGACCGAACATGGCTGCCGATCCAGTAATCCAATACTTGAGCGCTGAAAAACTTGAGAAACTCGTGGAACAAACCAAGAAGCGCATGGAGAAGGCTGCGAAAGAGCTGGACTTCATGGAAGCTGCTCGATTACGCGATGAAATGTTCTCTTTGAAAGAGCTTCTAGCCTCTAAAAAGATAGCCTGATATCACTCCAAAATGTATCTTCGGTACCTTGTTTGCACTCCAAGGTGTGGAATAAACACAACCAAGGTATCGGCTTGCATACCAATGGTCTGTATTAAATTTGAAACTATGAAGTCGATTCTACTATTGACACTCTCTGTAGTTCTATTGAACTGCGGAACAAAGAAAGAAACCACTGCAGTGGCTGAAACGGAGCCTTCAACAACTCAAGAAGTGAGTAAACTTGATGTACAGCCACTTGTTATTAAGCAAGGCGTAGACTTTACGACGGGTGCTGAATACTCAGTGAAAGAAGCGAGTACCGGTGGGGATATCCTTCAACTGGTTGTAAGTTATTCTGGAGGATGCGAAGATCATGAGTTCACCTTGTTTACCAATGGTGCCATGATGAAAAGCATGCCACCACAGATGAATTTGACACTTAGTCACAATAACAATGGAGATACTTGTAGGGGGCTACTGACTGATACTCTTGCTTTTGATCTCTCAAAGATCAGAGCAGGGAAAGAAGGAACCATAATCCTCCGCCTGCGCAATTATGACTCAAAGATCGTATACACCTATTGATATGTTCAAGAAACCAACCTTTGTCCTGACATTCTTAATGACCTGTTTGACCTTCGGAGTAACAGCTCAGATCGAACACGGTGGATCGCCATTTAACTGGCACGAAAAATCCTATGATCGCGCAGCGATCGATACTTACAGCACGGGGGCGCTAGACCTGGAACTCCTGCGCAACCAAGATGAAGTGACTGACCAATACAAAGAAGCACCATACCGCTTCGGTGAAGAATGGAAAGTATCGCTTGATCGCAATGAAGTAGGTAACACAATTGAACTTGAAAACGGAGCTTCCCTATGGCAACTAGCCATTGAATGTCCTGAAGCAACAAGCATCAGCTTTATCTTCAACCGTTTCAAATTGGCCGACGGAGCAAAACTCTTCATCTGGAATGAAGACCGTTCTGCTTTCAAAGGATCATATACAAGTGAAAGTAACCAACCGCACGGCGGCTTCGGTGTAGGTTTGATCGATGGCGATTTAGCTGTGATCGAGCTTTACGAACCAGCTGACGTGGCAGGGAAAAGTATTCTTGAAGTAGGAACCATTGTACATGGATACCGCTCAATGGTGGGCTACGGCGCAGAAACAAACCGTGGACCTTTCGGAAATTCTGGTGCATGTAATATCAATGTAAACTGCCCGGAAGGAGACATGTGGCAAACAGAAAGCCGCTCAGTAGCGCTGATCGTGAGCGGAGGGTTTGCTGTGTGTAGTGGTGCGCTGGTGAACAACACCGCTCAAGATGGCACGCCTTACTTTCTTACGGCGAACCACTGTCTAGGTGGAAACAACAACTGGGTATTCTACTTCAACCACGAAACAGCAGGTTGCAACGGTTCTAACGGGCCTACCAACCAAAGTGTCAGTGGATCATCTCTTCTAGCAAGCAGCGCAGGTAGTGACATGGCTCTTCTTGAATTGAACGAAACTCCTCCGGCTGACTTCAACGTGCAGTACGCAGGATGGGACAATTCTGACCAGCAAACAGTGCAGAATACCACAGGTATTCACCACCCATCAGGAGACGTGAAGAAGATTTGCTTCGACGAAGACAATCCTTACCATGCGAACCAAGCAGGAGCTGCTGTATGGTACATCGATGAATGGGAAGATGGAGTTACAGAAGGTGGATCTTCTGGATCACCTCTATTCGATCAGAACCACCGCATTATCGGACAGCTCTACGGAGGTTTCGCTGCGTGTAACGGAAGCGTGAATAACGGTGGCGCTGACTGGTACGGACGTTTCGGTGTTAGCTGGGATGGTAACTCACCAAGCTCACGTTTACGTGACTGGTTGGATCCGCTGAACACAGGAGCGACTGTTCTTGATGGGTACCCAGAAGGATTCGAGGCCCTGGCTTACGATGTAGTAGCAGGCGCGATCACAGGTGTTGATGAAGTCGTTTGTGGAAACACTGCTTTCCCGAGTGTTGTCATCTCAAACATGGGAACAACAACAGTAAACTCAATCACTATTGAGTACTACGTGAACGGAACGCTAATCCAGACGATTCCTTGGACGGGAACATTGGAGCAGTTTGCTAGCACAACCGTAGCACTACCAGCCGCAAACCTTCAAGACGGAAACAACGAAATCACAGTTGTACTCGAAGGTCCTAATGCTGAGAACGACGAAAACAACACGAATAACTCGGCGACGTTTGAATTCACAGCGAATACAGGCCCAACATTGGATTACGTTCTTGAGCTTACACTAGATGATTACGGTTCTGAGACTACGTGGGAAGTGCGCAATGCGAACAACCAAGTAGTTTACAATGGTGGTCCATACGCTGATGATGCAGACGGAGAACTGGTCACAGTGAACTTATGCATTGAAGAAGGTTGTTACACTTTCACCATCTTCGACGCATTCGGAGACGGAATCTGTTGTGGTTGGGGTGAAGGCTCATATGAACTATACAACCACCTCGGACAAACCTTCGCTACTGGAGGTGAGTTCACAGATGAAGACAATGTAGACTTCTGTACTCAAGACTTGAGTATTGGTTCACTTGAAGCTTCTGAGCTAAAGATTTACCCGAACCCTGCCAACCAAAACGCGATTATCGAGCTACCAGTTGGAGCTGATCGTTTGGAAGTATTGAATGCAGTTGGACAAATCGTTCACAGCCAATCAGTAGTGAACGATAATCAAGTTCAGCTGAACACGGCAGATCTTCCTACAGGGTGGTACTTCGTTCGTGCCGAAGGTGACAATGCGAAAATGACAGGACAGTTGTTGATCAGACACTAATCCTCAACATATACGATGTTCATAAAAGGCGGTCTTGGACCGCCTTTTCTCTTTCCCTTTGGGTTTGCATCTAGTAATTTTCGACTCAACTGATGGAAGAGATCCTACACTGGTGGAATGAGCAAAATGGCTTTCAACAAGCCTTAGGCATCACGTTTTTAGCGATGGTGCTGATACAACTGCTCTATGATCTGACCATCTTTATCAGACTATCCTTATGGCGCGATAGGCTTACACCTACACGCATCCCCCCTATCTCCATTGTAATTTGCGCAAAGAACGAGGAGAAGAACCTTCGTGACCTCGTTCCACTGCTCATGGAGCAAGATCATCCAGACTTCGAACTCATCATCGTTGATGACAGCAGTTGGGATGATACCTTAACGACTCTGAATGCATATCAGGTTCGTTATCCAAAGCTTCATGTGGTGGCGTTGAATGAAGACATTCAACGAATGCGAGGGAAAAAATTTGCATTGACAATGGGTATAAAAGCCGCCAAAAACGATATCGTTCTTCTGACCGATGCCGACTGTATTCCCGACAGTAAGTCGTGGGCACAGCAGATGGCGCTGCCTTTCACGAATCAAGATGTGGAGGTAGTTCTTGGCTTTTCCCCCTATGCTCCTCATAGCGGGTTCTTGAATAAAGTAATTCGCTTTGACACCGTTCAAATCGCTATCCAATATCTCTCCTATGCGCTGGTAGGCGCACCTTATATGGGAGTAGGAAGAAACATGGCCTATCGAACGGCGACCTTCTTTGATAACTCTGGTTTCAAGAACCACATGCATTTGATCTCTGGTGACGACGATCTATTCATTAGTGAAGTTGCTAAGAAGAAAAATACACATGTGACACTTGATCCAGACACCTTCGTTCTCTCGGAACCTAAAAGCACTTGGCAATCATGGTTCCATCAGAAAAGAAGGCATTTTACCACCGCTACCGAATACAAGTTCGGAATCAAGTTAATCCTTGGTCTTTGGCCTCTTTCGTTCATGCTTATGTGGGTGACAGCGGTACTTCTAGCGGTTTTACACAGTGAATTATTAATAGTGGGCTCCCTCCTTACCTTAAGGTATATCGTGCATTTGGCTACTTTTAGAGGGTCTTTTGTGAAGACAAAGCAGAAAGATCTGACCATTTTAATGCCAGTACTTGAAGGAGCCCTATGGATCATAAACCCTGCACTATGGCTCTGGAACCTGCTATCCAAACCGAGAACATGGAAGTAAGTAAACACTTATCTGACAAGGCAAAACGCGATTACGAACTCGTTCAACGTGCATTGAACGATAAAGATGAGCGTGCCTATGCGGAACTCATGGAGCGATACCGTGAGTCGATCTATTTCATGTTGCTCAAAATGGTGAACAACAAAGAAGATGCTGATGATTTGACGATCGAAGCCTTCGGTAAAGCGTTCAAACGCCTGAAGCAGTACACACCTCAGTTCGCCTTTTCAACTTGGTTGTTCAAGATTGCATCAAACAATGCCATTGACTTCATCCGTAAGAAGCGGATCAAGGCCCTTTCTCTTGACAGCGGATTCAGAAATGAAGACGGTGACGAGATGGAAATCGCGATCTCAGATAACAAGCCAGATCCAATTGAAGCACTTCAGAAGAAGGAACGTGTAGAGCGTATGCGCGAAGTCGTAACACGCTTGAAACCACGTTACCGTCAGTTGATTGAGCTCCGTTACTTCAAAGAATACTCGTACGACGAGATCGCGCAAGAACTCGATCTTCCATTAGGTACTGTGAAAGCGCAGCTTTTCCGAGCGCGTGACTTCCTCTACCAAATCATGAAGAACACGAAGGATACTATCTGATCATGGATCATACGCTTATTGAAGCGCACTTTCCCGACCTCACTTCCAAACAAAAGGAGCAATTCGCCCAATTTGGTCCGCTCTTTACAGATTGGAACAACAAGATCAATTGCGTCTCGCGAAAAGACATTGATCAACTCTACATCAATCACGTTTTACATTCCCTTGGTATTGCCATGGTGATGCCATTTGCTGACGGATCCAAAGTACTTGACATTGGAACCGGAGGTGGATTTCCTGGCATTCCACTCGCTATTCTTTACCCCGAAGTTCATTTCCATATGATTGATTCGATTGGAAAAAAAATTAAGGTGGTGAATGATATTATTGATCAATTAGGTCTAAAAAACGCTAGCGCGGAACAGCAAAGAGCAGAAAATCACAAGGGGAAATATGACTTTATCGTGTCACGCGCCGTGACTCGCTTGGCCGGTTTCCTTCCATGGACCAAAGGCAAATTCTTAGACCGACACCTGAACCCATTTCCCAATGGAATCCTCTATTTAAAGGGGGGAGATCTTCGCGAAGAGATCAAAGAGTCAAAGATGGAAGTTGATGAATATCAGCTATCTAACTACTTTTCGAATGAGTTCTTCGAAACGAAAAAGGTGATCTACGTTCGTATGAAATAAGCTGACTTTAGGGCAGCAAAAAAGGGTCCGTATTGAACCCCTTTCTGTAAACCTGCAAGGAAAATTTTGAAACCAACGCAGTCCTGGAAACTGCGCAACTATTAAAAAGACGTATAATCTTTTTCGTGGTTGCCTCTATCGGAAAACTTTTTTTCTCATCGAGGCGAGAATTTATATCCTACTCCTCTGACGGAGAAAAAATAGATGGGTTGCCTCGGATTCGGTTCGAAATATTTTCTGAAAGCCGAAATGAAGTTATCGATGGTTCTCGTACTCGGGTAAACATCATAGCCCCAAACCGTTTCCAAGATCTCTTCTCGACTCACCACTTCGTCTTTTTTCGAGATCAATAACTTCAGCAACTTAATCTCACGCTGAGTTAAATTCTGTTGTGCTCCATTCTTATCTGTGATCACGTAGGTTTTAAAATTCACCTTGTTTGCACCAAAGGTGTATTCTTCCATCTCGCTAATCGGACTTGCCCCCGGCTCTCGGCGTACAATCAGCTTCTGAACACGAAGCATAAGCTCTTCCAGATTGAAAGGTTTAGATAGGTAATCGTCGCCCCCTATTTTTAGTCCTTCTACTCGATCGGCACTGCTTCCCTTCGCTGTTAAGAAAAGAATGGGCGTATTGTTCCCTTCGATTCTAACTGTCTTGCAGACGTTAAACCCATCGATATCAGGGATCATGACGTCCATGATCGCGAGATCAAGCTTTTGATTGCGAAAAACATCCAAAGCCTCTTTACCATTGCTGGCCTCTATGACTTCATAGCCTTCGAGCTCCAGATTGAGCTTCAATCCTTCACGAAGTGGTTGTTCGTCTTCTGTGATCAATATCCTATATGAAACTTCTTCTGGCATAGCTGTTCCGTTGTACCTTTGGCAAAAATACTGCTTTGACCGATCAAAATAAGCCAACACCTGAAACCTTAGCCGCAATGAGCGCCAATAGTCTCGGCACCAACCTCGGAATCGAAATCACCAAGGTGGAAGGAAGGTATGTTGAAGGCACGATGCCTGTTGACGATAGAACACGCCAGCCTTATGGATTGTTACATGGTGGAGCAAGCGCAGCGCTAGCTGAAACCCTGGGTAGCGTAGGATCACACTTCCTCGTTGCTGAACAGAAGAAAGCGGCCGTTGGGATTGAAATCAACGCAAACCACCTCCGAGGTAAAAAAGATGGATTAGTTACAGGTAAAGCTACCTGTGTTCATCAAGGAGGTAGAATGCACGTCTGGAACATTGATATTGTTGATGAAGACGACCAGTTGATTGCCACTGCACGCCTCACGGTCATGATTGTTGCGCGGAGTTAAAGAATATGAGCGAAGAAACAGCGCCATTTGTAATCTGGAGTCCACCGCACGAAGACTCATTCTTCACGGTTGACCCTGCCGGAACTGGAGGGAACTTTCTTTTCGCCCCCTTCCAGTCTTCGGAAAAGCACATTGAATTCAATGGAAAGAAAGTCGCGTTTGACCTTGCTGATTTTCACATCTCATTTCAAAGCCTTCAGGCGTTCCACGCTAGCGAAACCCAAGAGCTAAGCCACCAACGAAAGATTAAAAAGGCCATTGAGCAGATCATTGAAAGTGACCTGGATAAGGTGGTGCTTTCAACGATTACCTTCAAGGCTAATTTGAAGCCAAGCGCTGATTGGCTGCAAAGCCTCAAAACGAATCACCCCAACACCTTTGTATACTGTCTTTACCATCCTGATGCAGGATGTTGGATGGGAGCTACCCCAGAAATTCTTGTTTCTGCAGATGGTAATCGATTCAAGACGATGTCGTTGGCTGGTACGCGCAAGTGCGAAGATGATACGATTCCATGGGGACAAAAAGAGTCGCTTGAGCAATCAATCGTGACTGATTACATCAAGGCTCGACTCAAAGAAGGCGGTGCAGAAGAGCTCCGAATTAGTCGTCCGGAAACAGTGCGTTTTGGCGATCTTGAGCATATTCGCAGTGAGCTGCGCTTTAAAACAGATGACATTTCACGTACCCTAGATCTATTGCACCCCACCCCTGCCGTGTGTGGAACACCTTTAGATACAGCGTACAAAGCCATCACCGCCTTAGAAGACCATGATCGCAAATGGTACACAGGATATTTGGGATGGCACGATGACCAAGGAGATAGTTACTTCTATGTGAACCTTCGATGCTTCGAAGTCTATTCCAATGGAATACTAGGATATACCGGGGGCGGCATTACCTTTGACTCGCTGCCCAACGAGGAATGGGATGAAACCAGGCATAAGCTAAATGCCCTTTTGAGTCCCATTGAAAAATTGTAGAACTTGCGCCGAATGATTAGCGACAAACCGGTCATTCAAGACCTTATAGGAATAGTAAGCGCCCATGGCATTCAACATGTAGTGATTTCTCCTGGATCACGCCACGCGCCGGTTTCGCTTTCTTTCTACCATCATCCAGAAATTACCTGCCACGTTATTCCTGACGAAAGAGCTGCTGGCTACTTTGCATTAGGCTTAGCTCAAGAACTTCAACAAGCCGTAGGTATCGTCTGTACTTCTGGTACAGCTGCTGCCAATTATGGCCCAGCCATGGCTGAGGCTCACTATCAAGATCTACCATTGGTGTTCATGTCGACTGATCGACCAGAGGAATGGGTAGATCAGGGTGACGGACAAACGATTCGTCAACAAGGCTTGCTTGATCTGCATGCTCGTAAGAGCGTTCAATTAAGACAAGATGATGATCACGCTGATGTCAAATGGCACAACCAGCGTATGATCAATGAAGCCATGCTCACGGCGCTAGGTCGAGTTCGTGGCCCTGTACACATGAACATTCCGTTGCGCGAGCCGCTTTACGAACTCGTGGAGTTTCCTGATAGTCAACCGAACATCATTCAACGAAAGCCTTCAGAGGCTCACTTAACCGAGTCACAGAAAACCCAGCTAAAGGAACAGCTAGCTGGCTTTAAAAAGATCATGATTATCACCGGGCATCATCTCCCGAATCCTGACTTGACAAAAGCTGTGGCGGCGATTGCCAACCGCGAAAACGTAGTTGTTCTTACAGAGACAACGTCTAACTGCACCGAAGGAGAAGTCATCAGTTGCATTGACCGTTTGCTGATGACCCTTGAAAACGGTGAACACGATGGTTTCGCACCCGATTTACTCGTGACTTTTGGAAGTCAGATTATTTCGAAGAAAATTAAAGCATTCTTGCGCCAAACACCGCTTAAAGGACATTGGCACATTGATGAAGACGGAAGAATCATGGACACCTTTAAACAGCTTTCTGAAGTGTTAAGCTGCGGTCCTTCTGAGTTTTTCCGGGTGCTCGCTAGCGCGGAAATGGTGACTAGTGATTACCATGCGAGGTGGTATGATCGCCACGTGAAACTGGAAGCGATTCAGCAATCGATTGCTGAAGAATCTGGTTGGAGTGACCTGCAGGTCTTCAAAGATGTGCTTCCGGCGCTACCTCAAGACAGTATTCTCCAGATGGGGAATAGCAGCGTGGTTCGCTACATTCAACTGTTCGAGCAACGTTCAAACATTCTTTACTACGGAAACCGAGGAACCAGTGGAATAGACGGGTGCACCAGCACCGCTGCAGGAATGGCTGTAGCCACTGACAAAGTAGTGACGCTCATCAGTGGTGACATTTCATTCCTCTACGATGTCAATGGATTGTGGCATCAACAAGACATTTCGAATCTGAAGATCGTTCTCATCAATAATGGAGGCGGAAATATCTTCCGCATCATTGACGGACCGTCGAGTACTGCAGCGTTGGAAACGGTCTTCGAAACACGCCACGCACAAGATGCTTCGCACCTCGCTAAGCATTTTGGAATCACATACATTTCAGCCTCAGATCGCAGGGAACTGAAGCAAGGTATAGAAAGCCTCTACGCCTCAGAACAATGCGCCATCCTGGAAGTTTTTACTAGAGATGTCGCAAGCGATGAAGTGCTGAAACAAGCATTTAAAACAAGTAAAAAACGAATCAAGATATAATGGCAACAAGAAATTGGACAACCATTAAGGAGTACGAAGACATTCGATTCGAATTCTTCGAAGGCATTGCCAAAATCACGATTAATCGTCCTCGTGTTTACAACGCATTCCGGCCAGAGACGAACATGGAAATGATCGACGCGATGGAAATCGTGCGCGAGCGCGGAGACATTGGCGTAGTTGTTCTTACAGGAGAGGGTGACAAAGCATTCTGTTCTGGAGGAGATCAAAATGTAAAAGGTGTTGGTGGATACGTTGGCGGAGACGGAGTTCCTCGTTTGAATGTACTTGATCTTCACAAGTTGATCCGTTCCCTACCTAAGCCTGTGATTGCTGCGGTAAATGGATATGCCATTGGTGGTGGGCACGTTCTACACGTAGTATGTGACCTCACCATTGCATCTGACAATGCGATCTTTGGTCAGACTGGACCAAAAGTAGGTAGCTTCGATGCTGGCTTTGGTTCTTCTTACTTGGCGCGCCACGTAGGGCAGAAGAAAGCGCGTGAGATCTGGTTCCTATGTGAGCAATACTCTGCCGTAGAAGCTGAAAAGATGGGTATGGTGAACAAGGTAGTACCATTGGCAGAGCTAGAAGACGAAGTAGTACATTGGTGTAAGACAATTATGAAGCGCAGCCCATTGGCGATCCGTATGATCAAGCGCGGTTTGAACGCAGAGCTCGACGGACAACGCGGATTGATGGAGTTTGCTGGCGACGCAACCTTGATGTACTACTTGATGGAAGAGGCACACGAAGGGAAGAATGCCTTTCTTGAGAAGCGTGACCCAGACTTCCAGAAGTTTCCGAAATTCCCATGATCAAACTGTTTCCAGCCACCTTCTGGCAGCTTCTTCATTCGAGAACAATTTCGTCGGTACCGATGGCTTGTTGAATCGGAGGTAAAAGTCTGCCAGAAGGCGGTGAGGGAAGTTTGAAACAACCATTGCATCTGCAATCACACGCTCGGCACGGGATGGATCTGCAAGGGTTTCGCGGATCTCAGGACTAATATTCGCCCCTTGCTCTGGGATGTAAAGCATTTTGTACTTATTACCTTTGGAAATGCTTGTTGTCCACTCAATGACTTGTGATGCTTCACTCACCGTCATTTGTTGATTCGTGCGAACAGAAACACAAACCAAATCTGGCCGATCGAACCACACAATGGCAGATCCCAAGTCTAATGTAGGTTTTACTTCGGGCATAGTATGACTCTTAAGTTACAGAATTTAAGGGACACCTCAATATCTTAAGCAAATGAAACACTGGATAGAAGCCATGCGCTTACGTACGTTACCGCTCTCATTATCATCAGTTCTAGTGGGTAGTGCATTGGTGGCAGATCGAGACAAAGGCTTCTTCCCTATCCTAGGGCTCGCGGTGTTAACCACCATCTTATTACAGATCCTATCCAACCTCGCCAACGACTATGGAGATAGTCAGAATGGTGCCGATAACGAAGGACGGGTTGGTCCGAGACGTGCGGTGCAAGCTGGGTTAATCACCAAGAAAGAAATGCGCAACGCCATCATCCTCAATGCGGTATTGGCCTTGGTTTCTGGACTTCTTTTGGTCTACGTAGCATTCAACGGACGTTCTGGAATGGCACTGCCGCTCCTGTTCATCGTTCTAGGACTAGGAGCAATTGCGGCGGCTATTAAATATACTGCGGGTAAAAATCCCTACGGTTACCGAGGGATGGGAGACTTATTCGTCTTGTTATTCTTTGGATTGATCGGTGTTGCCGGTACGTACTTCTTACACGCTGGAGATATTTCTTGGGATGTATTTCTTCCCGCAACGACTATTGGGTGTCTATCTACCGCGGTATTGAATTTGAATAACTTGCGCGATCATGTGAACGATGAGGCCTCTGGTAAACGCACTTTGGTGGTGATGATGGGCTTTCAACGTGCCAAAATCTACCACACTCTATTGTTTACAGGGGGTTGGCTTAGTCTCTTGAGCTACCTCATTTTCTTCAGCTACACTCCTTGGATGTGGATTAGTATGGCAGCATTGCCACTGCATTTAGTGCACCTGAAGAAAGTCTTTAGCACACAAGACCCGCAGCAGCTCGATTCTGAATTAAAGAAAATCGCGCTTTCGACGTTTGGAATCTCTTTATTACTTTTCGTTGCTGCAATGCTGTAACGTTTTGGATAACAAGGGATTCTTCTTATCTATGTAAACGCAGTATTGCGTTATGACTAGCTAGATATTATTGATAAGCAGAGGAAACCTTCCCATTGCGGGAATGGATTACCTTTGTTATGGCCACAGGAAATCATGCGACAAGCTCGAATCACAGGTATCGATCTTTCATTCGCGTTCGTTCTCCCGTTAATCATGTACTATGGTTATCACTTGGAGATCGGCCAAAACCGCGATTTCTTTTTGAGAGATCAATTTCACCTCTTCTATGACGGGGCCGTTGCCATGTTCCTTTTTTTCATTGGCTTTGCCACTGGAATTGCCGGCGCTACCTACCAAGGAATCAAACAAGTGCAGAAGTACGTTGCCCTTCGCGGCTTCTTCTTCATTGTCCTCGGATTGATCATGAGCCTCATTTGGCCCACAAACCTCTTTGTTCTATTGGGGATTGGTTCTATCCTTCTGGCGGTGCTTCTTCCGTTGCACACCACCTTCTTGTACTTCCTAGCCGCAATCATTGCCATTGCCGCTGCAGTATTCAACCTCTTCACGGAATATCCAACGAACTTGGTTCCCTGGCAGGAACTCCCTGTTGGTACCATTAAGTATTACGTCAGAGACGGATACTACGGCGTCATGCCTTGGCTCTTCTTCATGATCGTAGGAACTATTTACAGTCGTACTGATTTCCTTCGAGCGAGCAGAAGAAACTTTAAGATTATCCTTGGATTTGTGCTTGTGCTCGTTGCCTTTGCCTTCGAGTTCGTATTCGAGCGTATGCTCTCAACAGGAGCGATTTCAGATTACAACCCATTCACGAAAATTACTGCATTACACCTTCTCCTTCCTTCCTTCCTCATTGGAGGAACAGGATTATGTATTATGTTCTTCAATATCGCCCTTCAGGTGTCTGATCGATTCCTCGGAAACCCGCTGTTCATCACGCTCCGTCGATTCGGTCGAATGAAGTACTCCGTGCTGGTATTCCAAGCTTTTGGAGGTATTTGTGCAGGGCTGCTCCTTTCAGGTCTTGAGACTTTTGGTGCCCAGACCGTGATTATCCTTGGTATCTTGATCTCGGTCGGTTCAATCTTGTTCGCAGCACTTTGGCTTAAACGTTTTGACGCCGGTCCTGTTGAATTACTATTGAACGCACTTTCAGGACGCAAATGAGTCAACCCACTTTCCGATGGATCCGCCAGGATCTGGATTTTAAAATTCCCGCAAAGACTTCGCGGAATACCTTGATGCAAAAACCTTCATGGTTTCTCATCCTTGAAGATAACGAGGGGCGCATAGGCTTAGGTGAATGCTCTACTATTCCCACACTCAGCATCGATCGCGAAGACGAGATTGAGCAGACCCTGCAGTCTTACACCGAACGATTTTCTTTAGCGAAATTCGATTCGTCATGGCTGCAACACCTTCCTGCTTTGCGCTTCGGAATGGAGTGTTGTGTGAGAAGTTATGAGGCCGACAATCCATACAAACTCTACCCTTCTAATTTTACAAATGGACAACAAGACATTCCGATGAACGGGTTGATCTGGATGGACGATCACGAAGGGTTATTCACTCAAATTGAACGCCTCGTTGCTGAAGGTTTTTCCATCCTCAAGATGAAGATTGGCGCGAGAGATCATGAATTGGAACTTGATTTCTTGAGAAAATTTAGAGAACGCTATCCCGCTTCTGATTTCGAATTGCGGGTGGATGCCAATGGAGCCTACACGCCAGAAAATGCGCTGTCTAAACTGATTGACCTCGCCCCTTTCGATATTCATTCTATTGAGCAACCCATCAAAGCAGGGCAGCACGAGGCCATGGCTGAACTATGCGCTGCTACGCCAATTCCCATCGGACTGGATGAAGAGCTCATTAACTGTGAGGATATTGATACTCTACTTGACAAAATCAAGCCGCAGTACCTGATCCTCAAACCAAGTCTTATTGGTGGTTTGGGGGTGGCTGATTCTTTTGTCGCTAGCGCGGAATCGCGTGGGATCCAATGGTGGGCAACTTCTGCACTGGAATCAAACGTTGGCCTCAATGCCATTGCACAATGGTGTGCCATCTCTGGAAATCCGCTACCACAAGGTTTGGGGACGGGACGTCTCTTCCACAATAACATTGACTCACCACTGGAAGTCAAGAATGCTGCCTTGCATTATGGCGACGCATCATGGAAATTTGATTTCTGATGGCCAAACTGATCTTCCATAACCAACGCATCCATCCTCTCACTGAAGAATTGTCTGGTGACGACAGCTTTGTCAATGAAATCAATGCTGCGCTTCAAGATTGGCGTAATCAGAAGAACCTGGAGATCAGCACTTCCGGTTCTACCGGACAACCAAAGGTCATCACGCATTCACTCGAAGCGGTGAAGGAAAGCATTCGAATGACACGTTCGTTCTTTCAAATTGATGAAGGAGCTGAGGTGTTGTTGTGCTTGCCAATATCAAAGATTGCAGGACGAATGATGCTCTACCGCGCGCTTGATTCTGGATGGAATGTGCACGTAACTGCACCTAGCTCAAATCCGCTGGCTGGATTAAGTGCGTCGTTCGACTTCGTAGCCATGACCCCTATGCAAGTGGAGTGTTCACTTGAAGCACCCGCTTTCCAGAGCATTAAGACGCTCATCATTGGAGGAGCGCCGGCCTCTGATCAACTAATCGAAGCACTGAATGAAACACCTGTCCGAGCTTTTGAAACGTATGGCATGACGGAGACCATTACACACATTGCAGCCAGACAACTATCTCCTGAATTAAGTACTTCTTTCCAAGCCTTACCGGGTGTCCGATTCCGCGCTAGCGAAAACAACACGCTCATCATAGAAACGCCACATCTTGGCACGATTGAAACCACAGACGTGATCAATCTTCATGATGAACATCGTTTCACCTGGTTAGGGCGTGCTGATAACATCATTAATTCAGGTGGCATCAAATTGCAGCCAGAAGTCATTGAGGAGAAACTACGTACGTTGATCACTGAACGTTTCTATGTCATCGGCAGACCTGATGCGACCCTAGGCAGTGCTGTTACTTTAGTCATCGAGGCCTCTGCGAGAAATGTTGATAACCTCTATGGCCAAATGAAAGCAGCACTAGATAGATTTGAAGTCCCAAAAAACGTGGAGTTCAATCCACAATTTGAAGAAACCATCACCGGAAAGGTCATTCGAAAATGAAAGAGATCGTTTTTGCCACGAATAATGAAAACAAGCGCATCGAAGTAGCGCAGATGTTAGGGGATGCTTACCACATCAGAACTTTGCAAGACTTTGGGATCACGGAAGATATCCCAGAAGACGCCCCTACCCTTGAAGGGAATGCGAAAATCAAGGCGCGGTTCATCGCAGAGAAATACGACGTCAATGTATTCGCAGACGACACCGGCCTTGAAGTTGATGCCTTAGACGGAGCACCAGGAGTCATTACAGCGCGTTATGCTGGTCCGGCCAAGAGAGCAGAAGACAACATGGCGAAGCTCTTGACTGAGTTACAAGGCAAAGAAGATCGATCAGCCCAGTTCCGCACGGCCATTTGTTTGATTATTGATGGTGAAGAGCATCTCTTCGAAGGTATTTGTAGAGGCGCTATCACGGAAGCGAAAAGTGGTTCAGAAGGATTTGGGTATGACCCTGTATTCACTCCTGTGGGAGAGACACGCACCTTTGCTGAGATGGAACAGGCCGAGAAGAACCTGATTTCACATCGGGGATTAGCCGTTCAAAAGCTGATTACATTTCTACGTGAACGTGGGCAATAAGTACATAACTATTCATTCATAGACTTCGAATTGCGCGAGAAAGAATGGGTTTCGTAACTTGCGCGGTCTAACCATTTGCATATGGCGATCTACCTCGATTTTGAAGAACCGATCAAGGAACTAAAGGAGCAGCTTGAGAAAACTCGCGAGCTCAGTGAAAAAGACCAGATCAAAGGCGATATCAGCAGCCGTACGAAGGAGCTGGAAGGCCTGATAGAAGAGACGACCAAGGAGATCTTCACGAACCTGACTCCATGGCAACGTGTTCAGCTTTCACGTCATCCTGAACGTCCTTATACCTTATCATACATTGAAGCCATCACTGATGGAAATTTCGTTGAACTCCACGGTGACCGCACTGTCAAAGATGACAAGGCGATGGTGGGTGGATTCGGAATGATTGGTGACCAATCAGTCATGCTAATTGGACAGCAGAAAGGTGTAAATACCAAGATGCGTCAGTTCCGTAACTTCGGAATGGCGAATCCAGAAGGATACCGCAAAGCACTTCGCCTGATGAAGTTGGCGGAGAAATTCAACAAGCCAGTGGTGACCTTTATTGATACTCCAGGGGCATTCCCAGGCCTAGAAGCGGAAGAGCGCGGACAAGGAGAAGCGATTGCACGCAACTTGTTTGAGATGATCAATCTTCGTGTTCCGATCATTTGTATCATCATTGGTGAAGGTGCATCTGGCGGTGCCTTGGGAATTGGAATTGGTGACCGTGTATTGATGTTGGAGAACACATGGTATAGCGTGATCTCTCCAGAATCTTGTTCATCTATCCTTTGGAGAAGCTGGGACTACAAGAAGGAAGCATCAAGTGCACTGAAGTTGACTTCAGAAGACATGCTGTCTAACGGATTGATTGATGGAATCATCAACAAACCTTTAGGAGGTGCACATACAGATCCGGATGCGATCTTTGGTATCGTGAAAAAGGAGATTCAGGCGCATCTTGGCAAGTTGATGAAAACCAAGGCAGACAAGCGAATCGACCAACGCATCAAGAAATTCAGTGCGATGGGCGTGTTCGAAGGAAAAAAATAGTGACCTCCTTTAGATAGGAACAACTGAAGCATATGCTGTTATGAACAAAATCCGACGGAGAACTATTTCGCAAACTCCTCAGGTAATGTTACTTTTGCAGCAATTTTGAATCGGTAATTAAGAATACCTAATTAAATCCCTTCCTAATGAAGACGACGATCTTTCAAGTCTTTTCGTTCGTAGCATTTTCGCTTCTTCTATCAGCCTGTGGAGGCCTTGGTAAGATGGAAAAGCACATCGAAGAATTGAATGCCAAAGCAGAACCAGAACCACTCATCGTGCGTGGTGACATGGTTGAGGTGAACATCACAGGACGTTTCCCTGAGAAGTACTTCCATAAGAAAGTAGTAGTAGAAGCTACTCCAGTATTGGTATACGATGGCGGTGAGTCAGCTTACCCAAAGCAAGGATACCAAGGTGAAGACGCTGCTGGTAACTACGAAGTGATTCCTTACGAAGCAGGAAAGAGCTTCTCATACACTGAGAGCGTTCCTTTCGAGCCAGGAATGGAGAACTCCACATTGGAGCTACGTATTTCTGGAACTAAAGGAAATCAGGCTGCGACATTCGATCCACTACCTATAGGAACTGGGGTCATCACTACTCCATACTTGGTACAGAGTGACGATATGTTCTTGATCGCTGAAGACAACTTCCAGCGTGTTCTTTCATACACGAAGGAAGCCACAGTAAACTACGCTTACAACTCTTCAAGCGTACGTTCTTCTGAGCTTCGTGACCAAGACATCAAAGAAATGGCAGAGTTCGTGAAATTTGCTGCAGAGCAAGACAGCATCACGATCACAGGAACAAACGTTGAAGCATACGCATCTCCAGAAGGTGAGATCACGTTGAACGAAGACCTTGCACAAGAGCGTGCTGAGTCTGCGAACAACATCATCGCCAAGGAAATGAAGCGTCGTAAAATCGCTCCTGAAAACGGTGATGCATTCTACATGAACGTACCTAAGGGTGAAGACTGGGAAGGATTCAAGGAATTGATGCAGCAGTCTAGCATTGAAGACAAGGAGTTGATCCTTTCAGTTCTTTCAATGTACTCTGACAAGAACAAGCGTGAGCAGGAAATCAAGAACATCTCTAAGACATACAAGGAGATTGAAAAAGACATCCTTCCATCACTTCGTCGTTCACAGATCGTAGTTAACTACGACGTTGAAGGATACACTGATGCTGAGTTGATCGACCTTTCGAAGTCTAACCCAGACATCCTTACTATCGAAGAGCTTCTATTTGCGGCTACGTTGTTCGAAAACTTGAACGACAAGCTAGAAGTTTACGAGAACGCTGAGCGTGTTCACCCGAACGATTACCGTGCTGCGAACAACGTAGGGTACTGCTTGATGATGCAGAACAAGATGGGTGAGGCGAAGAGCCAGTTCGAAAAAGCGAATAACCTAGAAAGCAACGCCGTTTCAATGAACAACCTTGGTTGTATCGCTCGTCTTGAAGGAGACCGTGAGAAAGCAATGGAGATGTTCAACGGAGCTTCTGCTGCAGGTTCAGCAGTGAACTACAACAAAGGAATCGTGATGATCCAAACTGGTGACTACGATTCAGCAATCAGCAACATGGGTAACAACAACACATTCAACCGTGCACTAGCACAGGTATTGAACGGTGACGTTTCAGGAGCACAGTCTACAATGGATGCTTCAGGAGACGATTCAGCAATGGCTGATTACCTACGTGCGATCATCGCTGCTCGCAACAACACAGGAGCTGACGTAGTGAGCAACCTAGCGAAAGCAGTAGAGAAAGACGGATCACTCGCCAACAAAGCGAAGATGGATCTTGAATTCCGCAACTACAAAGACCAGTTCACTTTCTAAGAAAGAGAACCAACGATATGAAGAGGCCTCGCTTAGCGGGGCCTTTTTTTTGTGTTACTGTAAGCTGTAGGCAGTATGCGTTGAACCGAAATAATTAATAATGAATCGTGATAAGTGAATTGTGATTTTTCATTCACTACGAACTAGGTACCACGAACCACGAACTCCCTTCATTCAGATTGCCCCCGGGGCAATCTCTACATCATTATAATAGTCAGAAGCGTTGCGCAAGGCGCAACAAAAATTCAGTCCACAGTCCACGGTCCAAAGACTACGAACTACGAACTCCCTTCAACCAGATTGCCCAAGGGGCAATCTCTACATCGTTATAGAAGAAAGAGACGTTGCGCAAAGCGCAGCGAATATTCAGTCCACGGTCCACGGTCCACAGTCCACTCCTAGAAGATAATCTTCCGTGAACGGCCACGGCGTACCGGCTTATATCTGCGGCGCTTTGGATTGAACTTGTTCTGGTACTGATCAGCCAGAAGGAAGTGTACTTTGAAGGTGGCGGTCATGTATCCGTCATCATCTGTGGGGTCACCGCGTTGTTGGCCTGGAGCTGTGACGTTGCTTCCTAGTCCGCCTTGGGCTGGGCCTAGGGCTGGGTTGGAGAGGTAGTAGGCTACTTCCCCTTCGTCGCCACCGACGTATAGTTGGATATCGTTTGGATCGAAATAGTCTGTACTCACATCATCGATGTAGTCTGTGAAAGTGTAGCGGTACATGACCTCAATTCCAAAACTCATTTGGTGTGAGAGGCGCATAGAGTACGACAGACCAAGCGGAATGTTCATGGAGAAACGTCCGTACTCATCTGGGCCATCTGGTAATCCTTGGCCTTCTGTTCTTAGCGGACGAAGTTCAATCCACTGGCCATCTAGGAGTGTTTTTGGATTGTAGTGGAAAACTCCAAGCCCACCAAAAACGTAGAAACTACTTCCTCGGTACCGCCAGCCTTTCGCACCCTTAATGTCGTAGATGTGTCCTTTCTTCTTGTTGATAGGAAGCTCTAGTTCCGCCATCAAGGCGAACTCCCAAATGTTCGAACGGAAGTTGAGATTACGGTTGTTTCGGAAAGGTTCTTCCGTCAATTTATCATCTCCCTGAACTTGGAGGAAACTGAAGTCTCCGCGAAGGTGGATTTGCTTGTAGAGTGTGTATTTGTAGCCTATTGTGGCCGCCCAACGGGTTTCACTCAACTCAAGGTCTTGAAAGTCATCGGTACCGATAGCATCCTTCCCTCCGAGTTCGCCTAGGAAGTTTGATGCACCAAATCCAATCGACAGTTGATGGCGGTTGTCTTCCCACTTGTCTTTATCGAAAAATTGAGCAGAAGAAGGCATTGACGCCAAGGCGAAAGCCAGTAATACTATGTAACGGATCGGTCTCAATGCTCTCAAAAATAACACTTTCGTCGAGCTATCACACATTTAAACTCGAAAGTCCTGTGCAACGCATGTATTCCCACACGACGATACCTGTGCATACGGAAACGTTCAAAGAATGTTTGGTGCCAAATTGAGGAAGCTCAATGACCAAGTCTGCGAGGTCAACAATTTCTTGCGCTACCCCCTTGACTTCATTCCCCATCACCACGGCCCACTTATCATCGGAGGAAGGCTTCCAGTCTTCCAACATCGTTGATCCTTCCACCTGTTCGATCACGGCAATTTTCCAGCCTTCCTTTTGCATTGAACGCAGGTGTGCAGGCAAGTCTTCATAGTGTTTCCAGGCCATGCTGCTCTCAGCGCCGATAGCGGTTTTAGAGATATCACGATGGGGTGGTTTCGCGGTGATTCCTCCCAGTACAATTTGATCCAGACGAAACGCATCAGCCGTTCGGAATACCGAACCAATGTTGTTTCCGCTGCGGATGTTATCGAGTACAATGCGAAAAGGAAGCTTATTAGCTTCCTTAAACGCGTTTTCAGTCATGCGACCGAGGTCGCTTAGTATTAATTTCCTTCTCACGATTACTTGATCACAAAGAAGTACGGCATGTGTGCTTGGATCATCTCTTCGCCGGTAGCCATGTTCTTCACTTGCATCATTTGATCAATATACACAGCATCCACTCCTGTTTCTTCAATAAAGGCATTCATTTGGGCTGTCGCACCGAATTCCTTCAATAGCTCTTCAAATGGATCTACCATGCGCGGAAGATCTTTCACTTCGTAGTTCTCTATCTCTGCCATCGCAGCCGCTTCCGCGATAGCGTCTTCTAGATCACCAAACTCGTCAACCAAACCAATTTTCTTAGCCGCAGTTCCAGACCAAACACGACCTTGAGCAATGGAATCAACCTCTGCCGTTGTCATGCCTCTTCCTTCGGCAACACGCTGCAAGAATTCATCGTAAACGTCGACGATCATTTCATCAATCCACTCTTTTTCATCTTCAGCAAGTGGACGCGTAGCCGACAGAATTCCTGCGTGACCGTTGGTACTCACGCGATCGAAAGTAATTCCGATCTTGTTCTCAAACATCTTCTCCATGTTCGGAATGATGCCGAATACACCGATAGAACCTGTGATGGTATTTTCGTTAGCGTAGATCTTGTCTGCTCCTGCGGCGATGTAGTAACCACCTGAAGCTGCTAGGTCTCCCATGGAAACTACAAATGGCTTGCCTGCTTCCTTGATCAATTGTGTTTCTCTCCAGATCACGTCACTCGCTAGCGCGGAACCGCCCGGGCTATTCACGCGAAGCACCACTGCCTTCACATCGTCGTCTAAACGAGCATCATGAAGGGCACGTGCAATTCGATCAGAACCAATGGTTTGATCATCACCTTCCCCACTTTCAATCTGACCTACAGCGTAGACAACTGCTACTTCATCGTCAGAAGGCTCTTCCACCTCCGTGAAGTCCGTTTTACCTCCAGCGAAGTGGTAATCTTGAAGTGTCACAAAGCGAACCTCTCCATCATCGGAGAAATCCCACTTACGTTTCTTCTCTTCCTCTCCTTCTTCTTTTTCTTCTTCCTCTATGGCTCGTCCAGAACGCTCAAGCAGCATATCAATAATCTCATCGCGGTACTTCAAACCATCGATCAAGCCATTTGAAACTGCCTCTTCTGCCAATCCGATTTCAAGGTTATCTGCTAGTGTGTTGAGTTGATCAGAAGATAGGTTACGTGAAGCGCCCATTTCGATGACCATCTGATTCCAGATATCACCAAGGAAAGCCTCGACCTGCTCACGGTTTGGTTCCGACATTTCATCCAACATAAAGGTCTCTACAGCACTCTTGTACTTGTTACCCGGACCACGGACGATTTGCACATCAATTTCGAGCTTATCCAACATATTCTTGAAGAACATCAGCTCTGTGTACAGACCGAAGAATTCCATTTGTCCTTCTGGGTAGAGGTAAACCTCATCCGCAGCTGAAGCGATGTAGTAAGCGCTTTGTGTGTATCCTTCTCCGTAAGAAACTACCCACTTTCCGCTTTCCTTAAACTTCACAATCGCTTGGCGGACATCCTGAAGTGTTGATGGAGCCCCCATCACACCACTCAAATCAAGGAAGATCCCTTCAATACGATCATCTCCCGCTGCCGCGTCAATGTCTTCTAGGATATGGTTCAGTCCCAAGCTCACCTCAGGCTCGAATGTATTTAAGTTCAATTTGAAGTCTTTGTCATTCCCACGCTCCACAATTGGGTCGTTTAACTCAATGTGAAGAACAGATTGATCTTTGACTGAGACACTTTTACCTCCTTCAATATCCTGCATGGCACCGCTAATCGCAGCCCCAATCATCGCTGTTACGATGAAGATCAACAGCAGTCCTACTGCCAAGAATGAAAGTGCGCTTCCTACTAGTGAAGCGAACACTGTTTTTCCGAATGTCATTTTACTCATAGCACATCTTTACAATCTCAAAGATAGAAGGAGAATTCACAAGAGAAACGAGGGTTTTGGTGAGTGGAAAAAGGGAGTGGACTAGCGGTTCGCTGTAGGCAGTAGGCGGTAGGCAGTAAGCTGTATGCCACAACTCAAACGCAAAGCGTAAGGCTGCTTACTGCCTACAGCCTACAACACCCCACGGACGCCGGACGCCGGAGAAGTATGGACCTACGCCTTAACCCGAGTAATTCCCCTCTTGTACGGAGCCCGAATCAACTCCTCCATTCGAAGGAAATCATCTTCATTGTTGACAAAATCAACGTCTGAGGTGTCGATGATGACCGTGCGCATTTTACGGTGTTGCTTCATGAAGGTGAAGTAACTCTTGTCGATGCTCTTGAGGTAATTATCTGTGATCTCCTGCTCAAAGGTTCGGCCGCGTTTCTTGATGTTGGCCTGGAGCTGTTCGATTGGGAGGTAGAGATATACAAGCAATTCCGGTTTCGGGATGTTGCTTTCTACAATTTTGAAAAGCTGCATGAAGAGGTCAAACTCCTCTGGTTGCAGATTGGCCCGAGCGAAGATGTAGCATTTATTGATGAAGTAGTCAGAGACCACTTCACTTTGGAAGAGGTTTCTGCTGGCAAGTACTTCTTTCAATTGGCTGAATCGTTCAGCAAGGAAGCTCAGCTCTACCGGAAACGAGTATCGATCTGGATTTTTATAGAAATGTTCTAGGAACGGATTCTCTGCAAATTCCTCCAAGACCAAACGCGCATTGTTCTTCTCTGCCAAGCGTGTTGCCAAAGAAGTTTTGCCAGCACCAATGTTACCTTCGATCGTTATATAACTATATGGGAGGGCCATTTCTTTACTTCCGTATTATCATCACAAGCTTCCAACAACGAAGCTATCGAACTTCCATGAACTGGATGAATGAAATCAGGGATGAGTTCGTTCAAAGGTTCCAACACAAATCGTCGTTTCGGAATTCCAGGATGCGGCACCAGCAGGTCTGCTTGATCAATGACCTCATCATCAAAAAGCAAAATATCAATATCACACGTCCGACTCTGATACCCATCCGTCGCAGATCGTTTGCGACCTAACATTCGTTCAATCGAACGAATCTCATTCAGGACCTCTTCCGCCGTCATCGCCGTTTCATAGATCACCACTTGATTTAGAAAATCAGGCGCCTCCCCCATTCCCCAAGCGGCTGTTTCATAAATCGAACTCTCCGCTATTAGCGCACCCACATAGTTCGCCAGATGCTTCCTTGTATACAAAAGAAACAACTCTCGCTGTCCGAGATTTCCGCCGATTCCTAAGGTGACTTTGTGCATGGCGGGCAAAGATATGACTCTTGGGCGTATGGCTTAGGGCGCAGGGCGTAAGTCGTTCTTGCGCCCAAGGAATAATAAATAATGAATCGTGATTAATGAATTTTGAATTGGGTCATTCTTAACTACGAACTACATACCACGAACTCGCGCGGAATAGATTGCCCACGGGGGCAATCTCTACATACAATAGGAGCGATAAAGCGTTGCGCAAGGCGCAACGAACAACCAGTCCACGGTCCACGGTCCACAGTCCAGAGTCCACGAACCACGAGTAACTCCTTCATTCAACATTCCACATTCAACGTTCCACCACGATCTGCAATCCCTCCAAAGGGTGAGTTGAATTCACTTCTCAATCACTAACTTCGTGACTCAGCTAACGAACAAGTACACCAATACTATGAAACGCAGCGAGTTTATTAAGCTCAGCGCTGGGCTAGGCGCATTCTTCTCTCTTCCGACGGGGGCGCAAGTCCCGACCGATCAACTCAATGAATTATTGAATGAAACCAAGGGCACGGGTAGTGCCGTTAGATTGGCCGTGGATCCGATTCCAACCGTGAATGTGGCGGTTATTGGGATCGGGAACCGTGGGAAGACCTTGCTTGATATGTTCGAGCTATTAATCAAGAACGGACAGGCCAATGTGAGTGTCATCTGTGATCTTTCTGAAGAGAAGGTGGCCGAAGGGTTCATTGCCTTGGCCGGTAAGCAAACCGTGCTTCCTGAAGCTATCGCGGAAGGACCTGAGGGTTGGAAGCAAGTGGTGGAGCGTGAAGACGTTGATCTCGTTGTGATTTGTACTCCTTGGGAGTTGCATGCGGAGATGGCTTTGTATGCCATGGAACAAGGGAAGCATGTGGCTTCGGAAGTTCCGGCGGCATATACGCTGGAGGATTGCTGGAAAATTATTCAGTTGGCTGAGGAGAAGCAGGTGCACCACATCATGTTGGAGAACTGCTGCTACAACGACGAAGAATTATGGGTGCTTCAGATGATCTCTGAAGGTGTGTTTGGGGATTTGACCCATGCCGAGTGTGCCTACATTCACGACTTACGTCAGCTGATGATTGATGAGAAGTACTACCATGAACGTTGGCGCTTGTATCATCATGAAGACCGCAATGGGAACCTTTACACAACGCACGGATTAGGTCCTGTAGCGATGTACTTTGATATTGGACGTGGCGATTACTTCAGTCATTTGGTTTCTATGAGTTCGCGTGAGGCCGCCTTGTCTGCCGCTACCGCGGGAACCGAGCTTCCTCAGCAGTTTGCTCAGGGGGATATAAACACGACCTTGATTCGCACCTTTGGTGGGAAGACCATCATGCTGCAATTCGACACTCACACCGGAAGACCCTATTCACGTATTAATACCGTTTGCGGTACGAAGGCCGTTCATCAAGGCTACCCGTCGAAACTGTACCTCGACCATGGTCCAACATGGGATTGGCACCAGTGGGTGGATGATGCGACCTATACAGAATACCGTGAGCGTTACAAGCACCCTTTCTGGAAGACGATGGGCGACGAAGCCCGCGCGAAAAGCATTGGTCATGGCGGCATGGACTTCATTATGATGTGGCGTCTGATTGACTGCCTGAACAAAGGATTAGCTCTCGATCTGAATGTTTATGACGGTATACTTTGGAGCGCCATTACTCCCCTCTCTGAACTCTCTGTAGCCCAAAATAGTTCCGCTGTTCAAATCCCTGACTTTACCTCAACAACATGGAAACAAAAACGAGGACTTGAAATCATGAGAAAATAAGCCCATCAACGCATACAAGCTCTCTAAATTATGGGTAAAAAGAATTGATGAGAAGTTATAGCAAACAAAAAAAGGGAGGTTGAGCCTCCCTTTTCATTTTTAGATAGTCTGCTTCTATTTTAAGAAGATAATGTCACCACCTACCATACTATTTTTCTTTGTTCGCAGCACATATTTACCCGCAGCTAAATCAGACGTTTCTATGCGAACATCCTGTTTTTGAATAATTCCTTGGCGGACTAACTTCCCACTTGAATCCAGGAGTTGATAGGTCACGCCCTCCATGAATTGATTCCATTTGATGGTAACATATTCTGATGCTGGGTTTGGGTAGATTTCCACCTCCAGCGATAAAAACTCATTTACTCCGACAGTAGACGGATACACCTCAATGCAAACCATGGTTCCAATGCACTGTTCAGATGTAGTTTCTGTCACGCACAAAAGACCAATATCTACTGAGTCCCATAAAACCTCCACTTGATTCGTCCCATTTCCAGATAGGATAGTTCCACCATCGCATGTCCATTCATAAGCACTTCCAGCAGTCTCTGAGTATATGTAGGTTGTTGCATCAAGAATTTCAGGATACATATTCCCTTCTACCGGATACACTACGACTTCACCTGTGCATGATCCGTCATCATCGGTAGCACTCGGGTCATAATTACACGCATCAGGGTCTGTACAACCCGTAATTTCATTTTCGTCGCAGATACCATCATTATCAATGTCGTTGATACATTCACAATTGCAGTTCTCTATCAGTGTGCACATTTCTTCGTCCACCTCCACAAAAAACACAGTATAGGTGACTGGGTCGAAAAACTCACAATCGCAATCGACAACAATAATTTCAAAATTCTCACAATCCTCGCAGATACCATCATTATCTATATCCTCTAAGCAACTTCCATCATCGATTATCGCTTCAGGATTGTAGTTACATGCAGTTTCGTCAGTGCAGCCAACAACGGCTGAGACTAAATATTCTTGTAATTCTTGGCACTCCGGAAAATCATCACAACCCTCATTGATTATGTATCCTGCTCCTGCCCAAGGTGAAGGGTCATTACCTGTCCATGCACCACACAACAAAAGGTAGCCCGCATTCAACATCTCACCATTGTTATTCATGGTAGCTTCATTATGCCAAATGCCTTCATTTTGCACCTCACCTATTGAATCAACCGTTAAGTTCGCATTGTTACATAACACCGCCGGGAAACCTGTGTACGCATTAATTATTACCCCGCTTACATTCACTTCGTTCTCTAAGTAGACAGTGGAAAAATTATACATTATGCCCTCGACATTTAGCACCCCGTAATTATTAAATGAAGCATCGGATTCAAAAACACTTAGAGCGTTGGAGATTCCTATGGTCAGATTAGCATAGTTGTTTAGTATTGCATCCTCTAGCAGACTGAGATTATAATTAAGACTCATGTCTTCCGTAAAGTTAACTTCCAAGCCACCTTCAATGTAAGCAGCGTTATTCTCATTTGGCAGGCCATTTGTCCAATTATCAGGGTTATACCAATCATCATCGATGAGCGCATTGAAAGTAGTTTGTGCATAAGAAGTTACCGTGAGCATCATCATGACCATAACTACAGTGAATACTCTAAAGGTATCGGTAGCCGCAGAAAACCCTGACGGCTTCCACCACCTGAAGGTATTTATTGACGTTTGATTTAGATTGTTCATTTCCTCGATTATTTAGGTTTAAAAACGAATTTAGTCGCCTTCTGGCTGGCATTTGTGGTCATCTACAAGCATTCTAGTCTCGCTTTTTGCTTACCAGAAATTAGATTACGGCCTAGCAAGAAGAAAGGTATCGGGGCTTCTTTGCCCCAATCACTGGTCATCTGGAAGTAACGGATGATTGCTTTGAAGAAGAGATATGTTTTCCTTACATACCTTTCCAGGTTTAACTTTTAGGAAGGCCAGTGGATCAAGCAGTGCAAACAACAATGCCAAAGTCAATGGGATAAATCGTCATGCACACGCGTCTATTTGAAACACTACCCTGACCCACAAATAGTTGCTCAACCGTGTTAAAAAAGTTGAATTCGTTGTCTTGATAGGGATTGCGCACAGGTGTTCATGCGTCAAGAAGTGCATGAGGAAGCGTTATTCAAAGACGATGAAGCACCCTAATTGTCGAGCTAAACATTCGGAATCAACGCACAGGTTTTGGACGACACTTTTCCCTGCAAATCAAACGAGCACCTTGCTAGACCGAAAGCTCGCCATGAATCAACAATTCTGTTGAGCTTGCTTACATTCAATTTTACCCAAAGACCTTCTGTTACGACCTCTACTTTATGGCCTACAACTCGGGATTGTATCATTTTTAGCCTGTTTGTTGCCCCCTCTAAGAAACACGTAGAATAACGAAGGACCGGCCAGTCTTAGAAAATGACGTTCGGTTGAGATTTCTCATCTCAGCCAACACTAATAAACATCGGAAATCGGAAACGAAGTGCGTTCTAAGCGATCAGTTCACTCATTTTCGCTCCAATTTGTGCAGGAGAATCTACCACGTGAATTCCACATTCACGCATGATCTTCTTCTTCGCTTGCGCTGATTCTTCTTCACCAGAAACAATCGCTCCAGCATGACCCATTGTACGACCTTTCGGCGCTGTTTCGCCTGCGATAAATCCAACTACCGGCTTTGTACCGTGCTCTTTGATCCAACGTGCAGCTTTCACCTCAAGGTCGCCACCAATCTCACCGATCATAACAATACCGTCTGTCTCAGGATCGTCCATGAAAAGCTGAATAGCTTCTAGGGTTGTCGTTCCGATGATTGGGTCACCACCGATACCGATGGCTGTTGATTGTCCCATACCCGCTTTCGTGATCTGGTCAACTGCTTCGTAAGTCAATGTGCCCGACTTAGAAACGATACCAATTCGTCCTGGATTGAAAATGAATCCAGGCATGATACCAATCTTCGCTTCTCCAGCAGTGATGATTCCAGGACAGTTAGGTCCGATCATCGTACAATCAAGTTGGTCGATGTACTTCTTCACGCGAACCATATCGTTTACTGGAATACCTTCTGTAATTGTCACGATTACTTTGATTCCTGCGTCAGCAGCTTCAAGAATCGCGTCAGCTGCGAATGCTGGTGGAACGAAGATGATTGATACATCTGCTCCTGTAGCTTTCACTGCGTCTTCTACAGTGTTGTAAACTGGCTTACCAAGGTGATCTTGCCCGCCTTTTCCTGGAGTAACTCCACCTACGACGTTCGTTCCATATTCGATCATTTGGCCTGCGTGGAAACTTCCTTCGCTTCCTGTGAAGCCCTGTACGATCACTTTTGAATCTTTATTGACAAGTACGCTCATTGGTATCTTTTTTCTACGTGAATTCGAGCGCGAAAATAGAAAGGAAAAAGGAAAATCTACAGGGATTGGACGAAAGATTCTACGAGGAACTCAGATCGCGGATTTCGGATCGTGGTGGACGGGTTAGAATAATAAATCAGGAATCGTGATTAATGAATAATGATTCACCATTCACTACTAGCCACGAACCACGAACTATCTCCACCAGATTGCCCACGGGGCAATCTCTACGTGTAGTCTTCATTCAAGAGCGTTGCGCAAGGCGCAACGAAAGTTTCAGTCAACAGTCCACGAACAACTCATTCATTCCACATTCTGTCATTCCCTGAAATAGGTTGACCGCTTTTAAGCGGAAAATCACCATGATAAAAACAGGAAAACGTCTTCA
>JAKVAX010000016.1 GCA_022447625.1 Flavobacteriales bacterium | reverse complement strand
TACAACGAGACCTTCTCTTGAATTACCCAGAACGGATAAAACCTTGGATTGAGAATTAATAAACAGACACAGTTATTCGAACATACCCGTGGACTGTGGACTGAATTTAAACTTTCCACATTCCACGCTCCACATTCCATGCTCCACATTCCATGCTCCACATTCCACGCTCCACATTCCACGCTCAACATTCCACTCCCCCGCATTCCGCAACCCACCGCACCCCGCTGTTAATGTTTTGTTAAAGCCCGAACCATCTGAAAAATTTGGCGTTAGATTTGAAGTGTACAAGTTGCAAACCGAAAAACAACGTCATGAAACAAGTACTTTATACCCTTTTCTTCCTTCTTGCAGTAGGATTCACTGCAAATGCACAAGAAGTAACTAATGGTCCTGTGATCTCACTGGACAAAGAAATTCACGATTACGGAACAATCCCACAGGGAGCTGACGGTGGATGTGAGTTTACAGTAACAAATACTGGAACTAGCGCATTGACAATCACTCGTTGTAAAGGATCTTGTGGATGTACGGTACCTAAGTGCGACAAAGCACCTATCAACCCAGGAGAGACATCTGCGATTTCTGTGAAGTATGATACTAAGCGTATCGGCCCTATCAACAAGTCGGTAACGATTACTTCCAACGCGGTGAATGAGCCTACGAAGGTGATCCGTATCAAAGGTAAAGTAGAGGCTGAGTCTGGAGCTGGAGCTCCTGTGAAGCAGACAGCTTCTGGCGCACCTGTAAACAAGTAATCATCAGATGCTGAAAAGCACTGTTCTGATACTATGCACACTTTTAAGCTCCGCTCTTACGTTCGCGCAGGAAGCGGAGCTTTCTTTTGACCATAAGGTGCATAAGTTCGACAAAGTCGAAGAAGGGGAACAACTCGAACATGTTTTCCCATTCAACAACACCGGCGATGCCCCCCTGATCATCACGAAATACGATGTAGAATGCGTTTGTACGAAGGCATTCTTCCCAAAGGAGCCTATCCTTCCTGGTGAAAGTGCTGAAGTGCGCGTCACATTTGACACCGAAGGAAAAATCGGCTGGCAGTACCGCACGATTAAGCTGTACTCAAATTCTAAAAAGCCGGTCACAGAAATTGAGCTTCGTGTGAAGGTGAAATGAACCTTCCAGTGAATGCGGTGTACGGAACACCAAAATTCACTAATATGAAGAAGCTCCTCCTGTTGATCGTTTTGATCGCGATCTCCCCTCTCCTTTCGGCGCAAGCCTCTGGAAACATCCTTTACAACGAAACGAGCCGTTGGGCTGTACAAGCACAACAAGTGGCCCACCCGAAGGCCGCTCAGCCAAATCAAGATCACATGGTGATCGATATTAACGGACTGATCAACGTGAAAGCTGATTCATATTTAGCCATCTTCCACGTTGTTCAAATGGGAGAAACCGCAGCTGAAGCTGATTCATTGGTTTCTGCTCGTATTGAGGGCTTCCGAAACATCATGATGAAGGAAGGCCTGCGAGAGCAAGACATTCTTCCAGATATGTTGAGCTTGGTTCCGGTCTATGAAGTGACGGTGACCAAGAAGCTCTTCACTAGAAACTACACAGAGATCCCTGCTGGATTCGAAATCCAGAAAAACCTACACGTCCATTTCACGGATGCTGCTATGCTGGACCGTATCGTAACGGCAGCTGCCATCAACGAAATCTATGATCTCATCAAGGTTGACTACTACGTAAAAAACCACCGTGCATTCTACGACAGCCTGCGCATGGAAGCCATGGCTGTGCTTTCTGATCGTATCGAGCAACTTCAAGACCTTGGTATTCCGGTAGGAGAAGAATGGCGTCAAACAAGTGATCGTCAAGGAATCTTCTTTCCTCTTGAACGCTACGTGAACTACAAGCCCGTAGTGAAGACAGGAATCGAGGCCATCCAAAAACGCAAGCGCGATGAAGTAGAGACCATTACCGCTGAGCAACGTTCAACGGTCTACTACAATAAGGTAGGTTACAACGGTTTCGACTTCGTGATCAATCCAGAAATCATTGAACCAGCCGTTCAATACACCTACAACCTCCAAGTGCGTCTCTTCATCGAACGCCCAAAAGAGGAACCGAAAGAGGAAGTAGTGGTGGCCGAAACAGAACCCGAAGTAAAGATTGAAGTTCAAACGAGGTACATTTTGGTTGATCAAAATGGGAATGTGAAGGAGTTGCCATACGCGGTGGGTAGAAAGCCGTAATTCAGGCCTACATCACCCGGTGTCCATAATCTGGCCCGGCATCCGGATCTTACATTCCGCGATCCTCTCCAGAAGAATTTCCGTCTACTGTCAACCGTCAACCGTCCACCATTCCCTATCTTCGTTGCATGCTAAAAGCTCTGGAAAATGCCTTGGAAAAACGACGGGAAGAAGACCGTTTGCGTATGTTGCGCGACGAGCTTCCTGCCGTTGATTTCTCGAGCAATGACTACCTCGGTCTTGGTGCTGAGGAGGTTAGCCTTTCAGCAGATCGAAGTAGTGCTTCTTCCTCTCGCAGCATAACCGGCAACTACCCTCGCTTGCGGGCGCTCGAGATCTATCTTGCGGAGCGCTTTCAAGGAGATGAGGCCACTTTCTTTCAGTCTGGTTTTGAAGCGAATCAAGCCTTGTTTTCCATGCTATCTGATCTTGGCGTGACTGTTTTGTTTGACGAGCACATTCATGCTAGTATTCGTTCTTCTTTATTTCGCTCTCGCGGAAAAGCGTGGTCGTTCAAGCACAACGACCTAACGGATCTCCGAATGAAATTGAATCGAAGCGAAGGGGAATGTGTAGTTGTTACCGAAGGGCTTTTTAGCATGCATGGTGATTCACCTGACCTTGAGGCTATCTCAGCATTAAAGAGCGAAATCGATTTTGCCTTGATCGTTGATGAAGCACATTCCAATGGGTTCTTTGGTGAGCATGGCATTGGTACTTCTGAGTCTCAGAATATCATCGCAGATGTAAATGTTCGCATTCAGACTTTTGGAAAAGCTTTCGGAATTCAAGGGGCCGCTATAGTTCAGAAGCGAGAATCGCGTTCCGCCGATAGGCGAGAAAAAACATCAATCAAAGAAGCCCTAGCAAACTTCTCTCGTCCGTTTATTTACACCACAGCACCTTCTCCGCTTCTCACTGAATTGTGTTTCCACGGCCTGCGCCGATGGGAGCGAGCACAGAAGCAGCGCGAGTTATTGGGTGAAAACATTCAGCACTATTTGATGCGCGCAAAGCATTTCGAAGAGGCGACAATGAACCGCGGACAGGTGCAGTTTTATTCGGTTGGTGGTAATGGTGCAACCCTTCAATGCTCACAGGCGTTTTCAGAACGAGGCTATGATCTGAAAGCGATTCTTTCACCTACGGTTCCGGAAGGACAGGAAGGGCTAAGAATCTGTCTTCATGCCTTTAATTCGAAGGCGGAAATTGATGCCATCTTCGACATCTTTGATTACATTCGAACAAACTGAACTTAAATCTACTCGATGGAATATTTTGTTTCTGGAATTGGGACGGACGTAGGGAAAACAATTGTTTCAGCTCTTCTATGTGAAGCACTCCAGGCAGATTACTGGAAACCAGTACAATCTGGAGACCTAGACAACTCCGATAGCAAAACAATCAGGTCATTAATCTCTGATGACCTCCACATATTTGACGAAGCTTACCGATTAACCACTCCTGCATCTCCGCACTTTACAGCCGAGATAGATGGAGTGCGTATCGAGCCAGCTAAAATTAATCTTCCGGTCAACCAACGCCCGCTTATCATCGAAGGAGCCGGAGGCTTGCATGTGCCTTTGAACAATGACCAAACCATTCTTGATCTCTTGATGGTCTGGGATATCCCTGTGATTCTTGTGAGCCGTAATTACCTTGGTTCAATTAATCACACGCTTCTTTCCATCGAAGTACTTCAGCAACGCGGTATTCCGATCGCTGGCGTAGTCTTTAACGGAACTCCAACTCCTTCTACCGAAGAGATCATTGCCAAATACTCAGGCATCACCGTCCTCGGACACATTCCTGAAATCGCACACCCAGACAAAGATGTCATTCGCTCCCTAGCCATCCGCTGGAGAGAAAAACTTACACGTAAATTGGATGAACGTCATCCGATGAATGTGGAGATGGAGAAGAGGGTAAGACTGCTTGTTTCGAAATAGGCTTTAGACCTTGGGCGTTAGGCTTTAGGTACAGTTTATTAACGTCTTCGTACTTCACAGCACATTCCTTCCCTAGATCCTGTCCTCAGGCACAAAGTGTAGCCCTACCGCGATCTGCGTTCCGCGATCCGTATTCATATCCCGGCGTCCGGCATCCGGCGTCCGAACCTTTACTCATTGATACCGCGTTCCGCAATCCGCGTAGCGCCTAAAAAAAAAGGCCACCCGAAGGCAGCCTTTTCATATCATCTATCGTAGTGATTACTTCTTCACGAAGCGCTCTACTACAGTTGAGTTTCCTGATTGCACACGTACAGTGTAAACACCAGTGTTCCAAGCTTCAACATCGATCTCTGCGCGAGTTGCGTTGATGTTGATGCTTTCGATTATACGTCCGTTCATGTCGAAGATCTCAACGTACTCGATGTTCTGATCAGCAGTCAAGTTCAATGACGTTGTTGCTGGGTTCGGGAACATGTTCAGTCCGATTGAATTCACTTCTTCGATGTTTACGAAAGTCTGAGTGATTTCTAGACAGAAGTCACCAGTCGCAGGCTCAGCTCCGAATGCAGTGTAATCGTAACCGTCTACCATGATGTAGTACTCAGTACCAGCCGTAGTCTCGATCAATACTTCGCTGTAGTAGTCACTGTTATCGAAATCGATGTCTTCGTTACACGCAACAGGACCTAGATCAACACACGGACCTTCGTAGATCGCCATCTGCGTGTCACCTTCGAAGAATTCAGCCGTACCACCACAATCGCTTGTAGAGATATTGTACCACTCACCGTCTCCTGTGAATGTGAACCATACAGTTGATTCGATACTTGGTGCTTCTCCGTTGTTGTCTTCGAAACAGTCGAATCCTAAATCTAGTTCTTCAGCAGTTGCACCTACATTCGTGTAAGTATCAGACATCTGCGTTTGATCTTCTCCTTGACCGAATAGTGGGTTCACGTCAATCGCGTTATCACATAGGTCGTTCTCAGGAGCTCCAAGAGCACATGGGTTGTCAGGAAGGTTCAATGCACACATCATACGAGGCGCAGCGTACGCCTGGATTGTATCGATGAATGTGCGAGCCTTCTCAGCCGTCATGTCAGGATTTGTTGCGAAACCAGCTGCACTGTTCGGGTTGTTGTCTGGATCCCAGAATTCCCATGGAGCAGTATCAGCTTCGAATCCTTCTGGACGAACGAATGGAAATAGACCATCGTATCCGTCGTTGTCTTCGTCAGCAGCTGCAGTAAATGGATCACCGAAGTCAGTATTCGCGAATGCATCATTGTTTCCAAGTGTAGCACATAGCTGCTGAACAAGGTAGCTACCCTGAACCTCAACCACAGGTAGGTTTACACCTGGCACAATTACGATTCCTTCCTCGTAAGGAGCGAATGGATCTGAGGGCGACTGGAATGAGATGAATGGGCCATCTGTGTCATCTAACCAAGAGATGTCTCCAAGTGCCCCCCCCATGTTCACGCATACTCCGAAATCAGAATCGTATCCTGGGTGGTTTACGTAGCATAGCGTATCATTGTCAAGTGGATTCACACCGAAAGATGTTCCGAAGATGTCTCCGTTCACCTGCTCGATAACCATTGGGATTGGGCTTCCATCGTTCTCCAAAGTGAACTTAGGAAGTAGGATATCAGTGTAATCATCTAGCGTAGATGCCGCCAAAGAGATGTAACCACCTGTTCCTTGGCCCCAGATCGCGATGCGCTCTGTATCAATTCCGAACTCGTTTCCGTTTTCTTCAGCATCCATTCGGAAGTAACGAGCACAAGTACGTGCATCCTGCACGCCGCGGTAAGCAGCGTTAATCAGCGTGTTCACACGCTCTTCCTGCGTTTCAGCTAGTGGATTCCATCCTAGACGGTAATCACAGCTTGCTACAACGTAACCCATACGAGCAAAACGGTTACAGATCTCAACGGTCGCTGAATCCGTGCGAAGTCCGCTTGGCGATAGGTTATCAGGATGAGGTAGGAAGTTTCCAGTGTGGAAGTAAAGAATCAATGGACGCTCAGTTTCAGTATCGCCAGATGGCTCATAAATATCCATGATTAGGTCTTCAGGAATTGCTTCTCCGAAGATAGCGTATGCAAGTACAGAAGCGTTAGTACCGTACTGAATATCAGTAGTTACTTCCACTTCATCAAAGATCTCCTCGAGGTAGCGCTGCGCGTTCATTTGCGTTGCACCCACGAGAAGCACCATTGTCATAAGAGTAAAGATTTTCTTCATAAGGTTGACTTTATATTCAATTCAAGTTATTAAAGCGTTTTAAGTTCGTAGAGGATTGAGAAGTATCCCAGTCTCCCTACACGTGGGCCACCAAAGGTTTGAATTTGTTGGTTGTCTAATACGTTTGATGCTCCCACTTTGAAAGTACAGTTGATCTTATCAACGTAGTAGTTCACCTGCGCATCCACTAGATCGTAGGTTGGTACGAATCCTGTGAACTGAGGAGAACCTTCAAAGATGAAGCCTTGGATCCATTTGTAGTTGATACCGAAGCCCCACTTGTTCTTCTTTCCCCATTTAGAGTCAAGGTCACGTGCGCTCAACGAAACATTGTACTTATGCTCCGGTGTATTGAACGCAGGGATGATCGGATCATCTTCGTCAGCTGTTACCAACTGGTTCCAAGAGTAGTTTCCTGCCACTACAAAGTTGTTATTCAAATAGTAATTAATTCCTATGCTAAAGCCTTGAGTACGAACTTTGCTTTGTGAATTAGCTGAATAACGGAATACCTGAAGTTCTGTTGGAAGACCGTTATCGCTGAATACAGCATCGATTCCGATGTTGAATCCTATGAAGTCTGTGTACTCAGAGAAGTAGTATCCTGCGTCGATGTATGTCTTCTCTCCGAGGCTTGTGCGGTAGCCCACCTCGAAGGTACGTACCTGCTCTGGTTTGATAGGTCCGATATTAAAGTATCGGAGAGTATCGGTATCCAAGGTATTTCGGTAATCACTGAAACTTTCCAACGTAATTAAGCTATCCACCCCATTCAAGTTTCCAGAAAGAATTGCCGGTCCAACATCAAGGAATAGGTACTGGTTGGCGAGTGTTGGATTACGTAATGCGCCTGAGAAAGAGAATCGGAGGTAATCGGTCTCTCCTGGCTTAATCACCAGCGAAGCGGCCGGACTGATCACCAAATCGAAATTCTGGTTCTTATCGAATCGGATGGTACCGCTGAGGATATATTTATCCTCTTTGAACTTCTGTTCCACTCCCATGTAGGCACCCCATTCATCGTTGGTAATCTTGGTACCTGCGGTATCTACCAGAATCGTTCCATCAGAGTCTGGTCGATACATTCGATAATTGGCCCCAACGCGAATCTGGTCAATGAACGTAGGCTCAAACAAATACTCCCCATGGAAGTGGTAGAGCGCAGAACGGTCATACAATCGTGTTCCTCCCTCCAATTCGTTATTCTTAGAGCTCGTTAGTTCCGTGAACAATGAGTTGAACTCAGGAGATCCTGGTTCTAGGTAACCGGTTTCTGGAATCCCTGGAATTCCAGAGTTACTGGTGTTGGTCCAACCTTCCACCAAGCCATGCCAGTGTACGAGTGAATCTTGGAAGGTATTCGTCCAAACATCCAATGAATCATAGTTGAACTCGAAGAAAGGATTTCCTTGATCATCAAACATCAATTCAAGTTCAGGGAAACCGAGATCTTCTGTCATCGGTGAGATACTGTCTTGCCAAAAGCGAACGTAAACCTGAGCCCATTCATTCGGATCTCGTGTCTGCTCCAACATTGTCAAAGCTGTGGCATACGGATCGTACGAGTTACCTGCGTCTTCACCAGTCATGTAGGCACGAATGAACCACTTCCCTTTCTTACGGTACTCAAGTCGATTCTGGTAGAAGACAATGTCACGCAAGCTGAAACGGTTATCTCCTTGATACACCGTGGTACCCGTGCTCACATTGATCGCATAAATTAACTCTGGTGAGTCGTAAGACTGTTCAGGGTGAGTGCGAAGGTGGAAAGCAGCATTGGCTTTCAAGTTCTTTGTATTGTAGTCTACCAAGTCAATCTCGCGATATCCTGTGCGATAGAACGTTCCAAGCCCAGGGTAGTTCCATGGAGCGGAAGTCGAGAAGTCATTTGCTGGGTAGTACTCATCGCCGTAAATATTGACGGCATCAAAACGGCCCGGATTGTCTTCAGGTACTCCTGAGTTGTCAACCGGACCGTAGTTCTCTGCTTCCCAATCATTGGCTTGCATGTTGTAAAAGTTGAGTTTCCAGGCAAAAAGGTCTTGTCCTTCTTTGTTCTGAACCACTTCAGCATAGCGCACTGCCTGCTCGAACAACTGGCGTTCACCAATCTTCATCGACAACGACAGCCCTGGGAAAACAAAGGGACTCTTCGTCTCCATATTGATTACCCCGTTGAAGGCTCCCGGCCCGAAGTAAGCTGAACTCGCACCCGCAACAATGTCTACTGATTTCACATCCAAGTCGCTTGCTCCAAGGAAGTTTCCAAGTGAGAAGTTCAGACCTGGTGACTGGTTGTCTACACCATCAATCAGCTGCAACGAACGTACAGGAGAAGTGGAGTTAAATCCACGGGTATTGATCACTTTAAACCCGAGAGATGCACTGGTCATGTCAACTCCTTTGAGGTTTCCGAGACCTTCATAGAAGTTCCCTGAAGGCGCTTCTTTAATAGCGATAGCATCCATTGTTTCTACTGTCAATGGCGCCTGCTTTTGCTTGTCTGAAATTCGTTCACCCACAACCTCTGCTTCATCGATCATGATTTGATCCGCAGAAAGCTTTACATCAACCCGCTTTTTATTATCAGCAACGTTGACCTCTTTTAAGGTATATCCGATAAAACTTACTTGAAGTGTGACAGGAAGAGAGGCCACATCAATCTTGAATTCTCCTTCAAAATCAGTGGTTACACCTGACGTTGTGCCCTTCACAATGACGTTCGCACTGAAGATCGGTTCTCCCGTCTCAGCGTCTCGAACTGTCCCTCGAACGGTCTGCCCACAAACGGACCCGACCACCAACATACATAAAAACAGGTGTAAAAATCTCAGCATAGCATTACTCTAAGGCGTCACCAAAATAAGATAACCCAAGGAAATATAGGTATGTGCGCATAAAAAAAGGCAGTAGAATGTAGCACAAAGCAGTAAAGCTATGTTAAATATCGGGTATTAATTGTTGGAATTCAAGCAGATACCACCTTCACTTCCATTCCGTCGAATTCTACAACATCTCCATTGACGAGTTTTCGACGTTTGCGAAATTCAAGTTCACCATTGACAAATACCAACTCATCTTCCACTACCATTTTGGCAATTCCTCCGCTTGGAACCCACTGAAGTAGTTTAAGTAAGCGAATGAGTTCAATGTAATCTTGCGTGAGTGTGAACTCTTCCATTATCGAAGTGCTGGGAAGGAAGCAGGGTCTGATTCTGACATCATACCATATACTGCCTCGACGATGTCATCAACACTTGGCTTCGAGAAGTAATCACCGTCTGTTCCGTATGCCGGAAGGTGTGGCTTCGCTGCAAGCGTTTGAGGCTGGCTATCTAATTGGAAGTAAGCTCCTTGCACATTCAAGACTTGATCCATCATGTAAGCGCTTGCTCCACCAGGAACATCCTCATCTACAAAGAGCACCTTATTGGTCTTTTCAATCGATGCCGCACATAAGTGATCGGTGTCAAATGGCAAGAGTGTTTGCACATCTACCAACTCAACATCAATCCCCAGTTCAGCGAGTTCTTTCGCCGCTTGCTCACAAAGATTAAACGTTGAACCGTATGAAATAATCGTCAAGTCGCTTCCTTCTTTCACTACCTCAGGTGTTCCGAGTGGAACAGTAAATTCACCAAGGTTCGTTGGAAGTGCTTCTTTCGAGCGGTAACCATTCAAACATTCTACAACAAGCGCTGGCTCATCAGCCTTGAGCAGTGTATTGTACATACCTGCAGCCTGAGTCATGTTTCGTGGCACACAAACATTGATTCCTCGCACACTGTGAATGATCGCTCCCATAGGAGATCCACTGTGCCAGATTCCCTCCAAACGGTGTCCGCGTGTACGGATGATAAGTGGCGCTTTTTGTCCTCCGTAGGTGCGGTATTGAACAGTGGCCAAATCATCACGCATGATCTGTAGAGCGTAGTAGAGGTAATCGAGGTACTGAATTTCCGCAATCGGACGTAAACCACGCATGGCCATTCCGATACCTTGACCCAGGATTGTAGCCTCACGAATTCCGGTATCGCTCACACGAAGCTCACCGAATTGTTCCTGCATCCCTTCCATGGCCTGGTTCACTCCACCAATCTTTCCGGTGTCTTCTCCGAAGGTGAGTACCTCTGGATACATTTCAAAGATCTTCTCAAAGTTCTTTCGCAGAACGATACGTCCATCAACCATTTCAGGATCTAAACCGAATTCAGCTGGAACGATATCGATATTTTCCACTTGTTGCTCTGAACGAGAGTACAAACGCGCTGAATAGCGATCATTCATCTTCGACATCACACCGTCGTACCACTGAATCATTTGCTGACGCGCTGGTGTACCTTCACCGCGAGTTAGTCGAAGGGTCTTGCGAATCGCCTCCAACATCTCCTTGCGAATAGGGTCCATCACTTTGCCTAAGTCATCGGCAAGTTTTTGGACGAACACTTTATTGCTGCTTGCCTCGGCTACTTCGCCAATCAAGTTGACTGCTTCTTGAACTTGTTCATCAACGCTAGCGCGGAACGCAGCCCAAGCTGCTTTTTGCTCCTGACGAACTTGCTTCTTCGCTGCTTTGCGAATTTCATCTAATTCATCTTGCGTAGACAAACCACTTTCAACGATAAAGTTTCCGAACTGACGGATACAGTCGAATTCTTCTGCCCACTCGAGGCGTTCTTTCGTTTTGTAACGTTCGTGCGATCCGGAAGTTGAGTGACCTTGTGGCTGTGTTACTTCCTCTACGTGAATCAACACAGGAATTTGTTGATCACGACAGAAGGCTACTGCCTCTTCGTAAGTTGCCATCAACTCAGGGTAATTCCACCCTTTGACACGGAAAATGCGAATTCCATTGCCATCGTCTCCTTCCGCTTTCGCGAAACCACTGAGAGCTTCACTGATGCTTTCCTTTACCGTCTGGTATTTCTTAGGTACAGAGATTCCGTAACCATCATCCCAAACGCTCATGGCCATAGGGACTTGAAGCACGGCAGCTGCGTTCATGGTTTCCCAGAATAAACCTTCACTCGTACTAGCATCACCGATGGTACCGAAAGCAACTTCGTTTCCTTTCGCTGTAAATTGCGTCATTCCGTGTAACTCATCGTTGTGACGGTAGATCTTGCTCGCTTGAGCTAGGCCAAGCAAACGCGGCATTTGACCTGCTGTAGGAGAAATATCTGCGGAGCTATTGTATTGCTCCATCAGGTTCTTCCAGTTCCCGTGCTCGTCAAGACTACGTGTAGCGAAGTGACCACCCATTTGACGTCCACCTGAAGTAGGTTCAGCATCAACATCCGGGTGCGCGTACAGTGCGGCGAAGTACTCTTGCACATTCAATTCGCCAAGAGCCATCATAAAGGTCTGATCGCGGTAGTAACCCGAGCGAAAATCACCTTTACGAAACTGACGTGCCATGGCTAACTGCGCTACCTCTTTCCCGTCTCCAAAGATTCCGAACTTGGCTTTTCCTGTTAGAACCTCTTTTCGTCCTAGCAATGAAGCTTCACGACTGACACACGCGATGTGGTAATCAGCAATAACTTGTTCTTTGATCTCTTCTTGGGTAAGTGCAGGTGCAGTAAGTGTGTCCTTCGACATATAAGACGGTTTTTAGCTCCCAGATAATGGGATGCAAAAGTACGCCGAATTGAGCAAAAAAGGAAACGAAACCGGCCTCTGATAGGCAGACTAAACAGACTTTAACAGTGCGATCTCGCGTGCAAGTTGTGCTCCAACTTCAGCATTATGAAGCACTAAAGCCACATTGGATTCCAGGCTTTTTCCAGAGGTATGTTGCTTCACTCGAGAAAGCAAGAATGGGGAAAGTGCCTTTCCTTTGACACCTTGTTTTTCCGCTTCCGCGATAGCGAGTTGAATCGCTTCTTCAATCACAGCATGATCCATCGAATACTCTTCTGGAATTGGATTCGCCACCAACACACCACCTTTCAAACCAAGATCCCATTTAGTGGTAATAAACTTAGCAAGCTCGCTGTATGATTCACATCGATATTCAACCTGACTTCCACTTTGACGACTGTAGAAAGCCGGGAAATCACCGGTTTTAAATCCAACCACTGGAACCCCCATTGTCTCGAGATATTCCAAGGTTGCTGGAATATTTAGAATGGCCTTTGCTCCGGCACTAACTACAGCCACATTGGTTTGCCCAAGTTCCGTTAGGTCTGCTGAAACATCCCATGACAGTTCGGCTCCGCGGTGAACGCCACCAATCCCTCCGGTCACAAAGACATTGATCCCGGCCATCTCCGCAATGATCATCGTCGCGGCAACAGTCGTTGCCCCATGCTTCTCTTTACTCACCGCCCAGGCTAGGTCACGACGACTCAACTTCATCACACCGGCGCTGCGGGTTAGCTTGAGTACATCCTCATTGGTCAAGCCCACTTTGATCTTGCCGTCAAGCACTGCAATGGTGGCTGGAATCGCTCCATGGTCTCGGATGGCCTGCTCTACCCTTCTCGCCGTATCTACGTTCTGAGGGAAAGGCATACCATGTGCGATAATGGTGCTTTCTAGAGCCACCACCGGACGACCTTCACTCAGCGCCTGAGCAACCTCCTCGTTGATTTCCAACTTTGTTGACATAAATTAGTAATGCTTGACGGAACAAAGGTGAGAATTAAGCGTTGATATAAACATGAACTGGCTCGGAATACTTCTACTAATTATTGCATTGCCTGCATCTGAGCGCCAAGGAGATGAACTCAATTGGGAGAAAGATCGACGACTCTCATGGGAAGATTTCAGAACACGTACAGGGCCTTCGCAACTCTACAAAGCATTCTCTTACACCGGTATGCGATACGTCGTAGACGCCCCTGACGGTAGGAATATTTCCATTGAAGTCACCCCTTACTTTGTTCACTCAAAATCATGGGTACACCACCGTCACAAAATTGATCGACTTCTAGCTCACGAGCAAGGTCATTTTGACCTGACTGCCATTTATGCATTCAAACTCGATTCCATTCTCGAAGACTACGAAGTCAGTATCGGAGAGTTCATGGAAAACCGAATGATTGGTCGCGTTGAGTTCCTATTTGATAGCGTATACGCAGAGTTACAAGTCATGCAAGATCGCTACGACGCCGAGACGAATCACAGCATTATTGAAGGAAAACAAGAAGAATGGGAGGCGTACATCGCCGATCAGATTGAGACACTACCTTAGCCCCCGCCTTCTTCATTAAGCATTTTCCAGATCAAGTCTTTCAGCTGCTGAATTCCATGGCCTGCCACGGCCGAAATAAAGATAGAAGGCACGCCTTCCGGAAGCGTTTTCGCAATTTCCTCAGTAAGCTCTTCATCGAGCATATCACTCTTTGTTACCGCCAGAATTTTGCGTTTGAACATCAGCTCATCGTTGTACTGCTTCAGTTCGTTCAACAAGACGTTGTATTCTTTTTCGATGTCGTCGCTATCCGCAGGAATCATGAACAGCAACAACGCGTTACGTTCGATGTGACGCAAGAATCGATGCCCAAGACCTTTCCCTTCGTGTGCTCCTTCGATAATCCCTGGGATATCGGCCATTACGAAAGAACGGTGGTCACGGTATTGAACCATCCCTAAGTTCGGACGAATCGTTGTAAACGGATACGATGCAATCTCAGGCTTGGCCGCTGATACCACAGAAAGCAAGGTTGACTTACCTGCATTCGGGAATCCCACAAGACCGACGTCTGCCAAAAGTTTTAGCTCAAGAATTTTCCATTCTTCTTTACCAGGTTCACCTGGCTGAGCATAACGTGGGGTTTGATTCGTTGACGATTTGAAGTGATCATTTCCAAGACCTCCTCGTCCTCCTGGAACGAGAATGTACTCTTCACCGTCTTCGGTTATCTCGTGTTGAACTTTGCCTGTTTCAGCGTCCTTTGCAATCGTTCCGAGCGGAACTTCCAGGATTTCATCCTTTCCTTGCGCACCGGTTTTCAGGCCGCCAGAGCCGTACATTCCGGCTTCGGCAATCACGTGTTTACGGTACTTTAAGTGAAGTAAAGTCCAGACGTGACGCGAACCACGAATGATGACATGACCTCCTCGTCCGCCGTCACCACCGTCAGGTCCTCCTTTCGCTGTGCGCTTATCACGATGAAAGTGCGTTGATCCACCCCCACCTTTTCCAGATCGGCAGCAGATCTTCACATAATCTACGAAGTTCTCGCTCGCCATTTCTTAGGTTCAAGCAGTTTGATCAATCGCCTCGAACAAACGTTCTGAAATATCTTCAATGCTCCCTACACCATTGATCCCGATGTACTTGTTTTGTCCGCGATAGAAGTCAGCTACTGGAGCTGTTTCTCGGTTGTAGGTATCGATGCGGTTCTGAATGATTTTGGGATCAGCATCATCTATGCGACCACTTGTTTCCGCGCGTAAGCGCAAACGATCACGAAGCTCACCTTCAGGAACTTCAAGTGCCAACATGCAAGTAATCGAAGTGTTGTGTTTTGAAAGGAAAGCAGAAAGTGCCTCGGCTTGTGCAGTAGTGCGTGGGAATCCGTCAAAGATGAAGCCCTTTGGATTTTCGTGTTTCAACACTTCTGACTCCAACATGGCAATCGTTACTTCATCTGGCACCAACGCACCTTCATCCATGTAACTTTTAGCGAGTACTCCAAGCTCAGTTCCTCCTTTGATATTCGCACGAAAAATGTCTCCTGTACTCAAGTGTACAAGACCGTACTTTTCGATCAGGTTCAATGACTGGGTGCCTTTCCCTGCCCCCGGAGGTCCAAATAGAACTATGTTCAGCATGTTTCTGCGATTATCCGTTCAGACAGGCAAAGGTAATACATTGCTTTCTTCTCGTCTAGAATTTGCCTGATTGTGGGTATGAAACTAATCAACATCAGTATTTCTTCTTCATCAACGGCGGAATCGGTTGCTCTTAATCCGGACAATCCGTTCCGAAGTTCGAAAGGAAGAGCAAGAGATCGGCTGCGTTGATCAGCAAATCGTAGTTCAAATCGGCCGGACAACTTGGGTCGGGAACACACAACTGCTGCTCCGCATCCCAAATAGTGAACGGGCCGCAGAAGTCGTAGCCGTATACACATGATCCGTCATCCTGTGAAGCCATTTCGTTGTAGTTCACCGCTGCTACATCCATACATCCTTCGAAGATGCACGAACCGTCATCAAAGCTTGCGCTTGGATCGTAGTTAATGGCCGCTGCGTAGATACATCCAGCAGTTCCTTCACATCCAGAACACGCCACACAGCTAGAGAAACAATGCAACGGAATACTCTCCTCTAATCCAGATGTTGTGAACCAGCGTTGATATCCATTGAAGCCATCAGGCACGCCACAATCTAGCGGTACGGCCTCAGCCTGACTCCAATCCGTCCCGTTGACATACTTATACTCAATGTAAGTACCGGCAGGGAAAGTCGTCGTGTAGGTATAAATCTCGTTTCCTTGATTAACCATGAGAATGGAAGTTGGATCCCATCCTTGCCAGTTACCTGCTAGGTGCAGTCCTTCGGGTAAGATACTCGTCTCACTCATATCGACTTGGAAGGTGACATTGTAGACACATGATCCATCGTCTTCATTGGCGTTTTCGTTGTAATTCGCGGCACCAGGATCGATACATCCAGGAACGATAATCAAGGCACAAGCCTCACACTCTCCGAAGCAAACGATATCAATCGACACATCGGACTCTGGAACTGTAAACCCTCGGTTGCCATTGACTGCGCATTCAGCGGGAATCAACTCATCCGCACCCCAGGTATTTCCGTTGATGATTTTGTATTCAATCACGGCGGTAGGCACCATTGAAACAGTATAGCTCCATGTACCATCTCCATTATCAACCATAGGATCAGCGTCTGGAACCCAGAACTGGAAGTTTCCAACAAGGTGAACTCCTTCTGGTGCTGCTATCTGCTGAGACATATCCACATTGAAAGTGACATTCACAGCGGGCAGAAGACAAGCATCACATGCTTCAAAGCAGTGCATTGGAATTGACTCTGAATTCGCTCCTGTAATCCATGCTCGGTTGTAGCCACCGAAACCATCAGAAGCTCCACAATCAGAAGGAACGACTTCCTCATTCCCCCAGGCATTGCCATTGATGTATTTGTATTCTAGTGTTTGACCGGCTGCAATTTCAATGGTCAATTCCCAAGTACCATCTCCGTTATCGGTCATCAAAGAAGCTGAAGGGTCCCATCCTTGGAAGTTTCCTGCTACATGAACGCCTGCGCCACCCACAACCTGTTCAGACATATCGACTGACATGGTCAAGTTGTACAAACACGAACCATCATCACCGTCAGCTGTCGGATCGTAGTTATTGGCATTGGGATCAGTACATCCAAGCGCTGCAAATAACGGTGCATTGCCGTCGGTATCGGGAGTTACTAGTGGCTGATCGGTGTAAATGTGATATTCACCCGGTTGAAAGAAGAAAGCGGCGTTCAAGTCATTCACTTCGAATGAGTTTCCGCTGAAGTAATCGTACCATGTACCTCCGTGAGGGAATCCGGGAACCATGTTAAACCCGAATACGTCAAAGTTCCCTGCAACTACCGCATCCATGTTGTCATTGTAGAGGTGCATTCTCTTTCCACTCCCCCCTAAATCAGTAGTGAAGTTATAGGTAGAGAAAGTGTCATGATTCTTCTTTAGATTATTCAATGCACGAACCACCTTATACAATTCGAGTCGAGCCGGGTCATCGAGGTAATTCCAATATGATGGTTTCTCCCCTGTTCTGCATGATGAGTTCAAGGTGCCATCACCGCAGTCTTCAATGCTCACATCATAGCCGTACTCACCCCATTGCCAAATCATCTTCGGACCAGGCATCGCGAGCAAGAACGTAAAGGCCATTTCCATTCGTTGAAGAGCAGTATTAAGGTCTTTCACATCGTAACCACCATTGGCGTTTCCATAGTTCAGGTTCTTGAACATGAGACGGTCATGATCGTGGCTTTCCATGTAGGTAACCAGGTTTGGCCAGTTCCATCCACGATTGGTCCAAGCTCCCCAATTAAGATCTCCTCCGTAGCCCATTACGGCCTGACTAAAACTATCATTCATCTCTCCCCAGAACATGAAGCCATTGTTCGCCAACACGGTCTCTTCGCTATTATCTGCGAAGTGTTCAAGGATCACATAGGTTCCAGGGTGTTCCCCCCAAATATGTGCACCATATTCATTCAAAATGTCCACCCTTCCTTGATCGTATGCATTCCAAGCGCCTACATCTTGTCCAGTGTTGTTTTGAGTTAATCCTTTTGAAAGGTCAATTCGATAGCCATCCACATGATATTCCTCGATCCAGTAGCTGAAGATTCGTTTCCATAGATCTTTCACTAGCGTGGAACTGTGATCGAAATCATAGCCAACATTGAATGGGTGGGTCGCCATGGTGTTGTGCCATGGGTTTTCCGCCGTAGGCGCCAAAAAACCCTGACTATCATCATAGTACATGCGAACCAAACTACTCAGACCAAAGCTGTGATTTGGAACGATATCCATGATGACTGCTATGCCTCTCTGGTGGCACTCGTCAATCACTCGCTTTAGCTGGATATCCGAGCCGTAGTATTTGTCTGGAGCAAAGTAAGAGCCTGGGTTATATCCCCAGCTAAGGTTTCCGTCGAATTCTTGCACAGGCATTAATTCGACTGCAGTAATCCCAAGATTTTCTAGGTAATCAAGACGATCCAATACGTCTTGGTAGTTCTGACCATCATCCCAATCGCGAATGAGCAACTCGTAGATCACCAAGCGATCTTGCGGTGGTCTTTGGTAGCCTTGATCATTCCAAACGTATTCTTCTGGAGAAGTCTCGAATACACTTACTGGCCAATCTGTTTGACCCCAAGGGTATTCAATCATATCTGGGTATGTAGCATCCGGAATGAAACCGTCATTCCATGGATCAAGAATCAATGTAGCATAAGGATCAGACACCGCGAGTACATCGTCAACAAGGTATTGATAGCGATACTGAACCCCAGGTTGAAGCCCGGTCAATTCAATCCACCACTTCGTTCCATCATTTGATACATTCAAGAGGTAGTTATCGTCGACTTGCCAATTGGTCATATCACCAATTAAGTGCACCGTTGACTTATTCGGAGCATGCAGTTGCAGCACCACGCGTGTGGGATCGAGAACGTTAATTCCGTCGATCACACCACCGGGTGAGTCTTGAATAACAGGAGTTTGGGCGCTTGCAGATAGCACCAAGAGCAGTGAGATGATCAGTGTAAAGAGTCGCATGTTTTCGGTTGGGTTAGATCGGGTCATTTACGATCTACTCAAAGGCCAGCGAAATGCTGGCTTTTGAGCAGCCACAAAACCTACGTGTACAATTTACACTAAATATTTATTCTCTCATCCTCCGTAGTTCGAAAGGAAGATGATTAAGTCTTGAATATTCACTAGTCCGTCTCCATTCAAATCACCAACAGAACAGTCGGATGTACAAGGAAAATTGCTGAAGAAGTTGGTCAAATCTTCTGTATTCACCACTCCATCTCCATTCAGATCCCCTGGTGCGCTTCCTTCAGAAGTGATATCCAATGTATACTCTTGGCACCAATCGGTCGGCGTCACGATCATGAGTACATGCTTCTCAACTTCAAACGGTCCGAGATGGATAGTTTCTGGTTCTTCAACAAGTTGAAGTTCAGCAACTACTCCGTTCATTATCAATTGAAGTTCAATTGAGCCCAGGAGAAAATCCTCAGGGAGAATATCCGCTTGGATCGTCATTGTTTGGTTGGCTGGCAATGTGAGCGTGTAGAAGTCGTCAAAATCATTGTTCCCTTCAGAGACCGTGACTCCCACGGTTCCAACCAATGATGTTGGGATATTCAGTGGCGTTGCTTGTTCGATCGTATTGTTTGGCTCAGCAGTATCAATGAACTCTTTCGGGCGGACATTAAAGTTGTAGCTGAAGCAATCAAAAGACATCGAAAAGAATTGAATCACATGGTCGCCGGCCTCCAAACATTGCAATTCATAAGTAATATCTCCTCCAGGGAAGAAGAACTCAAAGAACAACTCCTGGGGATTATTCTCCTGCATTGGGTTCACTTTGTAGACTCGAACAACCAAAGGCTCTTCTGATTGAACATCTAGGTTAGCGTACACAGTAGGAGGAATCTGAATTGCGAAACGATCATCACCATTGAACCCTGTATTCTCGAAGGTTGACCCTAAGTGATCTTCAATCAGCATATCTGGCTGAATGGCTATAGGAAAATCATCATCTGCAAGATGAGTGTCAGGCCCGAAGTAGGCGTACTCTTCAACGATAAAAGAATACCCAGAACAGTCTGCACTTTGGTTCAGGTACAATTGAAGGAAGTAATTACCCGCTTCAGCGCATTTCAACGTATACGAACCAGTTGACCCTAAATTAACGTACTCAACTCCACTCAGAAGCAGGGCACCATCGTCTGTGTTCCGATAAAGACCAACAAGCACATCGTCTAAGTCTCCTTCTTCAGGAACGTTTAAGGTGACTTTGATCGAGTCGCAGTTGTCTTCTACGGTGAATTCGTACCAGTCCTCTGTATCATCTACTGTAAACCCGTAGATGTTTTCAACTACTTGAGTTCCAAGCTGACCTTCAAACGAAGTGTATGTAGGAATTACTGTAGCCTGTCCAACAGCATTGTTATTTTCTTGGTCATTGGAGAACCCTTCACCTCCTTCTCCATTCACTGTCAGTGAGTATGTTGTGCAAGAGAAAATATTGGCAGCCACAACCATGTAAACATCCTCTTCATTGAAACATCCAAAATTATAGGTGGTAGTTAGATCGCCTGCCAGGATTTCGTTAGGAACAATGAAGGTTGAAAGTTCCTCGTCGGCATAGAAGGAGATGGAAGCAGTGAGCTCTCCTTCAGGTGTAAACGAAACAGAAAGAGAAGTAAAATCCTCAGTAACACATCGATATACATCTTCATTCTCTACCGCTTCAAGATCATTCGGACTTAAGTAATTCAAAGAGCCCAGCTGAGTTTCGCCTGGGGCGATTTCCTCAATTCCGTCTGTTTGATCATTATATTCGATCTCACTCGGAGGCAAGACTTTTAGATCGAACCTTTCACACTCGAATCCATTAATATTAATACTTGAAAGTTCTATAAAGTAGGTTCCTTCCCCAAGACAAATTGCAGTATACATTCTTGAAGAAACCCCATCGTTCGTTGACTCTTCAAATTCATATGGTATAGGTGAAGATTCACCATCGACCGAAGCATACAAAGTTAATTGAGGGAAAAGCTCCGCCTCTGCCGTCACTTCAATGTCCATTTGGCCAAATTCCCAATCGAACCGATACCAATCAGTATCATCGCTTGTCTCGAGCCCGAAAGGATCTAAAGGATCCCTAAATCCTAGACTGATATCATAGGTTTCATCTACTTCGATCTACTGAGCGGATTCAATTGAGTCATTGTCTTGACTTTCATCATCACCCTCATAACCATGTTCGACGCTCAATGTATATGCTGTGCATAAGGCACCAGCTGCAAGATCTATCTCAATGCGGAACTCACCGCTATCCAAACACGTCATCAACCACTCCATGGTGTTTCCGTTGATTGCGGGACTGCCTACTTCTGTTAAGTCTTCTCCTTCTGAATTATAGATTTTGAATTCCAGAGATTCAATGTCGTCGCTCACCAAAGAGATAAAGAAATCACCTGGACCTGTGCTCTGATAGAGCCAAGTATCTTTTTCATCACCCGAAGCGAAAGTTGTTCCTTGATCATTGGTGATGAAGTAAGATATGTAACCCAAGGTTCCATCTACTGCGGTGGTAATTGACGGCGGGTTTTCTGGGTCCTCAGGCTCAGTATCCGCATCTGCTGCTGAATCGATCATCTGAGGATTCACTGAAAACGCACCGCATTCGAAAGGACCTGCCGTCGTGAATTTCACGAAGTAGGTTCCAGCACCAAGACAGTACCATTCTATATCGTTCTCTTCTTCATCAATCACATCTGACTCAATGAGAATGGGCTCGCTCAACGGTCCGTCGCCGTCGTTCTCGAGATCTTGTAGATAGAGCTCCGTGGTAGGGAATTCGTCAATCCCTGTAAAGTTCAATCGGAGACGACCACTCGGGATTTCTAGCTGATAGAAATCTTGATCATCACTCACGACCTGATTCTCTTCGTTCAACGTTTCTAACCCCAACCCTACTTGTGTTGTAGATCCAACATTAAGTGTTCCGGCATCTTCGAAGCTATCGAACTCTCCTTCTGGACTTGTTGGGGCACTTCCGTAGTTGAAAGTCATTTGATACGGCCCACAATTACCTCCAGAGTGCTTGACTTCGAGGTAGATCTCTTGTCCCTCTTCAATGCATTCGAAGTCTAGCTGAACCTCATTTTCGAAATAGCTCGTGGAAACGCCTAAAGCGAGTGGATTCCCATTGCTATCTCGGGCAAAAAACTGGAGATCAACGAAATCTTCGTCAAAGGAAATAATGGCCTGCATTGGCCCATTGGTAGGCATTTCAAATTTCCAGAAGTCTTTTAAGTCCCGAACCACGATTCCTTCGAAACGCACGTATCCGATGTATCCATCAAAAACATCTTGTTCGCCCAAGGTAATTTCGTTGGCGTTCTCGATGATATCATCATCTGTATCGTTATCCGCATCGTCTTCATTTGGAAAAAGTACCAACTCCCCTGGCAACGCATATGACTGACAGTATTCATTGATTCCGCTGAAGCCACCATCTTTGACTGCGATTAAGAAATACTCAACGGACAGACACGAAGCGAGATCTGCATCTGTCGGAACACCTGAACCGTTTCCTAGATTCCCTTCGTTCAGGTAAACATCTACTCCTGGTTCACTTAGGTTCCAACTTGCACAGGTAGCGTCGTATTCAGCCTCACTAGAAATTTCCTCGAGGACAATTCCCCCTCGTGACGGCATATTCACTTTGAACCAATCATCGCGGTCACGGCTTTCTCCGTCGAGGTGTTGATCGAAACCAATATTTCCCGCGAGAATAAACTCGTCTTCTAAAGAAATCTCGGTAGCATCATGAGCCGTTTCATTGGTTCGGTGAGGAGCATCATCATTTGGACCATCGTGGGGAATGAAGGTCATTTCTACGTAATACTGATCATTATTGGCATTGAACGGACCTTGTACTCGGATGTAATAATCACCAGCTGCCAAGCAACATTTCTCAATATGCGTTTGAGGGTCGGCGTTATTCAACGCTTCTACCAAACCACCATATTGCGGCGCATTACCTGCAATATTGACAATAGCTAAATCATGTGGCTCGAGGTCGAAATTGGTGATATCAACGTTTATCTTTCCTTGTTCCGGCAATGTCACCCGATAGAAATCATATTCAAACGCCGATGAAAAACTGGCGATCACAGTTTCATTCAGACCTATGTCCATGGCCTGGGTAATGAAGTCATTGGGCTCCTCTTCCATGACTTGTGCGGAAAGAGGGAGTGCTATGCTGAATAGAGCACAGGCTGCTAATAATCTAAGCATCGGTTCAAGGTTTCGTTTCTATCTAGACGACCTTGTCAACCGATATTCCCGATGGAAACTAAAGATTAATGCTCCACAGTAATTCTTGCAGGATTAAGTCCTTCAATTTGAATTAAATACACACCTGCTGAAAGATGACTAACATCTAAATCTACCTTTGAGGAAACCCAACCTTACAGCACCACTCCACCAGATAGGTCAACCAACTGAAGCGAGCGAAGACGACGTAGCTGTGGTATTGATATTCTTAACAAGCTCTACTTCCTGGGCCTGAGCGGAGAAAGAGACCAAGAGAGTACAGACGATAGCTAAGCGTTTCATGTTCCCGAGTCACACCTGAAAAGGGAGCCTGCGATGACGCTTTTGTGCGAAACTTTTAATCCTCGTACGGATCCATTAAGCCTGCGGGTTGGTATTCTTCCTTCTTCCAGAATTGACCCAGGTTGATACTGCCTTCGAATTCTGGCGAGTAAATCGCTGTGGGTTTTGGATCTTCCTCGTTATGGTAAACCGCAAAACTCTTCGGGTAATAAGTGACCGTGATTCGAAGCTTCGTCTTGAATTCTCCTGTGAACTCCGGTGCGGTGAATTCCCAATAGTGATCATTTGGTAGCCAGAGAGTGTGGTAGCTATTTCCACACCAACTTGAAGGAAGGTATTCGATATCTGCCCATTGCCCTTTGTCATTGATGGCTTGAATGGTCATTGACAACCGACTGTCTTGGGCTGAGAAGGTCACGGTATCGTCAGTACAATTGTACAAGTAGACCTTCATTCCTTTCGAAAGGTCATAAAACGAACAGTCTACTTCTCGATCAATGAGGATACCGACTCCGTCATCTCGTCGTTCGGAGTCATCCATTTTATGGAAATTATTTCCGGATCCTCCCCAGCCGCCATAACCATCGTATTGAGTTCCTCGAGGCGAAGAGGCATAAAAGTGACCACGAAACATGTAATCAATGTTCAACGGTTCGGATACGTTGGGTTCTTCGACTGTAGGCGGGTTGCTTGTATGTTGCGAGAAAGAGGAGAGAGCAAGGAGTAAACAGGCACCAAGAATTGAGAGTGTACGCATGATGAATAGGTTGGTGATACATTTATAACGCTGTACACTGGATGCCCATTACAAGTTCATTCCATAAAAAAGGGAGCTCGAAAGCTCCCTTCTTTACATTTTCTCAACTGCGTTTAAGATGACCAGCATCCCTCTGCCGCAATCATTTGGATGCGGCATCCGGGTAGATTGAAATTTGAATTTCAATCGTGTCCCAGGCTTGCTGAGTTTCTTATCCAGTTCTGCCGGATTGAGGAGTGCCGACTCTCCTTCTGCTTCATCGAGCTTAATGAGAATCTCACATCCATCTGCAGCATAGTCATCGATTACTGTGCCTGTAGCCCAGCCATCAAGTGACTCTTCTGAAGACGGTGTACCTGCACCGGCCATTTCTTCTTGTTGTTTGCATGCTGTGATAGAGAGCATGGCAATGATCGTAAGGATGAAAAGTTTACGCATGGTAGATCTAGTTGATCTGAACTTTCTTCACCTCTTGGTAGTTGCCGTTTCCGAAACGTACCATGTACATTCCTGGAGCTAGTCCGTCTACATTCAAGCTACGCTGGAAACCTGCGTTTGCTGGCGTTAGCACATCATGAGAAACGATTGCTCCACGGATATCAAAGAGATCAAGTACAATCTCTTCGCTATTCGGAAGATTCCACGCCTTCACCTGTAGAGTAGAAGGATCGCTCAGGTAAACTTGAGTATCAATATCTGAGCCAGAAACCTCGTTGATGTCTGTACTTCCGTCTAGATCGAAAGAGAAGATACGTGTACGACGGCTACCATTCTGAAGGTACTCACCTGTAAACCAGAAGCGGTTGCCGTAAACTGACATGTGTGCGTAATCACCGTAACGGTTACCCCCTGACTGGAACCCTGAACCGTCGATAATTACCTGCTCTTCGTAAGTCATTTGACCAAGCGGGTCATCAGCCATACGTCCTGTAAAACGAAGTCCTGGGAATTCGTTTGGACCACTGATTGAATACGCCATACCAATGTTTCCTTGGTTATCCATTGAGATACTCGCCATAAAGCGGCTTTCATCGTCGTTTGGAGCAAATGTTCCTTCTTGGTATAGATACCAGTTACCATCATCGTTGTCACGAAGCTCGTACCAACGAATACCCGCTTGAAGTCCACCGAGGTCAACGGCGTGGCAAAGAACCATCGTGTTGTATCCAACCCAACGGCGGTACTGCGCACGGTAGTAGAAGATCATCGCTACAGCATCCAAACGCTGGTTTGTATTTGGCTGCTCAATATCGTTCCAAGGACCAGTGAATACACAGTCGTAAGCTGACGTTTCAATTTCTGATACCACCTGAATCGTAGAACTGTTTGGGTTATCCCAATCGATGTCCATTTCGATCACCTTGATGTGGTCATCTGAAACACCGCTCCATGCGTCATCCGCAAGGGTGAACATGTAGTTTGGTGTTCCTAGTGGAGGTAGATCACCATCTGCATCTGCAGGAAGTGGGCTACGGAAACCTCCGTTCGGTACGTTCGGGAAGTTCATGTCAATCATCCCAGCTGATGGGTCACCTGCCAACATCTTCTCACGTTCGAAAGCTACCGCGTTGTCAACAAAAGCGTTTGCTGTCATGTAGTAAGCGTCAGACCAAACAGAGTACTTCGGGTAATCAGGGAATTGAGCCAAGTTGAACTCGTATCCGTAGAATTCTCCTTCTGGATCTGGAGTCTGTGAAATAGCGATCAAGATTCCGTTCGACTTGAACTGAGAGATGAACCAACGGTCAGCGAACTCATCGTACATTACGATAGGGTCACCTAGGTTCTCTTCTCCGGGCCAAAGGTTATTCAAATTAAGTGAAGACATCACCGGCGTTCCCTGAAGGTTGTACGCGCGGTATGAAGTGTTTACTGCTTGAACGAAGTGGTTTGGACCTGCAGCACCTGTTGGATCTGGTGGGAATCCACCACCCATTCCAGGCTTGTTTACCCATGAAGTAGCTCCTGAGCGTGTTCCGTATACCGTCTGACGAACTGGGTCTCCATTCTGAGGAAGGGCATTCTCTTGATCGATTTCAGCTTCCCATGCTTTACGCTCTGGTGCTTTAATCGGAGCCGCGATGGGCTCGTTCTTGTGTTGTTCCGCTAGATCTTTTAGCGCTGGGATCTCCCAGAACTTCACACATTGTGTGTAACGTACTTCCTCTGCGATTGGCATGCTATCCTGAGCATTCGTGGCAGAAACGAATACACAAGCACACACTAGAAGGATCAACTTACTACGTAGTTGTTTTGACATTGTTTTTACAGGTTTCTTAAAGATTCTATTTCGAGTTGGTGAATATACAAGTATCCTCACGCCTGCCCTATCGAGGCTGATGAAAAGGATTAAGAAACCTTTCTTGAAAATTGGACTTTCACTAAAGCTTTCCGAGCAGTTGCTCTACACCTTCAGCTAAAACATCTGCTGCTGCAGGATGTTCCCGGAACCAAAGCTCCGGCTCAATCAATTCCAACTCTCCCAAGGCTAGCTCGCCTTGGTTGTCTTTGATCATGTCTACACGTGCGTACATCGGGGCGAGTTCACACGCCGCAACAGCGGCCTGGGCAAACGCAATCTCTTCGGCGCTAGCCTGATGATGATGCACACTACCCCCAAAATCATCTTGCACACGGAAATCACCTACCTTGGCCATCTTGCGAATGGCGTGGGTGTATTGACCATTCATGACCATCAAACTGAGCTCACCTTCTTTCTCGATGTTGTATTGGAATGGCTGGAGCATCATGTCTTCCTGCGCCAGTAATTCACGATAGATCGTTTCGTGTTCAGCAATATTGGAAGCGTTCAATTTATACGTGTGCCGAGCCGCTCCAGAAATCGTTGGCTTTAACACCCATTGCTCTCCACCGACATGAGAACACCAATCTACCAGACTACCGTAACTAGCGGCATTCTTCGACTGTCGGAAATCACTGGTCACGATACGCACTCCAGCTTTCTCAAGATCAGCCATGTAGTGCTTGTCTATGTTCCAGAGGATTTGCTCCTTAGTGTTGACGAAGGTGGTTTGCTGACCTGCTGAATCAATCCATTGCTTGAACTCCGGGAAACGATGGAAGTAATCCCAAGTGGTTCTGAAAATGGCCAGTTTCGTCTGCCCCCAATCCATTGTTGGATCTGCCCAGTCTTTCTTCTGAACACTGTGTCCTTTCCGTTCCAGGGCCTCCATTACCAATCTATCCTCTAACAAGACTTGATCGATATACCAGTCAGTTTTCTCAGGCTGCACATACTGCGCTTCGGTCAAAATGGTCACGTCTACCTTCATATCTCAAAGAACGACAGCACGCGTCAAAATTGCAATAGCGAAGAATAACTAGATGAAAATTAGCTGAAGATTATCCGATGTTCATTCATAGCGTTTCACTTCCTACCTTTGTGGCCGTTTCAATTTCGAACAACCACGCATATGAAATACGACGTTATAGTATTAGGAAGCGGACCTGGAGGTTATGTTGCCGCCATTCGTGCTTCACAACTAGGTCACAAAGTAGCGATCATCGAACGTGAATCTCTTGGGGGAATCTGTTTGAACTGGGGATGTATCCCGACCAAAGCGTTGCTGAAGAGTGCTCAAGTATTCGACTATATCAATCATGCAGCAGATTACGGTATCAAAGTAGCCGGACAAGAAGTTCAGTTTGGCGATATGGTGAAGCGTAGTCGCGGTGTGGCTGACGGCATGAGTAAAGGAATCCAGTTCTTGATGAAGAAGAACAAGATCGACGTGATCATGGGTACTGGAAAGCTCAAGGCTGGGAAGAAGATCGACGTAACTGACGATAAGGGAGCGGTAGCTGAATACAGCGCTGATCACATCATCATCGCTACGGGTGCACGTTCACGCGTTCTTCCGAATCTACCTCAAGACGGAAAGAAAATCATCGGTTACCGCGAAGCTATGACAATGGCGAAGCAGCCGAAATCAATGGTTGTTGTTGGTTCAGGAGCCATCGGAGTGGAGTTCGCGAACTTCTACAACACGATTGGAACTGAAGTGACCATCGTTGAATACATGCCAAACATTGTTCCTGTTGAAGATCAGGAAGTAAGCAAGCAGCTAGAGCGTTCGTTCAAGAAGCAAGGCATCAAAATCAAGACCAATGCAGAAGTAACTTCAGTTGATACGAAGGGTAGCGGATGCAAAGTGACGGTGAAGACGAAGAAAGGAGAAGAAGTGATTGAAGCTGATGTAGTCTTGAGTGCGGTTGGTGTTATTTCAAACATCGAGAACATCGGACTGGAAGATGTTGGTATCGCTACTGACAAAGGCAAGATCATGGTGAATGATTTCTACCAGACAAACATCCCTGGCTACTACGCTATTGGTGATTGTGTTCCTGGTCCGGCTCTGGCTCACGTCGCTAGCGCGGAAGGGATTATCTGTGTAGAGAAGATCTCGGGAATGAATGTTGAAGGTCTGGATTACGAAAACATTCCAGGATGTACATATTGTGCTCCTGAAGTGGCTTCTGTAGGAATGACTGAGCAACAAGCGAAAGACAAGGGTATCGACATTAAAGTTGGTAAGTTCCCATTCTCAGCATCAGGTAAAGCGAGTGCTGCTGGACATAAAGACGGTTTTGTGAAACTGATCTTTGATGCGAAGTACGGAGAGCTCCTTGGTGGACATATGATCGGAGCTGGTGTAACTGAGATGATTGCAGAAATCGTTGCTGTACGCAAGCTTGAGACTACGGGTCATGAGTTGATCAAAACAGTTCACCCTCACCCAACAATGAGTGAAGCGGTGATGGAAGCAGCAGCTGCGGCTTATGACGAAGTGATTCACATCTAATTGAAGTCGACATAAAATGAGAAAAGGAGGGCCTTTGCCCTCCTTTTTGTTGCCCGATAATCTCGATCAATTGCAGGTTCCTCCGATCCTGCCAACAATCCTAACAAGTCAGAGGCGTTGATTACACCTTCCCCTCTCACATCAGCTGGGCAGGTAACGGAAGATCCAAAGATGCATGAGCCATCGTCTATCGTGGCTACAGGATCATAATTGATAGCGTCTGGGTTGATGCATCCCGGCTGAGGGAGTGTATCGAAATCATCGGCTACTAGCGGGTTTGTTATCGTGAAATAGAGCTCAGCTCCATCGTTTATATCGGTTGGCTTCTTTGGCCACTGTTATACTCGTCAATGATTTCTCTATCAACACTAAAAATGAACAGCGTGCCTAGATTAAATGGTACAACTCGCATGGCAATAGGTTTTTACGGTTTGGCAATTCAAACATCAGAACTAAATCTTGCTCCTTTTCAAGCCAATGAGAATTCGGTAAAACTCAATTAGGATTTGGTTGGCTTGAGTTCATTGTTGTAATTAAATTGGGTATTATCTTCGAAGAGACTTTATCCTATGTGCCGATTTCTTCTTGTACTTAGCCTTCTACTCTCTTTCGCTAGCGCGGAAGCTCAGTTCACCCGATACAGCAAGGGAACTCGGAATAGTATGACCTTGATTGGAATGCCCTTAGCACTCAGTGGTCAGCTCACGCAAGGCAGGGTGACCCCATTAACAATGGAGGAAATAGCGAAGCTGAGAGAACGAGAATTCAATCGCTTCGATCGATGGTCAATCCACCCCATCAACTACAAGGCTGATAAGATCTCAGACTTTTTTGTTCTAACAAGTTTGGCACTGCCAGCTACTGCCATCCCAGCCATGAATACTGACCAAGCTGTCAATGGAATGCATTTGTACCTGCAAGCGGCCATGGCGAACTACTTTCTGATGACGTTCACTAAAGGACTAGCGCATCGTCCAAGACCTTATGTATTTGAGGGAAGTACCCCAAGAGACATTCTAACTGATCGCGAAGCGACCATTAGCTTCTACAGCGGACATACCAGTACCGCATCCACGTTTTCATTTCTTGCCGCTTCATTGATTCAACAATACAGCGGATCACAAACGATCAGAACCTTAGGATGGGCTACAGCGATTGCTGTTCCAGCTGTGGTTGGTTATCTCAGAATACGCGCTGGGAAACACTGGTACACCGATGTACTTGTGGGCTATGCTTCTGGTGCGATGATCGGAATGGGGATCCCCCTACTTCATAGCAATGACCGAAAATTAATATAACTCAACTTTTTTTAGCTAAAGCCGCTTCTAGTGCTTTCAAACGCGACTCCATATCATACGAATCCAATCCACTATGAAGGTGTCTACTAACGTTTTTAGTAATTATAGATTCAACCCTCCATGTTTGCTTGATGAGTTTCTGATCTACGATCCGAACCACCTGATTCTGCGCATACGAATTCAATCTCCACTCACGAATGCGGTGTCGAAGCACGCGAAAACAGCCAATATCCTTTTCCGTCTGAATAAGGAAAGCCGCACGCCCTTCGTGATTGAGCACATCATCCAAATCAATAGACGACGCGATAGCGATTTCACCCTGACCTAAGACCCCAGGCGCATCATCTGAGCTGAACTCCAGAGCTATGTATGAACGCCCTTTAGATAGTGGCAGACAGAGCACAGGCAATGAACCTAAGAAACGCGGAACATCCACAGCTTTCAATAGACCTTCCCTCTCGCCGATAGAAACGAATGGAATTTGCAATAGATCCGTCACATCACGAGAAGGAAGCAGGTTATTAGCCCCAAATTGCTGCAGATCATCACGGAAAATATCGAAACGATACAGGTCGTTTACTGTCAATTCCTTCGTTAAAAGATCATCAATTGAGATCCCGAAGTGATCCGCTATCTCCATGATTGCGGGAATCTTTGGCTCAGCCCTTCCTTCTTCATAAGCTCCGATGGAAGCTCGTTTCACATTAATAATATTAGCAAACTGCTCCTGACTCAGTCCTTTTACCGATCTAATCTTCTTTATATTCCTACCAATGTGCGACATAAGTATGCTAATTATTTTGTCAATGACATTTTTTTTAGTACTTTAGTGATGTAAATCTAATATTTTCATCACACATACTAATGGATGCAAAGATTAATTTACGAAATTTCAATCCAATAACTGTTGAATCAAAACACATTTACCTCAATGTCAGACCATTTCGACAAGATCAAAGAGTACATCTCGGAGTTAAACTATTCCATCGTGACGGAAGACCGTTCATCTGGGATATTCATGATCGAAAACGAGAACTACGGTGTGAAGAATGTAGTGCTGTGTGTAGCAGATCCTATTCTCATCATCGAGCAATTCTTGTTCGAACTAAAAGATCCGAATGAGTACATCTTAAAAGATCTACTCATGAAGAACCGTGATATCGTACACGGAGCATTCTGCCTGGATAGCACAGGTGAGAAAGTCATCTTCAGAGACACCCTTCAAGTCTCTACCCTAGACTTGAACGAACTTGAAAGTACTTTAAACTCGCTTGCCTTACTCCTCACAGAGTACTCTGACCAACTCATTGAATACGCAAAACATTAAAACCCGTACCCATGAATATTTTTCGTCGCCTATTTAAGATCGGAAAAGCGGAAGCCCACTCAGCGGTTGATAAGCTGGAGGATCCGATCAAAATGACAGAACAAGGGATCCGCGACCTGAAAGAAGACCTCGACAAAGCCGTTCAGGCCTTGGCCGAAGTAAAAGCGCTAGCTATTCGCGCTCGTAACGATGTTGAAAGCGAAACAGAAAAAGCGAAAGACTACGAGAACAAAGCCATGATGCTGCTTCAACAAGCACAGAAAGGTGAGCTCGATCCTGCAGAAGCTGATCGTCTCGCAACGAACGCCTTGGTAAAGAAAGAAGAGTGCGTAGCTCAAGTGGCACGTGCAAAACAAGACCAAGAGAAGTTTGAGAACCACGCGAACACGATGGATTCAAACATCAAGCGCCTAAAGAGCCAGATCTCTCATTACGAGAACGAACTTAAAACGCTCAAAGCACGCGTGAAGGTCTCTTCAGCTACAAAGAACATCAATAAACAAATGGCCGATATCGATTCATCGAGCACCGTATCAATGCTGGAGCGAATGAAAGAAAAGGTAGCTCAAGAAGAAGCCCTAGCTGAAAGCTATGGTGAACTCGCAAAAGAGTCACGCTCTATCGATGATGAAATCGACAAGGCTCTTGAAGGTGCGTCTGAAGCTCAAGCTTCTGAAGCACTGGAAGCACTTAAAAAGAAAATGGGACTTGAAGGCGGTGACGGTGATAGTACCAACGAAGCATAAATAAACAATGATCGAATTCTTCAATACGATATTTAGTCCTGCGAATGCCCTATCTACTGGTATTCTCTGTTTCATCATGGTTTATTGGATCACGGTGATGCTTGGAGCTATTGATATGGACTTCTTAGACTTTGATATTGACATTGACGGGGAAGTTGACATCGACCCTGATGTTGACACTTCTGGCCTCATGTGGTTGAATAACGTCTTAGTCTTTTTCAACCTTGGTAAGATACCGTTCATGGTGTGGTTGAGTTTTTTGTCTCTACCGCTGTGGTTCATCCACAACAATGCCAATCATCTATTGGGAATCGACTCATTCTTATTCGGATTAATCACATTCTTCCCCGCCCTAATAATTGGACTATTCATTGCCAAGTTTGCTACTTGGCCCTTTGTTGGTCTATTCGCAAAATTCGAAGAAGGCACGAAAGAAAAAGTCATTCTCGGAAAGGTTGGAACGGTGATTATCAGCGCCACACATGATTCCCGCGGTCAAGCGGAAGTTGAATCTGCTGGCAGCTATCTCATGCTCTACATTGTGACCAGAAAAGGTGTAGAAGCTAAAAAAGGTGACCAGGTCCTCTTCATCCAAGAAGTTGACGGCACCGATGACTATCTGGTCGAACCCTATTTTGATTAACTAAACCTATTATTTAAACATGGATTTCATACAAACTTCCACACTCACAGTGATTGGTAGTATCATATTCTTTGTCATAGGCCTGTTATTCTTCTTAAGCAGACTCTACAAAAAGACAAAACAAGGGCAAGCACTTGTCCGCACCGGTATAGGTGGGATAAAAGTTTCTTTCAATGGCCTCACTGTTATTCCGGTGTTCCAACGACTGGAAGTAATGGACATCTCTCTAAAGACCATTATGATCCACCGCCATGGAAACGAAGGGTTGATCTGCCAAGACAACATGCGTGCAGACATCAAGGTGACTTTCTTCGTTCGTGTGAACGAAAAAATCGAAGACGTAAAAAAGGTAGCTCAGTCGGTGGGTTGTGTTCGCGCTTCGAGTAAAGAAGCCCTCGAACAACTCTTTGACGCCAAGTTCTCGGAAGCCCTGAAAACCGTTGGTAAGAAGTTCAACTTCGTAGACCTCTACAACCAGCGTGATGAGTTCCGTAAGGAAATCATAAACCTCATCGGTACTGATTTGAACGGATACATCCTCGATGACTGTGCGATTGACTACCTTGAGCAGACACCGCTTTCAGCTCTTGATGAGAACAACATTCTCGATTCAGAGGGTATCAAGAAGATTCGCGAGCTCACAGCGAACCAGAAGATTAAGGCGAACCACATTCTTCGTGACAAAGAGAAAACGATCAAGCAACAAGACGTTGAAGCACGAGAGGCGATTCTAGAAATGGAACGTCAGCTCGCTGAAACAGAAGAACGCCAGAATCGTGAAATAGAATCGATCAAGGCCCGCGAAGGCGCAGAGATCTTGAAGGTTCAAGAAGAAGAGCGTTTGAAGGCTGAAAAGGCCCGAATTCAAACCGAAGAAGAGCTACAAGTAGCAGAAGAAAACAAGCTACGCCAGATTGTAGTTGCTGCTAAGAATAAGGAACGTACCAACGCGGTTGAAACAGAACGCGTAGAGAAAGACCGTCTACTTGAAGTCAACGAACGCGAACGCGTAGTGACACTTGCACAGATTGATAAAGAGAAATCGATTGAAATTGAACGCAAGAACATTCAAGAAGTGATTCGTGAACGCGTGGCCATCCAGAAGAGTGTGGTTGACGAAGAAGAGCGTATCAAGGATACACGTGCATTCGCTGAAGCAGATCGTATGAAGAAAGTAGCAGTGACCAAATCTGAAGAAGAGGCGGAAGCTGAACTAGTGAAAGCGATTAAATCTGCGGAAGCACAGAAACAAGCAGCAGAACACAAAGCACGTCAATTACTCATCGAAGCAGAGGCTGAGCAAGCCAGTGCTACGCAACGCGCTGAAGCGATCAAAACACTGGCTGAAGCAGATGCCGCGAAGCACGCAGCTCAAGGTATTGCGGAAGCTCAAGTTATGGAGGCTAAGGCTGACGCACGTGAGAAGCAAGGTGAGGCTGAAGCATCTGTTCTAGAGGCTCAAGCGCTCGCTGAAGCAAAAGGAATTGAAGCGAAATCAAATGCGCAGGCAGAAGCTGACCTTAAGATTGGTGAAGCCTCTGCAGAAGTAGAACGCAAACGCGGATTCGCGGAAGCTGAAGTGATCCACAAAATCGCCGAGGCCGATAAAGAGAAAGGACTCGCAGAAGCACTGGTTGCTGGTGAGAAGTACACAATCGACGCTCAAGGTATCGAGGCGAAAGCCGAAGCCATGAAGAAGCTCGATGGTGTCGGGAAAGAACACGAAGAATTCAAACTACGTCTCGAAAAAGACAAAGAAGTGGAATTGGCAGGCATCAATATCCAAGCAGAAATTGCCGAAGCGCAAGCTGAAGTATTGGGTACAGCGCTTGAAAATGCGAAGATTGATATCGTGGGTGGTGAAAACGTATTCTTCGATAAGATCGTTGGAGCTATCTCGAACGGTAAAGCCACAGATCGACTGGTAGACAATTCGAATGTCTTGAGTGATGTACGCCGTCAACTGCTCGGTTCTGGGGATGAAGATGGCTTCATCGCCAACTTGAAAGAAATGGCTATTGCCGGAGGAATCTCTGCTGAAGGAATCCGCGACCTGAGTGTTGCTGCCTTGATCGCACAACTGATCATGCGCGAATCGGATCCTAATAAGCAGTCACTCCTAGAAGCCCTTCTTGGAAGAGCCAATGACCTTGGTTTGGCAAACAAATCGTTAGGAGACCTTTAATCTTGTCCCTACCTCTCAATGGCTGAAAACCAAGAACAAAAAGACATACAGCTCGAACAAGGTACCTATGAGATCCTTAGGAATCGACTCCTCGAACGAAGTGACTACCTGAATCAACGGCTTGCGGCACTCAATGAAGAACGCCGTAAGACCTTCGGGACCATCGCACGAGAGTTGATCACCACTGAACGGATTACCACAGCCAACAACTGTGTAGCCCGTGACCTGGCTCCCATCGGTACCGAACGATTCATCTTCGGGTACAACGTGCATATCGGATTGCGCGGCAGCATTTCATCGACCGATGTTTTCGCTTGCTTCGATTATGATCCGGCATCACATACCTTCAGTGAAAACACCGCGGGTGTGCTCCGAGATGAACAGTTCGAAGCTGACTTTCAGAATCTCTATAAATACTATCGAGATGCGCGGTTCTTGAAGTTCCTTGAGCTCGGCCCTTTCCTTTATGCCGCCTTTCAAATTGGAAAGAATGTCGACGACATCAAGGTCTTCAAATGGCGCATCAATGGAGATCAACTGAAGTATGAGAATTCACGTAGCGAACATGAATTCGTCTTGCCTGAACAACACGCATTCCGCTGGGAACAGGCAACGCGTGACATGCATCGCAAAGGTGTTCACCCGCACATCAGTATCAATGACAAAGTATTCGTTGAAACGATCGGTGGAGACCTGACCATCAAGGTTGAAGACAACACTGACACGGGCAAAGGGATCTTCTCTGAACCGGTGAACGAGGTAGACCAAACGCTTGATGACGCTGAAGTATACTTCGCGCAAGTTGGGGTGGTGACGATCCTAAAAATTCGTCCTTACCGTGAAGAGCAGTTCCGCTACATCGTCTTCAATGAAAAAATTCAAGAAGCCGTACGCATCGACGCCCTGGAAGATAGCTGTGTCTTGCTTCCAGAAGATCAAGGACTGATCTATGCGCGGGGCTACTACAACCAAACTGGTGAGTACAAATCGTTCGACCATGGGCTGCAAGACATGGCCTTCGAACGTCGTATAGACGCGCCTAACGGTGAAGATTACCTCTACGTTTTCTACAACAAGATCAAGGGTACATACATCTTGTTGTCGTACAACATCATTGAACAAACCGTTCAGACACCGATCATTTGCAATGGATTCTCCTTGTTTGAGTCGGGAGAGAATGCCGTGTTCAAGACGGATGAAGAGGCAAAGAAACACCACGCCATCCAGTTGTGGTCTACCCCATTCCACTCTCCTAACGTGATTATCGAGAAGGAGAACCAACAAAACTACCTCTACAAAATCGGGAATAAGGAGGTCGTGAAGGCCATGGCAGAAGCCACGGAACTGATCAAGATCTCACGCAAGGAAGACTCCTACGCCAACTTGTACCTCGACATTGTAAAGCGATCTACAGACATCATTGACTCTTACCATTGGCTCGACAACAACGAGATTCCTGATCTCTTAGAGCCTCTTGGTAATATTCGAGATACGGCACAGCAAGCCATTGACGAATTCGAGAAGGTAATTCGCATTCGTAAGGCCACTGGCGAGCAAACGGAAGACACGTTATTCCGCGCTAGCGAAGTCATTAAACGCGCGAAATATGCACGTGAAAATGAGATTCGTCCGTACATCGAATTGCTCAATGAATTAAGATCACTGAAAGGTGAAGTGATCACGCTCAAGGATCTCCGCTACGCCGACCTCGAACGTATTGAAGGCAGTGAGAAGGAGGTTCAAGAAGTACAGCAGCAAGTCTCTGACACTACCGTGGAATTCTTGCTTCGTGATGATGCCCTGGAACCCTATGAAAAAGAGGTCACGCGGATTGAAAAAGCGTTGAACGCCGTAGAAAAAGTGGTCGAGATCAACGCCCTTGAAAAAGAGACGCGCGGATTCGCACACCAACTTGAGCTATTGATTGATGTGGTATCCAATCTGAAGATTGAAGACGCCACCAAAACAGGGGCGATCCTGGAACAGATTACGGCGACTTACGCGAAATTCAACTCGCTGATTAGTGAGATCACGAAAAAGCGTAAGCAGTATCAACGAACGGAAGGCGAAGCCGTATTCAAGGCTCAGTTAATGCTGATTGAGCAGACGCTTTCCAGCTATGTTGAGCTTGCTGAAACGCCTGAAGCCTGCAACGACTACCTGAACAAACTGTTGATTCAGGTTGAAGAGTTGGATGCGCGTTTCTCAGACTTTGAAGATTTCCGAGAGGAGATTGACGAGAAGCGAAACAACATTCAACAGGCATTTGAGTCACGCCGTTTGGTCTTACTAGAAGAGATCAATAAGAAGACAGCCGCACTGCAGCGATCTGGAAACCGAATCGTGAATAGCATTGTTTCACGCGTTGAACAGATTGAAAACAACAGCGACATCCATGCATTTTATGCGGGAGATGTCATGGTAGAAAAGCTGCGTCAAGTCATTGAAGATCTCATGGAATTGGGTGACTCAGTGAAGGCTGATGAGCTTCAAAGTAAGCTCAAGCGCACGAAGGAAGATGCACTGCGTCAGCTGCGTGACAAGAAAGAACTCTTTGCGAATGGAAGCGATGCCATCATGTTTGGAAAGCACGCGTTCAACGTGAACCGTCAGAACCTAGACTTGACATTGATTCCCCGTGAAGACACGCTCTATTACCACTTGACTGGAACGAACTTCTTCCACCCTGCTGGTGAAGAATTGCAACAGTATACTTCGCTCTTTGACCAAAGTTTGGTGAGCGAAAATTCAGACGTTTACCGCGCTGAATTCCTTGCGTATCAGCTGATCAATGAACTGCGCGAACGTAATGCCGTGCTGAGTGAATGGCTGGCTGTTCCTCAAGAAGAGCTGATGACGGTGATTCATGAAATGATGCGTCAACGTCCGGGAGAAGGATACATCAAAGGGGTTCATGATCACGACGCTTTGCGCATTACCCTGGCCATGATTGATCTTGACCACCGCGTCAAGAGCCTTCGTTTCACAGGCCTCGAACGCGTCCTTGGACAACTCTCTTGGCACTTTGCCTTTTCGAAAGAACTACGCGCTCGATACACCCAAGAAGCGACCTCCTTCAGGAACGCTCGTAAATTCTTCACTAATCCACCGATTGACCATCAAATCACCTCGGCAGCAACTGAAGCCATTGGAGAGTTTCTCGAAGGAACCATTGATTTGAGTCAGATTGAATCCGTTGATGACTCGCAGCTTGCTATGCGTATTGAACAGGCGCTTTGGTTCGCTAACGCGGAAAACACGGGGATGGAAGTGAGTAAAGAAGGAGCCTCCTTCGCAGAATCATTCCAGCAATACCTGAAAGGGAAGCGCAGTCTCGGTCAATTTGAGACCCTCATCCAGTCGTACAAGGAACGACCGATTGATGGTTTCAATAAGACTTTTGACTGGCTACTAGCCTTTGGAGAAGGGGAAGACACCCACTTGCTCTTTGAAGCCGCTTTCGTGGTCTTCGCTAAGTCAAGCTCACGAGAGATTTCCTGGGAGCAAAGCAAGGTTCCTACCCTTTCAGAGGGTGTTAAATTGAAAGGGAATCACCCGGTTAGCTCTTCTTATTCATCAGGAATGAGTCTGGCCACCTTCGAGCAGAAGCTTCATCACTTTATGAGCGATCAAGTGCCTGCATTTAATGCGCTTCAGCAATTAAAACGAGAGAAGCTCGATGACGAACGCCATGCACTGAAAATTGATGAATTCAAGCCACGTGTGATGTCTTCGTTTGTCCGAAACAGATTGATTGACGAGAGTTACCTCCCACTCATTGGAGACAACCTCGCCAAGCAGATTGGAACAGCTGGTGACAACAAGCGAACAGACCTGATGGGACTCTTGCTTCTCATCTCCCCTCCGGGATATGGTAAGACGACCTTGATGGAGTACATCGCTTCACAGCTTGGGTTGGTGTTCGTGAAAATCAATGGTCCATCTATTGGGCACCGAATCACATCGATTGATCCTGCAGAAGCGACCAATTCCGCTTCGCGTGACGAGTTAAACAAACTCAACTTCGCATTGGAAATGGGCGACAACGTCATGCTCTACCTAGATGACATTCAGCACTGTAACCCTGAGTTCCTTCAGAAATTCATTTCGCTTTGTGATGCACAGCGTAAAATTGAAGGGGTATTCAGAGGCCGTTCAAAGACCTACGACTTGAAAGGCCGTAAAGTGGCTGTGGTAATGGCTGGAAACCCTTACACCGAGAGCGGTGAGAAGTTCAAGATTCCAGACATGTTGGCGAACCGTGCCGACATCTACAACCTAGGTGATATCATTGGCTCAAACTCCAACGCTTTCAAAGACAGCTACATCGAAAACTCGTTGACGAGCAATTCGATTATGAATCGTCTAGCAACGAAGAGCTTGGGAGATGTTCGCAAGATGATTCGCCTCGCGGAGAACGGTGAAATGACCGATGAGTTTGAAGCTCAGCACACTCCAGAAGAGATCGAAGAGTACGTGACAACCTTGAAAAAGATGTTCCGCATTCGCGATGTCGTGCTGAAGGTGAATATGGAATACATCTACTCTGCGAGTCAGGCAGATGAATTCCGCACCGAGCCTCCGTTTAAGATGCAAGGTTCGTATCGTAACATGAACCGAATGGTAGAGAAAGTGCTGCCATTCATGAACGACGATGAACTGGAGAACGTGATCATGACGCACTATGAAAACGAGTCTCAAACGCTGACAACAGGCACCGAATGGAACTTCCTAAAGTTCAAAAGCATGGCCTTCACACTCACCGCGGAAGAAGAACAACGTCGTGCAGGGATCTTAGAAGTATTCAACCGGAATCAACGATTGAAAGGAGCCGGCGGCAATCAACTCGTTCCAGTACTTGAACAATTGGAACATCTGATTTCTTGAATCAAAGGAATCGGCGACGCGATAAGGAATTCGAACGGGGAGTAGTTCTACTCCCCCGCTTCCTCGAGTTTCTTTCCTTGTTTCTCCAAGTTACGCTCAATGGTATGCCCTGGGCGGCTCCACTTGATGCGTTTCTCTGGATCGTCGTTGTTGCGGTACGCCTCATTGATTTCTGGTTGCTCTCCTTTTGAGTACGGCTTCATCGGTCTAATACCCAAAAGATTAAACAGCTCCATATCCTTGTTCACATCAGGATTTGGGGTTGTCAATAGCTTATCACCAGCGAAAATCGACCCTGCTCCCACAAGGAAACATAGCGCTTGACCTTCATCACTCATTTCTGTTCGTCCTGCTGAAAGACGAACCACAGAAGTAGGAAGTACGATTCGCGTCACGGCAATCATTCGAACCATTTCCCAGATGCTCACCGTCTCTTGATCTTCAAGTGGCGTTCCTTCCACGGCTACAAGTGCATTGATCGGCACACTCTCTGGTGGCGTATCCATCGCGCTGTAAGTTGCGAGCATTCCGCAGCGATCATCATCGCTTTCACCCATACCGATGATACCTCCAGAGCACACCGTCATCCCAGCTTTACGAGCGTTATCGATGGTCTCCAAACGATCTTCGTATCCGCGAGTAGAGATGATTTCTTTGTAGTACTCTTCAGAGCTATCGAGGTTGTGATTGTACGCGTACAAACCGGCATCTTTCAAACGCTGAGCTTGCTTTTCTGTCAACATTCCGAGTGTAGCACAGACTTCGAGTCCGGTTTCGTTCACCGTACGAACCATTTCCAATACGTGATCGAAATCAGCATCGTCTTTCACGTTTCTCCAGGCTGCACCTAAGCAAAGTCGCGAGGATCCGGAAGATTTCGCACGCAGGGCCTGGGCTTTCACGTGGTTTAATCCCAACATAGCTTCATTGTCAACACCGGTATGATAGCGTGCTGCTTGTGGACAGTAACCACAATCCTCAGGACATCCACCAGTTTTGATGGACAGCAGGGTTGACACCTGCACCTCATCAATAGCATGATGCTCCCGATGAACAGTAGATGCTTTATGGATCAGCTCGATCAAAGGAAGATCGTAGAGCTCTTTGATCTCTTCACGAGACCATACGCGCGCTTCTTTCATAGACCGCGAATTTCTATCAATTGGGGTTAGTAAAAAAGAAAAAGTACCGCTAGGAATTAGCTCCCGTGCGTTACCTTCTCTGTTTCAGTCTGTTTCACTCCCAACACTTTACCAACAGCTGCAAGAGCGTGGTCAATGTCAGCCTTCTCAGTGAAGCGACTGAAGGAGAAGCGAATGCTCGCTCTTCCTGGTTCCATAGCATTGATTCCTTCCAACACGTGTGACCCCTTCGCCGCACCTGAAGAACAAGCGCTTCCTCCAGAAGCAGCTACCCCTTCAAGATCAAGCAGGAAGAGCAACATACCTCCATTTGGGTTTGGTGGGAAGTTCACATTCAAGACAGTGTAGAGGCTATTCTCATTCACGCAATCCCCATTGAATTTGACATCTGGAATCATCTCTTGCAATGAGTCCTTCATGTACATCTTCAATCCCAACACGTGATTGCGGTGACCTTCTACGTCTTCGTAAGCCAATTCAAGCGCCTTGGCTAAACCTACAATACCGTAGATGTTCTCTGTTCCACCACGCAATGAACGCTCTTGTCCGCCTCCGATGATCATAGAGTTGATCTTCAGATTCTTATTGATGTACAAGAAGCCTGTTCCTTTTGGTCCGTGGAATTTGTGAGCAGCGCACGTGATGAAATCAATATCGAGTGCTTGTAGATCGAACGGGATATGTCCCATGGTCTGCACAGTGTCGCTGTGGAACAGCGCTCCATTTGCACGACACAAATCACTCACTTGTTGTAACGGCAAGACATTCGCGATCTCATTGTTCGCGTGCATCAAGGTTACCAATGTTTTATCTGGTGTATCCAGCAACTCTGCGAGGTGTGCTAGATCAACATGACCGTTTTCGGTAAGGCGCACCAAGCTCAGACGAATCTTTCCTTCATCTGCTAATCGCTCAGCGGTTTTAATCACTGCGCTGTGCTCAATGGCACTGGTAATGATGTGTGTGCACCCTAGATCAAAAATGGAAGCCTTCAGTGCGAGGTTATCCGCCTCGGTTCCGCCTGAAGTGAAACAGATCTCTGCTGGACTGCAATTGAGCATCTTCGAGATCTTCCGACGCGACGTTTCAATCGCGGTCTTCACTTTTCGTCCGAAACTATGTGACGAAGAAGGGTTTCCGAAATGATTTTGAAGATAGGGGATCATTGCCTCTACCACCTGGGGATCGATCGGTGTTGTTGCCGCGTTATCCAGGTAGACGTTCTTCATTTCTTTCATCAGCCTGCTATTTCTTTCAGTTCTCCCATGAAGCGCTCAGCCAAGGCCGCAGCAGCTTCAGTTGTCGTACTTTCAGAGTAGATACGAATAATCGGCTCTGTGTTCGACTTACGCAAATGTACCCACTCATTTTCGAAATCAATCTTAACACCATCGATGGTATTGATCTCTTCGTGCTGATATTTCTCAGCAATCGTGGCCAAGATGCCATCAACATCCATCCCCTGTTCGAGTTGGATCTTGTTCTTAGGCATCGCGTAGTTTGGATACGAGGCACGCATTTCAGCTGCACTCATTCCACTTTTTGCTAGGTGCGTTAGGAACAATCCTATACCCACCAGCGCATCGCGACCATAGTGAGAAGCTGGGTAGATTACTCCCCCATTTCCTTCTCCACCGATCACGGCGTTGTTTGCTTTCATTTTATTGACAACGTTCACCTCTCCTACTGCAGCAGCTTCGTAGCTCCCACCGTTTTTGTTCGTGACGTCGCGAAGTGCTCTCGTTGAAGACAGGTTACTCACGGTATTCCCTGGAGTGTGCTTCAACACGTGATCAGCTACAGCCACCAAGGTGTACTCTTCACCAAACATGCTTCCGTCTTCGCAAACCATAGCCAGACGATCCACATCCGGGTCAACCACAATTCCTAGGTCAGCACCTTTCTCTTGAATCATTCCAGCGATCGCTGTTAAATGCTCAGGAAGCGGCTCAGGATTGTGCGGGAATTGTCCGTTTGGTTCACAGTACAATTCATAAACCTCACTCACACCCAGCGCTTTAAGCAAGGCGGGAACAAAGATTCCTCCGGATGAATTCACGCAGTCACAAGCAATCTTGAAGTTGGCATTGCGGATGGCATCCACATCTACCAATTCAAGGTCTTTCACCGCCTGGATGTGTTTTTCAAGCCAAGTATCGTTCGTTTCGTAGTTACCAAGGTCATCGACTTCCGCAAAAGTGTAGGCATCATTATCAGCGATATCAAGCACACGTGCACCATCATCACCAGAAATGAACTCTCCTTTACCATTTAGAAGTTTGAGTGCATTCCATTGTTTTGGATTGTGGCTTGCCGTTAGGATGATACCTGCGTCTGCTCCTTCAGCAGGAACAGCCAGTTCCACCGTTGGTGTTGTGCTTAATCCGAGATCAATCACATCAACTCCCATTCCTTGAAGGGTTCCAGAGACAAGATTACGAACCATGGGACCACTGATTCGCGCGTCACGGCCAATCACCATACGCACCTTATCCTTGCCTGTGGTCTCTTCAATGAAAGTGGCAAAGGCCGCGGTGAACTTCACTACATCGAGCGGAGTTAGACCTGTACCTGGGGTACCTCCAATGGTTCCTCGTATTCCTGAAATTGATTTGATCAATGTCATAGTTGTCGATTTTCAATACAAATGTATTGTTTCCTCAGGGCTGACAAGGCGAAACAGGTCAGGAGTTATTCACCGAAAATTCAGTAGATGCTTGTATTTCTTACTACCCGTTGGAAACGGAAGAATCGCGTGATTTTGTCAACAGAGTTTAGGGAACCAAGGCCTTTCAGATGTACTTTTACCACAAGACCATTACACATGAGAATTCTATCTTTTCTGTCATTATGTATTTTTCTTGTTGCATGCACCCCTCAGCAAGACCAATCGAACACCACTCCTGATAAAATCTCAGAGAAGGCTCGTCCGAACGATCATGTCATGATGCAACGAAGCTATCCTGACCTCACTCCAGATGTGAAGACTATGCAACGTGTGGCTGAACGCGCTATCGCGGAATCGCATATCAAAAGCGTGGATCATCCATGGCAAGTGGAAGGCCCGACAAACATCGGCGGACGTATCAACACCCTCGCCATTGACCCGAACGACGAATTGACGATGTACGCTGGTAGCTGTACCGGGGGAGTCTTCAAAACCAGCAATGGCGGCGATTCATGGGATCCGATTGGAGACGACTTTCAGTTCCTGCCCATTGGGCATATCGTCATCAACCCAAACAACTCTGACGACATCCTCGTGGGAACGGGTGACCCGCAGCTAAGTGGTTTGCCACACATTGGAAACGGTGTCTACCGTTCACTCGATGGTGGTGATACTTGGACAAATATCGGACTGGAAGATATGGGAGTCATCTCCAAAGTAGGCGTCCACCCCGAAGACGATCAAACGCTCTTTGCTTGTGCGATGGGAGTACCTTTCGCCCCAGGACCAGACAGAGGGTTCTACCGCACCACCGATGGCGGACTGACGTGGACACAACAGCTCTTCCTGGCGGAGAATGCCGGAATTACTGATTTCAAAATGAACCCTGAGAATCCAGATATAATTTATGCTGCAGGTTGGAATCGTATCCGAAACAACCAAGAGTCGATTATCACCGGAGAACAAAGCCGTATCCACCGATCAACCGATGGTGGTGATACGTGGGTTCAACTCGTGAACGGACTCCCAATGGGTGATCAATGTCGTATTGGATTAGAGATGTCTCAAAACGATCCAAATACTCTGTGGGCCTTGGTCGTTGGCACTGATTACGGAGTACAAGGAATCTACAAAACTACTGATGGTGGGGATAGCTGGGTAAACCTCTACCAAGGCGGACTGGAAGGTGCGCTCGGAGGATTTGGTTGGTACTTTGGTAAGATCCGTGTAAATCCGTTTGATGAAGACGAGATCACCATTCTCGGCGTGGATATGTGGACGACCTACAACAACTGTCAATCATGGGAACTGTCAACCCCACCATGGTGGGAGTACGATGTGCATGCGGACAAGCACGACCTCATCTACCTCAACCCAGATACTATGTGGCTGGCAACTGATGGTGGAATCTACCGAACAGGCACACACTTTATTTTCTGGGATGATGCAGATGACATCCCGAATACACAGTTCTACCGCATTGCTTTGAACCCTCATAACCCTGGTGTTTATACTGGTGGGGCGCAAGACAATGGAACCACTTCAGGAAATTTCAGCACCATTGATGAATGGACACGTGATTACGGTGGCGATGGTTTCCAGACAATTTATGATCCGGTCATTGACGGCATCAAGTACATGGAGACTCAGAACGGAAATATCGTCGTAAGTGAGTTCGGCAACATCTTCGGACTGACCTTCGGACTTGACGAAGACGATCGCCGAAACTGGGATATGCCGTACATCATGAGTCACTTTGACAACGAACGACTGTACACAGGAACGGAGAAGGCGTATTGGATGAATGGCGCACCATACGACGTGTGGGAGCCAATTAGCCAAGACCTTACGGATGGGAACATCTTTGGCTCAAACTTCCACACGATTTCCACCATTGGTGAAGCACAGACGGATGAAAGTAGAATCATGGTTGGAACAAGTGACGCCAACGTATGGCTGGGAACAGCTGGTGGAACCAGCTTCGTTTGGCAGCCTATTACCGGTGACCTTCCAGAACGCTACGTGACGAATGTAAAAAGCAGCCCTGAAACAGAAGAACGCTGGTGGATCTCACACAGCGGTTACAAAGACAACGACCAAACAGCTCACCTCCACCGCACGGATGACAATGGGGCGAATTGGATTGATGTAACTGGAGATTTACCAGAACAGCCCGTGAATCACATTGAAGTATTGAACGACAGTATTCTCTTTATAGCTACCGATTACGGTGTATACCACACGGTGAATAGTGGTGACAACTGGGTACGTATTGGAAACAATATGCCAGCAATTCCGGTCTTTGACATTGAGATTGATACGACAGCGCATACGCTCGTCGCCGGAACATTCGCCCGTGGCATTTGGACCTTCCCTATCGACTCATTGTTCACGTGGCCAGAACCAGAGATGGAAGATGATCCAATCAACATTGATGAAGAGTTACTAACACAACAATTCATCTATCCTAACCCTGCTTCTGACCAACTTCGCCTTATTGGTTATGAAGGTTTCACATTTGAAGTATACAACCTACGTGGTCAACTCGTTCTTGCTAAAGGAAGTCTGACAAATAGCACTCAACTCGACGTTAGTCAGTTGAAAAGCGGAAAATATGTCATAGTCTTTACTAAGGATCAAACACAGATGACAGAAAGCTTCATCAAACGTTAGTATGGCAAGAAGATTGTGAATAACCTATTTGGATGTCTGCACTGACGGGATACTCGGCGGGAATTGACATGTGAAAAAGAATCCGAGCCTTTTGGCCGGAAACGGTTTCTTAAAACCTAGATTTATAAGAAGCCTAAACAGGACGATCCAACATATGAGCGAAGAATGGAATTACCAGGGCGAGGATGAGCGGAAGTTGCTCGTAGCACGCTACGAGAAAATGATCGCTGATGACGAGTCCTACTTTTTTGATATCGACCAGTTCGAATCGATTATAGAATACTATCTAGAGCGCAATCGCATTAAGCAGGCACAGCACGTCTTGAAATACGCTGCGCAGCTCTTCCCAGATAGTACCGTGCTTCTCCTGCGCGAAGCTCAATTACTTGCGAGCACTGGCAAACTCAGCCGCGCCGTACCACGCCTCAAGAATTTGTTGCGTTTTGAGCCAAACAACGAAGAAGTGTTGATGACCCTGGCTTCGGTCTACTCGCAATTACGCGAGCATCGTCAAGCCATTGAATACCTTCAAACAGCGTTAAAAACAGCCGATAAAGAACTCAAAGATGAGATCTGGATCGAGCTTGCTTTGGAATACGAAAACTTAGAGCGTTGGGATAAAGCCATTGAGACCCTCACTGAGGCTATCGGTGCGAATCCTGAAAACGAAACAGCGCTTTACGAAATCGCCTACTGCTTCGATATGGCGAACAAGACCGAAGCAGGAATCGCGTACTTCAATAAATTCATCGATTACTTCCCTTATAGCTTCCCCGCGTGGTACAACCTCGGGAATATGCTGCAAAAGGAAGACAAACTCGAAGAGTCTATTCACGCGTATGACTATTGCTTAGTCATTCAAGAAGACTTCACGCCGGGTATCCTCAATAAGGCCAACGCACTGGTTAAGTTGGAGCGTTATGAAGACGCCATCAAGGAATACAAACTTCTTATTGGGCTCGAGCCCCTGCATGCGTCTTCGCTTTGCTTCATCGGAGAGTGCTACGAGCGCCTAGAACAATATGAAGATGCCGAAAAGTACTACCGTCAATCACTCGAAGTGGATGATGAGTTTGCAGATGCATGGGTAGGACTCGGTGTCATTATGGACCTTCAAGACATGTCAGATGCGGCATTGAAATTCTTTGAGCGCGCGCTTCAAATTGAACCCGACAACATCGACTTCCAATTACTCATTGGAGCTTCGATGCGTAAACTCGGTATGCACTCAGAGGCGGCAGCGATATACGAGAACATCATTCGATTAGAATCAACCAATGTAGATGCGTGGTTAGATCATTCAGACAACCGTTTCCGAATGGGCGATCATGCTGGAGCACTGGAACTAATTCGTGAAGGTGTCACGTTGATACATGATTCGATCGAACTCGAGTACCGAGAGGTCGCATATTTGTATCGTCATGGTAAGAGAAAGGAAGCTTACGGACGTTTAGAAGAATTATTGACGAAGGATTTCGAAAATTCCCAATCTTTGCTGGAATATTTACCCGAGATAGAGAATGACCCGGTAGTGGTACAACTATTGGATCTATATAAGCCAAACTAAAAAATGAACTACGACTTACCTTTTCTACCCGAACGTCCATCTAAGCCACGCCAGAAAGGTGTGAACATGATTATGGACAAAGGCCTCAGCATCAGAGAAGCTGAAGACCTCGTAAGCCGATCAGGACATTTGATTGACCTACTGAAACTTGGTTTCGGTACATCAATCGTTACCCCAGGCCTCGAGCGCAAGATTGAATTCTACCGTAGCAATGATATCGATGTATACGTTGGAGGTACGCTATTCGAAGCATTCTACATCCGTGGAATGCTGGATGAGTATGTGGAGTACGTAAAGCGCATTGGAGCAAACGCCGTTGAGGTTTCTGATGGTAGCATGGTGATCCCGCACAAGCAAAAGTGCCAAGTGATCAACCAACTTTCAAAAGACTTCAAAGTACTTTCTGAAGTAGGATCTAAAGAAGAAGGCATCTTGATTTCACCTAAGAAGTGGATTCAAATGATGCGTGACGAATTGGATGCTGGTTCTTGGAAAGTGATCGCAGAAGCGCGCGAAAGCGGAACGGTAGGTATCTATCGTCCGAACGGAACAGCGCACACGATTCTTATCAATAAGATCCTTTCAAAGGTCGATGGGGATGACATCCTATGGGAAGCGCCGAAGAAAGCGCAACAGGTATGGTTCATCAAATACATGGGACCTAATGTAAACCTTGGAAACATCGCTCCTAGCGATGTCATTTCTCTGGAATGCTTACGTTTGGGGCTTCGAGGTGACACCTTCTTCGAATTCCTTCCAGCGGACGTCGCTGAAGGAAAGCGTCAGGAGAACCCGAAACCTGCACAGAAAAAAGCGGCTCCGGCCAAAGAGAAAGAGACCAAGGAAAAATGAAAGAGATCAGCGTTTCCGAACTAAAAGCAATGCGCAACAAGAACGAAGATCACCAGTTGATTGACGTTCGCGAAATTCACGAAATTGAGATTTGTACTATCAACGGTACACACATCCCAATGGGTGAGATCATGGCACGTAATGAAGAGGTCCGCAAGGATATCCCTGTAATTATACATTGCCGCTCTGGACAGCGTTCTAGTGCAGTGGTGAATGCCCTCGAAGCGAACTTCGGATTTACCAATCTGCACAACCTAACCGGAGGTATTCTGGCTTGGGCTTCTCAGATCGACACAACGCTCGAACAATACTGATTTGAAAGCACGAAAAACGGCTGACTACCTCCTCCTTTCCCTTCGTGGATTGGCCATGGGGGCAGCTGACGTGGTACCCGGAGTTTCTGGGGGTACCATCGCCTTTATTTCTGGAATTTACGAAGAGCTACTAGGTACCATTAGTGGTATCAAGCCTTCCCTTCTAAAAGTATTGCGTACAGAAGGCTTCAAAGCATTCTGGAAAGCTGGAAACTTTAGTTTTCTGCTAGCCATTGGCGTGGGAGTGATTACTGCGATTGCCAGTCTAGCTCACCTCATTTCTTGGCTCCTCGAAAACGAACCCATCAAGCTGTGGGCTTTCTTCTTCGGATTGGTTCTTGCCTCTGTTTTCTTCATTGGTAAACAAGTAAACGCATGGAACGCCAAGTCAATCGTGTCATTCATTGCCGGCGCAGCCATTGCTTGGTACATCACATCCCTCCCACCGATGGGACAGAGTGACTCTATGCTCTTCCTCTTCTTCAGTGGGATGATAGGGATCTGCGCCATGATACTTCCGGGAATCTCTGGAAGCTTCATCTTATTGATTCTTGGTTCCTACACGACAGTGATTAAGGCAGTCAAAGAATTTGACATCCCCACAATCGGCGCATTTGGGGCTGGATGTGTCGTTGGGATTCTCTCATTCTCACATTTGTTAAATTGGATGTACAAAAAGCATCATGATTTAACGGTTGCGCTCTTGACGGGCTTCCTGTTAGGTTCGCTTCAGAAACTGTGGCCATGGCAGCAAAAAGCGGAACTTCTTTACACCCACAGCGATGGAAAAGAAGATTGGTTGATGTCGAACGTCATGCCCGGCGCGTTTGAAGGAGATGCTCAAATTGGAGCGGTAGCTGTATGTTTCATCATCGGCTTCGCAATCATCTTTATTATGGAACGAATTGCGACAAAAAAATGAGGAAGTTTGGCTTGATTGGTTACCCATTAGGGCATTCGTGGTCGAAAGATTACTGGACAGAGTTCTTTCAACAAGAACAGCTGAAAGACCATGACTACCTCCATTTCGAATTACCAACAATTGATTACCTCCCTGAAATTCTGCGTGAAAACAAAGACCTAGTAGGTCTCAATGTGACCATTCCTTATAAGGTATCTGTGCTCGAGTACTGCGATATGTTATCGCCTGCGGCAGAAGCCATTGGAGCAGTGAACACCCTCTGGCGCACAGATGAAGGACTCATCGGTTACAATACCGATGCCAGTGGTTTTCAAAAGAGTATTCGTCCCTTCCTTCAACCTAAACACGAGCACGCCTTGGTCTTTGGAACAGGCGGTTCCGCGCTAGCGATTGCATACATCTTAAAGAACATTGGAATCAATGTACATTTCGTATCTCGCATGCCGTTAGGACAAGGAAAATTGGCCTACAAAGACATCAATGCAGCGGTGTTGAATTCATGCAAGTTGATCGTGAATTGCACGCCGCTGGGAATGGCTCCGAATTCAGACCGATTTCCTGATATCCCATACCACCTCATCACTCCTGAACATTTGGTTGTAGACTTGATCTACAATCCGGTCAAGACGCTCTTCCTTCAAAAAGCAGAGGAACAAGGAGCTACCATTTTGAATGGTAAAGACATGCTTCACTTTCAAGCCCAAAGCAGCTGGAATTGCTGGAATGGTGAGGAAGTATTCTGGAAGTAATTAGCGCTTAATTACATTGAAGTAGCGAATGGATTGACGCTCTTGCGCAGCAAGATATATGTATCCAGACATCGGCAGCGCCATGATTCCCGCGCTGATGATTGAATAACTTCCTGATCCTACTTCAACCCCTCGGTAGATTAAAAAGTACCCAAGTACTGCTGTCAAAACCAATGCTATGATTAAGGTTACGAGTAATCGCATTGGGCTCATCACAGCCTTCATGTCATTAACATCTACCATTTCTGTGTGCTGGCAATTCTTGCACTGTTTTTCTTGTGTTCTTCCCTTCGCCATTTCAAGGTCCAATCGAGAAGTCTGAAACGAACGGAAGTAATTGTGTTCTCCACAGTTCGTACATCTGTAGCATAGTCGTAGCATGGCTTGAAAATCACGATTTTTCAGGAAGCCTGCAAGGGTTGATGTATTTTAGCCTCAACCGAAACCATGGATATGAAGTTTATCGCTGCATCTGCACTGACCTTTCTACTGTGCCTGAGTCTGAATGCTCTTCAAGCCCAGACCATTCAAATGCCGTTCGAAACCGAATGGGATTTTACCGATGCCGCAGATGAACATTGGCGCGAAGCCACCGTCCCAGGCTACGTCCATACCGACCTACGCAATTACAACCTCATTCCTGACCCCTATTATGCCGACAACGAAAACCGCGTACAATGGGTCTCGAACAAATCATGGTTGTATCGAACCGTACCCTTCATCCTAAGCGATGACATTCTGGCCAAAGACCATGTTGAACTCACGTTTCGAGGCATCGACACCTTTGCGGAGATCTGGTATAACGGCGAGAAAATGCTTGACGTCAACAACGCTCACCGCTCTTGGACCATCGACCTAAAAGAGGGGTATGTTGACTACAACAATGTCGTGGAGATTCGTTTCCGATCTCCATTGAAAGAAGGACAAGCACTGTTGGAAGCGCAGGACCACCCACTGCCAGGTGAAGCCATCCGTGCGGTTGCACGTAAGCCTCAATTCCACTACGGTTGGGATTGGGGGCCAAAGCTCACCTCTTCAGGGATCTCTGGAGCCATTGATCTACGCGCTTGGAGTGGAGTTACCCTAGACGACGTCACCTTCTCTACCCTTTCGGCAAATCGAGATAGCGCCGTACTTGAAGTGAAGTGCTTTGTGCGATCTGATCATTCAGGCACCATCAACATCACGGGTAACATGAGCGCACTGGTGACCGCGGCCAATCCCTTCAAATTCTCAGGAGATATTCAACCTGGAGAGAATGTGATTACCGAACAGATTGTTGTCAAACGTCCACAGCTTTGGTGGACAGCCAATCTGGGTGATCAACCCATTTACGATGTCACGGTGAAGGTAACCGGTGAGGTCAACGGACAAGCGCTACGTGAATTCGTGAAAACGAAGTTGGGTATTCGCACCATTGAACTAGACACTTCTCCTTTGGAAAATGGGAGCAGGTTCCGATTCCTATTGAACGGAGAACCGGTCTTCATGAAAGGAGCAAATTATATTCCTCAAGACCTTTTTGATACGCGTGTCTCTGAATACGATTACCGCGAACTGCTCATTGATGCGCAGGCCGCTAACATGAATATGCTCCGTGTTTGGGGCGGCGGGATCTACGAACGCGATCTCTTCTATGACCTCTGTGATTCGCTTGGGATCATGGTTTGGCAAGACTTCATGTTTGCTTGTGCGATGTATCCCGGCGACGATGATTACGCTGAAAACGTGCGCATCGAGGCCCAAGAACAGGTACAACGTCTATCGAGTCACCCTTGCATCGCCTTGTGGTGTGGGAATAACGAAAATGCAGAAGGTTGGGCTCGCTGGGGCTGGCAAGAAGGCCTATCAAAAAAGGAGAAGAAACGAATTGAAGAAAGCTACACTCGCATCTTTGACGATGTGCTACCCTCAGCGGTGAGTGCGACGACCAACGTTCCTTACTGGGCTTCTTCACCGATGCTTGGACGTGGCGATGATCGCCATCAGTTCGAAGGTGATGCGCATTATTGGGGGGTATGGCACGATGCTGAACCCTTCGATGTTTTCGAAGAAAAAGTACCGCGCTTCATGAGTGAATTCGGGTTCCAGAGTTTCCCTGATGAGTTTACGTTGCGCACTGGGGTTCCACAGAGTGAGTGGGACACCACTTCCTCTGTGCTCAAAGTGCATGAAAAGCATCCGCGAGGATTTAAGTTGATTGATGAGTACATGCTGCGTGAGTACAATCAGGCCACAGATTTCCGAGAGTGGATTTATAAGAGTCAGTTGGTGCAACGTAACGGTATGATTAAAGGTATTCGTGCGCATCGCGCTAACGCGGAATGTGGCGGGAGCCTGTATTGGCAATTGAATGATTGTTGGCCGGTAGCAAGCTGGAGCAGCATTGATTACCGCGGCCGATGGAAGGCACTCCATTATCATGCAGAGCAAGCCTTCGCTCCACAAACCATGTGGTTAAACGAAGACGAAAAAGGAATCTACCTCACCGTCATTAACGATACACAAGACGCCTTTGCCGTTCCTGGAAGCGTAACTGTATTGAACGCATCAGGCGAGGCCATTCGCAAAAGCAGCATTGAACAGTTCAAAGCGACTTCCGGAATTACACGCGTTGATCTGAATACCCATTCCGCCGAAGGCGAGATCTATATGATTGAATGGAACGATGGAGGTCAAACACGCAGAGACGTTTTCTTCCCGAACAAAACCAAGACCTACGATCTTCCGGAAACACGCATCATTACTGAAGCTACTTCGCGTGATCAGATTGTATGGGAAATCAAACTGCGCAGCGAATCTCTCGCCGTTGATGTCCAAATCAATATCATGGAGGAGGGAAAACTAAGCGACAACTATTTCACGCTTCTCCCGGGAGAAACGAAGGTTATTACTTTCACCGCTGAACGCAGACTACGTCAGACACCAACGGTGAATGCGCAATACGTTCGTTAGAGCTTAATTGTCTCTTTCATGACCGTCTCGCCAACTTCGTTCAAGATCATTTCAAAACTGATCTGACCACTTGATTTACGAGACGAAATGATGGCTTTATAATGCACACCACCTGGAAGATTGACGCGCACTCTTCCGAGCTTGTCTGTTTTTTCGCTGGCAATAACACGGTCTCCGTTTTCCAACATAAAATCTACCTGCGCGCCTTTGAGGTTGTTCCCTTGGCTGTCTTGTACAGTCAAGATGATCGTTCCATAATTGCTTGCAGAGTAGCCTTCGCTAATCAAACGATACTTCGATACGTCGATCTGGTAAATGTCACGCTCACCAAGTGCATCATCATATTCAGCAGCGATATACATCGTCTTGTTATCGCGTGTCAAAGAGAATGTACTCTCTTCGTTCACTGTGTTAATCGGGAATCCGAGGTTCACGGGAATCGACCACTGACCATTCACGAACTCAGTTCGGAAGATATCATAGCTACCCATTGTCTGGTGTCCATTACTTGCGAAGTAAAGGGTCTTACCACTTGGGTGAATGAAAACAAATTTCTCATCGAGCTCGGTGTTGATCACCTCACCCAAGTTTTTCGGCTTGCCCCATCCTTGTCCGCTCTTCTTCGCTACGTAGATGTCTCCTTGACCCTGTCCTTCTGGACGTTCTGAAATGAAGTACAAGGTCTCACCATCAGCTGTAATCGATACTGAACTCTCGAAGTATGAGGTATTTACCGGACGGTCCATTTTTTCTGGAGCACGCCATGAGTCTTCGTGTTTGTCGTAACCTGAAATGAAGATGTCTCCGGCACTGTTCTGGTTGTTTCGGTAAATGAACATACTCGTTCCATCAGGTGAAATAGACAGCACCGCATCGTAGGTAGGTGTATTCACTTCACCATTCACGCCTTCCGCGTCAAGCCAAACGCCATCTTCACCTTGCATGGTGTAGTAAACGTCTTCGTAGAACTTGTAGTCACCGCCTTCATCGATTTCTCCACCTACGGCGTTTGAACGACGAGAAGTAAAGAAGAGTTTGTCTCCTTTCGCCGTTACCGACGGTGCGTATTCATCGAAACGCGAGTTGACCTCAGGCCCCATATTCTCAATGGAAACCTCATGTGGTCTCGCCATGATCTCTCTAGCGTATTTGCATTGAGCGATGAAACGACGTGCTTCTTCCACGTCAAAAGAACTCTTGTTCCCATTCTCATCAAGGAACTTCTGGAAGCGATCAATCGCGAGGTCTAGCTCTGCCAGTCGATGGTGAATTTTCCCGTAGAAGAAGTCAACATTATCATTCACTTTTGGGTCAATCTCAACCGCTTTATCAAGGTATTTGATCGCGAGATCGTAACGCTTCAATTCATAATGACAGCGCGCTGTCCAGTATTGTGCTGAGCTGTTATCAGGCTCTGCTTGAAGGATTTCACGATAGATGGTCAACGCACCACGCATGTTGCGCTCATTGAACTCGTGTTTCGCCGCTAGCATTTTAGCAGGCAGGGCGCTTTTCTCGAAAAATCCGGTATCATTTGTATCAGCTTCAAGCACTACATAAGCTTGTGCTTGGAACGAAACCATCGCCAATGCAAGGATGGGTAGGAGCAGCTTCAGATTCATTCAGTTTGTCTGTTTGTTCTTCAAATTTAGAAAAGTCTTTCTGCTATCGCAGGAACGCCTTTCTTCACTAACGTGGAAAGGCTTGAATAGTTATATATTCTTCATCTTTTGTGTGTGCAAACGAAAGGCCAAACTCGAGGCTTTCATCGTACCTTTGTATTCAATGGAAAAGAAGCTTCCTCATACAGAACGCCAGAGCCACTACGATCACCTCGAACTAATGTCAGTGAGTGAGTTGCTGACGTCAATCAATAAAGAAGACCGTTCGGTGCCCGAAACCGTTGCAAGTGTCATCCCGAAGATTTCCACATTGGTAGAAATCATTGGCGATAAGATGAAGCAAGGCGGTAGACTATTCTATCTCGGCGCAGGAACAAGCGGACGACTTGGTATCGTAGATGCGAGTGAATGTCCTCCAACCTTCGGAGTAGACCAAGGCAGAGTTATTGGTTTGATTGCCGGTGGTGATAGTGCCATTCGAAAGGCCGTTGAGTTTGCGGAAGATGATCCGGAAGGAGGTTGGAACGATCTCTGTTCTCATGACATAAATGAGAACGATGTGGTGATCGGAATTGCGGCCAGCGGACGTACTCCATATGTAATTGGGGCCCTGAAACGGTGCCGAGAGAACAACATTGTCACAGGTTGTATTACATGCAACGAAGGAAGTGAATTAGCTGCTGTAGCTAATCACCCCATTGAAGCGGTAACCGGTCCTGAGTTTGTCACCGGAAGTACACGTATGAAAGCAGGAACAGCGCAAAAGCTGATCCTCAATATGATTTCCACAGCAGTCATGATCCAACTCGGGCATGTCAAAGGAAATCGCATGGTTGACATGCAATTGGCAAACAATAAACTGTTAGACCGAGGCACACGTATGATCGTAGAAGCCTTGGGCGTTCCCGCCGATACGGCGAGAAAATTATTAGAAGAAACAGGCAGTGTTCGCGCTGCCATCGAAAAAGGCAAAGAGTAAGGTGCATAACATCGAACCATATTACAATTGGCGGAACCTCTACATTTCAAGCGAGGATTCTGGCTCTCCTTTCTTTCAGAAGGAGTACAGCGAATTGTATTATTCAGACAAAATCTACGACCATTACATCCACCCGCAGTGGGATAGTTTTGGGTCGCAGACCTTGTTTCTAAAGGTCATCTTTGCTGAATACAGCGAAGGTTATGCGATCATTGAAATGATCGGAGAATGGAATGATTGTTTGTACAACGACATCATGTTGTTGAAGCGCAATCTGATTGAAGGCATGATGGACTCGGGCATTTCGAAGTTCATTATCCTTGGAGAAAATGTCTTGAATTTTCACCCCTCAGATGACTTGTACTATGAAGAGTGGTTCGAAGAAGTGGAAGACCAAGATGGTTGGATCGCCTTGCTGAATTTCCGTGATCATGTCTTAGAGGATTTCCAAGAAGCCAACGTCGATTCGTACTTCGTTCTGGGTGGAAAACTGAATGATCTCAAATGGCGCACACAAACGCCAATGCAGTTATTCAGCCAAGTGGATGATCAAGTAATGAAGCGTTTAGGGCCTGTGCTCTAAGAAATATCTCGAAGGCGACGCACCACTTCAGCGTCAGTCTCAAACGTCATATCATCCGGTGTCAAGGTGTTGATCGCTTGCCATCTGAAACTCTCCTCACGTTCTTCATGACGTTGCCAATCGTACTTTTTTCGCGCTAGGCGGAATGAGACTTCGTCTCTTAATTTGGCAAAGTAATAGACGCTAATGATTTGATCGGTTGGGCGAAATCGACTGGCAATAAAGAAGTCGGTGGTGTAGAAATGCTCGAGAACTTCGATCTCCTGCCCCAGCTCCTCCAGAGCTTCACGCTGGGCTGCTTCAATCAGGCCTTCACCATATTCAAGTCCGCCACCCGGAAACTTCGTAGAATTCTTTCCTCCTAGAATTTCATCAGAGAGTAAGATTTGATCCTCCTCAACAATCAAAAAGTAAACACGGACATTAAATCGATCGATCTTCATTTTCTTCCTCGTAGCATGTGTCTTTTTCCTGGAGGTCCTTCGATACGCTCCATGTCGTAACCAGCGCTTGCCAAGTCTCTGCGTACTTGTCCTTTCGCACAGTAGGTCACAAATATTCCACCTTCATTTGTCGCTTCAAACAATTGCTCAAACAAAGGCAGACGCCACATTTCAGGCTGCGCTCTCGGACCAAAAGCATCATAGTAAACGACATCGACCACCCCTTGTTCAAGTGTGGCGTCTTCGAGCTTCACTTCGTGCTTGGTGATAGAAAAATGTTCATCGATAACGACCTCCTCTTCCCAAGAAGCCTCATGGAGTTTTTGAAAGAAGGCCGCTTCCTCACCACCCTCAGCATAGCCCAAAGGAGCCACCTCATCAAAGGTCACTGGAAATGCTTCCAATCCGATATAGTGAATCTTAGCCCCAGCTTGCTTCGCTGTTTTCCACGACAGAATAGCGTTTAACCCCGTTCCAAATCCTACTTCTAATATGGTGAGCTCTTTCTTTTCGACTAACGCAGGAACCAGCCCCATTTGAATGAAGACATGCTCAGATTCTTGCCGTGCTCCATGTCGAGAATGGTAGGTTTCTTCTAGCTCTTCCACTTCCAAGGTCTGGGAACCATCTGCTGTTGTGATGATCTTTCGTTTCACAAAGCGAAAACTAGAGAGTAAAAACGAGAATCGAAAAGTTAAATCGCCCGTTCATGACCTCCCATTGCTTGTCTGTACTGCACGGGGGAAACTCCTTTGTAGGCTTTAAATTTCTTGTTGAAATGTGAGCTGTTTCTGAAGCCACTCAGGTCACGAACTTCAGCTATTGACATGTCGTTGTGTTTCACCAACAGCTTGCAAGCATTAGCTAACCTTACCTCCACTAGAAATTCAAAAAAGGTCTTGTTCGTGTGCTGCTTGAAATACCGACAGAAGGCATTTGGAGTAAGATTGGCAACCTCTGCGACCTCATTCAACGAAATCTCGCGATGGTATTCCGAAGTCAACAGATCAAATACCTTGCTCAAGCGAATCCCCCCCGTTTCTGATAAATCATTGCGCATGGTGAATGAAGAGATAGGCTCAGACTCAGCCGTAACTAAGGCATGCAAGGTTTCGAAAAAGCTAACCATCTGAAGAAGCTCCTGTTCTGCATAGATCTTCTGAAGGTTCGAAGTGATCAACCGCAAGTTCGATTGAATGCGAATCCCTCGGTTGATCTGGTTGAAGAATTGCTCGGCTTCATTCAACTTATCTTGATCACCTACGATTGATCGAATGGCCGGTTCTGTAAAGAATAGTGATCGCATGAAGGAAGCACCGGCAGACAAATCGCTCCTCAATAAGTGCGGAACATTCGAACCTATGACAAAGACATCTCCAGGTTCAAAGGTGGTAATCGCATCTCCTACAATGAGCTCACCACTTCCCTGTTCTACAAAGGATATCTGAATCTCTTCGTGGGCGTGGAATTTATCGTAGAAGGAATCCCCAACATCCTCTTGGTATTGAAAAAGGGCATTGCCTGTCTTCGGTATTTTAAATGGTAAAACCTTCATCGCAGCTCAAAGATACGCTCTTATTTTACCACTGAATTACCAAATCAGCGAATAATGATGTTAATATACTATCATAATAGGTTAAGGAATCATCCAAAAAATCTGCACTTAGCTCCTAGCTTTGAGAACAGTTAAAACCTCGAACTATGAATTGGAAAGGAGTCATGCCCGCGGTTACGACCAAGTTCACAGCACAAGATGAGCTAGACTTGGTGATGTTTCGTACCAACCTAGAGGCACAAATGGCCGCTGGTGTAGACGGAATCATCCTCGGAGGAACCCTCGGTGAAGCAAGTACTTTGTTGGATGAAGAAAAGCGCGTGCTTGTCAGAAGCGCTGTTGAAATTGCTGATGGACGTGTACCCGTGGTCATCAATGTGGCGGAACAAACAACCAAGGCAGCCATTCTTGCTGCCCAAAGAGCACAAGAAGATGGTGCAAAGGGACTAATGATGCTACCTCCCATGCGCTATAAAGCAGATGCGCGTGAAACGGTCACTTATTTCGAAGCGGTTGCCAGGTCAACAGACCTTCCAATCATGGTGTACAACAACCCTGTTGACTATGGAATAGAAGTGACGCTAGAGATGTTCGATCAGCTATTGAAGAACGAGAACATTCAAGCGGTGAAAGAAAGCACACGTGACCTTTCGAACGTCACACGCATCAAAAATGCGTTTGATGATCGATTGAAAATTTTGTGCGGTGTCGATACACTCGCATTAGAGAGCTTACTCATGGGAGCTGACGGATGGGTAGCTGGATTGGTTTGCGCCTACCCTGAAGAAACGGTCACTATCTTCCGTCTGGCAAAGGCAGGTTTCGTAGACGAAGCTGTTGCGTTATACCGCTGGTTCATGCCACTTCTGGAGCTCGACATCAATTCCAAGTTGGTGCAAAACATCAAACTTGCAGAAGTCGCTACCGGCATTGGAACTGAAACAGTTCGTGCACCACGTCTTCCGTTGGTTGGCGAGGAACGTGCACAGGTACTAGACATCATAAACACTGCGATGAAGAATCGTCCATCACTGGTTGCCGAAAAAGAGAAATTGAACGCATGAGCATTACAGGAAAGAACTACATCGGAAGCACGCTATCAGCCACTGGCAGCAAAACCTTCCACTCGATCAATCCTTCTACCAACGAAGAAACCTCTTGGAGCTTCTTCGAAGCCTCAGAGAAAGAGGTGAATGCAGCTATTGATAGAGCCACACAAGCCTTTCGAACCTACCGTAGAACATCTGACGCCGAACGTGCAGCTTTTCTTGAGCAAATCGCGGAAGAAATCTTAGCACTGGGTGATGAACTCATTGAGGTCTACCAACAAGAGAGCGGATTGCCTCAAGGTAGAGCCGTGGGTGAACGTGGTCGTACGGTAGGTCAGCTAAAAGCTTTCGCAACCATGCTTCGCAATGGATCATGGAAACACACTTCTATAGATCAAGCTGAACCAGATCGAACACCGCTTCCGAAAGCAGACATTCGCAAGACATATATTCCAGTAGGTCCTGTGGCCGTTTTCGGAGCTAGTAATTTCCCTTTGGCGTTTTCTACGGCCGGAGGTGATACGGCAAGTGCGCTTGCTGCTGGGTGTCCAGTAGTAGTCAAGAGTCACCCAGCCCATGCCGGTGTTGGTGAGCTCGTAGCCTCTGCCATCATCAAAGCAGCGACTGCTTGCAATATGCCTGACGGCGTCTTCAGCCACCTAAACAGTGTAAGCCATGAAGTTGGAGGTTTGCTCGTGAAGCACGAAGGCATCAAGGCCGTTGGATTTACAGGCAGTACGCAAGGTGGAACTGCCCTAATGAAACTGGCGAATGACCGAAAGACTCCGATACCGGTGTTCGCGGAAATGGGAAGTATTAACCCGGTAATTCTAGGCGCCAACGCTGTCGCCCATAAAGGAGACCAGTGGGCGGAGCAACTAGCCAACTCCATTAATCTGGGAGTCGGCCAGTTCTGTACAAACCCCGGATTGATCATCGGTTTGAAAGGTCAAGATCTCGATAACTTCTCTTCTTCACTGGCTGATAAGCTTGGTGCCCTCCCTTCTGCAGTTATGCTCTCACAAGGAATTCAAACTGCCTACGAATCGAACAAATCTGCGGTCTGCCAATCGGCAGGAGTTCATGCACTCGTTGATAATAGCGAAGGCGGTCAAGCTCTAGCGAAAGTTGATGGCGCTGCGTTCATTGCTAACCCGCAATTGCATCATGAGGTATTTGGTCCCTTCTCGTTGATCGTTGAATGCGAAAACGAAGGAGAGCGTCTGGATGTCATCCGCTCACTTGAAGGTCAACTCACAGGTACCATCATTGCCGAAGGAGATGAGATGAAAGGCATGGAAGATGTGGTAGACGAGCTAAGCCAGAAGGTAGGCCGCATTCTATTCAATAGTGTTCCAACCGGCGTTGAAGTTTGTGCTTCCATGCACCATGGAGGTCCTTTCCCTTCTACTTCAAATGCCCATTTCACTTCAGTGGGTCTTGATGCAGCTCAGCGTTGGATCAGACCATTAACCTATCAGAATTTCCCTTCTGACTTCTTACCAAATGAGTTGAGAGATGATCAAGGGTAAATTCGAATGCATTGATGGACATACCTGCGGAAATCCTGTTCGCCTGGTAAAATCTGGAGGCCCCTCATTGGTTGGCAACACCATGAGTGAGAAGCGCCAGCACTTTCTAGCCGAATATGACTGGATTCGCAAAGGCCTCATGTTTGAACCTCGTGGTCATGACATGATGAGCGGAAGCATTCTCTACCCTCCCGCTGACCCAAGTAACGATGTGGGTGTACTCTACATCGAAACCAGTGGGTGTCTTCCCATGTGCGGACATGGTACCATCGGAACCGTAACGATGATGATTCAAGAGGGATTGGTCACGCCAAAGATTCCAGGCAAGCTCAATCTAGAAACTCCTGCAGGACTTGTGCGCGTTTCCTATACCCAAGAAAAAGATCGCGTCACTTCGGTGAAGTTGACCAATGTGAAATCATTTCTTCATTCAAGCGCTCTTGAAGTCGACTGTCCTGAGTTAGGTATGATTACCGTTGATGTCGCCTACGGCGGAAACTTCTATGCCATCGTAGACCCACAAGCGAACTACAAAGGATTGGAAGATCACAGTGCTGACCAACTGATTTCCTGGAGTCGAGAAATTCGAAAAGACTTGAATGCGCGCTTCACTTTTGTCCACCCACAAGATGAATCCATCAATGGTTTAAGTCACTTGTTATGGACAGGAACGCCACTCGACTCAAACTCTACCGCTAGAAATGCGGTCTTCTATGGCGACAAGGCCATTGACCGTTCTCCGTGCGGAACGGGTACTTCAGCACGTATGGCTCAATGGAATGCAAAGGGGAAACTAAAAAGAGGCGACACCTTCATACATGAGAGCATCATTGGGTCCAAATTCGTTGGACGCATAGAAGAAGAAACCACCCTCGGTGACCGACAAGCCATCGTGCCGAGTATTGAAGGGTGGGCAAGAACTACGGGGTACAACACGATCATTATCGATGATGAAGATCCTTATGCATTTGGATTTCAGGTGATATGAAAAAGTGCATCATCATAGGAGGAGGAATCATCGGACTGTGTTCAGCCTACTATCTTTCGAAAGAAGGACATGAGGTGACTGTTCTTGATCGTTCTGATTTCGATCAAGGATGCTCCTATGGAAATGCGGGAATGATTGTGCCCTCACACTTTATCCCCTTAGCACAACCTGGAATGATCGCCAAAGGGGTGCGATGGATGTTTAATAGCGAGAGTCCGTTCTATGTTGAACCGCGATTGAACAGTGAACTCTTTAGGTGGGGTCTTTCCTTCTTTCGTTCGGCTTCTCAACGTCACGTTGACAAGGTCAAAGGTTCACTTTTAGATATCTCCCTTCTGAGCAAATCCCTCTATAGAGAATTGGTGGAAGAATGTCCTGACTTGACATTGCATGAAAAAGGGTTGCTGATGTTGTTTCAATCAAACAAGGTTGGCGATGAAGAAATTGAAGCAGGGCATATGGCCCAGGAACTGGGTCTTGAAGTAGATATCCTGGAAAAGAATGATCTAGCTGCACTCGAAATAGGGGCCGAGGTCAACGCCATTGGCGGCGTACATTACCGATCAGATGCCCATATCAATCCGGGGGGCTTCATGAATTTCTTAAAAGAAGAACTGAAGCAACGGAAGGTTCAACTGGTTGGTAAGGCTGAGTTCACGGATGTCACCCGCAAGGGTAACTCGGTTTCTGAAATCCACACAACGAAGGGCAGTTTTGTGGCGGATGAAGTTGTTATTTGTGCCGGCTCTTGGAGTCCGATCATTGCCAAGAAATTCGATGTCAACATTCAACTCTTGCCCGGTAAAGGCTACAGCTTTGACATCCCAAGTCATCCGGGAACGCCATCGATTCCTTCGATCCTTTGTGAGGGAAAAGTAGCCGTTTCGCCTTTTGAATCATCGGTTCGCTTTGGCGGAACATTGGAAATCACTCAAGTGAAGAACGACACCATCAACCCGAAGCGGGTCAAAGGCATCGTTGACACCATTCGTTCGTTCTACCCTCAATTAGAAGTAGACTCCCCTCCTCTTGAACAGGTTTGGAGCGGCTTTCGTCCGTGCACACCCACAGGGATGCCGATGATTAAGAAAGACGACAAACTACAGAATTTGACCATCTGCACAGGGCATGGAATGATGGGCTTAAGCTTAGCCCCGGCAAGTGGCAAGCTGGTTTCTGAGTTGGTTTCTGAAACAACTCCATCCATCACAATGGAGAACTTTAAATAGGGCCGCGGTTACGCCACTACCCCATCTATTTCGTCAATTGTTCCACCCTTATAATGGGCCTAAACCCAACATCCGGTTGTGGTCCATCATTAAGCATGGTGCTTTCGCAGCGGACGTCGTAGCCGGTAGATTTCCATCCGCCACCGCAGGCGATGCCTTCTTCGGCCACCATTTCGGCGACGTTTCCATTCATGTTATACAGACCGAAATCGTTCTGAACGTATGAACGAACTGGTGAGGTAAACTCAAAAACGCCGCTAAAGCAATCTTGGTTCTTTCTCCCTCCTCCTAAGGTTGCTCCTGGATGACCGAGAAATGGTCCGGGAACAGTTGTCATCACTTCATATTCCTCCGTTTCGGAGTTGTAGTGAATGTTTCCAGCACCTAGGTATCTGAAGTTAGCTAGGAAACATCCTTTAGTATTGCGTAGGTATGGGCCTCCCCAAGCGTAAGTGGCGAATTCGTGACCACCTTTCGCTGCAGCCACCCACTCATCTCTTGTTGGTAAAGTCACGGTATACTTCACTTCTCCATCCGCGAAAGCATTGAGTGAATCTTGTAGCCAAGCGCAGTACAGCAACGCTCCCTCATGCGAAACATTAACCACCGGGTACTCATAGTACGCCGGATGAAAGAAATACAAATCTTTCAGAGGTTCGCAGTAGCTGGAAGCCACCATCCACTGGGTTGAATCGACTTGCGCGAGCGCCAACTTCTCAGTCTCTCCGTTCTTTTTCAAATCGTTCACAAACTCACGGTACATGAAGTTACTCACCTCGGTCGTGGCGCAATAGAATCCTTCCACCATGACCGTCCGGTTATGGGTGCAGGTATCACAATCCGTGACCATCGTATAAGCCATCCCAGGGACGGCCGCAAAGTGATCATCAAAGTGTTTCGGGAAGCCAGGATTCTTCTTGAAGTCCAAGGTCATCCAACTCGATAGCAAAAGAATGGCAGGTAGCGCCAAGGCAACAGCGCGATGCTTCAGTTTCATTTTCCAGGATTTTACAGTTTCGAAAATAAGGATACACGGGGCGCGGAAAGGTTACATTCCCGTATGCAGTAGGCAGTAGGCAGTAGACAGCTTACGGCATACTGCCTACGGCTTACGGTCAAAGACCCCAGTTCCGAATAAGGCGAAATCATACTTCACCGGGTCTTCTGCGTCAAACGAGCGCAGTACTTCCATGAGCTCTTCGACGGCTTTCCAGTCGTTTTGTTTGCGGGTGAGGAGGCCAAGTTCTCTGGCGACGTTTCCTGTGTGGACGTCTAGTGGAACGTATAACTGGGATGGCGAAATTTGATTCCAGATGCCGAGGTCAACTCCCTTTTCTTTGGAGCGAACCATCCAGCGGAGGTACATGTTGATGCGTTTAGCGCTTGAGCCTCTGGTGGGGTCAGCTACGTGTTTGGTAGTTCGGCCCGGGTGCTCAATGGAGAAGAATACCTTTTTGAATTCCGCGATAGCGAGACCCATCTGACCCTTGGAAGTAATGGCATGGGCAAAGACAGTTTCCAAGCCTCCGTGATGACGGTAGATGTTTCGGAGCGAAGCGACAAAGAAGAGCAGATCAGTATCATTAAAGGTGCGATGAACGAAGCCTTCAAGGCGCTTCATGTCTTGATCTTCGGCGCTCAAAATGAAGTCGTGGGGAGCTTGATCCATACGCTCCACGATGCTGTGCGCGTTGTTGATGATGGTCTTACGTTGCCCCCAAGCGATGGTAGCAGCCAGGAAGCCGCTGATCTCTTGGTCTTCCTTTTTAGTAAAGGACTGCGGAATCTGAATGGGATCTGAATCGATGAACTCTGGTGATTCATACTTCAGCCATTGTGCATCGAGCCAACCTCCGAGCTCTTCACGTTTCGTTGGAAAACTTGTTGTTAAAAGACGTTTCACTTCTATTTTGGTCGCTTGCAGGAAACAAAAATGCGCTAACTTTGACGTTTAATGAAATTCGCACATCCGGAAATACTCTGGGCACTCATCGCACTGGCCGTTCCAGTGATCGTCCATCTCTTCAATTTTCGGAGATTCAAACGTGTTGAATTTTCTAACGTCGCATTCCTTAAAGAAGTTCAACAGGAGACCAAGTCGCGTTCACGACTCAAACACCTCTTGATTCTTACTTCGCGCTTGTTGGCAATCCTTTTCCTTGTCTTTGCTTTTGCCCAACCTTTCATCCCTCTCGATGAAACGAGACCGGGAGCTACCACCCGAAACGTTTCGATCTACATCGACAATAGTTTCAGCATGGATGCCTTGAGCGGTGAAGGACGACTGCTTGACCTCGCCAAGGCGAAAGCAGGCGAAGTCATCAGCGCTTATCAAGCTACTGATCGCTTCCAAATCATCACCAACGATCTGGAGGGTCGACATCAACGATTCCACAGCCAAGAAGACGTGTTAGACATGCTCGATGAAATCACGGTATCTTCAGCAGTGCGCCCGTTGGGAGAAGTCATTCAACGTCAGCAAGACTTGATCATGACCTCCGGTGCTGAAGACACCTATGGCGGGAACATCTTCGTCTTCTCTGATCTTCAAGAGTCGACGCATCGCTTCGATGGCTTCGTTCCAGACAGTGCGATCAACGTGCGTTTCGTTCCAGAATTTGCCACGCGATCAGCCAACGTTTGGATTGACTCCATCTGGTTTGATACACCGGTGCGTAGCTTGAACGAACCAGAAAAGCTAAACCTGCGCATCATGAATGATGTCGCTGAAGGACTAGACAATGTCCCAATGAAATTGGAAATCAATGGACAGCAAAAAGCCATTGGTAGCTTCAACGTCATTCCTGGGACATTCACTGATACCTGCCTTTACTTCACGTCGACTACCCCTGGGGTGAAGCATTGCAGAATCTCAATTCAAGATCACCCGATTAGCTACGACGACGATTGGCACTTTGGCTTCACCATCGCGGCCAAGGTGAAAGTGCTGGTGATCAAAGAGGCCAACGGCGGAGGTGAGTTCCGCAGCATTTTTGGGAATGATCCGTTCTACGATCTTGAAGTGAGTGACCTGGGGAATGTCAACTACGGACGTATCCCTCTCTTCGATTTGGTGATCTTGGATGAGCCGAACTCAATTGCTTCCGGACTGACCCAAGAACTAGCCAGCTTCATCAATGATGGCGGAACCGTGCTCTTCTTCCCGAAATCAAATGGAGAGAAGAGTTCTTACAACGAACTGTTGCTCGCAGGTGGCGCGCCATCGATTAAGAGCCGCACTTCTATTCGATCAAAGGTTTCTGACATCAACCTATCACACCCTATTTACGCTGGGGTATTTGATCGCATTCCAGAAAACATTGACCTGCCACAAGTCACGAGTTACCTCGCCTTTAGCAGAGGTTCTCGTTCGGGTGAGCAACAACTCTTGACCCTCCAGAACGGTGACCCTTTCTTCTTCCGCGCTAGCGAAGGTGAAGGGCAACTATTCGTATCAGCAGTAGGCTTGAGTCAAGAAGAAGGCAACTTTGCGAAGCACGCCATTTTTGTTCCAACCATCTTGAGGGTAGCCGAATTCGCTCGACCAAGTGGAGACATGGATCAGACCATTGGTGCAGAGGCCGTGCTTACCTTGAGAAAGCTTCCGGTGACCGGTGATGCTTCCTTTAAGCTTCAACGTGTGGGGAGTGAAGAAGGCTACATTCCAAGACACCGCTCTGTTCGCGGAGGGGTAGAGATCTTCCTAGGCGATCAGCAGGGAAGCGCAGGAAATTATGAACTCTTACTCGCAGACTCTGTCGTGAAAGCGATTGGTCTGAACTACTCACGTGATGAGTCTTCTTTGAGTGCCTACACCAAGGCCAATTGGGAGAACGAACTGGCGCTCGCTGGTTGGAATAAGAGTTCTGTTATTGAATCGTCTATTGATACGGTAAGCAACGCAGTGGAACAGCTCGATGAAGGGAAGGTCTTGTGGGATCTGTTCATTATGTTAGCCATTGCCATGCTAGTTATTGAATTGCTGCTCATTAAATTTTGGAAATCTTGATGCGTTGGTTGATCAAATCGGCTACAATCGTTGACCCGAATTCGCCCCTAAACGGGAAGAAAAGAGACATCCTTATTCAGAATGGAAAGATCTCCGATATCAAATCGAAGATCAGTGATAAGAAAGCCAAGGAGATCAGTTTCCCGAACCTTCATGTTTCACCAGGCTGGGTTGATACCCGTGCACACTTTGCCGATCCAGGTGAAGAGTACAAAGAAGGCCTACAAAACGGACTTGACGCCGCAGCTGCTGGTGGATTCACCCACGTGGTATCCATGCCAGACACCACTCCGGTGATTGATTCAAAAGGACAACTAGAATATCTTCTTCGTCGATCAGACGGCCATGCGACACGATTGTGTCCGGCAGGAGCCCTCTCGCAAGGATCCAAAGGAAAGCAGCTGGCTGAGCTATACGATATGCATTGCTCCGGTGCGGTGATGTTCACTGACGGACATTCTACCAAGCGCACAGAGTTGATGCGTCGAGCGCTTGAGTACACGAAGACATTCGGAGGTGTTGTAGGCAGTCTTCCGTTCGATGAAGACCTATCAGCGAAAGGCAACATGCACGAAGGTGTGACCAGCACTATGAATGGATTGAAGGCCATTCCAACCATGGCCGAGACCATTCGCATCATGCGTGACATCGAACTCCTTCGCTACACTGGAGGAAGACTCCACTTTATGCTTGTTTCTTCAGCAGAAGGACTCAACCTAATCAAGCGCGCAAAGAAAGAAGGACTCGAAGTAACCTGCGGCGTATCTGTGCATCACCTCATGCACACAGATGAAGACCTCGTAGACTTCAATTCAAACTTGAAGGTGAGCCCACCATTCCGATCAAAGTCTGATCGCAGCGCTTTGCTGAAAGCAGTGAAAGATGGTACAGTAGATGTCATCTGTTCAGATCACCGACCAGAGGATGTGGAGCACAAGAAATTGGAATTCCCTCAAGCGAACTTTGGAATCGGTGCGATTGAAGATAGCTTCTCGGTAGCGATGACGGCTGGAGTGTCTCCAGAGCAATTCGTGGAGCGCACAGCGCATGCTGGCCGAAAGCTGATCGGACTGGAAGCTTCTGCCATCCAAAAAGACGTGGAAGCAGACTTGACCTTGTTTGATCCGAGCTTGAAGCATGAGGTAAACAAAGACCACATCAGTCTAGCCTACAACAATCCTTATGTAGGTCAGGAATTGACAGGAAAAGTATTTGGAGTGATCCGCGGTGAAGCGGCAGCCATTCGTTGATTAGGCCTGACCCTGAGGTCCTCCGAAGTTCATCGGCATCATCTGCTCTGGTCCCTTCGACTCAGCAATTGGTCCGTGCTGTGATTCGTACTTGCGAACGTTTTCAGCCAATGCTTTCATCAAACGCTTCGCGTGTTGCGGAGTGATGATCACACGTGACTTCACTTGCGCCTTAGGAACACCTGGCATCACGCGAACAAAGTCTACCACAAATTCTGATGGCGAGTGCGTGATCACGGCTAGGTTAGAGTAGATTCCCTGCGATACTTCTTCTGATAGCTCGATGTTGAGCTTGTTCTTCTTCGGTTGTTCCATATCACAAACTTACAACCCCCAATTTCAAATGCAATGCAATGATGGTTAAATCAGAAGATTCCCTTCAAATCATCAAGGTGATGCAATTCATGGTGGATCTCTACTTTCACCTCTTCTTTCTCTGGATTGTAGTAGATCCCCTTCCACCCCACATTCATGGCTCCGAGGACATCCGCCTCTAAATGATCACCAATCATAGCGATGGGCTCCGTGTTCAATCCCGTTAACTCCTTGGCCTTATGAAAGACAATCGGATCAGGCTTCTTCACCCCGATTTGATCTGAGGTAATCACCTCATCGAAGTATGGCTTCAGTCCACTTTTATCCATCTTGATGTGCTGTACCTCTTCGAATCCGTTGGTCAGAATATGTAAGATGTAATCTTTCGACTTCAGGTATTCCACCGCCTCAATGGCCCCAGGCATCAAGTGGGTGTTGTGCGGAGAGATTCGAATGTACTCCTCCCCTAACTCAGCAGACTGTTCTTTGGTTATACCCTGTTGCTCAAAAGCCCTGAAGAATCGATTGTAACGCAAGTCGTGCTTGGTCATTTTCCCTACACGATACAAGGCCCATGAGCGCTCGTTCTCCGCTTCATAGATGTCAATGAAGGAAGACAGTGATTCAATCCCCATTTCCTTGATTTTGTATTGCTCATACAGCTGCTCAAGGGCTTGGCGAGAATTCGCCTCAAAGTCCCAAAGCGTATGATCTAAATCGAAGAAAATGTGTCGAATTTCCATCAGAACAAGAGTTTAAATAAGGTGGCCAAGCCACAAAATATAAAGGCCCAACAAGTGAACCCCAGGCATAACTTCAATCGAAGCATCGGTTCATTTCGATAGTACTTCACCGCAAGCAAGGTAGAAATCGGAACTGAGATAAAGGCAGAAAGTGCAATCAATCCAAAGAGGCCATACTTCGCTTTAATGGCTACAATTCTTCTTCGTGAAGCTGTCATTACCTTGGCTTCTTTACGTCGACCGCGTTCACTCAAGTAGGCGAACAGGCGATCTCCAAAGAATGCAACCAGGTAAACCCCCATCGCTGCTCCAGAGCTGGCTATCAAAAACGTTTCAAGGAAGCCTTTACCGGCACCCAGAATCATCAGCCAAGGAAGAAAAAGGAACTTGACAATGGCCAACGCCCACCACCCAAGTAATTCCAGAATAAACTCCATTACGTGTTTTTGCGTCCGTAGGCAAGATCACCCGCGTCACCTAGACCAGGTACGATGTACGACTGAGCTGTTAATTCGCTATCCACAGCCCCAGCCCAAATGGTAATATTTTCAGGCAACTGACTTTTAATATGCGTGATTCCTTGATTGCTCGCTATCGCGGAAGCGATATGGATATGCTTCGGAGTACCCTTCGCCTTCAAGGCTTGGTAAACACACTCCACAGAAGACCCTGTTGCAATCATCGGGTCACACAAGATGACCGTACGATCATCAATCGAAGGCGAAGAAACATACTCCACCTCAATCTCAAAATCTCCCCCCTTATGTGAACGGCGGTAAGCAGAAATGAATCCGTTGTCTGCCGCGTCGAAGTAATTCAAAAACCCTTGATGAAACGGCAACCCCGCTCGCAGAATCGTAACCAACACTGGCTGCTCGCTAATCACATGCATATCAGCCTCTCCCAAGGGAGTGATAATCTCCTTCTCCTCTGCGGGAAACGTCTTGCTAATCTCATAGGCCATCACTTCCGCAATGCGCTCCAAATTTCTACGAAATCGCATGCGATCTTTCTGTGTCTCCTGAGATCGAATCTCAGCGATAAAGGTGTTGAAGACCGAGTTTGTCTTACCGAGTTCATGAACCATGAAGCAAAGTTAGGTAAAGGGCGAAGAAAAGTCGAAAGAAAGAATGGGTCCTGAGTACTGGATATTTTTTCACGGATTAAAAAGCTGAAGTTGGGGAATTAGAGTGCTCTAAGTAGATCAGCATGGTTAGGAGAGTCCATTGATTCGATCATGTTTATTCACCTCAAATTCGAATTAAAAAGTCATCAAATCTCAGTGTAATCAGTAGTGAATGAGAATGGTCAAAAAAACCCGATTTACTCAAGGAAATTCAGTATTTGATATTCGTCATCAATCTTCAACAAACATGGAAGAACCATCTAGAACAAGGAGACTGTCTTAATCCTATCGCATTTTCTGCTACTGAAAATTCGAAGCGAGCAAGCGGGAAATTTAAAGCGTCTACAAATTGGTGATCTTTGATGTTGACAGCTTCCCCAAAATTTGAGCAGCTTAAGAGAATAGTAACTTTAAGTTGGAAATTATGAAAAAGAACAACTTTAATTCTAGCAAGATCGTCAAGATTTTACAGAGCTATGACAGTGAGAAGCCTGCCGCAGAAGTATGTCACGAACATGGAATTAGCCAAGCAACACTGTACAACTGGTAGAAGCGTTGTGGAGGGTTGGAAGCCACGGATATGACTTAATTCAAGGCGTTGGAAGCTGAGAACCAATGATTAAAGTGCATGTATGATGAGCTAGCATTGGGTCATCAGATGGCAAAGGAGATCATCGAAAATAGCTTTAAACCCCAGCGAGAAGCGCTTTATTGCAGGGAGTCTGCCTCATTACGGCATAAGTAGGGTGTGCCCTGTAATAAATGTATCGAGTTCGGTGATGTACCATGAGTCCATTCAGGTGCTGTCGAGCAATATTATGCCCCCCATTTTTAAGTCACAATTTCAATGGCACAGCGCGTTAGGAAATAATCAACCATTGAACCTCGTGTAAAATGTCTCCTCTTTTTTTGTTGTTTCAGAATTATGAACGAAATTGATTCTCCTGATTGCTCTTTATTTACTCTACCATTAAAACTTGTATCTCATAGATAGCATAGGCCGAATCTCGGCACCACCTCGACAATATTGGTAGCCATCAGTCCTAAGATAGGCATTCGTATTAGGAACATTTACAAATCGAATCGGTAGAAATGCAAATTCGGCTCCTATGACCAATGGTAATTTAGGATTTTTGAAATGATACTCAACTCCGGATTTCACACCAAGCGCTAGTGTTGAAAAGAGAAAAGAGTCCTCTCTAGAAAATGAGAATATTTCATTCTGTTCATAAGACACAAACGGTGAGACGTAGAGAGCAAATCCACTGGGATAATATTTGGTAAATCGATATTCCAACGCGCCACCAGTGGAATTTCTGCCACTAAAATTGTTCATGCGGTTATATTTATTCGTCCAAAAACTCAACCCCAATTGCTGACCATTTCTCAACCTCCTGAAGTATTGTAAAGTCGGCTGGAAGCCAACATTTATATTCCCTGCTCTGAGCCCAACTCCTATTTGATGTTTAGACTCATCGTTAAAAGTAAATTTAACATCTGACTGGGCTAGGGTGAAAATGGAACATAACGTACATACTAAGAACACGAGTAAAACTCTATTAATTAGTCTCATATCATCCAGTTTTGATGCGAGACGCTCAGGTATGAAGAAAAGTTACAGACTGTGAATATCAATTACATTTATCCCTTCCATTTTATGCAACAAAAGGATTCTCGTTTATATAAATGCTAGCTACCTACTTATGTCGACGGTATAAAACAAGCAATTGTCCATCTTTATTGGTGAACGGCATTCTCAAGACATTGATTTTCGATGCTGATATTCAACGTTTTGTTTATCTATAGAAATTGAAAATCACATCCTGCGTTCTAGAAAGACTGTAATCAATTTCATAACGTAATTACTACTATCAGTTGCGCTAGTTAGCAGAAGCCTTCAACGGATGTAGAATCATTATCCTATTTCTTTGAATTTAGTCAGCTCATCTCTACAGAAGCTCATGAATCAACTGATTAGAGCGAGATGAGTAGAAAGCTTGTTTAGCAAAATAATGTAATGCTTCGCAAGCACGATATTCACCGCACATTTCACCGAAGTATATTCCAAAGGTTCCTTATCCGAAGACTTCTACCGCGAGGAATCTGATTCTTCACAGGTTCCTCCAGACTCACCTACAAATAACAATAAAACAGTGGTATTGATGGTTAAATCGCTGATAAGATCTGACATAAATGTAAAGCAATATTGACTCCTCTTGCCTATAAAGCGATCAATTACGACCTTCGTATCAAAACATATATCAGACGAAAGATGGAACGCTTCAATATCCGTAGAAAACATCTGCTATTGATACTAACCTTTATAGTTTTCAATACAATGTCATTATTACATGGTCAAACACTACAAGACATTGCGAGCAGTGTTCAACCAAACCCTCAGGTGACCATCTACACAGCGAAAGAAATTATCACAATGAACCCGTCACAGCCCAATGCGGAGGCGGTTGCTGTTGTCAACGGAAAAATCCTTGGTGTTGGCACCCTAAAGGAACTCGAAAGCTTAATCGGAGATCAACCCATACATGTAGATCACTCTTTTAGAAATAATGTGATCGTTCCTGGGTTTATAGCTCAGCATGACCATCCAGTGCTTGCTGCATTGACGATGGCTTCTGAAGTTTTATCCATTGAAGATTGGGCTTTACCGGGCAATGATATAGCCGCTGTCAAAGACAAGGACGATTTCATTCAACGTCTATCCAAAGCTGAAAAAAATATGACAGACCCCGACGAGCCGCTCATCACATGGGGTTATCATCCTAGCTTTTACGGGCCACTAACCAGATCCGACTTAGATGAGATCAGCACCAACCGCCCGATACTTGCTTGGCTTCGAAGCTGCCATGAAATCGTAATGAACACAAAGGCTATGAACTTATACGGAGTTAACCAAGCACTGATCGAAACGTGGGGCGAAACCCCGCAACAGCAATCAGACTTAAACAAAGGTCGATTTTGGGAACAAGTTATGTTTGCTGTAGCTCCCAATATTGCTTCCGTACTTGCAACTCCAGCCAAACTCAACAGTGGCCTCAATACCATGAAAGAATTCATGCATTCCAAAGGAATAACCTATGGCTGTGAACCAGGCGGCATACTGGTTAAGCAACTTCAAGACGCAGTAAATGCTGTTATGTCCAGTAATGACATGCCCTTTCGGTGGAGCTTCGTTGCTGATGGGAAAACTTTGTGCGACAAGTACACCGACGATGCGCAAGTCATAGAAGAAGCGGAAAAACTTGAAGACTGGTATTATGGAAAGACCTCATTAGGAAAGAAGCAAGTAAAACTTTTTGCCGACGGAGCAATCTATTCACAATTGATGCAACTCAGGGATCCTTATCTCGATAATCATCATGGCGAATGGATGACAGATAAAGAAGTTTTTGAGAGGGCATTTCGTATTTTTTGGAATGCTGGATACCAAATCCATATTCATGTGAATGGAGATGCAGGACTTGATAGAGTGCTCAATACATTAGAAACAAATGTAAGAAGGAATCCTCGCTATGATCACCGTACGGTCATTGTACACTTTGCAGTAAGTCAGAAAGATCAGGTAGACAGACTTGCAAAACTAGGCTGCATTGTCAGTGGCAATCCCTATTACACGGCTGCTTTAGCGGATAATTACAGCATCATGGGCTTAGGTCCGAAGCGGGCTGACAATATGGTACGTATGGGTGACGTTGAAAGGGCTGACGTCTCTTTCTCATATCACAGTGATATGCCTATGGCCCCTGCCGATCCGTTGTTCTTAATGTGGTGCGGCGTTAATCGCATCACCACCAGCGGCAGGGTGGCCGCACCAGCGCAAAAAGTAAGTCGTCAAGGCGCCTTGCGAGCAGTGACCATTGATGCGGCTTATTCACTGCGCATGGAAGACCACATTGGCTCCATTGAGGCTGGAAAAATGGCCAACTTTACAGTTCTGTTCGATAATCCATTGACGTGTGACCCGACGTTGATCAAAGACATAGAGGTTTGGGGTACAGTGGTTGAAGGAAAGAAGCAGCCTGTTCAACTTTCGTCTGATATAAACAGCACTGGATCCATCGAATTGCATCAAGATGATTCCTTTTCAGCCGCAGCTGTTGATCATCTCAACCGCATCCTCAGCAGACACCGCCACAATCATCGAAAGGTGAAGGTGGTAGCCGAAAATTGAATCCGACTTCTTAATCACAACATTCTCAATAACCAACGCTTTTCTCTTCACGGAATCCAACATGAAACGAACAGTTATTCTGTTCGGATTTTAGTCATCCCACTATTTCAATACACCTCAATATTTAGGGTAAATGCTCATGAATATCATGTTGTATGTGTAGCCCAGAAATATCTAAATATGGTTCTTTGATTTAGATCTTGGAACCTTAGGTAGGGGCTGTTTTATTTTAAGGAGCTGGTGTTTTTTGATGTTGGTCTACTCGGTATTTTGGAAGACCTAAGTGCAATTACTGAATTATTACTTGAGCCCCACTCACTTCGGGAATGTTCAAATAACGTTAATAATAAACCATCGTTTTAATGCGGTTTATTTAGTCTTGGCATTAGTTATTCTAAATTCAATGTCTTTTACTGTACCTTCTGATGCAACTTTCAATCTATCAACAGTGCCATTTTCATTACGACAAAATGTATACCTTGTTCTGTAACCATTCCCAAATTCATCTTGCTGTCCTGAGATTAATTTAACTCTCGGATTGTTTGGGTAAGAAAGAAATAAATCACTTTCTTCTATATATACCTTGTAGTTTACATCTAGTTCTTCAGAGTAGTAATCACCTATATAATCATTATTGTTTATTTCAGAAGGTTCTGCCAATATTACTTTTTCAAAATAAAAAGGGGTTGCTCCAAAATATACCAATAAATCACTTCCCATTTGTTTATCGAATACATATTTAACACTTTCGTTATCGAAACGGCATAAAGTTCTTTTATCCTTTGACTTTAATGGAACGTAGTTTCTACCCAGACTGCTTTTTGCAAATAAAGTATCATTTTTGAAGATAACTTCCATTTTTAAGCAACTGTTCAGTTCTTGGTACATACCTACGTATTCTATAAGTTCCTTGCTTTTGTGTTTATAGGGCACAAAATCCTCTTGTTTTATTTCAGAATCGGTTACGAAAAGGTCAACAATTTTATAAGAAAGTGATTCAGGATTAATTTCTTCGTAGTTTGCCAAAATGATTACGGATAGTTGAATGTCTGGAATGGTAATAATTTGCGAACGATAACCTTTGGTCATGCCACCATGGTGTATTGTATTATGCCCCCTATATATATCTACATTCAAGCCTCTTGAGTAATTTGAACTTTGTCCATTATTAAACGTATCTTTAGTTAGCAAAAACTCTACTAAATCTTGATATTCTTTGGTAGGTTGCGTAAATAAATTTGACCATAATACTAAATCTTCAACTGTTGACCAAAGACTTCCTCCTCCATAACATGATTCAATTCTTGGAAAATGACTAAATATTGAATCTTTTTCCATGATATAACCCGTTGCCCTGTTTTTTACAATACTTGAGTTGTCAACCCTGTATGTAGTGCTATACATGCCAAGTGGAATAAATAGGTGCTTATCAGCAAAATCTTTAAACCTCATACCACTTATGCGTTCAATGATTATAGTCAATAAATTGAATGGTGTATTTCCATAAATCATCTTTTCACCGGGCATATTATTTAAACCATTTTGCCTGCTCATCAACTCTAAGATTGATTGATTATTGAAAAAATGTTCAAGATAATTGTATCCAGCTAAATCAAGTATTGAGGAATAATTTCTTAATCCGCTTGTATGATTCAACATATGTCTAATTCTGATAGTATCTCCAAAATCGGGAATTTCAGGCAAATATTTCCTAATATCGTCGTCCAGCGAAAGTTGTCCTTTATCTATCAAAGTCCAAATACAAGCTGCTGTAAACTGTTTTGCCATGGATGCACTATCAAACACCGAAGAATCAGTATTTTCTATATCATATTCTAAATTTGCTAAACCATATCCTTTGTTGAATAATGTCTTACCGTCTTTTACAATACCTATACTTAATCCTGGTTTTTGCCCGATATAAGAATCAAATTGTATTATCGAGTCAATTTTAGCTTCTATATCAGATTGCGCAAAAATCATTATTGGCAAACAAATCGCCATTACTATTAAAAGTATTTTATTCATTGGTAGTATGTTTCTTATAATTAATACCAATTATTCTTTATTCTTCCCAAGCATATTTGGTTGGATAATTTACGCTAACCCCTCCGATCCACAGTCCACGGTCCACGGTCCACGGTCCACGGTCCACGGTCCACAAACAAAGACCTAATTCGCCCCTACAGCAATCGCCCGCTCATAAACACCCTTCCATCCTTCCCAACCCCACTTCTCACTAAGTGACTCATTGTGCCATAGGATGCGGAATTGTCCGCTGACGGCTTTGACTTTTTGGGCCAGGGTTGTGATGACCTTTGACGCATCTTCTGGGGTGCGTTCTTGGTACATGTTGAGGGTGGCATCCATGACGGCGAATGGATGCAGTTCTAGGGCGGTGATCGATTCGTGCTCTAGATCGTAGAATGGGAAGCTTCGGCTTGTAGAGGCGCGGAAGCCTGGTAGCGAGGCGTAGCCCATGGTGTGGTCTTCCTTAATGCGGTTGGAGAGCAGACGTCGGTAGGTCTCCGGGAACTTGAGCATGAGGAAGTGTTGACGCGAGTGTTCGATGTCGCGACGGGAAATGGTGGCGAGTCTTCCGAGTTCCGTTTCGAAACGGTGAGTTTCGCGGTTACTCTGGTAGCCTGGGTGAATTCCGATGGTGTAGTAATCTCCCAATCGACGTACCAATTGTTGGAGGTGACGACTCTTATAGGAGACGCCTTTATCGTTCAATCCGTAATCAGCCAAAAGGAAGAAGTAAATCACGTCCACATTGTACTTCTGATGAATCTCGTGGAGTTCATCATAGGTATCGAATGGATCATGCTTTCGCAGGAAAATCGTGTTGAAACGGTCTTTTAGGTTCTGACTGTCTGTAGCTACTACATCCTTCGCGAAGCCTCCGAGGGTGCGCATCAAACCTTTGTAGCGGTAGGCATAGGCAGAGTCGACATCAATCGTGGTGGTGAATGAATACGGCGCCAATTCCAATGACGATTGAAAACGAGTGTTCAGCGTGTCTTTCAACTTCAACACCCATTCATCAATCAGCGGACGATCGAGGAATCCATTCTTGTGAGCAAAGCTTTCTTCTGCTTGGAATCTTCCGTGTTGATCCCCCTTGTATGGGAGGTACTCTTCGTAGCGTGAAGCCAGGAAGAACACCGCGCTGAATACATCAAAAGGAATCTCTCCTTGCGTTGGGAATAACGCGGGGAGGTCATCCCATGTGGTCATTTCGGGTTCGAATTCAGAAATGCCGCGTTGGTTAATGAATCCGCTTGGAGTGATTTGAAAGCCGGTAACTGACGGGTCTTTGGAGTAATTGATCACGATTCCTTCGTGCGAACGCACAGCCGAAACCTCCTCGTGAATTTCATAATCCACATGAAATCCACGAGTGAAGATTAACTCGCAGGCAAAGGCTAATCGCGGCGTAATTTGCTGCGAATAGATCTTCACTACTTCAGACTGTCGAGGATCGTTTGGCATATAAATTCAGAAGCCTTTCCATCACCAAAGTACGGAGGAAAATCATTCAATTCAGTTTCCAGTGCTGCACGGAATGCTTGACGCATCGCTTCACCGGTCTCAAACGACAGACGCGCTGAACCATGGGCAATCAATTCTACCCATTCCGTTTCCGTTCGAATAACCACACTCGGCTTCTGGAAGAAGTAAGCCTCCTTCTGCACCCCACCTGAACCAGTGACGATCAATCGGGAATGCTTCTCCAAGAAAGTCATCTCTAGGAAAGATACAGGCTCAATCAATTCCACCTTCGGGTGATCAGCGAATGCCTGGAACTGCTCTGGACGTTTCGCTTGAAGGATATTCTTCGTGCGCGGGTGCAACGGAAGAACTAACTTCATCTGCGTATCATCACATAACCAACGGAGGTCATCGAAGATGGCAAGCAATCGGTCGGTATCGTCCGTGTTGTACGGACGGTGAATCGTAGCCAAGATGAAGGCTTCATCCTTTAGTGAATGCCATTTGGCATCTACCTTTTCATCAGCCAATTCACCGAAGAAACGTGAGTTATCATACATCACATCTCCACAGTGGAATACGCCAGGATTATCAGTGTGGTACGGAGCCGAATTATCTATCTTAAACCCTTCGTTCAAGAGATTGTCTACTCCAGTGGTGGTCGGACTGAATAGCAAACTCGATGCGTGATCACAGGTAATTCGGTTCACCTCTTCCGGCATTGCCTTGTTGAAGGAACGAAGTCCAGCCTCTACGTGGATCACAGGAATGTGCAGCTTCACTGCCGCTATCGCCCCAGCCAAGGTAGAGTTGGTATCACCGTAGACGAGCAGTCCATCATAATTACCATTCAGGAGCACCTCCTCAATTCCTTCGAGCATCTTCGCTGTCTGGGCTCCATGGCTTCCACTACCAACATTCAGATTAAAGTCCGGTTGAGGAATCTGCAATTCATCAAAGAACACCGCTGACATTTTCTCATCATAATGTTGTCCGGTATGCAGAATATCTTCCTTCAATTGATCAGGAAAGGCAGTGCGAATAGCACGAGAGATCGCGGCAGACTTAATGATCTGTGGACGAGCTCCAATGATGGTGAGTATTCTCTTCATTCTCTAGATTATACCCTCATCGGCGAAGCTGAAAAAGCCTGCTTCCGTCACAATGAGGTGATCAAGCACCGGCAAATCTAAGAAATCACCTGCGTTGCGAAGCTTTTTCGTAATGTCTCGATCCGCTTGGCTCGGCTGAAGATTTCCGGAAGGGTGATTATGCACCAAAATCATAGCAGAAGCCTGATTCAACAAAGCATGATGAAAGATCATCTTTGGGTCGGCCACCGTACCGGCCAAGCCCCCTTTCGATATCATCACTTTCGACATCACCCGGTTCGCTCGATTCAGCAACAACACCCAGAATTCCTCATGCATCAAGTCCATCAGAATCGGTCGGAACAACTGAAACACATCATGCGAAGAACGAACAGTTTGGATCTTCTTGGCTTCGTATCCTTCCTCTCGTCTTCTACCCAATTCCAACGCAGACGCTATGGTGATGGCTTTCGCATCGCCCACACCTTTGATCTTCGTTAAATAGGTTGGGGGCAATTTCGCTAGCGCGGAAAGGTCATTTCCCGCTTCGGCTAGAATAATTTTAGCGAGTTCTAACGCACTTTGTTTACTAGAGCCACTCCCCAAAAGGATGGCTAACAATTCAGCATGGGTTAATTGAGAAGGTCCTCGAGCCAACAACTTCTCTCTCGGACGATCACCTTCATTCCACTTCGGAATCGAAAGGTACTTCATTTCAGTATGTGCCATCTCTTATCAGTTATTCCGCGATCCGCAACCCGCGTTCCGCATTCCTAATCCCGCGTTCCGCGATCCTAGAAGAGAGAGCATAAAAAAAGCCCCGCTACTGGAGCGAGGCTAAAATATATTCAGCTCAGATATTATCCAAGTTTGTTGGCGAATACTGCCGCACCTGATTTAAGGTTGGCCGCCTTATTTTTATGGATGATGTTACGCTTAGCCAAACCGTCGATCATTGCAGTGATTTTTGGAAGGCGTTCTGCTGCTTCTTTCTTGTCTTCTAGCAGACGGAAAGCACGGATCGCGTTACGCGTCGTTTTGTGGTAGTAACGATTGCGAAGACGCTTTGATTCGTTCGAACGGATACGCTTAAGCGCTGATTTATGATTTGCCATATCTTATCGTTTTCCTAAAAAATAGGGGTGCAAATATAGAAACTTTTCTAGTAACCAAGCACCTGAAGGCGCAAAATTACATGAACTTTTTTATGAATCCACCGTACAGGGTAAAGATAAACTGGACAAACAGCGTTTGCTTTGCAAGCCAACCACCTGAAAATACTCGCCCTAACGCTCATTTTGACATGCTGTCAAAATGTGCCTTTGCGTGCCTCCACTGCAGATAGTCTATTGACCTTGCTGGAGACATGCGAAGAAGATTCTATATGCCTCCGTCTGAAGCTTGAGGTGTGTGACGAGTATCTATTCTCTGAACCAGCCCTCGCAGAAGAGTATGCCACAGAGGCCATGAGCCAGGCAAAGTTGATGCACGACACTCTCGCCTTAGCGCGTTCCCACAACTATAAAGGTATCCTTGCGACCATTCAGGCACATTACCTCACAGGTATTGAGCAGTTCCAATCGGCGCTAGCCTATTTCGAACAATTAGATGACGTCGAAGGAATGACTAAGCTCTTGAACAACATTGGTGTCATTTATAGCATGATGGAAGACTACGAAGCTTCCATTAAACACTACAGCGATTGTTTAGAGATCAATATTGAGGTGGGCGACCATGAAGGCGCTGCCTTTAATCTGTACAACATTGCGGGTGATTACCTGGCGCTCGAGAAGTACGATCTATCCAAGCAGTACATCGATAGCTTGATTCAATACCAAGATGTCAGTGGTGAGCATATTTCCGCTGAACCACTCCTTGGTGAGTTCTTTTTGGCTCGCGGTGATCTCGCTAGCGCGGAAATGTACCTGCTTAATGCGCAAAAGTCGCATCGCAGAGAAAACGAAGAACACCAACTGACTTCGGGTTGGCTATCCTTAGCGCAATTATATACGCAGAAAGAACGCTACGATCTGGCCTTGGTCTATCTAGACTCATCGGAAACTACGAGTATCTCGAATAACTTGAATGAGGAATTGGTTGCCACGCACCAACAACGTGCGGAGGTATACGATGCCATTGGTTCCTTCAAAAAAGCCTTTGAATCGCAGAATCTCTACATCGCACTGAAAGACAGCTTGGAAGAGATCAATAAGTTCAACCGCATTTCGGAATTGAACGCCCGTTTTGAATCCGACAAGCGCGAGAAAGAAATCGCTGAAGCGGAGGCGATGATCATTCAGTCGAACGCACAAAAATCAGCACAGAAGCGGATCTTCTTGGTGATTACAGCCTTCATTGCATTGATCTTATGTTTGGTGTCGTACGCGCTGATCCGAAACAAGAAGATCAACCGCGTGTTGAACTCGCAGAACCTCGAGATTGAAGAGCAGCGTTCGAAGATCATCAGCAGTATCACCTACGCGCAGAAGATTCAAAACGCCATGCTCCTCCCTGAAGAGGAGTTCCAGAAGTTCTTGCCTGATGCCTTCATTTACTTCCGACCGAAAGACATTGTTAGTGGAGATTTCTACTGGTTCGATGAATTCGACGGCAAGCTCATGATCGCCACCATCGACTGCACCGGACACGGAGTTCGAGGAGCATTCATGTCGTTGATCGCCAACAGTAAGCTGAACAAGGTGGTACACGAAATGGGCATTCGCAACCCAGGCGACATCCTGAACAAGGTCCACGAAGAGATTCTAAAAAGCCTCAACCAACACAGCCACAACGGAAATACCCAAGACGGTATGGACATGAGCTTGTGGATCATCGATCAAAAGAATCGCGAGATCGGCTACGCCGGTGCGCGTACCCCTATCCTATTGATCAAAGACGGCGAAGTCTCTGAGGTAAAACCAGATGGTTTGTCCATTGGAGGAAGCTTCTTCCGCGACAAGCTCATTGGCACCAAGGGATTCAACACTCAAGTCATCAACTACGAGCAAGGCACCTACCTCTACATGTTCACTGACGGTTACATCGATCAATTCGGTGGCGAAGCCAACAAAAAGCTCAACAAGTCTCGTTTCCATCAACTCATTTCGAGTCTCAGCATCAACGGCCTCAACAAAGCGAAAGAGCAACTCGACATCCGCCTATCTGAGTGGCGCGGTAGCAATGAGCAGATTGATGATATTTTGATTATTGGAACCAAACTTTCTTAGGAGGTGTTAGGCGTTAGTGGATGCTTGGTTATCGCTCCTTTCACCACGAACTACATTCAACGTTCAACATTCAACTGTCCACCCTACAGATTGCCCACGGAGCAATCTCTACATGTATCGTGAAATCAAAAAGCGTTGCGCAAGACGCAACGAAAGTTCCAGTCCACGGTCCACGGTCTACGAACCATGTACCCTCCCCAGACTGTCCACGGGGTAATCTCTGCAATTATCTTAAAATCAAAATACGTTGCGCAAGACGCAACGAAAGTTCCAGTCCACGGTCCACGAACCATGTACCCCCCCAGATTGCCCACGGGGCAATCTCTACAATTATCTTAAAATCAAAATACGTTGCGCAAGACGCAACGAAAGTTCCTGTCCACGGTCCACAGTCCACGGTCCACAGTCCACAGTCCACAGTCTACCCAAAAAGAAACGCCAAATTCCCAATCACCAACGCCTGTACAATAAAGAACAGGATCCCGTATTTCCCTTTGTTCCTCATTCCAAGGATCATCGCCGCGATGGCGAAGAGTGGGAAGATGAGTCCGCTGAATTGGCGGAGGGAGTAGGTTTCTGAGTTGTTTGTCTCGCTTAGGCTGTAGGCATTTACTTCTTGAAACAGTACAGAGAGTTCGTAGTGCACCTCCTCTCCTTTCTTAGCATTTCGGGCGAATTCATCAGAGACGCTGAAATCAATTTCTTGGGTGTAGAGGCGGTACGAGTTGTGCGATTCTCCGGAGGCGCTGGAGTGATTTTGCACTTCTGTTTTTACGCGCTCAATGGCAGCGGTGTGCTCTTGTCCTGGGATGAGGTAGTCTACCAAGATCACGAGAGAGATTACGATGAAAAGGATGTAAACCCACGAAGGTTGATTTCCCTGCTGTGTCATGGGATAAAAGTCGTCAAATTCTGTGCTTATGGCAAGCCGAGAAATATACCATCTTCTTAGAGACACCACGAACGAACTCAACGATGAAACACGCCCTTCTCCTTGCCTGCTCTCTATTATTCTGCTCGGTACTGTTCAGTCAAGAACAAAAGATCAACCGATTTACGGAAGACTTTGGCCACGGATTCACCACCTATGAGATGGGAGATCTGAACGAACATTACGTCGATGGTTTCGCGGTAGGTGCAGGGATTTTCGATCGAGGTATTTATGATGGACAGTCATTCCATTTCTCCATGAACCAACGTTGGTCGCGGTTGTGAGACATTGGCGTATATGGTAACTATCAATTCGGAGAATCGAAGGCGAACACGGAAGTCGCATTTACAGACATCAATGATTCGTCGCAGAAATTCATCGGGTAGATTATGTATTCCATACTGAAGCCATCTCCACAGGACCAAGCGTCGGCTTCTACTTCCTAGAGTTTTTCAACCCCCTCCCGAACGTCAGCTACCCAACGAAGCGGTACCACCTCAGTTTTGAGCTCGCCGGTGGCATAGGGTTCTCCAGAGCATCAATTGATCAGCAGGTAGAGAACCGGATTGACTTGTCATCCTACCAATTCTTCGGCTCAAGAGATGTCCAAGGCACTGCTGGCTTCAAGCACGTGCTCGACTTGATAAACAACAGCCTCATCTCCAACCTCGGAATTCGCACTGATTATCAGTACTTCCAAACGCAAACCGTCAACACCCGTGTCAACACGGAATGGATCGTTCTGGAAGAACACCCGATTTCGTTGGATTTTTCATGGGTTTATGTTGGGATTTTATTGGGTATCGGCAAAAACTAAAGAGGAAGGATAAGCGGAGGAATAAACATGTCGATTTCATAGTTCTATTCAATCAAAACTTCCTTCAGAAGGATGATTCATTTTTTCCGAATAGATTTCTTGGAAGAATACATCCTCTCCAGAGTCCGTTGGTTCAAATTAAACCTTTCTAGCAAAGGGAGTCTAATGAAATGAATCTAAAAAACATCCCCTTTGAATAAAGTAGCTTTTATAACGCTTTTAGCCCTGTTGCTAATGACAGCTTGCAAAAAGGACGCAGCAATTATAATTACAGAAAATGGAGCACCATTCGTTGCGGCTGATTCAACCTACAGAGTGCTACAAACGTCGAATATTACTTATGCAGAGGGACTGAGTCACAACACCACAAGCACTACTCCTTTTTCCATTCCTTTAGAATTAGACATTTACTATCCCGATAATAATTCTTGCAATAGACCTGTCTGCATGTTTATTCATGGCGGTGGATTTAATGGAGGAACAAAGACTAAGCCTGAAATCATTGAAATGGCAAATTACTATGCTTCGAGGGGCTGGGTTTTTGCTTCAATCGATTATAGAACAACAGAGGAATTAGGAGATATCTCCGGTATGTCAGCACAAGATGTTCGAACCTATTACACCGGACTAGCCCCACACGAATGGATTGACACAGTCATCCAAGGGTCGAAGAATTCAGGTCAAGTTATGCAAGCGACAGCTATGTATCTTGCTCAGCGCGATTCGAAGGCCGCACTTCGCTGGATTGCAGCTAACGCAAGCACATATCACATTAACAGAGACTTTATCACAGTGGGAGGGGCCTCTGCAGGAGCCATTTCTGCCATTGCTTTAGGCATTTCAAATCAAGAAGACTTCAGGGACGAAATTTCTATGAGTGATGACCCCACGTTAATGACTACAAACTTAAGTCAAACTTATAATGTCCGAAGCATGGTCTATTTCTGGGGATCGAACATTAAGTTAGATGTTTACGAATCTGTATATCAATTAATGCAGTACGAAAGATATGACACCAATGACCCTGAATTATTCATGGCACACGGAGAGGCATACGATCCCGTTACACCTTATCAAGAAGCCCTTGAATTACAATCCATCTATAACTCTCTAAGCATATATAATGAACTAGCAACCATCATGGTTCCGAGTATATCAAACCCTTCGGATTTGGTCGATGCTGGACATGGCGCTTGGAATGGCGAGGTCAATGGGAAAGGAATATTCGAATTATCTTTTGACTTTCTCGTTGATCGGCAAGATTTGATTATTGAATAAAATAAGGTGTCTATAAGGCACATCACACTTCGCCTTCTGCACGAAGCTGCGATGCTACGCAGCAAACGACAGCAACGAGAAATTAGGAGAAATAAAGAGCCTCTTTGAGCCTTTATAAATATATTGTGACATGGCACAATACATCCCATACTGGCATGTATTGTGAAACACAGTGACACATATACCACCAAAATGGGTGTGCATATGTCACTGTGCCCTTGTATAAGGGTGTTTATATAAACTAGTTGGCATTCATTGATAAAAACTAAAGATTGAGACTAATATACCTAATCATATCACTACTCTTATTTTCAACTTTTGACTTGATGGCTTGTAGCTGTTCTCGCTCTTGGAATGATTCATTTAGTAAAACAGCAGAAGTCTCAGAATTTGTAGCATTAGTCAGGGTAATCTCATTTGACTCATACCTCGAAAGAGAATTTTCAGATTATGAAAAGAAGATACCTTATTCAATGACTGTTGAAATAATCAAAAAGTACAA
>JAKVAX010000015.1 GCA_022447625.1 Flavobacteriales bacterium | reverse complement strand
ACTGAAGCGCTGGCGGACTGAATAGGTTTGTGACATTGTGTTTGGTTTTGATGTCAACCTATTTCAGGATGGGACTGAATTATTCACGATCATCCGTCCACTGTCCACCGTCCACTACTAAAGCGTCCGTTAGTTATCGTTTATAGATTATAGATCATCGTTTGAGACCCTCGTCTCTCGACAACTTCCGGCGTCCGTTAGTTATCGTTTATAGATTATAGATCATCGATTAGAGTCGCTAGACCCTTGACCTGTCTATCTCATAACTCGAACCATCTGGCTTGCCGCTCCGCTTCTCACTTCCAACACATACATTCCTTTCGCTAGGTTGGTGACATTGATGGTGTTGAGGTATGCGTTTAAGTTTCCGGCTTGAATGAGTCTGCCGTTGATATCCGTGAGTCGGTATTCCGCGCTAGCGATATTGAGTTGAATATTCAGAATATCAGAAGCTGGATTGGGCCATACTTTGAGTGATAGTTTATTCAGGTCATTGACGCTGTTATTGCACTCTCCCGGAACCCATTCCGTGACACCGTTCCCATACCAAGCTACACAGCTGTTTGAATACGTTTCGCCATCACAGCCACACACTGGATCATAGAGAGTCAAGCACAGAACGCCAGGGTCGATTACCGCTTGATCAAAGCATGAGCACGGACCGTCAGTAAATTCAGTGATCCCATATTCGTACATGGCTACGCAATCGTTCCAGTAAGTAACGCCATCACAACCACATACCGGATCTGGTTCAGCTTCAGCACCGCAGTCTTGTTGTCCGATGAGGGTTTGATCGATGCAGCCTCCGCAAGCTATTTGGCAGTCTTCTATGTCGTCAAATCCATAGATTGAATAGTCTGTTTCTCCAACGACCCAACTGCAACCTGAGACGTATGAACAGCTTCCGTTTAACAGAGCGACTCCGAGCACAGCTTCACAAAGACCGAAGTCAATACCGTATACATCGAAGCAATCAGAGTCAAGGCAAGAACCGCATTCACTTATGTCATCAAAGAAATAAGGGGAATAGTCAAATCCGTTAACCACCCAATCACATCCAGAAAGCTCCGTGCACTCACCATTGACAATGGCGATACCTAATGGAAAGTCACAGTCGCCGAAGTCTACCCCGCCAAGATCGACGCAATCAGTATCTAAGCATGCTTGGTAGTCTTCAATGTTTTGGTAGAAGTAAGGGCTGTAATCTACACCGCCAACTTCCCAACCGCAGCCTGAAACAAACATGCATTGTCCATTCACTAGTGCAAACCCCATTGCCATATCACAAAGACCGAAATTGATACCCCCGACGTCAAAGCAATCGCCGTCAAGGCAAGCTTCGCATAATTCGAAATCTTCAAAAGCGTAAGGACTATAATCCACTCCACCAACTTCCCAGCCGCAGCCTGAAATGAAGGTACATTCACCATTAACCAGGCCAATTCCCATGGCCATTTCGCAATCGCCAAAATCAACTTCATCTAAGTCTACACAGTTTTGAGCTGACGCGGAAAGCGTGAATACGCCCGCGACGAGAAGAGAGAGAATAGTTCGCATGTTCGGATCGTTTAGTGTTACTGTTAAGACGCAAAACCTCTCCAGAAGTTGCCTAAAGATCTCGACGATTAATGATCCAACGATTCAAGAGAATCAAGATGATAATCCAAGCAATTGAGATCGCCATATCCTCCCAACGGATGTATGTAAACGTTTGGGAAAGCGCGTATTTATTGAATGGACTATGAATCAGAACCTTCGTAGCGGCATTTGGTAAAATACTGGCTAGGAATGGAAGTCCTGCAGCATATTCGATCAGCGCAGCGGCGAATTGTTCGATCCATCCGTAGAAAATCAATACCACTACCCCAATTCCTGTTCTTCTGATTAGAAGCGCCACAAACATGGCCAAGAGGAAGTCATGCACTAAGTGCAAAAAGTAGGCTCCAATGAACTCTACATTCATGAACATCGAATGTGTATCTGTCACCGGAGAGTACATCAATCCGAAAATTAAACACAGAAGGAAAACGACGATTGACACTACTGCGGCTAGAGAAAGAATCAGCAAAAACTTTCCTTTAAAGAATTCGCCTCGACTCATACCATCAATGACGTTCTGTCTAGCCGTTTGTAAGCTGAATTCCTGTGCTACATTGATCACAATCAAACTCGAAAGCAAGACGGTGAAGTACTGATACAGGAAGGTGAAGTTCTGCCATATATCGGCAAAGTCGTAGAAGGGAATAATGTCCTTCAACGGACTTTCATCCGGCATGACGTTATTCGTAATCCAGCTTCCCAGTGCGTAGGTTCCGATTGGAATACCTACCAAGATGACGAAGAAGAGGACCAATAGAATCCAGAAGTATCTTGCGGGTTTGAGCTTTAGGAGCTCAATGGAGATTAGTCTGATCATGCCTCGTTCTTTAAGATTTCGAGGAACTTCTCCTCCAGTGTTTGTCGATGCGTCACGAGGTGATCGACTGTAATTCCTTTATCGAAAAGTGCTGCATTTAAAGCATGCGCATTGGCATCTTCATTCAATACCACTTTGAACCCACCATCGAATTCTTGGCGGAGTTCTGTGACCATGGCCAACTCATTCAATGCCAACTCGAGTTCTTTTTGAGGCGACTTCACCTCAACTTCAACAGAAGCGGTTTCTCCGGTGTCTTCTACTTTTCCTTGGTAAATCAGTCTTCCGCTTCTCAAAACACAGAAGTCAGAACACACCTTCTGAACCTCATCTAGGAGATGACTTGCGAGGACAATGGTTTTTCCGCTTTCGGCAATTTCTAAGATCAACTGACGAATTTCAGCGATTCCTTGAGGATCGAGACCATTCGTTGGCTCATCCAAGATCAACACCTTCGGATCACAAAGCATGGCTGACGCGATCGCCAGACGTTGCTTCATGCCTAACGAATAGGTCTTGAAATTCGAGTCGCGACGTTCATACAGTCCAACCAACTTCAGCACTTCATTGATGCGGTTGTTGTCCACTTCTTTAATGCGCGCCGTTATCTTGAGGTTTTGTGTTGCTGTGAAGGATGGGTAGAAAATCGGGCGTTCCAAAATCGCACCGATTTGACGTCGAATCTTGTGGTCGTTTCCTTGTCCGAACCATGTAAACTCGCCGGAGGTGGGCTGCGTTGCGCCCAATACCATTCCTAAGGTTGTCGACTTTCCGCTTCCATTTGGGCCAAGTATAGCAAAGACGCAACCTTCTGGAATTTGGAGATTAATCTCATTAGCCGCCTTGATCTTACCATAGTGCTTGGTAAGTTGTTTCGTTTCAAGCACCATCATAAGCCAAAGAGGGATAAAACGTTTTCATTAAAGAGCCCATCCATGGTGTCTTCCATGCTCATGTTTCTGAGTTCCATAAGTTGTTCTGGGGTCATCTTCCCTTCGTAATCAATAATCATGAACTGATCATTGTACATGCCTAAACCGACGAAATGTCGGATCTCCCCCTCAGCCTCGGATACTTGTAAGGCGGCGAAATTGGTTCCTGACATATCAATCCATGTTTCGAAACCCTGTTCTTTCAATTCTTCGTTGATCGAACGGAACTCCTCAACCATGGTCTCCTTTTTCATATCTGCACTAACCAAGATGACTGTTTGCTCGAGACCGATGCTCAAATCATCCCACAATGCTGCGCGTGAGACATTGATCGCGCGCATGGTACTAGGATAAATCCAATACCCTCTAAAAACTTCAGGAGGCACAATGCTATCCGCATGGACTCCCGCATCTGGGTTTCGCCAGGCATCCCGGCGTGCATCCCAATACGCTTCCTTCTTTTCGTCACTTTCTTTCATGACATCAAGGATCGCATCAGACTGGCCGTAGGAAGTAAAATTGAGTAGCAGGAATAGTGGTAGGAAAAGGAGTCTACGCATATTACTTATTGTCCATGTGTTCCAGTTGCTCTAGTCCGTTGATATCTACTGCACGACCGATACGCGCCACTTGATTCAAGTCGATATTTCCCGCTAGCGACATAATGATGAACTCTTCAGTTCCGTGCCCGATCATGACCAATTCAGTCACCATTCCGTCTTTCTCTCTGATCAAGAAAGTAAAGTTGTCATCCTTATTCTCAACGCGAAGTAGTTCTGCGTAGGAAGAACCAAAGCGCTTGAGGGCGTCTTTGTACATGGCGTATCCGTTTTCACAGTTATCGCATACCACCATTTTCATGGCGTCGAGGTCAGAAATAGCTTTGAGCATTTCTTCTTCCTCTTTCGTTTCTCCTTCGATGTGCGTCATGAGTTCGAACATCTTTCCCGAGACGCTGATCTGTGTGAATCGATCATCTTCTTGGTAATCACTGAAGTACTCAGTCACGGCGCTCTGCGCGAACGTTACGAGGCTAAAGGCCATCAAGCAAAGGGTAATTACGTATTTCATTGGTCTCTATTTGTGATCGCGAAACTAGCCTCATTGAATTTATTGATGACCGTCGCGTGTTCTTGTCCTTTCTCCATTCCAGCACCTATTTTACGCAGTGCTTCTTGCGTCTGAATCCAAGCCTGCTGGATCTCTTCTTCTGTGTACTCTTCGGCAACCGGACCAGGGTCTTGTTGTGCGAAGAAATACCACCCTCCGAGAACCGCAATAACGATGGCAGCGGCAGCGAATAAAGGACGGAATCGTTGAATAGAAAAAATAGGGGTCGAAGAAGTGCTTAGCTTTTCAAGCATTTCGTCGTCGAAAGACTCTCCGAGCATCGGTTCATCCTCTATCGCTTCGAAGTAAGCAGCTACCCCTTGGAATTCATCCGGAAGGGCATCTTCTTTCGCCAATTGACGAAGCAGTGCTTCTTCTTCGAGGGAGGTACTCCCATCCCAAAACTTTTCAACGATTGATCTGATCTCCAGTTCGTTATACGCCATAATCGTAGGCTTTCTCAATTGTGCTTCTAACCGCCCTGCGCGCTCTGTGCAGGGTGACTTTGACCACGTTCATGTCAAGTCCGGTCTCATCTACGATTTCCTGGTAGCTCATGCCTTTCATATCACGCAAACGAATCACCTCAGACTGTTGGTCTGGAAGGCTTGAAATCGCCTCTTTGATTCGTCTCACCAACTCAGCATTTTCCACCTTTCTGTCAGGTGCTACGCTCCGATCACCAAGATCAAAGCGTTCCTCCACTTGCTCGTATTTTCTGCCCGCCTTTTTCAGCAGGTCTAGGCAACGATTTCGAGCCATCGTAATGAGCCAGGCTTCTTCATTCCGAATCGCCACCGCGGTGGATTGCGATTCCCAGAACTTCAGCATGACATCTTGAACCACGTCCTTTGCCTCATCCTCATTTTTCATGTAGCGAAAAGCGAGACGGAACACCTTATCTTTCAAAGGCAGGATGCGGTTTCGGAAGTCATTCCTGGTCATAGTCATAGCGAAGACGATCGTATTTCTGGTTTGTTACAGATCAAGGTAAAATTAATTTCACATCCCTCTCAACACCCCAGTTTTCGGGCGTAAGGAAGCACGGGTGTTGTAGGCGGTAGACAGTGGACGGTGGACGGTGGACAGTGGACAGTGGACAGTGGACAAACTAATCATGCTAACCGCCATTGGCGGACTAATCATGCTCACCCTCCTATTCTGCACCAATCTCCTTAAGCCATAGGCCATAAGCCTTAGGCCTATGAAGATGTTTAGGCTTCCAACCAAGCGCCCTTGTAAGACCCATCATTTTTCGTTACCTTAGTATATTAGTACCATCACGTATGCTTCGCCTACTAAAACATACTTGCTACCTGATCGCCTTTCTTCTGATGGGCACTGGTGTCGTAGCGCAGGTTTCTTTGGGTACAGAACCCGTTTCTTGGGACGTAGACGAAGAATTGCTTTCCTCGTTGAATTATGAGCAACTCGCAGATATTGATGCCACTGCATTGATGGCTGAGGATGCTGCTGAAATTATTGACAAAGATTTACCCATCCGTTTTGCGGTGAAGCAAGAGGTTGAGTTTACAACCGATATTTCTGGACGTTGGGTGAATCTCGACAATGGAGACCGTATATGGATGCTGGGGATCTACTCTCCGAATGCCAAGGCTCTGAGTGTGACTTTCGAAACCTTTGATATTCCGAAGGGTGCTGTCGTTCACATCTACAATTCCAACAAAGATGAAGTGATTGGTGCCTTTACAGCTGAGAATAACAAAACTGATGGTGTGCTCACTACCTCTAGCCTCTCTGGAGAACAGATTGTGGTTGAGTACTATGAGCCATATGCTGTCCGTCAAGAAGGATACCTCAATATCCGAACTGTTGCTCATACCTACCGCGAAGTAGATAGTGAACTCAACGACAATACTTCGCTCGGCGAATGTATGGTCAATGTAGATTGCGAAGTAGACGAAGCGCGTCAAGAACAAGCGGCTTCAACCGTGCTCATCACAGTTGACGATGGTACACGCTGGTGCACTGGAACGCTGGTTAACAATGCGAACTTCGATGGTACGCCATACATCCTGACTGGAGACCACTGCCTCTACGGAGATCCTTCGAGCTGGTTGTTTACTTTCAATTACCAAGCTAGAGAATGCGATAACAGCGGCGCGAAGCAAATCACGCAAAGCATCAGCGGTGCTGAAGTGGTGACTTCAAACGTAGAAGCCGGTGTAGCTCTTCTTGAATTGAGCGCTCGTCCAAAACCTGAGTGGAACGTATTCTACGCTGGATGGGACGCTTCTGGAGTTACTCCTCAAGGGGTACACTCTATTCACCATCCGTTGGGTGACGTGAAAAAGATCAGTCTATCAGATGAAGCTCCGCTTCCAGAAGTGTGGAAGGCGAAAGAAGTGTTCACTGTAGAAAACTGGTTGTACGGTGCGACTAGCAATGGAAGCACTGGTGCTCCGCTCTTCGATCAAAACGGACGTGTGATCGGTGTGATGTTCGGTGGAACTTCGTCTTGCCAATTCCTTGGTGATGATCACTTCAATAAAGTTGCTGAAGCTTGGGATGACATTGAGAAATACCTCAACCCTTTCAATCAAGACATCATCACCCTTGATGGCACATTCCTACGATTCGGAGTAGTTGACGTGCGCATCTTTAACGAGAACATTGCCCTCTTCCCAAATCCTGCAACGACGCAGTTCAATTTGGTGAACGATGGAGCTTCGGCTATTGTCAATGTAGAAATTCATGACATGAGTGGACGTTTGATCGACACAATCCAATACACGGGTCAGCCGATTGACGTGAGCACGCTTCCAGTTGGACACTATGTGATCCTAATCAACAAGACGCAAGGAACGGCGCGTCAGAAACTGGTTATCTGGCGATAACTACCCTTCGATCGATTTCTGATCGATATCCAACTCGTATCCTTCTATTGCCCCTTTCTCTCGCTTTTCAAGCAATGCAAGTGTTGCGCCTACAGTACATGTGACTGGCGCGAATACTGTCCCAATAAAGGTTCCTAGAATTGGTATCATAAGCCAAAGCGCAAAGATTCCACCATTCGCTACTGCTAGTCCTCTTTGGGCTCTAATCTTCTTCACGCTATCGCGGAAACTGACACGGTAACGCTCGTTGGTATAGTCCATTGTAGAGAAACCGAAATAGTACGCACTTACCAAGAAATTAATGACTAGGACCGCAGGTGAAGTAATGACAGACAACGGCGCCAAGAAAATGGTGATGAATAGGTTTACGATGAGCAAACTAACGGTAATACTCATTTCAAAGATGAAATTCCGAAGCGCTATTCGAATTCCTCGTACTACATCTTTCATGAGTTGCTTCCAGGAGAAAGGAAAACTCTGTCCTGTAACTACCGCGTCGGTTTTCTCAGAAATCAATGCCATCACTGGCGACATGACAATCAAGACAACGTACTTACTGATCTTGTAGAAAATGTAAATCATGATCAGCCACACCAAGAAACTCACTACGTAAGTACTGATGTTCGAAAGGAAGTTCAGGGTGATCTCCCACCATCCATCTCCTGGAACAGGCTGAGCGCCGATTAGATCAAGAATCCATGGATTCACAGTATCATTGATGTATCCGATTCCGGCGGTAGCCCCAACGCTAAATAGGATAATAAACAACAAAGGATACAAATAGAAGTGCATCATCTTGTTGCGCACGATAAACCCGAAGCTCTTGAAGTAGGTGCGGATACCAAGGCGGAAGTCAGGCCAAAACTTATTCATAAGGTGGTCATTGTTAGACGCAGTGCGTGCTAAGTTCTATCGAAGATCAACAATTTGACGATTCTAGGAAAAAGGAATGTGCTTATCGCACGAAGTAGATGCCGAATGGTTAGTTCAGGTAGTTATGTTCTACACGATCATCCTCTTCCTTCCAGATCTGGAAGTACCAGTAAACTAAGTAGCCAATGTTCGCGAAGAAGAGAATGACCAAGGCCCAAATCAGGCGATTCGAAGAATCTAAACGTGAGTTATTGACTACGTGCACCAAGTAATACACGAAGAGGGCGATCGATGAGACCATCATTAAGATGAACAAGATCAAAGTCAAGCCAATGGAAAAGATACCCAATGATGGATCTGACATATCACCTGGTTCGTGGGCGATAAAGGCCATCGGAAAGAACGACAACACGTATAAAACCATCAAGATGAACGGAAATACGGTGGCAATCCCAAGTAATATTTTGCCCATTGGAGACATTCATACAAAGATACGATGGAGTGTTCGGAATGTGCGTCACGATTCTGACCAGTGGTCAAATTGACGGCGGACTGTTCATTCCTTTCTAGTCAGCGGTAATTTTTGTGCCTTTCAAATGCCTTCCTTCGTTGTATGAATGTTCATTTTATCGCCATTGGCGGAAGCGCTATGCACAACCTTGCGCTCGCCCTTGCACACCAAGGAGATACTGTAACCGGATCAGACGACGAGATCTTTGAACCATCGCGTTCACGACTAGCAGATACGGGAATTCTTCCGACTGAATTCGGCTGGTTCCCTGAGAAGATTCATGAAGGCCTCGATGCCATCATCCTCGGCATGCATGCACGTGAAGACAACCCTGAACTCTTGAAAGCAAAAGAGCTCGGTTTGAATATTTATTCCTACCCAGAATACCTCTACCAAAGAACGCGTTCCAAGAAACGAGCTGTCATCGGCGGTAGCCATGGAAAGACCACCATTACTTCAATGGTGCTACATGCCTTGAACTACAACAAGGTTGATCACGATTACATGGTAGGCGCATTGCTCGATGGTTTCGAACGCAGTGTACTCTTGAAAGATGAAACACCAATCGCCGTTTTTGAAGGAGACGAATACCTCTCCTCTCCTATTGATCGTCGTCCGAAATTTCACCTGTACAACCCGCACATCGCTCTCATCAGCGGTATCGCATGGGATCACATGAACGTATTCCCGACTTTCGATAACTACGTTGAACAGTTCCGTATCTACGTTTCGAAAATTGAAGATGGTGGTGTCTTAATCTACAACGCAGAAGACGAAGAAGTGGTCAAGGTGGCGAAGACTGCCCGTGAAGGCATTCGCGCCTTGCCCTATCACACCCCTAACTACCGCATTGACGATGGAAAGACCTTCTTAAAACTCGAGAATGAAGAAATTCCTATCCAGGTCTTTGGAAAGCACAACCTTCAAAATATGGAGGGAGCCAGATTGGTTTGCGCCGAACTGGGTGTTTCCACCGCAAACTTCTACGAAGCCATGCAGCATTTCCGAGGCGCTAGCCGAAGACTAGAGAAAATGCATGAAGAAGATGACTACATTGTTTATCGCGACTTTGCACACGCTCCAAGCAAGCTAAAGGCAACCACCTCAGCAGTAAAAGAAATGTACCCTAACAGGCATTTGTTGGCGTGTATGGAACTCCACACCTTCTCTAGCCTCAACAAAGCCTTCCTTCATCACTACGAAGGGGCCATGAACGCTGCCAACACTGCCTTGGTCTACTTTTCACCAGATGTAGTAGCCCACAAGCGCCTACCTGAAATTACAATAGAAGATGTTTCTCAGGCCTTCGGCCGGAACGACTTAAAAGTCTTCACAGACGCCCAAGAAATGCAGGCGTTCATTGAGTCCCAAGACAAAGCAAACAGTGTACGTTTGCTGATGAGTTCTGGGAATTGGGGAGGAGCAACTCTCTTTTAGGCTTAGGGCATATGGCTTAAGGCGTAAGCGAGTCTACTTATGTCTTAGGCCTTAGGCCATACGCCTTGGCTAGGCAGAGCCTAGCCCAACCCTACATCCAACATCATCATCACAATAAACCCAAAGATCAACCCCAACGTGGCGATGTCAGTGTACTTATCGCGTTGAGTTTCTGGGATGACCTCTTCCACTACGACGTAGATCATAGCTCCTGCGGCGAAGGCGAGAGCATATGGGAGGATCGGTGTCATTTGGATTACGAGCAGCGCACCTAGAACTCCGGCGACCGGTTCTACGATAGCTGATAGTTGTCCGTACCAGGCGGCGCGAGCTGCTTTGACGCCGTTACGGCGGAGAGGCATACTTACCGCGATTCCTTCTGGAAAGTTCTGGATCCCGATTCCGATAGCGAGGGCAACGGCTCCGGCTACGGTGGCTCCTTCGACTCCTGCAGCGGCTCCTCCGAAGAGTACACCTACTGCTAATCCTTCAGGGATGTTGTGGAGTGTGATGGCCAATACCAAGAGCGTGGTCTTATGCCAGTTGGTTTGAATTCCTTCGGCTTCTTCCGCCTTGAAGTTGATGTGCAAGTGAGGTAAGAACTTATCCAGTACGAACAGGAACAACGCTCCCAGTCCGAATCCGACAGCAGCCGGCATGGCTTTGAGGAAGCCCTCTCCTTCTGACATTTCAATCGCTGGACTCAACAAACTCCAGAAACTTGCGGCGATCATGACTCCTCCGGTGAACCCAAGCATTCCGTCTAACCACTTTCGGCTTACGCCATTAAAGAAGAAAACGAGTGAAGCTCCTGCGCCAGTTAAAAACCATGTAAAACAGGTGGCAATTAATGCCGCGACCACGGGGTCAATCGATTCGAAATAGGCTACGAGATCATTCATTTCATTAGGATTTTAAAACAAGTAGATTTCGTGCAACGAGCTGTGAAAGCTGCTGTTGTTGTTTACCGAGACTCACACGGACGCTCTGATCAAAGGCGAATCGCTCTTCAACGGTGATCGACGAACCAAGTGTCAATTTGATAGAATCGAGGTACTGCAAGAACTCTTGAGAAGAATCGCGCACCCCAACGAGAATACCTCCTTCCCCTTCATTCAAAGCGCTCACTGCTACCTTGTCTCGGTTATCTCGGAAATTGCCGTCGGCATCAGGAATGGGATCTCCATGCGGGTCATATTGTGGGTGACCTAGGAATGAATCGAGACGTTTGAATAGCTCTTCTGAAGCGATGTGTTCCAACTCTTCAGCAATCGGATGCACTTCATCCCATTTGAAGTCGAGTTTCTCAACCAAGAACACTTCCCACAAGCGGTGGCGACGAATAATATCTATGGCGATACTCATCCCGTTATCCGTCAAATGCGCCCCCTTGTATTTCTTGTAGTTGACCAGTCCTTTCGTCTTCAGTTTCTTCAACATGTCGGTCACTGAAGAAGCCTGGGTTTCCAGGCGTTCCGCGATAGCGTTTGTACTCACCCCTTCTGGCGAATACTGCTGAAGCGCATAGATACACTTCAAATAATTTTCAACTGTTTGACTGGCCATGGTCGGTTCTCAGATTGAAGCAAAAGTAGGGCTTTTTTCTTGACCGAAATGGATTTTTAGACTAACCGAAATACCCCTTTGGAATCTATCATCGATAACTGATAAACTATAACTGGGGTTTGGGATGGTGGAGAGCTTCAACTGAGTTTCACATTAACTTAAGCCATACACCTTACGCCTTACGCCTAAATCATTACCTTCGATTCAATGAAACGCAGCCTAATACTTATTCGACATGCGAAGTCTTCATGGAACAATGAGAGACTTGACGACAAAGATCGACCGTTGAACAAACGAGGGGAACGCGATTGCCCGCACATGGCCAGGCACCTGGCCGGCAGCGAAGCTTGTCCTGACATGATTGTCTCATCACATGCCTTGCGCGCGCACACCACAGCGAAAGCGTATGCCGCTGCTTTTGGCATTGCGGATGACGCGATTAAGCTCGATGAACGCATTTATGAAGCACCGGTTTCTCGTCTTGTTGAAGTTATCAATGACTTCTCAGATGGTCACTCGAGCGTGATCATGTTCGGACACAATCCGGGCTTCAGCTACCTCACGCAATACCTCACTGGAGAGTTGATCCAGATGCCTACCAATGGTGTGGTCAAGATTGAGATGGATGTTGATAGCTGGCAGTATATTGGAACGAATTGCGGTTCATTGACCTACCACGATTTTCCTAAACAGCACGAAGCATTGCGATGAGCAAAAACCTGCGATACATCCTTGGAATTATAGGAGGTATTCTCCTTTGTCTTGCTCTTTGGTACTTCCAAACCATTGTTAACTACGTGATTGTAGCGGCGGTAATCTCATTGGTAGGTGCACCTATCGTTCGGTTGCTGCGAAAGATCAAAATTGGAAAGCGCGAAATACCTTCGAGTGTTGCAGCCATTCTCACCATCGCCAGCTTTCTGCTTATCATATTCTTGTTCTTAAACATCTTCGCCCCTTTGGTCGCAGAAGAGGCTCAAGCATTGTCTCAAATTGATGTCGAGGCCTTCTCAGCCAATTTGAACAATCAGTTCGAAAGCACCATGAGCTACCTAGAACAATTCAACCTCAGCGGTGATGACCGTTCAAATGAGGCTTTTCTAGTAGAACAGCTCCAAGCCCTGGTTAGCTTCGGTGATATTCGCGGAATCTTCAATAACATCTTCGGTGTAATTGGAAATGCAGTGATCGCGCTGTTCTCCGTGTTGTTCATCACCTTCTTCTTTCTTCAAGACGGCAACATGGTGAATCGAATCATCCTGACACTCACCCCTGACAAGCGCATGGATGAAATGAAAAGCATCATCCTACAAACGAAGAAATTGCTCTCACGCTACTTCGTTGGTCTTGTGGCTCAGGTAAGTATCATCACCCTACTCGTGACGCTCGGGCTTTCCATTTTCGGGGTAGAGAATGCTTTCTTGATTGGTTTCTTGGCCGGACTCGTCAACCTTGTCCCCTATCTCGGGCCGATTATAGGTGCGTTGATCGGAATCTTTATCGCGGTGACGACCAATCTTCAAATGGACTTTAATTCAGAATTGCTACCGCTTATTCTCAGCATCGGCGGCGTATTCTTGACAGTGCAATTGATTGATAATTTCGTCATTCAACCTTTCATCTTCAGTAATAGCGTAAATGCTCATCCACTAGAGATTTTCATCGTGATTTCGATGGCTGGGGCACTTGCTGGAGTGGGTGGAATGATCTTAGCTATTCCAGCCTATACCTTAATCCGAATTATAGCAAGCGAATTCCTTTCTGGGTTTAAGGTGGTTGACTCGCTAACGCGGAATCTCGACGAGTGATCAAAATCATTCATTAAAAGATTTCCACATGGGATGCCAGCCTGAAACATTTGTGTAATTTTGACTCCCGTATTCGTAATGCGGGACAATGAATCAATCGACCAAATACGTCTTCGTGACAGGAGGCGTTACTTCCAGTCTAGGTAAAGGAATTATTTCGGCTTCACTAGCCAAGCTTCTTCAGGGGCGTGGCTACCAAGTGACCATTCAAAAACTCGATCCATACATCAATGTGGATCCGGGTACACTTAACCCTTATGAGCACGGCGAGTGTTACGTTACTGACGACGGAGCAGAAACCGATCTTGACCTCGGACACTACGAGCGATTCCTGAACGTCCCTACATCGCAAGCGAATAACGTGACTACTGGTAAGATCTATCAGTCAGTCATCAACAAAGAACGTAAAGGAGAATACCTCGGAAAGACGGTACAGATCGTACCTCACATCACCGACGAAATCAAGCGTTGTGTTCAGATCCTCGGATCAAAGAGTGAATTCGACGTGGTGATCACAGAGATTGGTGGAACTGTTGGTGATATTGAGTCACTTCCATACATCGAGGCTGTTCGTCAGATGAAATGGGAACGACCGAACGATGTAATTGTTGTTCACCTGACACTCATCCCTTACCTATCCGCAGCATGTGAATTGAAAACGCAGCCAACGCAACACTCTGTGAAGCAGTTGGTGGATGTCGGGGGTCAGCCAGATGTTTTGGGTTGTCGAACAGAGCATGAATTGACACCATCAGTGCGCTCTAAAGTGGCTCGTTTCTGCAACGTGAAGTTGAACGCGGTGATTCAAAGTATCGATGCCGATACTATTTACGATGTACCTCTTCTCATGCAGCAAGAAAAGTTCGATGAAGTAGTCATCGAAAAGCTTGGCATGAAGAAAGGACGTAAGCCAGAACTCAAGAAGTGGAACGACTTCCTTCAAAAGCATAAAAACCCAAAGCACCGCGTGCAGATTGCCCTTGTAGGTAAGTACGTAGAGCTAAAAGACGCTTACAAATCGATCGCAGAAGCCTTCGTGCACGCAGGAGCTGCGAACGAAGTAAAAGTCGATATCAAGTGGGTACACAGTGAAAACATCAACGATCGCAACCTAGAAGAACAGCTAGGAAACGTTGATGGAGTGCTCGTAGCCCCAGGCTTCGGTTCCCGCGGAATCGATGGGAAATTGGAAGCAATTCGTTACGTCCGTGAAAACAAGATCCCATTCCTTGGTATTTGTCTGGGAATGCAGTGTGCAGTGATCGAATTCGCTCGCAACGTTCTTGGTATGGAGGAAGCGCATTCAACTGAAATTAAGGAATACACGCCACACCCTGTCATCTCTTTGATGGCTGAGCAAAAGTCTATTACCACCCTCGGTGGAACCATGCGACTCGGTTCATACCCTTGCGCACTGAAGAAAGGCTCTCGCGCTCACGAAGCATACAAGGAAGACCTCATTCAAGAGCGTCACCGTCACCGTTTCGAGTTCAACAATGATTACCAGCAAGCCTTCGAACAAGCAGGCATGGTAGCTTCTGGAATCAACCCAGAAAGTGAACTCGTTGAGGTTGTGGAGATCCCAGACCACCCGTGGTTCGTTGGTGCTCAATTCCACCCAGAATACAAATCAACAGTTGCTGAACCTCATCCGTTGTTCCAAGCCTTTGTGAAGGCGGCAAGAACGCATGCGGAGAAGGAGGATCGGGCGGCAGTTGAGGCGTGATTTAGGGCGAAAGGATTAAATATTCCTTTTAGGTGTTAGGCTCTAGGAGTAAGTGATATCTGGTGGAATTCTGAGCTCTAATTTCCTGATCATGCTATCCGCCTTAGGCGGACTAATCATGCTTTTACAGTCGAGAGACAAGGGACGAGAGTCCAGAGACCAAAGACCAAGAACTAAAGGCTAAAGACTATTGAACTTACCTCTTCAGCAAATCTGACCTGAATTGCCCTTGATCATCCAGTAAGTGGGGGTATTCTTTTTGGAAGAGGTCAAATACCAATTCTCTTGGGAGGTCAGCGAAGCCACCGTAGTCTTCGAGGTACTGCATGAAGTCTCCTCCCTCTCTGTCGTAGGCCTGGAATACGCTGTCATCGGTGCCGTTGAATTCAAGTGGTTCTACGCCGAGTTTATCGCATAACTCTTTGTTGAAAGCCGGGGTACATTTTACCCATCGGTCTTCGAGATACACTTCTGCGTAGCCGTGTGGTACGAGAACGTTTGTTTGCAAGATGGCTTCAAGCCTCTCTGTGCCCATGTGGTTCTGCACACGAGCTAAGCCGAGACGTGCTGGGAGACCTTCTTTTCGGCATAGGCCGATGAATACCATCGCTTTGTCAATACAATGACCCCTATCCCCTTTGACGATGTTTGAGATGCGCACTTTTTCAACCTCGAAACGAATGTTGAAGGGGTCGTACATCAGATCGTCTCGTACGAAATTGTAAATATTGACTGCATTCTCTAAAACCGTTGAACCTCTGTCCCAACGCTCACTGTATGACTGAAAATCAGCGTGTTGGAAGTCAATAATCTCTGTTGTCGACAGGTATTCTGAAAAATCTTTCTGCTCCATCGGGAATACTCCTTCGCTTGGTAGTCTCTCTAGTGACCAAAGATATTCCAAATGCGATTAACCAAACTTTCTCTTTGTCTCCTTTTCACCGCCCTATCTATTCACTCATTGGCGGTAGATAAATTCTGGAGACCTCTTGGTACACCTAATTGGAACAGTGCATTTAACTGGTCTCCTACTGGAGTTCCGAACAGCGGTGACGTTGTTCACTTTGATACCTTCGACGGAACCGATTGCTTCGTAAATACGAACGTCAATGTGGCAGGTGTCATCCTCGATGCTGGATATACCGGTGTGGTATGGCTACAAGGAACAAATTCTTTCACCGTAGGAGCGAACGGTTATATTCAGCACGATGGAACCTTTCAATGTGCGGATGGTACCGTCACCTTCAACGGCCCATTCGACCAACAAGGTGGAGCCTTTAGCACCACCCTTGGCGATCACTATTTCAATAACACCGTCAACATTGCCCCTGCTGCGCCAGGATTCTTCAACGACAATGGCGGTTGGATCATCTTCGGTGGAGGTAATAACGTCACACTAAATCAAAGCTATCAACTGCTGAATGTGCGCGTACAGAAAACGGGCGGCTCTGTGCTGACGCTTGCAGCTGGACAACAAATCACCATCAACCAACAACTGGAATTAATCACCGGGTATGTCGCTGGTCCCGGAAGACTGCGCCTCTTTGGTGACGGATTTGTAGGGTCCAGCATGAACAGTTCTTCAGCTACCCTTGAATTATATGGTACTGGTTCACGTGAGTTCAAAATCAACGCATTTAACTGGGGTCAAGATGTCATCGAAATTACCAATGGAGCGAACTATTTTTTCCGCTCTGACAATTCTACCCTCAACATTTTACAGGCTGGGGATTCATTGAAGATCCTTCTCGGACATGCCATCATGGATCACCCCAATGTTTATCTGCGACCAAATGCCGTATTCATGGCATCTAGCGGTCAATTCACCGCAAGTAGTGGCAACACATACCTCGAGCGCGGATGGATCAATGAAGGGTCAGGTTTCAATGCGAACGGCGGAGTATTCTATCTGAGCGCAGGAAATAACGCCACTATGGATCTCACCTCAGAACAGGTTTTCTATGATCTCGTTTGTGCTAAATCAGGTGGGGCTAATCTCAACCTGACCGATAATTCGAAGATTCGTGTAAGCAACAAATACACCGCCTCTTCCGGCTATTTGAATGGTAGCAACGGCGCTGTCATCAACGCTGTTGACAGTGTGGTTATCAACTCCACATACGTTCAAGGAACATGTCCGCTGCACTTCGTAGGAGATCAAAACGGAACCTTCATCTACAACAGCTCATCGAATCTATTCTCTGAGCTGCGCATTAAGAAAGACGCCGTGAACGATACGGTGCATTTTGAGACCACTACGTCTACATTGAATATCGGTGACGTTTCATCTGATCCGATTGTGGTTGAACAAGGAACGCTTGCCTTCAAAGATTATGGGAATCATGTTGATTGGAACGTGGTGAACACTACCGTGGAATCAAACGGGAAATTCGTGGCTCCAGAGGGTACGATCTACTTCAATGGAAACTATACGGCCAACGGAGGAAGCTTCGATCATAACATGGGAACCGTTCGATTTGACAACGGCAACAGCAGAACCTGGAATGGGAACACGACTACGCGTTTCTACAATCTGCGAATGGAAAAATCAGGCGGTGCTTCTGTCACCATTGATGGTTCAGATCAATTGATTGTCGAGAATCTCATGACTTTTGCGACGGGATATCTCAACGGTCCTTCAGCACTTGTGGCCTGCGAAAAAGATGTATTGGTGACCAATACTTATGTCCAAGGAAATGCGCCCGTGGCCTGTGTTGGTCCGGCAAATGGCGTTTTCACTTACAATAGCTCTTCGAACCTCTTCGACTTACTTACGGTCAACAAATCTACCCCTTCAGCCAGTGTTTCATTCGGTACGACTAATTCCTTCTTAAACATAGGTGATGGCGTTACCGACCCTATCGTGATTCAACAAGGTACCCTGCGCTTTGAGAATTTTGGAAGCCATGTAGATTGGGATGTTTTCTCCACTACCGTGGAACCGGATGGAACCTTTGAGGCGCCAGCGGGCACCATCTACTTCAATGGTAACTATACCGCCAATGGCGGCAGCTTTGAGCACAACATGGGCTTTGTCCGCTTCAATGATAGTTCCAACCGCTCTTGGGATGGGAATTCTTCTACTCGCTTCTACGACTTAAGAATGGAAAAGAGCGGTGGTGCCAATGTGGTTATTCAAGGCACTGACTCTCTAATCGTAGAAAACCTGATGACTATAAGTTCTGGTTACCTCAACGGACCGAACGCATTGCTGGCATGTGAAAAAGACATGACCATCACAAACACTTATGTGCAAGGAGACGCACCGGCGGCGTTCATTGGTGATGAAGCGAGCAACCTCACGTACAACAGTTCATCCAACCTATTTGACTTGTTGACGATCAATAAAGACGAAGCACAAGACACTGTTTTCTTTGGAACGACGAATGGCTTCCTCAACATCGGTGACGTGGGCGTGGATCCCATCTTGATTCAACGTGGAGTGCTCGCATTCCAAAACGTAGGAAGCTACGTTGATTGGGACATCAACTCAACCACAGTAGAGGCAGATGGAACTTTTGAGGCATACTCAGGAACGACTTATTTCAACGGCCACTACACTTCAAATGGTGGACATTTTGAACACAACATGGGTGAGTTCCGATTCAACAATGGGAATAACCGAAATTGGAACGCGAATGGAAGTGTCGTCTTTTACGATTTGATTCAGGAGAAATCTGGAGGAGCCAACGTTAATATCAGCAACGGTGATTCAATTATCGTGATCAACTCGCTCTTGATGAGTTCAGGGTACCTGAATGGGAATGGACGTATTGATATGCGCGGTGATGTGACCATCGGAAACTCTCATGTGAAAGGAACCCTTGATCTTCTGTTCACTGGTGCAAACAATACCATGAACAACCTCAACACCGGGTTGAGCTTCGACACCTTGGAAGTTGATATGGGGGCTGGTCAATTAACCTTTATCGATGGTAACGCTGGAACAGCAAATAGCGGAAGTACTGCAGCACGTTACATCCAACGAAGCGGAGCTGTTGATTTCAACACATTCCTGCTCACCCACAATTGGAAGTTCTTGTCAACGACAATAGAAGGCGGAAGCTTCACTCTTCCAGTAGATGATCTCTACGTTACTGGTTCTCTGGCCTTGCTTGGAGGTAGTATGGAAGGAAATGGTGGTCGTTTGATCTTCAGTGGAGGGTCTAACGTGTCTGCTCAATTTGAAGTCTCCCCTCAACTGTCTTATGTCGACTTCACCAAATCAGGAGGCGCCGCGGTCACATTAAGTGGGGCTGCCCCAATGGTAGTGAACGAGATTCTGCAGTTCCTCACTGGCTATGTATACGACAGCGAAATCGTGGCGCTGGGCGATGTAATTTTGGGTAATTCTCTGAATATTGTTAGCAGCCAGGTGAGCTTTAATGGCACGACGGATCAGAACTTTGATCTCAACAACTCTCCGAATAAACTTGAAGGATTCATCGAAATCGACAAGGCATCTGGAGACGTTGTTCTTCAGTCGAACTTGACCATTGAAGACAACTTCGCGCAGTTGATGTTGACCAATGGAAACATTACCATGGCTGACCCAAGTTACCGTGTCATCTTCGGGAATGCGGTAGACACTGGTTGGTCAGGCGGTGGTAACAACAGTTTCATCGACGGTATTGCGCGCAAACAAGGAACGGGAACGCTTGAACTACCTATTGGCGATAACGGATTCTGGGGGATGATTACTATCACTGGCGTGAATACAGCATCAGAATATTACGATGCTGAGTTCCATCATGTGGATCCTGCCTCAGCTGGTTTGGTGGGAATGCTGGACACTGGGCTTGATCACATTTCATCATGTGAGTACTGGTCAACAGCACACGTAGGTTCTTTCAGTCCTTCTGTTGGCCTCAGCTTCTATGAAGATCGTTGCGGTCCAATTAATGCACCAGCAGACTTGCGCGTAACGCGTTTTGAATCTGGAACATGGTTTAATGAAGGCTACAGCTTCCACGATTCTGACGAGGTGTTTGCTAGCAATGTTGATCCTATCATGGGAGCATTTACCCTAGCTAGCGCTACTCCTTCTAACCCAATGGACGGAAGCGGTGCCGTTGGTTGTCCAGAAGATTTCAATGGCGATGGTGTTGTAGCTGCGGCAGACTTATTGGAACTCCTCTCTCAATTCGGTTGTGTAGGTTCATGCTCTGCGGATCTCAATGGCGACGGCCAAGTGGCTGCTGCCGACCTACTTCAATTCTTATCTGCTTTTGGAAGCAACTGCAACTAACTACTCTCTCATTCGGAATAGGCTCTTTGGTTAGAACAACCGAGTCTTACATGGCTAATGGAGGATCATCATGGCGATGGTTCTCCTTTACTTTGTAGAATTTTTCTTTCACCGGACTCTTGACGAAGAATCCGTAGAAGAAGGCGACAAATACAACACCTGATTGCACTTCAAGGAAGCTCTCAAAGAGCATATTCAACCCTAAAATGAGTAAGAAGCTGAGGAATAAGAAATCACGCCGTTGAAGTGCGAGCCTAAATCCAAAAAAGAAGACGGCACAAAGGATTAAGAAACCGATCCAACCAAAGGCCACCCCGGCTTGGAGGAACTGATTGTGCGGGTTCAACCGCTTGCGTAAGGCGTAGTCTTCTCCGTCACGTTCGTACAGTTTCATGAGTTCTGTCGTCACGTCTCCTGTCCCTACTCCAAATGGCTTATTGAGCATGATTTCAACTGCAGAACGCCATGCTACTAATCTTCCTCCAGAACTACTCTTAGCTTTAACTTGAGTTTCTTCTCCGGGTTCATTGAAGGCCTGCTCCAATTGCTCTTGAGAACTGGCTACTTCTTGAATACGTTTTTGGCTTCCAGGAGTGAGCATGATGGTTAACGCCAACAAGCCCATACCACTAATGATGTAGACCAATCCGATCTTGGTACGACGTCTTCTGAACTCCTGTAGTGCAACGAGGAGCAGCGCCAATAAGGCGCATAAATAACCGGCACGTGAAGAGAGTAGTCCGATATGAACCATTAATACAACTCCCGCTAGGTGGTGAATCCATGGTTTACCGAGAGCAAAGACCTTCTTCATCTGCATTCTCCCCAGTACTACTAAGCCCATCGCTTCGTAGGTAGCGAGATAGGTGGGGTGAAAGAACCACGCTAGATCAGCGTAATAGAAAGCCCCTGCATCTTGGGTCTGAATGTACATATAGATGGCCCGAACAAGGCTGATGACAACGAAAGAGATGCAGCCCCAGACCAAGGCAAGTAGGATATTCAATCGTTGCCGCAGATTCACTTGTGGGAGGAACATCCACGTCATTGGGAAGACGAATAAGGAGGCCTTCACTTCCAATGCGAAGCTCGCGGAGGCTTGGTCTTCACTTGAAAAGAGCCATACCGCGTTGCACACGTAATAGAGCGCCATGGCAAGGAGCGCCTGCCAACCATTTCTAGCGTGTTGTTTTCTGAAAAGGAAAAAACTCGCAATCACCCAAAGGATAACCAACGGTGGTATCAATCGTTTGCTAATGGGCAACATGGCAGCAATTGCCAATGTCAACCAAGCATGGATTCTTCGGGTTTTGGAGTGATCGTTTTCTTTCAAATTCAACGAGTTGTGCGGTATCCAGATCGCGCAGGCTTCCTTCCTAAAATTAGGAAATCAAGTAGTCCCTTCGCATATCCTAGCCCATAACTAACGTGTAAAAGGAAAAAAGATGCGATTACACCTCCGATTTGTGCGGATCTTGACTGCGCCCAAAGTGCTCCAATCATAGCTCCTATGAACCATAACACCAGGCCGAAGCCGAAGGCGTTCCGCGCTAGCGGGAAGAAAATAGAGAGCAAACTACCTACCATTAAAAAAGCCACAAAAAAGAACGGGATTAACTGACGAATGCTAGTGACAGCACCGTGTTTTTTGTTGACATAGACTTTCCAATAGCCATATTGACGGTACTGTTTGAACAGCTTGGAATAACTACTTCGAACGTAGTATTTCGAACGAATCTTTGGATCAAACCACACTTTAGAGCCAGAAGAAGTCAGACGGTAGTTGAACTCATCATCTTGGTTTCGTACCAGCTCTTCATCGAATAACCCAATTTGCTCGAAGACCTCTTTTCTATAGGCACCAAAGGCCACGGTATCAACATAAGCTGCCTTCCCTCCTGTTCGGAATCGCGCGTTACCAACTCCAAAAGGGGAAGCCATGGCCCGACCGATAATCGCAGCCGTTTCGTTTTCGTTGACGTTCTCAATGACACCGCCAACACATCCAGCATCAGGGTGCACCTCAAGGGCTTCGATGTTCTTTGAAACGAAGTTCTCATACAATTCCGCGTGAGCGCCAAGGATAATCACCACGTCACTTGTCGAAGCTTTGATACCCAAATTCAACGCCACTGGAGTGTGTTTGATAGGGTTGTCAACGAGATGGACATTCGGATGCTCCTTGCTGTATGAACCAATAATCTCTCGTGTGCCATCATCGCTCATTCCATCTGCGATGAATACATCGATACTCCCCTCCGCATAATCTTGGTCGAGGATAGACTCAATGCACCTGCCGATGTAGGCTTTTTCATTGAGGCACGGAATCACAATAGCAACAGAGCTTCCCATCTGCGGCAAATGTACCAAAAGTGGCGATGAGGAATTGCCCTACAGATCAAGGGAATTTCACTGACACTTTCATCATACACAATCCCACAGACCTCCCTTCATCACCGGCGTAACCCTAAGTGATCGAGTATCAACCTAATCTTTCGAACTATGTATAAATCAATTCTAGCTGTGGTAGCGATAGTAATATCTGCCACAGTCTCCGCTCAACAGTATCAGCAAGTGTATTCGACAGAAGGCATCGACTTTCTGAACGACGCTATGCAATTAGAAGACAACGGCATGGTCATGGTAGGTTTCAGTAATGGAACCGGACAAGGTGGCAATGACGCAGTTGTTATTCGTACCAGTGTGTACGGCGAAGTAATATGGGCCCAAACCCTTGGTGCCGGTGCTTCGGAATCTTTCAAAAAGGTGACAGCACTTCCCAATGGGAGTCTCTTATTAGCTGGAACTACTCAATCTGTATCAGAAACAGGATTACCTGACGGTGTTTTGTGTGAAATGAACCTTGACGGAGAAGTCATTTGGACAACCGTAATTGGTGAAAATGCAGATGACCAAATCAGAGATATCAAGGTTACAGAAAACGACGAAATCGTGGTTACCGGAATGACCAATTCTTACGATGCTCAGGGAGGATACGACGTTTTCGTATCGAAATACGACTTGACAGGTAATCAACTTTGGACCATGGTGTATGGAACGCAATTGTATGAGGTTCCGCTTGGTTTGGAAGTGAGTCCAGAAGGTAAAATCTTCGTCTGGGGTCATATGGCCGACGCTACTAACAACTATAGTTCAATGCTCATGAAGTTGTCTGGCGAAGGGGAACTAGACTGGACACGCAACTTTGATCTTCCAGAAAACGAGTTGGCATGGGACATCGTCATGACACCTGAAGGCGACCTTTTAGTAAGTGGCGACACAAACAGCGCGGGTGCCGGCCTGAACGACATTTACATTATCCGTTTCAATCAAGATGGAGTCATCCAATGGGCGAAGACCTATGGAGCTTTCTCCAATGATCACGGAACCAATATTGAATACATCAAGAACGATCTCTTTGCCGTAGTTGGAGCTTCTTCAAGCTTCGGACAGGGCGGACTGGACTATTCAGTCTTATGGATCAATGACGATGGTGTATTGAAGTATACTTCTGCTTATGGAGGAGACAATAAAGAAGTTGCTCACGGGGTAGCCAAGACATCAGATGATGGACTAGCTATCGTGGGAGAGTCACGTAGTTTCGGACAAGGATTCTACAGTGGACTCATGGTCAAGGTTGACCAAGATGGGCGTTGCATGTGCAATAACGCCTACTCATCAGAATTTGAAGTATCTAATGTTGAATTTGAAACAGGAAGTCCGGAGCTCGAGTTGAGAGGAGAGGAAATGGAGAGTCTGAGCTCTGACTTCCTTGTTTCGGTTCAAGGAGCCCTCAGCTCAGAAGTTATTTGCAGCGATTCACCTTTGGAGTCAGCTCCAGTGGGTTCGCCTTCGCATGATATCGGTGCCGAGATTTACCAGCGCTTGTCGCTCTTCCCTAATCCTACTGCAGGTCAAGTCACGGCCAGCTTGAAAACGATCAAAGGGACTGTATCACACCTTGAGGTTTACAACTTAGAAGGAAAACTCGTCTATCGGAAGGATGTCCCCGGTACCAACGCCACCCATCAAATCAGCATCCATGATTTGAGTGCCGGAATTTTCTTGGTCCGACTCACCACAGGTACCAAGATCGAAACTAAACGATTGATAGTTGAATAACCGGAATCATCTGCAATACTTACCATTAGCGAGAAAAGGGCTGTCTTTAGGGCTGCTCTTTTTTTTGTAGGCTATAAAAGATAGACAGTGGACGGTGGACGGTGGACAGACTAACCATGCTATCGCCAAAGGCGAACTAACCATGCTATTCACGCTATCGCCAAAGGCGAACTAACCATGCTAATCAGCCTACCGCATACTGCATACAGCCTACGGCGCAGGTCGAAGGCCGAAAGCTACATCCGCTCTTTTAGTCTGTTGAGCTGATGTACATGATGCTCGATATGATGCTCTAGAAAGCCCAGAGTTTGTTCTAGGTTCATTCTTCCTGCGAAAGGGTGTTTGAAAACTTGTTTATCGTAGTATGCTTCATCCAAGTTGTTCAGAAAGCTGTCGAGCTTACTTCTTATGTGAATCCACTTTGACTTCATTTCTTGAGGAGACATGTTGTCTTTTGGATCAGGTAAGACTGCAGGTGCTTTCCATTTCTTGTCTGAAATAAGTGCATCATTCAAGACTTCTGACTCTTTCTTAGATTCAGTTCCGGCTACAGGAATTTCTGATGAGGGAGCTTGTGTCTTTTTCTGCATGTAACTCACGGTCCCGTACTCACTGGTGATCAAATGATCGGCAATTTGAATTGCATTCCATTCGCCTACAGGAGACCAGTATAGCTGTTTATCAGTCCAATTCTCGATCGTGGATAGAAAAATCTCCTTTTGCTTCTCCATTCCGATCCAACGTTGTTTGATCTGTTCTTTCATGGGGTGTATAGCATTTCAACATGCGGAATCCCGTCTTCTAGGTAGCCTTCGCCAACTGGGATGTAGCCTAAGCTTTTGTAGAAGCTTCTTAAATACTCCTGTGCGCTCAATCTGATGGGTACTTTACCGAATAAACGCTCGACTTCTGCCATACCTTGCTCCATCAATTCACGTCCAATGCCGCTTCCGCGATAGCGTTCATGAACAGCAACACGTCCAATAGATACTTCTTCATAGCTCACGCCTGGTTCTACAATGCGTAAGTAGGCTACAACAGCGTCTTGGCTGTCAAGGCACCACAAGTGTGTTGATCGCTGATCTTTACCATCAAATTCTGGATAAGGACAATCTTGTTCAACCACGAAGATTCCAATACGCAGCACGGTAAAGTCGTAGAGTTCTTCTTTCGAAAGGTCGTTCCAATGTTTTGAGATCCACTTCACGCAGACAAGCTACGCAATCTCACTCAACTCCAACCAACGCATTTCCTTCTCATCAAGCTCAGACATCACTTCTCCGAGCTCCGCTGAAACGGCTGAAAGCTTCTCATGATCGAGCGAAGGGTCATTGAGCTTTTCCTCCAATCCTGCCTTCAACACTTCAAGTTCCTCTAGTCGCTTAGTAATCTGTTCGAGCTCATACTTCTCTTTGTATGAGAGTTTCTTTGGCTTATCGCCGGAATCGGTTGTTTCCTTCTTGACCACCTTCGGCTGAGCCGCCTTAATCTCTTTGTTCAGCGCTTTAGCTTGGCGTTCTTCTTCAGAAATCTTAGCGCGATACGCGGAATAGTTCCCTGGTATATCTCTGATCTTCCCTTCATTTCCGAAGAGCAACACGTGCTCCACGAGCTTGTCCATGAAGTAACGGTCGTGGCTCACAATAACCAAGCAACCCGGAAAATCTTGCAAGTAATCCTCCAGCACAGACAGGGTGAAGATATCTAGGTCGTTCGTAGGTTCATCGAGAATCAAGAAATTCGGATTCGCCATGAGAATGGTGAGCAAGTAAAGTCGTTTGCGCTCACCCCCACTCAATTTGCTGATGTATTGATGGTGCATTGAACGCGGGAACAAGAAACGCTCAAGCATTTGTGCTGCACTGATCTTTGCTCCTCCTTTCAATGGAATGACCTCTGCTATTTCCTTGATGGCTTCAACAACACGCTGTCCTTCTTTGAATTTGATTCCCTTCTGCGTGTAGTAACCGAAAACCACCGTTTCACCGATGACCACCTTACCCCCATCCACTTCTTCTGACCCCGTGAGCATGTTGAGGAAGGTACTTTTCCCTGATCCGTTCGGACCAACGATTCCCATCTTCTCGCCTTTTCGGAACATGTAATCGTAGCCATCAATCAGTTTCTTCTCCCCGAATTGTTTCTTCAAGCGATGAAGCTCAACGATCTTACCTCCTAATCGGTGCGGGTTCAGTTGAAGTTTCAATTCATCTTCTTCTAGACGAACATGGGCGGCCTTCTTCAAATCTTTAAATGCACCAAGACGTGCCTTCGATTTAGTAGTACGAGCCTTCGGCTGTGTACGAACCCATTGCAACTCCCGACGCATCAAGTTTCTCGCCTTTTCTCTGTTGACGAACTCTAACTCTTCTCGTTCCGCCTTTTTTTCCAAGAAATACGAGAAGTTCCCCTTGTAGCGGTAGATCTTCATATCGTCGATCTCCAGAATCTCATCGCAGACTACTTCAAGAAAGTAGCGATCGTGCGTCACCATCAAGAGGGTCATATTGGTGCGGGCGAGGTAATCTTCCAACCACTCAATCATATCGAGATCAAGGTGGTTGGTTGGCTCATCAAGCAACAACATGTCGGGCTGAGCAATGAGCGCCTTGGCTAGCGCTACCCTACGCTTCTCCCCACCACTCATAGTACTCACCTGCATGTTCAGGTCGTGGATGTTCAACTTCCCAAGAATCTGCTTCGCGTTGGCCTCGTAGTTCCACGCATTCATCTGATCCATCCGATTGATCGCCTTTTGCAATGCATCTTGGTCAGCCTCTGCTTCATTGAGCAAGAGTTCTTCATAGACTCGAATGGCTTTCACCATCTCGTTATCTGCATCAAAAAGATTCCCTAGGATAGATAGCTCTTCTTTGAGTCCGTGCTCTTGAGCGAGGTAGGCTAGCTTGACATCGTTGTTGTAGGTAACGCTTCCGGTATCAGGAGTATCCTCCCCAGTTAGAATTTTCAACAGCGTGGTCTTCCCAGTCCCGTTGCGAGCAACCAACGCGACTTTCTGTCCCTTATTGACACCAAAGGTGATGTCTTCAAAAATGAGTCTTTCTCCAAAGCGTCGCGACACGCCTTCTACTGACAGGTAGTTGATGATTCCTTCCACAGGGCGAAAGTACGGAATAGACGGTAGACGGTAGACCGTGGACCGTGGACCGTGGACCGTGGACGGAATATTTCGATAAATGGAAAATTTAAAATTCATTAATCTTCACTTATTATTCCGCTGTCCACGGTCCACAGTCCACGAAAAAATACAGCCTACCGCTTACCGTCCACTTCCAAAGGACGCCCTAGTCTTCCTATATTTGAAATCTGCAAAAGGAGAATCAATGCCGCAATTTCATACCCTGTCTATTTCTGAAGTCCGCAAAGAGACGGAAGACACTGTTTCTATCGCGTTCGATGTACCGCCATCGTTAAAAGATGATTACGTGTTCATTCAAGGTCAGTACTTGACTTTACGTGCTGATATCAATGGCGAAGATGTTCGTCGTTCTTACTCAATTTGCAGTGGAACGGATGACAGAGAATTGCGAGTAGCGATTAAGCAAGTGGAGGATGGTAAATTCAGTACATACGCCAATAACGAATTGAAGGCTGGTGATGAACTTTCAGTGATGACACCGATGGGGAACTTTTACGTTCCGCTCGATGAATCGAACGATAAAGACTACCTAGCTTTTGCAGCTGGATCAGGGATTACGCCAATGATGTCGATCATAAAGACGACGCTTCAGAAAGAACCGAACAGCACATTTACCTTGTTTTATGCGAACCGTTCAAGCTCAACGATCATCTTCCGCGACGAGTTGGAGGAGCTTAAGGACCGCTACCTTTCACGTCTGCGCATCTTCCATGTGTTGACACAAGAACCTACGGACATTCCTATGTTCTCAGGTAGAATCGATGCCGATAAATGTGAGCAATTCTGCAACGTTCTTGTAGATGCACCAGCGATTGATGCAGTCTTCATTTGTGGTCCGGAACCGATGATCAAAGCCGTAAGTAGTAAAATGGAAGAGCTTGGAACTCCGAAGGAGAATATCCACTTTGAGCTTTTCACCTCTCCTGTGGCCGGTGCCTTGAAAGAGAAAAAGGCTACTGAAAAGAAACCAGAATTTGACGGCAAGACAGCCAGTGTAGAAGTAGTTCTCGACGGAAACACCCTTGCTTTCAACCTACCATATGAAGGCGAGAACATTCTCGACGCTGCCCTGGGCAAAGGAGCGGATTTGCCGTTCTCTTGCAAAGGTGGTGTGTGCTGCACCTGCCGCGCTCTTCTTGTCGAAGGAGAAGTAGATATGGAAGTAAACTACAGCCTCGAGCCAGACGAAGTAGAACGTGGGTTCATTCTCACCTGCCAAGCACATCCGAGAACGGAAAAGGTGGTGGTTGATTTTGATCAGCAGTAAAAAAGCGCAGCTTTTTAAGGCGTAGGGCTTATGGCGTAAGGCTGTGCTTTGCACAATACTTCAACGTTCCACATTCAACATGCACCATGACACCGATTCACTACATCGAACTTTATTCTCCTGACCTTGAGAAGGTCAAAACCTTTTACTCCACATGTTTTGGGTGGAAGTTTACTGATTATGGTCTTGGCTATACTGCCTTCTCGAAGAGCGGTGTTGAAGGTGGTTTCGAGAAAATTGACGGAGAAGTAGTAAACGGTGCGCTCGTAGTCTTGCACCACAATAATCTCGAGGAGATTTATAAAGTTGTTCTCGCCAACGGCGGAACGATTTCCAAAGAAATCTTCTCCTTTCCTGGTGGACGACGATTTGAGTTTTTTGATCCCGTGGGGAATCTTCTTGCTGTTTGGACGGAAGACTAGGCTAGAGACGTTAGGCGTTAGGCTTTATTTAGTGAGATATTCTACTTAGAAAGTCTTTATTCTTCATAGGTAATATTCTGCCTATTCTCAGCGTTCTTGAAGCATGGCCAGAACGCTTAAGTTCATCCTTATGGTTTTAGTCTGCGCTAGTTGTGGTTCTGAAACAGAGAAACAAGCACTTCTACATTTCTGTCAATCAAGAACATTTACAAAAGTGAGGTACTGCGTTGAACATCGCGACTCAACCAGTGGCTACTACTATGAACGGCAACAATGGGTAAATGAAATACAGAAGGTTAATGTGTACAAAAAGGAGACACCAGACAGAACCCTGGAGTTCTATAATTTCTGGGATTATAGCAACTCAGCCAATTCGGATTCGTGGGTCTCTGAAAAGTACTTGACGTGGCACGTTGAAGCAGATTCGATCCTCTATCATCATGAAAGTGAGTATGGTCCTTCTGAAACAAGAGTGTTCAATATCAATGGGAGAAGCACCCCAATTACTATTTTACCTTTATATGCACCTAAAAGCGAGGGAATCATTGGTCAGGAGTATTTTGTAGACGATATCGGAATTGTACTAATCAAAGAACGAGATAAAGTCACATACTTCGACTCAACGGAAAACCATGAAAAGAGCGAAATCGCCCGTAAAGCAATCGAAATAATTCTTGCTGAACCTTCGTTCAACAACTTTGACTGGTGCGAAAAAGCCAAGAAACACCCAAACTGGTTTTACGGTCACACGCATTATTGCAACTAATAGATTTCACAAAACGGAGTCTTAAGTATTGGGCGCGTTGATAGTATTTCTTGCATCTGAGTCGTCGAAAATCATCGCAACGAACATTGTAGAATTAAATGAGATATGTGAGTGTTCGAAGAATTTGCTCGGTTCCATTTAAGCATGTTAACCAATGACTGTATTCACTGAATACTATGGCCTTCGTCAGCAATGATCATCTACTATGGCCTAAAGCCTTATATTCCCCCATGCGTAACCTCCTAACAATCTTATGCTTACTTCCCTCCGCGCTATTCGGCCAAGTGGCTGACTATGTTCTTTACAACGGGAAGATTTATACTTCGAATGCTGAACAAGAGTTTGAGGAAGCCCTGGCTATTGATGACGGAATTCTTGTGTATGTTGGCGACAATGATGGCGTGCAGTCTTTCATTGGAGACAATACCTTATCAGTTGATCTTGAGGGAAAACTCATTCTCCCTGGGATGCATGATGTGCATAATCACTTGCTTGAGGGAAGCTCTGGTGCGGGGTCGAATTGTACATTGAGCTCTTTTGCTTTATCGACGACTCAACTAGGTCAACAACTTTCAGATTGTGATCCTCAGGCCAATTCGAATGGATGGATTTTTGCTTACGGATTCTCCATTCTCACGTTGTTGGAATCAGATGAGAATCCACGTGAGGTGTTGGACTCGTTCTTCCCTTCCACTCCGGTAGTCGCGATGGAAGAGACTTCGCATTCTGCTTGGGTCAACAGCGCAGCATTTGAAGCTTTGAGTATTGATGAAAATACTCCCGACCCTGAAGGCGGCCTGATCGTAAAAGAAGATGGCATCCCGAATGGGATTCTACTTGACGCCGCGGGTGATTTAGCCTTCGGTGCCGCGCTTGCCTCCAATGATTTGGTTGACGGGCAAAATTATGACGGACTCGTGTACTTCGGACTTCCGGCGCTAGCCGAACAAGGAATTACAAGCATCGTCGAAGGCAGAACCTATTGGAAAAGAAACTACATCGATGTATGGCAACAAGTAAAAGCCGACGGAGAACTCACTGCGAGAGTCGTCCTAGCCCCTTGGATTTATGCTGAAGATGCTGATGAAGAGCAAATCCCGCTCCTGCCTAATATGTATAATGAAGGGGATGACATGCTTCGCGTCACGCAAATCAAGTGCTACATAGACGGAATAAGCTTGAACGGGACGGCTGCACTTGATCAAGACTATGTCTACAACTTCGGTTGGCCATTCACCAATGGAACGAATTACATCGATCCAGATCGCTTAGCTGACTACATCACCCAACTTGAATTGGTTGGTTACGATTTCTTCATCCACAGTATTGGCAACAGAGGATCGGCTGAATCCTTAGATGCCATTGAAGCTGCACGAAATACCAATGGAGACATTGGAGCACGCCATCGCCTGACCCACATTGAATTCATGAACGAGGAGGAATATTCGCGATTCGCTGAATTGGATGTCATTGCTGACGCCCAAGTATCAGCTAACTGGACTCAGCCAAATCAGTGGCAATGGAATGCAGACTTCGTAGGTGATGAGATCGCTGAGACCTTCATCCCGATTGGTTCTATATACGACGCCAATGGAAGAGTCACCCTCAGTAGCGATTGGGATGTCTCAACGATGAACCCGTTCCGTTCCATTCAGAACGCTGTAACGCGTGCACCAGAGAACCTCCCAACGGTTGAAGAAGCGGTGGATGCACGCACGATTCATTCCGCATTCGTGATGCGACATGAAGATGTCACCGGAAGTATTGAAGTCGGCAAATACGCAGATATCATTTGCGTGGATCAAGACATCTTCGATATCCCTGTCAATCAGATTGCACAAACCAATGTGACGATGACCATGCTCGGAGGTGAAGTGGTATTTAATGATGGAAGTTTCCCAGTCGGAATCGATGAAATCACCGTGGTAAGAACGAAGCGCTGGATCAATCCAAGTATCACGCGCGACTACGTGACTATTCAAATACCAGCCCATGTCAACGGACTAGTCTCAGCTACCGTACTGAATTCTTCAGGTGCTCAAGTTGAATCGATAAAGGTCAATTCATTGAACCAGCAAATAGATGTAACAAGCTGGGCCGAAGGAATGTACACCGTGGTCCTTTATTCGGAGAACGGCAACGTTATCACTAAAGAAAAAGTGATCGTGGTGAGATGAGAGAGGAACGCGGATCGCGGTAGTTTCACCCCACCGCGATCCGCGATCCGCCCTCCAAATACAAACATTTCATCCACACTTCACACTTCCCTCGAATCGGTGACTTACCTTTGTCCAAACATTGTCTAGGAATGGCTAAAAAACACAACTATTCTGCGGGTCCGTGTATTCTACCGGACAACGTTTTTCAAGAAGCTTCAGAAGCTGTTTTGAACTTTAACGGGATCGATCTTTCGATTCTTGAGATCTCTCACCGAAGCAAAGATTTTGTAGCGGTGATGGAGGAAGCACGTAGCTTGGTTAAGGAGTTGTTGAACCTCCCTTCGAACTACGAAGTATTGTTCCTTCAAGGTGGAGCAAGTCTAGCCTTCCTAACGACCGCATACAACTACCTTCCTGAAGGTGGGAAAGGTGCCTACATTGATACCGGTACTTGGTCATCAAAAGCAATTAAAGAAGCAAAACACTGCGGTTCAGTTGACGTGATCGCGTCTTCAAAAGAGAGCAACTACAATCATATCCCAACTGGTTACAAGGTGCCTTCTGATGCAGACTACCTGCACTTCACTTCGAACAACACGATCTTCGGAACACAGTTCCAAGACTTCCCTAGCCATGAGAACCTCATCTGTGACATGTCATCAGATATTTTCTCACGTGAATTCGACGCGAGCAAGTTTACCATGATCTACGCCGGAGCGCAGAAGAACATGGGACCTGCAGGTACAGTGCTCTACATCTTTGACAAAGACAAATTGGGCAAGACTGGAAGAGACATTCCATCATACCTTGACCTTGGAGTTCACCTTGCGAAGGATAGCATGTTCAATACACCTCCTGTATTCTCTGTGTATGTGAGCATGTTGACACTCCGTTGGATGAAAGAAATGGGCGGTATTTCAGCCATTCAAGCACGTAACGATGCGAAGGCTGAATTGATCTACAAAGCCATTGATGAAAATCCATTGTTCACAGGTCACGCACAAGAAGACAGCCGTTCGAAAATGAATGTGACGTTCCGTTTGACGGATGACTCACTTGCTGACGACTTCAACAAGCTATGGCAGGATGCTGGAATCAACGGATTGAAAGGTCACCGTTCAGTAGGCGGTTACCGGGCTTCTATGTACAACGCTCTTCCTATTGAAAGTGTGAAGGTGTTGACAGAAGTAATGGACGAATTTGCACGCGTTAAAGCATAACAAATAGCATCATGAAAATTCTTGCGAACGACGGAATTTCACCGTCTGGAAAAGCAAAACTAGAAGCTGCAGGATTCACTGTAGTGACTGATACCGTAGCTCAAGATGAGCTCGAAGCAGCTATCAACAACGAAGGCTACATCGGACTGCTTGTCCGCAGTGCAACAAAAGTTCGACAGCCATTGATCGATGCTTGTCCGAATCTTAAAATGATCGGACGTGGTGGTGTTGGAATGGATAACATCGACGTTGACTACGCTCGCAGTCAAGGACGCGAAGTCTTCAATACGCCAGCATCTTCTTCGCTTTCTGTAGCTGAGATGGTCATGACACAGCTCTTCACGCTTGCTCGCTCGGTGTACGACAGCAACCGTCAAATGCCTGATTATGGTGTTTCTGAATTCAAAGCCTTGAAGAAGAAATACGGAAAGGGATCTGAGCTAAGAGGTAAGACCCTTGGTGTCATCGGATTTGGTCGAATCGGTCGTGCCGTAGCAAGCTACGCCTTGGGAGCTGGAATGAAAGTAGTGGCGTATGACCTCTACCCTTCTGACGCACCCATCGAATGGCATATTGAAGGACACGGAACCGTTGCTATTAAACCAAATATGGTAAGCATGGATGAGTTGCTGGCGCAATCAGACTTCATCACACTTCACGTACCAAAGCAAGACGGTGGAACTGCCGTTCTAGGTGCTGATGAACTTGCTAAATGTAAAGATGGGGTCATGATGGTGAACACCGCTCGTGGTGGATCTATCGATGAAGACGCGCTGATTGCCGCCCTAGATTCAGGTAAAGTGGCCTGCGCTGCCCTCGACGTATTTGAAAACGAACCTACGCCACGCGAAGATTTGATGAAGCACCCAAAGCTCTCATTAACACCTCACATAGGCGCGGCTACGCTAGAAGCTCAAGATCGCATCGGTTTGGAGCTTGCTGATAAGATTATCTCAATCACAGCGGTAGCGAACAGCTAGCGCTTCAGCAGTAGGCAGTAGGCTGTAAGCAGCTTACCGCATACTGCTTACAGCACACAGCCTACAGCACACAGCATACGGAGAAGGCTCGCGATTGCGGGTCTTTTTTTTATCACACCCATACCTCAAAATACCTTTTTCACGAACACCCCCTCCTAAAAAGGGGTGTCATTGGTGGTTTTACACTTATTCACGCAAATACCCCCGTGTTTTTCACTACCTTAGGGCTGCTAGAGTGTTTTTAGCACAAATTCCAGGCAAACGACTCACATGCGAGCAATGTCTTCCTCGTGTTTGCCTCTGCATCAGTTCAATGACCAACTGTGCTGGAATTACACCTGACAGTCCTTTCTGTCAACCTGTAAATACCACAACCTCCGGAAGAATGAAACCCTTTCGGAACACAGTTTTCCTCCAGGGCCAATGCATCCCTGATCACATATTAAATAAACTTACTATGGGTAAGAAGATCAACTTCATTGCACTCGCGATCCTTGTTGTCATTAGCATCACCTTTGGCGCAAACTATCCTAAACTGACATCTAGCATTGACAAAGGAGACACGTCTTGGATGCTCGTTTCAAGCGCCTTTGTGCTTCTAATGACTCCCGGACTTTCATTCTTCTACGGAGGAATGGTCAACAAGAAAAATGTACTCTCTACGATGCTCCAAAGCTTTGTTGCTCTTGGGGTCATCTCTGTACTATGGGTTGTTGTTGGATTCAGTCTGGCCTTCGGCGATAGCATTGGAGGTATTATCGGAAATCCTTTGACCTATTTGAATTTCAAAGACGTCGGACTCGAGCCAAATCCTGACTACTCGGAGACGATTCCTTTCTTACTATATGCGCTCTTCCAACTCAAATTTGCCATTATCACCCCGGCCTTGATTACCGGGAGCTTCGCTGGACGTGTCAGATTCAGGAGTTACATCTTCTTCATGGTCCTTTTCTCCATCTTCATTTATGCGCCGTTGGCCCATATGACCTGGCACCCTGAAGGACTTTTCCGCAATTGGGGCGTGCTTGACTTCGCTGGTGGAACAGTCGTACACATGTCCGCTGGATTCGCAGCACTAGCAGGAGCTATCTACCTCGGGAAACGCAAAGAGGTGATTGAAGAACATGCAAATATCCCTTATGTCTTGTTGGGTACCGGACTTTTATGGTTTGGATGGTTCGGATTCAACGCTGGATCTGCTCTAGGCGCAAATGGTGATGCCGTGATTGCCTTTGCGAATACAAATATTGCTTCTGCTACAGCCATGATTACTTGGTTGTTCTATGAGCGCATGCTCGGACGAAAAATGTCAACGGTTGGTGCTTGCATTGGTGCGGTGGTAGGTTTGGTTGCCATCACACCAGCAGCTGGATTCGTGAATATTAGTCAATCGATGTTCATTGGATTCATTGCGGCCCTCATCTCGAACTGGATGATCTATCTCAAAAACCGTTCTGCAATCGATGATACCCTTGATGTCTTCCCAAGCCACGGCGTGGGAGGCATCGTGGGTATGATTCTTACAGGAGTACTTGCCAAAGATGTCGGACTTGTCTACGGAGAGACTGAAACCTTCGTCTACCATATGATTGCTTTGGTCATTACAGCCATTTTCACCTTCGGTGGAAGCTGGGTTCTCTTCAAAGTCGTTGATCTCTCATTAACCATGCGGGTACGAGAAGACCAAGAAGAAAGAGGCCTTGATTTGAGTCAACATGGTGAGCAAGTGAACTAAGCGCCCACACCGATGACCTATACTTTTGGAATTAGAAAGATGAATAAATGGCCCTCCACACGAGGGCTTTTTACTTTCCTTGTGAGTTGAAAGCGAAGGTCTTCCTCTGATTTTTCCAATCTTTGATCACCAACACTAAACACCGTGATCAAATCACTCTCACTCTTATTCTCATTCTCACTCTTATTCTTCCTCTCTTGTTCGCCTCCTGCCGAAACTACCAATACGGAGCCTGTTCAGGAAACAGTAGAGACGATCGAATCGGTTGCCGAGCAGATCGATGGGTATGTGGTTGAATCATTTGAAGACTCAAAAGGGAATCTGTGGTTTGGAACCTTAAGCAAAGGAGCTGCGAAGTATGATGGCGAATCCTTAAAGTACATCACCACAGATGACGGACTCATCGGAAATGCAGTGATCGCCATCCACGAAGAATCTGATGGTACGCTTTGGTTCATTACGCAATCGGGTATATCCATCTTTGATGGCAAGGAGTTTAGGAACTTCAATGAGAAAGATGGACTCAATACCAGCAGCGTTTCTCAGTTCTTCATTGATTCAAAAGACAGAATCTGGATCGGAACCTGGCAAGGCGTATGTTTGTTTGACGGCGAAACATGCACTGAATTCCCTTTACCGATCCCTGATGTGGAACTGCTGCCATACCAAGCTACCGTGAATTGGGTCACTGAAATCAGTGAAGACCTAGAAGGCAATATCTGGTTTGGAAGAGACGGTTACGGTGCGTGCAAGTGGGACGGCGAAAACTTCAGTTTCATTACAGAAGACGACGGACTCTACTCAAACAACATTCAAGTAATCCACCAAGACTACAAAGGTCAATTCTGGTTCGGTACCCGTCGGGCAGAAATGGATCATCCAGATCCTAGCGAACGCCATGGGAAAGGTGGATTGCAAGTATACGACGGTCAACGAATGAACGGGTTCACGCTACCTGGGTTGCAGAACAATGACTTCTATTCGCTCTATGAAGACCGAGATGGTAATTACTGGATTAGTGCCTTAGGGATTGGCTTGTACAAATACAATGGAATCACCTTCGATTTGGTCGAAGTCAATGATGACTACGGGAAACCCGTGGCCGTTCAAAACATTCTTCACGATAGCCGCGGCACCTACTGGTTCGGTTGCTCAGGCGGCTTGTACAGAATGGACAACGGTATTGTGCGCAACGTTACCGTTGAAGGTCCTTGGCAAATCGATTAGGGCAGCCCTGGCCAACATTGTATGTAATGCATAACAACACCTAAACAACATGCGACTCTTCTTATCTCTCCTCGTGCTGTCTTTGACAATTTCAGCGACTGCTCAAGAATACGTCCCTTTCATTTCAACTGCCGATTCCAGCGATAGCTGGACAGAAGTCAATAGTTGCAGTGACTTTCAATGTTTCACTACTTATACTCATGGTTATACCATTGATGGTGATACCGTTTTGAATGGCGTAACCTATGCCAAGTTGATGTCGCTTTCAGTTACGATTCAAGGAGCGGTGAGCAGCGAATGGTGCACAATTGATACGAGCAGCTACTACTACTATTACGGAGGGATTAGAGAAGAAGACAAGCGCATTTATCTTAAGCGTACATTCGAGGAAGAATATATAGTCTACGATTTCAATCTCAACATTGGAGATACAGTTCCATCGCCTGCAGGAATTGCGGGGTTAGAGCAATGGCGTGTGATTGAGTCTATCGATGAAATAGAGGTGAATGGAACTTCAAGACAACGGTATCAGCTGACAGGAAACACCTACCTCGTGGAAGGCATAGGCGCATCTTCTGGGTTATTCAATTCAGTCCAACCAGTTCAAGGTGATTGCTGGTTCGAAATGATTTGCTACCGTGAGGAGGGAGAAAGCCATCACTTCACCTCCAACTGCGATTTGAGCCTATCCGTGCATGACTTTGCCATTAATTATTCTAAGAAAGAACTCCTCAAAATCGTCAATCTCCAAGGGCAAGAGGTCGAACCTCAACCCAACCAAATTCTCATCTACCTGTACTCTGACGGCTCTGCTGAAAAGAAAGTATATATCGAGTAAACCATTCCGCGCAAGCGAAATTCTAAACCGTATATTAGGCATACATATCATTTGAACGCCTATGTCGATTTACCAGCGCCTTGCAAAGATTAGTGCGAAGATCATACCTCAAAAGAAGATATTTAAACATGGGTTTAACCTCTCTCCCATGTATCGAAGATCTACAGCTCGTGTGATCGACGTTTCTGATGATCTACATGAAGTGCGTGTTAAATTGAAAATTAGCTGGAAGAACCGCAACTATGTGAATTCCATATTCGGTGGTAGCATGTTCTCGGCAGTTGACCCAATTCCGATGATTCAACTCATTCATATCCTCGGGCCCGATTATGTGGTTTGGGATAAGTCTGCAGAAGTCAGATTTAAACGACCGGCCAAGGAACATCTCTATGCGCAATTCACTTACACTGAAGAAGAAGTAGTAGATATCAAGCGCCAAGTGGCTGCGCATCAAGAAATTGAGATTCATAAACTTACAGCGTTAACCAATCACCAAGGTGACACCGTTTTCTGTGAAGTAAATAAGTTGATTTACGTAGCTGATAAATCATTCTATCGCGAAAAGCGTAAACGGAAGACTGAGAAAAATCATGGCTAGGTATTTGTTGATGGAGAGGTGTTAAAATCATATAAAGACATAACTTTCAATACTGGTTATACGTCACCCTTGAAACCAACCATCATGAAAAAGATTTTTAGCTTTTTTGCCGCTGTTCTATTGCTGGCTTCTTGTGTTGTCGAGAACGATATCTACTTCGACAAAGACTTCTCTGGCTATTCAGAAACGAAACTTGATTTATCTGCGCTTTTCACTGCTATGGCAGAGTTAGAGGGTGATACTGTTTACACAACTCAAGCTGATAAAGACCAAGCAGTGCGCAAGTTCATGATCGAATTCATGGAGGATAGCGATGAGCTCTTCAGTGAAATCGAGAAAGAAGTAGGTAAAGACAACTTCACGTTCACCGTAGACACGCTGAATTTGAAATTAAATATGAAGATCACTTTTGACGATCTAGAGTCGTTGAATACCATCATGGCCAACAGTTATGACCCGGAAGAAGGCAGTATGCCTGAATCATTTGTTTCGAAAGACGGCAAGACTATACGCATGTGGGTTCGTCAAGGGGAAGCAGGTGAAGAAGAACTGCTTCGTGAGATCAATACACTACATTTCAAGCATAAAGTTAAGAGCTGCAACCTCGATGTAGCAAAAGTATCAGACCACACGATCACTTACGATACTGGAGATGTGAAAGAAGGAATGATGATGGAGATTGTGCTGAAGTAGTTTACGGTACGATAGTTGTTTTAAATCGGGTATGCGAAGTTCCCTATTTATCATCTGTCTTTCTTTTCTCTTTACCTCATGTGATTTTATGTGCGCCTACGGAGATCTTGTCGTTGAAAATCATACCGATTGTATATTCTACATTTATTCCGGTGATGACCTCATAGGCTCTATAGACGCTTTCGAATCTGACTCGTATTACATCACGACCGGCACACATCACATTCGTGCTGAGGAATCAGGATTGTTCGGAAGCGAACACTACTACAACGTTGACGTGAGTTGTTTCAATGAATCTGTCATCAATTTAGACTCGCATTAGTCAGTTGTTGATTGATGCTCAATTGCGATCTTCGCAACATAAGAAACATCTTTCTTCTTGTCTTAGCGGCTCTATTTTTCGCCTGCGGTGGAACCAATTCTAATGACAAACCATCGTACCACCCTGATGCCATGTCGCTTCAAATAGAGGCCACAAAAGGTGTATCATCGAAAGCCTGATAGTGCGATGGCTGTGCTCGACAAGGCCATTCAGATGGACGAAACTTGCTATCTGGCTTATAATTCAAGAGCCTTGGTTTATGTAACTAAGTATGAATATGATCGCGCTAACGCGGAATGGTATAAGTCATGGAGATGGAATGACTCCCAGGCCGAAGTTCACCTACAACTTGGCGCTCTTCAACACAAAGTACGTACCACAGAACCGGCACTAGACGCCTATCGAGAAGCACTCACACTCTTCGATATGCGCATCGCCGAAGGAAGCGATTTCATTCTCCAAGATCGAACCAACCGTGCGGTCTCATTCATTATGACCGAACAAGAAGAAAGAACAGGAGCCTTCCTTTGCCCATTAAATAAATAGTAGAATGTTGAACCAACAGGTCAACGCTATTTAGGGATGCACAGCATTCCACATTCCGCAATCCGCTTTCCACTTTGGTACAAGAATTGCTTAATTTTATCCAAACACTTTGTCATGCAAAGAACGGCTCGACTCCTATCTATCCTGCTGATTTCCTTTACTTTGATATCATGTTCTAGCAAGACAATGATCACTTCTTCTCCGAGTGGGGCGAAGCTCTACCTTGATGGAAATATGGTAGGCAAGACGCCCTACAAACACCGAGATGCCAAAGCTTCCTTTAGCAACACATTGATCCGAATGGAAATGCTGGGATATGAGACCTTAAACGCCGAAATTGTCAAAGACGATGATGTACATGTAGGAGCTGTGATTGGAGGTTTCTTCTTTCTTATCCCTTGGATCTGGGCACTCGAATACGATAGTAACTACCACTACCAGCTTCAGCCGGTAAGTCCTGACCATCCTGAATGGGAACTACAGCAAGCCAATCGTCCGAAATCGAAGGTGGAGCGACTCATCGAGTTGAAAGCACTTCTAGACCAAGGAATCCTGACTCAAGAAGAGTTCGAAAAGGAGAAGAAGAAGATTCTCGAAGAAGACGATTAACATCCCATCCTATTCCGCGCTAGCGAAAAAAACAAAGGAATGCTTACATTTCTAGCATGTCGAATAGAAGATCATTCCTGAAACGTTCAGGCGCAGCATTGGCCGGCCTAAGCCTCGCCCCTCTTGTCAAAGCTCAACCCGTTAAGAAAGACCCTATTCCTTATAAAAAAGGACTGGTTATCAGCACCTGGTGGCATGGGTTAGCTGCGAATGACGAGGCGCACAAGATCATCGCCAACGGTGGAACTGCAGTAGATGCAGCGGAAATGGGCGTGCGCATTACCGAAGCTGATGCCACCGGACAAAGTGTAGGAGTTGGTGGATTGCCTGATCGCGATGGAAATGTCACTCTGGACGCGTGCATCATGGACTCTAAAGGCAATGCTGGTTCGGTATGCTTCCTTCAAGATATTCTACACCCTGTATCTGTCGCGCGAAAAGTGATGGATGATACGCCACACGTCATGTTAGCCGGCGAAGGTGCACGTCGATTCGCGCTGGATAATGGCTTTGAAAAGACCAAGCTTCTCACTCCTGAATCTGAAAAAGCCTGGAAGGAATGGCTGAAGGAGAAAGAATATAAGCCCATCATTAATATTGAGAATCACGATACCATCGGTCTTCTTTCGATGGATAAAGCTGGAGACATTGCGGGAGCATGTACCACAAGTGGTTTGGCCTATAAAATGCATGGACGCGTTGGTGATAGTCCTATCATTGGAGCTGGACTGTTCGTTGACAATGAAGTAGGTGGAGCCACTGCCACAGGACTCGGCGAATTGGTACTTCGCACCTTGGGTTCATTCTTGATTGTTGAATTAATGCGTCAAGGTGCTTCTCCTCAAGAAGCATGTGAAGAAGGTGTTCGTCGCATCGCTGAACGCAACAATGTGAAAGATATGCAAGTTGGATATTTGGCAGTGAATAAAGCAGGTGAAGTGGGAGCATACGCGATACACCCTGGTTTCAACTACGCGCTGCATCGTGATGGACACAACGAGATGATCGATGCGAAATCTATGCTGTAAACCCGAGGGCTCCGTGTACCTCGCTTAAGATGGTTGCTGGCCCGCCGTAGTGCTCTACAACTCTTACATCAGGCTTGTGTGATTGAATGTATTCGATGTACGCTAGACGACTGTGGGGTTCAATACCACCGCCAATCAGTAGCAGATCAAAATCTTCTTCGCGTAGCATCCGCATGATCCTTTCCGGATCAGAAGAACCGAGTGTCCCGAATTTGGCCAGTTTAAGAATGCCTTCGAGTTTCTCGATAATGTAGTCATGCTTCCCTACGATCATGACCCTTTTCGTTAGTTCAGATGTTTGATTTTCGCTCATAGTCTCCACTTGTCGCTCTAATCTAAGACCAAAAGTTGAGCACTTTCACCTCCTTCGACAAGAACAATTCCACACATTATTAACAGACAAATCTTTCAACGATTATGCGGAATTGATCTTTTTCAAGGAAGCATTTGGTAGGTTTGCGGTATGAATTCCACCCTGGGTTTCATAAAGCTCCTTCGTCCAGTCAATTTGCTCATCATCGTTTTCACGATGTATGCAATGCGCTGGGGCGTACTTCACGCGATTGCTGAACACCATGGATTGGTCCAAGGCTTCCTTCTCGAAGAATGGAAATTTGGCCTGATGGTATTCGTGATGGTGCTGCTCGCGGCTGCAGGAAATATGATCAATGACTATTTCGATTTGAAAGTTGATCGCGTCAACAAACCAGAGAAGGTCATTGTAGGTCGCGTGGTGAAGCGTCGTGTGGTGATGGCCGGTCATCATGCTTTCAACGTAATAGCCACGTTGATTACTGTTTGGTTGGCTTGGGACCAAAACGACTGGCGTTTGATTCTTTTTCCAGTGACTATGTCGGCCCTGTTATGGTTCTATTCCCTCCTCTTCAAAAAGCAGATTTGGATCGGCAATTTTGTAGTCTCGCTCTTGGTAGCTGTAGTTCCTGTTTGGGCTGGGTTCATTGAAGTTCCGAAGTTAGCGCATGCTTTCACTCTCACGGGTGGGAACGGCAATGCCTTCTCATTTGACTCATGGCAGTGGTTACTAGGATATGCTGGTTTCGCTTTCTGGACCACTATGATCAGAGAAGCTCAAAAAGACATTGAGGATACGGAAGGAGATAAAGCCGGTGGATTTACAACAATCCCTATCGCCTGGGGCGAAAAAGGCGCTAAGCGATACATCATCGGACTATTTACGGTGCTATTTGTAGCTATTGCCATTACACTCTGGGCCATTCGAGATTATGTTCCGAACGAAACAAGCTTCTTCATTTTTGCGGCCATGGTTGTTGCCGCCATCTTTATTCCTGCCCTCGTAAGTCTGCGTTTTACATGGATTGCACGTAAGAAGGCTCACTATGGTGTTGCGAGTAAGTGGTCAAAGATTCTAATGGCCGGTGGATTGATCATTGGGGCGTTGATGCCGCTATGGCTCTAGTGCAGTTAACACCTGATTCATAGGTACTTAACATTCTACTCATTACGGCTCAAATCATTTAAAACTCACATAATTCAAGGGTAAACCCCAACACAATTTGACACGCTTATTTTGAAGTAAACCTTCGGACATGAAGCGTAACGTGGACATCTTGGTCTTGAGTGACCTACACCTTGGAACATTCGGATGCAAAGCTCGTGAGCTCAATCGCTATCTCAGTTCTGTTGAACCTGAAATGGTGATCCTCAACGGAGACATCTTCGACATGTGGAATTTCAAGAAGCGCTATTTCCCAGAGACCCATATGCGGATCGTGAAGCAGATCATCCGATTTTCAGAAAAAGTTCCAGTCTATTACATCACAGGAAACCACGATGAGGCATTACGCAGATATGCCGAATTTTCGATTGGGAATCTCCACCTGGTGAATCAACTTGAATTACGTATCGAAGGCAAGAAATACTGGTTCTTTCATGGAGATATTTTCGACGCTTCCATGCAGTATGCAAAGTGGCTGGCTAAACTGGGTGGTTGGGGTTATGACCTCTTGATTGCGACAAACAACATAGTCAACGCAGTGCTTCAGCTATTCGGTCGTCCGAGAATGTCGTTTTCTAAACGTATTAAGAACAGTGTGAAGAAAGCGGTCAAATACATCAGCGATTTTGAGACTACTGCGGCTGAGATTGCCATTGAAAATGATTTCGACTACGTTGTTTGTGGTCACATTCATCAACCGCAACGCCGAACCATTGAACTCGATGGGAAAACGGTCAACTACATGAACTCAGGAGATTGGATAGAAAACCTCAGCGCGCTAGAATTCGTCAATGGGGAATGGAACCTCTATGCTTACGAGTCGGAAGAGTTTGCCGAGCAAGAGATTATTGATCGTTGGTCGTCGCTATTGAAGCGAGTTCCTGCATAGCAAGAGCTATTGATCACTCAAATTGATGAATGCTTCTTGGTTGATAAGTGCTGAGTGAAGCTTGCGATTGGTGGCCACAATGAACTCAGAATTTCGAGAAACAGGAGCACCTTGAAGATCGGTCACCTTCCCCCCTCCTGCCTCTACCAAGAATATACCTGGTCCAATCAGATCAAGATTCGGGGTGGCTAAAATCATTCCGCCCAAATTACCATTTGCTACCAAAGTGAGACCATAAAGATCACTTCCAGGGATCATTGTACGAACCGGTTGACGCATGATATTGAATAGCGTATTCAACCGCTTCATCCCATTGGAGTCGTATTCTCCGCGGTAGCTAAAACCTAAAAAGCTCTCTTCAATTGAGTATACGTCATTGACCTGAGTAACAATATTGTTCCTCTTCACTTGTGTCAAATCCTCGGCAAAGAAGAGCTCTTTGTAGTAAGGATTAAAAACGCCAGACATCTTAGTAATTCCTTCTACAACGAAGGATATAGCCAAACTGAAGTTTGGTTGACCGTATATGAAACACTCTCTACCGTCGAGGTGAACCAAATGAAGTTCTCCTGAGGATACTTTCAATCGGGTGAAGTGGTCATTCCCTGAAGTCTCTTGGATTTGAAGGTACTCATCGATCACCGTAATCATGTGATCTCTACTTGAGAGGGAAATCTGAGTTGACACTTCCTTCATTCCCCCTGTGTTCAACGGATCTCGTTGAAAGCGATCAATCATATATTTACCAGCCGTGATCACGGCTTTGCGTGAAATTCTCTTGATGAAACCTTGGTTCATAGATGAGCAAAGCAAAAGAATCCATCTTGTGAGATTGTTAGGGTCGTGTTAACAAAAGCCTAACATGAAGTGGCCTCATGACTATTTCCGAATTCCAACGGCAATGCGGTACGAACTAGGAGTTTGCAGAGACTCGAAGGGATTGTTCATGAAAATCGCAGTGACTAAGTCGTGATGCATTGCCCCCACTACCTTCTGATTATCAACACTTCACCATCAAATACCGGCAATATTACGGTCTGGTTTCGAAGTTAACTTACACGTAACACTGAAGTAACCATACAGTAGCATCCCTGAGCAAATTTTGCAGCGTTAAGTTTCTTCCATTAATCAATTTAGCAATGACTACACTTTTACGCTCAAGCATGATGCTACTAGCAATCCTCTTCGCAGGATCAATTAGCGCTGCTGACATCATCGTAACAGACGATGGTTCTGGTACAGGTACAACAACCTGGACCAACGACAACACTTACTTCCTTGACGGATTCGTATTCGTAAATAGCGGACAAGTTCTGACTATTGAAGCGGGAACAGTAATTAAAGGTATCGCTGGAACTGGAGCAGATGCATCTGCGTTGGTTGTAGCACGCGGTGGACAAATCTTCGCAAACGGAACGGCAGACGCTCCGATTGTGTTCACATTCGAAGAAGATCCTCTTGATGGTTCTATTCCATTCGACACACGAGGTCAATGGGGTGGGGTTATCGTTCTTGGAGCGGCAGAATTAAACTCTGAGCCTGGAGAAACACAAATTGAAGGTATTCCTGAGACGGAAGAGCGTGGACTTTACGGAGGAAGCAACAATACTGACAACTCTGGCGTGATCCAATACATTTCGATCCGTCACGGAGGTACTGATATTGGTGCTGGAAATGAGATTAACGGACTGACACTCGGTGGTGTTGGTTCTGGTACTGTTATAGAGCACGTTGAAGTTATTTCAAATGCGGATGACGGTATTGAATTCTTCGGAGGAACAGCCAACATCAAGTGGGCATCTGTTGCCTTCTGTGGAGATGACTCTTTCGACTACGATGAAGGATGGCGAGGATACGGACAGTACTGGTTCTGTGTACACGACGTTGAAGGTGGTGAAGGTGACCGTGGTGGAGAACACGACGGAGGTACCAACCCTGAAGACGGTATGCCTTTCGGAACTCCAGTATTATACAACGCTACGTACATTGGTCGCGGAATCGACGCTGGAAAACGTGCAATCACTATGCGTGATAATGCCGGTGGTCAATACCACAACTCAGTATTCGCAAACTGGGGTCGCGGAATTGACATTGAGAACCTAGCATCTGGAGAAGATAGCTACGAGCGTTTCCTTGATGGTTCTTTAGCCTTTGCAGGTAACGTATTCCAAGACGTTGTTATGGATGGCGACCTTTGTTCTGGACAAGATGCAACTGCATCTGACCTATTCAAGATTTCAATGGGATCAGGATGGGCTTCAGAATCAGATTCTACAAATGCACTGAATGCGTCTACTGAAGCTTTCGTAGCATCATTCCAAGGAAACAACAACCAGGTGGCTGACCTAGGGCTAGAATATGAAGTGATCCCTAACTCCGAAGGATTGAATCCAGTACCTGTAACTAACTTTGGTGGTGGTACTCCTGCGACTTTGGATTGGTTCGATGCTGTTTCTTTCAAAGGAGCATTTAACCCAGATCAAGAGAACTGGCTATTTGGCTGGACTATGCTCGATCAATACGGTTTCTTGAGCAGCGCTGATAATGATGATTGCGATCAAACAATCGTAGTATCAGATGACGGTTCTGGAACAGGAACTACTACATGGAAAGCATGTAACACATACATTCTTGACGGTTTCGTATTCGTGAATGACGGTCAGTGTTTGACAATCGAACCTGGAACTGTTATCAAAGGTATGGCCGGAACAGGTGCTGATGCATCCGCGCTAGTAGTTGCTCGTGGTGGAAAGATCTTCGCTGAAGGTACTCCAAACAACCCTGTAATCTTCACTTTCGAAGCAGATCCACTAGACGGTTCAGTTCCTTACGACACGCGTGGTCAATGGGGTGGTTTGATCGTTCTTGGAAATGCAGAATTGAACTCTGAGCCAGGAGAGACACAGATTGAAGGTATTCCTGAAACTGAAGAGCGTGGACTTTACGGTGGTACAGACAATGAAGATAACTCTGGAGTTATTCGTTACATCTCTGTGCGTCACGGTGGATCAGACATTGGTGCTGGTAACGAAATCAACGGTATCACGCTAGGTGGTGTTGGATCTGCAACAACCATCGATTACGTAGAAGTTGTTTCAAATGCAGATGACGGTATTGAATTCTTCGGGGGAACTGCTCGTGTGAAACACGCTGCTGTTGCCTTCTGTGGCGATGATTCTTTCGATTACGACGAAGGATGGCGTGGACAAGGACAGTTCTGGTTCACTGTTCATGATGATACTGACGGTGAAGGTGACCGAGGTGGTGAGCACGATGGTGGTACGAACCCAGAAGACGGTGCTCCTTACGCTACTCCAATGATTTACAATGCAACTTACATGGGGCGTGGTATGGATGCTGGAAAGCGTGCATTGACATTCCGTGACAACGCAGGAGGTCAGTACCACAACTCTATCTTCTACAACTGGGGACGTGGTGTTGATATCGAAAACCTTCCTTCAGGACAGGATAGCTACCAGCGATTCCAAGACGGTGAATTGGTTATTGCGAATAGCTGTTTCTATGATGTTGTTTCTGCTGACGCTACCGCGGAAGATATCTTCAAGATTTCTATGGGATCTGGATGGGCTTCTGAATCAGACTCGACAGAAGCACTGAATGCCTCCACAGCTGCCTTCCAAGCATCATTCGCTTCGAATGGTAACGAAGTGGCAGATCCACAATTGAACTATGAAATTGAAGAAGGTTCAGAAATGTTGATGGTGAAGCCGGAAGGGAACGTTGATGCTGATCCTGTAGAAGGAGATTGGTACACAGCTGCAGCTTACAAAGGTGCATTTGATCCATCTGAGGAATGTACTTGGCTACACGGTTGGTCATTCCTTGATGAGCGTATGTTCCTAGGTTGTGTAACTTCTATTGAAGAAGAAACAGTATTCGCTACCGCGGAAGCGCTGTCAGTATTCCCTAACCCGAACACTGGTATCTTCAATGTACGTTTCAACAACAACGTTGATATCGCAACACTTTCTGTAATGGACATGACAGGACGCACTGTTGCTGCACTTCCATTGCAAAACCTACCTGCCGGAGCTCAAGTCGAAGTAAACCTAGATCAATTCGGATCTGGACTTTACCTCGTGCAGTTCGAGCAGAACGGAATGGTGAAAACAGCGCGCGTAATCGTACGCTAACAACATAATCAAGCAAGTAGAAAGAGGGCGTTCCAGCGATGGGACGCCCTCTTACATTTTCCATAGCGTTCCCGTAACATTCCCATAACAATATCACCTGACCTTTGCACTCAGAATGTTCGTCCAAATGAAAAATGTAATTCTAACACTTACCCTAGCACTAGGAGCCTTAAGCGCTCTGGCACAGGGAACTATCCGCGGTAAGGTTACCGACGGAGTCTCCGGAGATGTACTCTTCGCCAACGTGGTGATTGAGGGCACTTCTAAAGGTGTAATGGCAGATCTAGATGGAAATTTTTCCCTCGAAGATCTTGATCCTGGAACCTACACCTTGAGCTGTAGTTTCATCTCTTACGAGACGGTAAAGAAGAGTGATGTCGTTGTAACAGATGGTGAAGTGACCATCGTCAACTTCACTTTGATGCCAGCTACATTCGTTATCGAAGATGCAGCTGAAGTCGTGACAAAAGCTGACCGTTCTCGTGACACCTACATGGAGAATATCAAGAAGAAGAACCCATCGATGATGGATTACATCTCTTCTCAGCAAATCAAGAAAACAGGTGACTCTGATGCCGCTGGTGCATTGAAACGTGTAACGGGAGTTAGTACAGTAGGTAATTACGTTTTCGTTCGTGGTCTTTCTGATCGTTACTTGAAAACAACCCTGAACGGTGCAGAAGTACCTTCTCTGGATCCAAAGCGCAACGCTGTTCAGATGGATATCTTCCCTACCAACTTGATTGACAACTTGGTGGTGGTAAAGACACTTCAAGCAGATCTTCCAGCTGACTACTCTGGTGCCTACATCAACGTCATCACGAAAGACTTCCCGGATCAGTTTCAATTCCGTTACTCTGGTTCTTTCGGATACAACACCAATTCCACGTTCAATGATGATTTCCTGACGAGCACAGGATCTGATACCGATTGGATCGGATTTGACAACGGGTTCCGTGACGCTCCTTCTATCGTTACTGATGCTAGTGAGATTCCACAGCAGAATTTCTCGAATTACTACGAGGCACTTGTAGAAGCAGGATACGAGAATGACCTTACTGCACTTGGAATTACGTCATCAGAAGACATTGGAAATGGTGCTGACCAAACATCAATAGGTGATATCGTTAACGCTATTGAGGAAATTGAGTCTGTGAGCTACGTGAACAACACGCTCCTTCCTCAAGTTCGTGAGGTGAAGAACAAAGAGCTTTCTGATATGGGGCGTGCGTTTGAAAACACATGGGATCCTAAGAAACAAGCTCCATTCCTCGACATTACTCAGTCGTTGAGCTTTGGTAACCAGGGTAAGCTGTTTGGTAGACCACTAGGATATGTATTCGGTATCCAATACAAGCAGCAGAACCGCGGGTATGAGGCAGGTCAAACAGGAAGATATACCCTAACAGGTGACGAGAATGAGGTCAACAACCTAAATACTGAGCGTCTACTATCAGATGATCTTGGTCGTCAATCAACATACATTTCGGCACTTCTAAACTTGAGCTACAAACTATCTCCCAACAACAAGATTGGTTTGACTTTCATGCCAAACGTTAGTGGAGTGAATACAGCACGCTACCAAGATGGTATCAACCCTAGTGATGAGATTGGTCTCGGTCAAGAGCAGCGTTCGCAGCGTTACCTAGAACGTCAAATGAATATCTACCAGCTGCGAGGAGAACACGTTCTAAAAGACAAAGGGAACATCAAAATCGACTGGCTAGGAAGCTTCACTCGTGGAGTACAACGTACACCAGACCTTCGTGTATTCATCAATAGCTATAATGAAGTACCAGGTGGAACTTTCTACTTCGATGCAGAAGGGAATGACATTACAGAAGATGCACTTGCCCTTCTTGGCGACGGAGAGAATCTAGAGGAATACTACCCAGGGTTTACAGTAGAACAACAAGAGGGAACAACTTTGAACTACGACATCCTTGACAACCTCTACCCTTCTCCAACACGCTACTACCGTGAAATGGTTGATAATACGCTTGATCTTAAACTCAACGTGGAAATTCCTTTCACCAACGCAACTGGATTGAAGAACCGTGTTCGTCTTGGAGGTTCATACGTAAGCAAGACGCGTGATTACACTGAGCAGCGCTACAGCTTCATCAGCACAGGACTTGACTACAACGGGAACCCTAACGACTACTTCTCTCAGGACAACTACACAGTAGTTCCTGGAGGACAAGACGGATACCTCTTCCTACGTGATGACACTGACATCCAGAACAGCTACGATGCTAGCATGGATGTACTTGGTGCTTACGGTATGGTTGACTGGAACATTACTTCACGTCTACGTATTAACGCTGGTGCACGTCTAGAGACAACGGATATGCTTCTAGAATCACGCATTCTACAAGCAGAGCAGATTCAAGACAGCCTACAATTCAACTTCCGTGGGCAGCTTGACTTGGTAGACATTCTTCCGTCATTCAACATGACCTACCTACTTCGTCAATACGATCTAGCAGTAACGAACCTTCGTATTTCTGCTAGCCAGTCGGTTGCTCGTCCAATGTTCCGTGAAAAAGCGCCTTACTCTGTTTTCGACTTCGAAGTACAGGAGCAGCAAACAGGAAACCCTGAGCTAGGACGTACGTTGATCAACAACTTCGCCCTTCGCTTGGAGCATTTCCCAATGCCAGGAGAGTCATACTCTGTTAGCTTGTTCTACAAGCAGTTCGACGATCCAATCGAGCAGGTAATCATTGCTACTGCAGCAAACACAGAGATTACTTGGAAGAACGTTGACCAAGCAGTTCTATTTGGAGCTGAGTTCGAAGTACGCAAGTCACTTGCCTTCCTTGGTGAGCGTTTCGCACCATTCGGAGTTGGAGCGAACGTGACACTCGTTCAGTCTGAAACGTCGATTGACGAAGCAGAGCTAGAAGTAATCCGCGCAACTGACCTCGACCACGAAGATACGCGCCCGATGTTCGGTCAGAGCCCGTACATCATCAACGGTATCCTTACTTACGACAATGACTCAATCGGATTGAACATGGCGTTGACTTACAACGTTCAAGGTCCTAAGCTAGTCTTGGTAACTACTGGAGGAACACCTGACATCTACGCTCAGCCAACTCCAAACCTCGACTTCTCAGTTTCGAAGTCACTAGGAGATCGTTTCTCGATCCGCTTTAAAGCAAGAAATCTACTCAACCCTGAATACCGTTCAACTTACGAGTTCAAAGGTGAGGAATACGTATTCCAGAGCATGCAATGGGGACGAACATTCAGCTTTGGATTTAGCTACGATATTTAACTTCCGTTCTATATCGTTCAAAAGGGGAGCAACAGCTCCCCTTTTTTGTTCCATTACAATGGGTTAACCCAATTTTTACAAAAACGGAAGATACAGGGTGTTCCTTTGAGTAACTTTCATTGAAGCTTACTCAACTACGTGGAAAAACTAGTATCAAAAGAGCAGGTAGCCCAAGCTGCCAAACTGAAAAGCTCCAACCCCTTAGTTGGCATTCTATATCGCTTAAGCGGTATGGAGAAAGTCAATGATTTCTATGAGCGTATCTCTCATCTAAAAGACCTTGAATTCGTAGCCAAAAGCCTCGAGCATATCGGTCTTCAAGTTGAGGTAGACCGTGAAGAACTGAAACACATCCCAGAAGACGGAGCCTTTATCACCGTTTCAAATCATCCTTATGGTGCGATAGATGGTATCGCGTTAATGCATGTTTTAGGAAATGTTCGTCCTGATTTTAAGGTATTGGTCAATTTCCTTCTTCAAAACATCGATCAGATTAAAGGCCGGTTGATTGGCGTGAACCCGTTTAACGACCACCAATCTTCCAAATCAAATCTCGCCGGAACAAAGGAGGCGATTCAACACATTCGAGACGGACACCCACTGGGTATATTTCCTGCGGGTGAAGTAAGTTCCTTTAACCCGGAAGAAAGAACCATCGCTGACGGCCAATGGAGCCCTCAGGTAGTCAAGTTGATCAAGCATTCGAATGTTCCTGTGATCCCTATTTATTTCGATGGGCGAAATAGTCGATTATTCCACTTACTCGGAGTGATACATCCATCCCTTCGCACTTTACGATTGCCTGCCGAGTTCAGTAATAAAAGAGGAAAAACGCTCAAACTGAGAATCGGGAAACCCATCAAAGCCAAAGATCTTCAAGGCTTCGAAAACACCGCTCAACTTGGACGTTACTTGCGATCGAAAACCTACGCACTAGGTACTCCGCTGGATGTGAAACGAGAACATTTCAAAGGACTCAAATTCCCGAAGAAACCGAAGGAGGTTATTCCTGCCGTAGACAAGAAACTCTTGATCGAAGACATTCGTCGCAGTGCAAATGACAAACTCTTCGACTATCAAAACTTCGAGTGTTATTTGCTGAATGCCTCTTCCAACCCACATGTTTTAAGGGAGATTGGTCGGTTGAGAGAAATAACCTTCCGAGGTGTAGGAGAAGGCACAAACAAAGCCATTGATATTGATGAATATGACTTCTACTATTACCACCTCGTTCTCTGGGATAAAGAAAAGAACGACATCGTTGGGGCATATCGAGTAGGGAAAGGCGAAGAGATCATGTCTCGTTATGGTAAAAAAGGTTTCTATACCAATTCGCTTTTCAAAATGAGCTCTGAAATGAAACCAATTCTCAACGAATCCATAGAATTGGGTAGAAGCTTCATCACCCAAGAGTATCAACGACAACGCATGCCATTGTTTCTTCTTTGGAAAGGAATTCTTGTGGTGCTAATCAAAGAGTCTAAACATCGCTACATCCTGGGTCCTGTGACTATTAGTGGAACGTATCAAGAGGTATCAAAAGAGCTCATTATGGAGTTCGTGAAGAGAAACTATTTTGATGACAACCTCAGCCTTCACATTAAGCCAAGAACGCCCTATTCGGTCAAGTCAAAGAGAGTAGATCAGGACGCCTTATTAAACGCAACGGAAAACGACCTCAAAAAACTAGATCGACTGATTAGTGAGATTGAACCAAGTTCCTATACCATTCCTGTTCTGCTCAAGAAGTACTTACACCAGAATGCTAGAATCTTAGGTTTCAATCTCGATCCACAGTTCAATAATGCGTTGGATGGTTTGATGTTGTTAGACATTCATAATCTTCCTGCGGAGACCATTGAGAATCTTCAACGTGAATTTTCAGAAGGTTAGACACGTATGCCTAATACAATAATATCATCAATTTGCGGGTGGTGCCCTTTCCATTCAAAGTAGCGCTGATGGAGCATATTTCGCTGAACATCAAGGCTGAGATTATGAATGGAATCAAAAATCTGCATAAGTCCACTTTTCTTGAGCTTTTTACCATTTGCTCCTCCGAATTGATCTGATATTCCATCGCTGAATTGATAGAAGATATCTCCAGGTGAAAGCTTCATTTGATGCAAGGTGAATCGTTTACCCATGGCGAGTCCGGTGCCACCAACAGAGTGACGATCCCCCTTAATTTCAGAACGTACACCATCGTGATATACCACTACCGGACGTTTTGCTGAACTGAATCGGAGCATGCTGGTATCATGATCATATTCTACAATGGAAATATCCATACCGTCACGAACGGTGAAAGGACTATTCTCGTTGTACAACATCTCAGTCAGTTCCTTGTCAAGATTGTAAAGTAGTTCGTCAGGTGACCAAACGTTATGCTTCTTACTTACATCTTTCAGAAGTACCGTTCCAATCATCGACATGAAAGCCCCTGGTACTCCGTGTCCAGTACAATCAGCACATGCGATGAGCACTTTGCTTCCAAACTTCTCTACCCAATAGAAATCACCACTAACAATGTCGCGTGGTTTATAGAAAACAAAGGAATCTCTAAAGTGGCTTTGCAAAGAGTCTGGTTCAGGAAGAATAGCCTTCTGAATGTTCTTAGCGTAGCGAATACTATCGGTAATGTCTTTGTTGGTAATTTCTAGCAGTTCTTTCTGTTGAACCACTTCTCGTGTTCGAATGTCTAACACTTTTTGCAGTCGTTCTTGATTTTGAACCATTACGAATTCCCGACGCTTCACAATGATACGGGTCGTTACGAAAACCACAAAAATCACCAAGAAGAAGAACCACCATTCCTTCCAGAATGGTTTGGCAATGTAAATTTTCAACTGAGCCTCTTCCCCGTTCGTTTGTCCGCTTTCATCAAGTGCGCGAACCCTAAATGTATAGCTACCATGATCCAATCGGGGATAGCGAACATGCGACTCCTCTACCGGATCTGACCAACTGAGATCATGTCCATCAAGGAAGTATTCGTAGCGTACCTGGTCAGAATTCAAAAAGCTAATTCCAACGAATCCGATATCAAATCGGTAAGAGCCAGAAGGCAATTCAATCGCTGAATTCAATGGATAAAGGCTATCACTGATGCTGACCATCGTAAGGTTGATCAGAGGTGCTACCTGATCCGTCAAATCTTCTACCGGGTTATAGGAAAGTAGTCCTTGATCAGATGCGAAGAGAATTCGTCCGTAGCGATCACCGCCTACTGAATTCGGTATGAATGACTCCAATCCAAGTTCGTTCGTTGTGAAGGTTCGAATTTGCCCCCCCTCAATTCCAATACGAGATACACCTCCTTTGTGCCCAGTCCAAACAAACCCTTCCGCGCTAGCGTGAATAGCATAACAGTAATCTGAGAACAGGCCTGAACTACGATCAAAGGTGTGGACTCCCAACTCATCAATTTTCAAGACACCGCCACCGCTCGTTCCAATCCAAACATCCCCTACTTGATCCTCATCAATACACGAGACATCAATGAGCTGTTCTTGTTTGAGATCAATAGCTTGCATGACGCCACTTTCAATCTTGACCAAACCGTTGTTGCGCGTTCCAATCCATATCGTTCCATCGGTAGATTGAAACAGGGCTTTGACAACGTTATGCGGAAGGCCAGACTGCATAGTCAAGTGCGATATCACACGATTATCTCGAATCTGATAGACACCAAAATCTGTAGCTACGTAAGTAATGGCACCAACATTAAGAATATCATTAATCCGCTGATTTAAGCGGTCATCAGAAAGTCGAACTTTCTCGAATTTTCCTTCTCTGTGATCATAACAATAAAGGCCATGGTCTTCAGTACCAAGCCATAAATGATAGGCATCATCAAGGGAAAGTTGACTAACGGAAGCAGAATCTGGCAAGGCCACCATTGCTGTGGTTTCTGTCATCTCGGTGTTCCAATGCAAAAGACCTTTATCACTGGCCAACCAACAAGAATTTTGCTGTGCAAGAATGTCATTGATCTGGTAATTTCCACCAAGACTTTCCAATCTAAATACGTCATCTGACAGCATCATTAACCCTTCACCATTGCTACCAATCCAAAGGTTTTCTTCTCTATCGAGGAATAGCACACCCGTACTATTCACGGGGTTCTTTAAGCCTTTATTGACTTCAATAGCTCGTTGATACTCTCCTTTGAACTGCTCATCAAGGCGGAAAAGACCTTGCTTATTTGTTGATACCCACAAAGCATTATGACGATAGCACATATCGGTGACCTCCCAAGAAGTGGTCGTCGAATTCAAATAAAGCGGGGTAAACTCGCTCAAGGAGGGATCATAGCTAACTAGTCCGAAACCAGCCATAGCCACTGCCAAGACTCCTTGATTTGTCGAATGCAGCTTAGTAATGTCTTTGCCGTCTAAGGCACTTTCCCAAGAAAGACGTGAAGAAGAAAAATCATACCTAGCCAAACCCAGATCTGTGGCAATAAAAACGTCGTTATTTAGACCTAACAAGCAATCCTTTGGCAAAGCGCCATCCAAGGAAACTTCGATGATCTCGGTCACACCTTCGATATTGATGTTCACCAGTGTTCCATTCTGACGTAGGAAAATAATATGCTCTGCGTTATGCGCTGAGGCTACCACACGTTCATTGTTCGCACCACCCGGGTATACCAAATGATACTGGGTTCCATCTGTCTTACTGATCGCCCCATCGAAATGTCCGAAATAGACATGATCTCCTACCCTTTCTGAAGCAGTGATGAAGCTATTCGGAAGTCCGTCAGATGTATCAGCAACACTGAATGAGTTGCCATCAAATCGGTAAAGTCCATTGGCGGTACCAGCGAGCAAGTAACCGTTGGGCGCCTGTTCTAGCGAGTAGATAAAACGCTCAAAGAGCCCGTCGGACTCTTTAAATGTGCGTTGATCAAAGTTCTGGCTATAAACACCAGACGAGATGCACAAGGTCAATATGACAATGGCAATCTTTCTCATCTACGCTGAATAGGTTTAGCGACTGCTTTTCCTTGGTAACGAGGAACGCCACCGATCGGTACTGTGTAGAATGGTAGCAACTCGCCGTACTGATTAGTCACATAGAACACCACGTTATTATTATTGATCTGCAGCGATTCGTCTTTTGTGAATTGAATGTCGAGCGACTTGCCCCGTTCTTCGTCTTTAATCGTGTACTGGTTGCGAGCCCAATTGTTATCTCCTGAAGTTTCGAGCTCCTCAGCAAAAGACACTACGCTGTAGATGCGAATGTAGCCGTCATCATCCCAGTCAAAGTTTGACTGCGCGAGATAGACCACCGCATCATCGATGTATGGATACACGTGCGAAGTCTGCCAAGAATCAGCATGCAGACGGAAAGTATATTCGAAAGTGAATGCATTCCCTCCTTCTACGCTTTCATTAGCGTCAGGTGAGTTTGATAGGTAATACTTGTAGAGATTACCGTCGTCTCCACGGACTCCTTCACAAATCATTTTGAAAATGTAGCCGCCGTACTTTTCTGAAAGCTCTCCTTCGACCGGGTTAAATGGTCCGAAGGTGTACCACTTCTCATCGTATTCGGCTTGACCACCGAAGGTCTTCGAAGCCAACAAGGTTCCGCTTTTGTAGTTCCCAATAGGATCAACTAAACGGGCATCATCGTCGGTGATACAGCTCTTTCCACCAAAAACTGAGAAACGTGTCATGGTGTTGAAAGTCTCTTTCATTTCATCAATCTCACCCCCACAATCAGGATCATAGACGCGGATGTAGAAAGGCGTCTTTTGGTCTGAAGGGATGGAAAAGAAAAAGGTCTGGCAATAATCATCGTCTCCCCAAGAGGGGTCGGCATTTTTACCAAAAGTGACCAAGTATGGAATGTTCTCTTCCTCAGCGGGAACAGATTGTGCTAAAAGGCCAAGGGCCAAGAGGCTGCAGAAACAAAATAGTATGGCTGTTTTCATCTCCTAGTCAGTTCATTTGTAGGAACCTACTGTCAGCCATTACTTACGGGAAGTGTAAGATTTTGGTTACATCACTCCTCTTGGAAGATTAATCTGAACTCAACACGTCGGTTCTGTTGACGACCACGTTCGGTGGAATTTGAAGCTACCGGACGTTTGTTCCCGTATCCCGAAGAGAAGATTCGACTTTCAGCTATACCTTGTTCCATCAGGTAAGTCACCACCGCAGCAGCACGCTGTATTGATAATTTCAAGTTGTACTCTTCTGAACCAGAGTTATCAGTGTGGGCATCCACTTGCAAGTGCAGGCCTTCATCCTCCTTCAGAAGTTGAGCCACGAACTCGAGATTCTCCAAGGAAGTATCGTGAATTTCAGCGCTATTCACCGCAAATTGAATGTCGGCGAGTGTACCTACATATCGATTCATCTCGATTTTCTCTTCATCAGAATAGTACTTGCCTCTCTTGATCGTTGATTCTTCAAAATTGGTCGGTAGTTCATCTTTGACCAGCACATCATGATAACCACTTTCAATCATGGTTTCTCGTACTTGATATAGATCTAGCAGCTCTTCTCCTTCCCCAACACTATAGTGATAGAGGCTATCCATACGTCGGAAACGCTCTGTGATTTCGAAAGGTACATGCTCGAAGTAAGGGTCATTCAAAGTCATCTGAATTGGACTCTGATGGAACTCTACGAAGTAGATACGTTCATCTTGATTTTCTGTCGTCTCATTTTCACGTTTGGCCTCTGGAATAACAGCTTCAAATGCCACCTTCTCTGTTAAGAGTTCTGGTGAAAGTGGATCATAAACCACAATCTTTCGCGTAGCACATTGGTGGTAAGTTTGACCATTCCTTGGCATGGCCATTGCTCCCAATGAAAGGTCATAGACTCCAGGGGCGGCGTAGCTCAACTCCCACTCTGTTCCTTTGTGTTTTCTTCCATCTCCTGAATTCCAGTAAAGGTCTTCTAGCTCCATTCTTCCCAGTTCAGAAAGGTCTGCACCGAAGGCAACAGGCTCGTTTACTTTAATCGAATCAATACCTGTAATGAATGGAATACGCGCCATCTCAATTTGAACGCGAAGCTCAGATACTCGTCCGAATTGAGCTCCCGTAATGGTGTCAAAAATATTCAGGGCAACGTCATAGGTTCCCACTCCAGGGAAACAGTGCTCATTACTCAATCCACGCGCGGTTGTTCCATCTCCAAAGTCCCATTCGTAATACACCGGCAGCGTATCATTGTGAGTAATTTCCGTCTCCTCAATCAAGTAACACGTTGGCTCTGGGGACGAAGGCTTACAGTTTTCAAAAGTTGGTAGCTCTAGGGTAAACTCCCAAATATCGCTGTCTCCTCCCTTGCGATCTGTGCTGAAGAATCCGTGAATCTCATCTTGGCCATATACCATGTGGTAATCGTTTCCTTTCGAGTTGATTGGGGCCTTCAGTCGTTGCGGTTTAGACCATTCGCCTTGCTCTGGGTAAGAGAAGTAAATATCTAGCATTTCTGCTCCTGGCAGGCTGTCTGAAGAGAAGTACAACCATCCATTCGGTGCGAAAACGGGGAAGTATTCATTCCCTGGTGTATTCAAACGGTCGATCAATTCAGGTTGTGACCATTCTCCATTCATACGGACTGAATAGTAGAGATCTGCACCACCTTTTCCTCCTGCTTTATCCGAACAGAAGACAAGCGTATCTCCTGACAGACTGAAAGTTGGGTGCGCTGTATTGTACCCAGCATTGGTGCTATTCCACGGGAAATATTGGTGTTGGCTTTGCTTTTGCCCTTTCCCAATGAATTGAATACCGAGCACTTCTGTTTTCTGGCCTTCGGCCGAAATGTTTACGGTGCATGCAATTTCATTGCGCAGATGATCTACGTCGAATGGCCCTAAGTGATGGGAAGCAGGTGACGCATACCCGTCAGGAATAGCTACCTCTCCTTTTTCATCAAACCAATGTACCGGTAGCTGTCCTGATTCATCTTGAACCGTGATTAAGCTTTGGGTTCGACGATCGCTACAGAAGTAACGTTGTCCATCAATTTCTTGAATGGCAAAGTCATTGGCAGGGGTATTTACCTCAGCTTTTTGAATACTGAAGTCTTGTGCCAAGCCAGATAGGCCAGACAACAGCAAGACGATATGTATCCAAATCTTAGTCATTAGAAGAAGCGTGGGTTGCGGGCTGCACATTCAAAGACCAAGTCATAACGCAAGGTCAATTCATGGGTTCCTGATTGGTAGGAAGCAATGGCCGATATCCAATGATCGTAGGCATAAGCCAGACTCAACTGACCGTTAATGTGGTAACGAATCAACCCCACTACGGCGCGCTGCGTTCGATACGAAGCACCGATATCAAATCGATTATCATATCTGAAAATGACGTTGAAGTCAGTTTGTTGAATTCCTTGTGTAGAGGCGATGAGCATGGCAGACGGACGCAGGGCAAGCATGGGTGTTAGCTTAAGCTCCCCTCCCATATTGAAGTAGGTAGGTACAGATTCCATCTCGAATTCAGCTACATAGCCTTCTCCTGATCTGTAGCTTCTTTTCAGCAACGAAGGCACCGAGAAACTTAAGTAGGCGGATTGCCTTTCGTAGTACAATCCAAAACCTGCATCGGGAAGTCCAAAAGTCTGGTTTCCTCCTACGAATTGAGGATCATTTTCTTCGGTTGTAATGACTTCACTCCATTGGTCAGTACCAAATACCCAGTGAATGGCTAGTCCTAAACTCAAGTTGGCATTGCGTGTCGGCATTCTGTACGCAAAGGCACCACCGATTTGGGTAGATTTAGAAACTCCAAACTGATCGTTCCAAGCGGTCAATCCAATTCCGAGTTTGCCATTCTGAGCGGGAGTGTGGGCTGAAAGTAGATGCGTTCTTGGTGCATCGCTAAAGCCTACCCATTGCTTGCGGTATCCCAAGGCGAAGGTAGTTGATTCAGCAGACCCTGCGAATGCCGGATTCAGCGGCAACGCATGATGCATGTATTGAGAAAGCACAGGTGATTGCTGACCAACTACCCCATTCATCAGGAGCAAAAACGCTATGACGATTAATCCTCTCATTCGTACTTTATGATCAAAAATTGGGTGTGAACCTGGCCTTGCATTTCCATCACTGCATAGTAGGTGTCCGCAAGTAGTTTGTTTCCTCTGCGGTCTGTTCCATCCCAGCTATTATCGTAGTCATCATTAGCGTAAACGAGGTTTCCGTTTTTGTCGAAGACGTTCAGGGTAACTACCCCTAACTCATCCAATCCTCGGATGACGAATTCATCGTTGATTCCATCTTGATCGGGAGAAAAACCGTTCGGTACTAGGAAGTCTTTCACTATGACACGTAAAGAGTCGCTTAAGGTTGGGCATGGTTCGTTCGAAACGGACACAACGAGCATGTATTCTCCTTGTGTTTCCGCGCTAGCGAAGAAAGTATCACCGTCAAACGAAGCATTCAGATCGATAAACTCCCACTCCATTTCTCCAACCCCATTGTAATCATAAGGCACTTCAAAAGAGCGTGGAGAATCGAGGAACATATCTTCTCCCAAATCCACAGGCAGCGGAGCTTCCACAAATGTTACTAGCACTGCATCTTGATTTACACACCCCATTGTGGAGGTCACGGTCAAATTCAGTTCGAATTCACCGTAAGTATCTGTTTCAATGTCAGGTGAGCTTGTTCCTTCACCGTCAAGGGTCATGATTTCATTCGGCATATCCCACTCCATGACAGCGCCTTCTGTGATGGCTTCAAGTGTGGTGTTCATCCCACAAACCACGAGGTCATCTCCCGCATGTACTTCAGGCAACGCGTGCACATTGACGGTAATGGAGGTATTTCCTCCGCATTCACCGAGAGTAACTTCAATCGTGACCTCATCACTTCCTGCGATTGCTGGATCATAGATTCCAGAAGGTGCATTTAACGACCAGGTCAGTTGGTCTGCATTCGTCTGCAACAGCTCATTCAGATCGACCGATTCCGCGTTAGCGCAAACATCAATTTCAGCAGTACTGAAAGACGCCTCAACCGCATCAAGAATCTTGATTTCAAACCCGCAAACTTGTGAATTTCCGTGAACGTCAGTCACCTTGTATTGGAGAACAGAAGTACCGACAGGGAACGAATCACCTGATTCGAGCGACAATTCATCAATACGCTCCACTTGCGCCACTCCACAGTTATCTGATGTCTCAGGAGCTGTGAAGGTAACCACAGGGTTACAGCTTGAAATATCAGAAGGGCAAGTGACCTCAGGGAGAACCATGTCTTTAATTTCAATGGTTGTTGTACACTGTAACTCCTGTTCAGCGACTTGAGCGCTCCAAACCACTTCGTAGATTCCTGGAGCTAAAAAGTCTCCTATTTCTGGTCCTGAAACTTGAGAAAGGACAGGTTCTGCACAAGGGAATTCAGCGGTTGGTAAAGTGTAATCTAATTCAGCGCCGCATGAAAGCGGATCCACCGCTTCGATGATCACCGACTCCTGGCATTCTAGCGTCAATTCAACTTCGTAAGTAATTTCAAGTTCTTGGACACATTGTGAGGTTACGTAGAGGTCTTCCACCGTGAATGTCACATCAATCAATTCATTGGTCACTTGCGTTCCAGCAGCAGGTTCCTGTGAAATAGAAACAGCATCACCGCACGCAGCAAGAATAGAAACATTCCCTGTGTAATCTGGCATCACATAGAAGCACGCATCAACACTCACGGGATTTAAGGCACTGCACTCAATCTCTGGATCCACTGAAGTGACCACCGTGATTTCTGTGGTACACATGGATTGATTGCCATAGCTATCAGTCACAGTAAATTCGATCGTGTGCGATCCCATTCCTAGAAGCGTTCCTGCAACTGGAGATTGCGTTACCGTCAGAGGATGACAATCGCTCACGTCTACTGTGCCCGTCAAATCGGGTAGCTCATAGGCGCATACAGAGATGTTTTCCGTGAAGGGTTCCACGCAAGTGATTTGAGGTGCTGTGTCATCGTGAACATCCAGAGCAAAGCTGCATGTGCTTTGATTTCCATGGATGTCCAATACCGTGAATTCGATCGAGTACACATCAACATCGAGCAGTAACCCTGGTGAAGGATCTTGTGTAATCGACTGAATACCGCAAGGATCTTCAGTATTTACCAAGGCGGTAAAATCTTCTAATACATAGGCACAGTCAGCCGCAATTGATCGTTGGGCATCGCCCGGGCAATTCACCACCGGTGCTGTTGTGTCTTGAACAATAATAGTCCATTCAATCTCATCTGAATTTCCTGCTGCGTCTTCCACGTATATGGTGCACGTATGATCTCCGATATCAAGTATCGAGCCTTGAATAGGAGTCTGTTCCACTAGAGTAACCCCACAGTTATCATCAAACACGGTATCAAGGGTAAAGTCAGGCACTTCGAATTCACATTCTTCGTTCACTTCGAAAAAGAAGTCTCCGTTATATACGACTGTAGGTGCTTGATTGTCTTGAACCGTTACATCAAAATTGCATAGGGATTGATTATTCGACTCATCTGTGATGGTGAGCTCGATGGAATGAATTCCGGCAGTCAATTCTACACCAATGGCCGGTATCTGTTGAATTGTGACATTTCCACATGTTTCGATGTAGATCAACGAGGCGCTGAAATCTTCAACGAAGTAGGTACAATCATTGGAAAGACTACGCACTACATCTGCATGACAAATAACATTAGGGGCTGTTGTGTCATTCACGGTGATCTCGAAGGAGCAATCGGCGCTATTTCCGAGAAGGTCAGTTGCCTCCAATGTAATGGTGTGCGTTCCAATTCCAAGATCGGTTCCCGGTGCCGGAGTTTGAGTAATCGAGTACGAACCACAAGGTTCATAAATAACCGCATTCACAGTAAAATCTGGAAGTTCATAGGCACATGCCGCTGAAGCATCCACCGTCAGGTCGCTTGGACAGGTCATTACAGGCGCTACAATATCATCGACTGCAACTTGGAATGTACATTCACTCTCGTTGCCATACGGGTCAATTCCTGTGATGGTAATCTGGTGCAATCCATAGTTCAGGACTGTTCCAGGTCCGGGTGACTGGGAATATGAACCATCATCACATCCTGAAGAGGAAGACAGTCCAAGGGTATAATCTGGCAAGACGAATTCACAGTCTGCATTGGCGAAATGGAACTGATCGTTCGGACATACAAATACCGGCGCTTGGTTATCAGACACTACCAAACTAGAAGTACAGCTATCGCTATTCCCTGCGTCATCTGTTGCGGTGAACGTGATGGCATAGTTACCAGGAGTCAATTCTGTTCCAACAGGAATAGATTGTGTTACTGCGAAACTGCAATCATCGGTAACGGAAGGCAACGATGTCAGGTCTTCCATTGTGTATGTGCAAGCTCCGTTCGTTGATTTATCGATTTGAACTAAGCAGGCTACAAGTGGAGCTGCGGTATCAGTGGCAAGGAGTTCGATTCCAGTAGAGGTAGAACATCCATTCGCATCGGTGATATTCAATTGGTATTCACCCGCGCTGAGGTTGTTAAAGGTGATCAATCCCGAGTTCGGCGCCACAGCTAAAAAGGCTATTGGGAGATTGAAGCCATCAGCAACTGTGATTTGTGTGAATGAATAGTTGTAAGGCCCTGTACCACCAGTAATCTGGAAAGTAGCGCTCCCATCAGAAGATGCACAACTCGGTGAAGTGAGCGATTGTAATGCAACAACCAGCGCTTCTGGTTCCGTAACCGTAACATTGTATTCTGAAATGCACGATGAAGAAGTGGTTACCGTCAAAGTGTATTCACCTGCTGACAAATCAGCTAGATTCAATGCTGCGTCGCCGTCAACTCCTAACTCATCCCATGAGAACAGGTAGAGGTCTGCATTGCCGTTGACGTTAACAACGATTTCTCCGTCAGAAGCACCATTGCACGAGACATGCATGGTCTCGATATTAAGATCTGGAGTATCTACACAGAATGAGAAGTAGTCACCATCATTCAAGACGATTTCGGCAAAGCGTTTCGAACCATTCGTTTGGAGGCAGTATGCTCGATCCAATGTCGCAAATGAAGGGTCGCTTGCATGCACGATAAGCGTCGTGTAAGGGTTTGCGGGTACGTCAGGAATTTCAATTCGAATCGTTGATTCGATTCCTTGATTCTGTGTTTTCCAAACTCGCCCCATTCTTGCGCCTGGCATACCTATCCATTCCGCGATAGCGTGACCATTTTGACCATCATGCGCAATACCCAAGTAATCCATGTTATCAAGGTTGTATGGATCAACCATTTCGATATTCAAGAAATTGTCATGCTCCCATGAACGTGCTTTCCATTGTTTGAAACGACGTTCGTCATCACGACCGATCACAGCTGATCCATGGACATATTCATCAGAGGAAAAATCAAGCACCTTCGTGCCATCAGAGGCGAGGTAACCATCAGCAACTTCTGCGTCTAAGGTGATACCATAGTTCATGGCTAGACTTGAACGAACAGCTAAGAGATCATCTCCCTCAAGCACTCCTTCATAAGCCACCAATTCGAATAGAACTCCTTCAAATCCTTCTCCAGCACTATACGCCTCAGCCAACATCCCGAGGGTGAAGGGACCTCCATCAATGGCATCTGCATTCATGAAAATGGAGTAGCCCAAATCAGCGGCATCAAGTTTGTCAAGACCTACAGTATTTGACCAAAGCGTGTCTTTCGCGTTGATAATGACCGCCTCAAATTGGTTTTGTATATCATAAACCCACTCCACGAGCAGTGGACCAACATCATCGTTATGTGCTGTTGGGTCGCTAGCAGCATTCGAAGGACTATTCATCTGAACCGTAGTCTCATCAATGCGAAGGTCATAGCCTTCATTTTGACTTCCCATAGAGAACAGTGGTCCAGCTGCAGCCTCGAGAGAGTCTGGCCATAACACTGCTAGAATGTGTAGTCCGTTTCGGTTTCCCGTTATGGGAGTTTCAGAAAGCACCAGGTTTTGATCTCCATTGAAAAGTATACCTGCATGTGCATTAATCAGATTTGGCATGTAGATCGGAGCTACAGCATCTGATTCCATATTCATCTGGTCGGCCGGTGTGAGTAATTCACCTTTTGCCAACTCCACGAGCTTAAAGATTTCTGCTGATTCCCCTTCTAATTGTGTTTCATCCACGCCGAAGGTAGTGCTATCTGCTTCCACCCAAAGTTCGAGCCGACATGACCCTGCACCTGGATTGATACCTGCATTTTCTTTGTGTGTTACGACTACGTTGTTTGAAACAAATAACCCACAAGCAGGGTCATCAGTCACCACGCGGTATTTCCCGGGTTGAGCATTCGGTACTCCAATGGAAGTTCCATCTAAGGCAAAAAGCGTGTTCCAGATAATGTCATTTGTACTGAACTGCAAGACGCGTCCTGTATTCTCTGCAGAGTAGCTCAAGTGTAGTGTTTCTCCCGGACAAATTGCAGTCTCTTCTCCCGTTAGAACTCCAGCTTCAGGTGGTGAACAGCACAATAGACTTCCATTCACAGGATGATCGATAAGTGCGATGACGGCGTTGTGAAGTTCAGAGACTTCAGCCTCCGTGAAACTTCCAAAACCAGCTCCTCCGGTTCCACCAAAGAAACTTAGTGAATCATTGACATGAGCAATTGAGCAGAGGCGATCATCACCAGAACCACTTACGGCTTGAGACCACATCAGTGATCCGTCAGAATCGAAAGACATTGTCAATCCTTCCGTGTCAGCCCCGCTTTCTAACATATGGCCGTTCACATAAATATTTGAGCTATAGCTTCCACTGATGACTGGATTACCGTGATTGTCGCATTCTACATCATACAGATGGTTAGATTGAGGTCCACCATAATCCACGAGAAGGTTCACCCATTCAGGTGCACCTGTGCTCAAGTTCATCTTGGCTAAGAAGATATCGTCGTTACTTCCCCAATCTATATAGGCACCACCGAAATCGCTCGGGTTAAAGAACTCAGCATAGATGGAGCCTGTGACATACACTCCCTCACAATTGACATCAAGGCCAAAGCCGCGTAGTTCATTGAGATTATGAAGGAATCGATTCGCCCAAAGCAATTGTCCTTCAGAAGAGAAGGTCAATAAGAAGAGGTCATTCAAGGTGTCAATTGACCAGTAGAACATGGAATATGCACTCTGACCATCAATTACTGCAAAGTTGTAAGAATTGAAATTCCCTACGACACTAAGTTTGCCTTCGAAATAAGCCAATTTCGGATGTCGATCTTCGATCTGTGAGATCTCGAATGCATTCCACCAATCACCGAAGATACTTTGCCAAATCGAATTTCCTTCTGGATCAATTTTACGGAGAAGGAATTGAGCATTGTTTCCAAAAAAGTAATCGTCAACTGCCAATCCGAATCCTTCAGAACTGTATAATACATACCATCCGTCATCTCCTTGGGTAATGTCTAAAACTGCCGTATCCTGAAAATCTGAAACATGTTGGTTCCAGATGACTTGTCCTTCCTCAGATACTCTTAGAAGCGTGGCTCCGGCATTTCCAATGTTGTAATCATCATCAATCGCTACATCGATCGACGTTCCTGTGACCACGGCATTACCACCCGTATAACCTCCCACTAAGATTCCTCCGTCAGATGCTAAGTCTACTGAAAGCATCTTATCTTCTCCTGGTGAGGAGATATCCAACATCCAAAGGAGTTCTCCTTGGTCGTTGATAGCAACTACCATAGCATCAGTATCACTTCCACCAGCAACAGGGTTGATGTCAAATGCAATATCGGTGATGTTGGTTGAGACCACATCACCCGTTGAACCCACATAGTAACCCACAGCATACAAAATAGAGGCATCCGCATCATACGCTATGTCGACGAATGTCTGCTCACCTTCACCTTGTGCTGCGAAAGTCCATTGCAACATTTGTCCGTGCACCGCATAAGATGCTACAGACAAAAGCAGCAGGATCAATCCTTTGAGGGTGGTTGTCATGATCTGATAGTTAGTCCTTGTCATTTCGACACTTAGGCTTACGTGCTTTCTTGCTGTAGGTTACATTCTGAAAGTCATGTGGTCCTGATCTTCAGTGTTTATGAGATTCTTCTTGCATTATTTTACGATAGAGGACTTCCAAAATCAAACTGAGCTTACGACCTTCGTGGAAACACCATACGATGAAATCCACCCCCTTCACCTTCTGGCTTGCAGTGGTGTTCCTTCACCTCATCAGCTGCACTACATCTGCTCCTACCGAAGACGCTTCGCACATGACTATTTCAGATACGTTCGAAATCCAAGGTCATCGAGGCGCGAGAGGTTATCTTCCTGAGAATAGCATCCCTGGTTTTGTTTTGGCTTTGGAGCAAGGTGCAGAAGTGCTAGAGTTTGATCTTTGCGTTTATCGCGATTCCCAACTGGTGGTGAATCATGAGCCTTGGTTGAACAAGAAGATTTGCCTTGATCCTCAAGGAAATCCAATTGAGAATGAAGACGACTGGAAACTCTTCAGCATGGATATGGAGACCATCCGAGGATGCGATTGCGGGAGTTTGGGTAACCCGAGATTTCCCACGCAGGTAAAGCGTTCAGTATCTCGTCCGGCGCTATGGGAAGTCGTTCAAGTAGCTGAAATGATTCGCACAAAGGGCGATTCAGCCAAGGTTCGCTACAACATTGAAATCAAATTTGAAGAAGGTGGTGAAGGCATTTACCACCCAACTGCTGAGCAATTTGCTTCGCTAGTTATCGGAGAATTACTTGAACTCGGGATTTACGATCGCACGACCGTACAGTCATTCTCTGCTGAGGTTTTGGAAGCTTTGCATGCTCTAGATCCGAAGTTGTCTACCTCCTGGTTGGTTGAAGATGACGCTAGCGCGGAAGAGCAATTGGCACGTCTGAGCTTTGTTCCGACGGTATTTAGTCCGGATTATAGTTCACTTTCAGCTGATGATATCGACTATTGTCACGCCAATGGTACCAAGGTCATTCCATGGACAGTGAATGATCAGGCAGACATGATTTCATTGATAGAATTGGGAGGTGATGGAATCATCACAGACTTTCCGAAAGAGCTTGCCGTTGTTGTGGGAGAGAAAAGAACCGAAACAGAAAGTCTATAAAAAGGAAAAGCGCGCTGTAGTAGCACGCTTATATTCCAATTTTGGTTAAGGTAGTAAGGTCTTTTTCTGTAATTCGTCGACGAATATAGGGCTTTTCTCGCTAAAAAACACATGTTTACCGAATTTTCCCACGATTCAGACTTTCGATGCAACTTTGTCGCTGAATCTTGTGGCTATAAATATAACGCCTGCATCCAGATGAATTTAAACCGTGCGATCTTTGCTCTCATCGCGATTATTTTTGCTTCATGTAGCACCTCAAATGACGTGGTAAGCAACCGATTTATCCAGAAAAGAAAGTACCGTAAAGGATACTTCATAGCGAACCACCAGAAGAGTAAAGCTGACAAAGCTGAAACAGTTAAGGCTCTAGTTCAATGCACAGAAGGTGTGGTTGAAATTGCCTCTGAACGCAAGGAACCACAACTTCAAGGTACAGCGTCATGGGATCCCCCTCAGAGTAATTCATCAACCGTCAACCAAAAACCGTCAACTGTCGACCGTCAACCGTCAACCACAGAAGAGCTTGCTGTTCAAGAAGAATCTGCGGTAGAACCAAGAGCCGGCAAACCACTATTCGACGCCAAAAACTGGGACAACGCTATTGCTCCTCAGATTCAGAAAGCAAGTGTTTCAAATGACAATGCGGAACTGGCGATCTACCTGATCATTGCCTTCTTCCTCCCTCCTATTCCAATTTACATTCTATACGGACTAGAGGTCGAATTCTGGCTGTCGCTCGTGTTGTTCATTTTGGGTTGGTTACCTGGTGTGATCTACGCATTCGTCAAGATCTTGCAGGTATACAGTTGAGTCTAAATGCAATGACTACCTTTGCGGCGAATTTGGTATTCAGATAAAGATCCATAATGAAAGTAAAAAACAACGACACGATTCGTGTACACTACAAAGGGACACTCACTAATGGAGACCTTTTTGACTCTAGCGAAGGCCGTGAACCACTTGAATTTACTGTAGGTTCAGGACAAGTGATCCCTGGGTTTGACTCAGCTGTGATCGATATGGAAGTAGGAGAAGCGAAGTCTTTCCTAATCCCTTGTGATGATGCTTACGGACAAGCTGATGAGCGTCTAGTTCAGGAAGTAGGTCGCGATCAATTGCCAGAAGATATGCAGCCAGAAGTTGGTATGATGCTTTCTTCTCAATTGCCAAACGGTCAGCAGATTCCAGTGAAAGTTGTGGAAGTAACAGATGCTTCGATCAAAATCGATGCAAACCACCCACTAGCTGGAGAAGACCTCAACTTTGAGATTACCCTCGTAGAGATTGTATAATCTCCGATGATAACATTGAAAAGGGCCGCATCAGCGGCCCTTTTTCATTTCAACAGTTTAAATGCGTGACTCCATCGATTCTCTCTGAATCCTTGAATACACCAGAGGATACACAAGGGCTCAATGGCACGTGCCCCTTCTACTGCGCCCATGTCTTCAATATCATGGCCGAACTTCAAGAGCATCTCTCGTACTTCTTCTTTGGCTTCGTTGCCATTCCCCGTAATGAACATCGTTGGCTTTCCAACTTGAATTGAGGGGCAACCATAAATGCACTCCCGAAACTGTTCAATGCTTTGACGAAGTTCGCCTCAGGCTTCGTTTCCTATCGTTCCTCCATCAACGAACGGTTGATGGAGCTAAAGAATCGCAAGACTCCATTATCAGGTGCAGAGGTATCGATTGGGTTGGTAGCATCAATGACTGTTTTCCCCTTGAATTAGGTACTTTCCATACCTTTAACAGCCTAGCTAGCTACCGTTTCCTTCACCGCGAATATCGAGATGTCTCCAAATTTTGCGGCATCATCAACGGATCCCAATTGCACACTTGAGTTCTCCTGATGCCATTCTTCGAGCATAGACGTAGCTCGCGAAGCGAACATCGCTTCATATCCAAGTGAAACGCCCTCCAGATGCTATGGTTTTCCCTACGATGCCTGAGCCTACTGTTCCTCCTTTTTTCATGTGTTAGAGCATTTTTGGAGGGCATTCTCCATGAACGAATGTGCACTAGGTCTGCCATACCTCCAAGTGACTAACAGACTTTAGCGAATGGCGTCGTATGCTCTTGTTATGGTCAGAATTCCGTATTTTTCAGGAAACTTAACCAAGATGCTATGATGCGTTCACTATTGTTGATGCTCCTTGTGCTAGCGAGCTCAGTTGTTATTGGACAGAATAACGATCAATATCTTCCGCACGAATTAACGAGAGAAGAAAAGGCTCGTGCGAATGCTGAGGGATATGCCTTCCCTACAGATCGCGGAATTGAAACGCCTCCTGATTTTCCGAATATCCGAACTGCTGCCGAATGGGAGGAAATCCAGGCACTAACGATCGCGTGGCAGAGCTATACAGGAATTCTAAAGCAAATCGTGCATGCGGCGGTCAATGAATGTGAGGTCATCATCCTCTCTGAAAACGTGACCTCTACCCAGAACTTCTTGTTGAATAACGATTGGGGCGGCCCCGTTGACCTCACCAACGTTACCATCATCAATACAGACCTTAACAGCATCTGGATGCGTGACTACGGCGCAAACACCGTGTATGGAAATGAAGTAGATGACCTCTTTCTTGTTGACTGGATCTATAATCGTCCAAGACCAGATGACGACGTTTCTCCAGAAGCCGTTGCAAACTACTTAGGACTCGATCTTTACAGCACGACTGGAGCGCCCAATGACCTGATGAACACTGGAGGAAACTATATGTCTGACGGTTTCGGTCAGGCCTTCTGTTCTGAACTTGTTCTCAATGAAAATGCAGGTGGTAACACCGGATGGGGAACCACTTATCCAAACCATTCGGAAGCTGAGATTGACGATATCATGAACCAATTCATGGGGATTGATACCTACATCAAAATGACGCCGCTTCCATTTGATGGGATCAACCACATTGACATGCACATGAAGCTGATCAATGAGGAGACTATTCTTGTCAGCGAATATCCTGAAGGCGTTGCGGATGGACCACAGATTGAAGCGAATATCCAATACATCCAAGACAACTTCACAACAAAGTACGGAACGCCGTATAACATCGTTCGTATTCCTGCTCCTCCGCAACAATCCAATGGGAACTACCCTGACCAAAATGGTTGGTACTGCACCTACACGAACTCTGTATTCGTGAACAACTCCATTCTTGTCCCTACTTACTACGAACAATACGATACAACGGCGTTACGCATCTACGAAGAGATTCTTCCAGGTTATAACATTGTGCCGATCGATTGTGATAACAATGGTCAGGCGATCATTTCTGCAAGTGGAGCCATCCACTGTATCACACAAAGCGTGGGTGTAGAAGACCCTCTCCTGATCTCTTACGAATGCTTACCTGATACTGATGATGAGTTGAATGACTATACAATCGAAGCTTACATCAATCATCGAACGGGTATAGCGAATGCAACGCTTTACTATAAAACAGACCTTAATGATCCATACACCGCGGTAGCGATGACTGATCAGGGCAATAACAACTGGTCTGCTGCGATCCCTGCTCAACCTTTTGGAACAACGGTTTACTACTATGTTGAAGGTGTTGCAAACAGCGGAAAGACGCAAACACGTCCAATGCCTGCACCTGCGGGATACAAAGAGTTCCGAGTAATCAACGCGGTGTTTGGATGTACTGACCCAGATGCTTGTAATTACGATGCTACAGCCACCATCGATAATGGTTCATGTGAGTTGGCCGGATGTACTGATGTGAATGCATGTAACTACAACCCGAATGCTGCTTGCGACAACGGAACATGTGCAGTTGGGTTTATCAACCTCGCTATTGACACTGACTGTTGGGGTAATGAAGTAAGTTGGAATGTTTCTGATGATACCGGTAACATCGTTGCGAATGATGGCAACTATCCCGATCAAACAACGATCAGTGAAGACATCTGTATCTCCAACGGTTGCTATACTTTCAACATATTCGACAGTTTCGGAGATGGAATGAACGGCACGGCCTCAGGGTGTGCTGTCAATGGTAATTACCAGATGACAGACACCGAAGGGGCATTGCTCTTCGAAATGGGAGCTGCGGATTACGGTGATGGCACGAGTCATGAATTCTGCATCGAGGTTGCGGTTGATACTCCAGGGTGTACAGATCCCACAGCGTGTAATTATGACCCAAGCGCCGTGCTAGATGATGGTAGCTGTATCTACCCTGACGGTTGCACGGATCCGGCAGCATGTAATTATGACGAATTTGCCCAATGTGATGATGGTAGCTGTATCATGCCTGATGGCTGCACTGATCCAACGGCTTGTAATTATGATGCTTCTGCACAGTGTGATAACGGTTCATGTGATTACTTGTCATGCTTGGGTTGTACAGATCCTACGGCATGTAATTACGACGCCACCGCTACGCAAGATGACGGTTCATGTTTGACGATTTACGGTTGTACTGATGCCAATGCATGTAATTATGACGCTAGCGCGGAATGTGATGACAGTAGCTGTGAGTACCTATCGTGTTTGGGTTGTACTGATAGCAGTGCTTGTAATTACGATGCTTCAGCTACACAAGAAGACGGTTCATGTAGCTACGCCATTACCTACTACCTAGACAATGACATGGATAGTTTTGGTAGCAGTATCTCTCAAGACTTCTGTGATGACCCCGGTCTTGGGTGGTCACTGAACGATAGCGATTGTAATGATGATAATCCAGCTATGTATCCTTTTGCTCCCGCTTCCGCGGAAGGAATTGATAACGATTGTAGCGGAGTGATTGAAGAAGATGAAGAGGCACCAAGTCCTTGTCTGGGAGACTTCGATAACGATGGGATCATCACTACATCCGATCTTCTAGTTCTACTTGGTAATTACGGATGCCTAGAAAACTGCATCGCTGACCTTGATGGAAACGATATCGTGAATACCGCAGATATGCTCTACATGTTAGGTATTTACGGACAGACGTGTGAATAATAGTATAGTAACCACATAGAAAAGCCGCTCCTTTGGGAGCGGCTCTTTCATTATCTGGTTGAGCGATTAACGCTTCATCACTATGGTTGAGTAGTTGATCTCTGCAATGCGCAGTACATAACTACCTGTTGGTAATGCACTTAAATCAAGTGCTTGTTGAGTTGAGCTAAGCGTAAAAGAAGCTACTGCTCTGCCAGAAAGATCCCATATAGTTAACACCTCACCTGCCGGGAGATTTCCTCGAATATTAACCAAACCGCTTGAAGGGTTTGGATACACCGCAATTTCGTGTGCGAATGACTCATCTACATTGATGGTTCCGCCTTCGCCGTAGACCCAAACACTCGACTGTGTGGTGCCCGCGTAAAAATTGCCATTGTTCGTCTGAATTAGCTCATTCACGACTGCTGGGATTGAACCCATCTCCGTTGCTTGCTCCCAACCACCGGTGGCACCTATCTTGAAGAACATGCCTGGGAATTGCCAATCAAACGGACTTGTCTGGAAGTAGGTATTGCTTCCCAATGTCCAAATGTTGACCGGAGAATAGATTGATTGATTCGGTACTCCGTCCATCATGACTGTCCAAGTAGCACCGTTATCAGTTGATTCACGGTATTCGATTTGACCTGTCCAGCTCAAGGTAAATGCACCAATCAAACGATCAGCTGTTCCTTGAATTTGCACGGCGAAATCGTTCCAGGTGTGATTCCAGGTCATCCCGTTATCACTCGAAATAGCATATCCTTTGCTAGTGCTAGCGTATAGATTTGAACCAATCTTTTCGATGTGATCGATGGTGACCTGAATCAACTCCTGCTCTGCATTGATCGTGGATGCATTGAATGTATTGCCTCCATCTGTTGAGTAGTAGATCGATCCGTAGTAGTTGTCAACGCCTCCAATTAGGAGAATGTCATCGTTGTAAATTTCGCTTACTTGGCCTACGAATGGGTTGTCTAGGTTGGTCCAGCTGGCACCATTGTCAGTACTCGTATAGAGTTCATACGTCAATTCCGCGCTAGCGAACCAAGCATCATTACCGTAGCTCACGAGAATCATCGCCTGGTCATCAACGTTCGCAGAAATATTGTCCCAGTTATTGGCGCCTTCTGAATTTGTGTAGAGTTGACCATTACCCAAAGCCATCATCGAACTACCGTTGGAAGCGATCTCCGTGATCGTAGCAAACGGGAATCCTGGAGCGTAAGAATCACCTGTTTCTGGGTCGTATTCTACTGGACCTCCGTTTGTTGCGAACCATAACACACCGTTGTACTCAACGATATTTCCATATCCTCCGCCACCGCTGAAGCCTTCCCAAACGAGATTCCAGCTTTCGCCATTGTCATCGCTTCTCCAAAGACCGTCGAGTCCTGTCGCATACACAGAACCTTCGTAGATATAGAGATCGACGATGACATTCAGGCTGTTGTTTGATACGAATGTTTCACCCATATCATCAGTGTAGTAAAGTCCTTCACCTCCACTCATATTGGTGCCGGCGAAAATGCGATCACCCAGCTGAGCCATGCAAGTCACGCTGGTTCCGAAACCAATTGACGGGTTATCGTTCGTCACGGTCCAAGTAGCGCCGTTATCTGCCGTGTAATTGATTTGACCGTTTGGAATGGCCCACACATGGTTTTCAGTGGCATCAAGACCATAACAAATACCGTCGATACCTACCATTTCCCATGTTTGTCCTTGATCTGTCGACTTGCGAATGAAGTTGGTTCCGCTCATATAAATATCGTCACCAAGCGTGGTTGCATGTGATGGAACAGCGCTAGGAAATCCTGCGATCGTCGGCATGCCCTCGAAGCTTGGGTCCCAGTTCAAACCACCATCCGTCGAACGGTAAACACGATCACCGTTATTGGTACCCATAACAATCACGTTGCCCACGCTGGCAAAGCAATATGGGCTCACATAATCAGGAACCGTTTCGATGATATCCCATGTTTGTCCGTCATCAGTAGATCGGTAAAGAGAATTGTTCACTCCTGCGAGCAAGAAATCATCACCTGCATAAAGTCCGACGCACGTTCCTCCACCGATGGGACCGCCCATGGGAGTGAATTGAGCGAAGCCCGTTACCGCGATGAAAGAGAGCATAAGTGTAGCCAGTGTTTTCATAATCATTGGTTTTAATGCAAATGTCAGTTGTAAGTTGGCGCGTGTCACTACGCCATATGACGCATTTTTGACCTATAATAAACCTGGCCTCCAATGCAAACGAGGCCGATCTATGAAGCCTTTGCTAGCTCTTCAATACAGATTTGGAGAGCAAAAGCATTCAAGAACCGATAGGCCTACACTCCTTTGGAAATCAAGAATTGCATGTTATTCATGTCCAGAGAGTTAGACTTCGTTTTACTTTGCATCCAAACCTGCAACCGTGAATTATTCTAACTTGTGTAATCGCGCCTTCTTACTTTGTATGGCGATCTTACTTACCGCATCTTCGATTGGTCAGACAGTCATCAATGAATTTAGTGCGGCTAATCAAAGTCACTTCCCCGCAGAAGGTGACCCATGGAATGAGCAGTTTGAAGATTGGGTTGAATTTCTCAATACTTCTGACGAAGACCATGACCTAAGCAGTTATTGGCTCAGTGATGATCTCGAAGATCCAGAAAAGTGGGCCTTTCCATCGGGGACTATTCTCGCTGCTGGAGAACACCTCATCGTACTACTCAGTGGTACAGGAGACTACAATCCTGATGCCTATGGTTACCTAAATGCAGATTTTAAAATCCGTCAAACCGGAGGAGAACAAATCGTTTTGTCTGACCCCTTGGGTAGTGTAGTAGAATACCATGACTACTCCGTTTGGAGTCCCAATCAAGCAGACCACAGCTATTGTCGCTATCCAGGTGGAACCGAAAATTGGATTATCTGCGCCGATCCTACGCCAGGGGAAATCAATTCTTCTATTGGAGGTCAAGCATATGCAGCAAAACCTACTGTTGATGCCCAACCGGGATTCTATTCTGATGAAGTGACCGTCACTTTAACTACTACTGAGCCGAATTCGACCATCTATTATACGTTGGATGGTTCGCCTCCAACGAACCTTTCTTCGCCATATAGCTCGCCTATTTCAATTACCGACAGTTCACCTTTGCGCGCTATTACATACAGCAACGAAGCAACAATTCTGCCGAGCTTCATTGAAACCAATACGTATCTCATCAATGAGCCTGACCACAGCCTACCCGTCGCTTGTCTAGCCGGTTTTAACTTAGACGAAGGACTATGGCTAGAAGCAAAACCATCGGTCATAGAGTACTTCAGTCCACAAGGTGAATTAATGACAAAGGGACACGGTGAAACGAATGAGCATGGTGCCGACGCAAATGCATTTGATCAACGAGGGTTTGATTTTGTAAAACAAGATCAGTTCGGACACGACCATCATCTGAATCATCCGTTCTTTCACAACACCTCACGCACAGAGTTTCAACGTCTCATCTTTAAGCCTGCAGGCTCTGACAACTACCCTTTTGGGAATGGCCAACATATGAGAGATGATTACGCACAGCAAATCGCCATTACTTCAGGTATGGATCTAGACTGCAGAAGCAGTAATAGCTGTATCGTTTATCTGAATGGATCCTATTGGGGTGTTTACAGCATGCGTGAGAAGGTAGATGATATTGATTACTTGAAGCATTATTACGACCAAGGAGAAGGAGATGTCGACTACATCAAAACCTGGGGAGGAACATGGGCTGAATATGGCGTTATAGACGATTGGCAAGACGTGATCGGCGAGATTCCAAACCTCGACCCTTGCAACGGAATTGGTTTCGAAGATATCGGAGGAGACATCGACATGCAGTCATGGATAGATTTCTACATACTGAACTCTTTCTTTGTGAATCAAGCATGGTTGAATTGGGACATCTCTTGGTGGAAAGGAAATGACCCCGACGGTGAAGGGCAGAAATGGCGCTTCGCAATCTGGGATATGGACCAATATTACGATGCGATCAATTTTTCTGGTATTCCAGACACCTCACCGGAGGCCTTGCCGTGTGATTTCCTTGAATTTAGTGACCTCGGAGGACAAGGACATATTCCTCTGATTTCTGCTCTGTTTGAGGATCCTGAATTTGAAGAAGTATTCGTTTACAGATACGTTGAACTCGTGAATAGTGGGCTATCATGTGAACACTTGAATTTCCGCTTAGATAGCTTGGAACAGGTAATGCAGCCCGAGATGCAACGGCATACAGAAACTTGGGGAGGAAGTCTTGAAGAATGGCAAGAGAGCGTTGATGGTCTGCGTGACTTTATCAACGCACGCTGCGCAGCAATTCTGCCTCTTATTGAACAATGCTGGGATGTAGATTCCAACGAGGGATATGACCTCATCGTCAACATTGAGGGCAACGGGTCTGTAGACGTCAATGGGGAGGTCTTCACTGTAGACGAAAGTCCTTCCATCCTAGAAGATTACAATTGCGATGCACCTATTTCACTTCAGGCTATTGACGGTATGGACGAGTTCGTAAACTGGGAAGTCGTTCAAGGAGGTATTTCAATCGATGATACGGCGAATCCGCTGCTTCAAATTGATTTGACAGAAGACGCAGAGATCACAGCTCATTTTGACGTTTCCGATGGAGTGAATTCTCAAAACTTTAAGAATTACAGCGTATTTCCCAATCCAGCTGATGACCACGTACAGATTGCAGCTGCCCATCAGATAGAATCAATCACCATTATTGATAACCAGGGCCGGATTGTACTCGGCCTAACTGAAGTGCATACCAGATCAGCCTCAGTTTTATTAGACCATTTACCAAATGGTTTGTACAGCATTCAAGTGAAGACGGCTGGAAACGTTGAATCATCTTCGCTACTAATTAGTCATTGATTGTCGTGCGAATCTTACTGCATCGTATGACGCATCGTTGAAGTGGTACTTCTTGGGTTCAATCCAGAAGTAAAGCGTATCTTTGCCCCTTTTTTCCAACGACTCAGCCATGCTGCAAAGACTGTTTCACAACTTCACCCACAACCCAAAGAATGACATCCTTTCAGGACTCACAGTAGCGCTCGCGCTCGTGCCTGAAGCGGTAGCCTTTGCCTTTGTTGCGGGACTAGACCCACTTGTGGGACTCTATGGCGCCTTCATCATGGGACTTCTCACAGCGCTTTTGGGTGGACGTCCTGGAATGATTTCTGGAGCTACCGGAGCTACAGCTGTGGTTATGATCCCTCTCATTCTCAAGGGAAATGAAATAGGTCTCGGGCTTGACAATCCTGTCGCCGACCTAGGTGTGCAGTGGTTATTTGTTACTCTTCTAATCGTAGGAGTTATCCAAGCCAGTGCAGGTTTCCTTAGACTTGGAAAGTTCATACGTCTCATCCCATATCCGGTAATGCTCGGATTTGTGAATGGATTGGCCATTGTGATTGGTAAAGCCCAGCTCGGGATGTTCAAGGAAACAGTAGATGGTCAAAGTCAATACCTCAGTGGAAATGATCTCTGGATCATGATTGGCTTAGTGGCTCTGACTATGGGAATCATGGTTGGGTTGCCTAAGCTTACAAAAGCAATTCCAGCGGCTTTGACAGCCATCGTTGTGGTGGCATTAATTACCATCTTTGGTGGCATTGACGTAGCTACGGTTGGGTCATTCATTCGCGACGGAGGTGGTGACGGATTGAAAGGGAGCATGCCAACCTTGAACCTTCACATTTTCGATAATCTTGGCACCATTTCAGGACACTGGGGACTCGTCTTCTTAGTAGCTTGTCAGATCGCGGCGATTGGTTTGATCGAATCGTTGATGACCCTCAACCTCGTATATGAATTAACCGAAACACGCGGAAGCGGAAACCGTGAAAGTGTGGCCCAAGGATTGGCCAACTTCGTGAATGGTTTTTTTGGTGGAATGGGTGGTTGTGCCATGATCGGTCAATCCATCATCAATGTCAATAGTGGTGGACGTGGTCGACTCTCAGGTGTGACAGCCGCGGTGATGCTTTTGGTGTTCATCCTATTCGCTTCTGAATACATTGAACAGATTCCGATTGCAGCACTTGTTGGGGTAATGTTCATGGTCGTTATCGGAACCTTCGCTTGGAGTTCATTCCGCATTCTGCATAAGATCCCTTTGAGCGACGCCATCGTTTTGGTTGCAGTTTCTGCCATCACCGTATGGAAAGATCTAGCGGTAGCGGTGCTTGCTGGAGTTATCATCAGCGCACTCGTTTTCGCATGGAAGAACGCTACAATGATTCGCGCCCGCAAGCGCACTAAGAATGACGGAACCAAGGTTTACGAGATCTGGGGACCACTCTTCTTCGGTTCTGTGACAGCCTTCAACTCAAAGTTTGATGTGAAGAATGATCCGAACAAGATTGAGATTGACTTCATCGAATCTCGCGTGAGTGATCACTCTGGAATTGAAGCTATTCGTGGTATTGCCAATAAGTACTTGGAACAAGGAAAAGAGGTAAAATTGACGCATCTCAGTCCTGAGTGCAAAACCATCTTGTTGAAGGCGAACGAAAAATTCGAATCAATCATTGAGACATCCATCGATGACCCGCGTTACCACGTGGTGACCGATTTGATGGACGCAGAAGCTTAGCGCATAAGCTGAATACGTTGCGTTATCCCTTCTTCAGAGAGGATATAATAGATTCCGGCCGCTAGGCCAGAAAGATCATTATACCCCACTTGTAAAGACTGAATTAGTCTTCCGTCTGATGAATACAAGGCTAAAGGGTTATGTTGCGATGCAATGGTAATGCCTGTATTCGTAGGGTTTGGGTAAATCAGGATTTGCTGTATTTCGTCATCCACAAGGAAAGGACAAGAGATTCCTTCAACTTCTAGGGTACAGCCATTTTCGTCGATCAGGGTCAATTCATAATCACCTAAAGGTCCAGTAAACACCGGATATGAGGTGCCATCAGACCAGTCGAATGAAATATCTCCTTCTCCTCCAGTAACCTGAAGTTCGACTACCATGTCGTTATCGTTGCACTGGATTGATAGATCGACTACTTCAAGCAAGGGTGGTGCTTCCAGAACAATGGTGGTCATGGTTTCACATCCGTTCGAATCCGTGAGCAAAATGGGCCATGACCCTGAGGGCAATGCATTGAGATCAGCACCGAAAGTGTCAATGGTGTAGGGTCCTGTACCCCCAACCCCAATGACATTGATTGAACCATCCAATGAATCAAAGCAACCAGGGTGCTCCAATGTAGTCAACAACTCCAATGTATCTGGCTGTAACATGAACACATCCAAATCATAGGTACACCCTTCTTCTGAAGTGATAGTGCCACTGTAGATTCCTATATCTAGTGAATCAATGACAAAGGTTTCTTCTTCGTTAGACCATTCGATGGTTGCGTTCTCTTGATTCATAGAAACATCGATTACGCCGTCTTGCCAGTTGAAACAAGTAATGTAGTCGATGGAAACTTCGTACTCTAAATCATCTTCATCCACTGCCAATTCCGCGCTAGCGATTAAGCCAAAATCATTCATTAATTCTACTGAATACACACCCGGTTCATTCACTTCAATACTGATCGTGGTGCTTTCATTATTCCACAAGGGAATGCCGTCACCGACCGCCGTGAGAGTAATCGATTCACCCTCACAAAGCACAAGATTATCTGAAGAATTAATAGAACAAGGGAAGGTGCTTCCCTCCGTCAATTCATGGGTTTGGTTAGCTGAAAGCCCGTACCATTTGTCGCTCCATCCTGAAGGCCAGATCACTTCTAGGCTATCCACAACCTGGGCATCGTCCAATCCGAAATGTAGGTCATAAGGCTCTTGCGCTAAATAGTTCTGACCACAGTAAACACGTTTCGTTTGTAACTGACTATTGCTCCAAACTTTTACAAGGGCTCCTACGGCGTGAGGATTGGAAATCGTGCCTTCAAGTTTGACGTCGATAAAACGATGATCGTTCCCGGTGGAAATCCATATTGCAGCATTCTGAGGAGCGAAATTACTCACCGCCATATCGAGCGAACCGTCGTTATTCCAATCCATACAAGCTACAGAATAGCTGTCGTGAAAATCAAAGTTGAGCGTGCTGATTCCAATATTGACAAAGCCTAGATTCCCGTTGTTCTTTAGCAAAGGATTCGGCATTTCCGGTGTGAGGTAGTTGTTTTCACAGACATAGATGTCCAGGTCACAATCGTTGTCATAGTCAATGGCCGAGGCCCCCCAAGTTAACATGCTTAAGGTCACATTCGATTCATCAGCCATATCTACAAAGGTGCCATCACCTTGATTGATCAGCAGCGCACACTCCATGATTTGTACGTTGGTGATGAAGATGTCTTCGTACCCATCTCGGTTAAAGTCTCCTGGAGTCGCACTCATGGCATCCATTGGCCCCATGGCCGATCCGTTCTCCTCTCCTATTTCAGTGAAGGTACCATCGCCATTATTGTGGTAGAATCCGTTGGGATGTTCAAGGTCATTGATGACATATAAGTCTTGCCAACCATCATGATCAAAGTCGCACCAGATCGACTGAAACGAAAGCTGAATTCCATCACCTACACCAGCATATTCCGTAACGTTGGTAAAGGTTCCGTCTCCATTATTTTGGTAGAGTTGATTGGTCCAATCTTCATAAGCTTCACCCTCTTCCAAGACGTATAGATAGGTGCACTGGTACAAATCAAGATCACCATCATTGTCATAGTCGCCCCAAGAACAACCGTAGCTCGTAGCTTCAGTCTCGCCTAGTCCGGCTTGTATAGAAACCTCGGAAAAGTTCAGGTTGTCATTCCGATAGAGTTTGTTTCGCCCGAACATCTGAGAAAAGTAGAAGTCGAGATCACCGTCGTTATCAAAATCAACCCAAGTCGGATGCTTGGCGTTGTCTTCCACTTCGAAGCCAAACGGCACTAACGTCGCGTTACCATTGTCATTGCGAAAGACCTTAATCTCTCCATCTAAGCAAAAAGTAATATCGTGATCACCATCTTGATCGAAGTCGGCAGTAGACACACCGGCGCCATGAAGATTATCAGCATTCATAGCCTGAATACCCAATTCGGTAGACATATTCTGGAAGGTCTGAGCAGCACACAGCAACGGCAAGCACAGCACTGTCAGGAGCGCGTAGCGAGTCATGATTAAGGTTTAGGGATTAGGAAGGTAGTGAAATATTAGGCGTTAGGCTATAGGCCATAGGTGTTAGTTCGCTACAATCTGTCCACCGTCTACCGTCAACCGTCAACCGTCAATCGTCCACCGTCCACCGTCCACCAATGAGCTGATTCGAACACAAGAAGCGTAGATTCAGACACATTAGAGCGAATGGTTCATCTGACCTTTGTACCAACAAAGACTTAGAACATGAACAATCAAAAAATCGCTCTCGTAACGGGAGGTAGCAGAGGTATCGGACGTGAAATCGTGATGAGCCTTGCGCAACAAGGGACGAATGTGGTATTTACTTACCACTCAAATCAAGAAGCAGCTAATGAAGTGATTGCTGCGGTAAAAGAAACAGGAGCTCATGCAGAGGCATTGCAACTCGATTCTCGTGATGTAAAGTCGTTAGAAGCATTTGCCAAAGGGTTGAAAGAGACGCTTTCCTCTAGTTTCAATTTAGATAAGCTAGACTACTTAATCAACAACGCTGGAACCGGAGCTTTCGGAACCGTAGATCAGACAGCGGAAGAGCAGTTTGATGAAATGATGAACATCCACTTCAAAGGAGTCTACTTCCTGACTCAGCAGCTTTTGGGGCACATGAACGACGGCGGAAGCATCGTGAACATCTCTTCTGGATTGACGCGCTTCTCCTTCCCTGGTTTCTCAGCCTACGCATCAATGAAAGGCGGTGTAGAAGTATACACGCGTTACTCGGCCAAAGAACTAGGATCACGTGGTATCCGCGCTAACAGCCTAGCTCCTGGAGCTATCGCAACAGAATTCGGAGGCGGAGTCAATAAGCACGACGAAGAAAAGCGAGGAATCATCTCATCGATTACAGCCCTCGGTCGCGTAGGCGAACCAGATGACATCGGCGGCGCCGTAGCCTTCTTATGCTCAGACGCCTCAAAATGGGTGAACGGACAACGAATTGAGGCTTCGGGGGGAATGCTTGTTTAGAAGGCTTTAGGCGATAGGCTTTAGGCGATAGCCAGTTCTTGGTGACCCGTCCTAAAAAAAGTTGACTGTGTTTGTACTAAAATACTGTCAACTTTTTTTAGGACGGGTCAGGAGAAGGTCATCATTGACATCTTGCACCAAATTGAACAGGAGTATCAATCGAATATTGACAACTTCAGTCAAGACATCATCCTCGCTCACCTTGATGTGCTCCTCACCTACGCTGAGCGATTCTACCACCGCCAATTCAACACCCGCAAACCTGAAGGACACGCGATTCTAACTCGTCTTGAAAAGGTATTGAATGAGCAGTTTGAAGCCGATGATTTGATCCACAAGGGCATTCCGAGTGTCAACGATGTGGCGAATACGCTCAATCTCTCCCCGAATTACCTCAGTAACCTACTCAAGGTCCACACAGGACAAAGCACACAGCAACACATTCACGACAAGCTGATTGAAAAGGCGAAAGAGAAACTCGGCAAGAAAGAGCTCAGCGTCTCAGAAGTGGCCTATGAGCTCGGCTTTGAGTATTCTCAGTCATTTTCAAAGCTGTTTAAAGCAAAGACGAATATGTCGCCGAGTGAGTTTAGGAATTCTTTGAATTAGACTAGGGACTAGGGTTTAGGGACTAGAGTCGAGAGTCGAGAGTCGAGAGTCGAGCGTCGAGCGTCGAGGGTCTAGAGACTAAAGACCAAAGACTGTGGTCACTAATCTATAAACGAATATCGGTAATCGATAACTACAGACTACGCACCACGAACCACATACCACGTACCAAACTCCGCCAGAAGCTCAGTTCCCACATGAAAGACTCGTCTGACTTCACACCGAAAATTACTAGCTTCATCTTATGACAGACTACGACGACCTACTAGCCAAGTATCGGGACTTAGAAGACGACGAACTATTCGAGATTCATGTTGCTATTCATGAATATTCTGAGGAGGCTCAACGTGATTTTGCGGATGCCATTGAGGAAAAAGGCGGCATGGATGCTTTTGTTGAACGCCTGAAAACACGAAAGGAAAAAGCTCATGAACGTGGCCTACTTAGAGCCCAATTTACTAAAGCAATTAAGGAAGATTTAAATTCAGAGCTCGAGCCAGGGGACTTGACTTTTAAATATCACACTGAACAAGAAGTTTCTGAAATCTGGAATGATGTCCGTTCTGGAATTCATGATGAGATTGCTGATAAGAGAATTAAACCCAAGACAATCATCGGTGGTGTCATCGGAGGGGCCATTGGAACTGTCATTGGTACGGCGATTTGGGCGGGTCAACTCATCGGCTCTGGAAGCATTTTTGTCTTCGTTGGGTTTGGTGTAGCCCTCATCAACTATCTCATCATAAAAGGCATCACTAAACAATCTAAAGCCAACATAGTCGTGGTCATTTTCACGTTCATAGCCACCATCCTCTCAATTGCCCTCGGCTCCGTTGTTTATGGGATGGTTGGATACCAAGGAGTAGAGAGGTGATCATCCTTAGATCAAAGAGGCTTCAAACTAAAACCACGAACCACGAACCAAACCCCATGAAGCTCTCTTTGTTCATTCTCCTCGCTTCCCTAACAATCTCAGCACTTCCCCAAAACTCCACTTCAATCACGTTCACCTTATTGGACCATGAAGCTGAGCTTCCATTGAAGGATTTCATTGTTTCTGTTGAGAAGGATGAATCTCCAATCCTAAGTGACTCCTTGTGCCATGGCCCTATCTATACTTGGAACGTCCCAAAGGAGGAGAAAGGTGAACTATGCTTCACCTTTGAACGAGAATGTTATTTCGCACAAACGTATTGTGTTGACCTAGATACCTTGACTGGACTTGGCCTCAAGCAAAACGTGTACTTAAACAGAATCCTTTTTGGTCCGCCGGTTTGGGAGATCATTTACCTCAGCCCAGATAACAAAATGGTTGTTGACAGTGCACTCAGCACCCTGGAAGAATACATCGACATACTCAACGAAGACAGCTCAAATAAGCTATACCTCGGAGTGAACTATTTCGAAGAATCTGACCTCGCTTTAGCCGAACAACGACTGCACACCGTCTACCAAAAGTGCCTCGAAATCGGAATCCACGAATCCAGAATAGAATCGGGTATCAACTTACTAGACAAAGAAGAACGCGAGTATTACGAGAACATAGAAACTCAAGTCCTCTCCACCATCACCACCACAAAGTGCAACTAAGGAAAAAGGCATAAGCCTTAGGCCTTGAGCCATAAGCCCCACGAAGCGAAGCGAAGTCCTAGTATTCCCACTCATTCGTAAACGTATTGAAGAAGTTGATCCCCACCTTCAACGTGTAATCTGCTTGTTCGAAGTTGTTGTCGGAAGTCACACCATAGACACCCAAACGGAAGAGTTCCCCCTTAATACGGAAGGTACGTTCCAAGCCGGCAAAGACCTCAGCATGGCGGAAATCTTCTCCTGTTAGAACTAAGCTTCCTCCCCCTGCAGCGAGCTCTAGTTTGAGTCGGTTCAACAGAGGTACCTTCCCGAGTATCGTCCCGTTAAAATGGTGGATGGCATTCACTTGGAAGTATCCATCGGCAGTCGTAAGTGTTGGCCCCAATAACTGGAATGTTCCCGAAGGGTCACTGAAGAAGAAGCGGTCGCTACCGCGGAAGTATTTGTACTCCAATAAGCGCAAACTCTCCTTCTGGAAGAAGGACCCCATCGAAGCTTGCCAGTGGAGGTCTCCAAATCGAGCTAAGGTCATTTCGTGATCAGCACCAACCTCGAAGAAATCGAACTTCACTTCACTGTTAAACAGTCCTGGAATTCCCTTACGGTACTCGAAAGTCAGCGTCGGATAGTCAGTCCCCAACACTTCCTTTCTTCCGCGTTTCCAAACGTACTTTTGGTTGATTCTCCACTTAACTTCCAACTGCACTTCAGACTTTGTATAACGCTGGAAATCTGAGGGTTGATTCAATTCACCGAACAATTCATTTGACCAAACAGCAAAGGCTATGTCCTTCAATGGGATTTGGTCTGCATAATCAAATCGAGCCTCGGCATAGAAGCCATTAAACAGCTCCATGCGCTGCGAGATCAAGAAGGTCTGTTTGCGAGAGTAATTACTCCGACTGAAGTACTGCTCAATGCTCGCTCGGTCATTGATGATCTCGTAAAAATCGCCCACTCTAACGTAAGTGCGCATGGCTTTGTCAGGACGATAAGTGTAGCCCAATCCGACACGTCCTTTGACGTCCTTGTTTCGGAAACCGTAGTCAATGAAACCATCAACATCAATGATATCATCATTGGCAAAAGTGTGTTGGTAATTCCCCGGTAATCGGTGCCGATATCCTCCAATACCAACTGGATTAATCTGACCTACTAATCCTTCGATATACCACTCATTGCCTTTGACCCGATTGCGATGCCCCACTCCCACTAAAGGTGACCACCATGTAATTCGGTTAAAGGCACTATCGAGCTTGTGGAAGTACTCATCACTTCCGAGATACTCTTCAATGCTGTCGGCACGAGCGACGAACTTCGCCTCGAGAGTATCTAGGGTAATCGGACGAATCTCTGTCCAGAACTCAGGGTTGCGTTCCCAGGCGTCTTCTTCGAATTTCTTGACCTCACCAGAGAAGTGTCCTAAGCTGAAATCACGGTTGACTACAAAGTCATCTTGATGCATGATGACCTTCCCGATAATGCGTTGCCAACCATCAGGGATACTGTAGTCAATTACACGACGAACGGGAACGTAAGCTCCATTCTCAGCACGCTCATAGTTCTGGATAATCCGGAAGCGCTCGCAGTACTCAATACCACGCGGATTCAACTCTAAATCTACTCCTCTCAAGGCCCACGTGCCGTCTTCGATAAATAGAATCCCTTCAAAAAGTGCTTCCGATGAGTTCAATGGAGACACCTTGATTCTATGCACCACCTGCTCCCCTTCGTAGAGCATACCATCATAATCATAACGGTACGTCAAGCCTGAATTCGCTGCAATCGGACTTAAGATGGGCTTCGAAGAAATTTTGTCAAAGTCGATGCGGTTCTCGTAAAAATCGAAGTCACAATCCGGAAGGCCGTTCCACAGCACATACTTGTTCGGTGCCCCTCTGCGTATTGGTGCAATGTCTTCTGGACCAATACTCGCTTGAAGGGTCAAGCTCTTACCAGTGTAAACCTCTTTCTCCTCGTAATTTCGGTAGCCTTCGATGAATTCATAGTACTTCTCAGCCCGTTGGAAATCTACTCGTCCGGTAGATTCGATCATGATGATTCCCTCCTTGGCCAACCCCACTTCTTCCCCCAGAGGTAACGAATCAATCTCAGGCTGAAACTCCTTCTCCAGCTTGATCTTGGTGTACATGGAACTCGAATACGTCTTCAGAGAATCGCGGAAGCTCTTCCGTGCCGCTCGCACCTGATCCATGATGGTTTTCGCCCGATCTTTAGTGTCACCAACGATTTCCGCGGTCTTAATCTCATTGCTCGAAACCTCTAATTCCACACTGACATAGTGCGTCTCAAAAGATGCTGGAAGTGTTATGGTTTGTGGCTTGTACCCAACGAAACTCATCACCAATCGCTCGGTTCCTTCAGGCACCTCCATTCGGAATCGCCCCTTGATATCCGTAGATACCCCAATGGTCGTACTCTCGATGTACACGCTCGCGTATGGGAGTGGCGCACCGTCCATATCCAAAACAGTGCCTTCCACCACCTGCGCAGCTACCGCCGCTGGTAAAACCATCATAAATAAGAAAAGGAAAGTAACGAGTAGCGGTTTCGGTAGCATGTGGGTGTGACGGTGGGGGTGGTTCGAAAGTTACAACTTCGCTTATCAGGCGTTGGTATCAAGTATGCGTATTCCACTGCATGTCATTCCCTGAAATAGGTTGACCGCTTTTAAGCGGAAAATCACCATGATAAAAACAGGAAAACGTCTTCACAA
>JAKVAX010000014.1 GCA_022447625.1 Flavobacteriales bacterium | reverse complement strand
CACAACAGAGCAAAAGGACAAAGGATTTAGTCTGGGGAATCAAGAAAGGGAATTAAGGCGATTCTGTGAGCAAAAAGGAATCAAGATTATCAAGGAGTATTCGGAGGACTTTTCTGCCAAAACGTTTGCAAGACCAGCCTTTACCCAATTAATGGAGTTCTGCACGAAGAACAAGAACAAAGTAGATTATTTGTTAGTGCATAAATGGTGTAGATTCTCTAGAAACATTTCAGAGTCCTATCAAATTCTAACGGTTTTTAACCAAATGGGAATAGAGGTTAATTCTAGTGAACAATGGATTGACTTTGAAGTGCCCCAGAACATCTTAATGCTTAGTATTCACCTGAGCATCCCTGAAATTGACAATAAAGACAGAAGCAACAAAGTCATTGCAGGAAGTAGAGCAGCTCTTAAAGAAGGAAGATGGATATACTCCCAACCAATAGGCTACAAATCAGGTAAAGACGCTTCAGGAAAAACATTGATGCAAGTTGATGAAGACAAAGCCAGAGTGATTAGAAAGGTCTTTGAAGATTTTGGCTCTGGAAGCTACTCACAGAATGAGATAATGAAGAAGCATAGCTGTGAATTGGTCAAGCTTTCAAAAAGCAACCTCAACAGGATGCTCAAAAACATTGTCTATGCGGGTAAAATTCCAATTCCAGAATACAAAAATGAGCCCTTTCAGTTGGTAGATGGTCTCCACGAACCATTGATTTCAGCGGAGTTATTTCAAAGAGTTCAACGAATTATAGGAGAGAAAAGCAGGTTTAAAAATAAGCCTGCTGCTACCGATCCTAATCTTCCATTGAGAGGTTACATGACTTGCCCAAAGTGTGGTCGTAACCTTACTGGAAGCGGCTCATTGAGCAAAACGAAGAAGAAGCACTATTACTACCATTGCAATACGAGAAAAGGATGCAATTACAGAATAAAAGCTAAAGAGGCGCATGACCAGTTCATGCGCTCCTTAAACGAAATCACTCCAAGCGAAGAGATAACAGAGTTATTCAAAGAAATGGTAAACCACTCACTAGACAAGAACAATCAAACTACCAAGAAGCAATTGAGAGACCTACGACAAACTATTACAGAAATAAGAAAGCAACAGGACAGCCTGTTGGATAGACTACTGGACAAAACCATTGACAATGAAACGTATAAGGTAAAGAAGGAAAGGATTGAGAGCAGATTATACGAGCTAAAGGAACGTGAAACTAATCTTGTGAAGGGAGGAGATGAGATTAAGCAGTATTTGGATTATGCGGTTTATTTCATCTCGAATCTAGCAAAGGTGTTTGAGGAAGCCCATGTAAGCGTGAAGCACAAAATCCTTGGTTCCATCTTAGCTGAGAAGCTTCTGATTATTGAGGGAGAGTATCGAACCCCAGTTTTCAATAATGCAATAGCTCTGCTTTCTAAGTATAACAATGGATTCAAAAATTTGGACAAAAAAAAGGGAGACAGTTTTTCAACTATCTCCCGTAAAGTACCCGGAGTGGGACTTGAACCCACACGGCCATTGCTGGCCAAAGGATTTTAAGTCCTTCGTGTCTACCAATTCCACCATCCGGGCGGATGACCTGCGTTCAAGCATTGGTCTTTCAAAATTAAAAAAGCTGCCCTTAAGACAGCTCTTGAGCGAGAAACGAGATTCGAACTCGCGACCCCAACCTTGGCAAGGTTGTGCTCTACCACTGAGCTATTCTCGCTTATGCCTTCCGTTGAAGGCGGACGCAAATTTAACAACTAAATCCGTTCTGTCAAGGGGCAAGTTCAGATAATTCATCACTACCTTCATCCAATGGCGCAACGTATTAGCAAAGAGGTCATTCCTATCCTATCCGTGAACTTTGTCGGACTTCTTGGCTACAGTATCGTATTACCACTGCTTGTTTTCCTTGTGACGAAAATGGGGGGCGATGCCGTGATGTATGGTTTTATCGGTGCGGTATACCCCGTTTTCCAGTTAATAGGGTCGCCAATTCTAGGGAAGTTGTCTGACAATATCGGACGAAAGCAAGTACTGCTCTTAAGTCAAGCCGGAACACTATTGGCCTGGATTCTCTTCATCGTAGCCTACTTTCTTCCTGCCGAAGTGAATATCATGGGGTCAGCTGAATACCTCATCACCCTGCCGCTACTCGTACTCATTCTTGCGCGAGCAGTGGATGGTTTCACCGGAGGAAATATCTCTGTAGCTAACGCCTACTTATCAGATGTTTCCACTGAAGAGAACCGTACTAGGAACTTCTCCTATATGAGTGCTTCTTCGAGTTTGGGATTTGTACTCGGACCTGCACTGGCAGGTATTCTTGCTGCCACGGTTTTGGAAGAACTGCTTCCAGTTTTTTTAGCTACAGGCATTTCACTGATCACGATGATCATGATCATGGTCTGGCTTCCGAACAAGGAGCAAGACGATTGCCAACCCATAAGGCACAAAAGCGTGGTAGGAAGACTTTTCGGAGGAGCACACAAAGAATGCAACGCCCCTGTAGAAGACAAACCAAACAATCGTTTCAAAGATTTACTGAAGATCAAAGGCTTGGGCGTCATGCTCATCATGTACTTCCTGACTTTTCTGGCATTTAGTCTGTTTTACTCGGCATTCCCCATTTACTCGACCCAAAAACTTGGCTGGGATCCGTCACAACTCGGGGGCTTTCTTGCGATTTCTTCAGTAGTGATTTTTATTGTCAATATCTTCGGACTGCCTCAGCTGAACAAGGTCCTCAAGAACTTCCAAATTGTATTTCTAGGCGCTCTTTGTTTAGGAGGTGCATTCTTACTCTTGGAGTTGGATAACATCGCCATCCTATATGTCGCAAACATTATTCTATCCGTTGGGAACGGATTGCTTTGGCCGAGCTTTATGGCAATACTTTCAGGTAAAGGAGATCATACCAATCAAGGCAGCATTATGGGGTGGGGGAATAGTATGGGTAGCCTTGGTAGCGTACTCGGACTAATTCTCGGGGGGATTCTGTTTAAAACACTTGGGACGAACGTTTTCATGATTGGAGCGGTGATCTTCTTCGTCATGGGCGTGATCACACTCCTATTTCTTCGAACCAAAAATCAGGCAACATGAAAGCCAAGACTTGTTCTCATCTAGATGATGCTAAAGCCAACCGTAAACCGGGAGTCTTTGAATGCGAAGAATGTGTGAAAATGGGCAGTACTTGGGTTCATTTGCGCACCTGTCAGGTTTGCGGTAAAACTCACTGTTGTGATAGCTCTCCAAATAAGCATGCTCGGGCACATTATCATGATTCGAATCATGCGGTTATCGCTAGCGCGGAACCGGGTGAGACTTGGCTGTATTGCTACGAAGATGAGCTCTTCACTGTGTAATTAAAAAGGCGCCTTTAACTGAAAGGTCAAGATCTCACGTGTAGCTGGATGCATAAAGGTAACCTTCTCAGCATGCAGGTGAAGGCGGTCTGCTTTAGTACCGTATAAATCATCTCCCACAATCGCAGTATCCAATCCTTCTTGATGAGCGGCATGCACTCTAAGCTGATGTGTTCTTCCTGTTTTCGGAAAAAAGAGTACCCGAGTTTTTCCGTCAACTTCCGCTTCTTTTTTCCAATGAGTTACGGAAGCTTTCCCCAACTCATGATCCACCATCTGACGTGGACGATCATTCACGTCGAGTCTCAACGGAAGTTCAATCACACCTTCGTCCTCTATGAGTGTTCCATCGAGTAAAGCAACGTAACGCTTTTGCACTCTTCGCTTGATGAACTGGCGCTGAATGTATTTGTATGCCCCTAAGTCCTTAGCCACGATCATTAGACCTGATGTATGCATATCCAACCGGTGTGTCACTAATGGGTTTTCGGCAGATGGAAACATAGACTTCAACCGTTCAGAGACTGAATCTGAAACTGTCCTTCCAGGTACCGAAAGCAGTCCTGATGGCTTGTTGATAATGGCAATTTGCTCATCTTCATAAATAACTTCGACAGACAGAGAAGGATCCGGTTCTTGACCAATTTGGTTATCCTCCACATCGAGGCCTTGGAGCATAAAACCAAGAATTGGTTCACACTTACTACGACAGGCTGGGTAGAACATTTTGTGTTTACGAACTTCTCCTTTCGGAGAGGTACCCCACCAGAACTCCGCCATGCAGATTGGTTTCAATCCGTGTTCATAGGCGTAGTGAAGCAACTTTGGAGCGGCACAATCTCCTGAACCTGCTGGAGGTTGAAGGTCACCAAACGCCTTGAAAATGCTCAGAAGGTCAGAACGTTCATTCTTCCCATTCAAAATTTCAAAATTCCCAAAGAGGCGTTCTTGAAGGGAATTAGAAAGTTGAGCTCGCTGCTCACGAAGGGCATTGACCGATGACTCTAAATCGTGAAGCATACCCTCCAAACGCGCTTGCTTGGCGGCCTCTTCTTCTTGAATCTTTCGGAGTTGGGTTTTGAGCCCCACGCTCTCTTTAATGAGTTTTTGCTCTAAAGCTGACCGTTCGGGTGCGGGAAAACCTTGCGCTTGTTTTCGCAGTGCATCGCGTTCTTTCTTCGCGAATTTCATCTTGGCCTTTTGCTGATGTATCCGCTCTTCTGATTGGATCCGCAATCCTTCTAATTCAGCTCTGCACTGCTCAAGACGAGGATCCGATTCCGCGCTAGCGAGATCAGTAGTCAAGGCCGTAACGCGTTTCACGCCTTCATCAAAAAAAGTGTCTTCTTCGAAAGCGTTATAAATATTTGGCACAAAAATAGACCGTTGCAATTTCATGTCTAAACTACCTGAATAGGCCGCTAGATAGGAGCGGTTCTGGAGCTCATCTTCAACGACCAATACACCAAACATTTTCCCTCGATCGCCCTCAGCGAAATACTCAACCCATTGTTGATCAGCACGAAGCATGGCTTGAAGCTGTTCTGCTGCTAGGAGGCACAATGGATGTGTCTCATAATAAAATGGGAAAGTGAAGAGGCTAGGAGATGGAATCTCTCTCGCTTTCTCAGGTAAATGATGTTGCAAAGCGTGCTGCATTGACGCAAAATTAGGAAAGCATTTGTGGTCTGAACCCCTTATCTTCAGCCGAAATTAGAGCTATGTCGAAATCTACAGCGCAAGTCCTCATCTTCGTGTTCATCTTGGTGACCTTGCCCATCTTTTTCATCACCATTCCTGTAATCATTAGTTACTATAACCGTATCAAGCGAGCCAACAACAATATTGACTTCAGCTACGGCGGTATGGATGTTCAGTTGAAGAAGCGCGCAGATTTGATCCCCAATTTGGTTTCGTCTGTGAAGACGATCATGAAGCATGAGACTGAGTTGTTCGAACGTATTACCAGTCTTCGTTCTGGTATCGCTAGCGCGGAAGAGCGCAGTGCTGAACGCTTTCAAATGGAAGGTGAACTTAGTTCAGCCATGGGAGCGCTCAACGTTAGCATGGAGAATTACCCTGAGATCAAATCAAACACCAACATGCTTCAACTTCAGCGCAACTTGACTGAAACAGAAGAGCAGATCAGCGCAGCTCGCCGTGCATACAATAGTGCTGTGCTGAACATCAACAACATGATCACCACTTTCCCAGGGAATATCTTCGGAGCAGCATTTGATGCGAAGGAAGGAACTTATTTCCAAGCTACTGAGGGTGATACGAAGAACCCGAATATTGGGAATCTATTTGGAGTTTGATGGAAGAATCGCACGCTGGCTTTCTACAAGAAGAGGCTGATAAATTAGAGAAGAGACGTGCACGGGCTAGAACCCTGCAGTTCTTTTACCGATTCACCGTTGGACTACTCTTCAAACTATTGGTGGCGGGTATCTATGTGGGTATCGTCATCGCGATCATATTTCCTCCTGTAGGTTTGTATGTTCTCGGAGCGGCCTTAGCGGCCTTCTTATTAAGCTTGGTGCCGGTTCCAATTGAGCGATATGAAGAGTATCTTAAAACGAATCTGCTTCCTGAAATTTTCAAACGCTTATATCCTGAGTACACCTATGACCCAGAAGGGTTGAATATGGAATCGATCAAGGCTAGCGGTATCTTCAATAGCTCCCTATTCAAGAAGGCTGAGCGTATTGAAGGGGAAGATCGCGTGTCAGGAGAAATCAAAGGTGTGAAGGTTGATTTCAATGAGGTAGAATTCTATAGTTACCCGATTAACTGGGGTAAAACCATCGGTTTTATCTTCCTCTTAATCTTGTTGCTTCCATTCATTATTTGGCGCTTGCTGACTTCGGATGGAGACATGTCAAGCGACCACGGAGGAAGTAGCAGTAGCAGTGGTGGCCTATTAATTCGTGATGAGGTAAAGTTCTATCGAGGGCTCTTTCTGCATGCGGATTTCCACAAGAAGTTCCACGGTAGTGTTTATATGATGCCGAAGAAACTGGTGAAATACGGCGATCGTTTTTCAGATGAATTCAGCACTTCGGGAAGGCCTATTAATCTTGAAAACGCACAGCTTAACGAGTTGTATCAAGTGACTGCCCCAGATCCTCAATTAGCGTATTACCTTCTTTCTCCGAAAGTGCTCGAGAGCATCTTCGAAATCTACCAACGAGAGAAGGCATTACCTATCGTGATTCTTCGCGATGGTCAAATGTATATGACCATTCCATGGCAGCGTGATTACTTTGCGGTTGATCTTCGTACGAAGATTCAAGGACCAGAATACTTCGGGAAGTACCTCAGTGAAATTGAGTCGTTCCAGAAGATCGTCGAACACATGGCGCTCGACACACGCATCTGGACGAAGAATTAATTACGCCCCAGGTAAAGGAACGTAACTGTCATCTCCGGGCACTTTCGGGAATTCCTTGTTGATCCAAGCTTGTTTGGCTTGTTCTATAGTCTCTTTTGAAGAAGCGACAAAGTTCCAATGAATGAATCGTTCCTCAGGAAGGGGTGTCCCTCCGAAGAGGAAGACGTGCGTGCCAGCGGCAAGCGTGATATCACAGATGTTCTCCGCCTTCGAGACCATCATGTTTCCTTTTTCTATGGTTTCACCGCATGCCTTAACACTACCATTGACTATACAGACACCAATTTCACCTTGCATTTCACCATTGATTTCAAGACGGTGTTCATCTTCAGCTGTGACTTCAACCATGAATAGATCAGAGTATACCGGCACCGGAGATTCTTTACCAAACCCTTTGCCTGCTACCAACTTATATGTAGCGCCATCTGTCAGCCATATTGGAAGTTCATTCGCAGGGGTGTGATGGAAGGAGGGTTCAATAAACTCATGCTCTCGAGGTAGGGCTACCCAGATTTGATAGCCATGTACTTGAAAGGTTGTGCCGTCTCGCCAGTCTTGGGGGGTGCGCTCGGTGTGAGAGATTCCCTTTCCAGCTGTCATCCAATTCACAGATCCTGGAGAGATGCGCTGCTTGGTTCCAATACTGTCTTCGTGCATGATCTCACCTTCCAGCATGTAAGTAAGCGTACTCAAGCCGATATGAGGGTGTTGATCTACGTCCATATAGCGCTTACCACCCATGAGGGATGGGCCCATATGGTCGATAAAAATAAAAGGACCCACCATGCGCTTTTTACGAAAAGGTAAGATCCTTCCAACAAGAAATTCGCCGATATCTCGGCTGCGTTCTTCAATGATGAGATCGATGTTTGACATAGCCAAAAGATAAGTCAAACATCGATCGCTTTTTTAATAATTATGGTCCTTCACAAGGAATCGCGAAGGTTGGTAGAATCACGTTGATCAAGTCAGACGTTGTTACTTGTCCGTCACCATCTACATCAGCTACACAGCCTGAAGTACATCCATAATCTCCGAGGTAAACAAGAAGGTCAGCAACATCGCGGAAACCATCGTTGTTGAAGTCTCCAAGACATGGGAAATCATGCGCGTCACACAGACCATCGTAGTCTGAATCACCGAAGAAGCTGATCGCTGCGTTGAAGGCATCAATACCAACTTCAATTCCAATCTTACGACCAGGAATATCATCCGCAGGAGGGTGGATACCACCCCAGATACGTGATAGTCCTGATTCATCTGCAGCATCACGGTAGGTTGCCCATTGCAGTTGAATGTCTACACTTGGTCCGTCTTCGAAAACAAGGAATTCATCCTGTGGCGCATCAAAGACTCCCATTCCGCCGGGGAAGTATTCATCTCCTGTAAGAAGTGTCAAGACTTCCGCGGCAGCGCGAGAATAAGTTGAGTGACCTGAAACGTATCCTGCAAATGGAGGAGTTACGAAAGAAGGACGCTGGTAAGGCTCCCATTCTTCAGCTAGGATCCAACCAACACCGGCTTCGTCAACGTCGACATTGTTGATGGCTTTGTGCCCTCGCCAAGCCCAAAGCTTGATTTTTCCAACGTTTTCATCTCCTGCACCTGCAAGTGCATCTCCTGATTGAATCACTTCAATGTAACCAGGAACCAATGGTAAACCTGCTGGGTTATATGAATCTCCTAGTGGGTCTGAGCTTTGACCGAGTTCTGCCATTGCTCGAATCGCAGAGATCGGACGCAAGTAATCGTACCATCCTTTGATACCCCATGCTGAAATAGCACAGTCATGCATCGCGCCACCCATCATGAAGTACGACTTAACGTCCCATTCCAATTCATCCAATTCAGGACCAGCGCCCATGAATTGCTTTTGAAGATCCGGGTGGTCACTTACGTAGTTCAAAATAGAGAACCAGTGCCCGGGTGGTGTTTCTGAATCTGGACCATCTGCCCAGAACTCCGCGAGTACACGGGCGTAATCAGCACGTGGAACCATGTTCGGAACATAAGGCGCCCCTGTTGCAGGATTCACTGCGTGACCGTTACTAGCTGTACCACCACCTGTTTGGTTGTAGAAAGTTCCGAAGTCAGCGAATGTCTCCGGTAACACATCACGATCTCCATTCGATGCTGGAGAGATATCCCACATTACTCCGTCAGTGGCATCCAAGTGCCCTGACCAGATTGAAACCATAGCAAAGCCCCATTGGTAGAGATCTGAATCTCCTGAACCATCCAGTTGAAGGTATGGTGGCGCACCTGGATCGTGGTAGATTTCGTAATCGAACCCATCACGGTTGAGGGTAATCTTATCGTCTTCGCTCAACGCGAATGTATGTACACCTCCCCATTCTGGAGAAAGAAAATCAGGCGTTTCGCCTGGAATCTCATTACCACTTTGATCGATAAATAGATCAAGCGTTAGCGGCTGCCAGCGGTTGCGATCAACAATCGTAGGGTTTCCTGGATTATCAACGATCAACGGCGGGTTGACCGGTGAGTATGCCGTGTTGCCGTAGTCATTAGCCTCATTCGATCCATCTTGAAGACCATAATCAATCACACACTGTGCGATGTAGTTTCCGAGTGCACGAGCGTCACCACCTGCGTAGTTCACATCGGTGAAGTTCATATCGTAACCCAAGACCATCATGTGGTTGTCATACCCTTGTTGAAGAAGTGATGCGTCAGGCGAGTTTTGGAATCGATGCTGAAGAATACGGTAAGAAGCGTAGGTAATGGCTGCATGACGAGCCGCATCTACATCCACAGGTGCTGGGAATCCAGTGAATTCACAGTCAAATCCATTCAATGTCTGGCCGAGTAGGTAGGTACATGCTTCGTCATCAAATACAGCCCACGCATCCCACATCGCAAGTGAGGTGTGGAAGAGGTTACGAGCGTGTACTGTTGGACGAGCAAAGTCTCCACGGATACTAGCCAGTGTGAGTTCATTCCATTGACGTGCTATCGAATGATCAGTGCTTACAATCGGGAATTCTATACCTGGAGTACAGTTTGGATCTGGGTTGGTTGGACATTCATCACACGCATCCGGGATACCATCGAGATCATAATCTGCGGAGGTCTCAATGAGATCACAGTTATCCGACATGTGTACTCCGTAACCAGCACAACCACCAGAAATGAAGTCAATAAGACCATCATTGTTGATGTCGAGCCAAGCCATGTCGTAGCTATTCTCAACCCACGGGAAATCATCTGTTCCATAAGGATCAGAGAATACTCCGTTTACGTTTTCATAGATCGCCATGCGACGTCCACTATTACATGGAGGGATATCAACGTCAACATCATTAACAGCGATGTCGAGGTCACCGTCATTGTCGATGTCAGCCGCGTGAACGTTTCCACCGAAACCATTTGAACTGCTGAATCCGAGGTTAGTTTGTGTGAAAGTTACGCTCACATCAGGGTCAACCGCTGTAATTTCAAACAAGCGGTCAGAACCATCATCTACCACGAAGATGTCTAGTTGTCCGTTACCCGTGAAGTCGCGCACTTCAATCATGTAAGGCGACTGTCCGGTAGCAATGTTCTGCCAGTTAGAGAAGTTACCTGTTCCATCATTATACATGATGATACAACCACGCGAGTTCCAAGGTGAAACATTGAAGAGGGTCGTTACTTTGACAATGTCATTGTCACCGTCGCCGTCGATGTCTACAATTTGACATGCTGTTCCGAAAGCTGAGTTGCGAAGGTCTCCCATGCGCACTTCCGCTTCTTCGGTAAACACACCAGTTCCATCATTCATGAAAAGAAAATCTTTGGCAGTTCCTCCACCACCGTTGACGCGATAGTTCGTGAAATAAATATCTTCGAAACCGTCTCCGTTTACATCACCACCCCATACCGCACAAATAAGTGGAGTATCATCAAGCGCAGCAGGGAAACGAGATGCAGATTCATCCACAAGTCCTAGCCAGTTTCCATTACCATCATCTCCCATGTTGCGATAGTACTGCGGGCCTTGGTCGAAGGTGTTGGCAATGATCACATCTTGCCATCCATCGCCATCAAAGTCTCCGATATAGACGTCACGTGCGAAACTCACATTTGAGATAAACTCAGGTGCGTAAGTCGCGGTCATGTCTTCAAGAACACCACCGGTATTCATGAGAAGAAGGTCTGATTTTGCTGGTTCCGAGGGATTCGAGAATGGTTCCTTTCTAACGACAACGACATCCGTCAATCCGTCATTGTTAAGATCGGCTGCGGAGATATCTTTTTCCTCATCGTCACTATTGGCAACAGAGGTGAGAATGAGTCGAGTATCTGTTTCGTCTGACCAGTCTAACCACTGTGCCGAGGACGAAAAACTAAAGAGAACAAGTGCTGGTAAAAAGATCGCAATGACCTTCTTGCAGAGGGTATACTCAGGTCGCATGTTTTGTGAAGGTTAAGGTGTAACACTCTGGAAGATATGGAATTTTACGCTAACGCGGAAGCTTATTTACCCTCCACTAGGCCATATGCCAAGTACATCGCTAGCAAGGTAAACCCACATGCCATCACACCTACAATGCCAAAATGCTCGAGCGGGGCACCTTCGTAATCTTGTGTGACGATAGCCCCGGTGATCAAAGAGGCTGCACCGCCGGCTAAGGATCGTCCGCTTGAGTTTAGACTCATGAACCCGCCTCTGTTTTCAGGTTTTACCACCGAAGTGAGCATTGTATTCGCCGGAATCATTCGTCCGGAAATGAAAATGAAAAATGAACCAGAAATGGTCAAGACGATATACAGTGAAATAGGCCAAAGATGAGTAACCAATAACAAAGGGGCCATCGAAAGAGTGGCCATTCCATAGAACACCTTTTTTCTTCCAAAACGATCAACGAGCTTTCCTACCAATGGCGATGAAATCACCGTACAAGCTCCTCCAATCAGGTAGATCAATGGAATCTCATCTTGGGTCAATCCAACATTGTTAATCATGTATGGAGTGATGAATGGAATGACGGTAAATTGACCTAGAATCAACAGGATCATTAGCAACAAGGCCTGTTGCTGATTACTACTTCTTGCAGCTACTCGAATGGTCTCAAACGGGTGCGGACGTTGTTGCTGATTGGTTAAATGATCGCGCATTGAAGGCACGCCAAACAACGAAAGCAGAATGATGAAGAACCCGGGCCCCGACACAAAGTAGAAGGGGAGGTGCCAGTTTCCATCAAATTGATTGACTAAGTACAGACTTAGTGGTACTCCCATGACAGCAGCCAGCGAGAAGGCCATAGTCACCATACCCATGGCTGACCCTCGTCGTGCAAGAGGGAAGATATCTCCCACAATCGATAGGACTAAGGCACCGAGGATTCCACCAAAAAGCCCGGTCGCGACACGTGTTACAATGAACAAGTAATAATTCAAAGTGTGGTCAGCCGTTGTTGGGATTAACGCTGAAGAAGCGGTTCCAAGAATAAATCCTGTATAAGCAATAACTAGAGCTTTCTTTCGGTCAAATTTGTCCAAGAAGAATACCCCGAAAAGGCTACTCAAAAAGGCCGCTAGAGGATAAGCAGAGACGAGCACTGAAAATTCTGAAGGGTTGATATTCAATTCCCGCTGAAGGATGTCTCCCAGCGGCATGATTATCATGAAGTCTACGATGTGTGTGAATTGGATTGCCCCTAAAATGAACAGGAGAAATTTTTCGTTGATCTGTGGGGTCGAGTTATCTGTCAATGTCCTGTTCTCTGATCCTAACTGGCCTTGGTGGCCGATTCTTCTTTATGGGGTATGGGCAGTTCTTTGAGCTCCGTTTCCTTGAACGCAACGCGTTGATTGAATTCACTTGGTTTGACGTAGCCAAAGATCAATTTGAGCAATTGATTCGAAGCCTTCGCACGGTGTCGAATGTAGATTTTCATATCTACCGGAAAAGCACCAACCGTACTCTTGATTTCCATCGCTGTACGTCCGAATGAAATCCTCGACACCTTGCGTTGAATGGCCATGTCAATGTACTCGTAAAGCATCCTAGAATAGATGGCATACTTGTGATTCAATTTGTAATCGATACCAATAAAATGACAATCGAGACAATCGTCGTACACGAAACTACTCTGGAACCCAACCAGCTTCCCTTCCAAAAAAAAACCTTTCAAAGAAAAACACTCTTCAAGATGCTGCTTCAAATTGAAGAAACATCTTGCGTCGAGCTTACCAAGTTTGAAATCAGCACGATCATATACTTGTTCATAGAGTCGGAGTAGATCCGATTCTAGAATGGTCATATCTTCAGGAGAAAGCTCTCTAATCTCAATATCTTTTGATCTACGAATAGCAGCCTTTGCCTTTGTGCGGTACTTCGAAGTGAGAGCATTCAAGTAATCTTCGAAGCTATTCCAAGAAGCTTTTACCGGCATGATCATGTTCGGGTCAACGAAGAACTCTGAAAAGCCATTGCCAGAAAAACGATCTGCCCATTGGAAAGATTCAGGGTAGAAGTCTTTGATCAACGTGGCTGAAATACGCTTCCCGTTTTTGTTTTCTTCCACTTTGATGATTTCCGTGGTCTTCACTAGAACTTGAATCTGCGTATCACGGGGTATCTCCTTCTTGAATCGGAAACCGTGTTCGCCGCTGGCAAAACTGTTCCCGAGCACCAATACATTGAACTCAATCTTGCGATTGCGCAAGAATTTATTGGTTAGCCGACTTAGCGTGCCGTTATTCTCAATGTTGGATCCAAGATCTGAACCAATGGCTTTGGTGATCTGGAATGCCGCGATACCTATGATATCGTCGCCTGAAGTGTAACAGGCAAAACGGTATTCAAGTGATTCACCCAGTGGGCCCAACGCATCAAAGTAACGCGAATGCAAAAAGATGGTGTCATCACCAACCAGTTTGTCCCAACAGTCTCTAATGTTTTCGGTTAACGCCGAGTGCAAAGAAATACCAATGCCGTTTGTATCAGCTACAAAAGCATTTGTTGGGCTCTTGCGAGCTGCCCCTTCTTTGAATTCCTTGAAATTTCGACAGTACATCACAGCAAAGATAACACCCTCGCATACCTAGGGTTCACGATTCTATAAATTTGACTGCGCTTGTTTTCCCAGACTCTTGAGCCTCAGGCAGCTTCCTCATTAGCCAACATGCAAAGATGAGATTCGGCCCCTAGCTTAGCCATGATACCACTTGACAGGCCGGTATGAGGTCGCTATATATAGGAACCAAAATGGGAAACCAAAGTCTTAAAGTTACGGCAACAAAAGAAGATGCGTCGCTGAATATCATTGCTTTGAGATGCAGTTCAAATTGTCTTCGAATGGTAAACCATAATGCAAGTGAGGTGAAGGTGAACAGCAGCCATAGAATGGATAAACTCCCAAATCCAAGAGATGAAATTAATCCACCTCTCGCATTCCACGAAACGAAGAAGCTTGAGATTTCGCCGAAGGCGATCTGAAGATAGAATGCCCGTTGCCAGGCATGATTTTCGAGCAAATCCACAGACTTGGTGCTCAATTAACTAAAGTCCACATCAATGCTAACTCATCAGAGGGTCGAACCCAATCAGCAAGCACGGCAAATGCGGCTATTAGGTAAAACGACCACGAAAATCGCGCTTGATCTATGCTGCAAACTACTTGGTTTTCAGACGCAGTGAAAGCCAAACGAGCTGAAGGGTCATTCTCCAGACTTGAATTGTTCTGTTCTCGCTAGCGCGGAAATGGATACCCCTATCCAGCCACTTAACAGCAATAAGAAAGGGATCTTATATCGAACAAGCGCTCCTAATACAGGTACGCAACTTCCTATGATCATAGCCAATGTCAATACGAAGGAAATCACCAGCCAAGTGAATGAGGCTTCAGGTGTCCTATATTCAATACTACCAAGGGCAAGACGACCTCTGGCAAGAACGATGAACATCAATAAACTCAACCCCAAGGCAAGCAAGCTTTCTCCTATTGGTACGAGGTAAAAAAGCCCTGCGTAATCAGGGGGCAATGGACGAAAACAAGCAAACCAGACGCGTTCAGGAGCATCTAGTAGAAAACCCAATGTTGATTCTTCTATGGGAGATATGTCAACAACACTCCCGGCATCATTCATGGCAGCAACATTGTAGAAATCAGTCTGCTTTTTCGAAAGAATGTACTGCAGGTTCCCAGCTGGAAAGAAAAGATGAGCACTAGAGGCCAATGCATAGAAAGCCAGCAAAACTGCCGGAAAAACGATCCAAGGTTTCCAATTCGTTTGCTTGACCATCATATATGCCAATAGTGCTGGTAACAGACTAATTACCACATAGGGCTTGATGTAGAACCCAAGTAGAGTGAACAGGATGAGCCAAAGTCTATTTTGATAACCGGGATAAAACCACGCCTTCATTCCATAAAAAATACCACCGAATACGAAAAGCAATACTGCTTCTTTCAACACTCCACTCGACCAAAAAAGTACTGAGGGGAATAGTGAAAGTGACAGAAAGACCATTGCACTCGAACTGCCTATCCGAACATCTTTGAGCATTCGCGTGAGCCATGTGAGCCCCATCAAACTCAGAAACGCGTGCACTACGGTATGTACGTGGTATGCACCGAAAGAAAAGAGTCCGATGATCATGTTCAATCGAATGACGGTTGGGTTGTCATTCGCGATACCGTAGGTGTAGGAGCTAGTCCAACGAACCATACGTTCGAATACGGGTTTGAGATCTTCAGCGTGGAGGTTGATGCCGAACATAAATCGGAACCAAACGGAAGGCTGTTCAAGTAAGTAGCTATTCAGGATCATGGCATCATCGAAGTAGCCATAGGCATCGCTTGCGGCGCGGTATTCATAGTGCCAAGTGTAGATCGCCCAAACAGCAATACCAGCTAGGATTTTCAGCAGGAAAATTCCAGAGATAGTACGTGTAGACAAACCTTCCACACGGAAGAAGCTCCATTTTCGGATAAGAAGTACTGCACTGGCAAGAAATACCAACGACCATACAATCTCAATCAAACCAGCGCCGGTCATTCACTAAGCCGCTTCGGGAGTCTCTTGGCGACGGTATGCCATGAATCCAGTTCCACCGACGAACATCAATAACAGGATTGATCCAACCAGCGAGCAGATTTGTCCGCTGTGGTAAACCGCTGGATCAAACACGAATTCAATCTCGTGTTCACCTGGTTCCAAAGCAAGACCCCGTAGTACATAGTTTGCGCGTATAATCGGTTGTTCAATTCCGTCAACGTACGCGAGCCATCCCTTCGGATACCAGATTTCAGAGAACACAGCAAGCTGTTTCGTTGAAGCGTTCGAGCGGTAAGAAATCATGTTCGGTTTGTATTCTGTCATCTCAATCACAGCTGTCGAATCAGGAGTGATCGCGACGGGAACCATGTTTTTGAATTCGTTGTGTACAATAGCCGTTACCTTCGAATCAAAGATCTCCATCGATTCCATCTCTTCATTAGCTGAATCAACAAATTCAACATCTTTTACGAACCACACATTTCCGTTCGCATTCGGGTTCGGAAGTGGTTGCCCGTTCGGATCCAAGATAAGGTACTGCGCGTTCAGCATGTTCGCAATCTCCATATTCTGAAGTGCCGCTGCACCAATGGTATTCGCTGACTCCAGGAAGCGCTGAAGTTCCGTACGCATGTAGAACTCTACCAATTCATTGTAACGTCCAAGCTTCGCTCCGTGATACCCACCTAGAGATTTGTGAAAGTAACTCGTGCGTGCATCATTGAAGGGGTTTCTGATATTCAATACACGGAAGTTTGTGTTCAAATTGAACATCCCGAACTGAGCAGACTGCTGCACTTTGATCGTAGCCATCTCCTTTTCATTCGAACGAAGATCAGCGAAGTACTTGACCTTGGCAGTTTTCTGGAAATCTTCCACTGCATCCCTCACGATCGACGCGAGTTCTGGGTTCTTTTGAATCTCTAGGTCGAATATCATCTGATCTGCCTGACTAGCCATGTATGGGAATTGCTTGTCGATGGTCTTCTGCCAACTGAGGTACTGTCCGGCCTTCTTCTCATTATTCAGGTAGCGACGGTCAACGTTGTAGATGTCTCCGATGATGATGACACCAAGCACTGCGATAGCAATTCGGTAATCAAGTTTTTTCAATGTTAACACTACCAGAATCGCGAAGCCAAGTAAGATGATTAAGAGGCTGCGCTGGATGTCTTTCAACATGATTTTCTGACGCACGTTAACCAACGACTCTTGCAGACCATCAATGAAATCCACCATCTGGAAGTCATTGTTTGACTGGATGATAGCCTCCTTGAACTGCGCTGTTTCCATTGGCGAAATGAAATCCATGACGTTTGGCGCAGCCATGAATAGGATCAACGGAAGCACTGCAGCTCCCATACCAATGAAGAGCCACTTTTTACGTTTGTCCTCAAGGCCTTTGATCAACTCGTCAATCAATAATATGCTCATGGTTGGTGCCATGATGGAAATCACAACCAACATCATTTTTGTATCTCGGAACTTACCGAACAACGGCACATTGTCGATGAAGAAATCGGTCAATCCGCTCGCCGTTCTCCATGAAAGAATAATGGCCAAAATCGAAAGTAGTAGGAAGGCCCATTTCAACGGGTCTTTCAATACAAAGAGCGAGGCAATGAACAAGGCCATGATCAGTGCTCCAAAGTAGAAGGCTCCGCCGGTGTAGTTCTGTTCTCCCCAGTATCGGTTACTCTGCGCTACGTTTTCACGGAACTGTGAATCCGCTACCTTCAAAAGATCGCGGTCATTCCCGATTGCACCAGCTGCTCCTCCTTTGATGTTTGGAACCATCATCGACCAGAATTCTCCGCGAGCCATACTGTACTCGAGAATGTAGTCTTTTTCAAGTCCATCATCATTGATCTCTTTATTTGGATCGATTTCCGCAATAGCGGGAGGAAGAACAGTCAACTCAGAATCACCACGCGTAGAGTACTTGCTGTACTCATATGTCGTGAGAATGTTGGTCAAGTTAGGTAACACGGCCAAGATCGCCCCGATTACTAGCATCCCAGAAGCCTTAATAGCTGATCCCATTTCGCCTTTCATGGCTAAACGAATGATCTCAGCGATGCCGGCGAAGGCGATCAAATAGATCAAGTAGTAGGTCATCTGGAGATGGTTCGCTGAAAGATGCATGGCCAAGAACAAGGCCGCAACACTAGCACCGAGGAACATTTTCCCTCGATAGGCGAGCAAGACACCTCCCAGAACTCCCGGCATCAAAGCAATGGCATTGATCTTAGAAGCGTGCCCGGCGGCAAGGTAAAGTATGTGCACACTGGAGAAGCCAAAGGCCACCCCGCCAATCATAGCCAGCCATGGGTTGACCCGCAAACAAAGTCCGAGGATGTAAAAGCTGAGCATGGCAAGAAATACCGTTCCAACCGGACCAGGAAAGGCGGTTCGGATGGCGGTGAAAATCATCTTAGGAACATTCCGAGTCTGTAGCAAGGAGATTTGGTAACTCGGCATTCCACCGAACATGCTGTTGGTCCAAAGCGTCTCTTCTTCATAGAATTCGCGGTAGTCGCGAATCTCCTTTGACATTCCGAGGAACTGCGCGATATCACCTTGCCGAAGGTCATGTCCGTCATATGCCGGACTAAAGAAAACACTCGAAAGGATGACGAATACCAAGACCGCAACGGTGTGAGGAATGGCTTTGAATAGCATGTCTTTCATTACTACGTATTGTTTGGAGCTGCCAAGATAAGTGTTCTCTTCGGTAGCACCAGTTCAAGATGGCTTTAGCTTCCTTAACATGAATTTCTCTTGGCCTTGCTTAACTTTGTCGCATGCTAGTAAATGTCTTACGTTTCTTGATGATCATCTGGATCGTTTCCATCTTGGTGAGATGGTTTAATCGTTGGCGTGCTGCAGATAAGCGCAAAGCTTATGAGGCAGGCAAGCGTGAAGCGAAGATTCAGCGACCAAATCGCGAGAAGAAAGACATGAACACAGATTCGATTGGCGATTACGTCGATTACGAAGAGGTGAAATGATTAATCCATCATATCATCCATACCGCCTCCGCGTTCTCCTTCAAACCCTCCACCACCGCGTCGACGGTCACGACCTGCTTCCAGCTTACCAAATCGGTAGCTGAATGTAAAGGTTAAGAACCTTGATTGACGCTTTCGATAAACTTCTTGGGTAAACCCTCTTCCGAATGAGCTGAATTGGAATTCACGCGTATCAAAGGCGTCTCTGAGGTTGAGTGAAACGGTTCCTCGGTTGTCGAGAATGCTCTTTTTCACTGAAGCGTTCATGAAGCTGAAGCCACTGAAATCACCTTGGGGGAAAATCTCTGGAGCTCGGTAGAATCCCATCAACTGTACTTGCCATCCTTTTTCGAAACGAAAGGTGCTCGTGGCACGTGCTGACCAACTGTAGGCCTCCGTAGCGAGATCACTTTCTACGTTTGTTCCATCGTTTTCGATGCGATAACCATTTCCGCTAACGCTGAGATTCCACCACCTGGCAATCTTAGTGTTGATGATCAACTCCAAGCCATAATTGCGCATTCCAGCGAAGTTAGTGTACGTTGTGGTATTTACGCCTAGGCTGTCTGTCGATGTAAACCGTCTTATCACATCATTCACATCTTGCATGTATGCGCTGACAACGTACTGCGATTTTTTTGTGCGATACGAGTAGGTGAGCTCTAATGAATTCGTGTATTCTGGCAAGAGAAAGGGATTACCACGGCGTAAATTCAAGTTGTCGCTGTAGTTCGGGAAAGGGTTCAACTGACGCGTTCGTGGTCGGTTGATTCGGCGGCTATAGCTCAGCTGAATTTCATCGTTTTGACTCAGTTCATAAGTGAAGTAACCACTTGGAAATAACGAGAAGTAGTCGTTCTCAAATGTTTCATCTGTGTCAATAAGAATCGAAGTGGTGAAGACTTGTTCTGCACGTAATCCTCCTAGGAAACTCACTTTGCCAATCTTCCTTCCGTACTGCGCGTATAGGGCATGAATGCCCTCATTGTAGTCGAAGGTGTTGTTGCGATCTAATTGAGGCAATACCTCCATGCTTGTTGAGTCGAGCGCCTCTCCATAGAACGAATTGAGCAGGTCGCGAATGTTAGACTTGTACCCTACTTCTAGCTTGCCGGTCTCGCCATGCAGAGGTCTGGTATAATCAACTTGAGCAACGAGTACTTGACTGTCATCGGTGTTTTCATTGAACTCAGATTCGATGAATGTGTCAAACAAATCCTGGTCAGTAAAAAGGTCGGTCTGTGAAATTTCGTTGGTGGAGCCTCCTTCAAAAGAAGACCAACGGAAGTCTGCTGCTAACTGGTGGTCTTGGCCTGCCATGTCGCGCGTGAAGCTGGCATTGAGGTCGTAACCTTCACGGTCGTTATTCGAGTCGGTGTCCCGTCTAAAGTTTGAATATGGATCTCCAGAAATGTAGACTTGGTCATTGAATACCGAATCACGATCTGATCCCATTCCAATGTTGTAATTCCCGCTGAACGAGAGGGTAGAAGAAGGTGAGAGGTAGATGTCAGTACCAGCCTTGACGGTGTGGTTTTGACGCGTGCGTTCGCCGTCACCTGCTTGATTGAGTATGATTTCCGTGTCTTCAAAGGCAGACCTTCGGTCTGTATTTCGAATGCTGAATCGATCTGAACTGCGGTAGCTGTAGTTCGTGAAGATGTTCACTTTTTTATTGCGGTAATTCAATCCAAAAGAACCGTTGTATTGATTCCCAGTTCCCACTGCTACAGATACATTCCCATGGAATCCTTGAAGCTTAATTTTCTTCAATACGATATTGATGATACCGGTCATTCCATCAGGATCGTATTTCGCGGAGGGGTTCGTAATAACTTCGATACGCTCAATACTACTGGCTGGAATTTGCTCTAACAAGGCCTGTCTCGAAGCTCCAGTAAGTGCCGAAGGTTTTCCGTCAATCAAGACCGTCACATTCTGCGAACCACGGAGGCTAATGTTCCCATCGACATCAACTTCCACTGATGGGAGCGTTTCCATTACTTCGGTTGCGGAAGCTCCTTGGGTACCCATGATTTCATCCACGTTGAATACGCGTTTGTCCATGAGCAACTCCATCATCGGTTTTTCCTCAACGATTTCTGCTTCACCCAATGCAGCGATGGAAGGATTCAATGTGATGGTTCCAAATTCATGAGTGGTACTGCCTCGAGGAGTGAGGCGAATGGCGCGTTGTTCAAAGACATCATATCCAATGAAAGTGATTTGAACAACGTATACGCCAACGGGGATTTCTTCAATCAAGAAGTTCCCTTTCTTATCGGTTACGCCTCCAGTTACTACTGTGCTGTCGCGCTGAGAAAGCATGGTGATGGTGGCGAATTCGACAGGCTTCTCTGAGATTGCATCGACTACCTTTCCATTGATTACACCAATTTTCGGACGTTCGTGTGGGCCTTCTCCACGAGGGCCTTTTCCCGGTTGGGCTAGGAGTGTGATCCCTGCGAAAAGCAGGAGAAAGGTTAAAAGCGTTTTCATCAACTAACAGGTTCAGCTTCTTTAGACAAGGCTACGAAGAAAAGGTTTAATCCGGGGGTGAAAACAGTTCATCCATCAAATTCGACAGTTCGGTAAAGTCCATCATTAGGTTAGCCTATCCTCTTTCCACTTTTGTGATGTAATCAGTCACCAGCCGCCCGGCATAAAATGAAACTTATGAAACTGTTTATCACCATGTTGATCCTCGCTTTTCCAATCCTAGAAGGAAGCGGGGCTTTTGAAAAGGCAATGAAAAAAGGTATGCGTGATCTCGCTAGCGCGGAATCGGTGGAAGAACTAACGGACCTCGCTGCAGATTTCGGAAAAATCGCCGATGCGAACCCAGAACAATGGCAACCAGTATACTACCAAGCATTTTGCCTTGTGAGTGCCTCTTTTGATGCCACAACAACTGAAAAATTGACGCTTCTTGGGAAAGCTGATCCGATTGTAAGTCAGCTCGTCAATGACCAACTAGAGAATAGCGAAGTGTGGGCATTGAAAGGACTTTATCACAGCGCTCAATTGATGGCTGAAATGAATAAGGCGCCTCAAATCTCACCGATGATTCAAGCCGCTGCTGGCCGATCAATTGAAATCGATGCGGCAAATCCACGAGCGCAGTTTCTTCTGATTAGTAATAAGATGGGTAAAGCAGCGTACTTCGGGCAAGATGTGGCCTCGTACTGCGCAGAAGCACAAGAAGCGCTCAAGAATTTCGATGCCTACGACTCAGGTTTCGAGTTCGGACCAACATGGGGTAAAGAACAATTGAGAGGTCTAACTAAATCATGTGAACGATGAACGAACTAACTTACACCAGAAATTCTGCCGATATGAAAGATCAAGAGAAATACGAACGCGTCCGTAAGCAAGTAGAAGAGGAGAAAGGGTTTTACTCACACCTCATCACCTACCTTCTTGTAATCACGGGGTTGATCATTTTGAATCAATTGACAAGTAATCACCAATGGTGGTACTGGCCAGCCTTCGGTTGGGGAGTTGGACTCACGATTCACGGATTGGGAGTGTTCGGTTCGAACTTCTTCTTCGGACGTAAATGGGAAGAACGCAGAATGCGCCAATTGATGGAAGATGACCAGGAAAGGTAAAAACTGGATCAAATCGATCATGGGTACCGGCGGGACCTATTTCCTGGTGGTACTTGTGGTTTCTATTGGAGCGGCCTATTTCTTCACCGGAGGAAAGCTCTTCACTTCATGGAGGTACTTCGGGATTGGAACCACCTGGTCAATGGCGATCTGGTACTCGCAGTCCCTAGGAAACGGGTACATCATAGACCGCTTAGATGAGCGAATCTCATGGCTGACTCATCCATGGAAACGAGTGACCATTGGTTTTCTCTCTTTAGTTGTCTATTCTTTTGTCGCCTTTCAAATCATCCAGCTGACCTTCGGATACTTCTTTTTCGGATGGGAACAAGGAGAGTTCTTCCAAAGCGAAAACTTCTGGAAGCTTTTCTGGTTCAACGGACGGATCGCAGTCATTATCAGCCTTTCGATCAGTACCGTGCTCACTTCAGTAGGTTTCTTCAGAGGATGGAGAGAACAAGCAGTGAAAGCAGAAAGACTTGAGAAAGAAGTGTACGTTCAACGTTATGAAGCACTGAGGAATCAACTGAATCCGCATTTCCTCTTCAATAGTTTGAATGTACTGACGGAACTAGTGTATGATGACCAAGAACTAGCGGTTCGCTTCATTCGAAAGATGAGTGATGTTTACCGTTATGTACTTGACAGTCGAGACCACGAGCTAGTGCCTCTCGAAGAGGAACTTCGTTTTATCGAAGATTACGTCGGTCTGCTTAAGGAACGATTTGCAGAGAACTTACAAGTAGAGTTTGTCGATTCCCTGCGTGAGCAGAAAGCAAAATACATAGTACCCATGTCATTGCAGTTATTAATGGAGAATGCAGTCAAACACAATGTCGTATCAACTGCAGATCCATTGAATGTGTGCTTTACCATGAACGGTAATCGCATTGAGGTAGTCAACGGTTTGCAATTGAAAAATGGCGAAGTACCATCAGGTCAATTGGGGTTGAGTTATCTGCAAAAACGATACGACTCATACGCTCAGGGCGAGGTCGAAATCACCCAAACAGAAACTCACTTCTCGGTGAGCATTCCACTGCTTGAATTAGAGAATGAAGCATGAAAAGAGTTCTGATTATTGAAGACGAGCCGAGAGCGGTGCAGCGATTGAAGCGCTTATTAGGTTCACTGCGTCCAGAGTGGGAAGTAATTGCCACAGCTGATAGCGTAGTTGGGGCAATTGAGATTATGCAGGCTCATTCGGATGCAGACCTCATCTTCAGTGATATTCAATTAGCTGATGGTTTGAGTTTTGAGGCGCTTGAGCAAGTTCAACCGAAAACTCCGATCATTTTTGTGACCGCCTATGACCAATATGCCATCAAGGCGTTTGACCATTGGAGTGTGGACTATCTCTTAAAACCTTCTTCTGAGGGCGACTTAGCCAAGGCACTTGAAAAATGGGAACGGGCTTCAGCACCAAGTGCTCCGAGTCAATCGCTAGACCTAAAGGCGTTAATGCAGGAAATCGCTGGACAAAAGGCTTCTTACAAACAACGCTATGTGGTGAAGGTGGGAGACAAGCTCCGCTTTTTTGATATCAATGAGATTTTGGCCTTCCACAGTGAAGACCGTGTGAGTTACCTGCTCACAAAGGAGGGGAGAAGTTACCCTCTCGATAATTCGTTGGATGAGATTGCGAAATCGGTGGATCCTTCTCTTTACTTCCGGATCAATCGAAAATTCGTCGTTTCAGCGGAGTCATTGCTCGAAATCACTTCGTGGAGTAACAGTCGTTTGCGATTGGTGATCAAAGGCATGGAATCTGAAATGGTTGTTGTAGCACGCGAACGCACCACAGAATTCAAGCAATGGCTTGATCAGTGATTCGGCCAGTGATTGGGAACAACGAATCCTCTTGAGCCTTCTTCCCAGCCCATACCGCCAGGGAATAGGCGCACGACCATCACGGAACGACGATACATTTCAAGAAGCGCTTTGATCTTCTGCTGCACTTCAAATCCATCGAGGATATCATCTTCCCCTAAGTTGATGTGGTAATTGCTCAACCAATCTGATTTGGGAAGCACTGCCCAGCTGCCCTCTCCGCCAAAGAATCGAGCCATTTCTTCGTCACGAAGCCACCATCCAGTGTGGTAATTTTTCGCAGCATAATGAGGTGCCTTGGCTTTTCGAATCGATTGAAAATGGTGGAAGAACATTCCTTTCATTAAGAGAGCCTTCTCTGGTTTCGGAATGCGTTGCTCATCAAGCCATGCCTTAGATTCAGGAAGCTCCGTGACATTAAGCTGTTTGTCAAGTTTGTCCATTTTGAGGCGTAGCGTATCATTCCCGTTCGGTCCAATCCACTGCTCCCAATTACCATTGTTTGAAGCAGATAGGTAGAACTTACAGGCGACTTCCAGATGATAGGTTCTTTCAGTTTCGCTTTCGCGGAATACGAAATCAATCTCGCCAACGGTGTTCTTTTGTCCAATGAGTTGCACGTTTTCGGCGAGCGGTATGAAGTATGGACTTTCCTTCAACCAAAACGAAATGTAACGTTCGAATTTCTTTCCGAGGGGAATGCGCTTTTCGGATGTGAGATATGCTTCAAGTCGCTCTGGGTCAGCATCTAGCGCGTATAACCAGTCTAGATGACGATCGAATTCACGTTTGAACCAAGCTTCATCAAGGGTCTTGTAAACCGAGTTGGGATGACTCAACATCAAGGGCTGGCTACTGAGACACCAAGCCAGGTTTGCCACCGACTGATGAAGGAATGCGCTGGCTTTCATGGTGTACAGGTGTGAGTTGCTATCTTTGCCGAAATTTTCAATATGCGCGTCGTTGCCGAAATACCTCACCAGGTGATGAAGATCACGGTGTTTAGCTGGAACGAAAAGTACCACATCAAATTTGAAGTTGGCACTTATGAGCAGACTTATAAGATAGCTCAACTTGATGTTACCGGACTAGATGAGGTCAAAGCAATGGTTGATGACGCCTTTTGTACGAAAGTCTTAGAACGATTCGTTGAGATGAGGAGCGATTTCTCAGAGACGTGGAAACGTTCACAAAACAGATAGTATGCAAAAAGTAGCTCTAGGAATTAGCATCGTAGCCCTTGCATTGGGAATCTATGCGGTAGTGTCGTCATCGTCAACTCCAGAACAAGAGTCAATGGTCGGTGATACACCGATTACACAGCCAACCAACCAGTCAATGGCATCGGGTGATGCAGGAGATCAACCTCGTATCGCCTTTATTCGTACTGATTCTATCTATGCAAAGTGTCAGTTCATCATCGACGCAGAAGCTCAATTGGAAAGAGCTACCGTTGCGAGTGAGAATAAATTCCAGCGTAAGGCAAAGGCCGCTGAACAGGAATACCAAGAGCTAGTAGCTTATGCACAAGGTCCAGGTGTTACTGAGGAAGAACTTCAAATTGCGCAGAACCGTTTGATGGAATTGGAGTATGAACTTCAGCAGCTTCAGCAGAGCGAAAGCCAACGTGTACTGCGCAAAGAGCAAGAGTTGAATTCTGAAGTGATTGAGCGCCTCACGAGTTTTATCGCGCGCTACGCAGAGGAAAATGGAATCGACTTGATTATCAATAAGGGAATGTCTGGTGAAGGTGTGCTTTATGGTTCAACTCCATTTGACGTTACGCCAGAGATCGTTCGTGGTCTCAATGAAGAATATGCCCTTGAACAACAGGTGATCGAAGAATGACAATCGCTCAACAGAAAAAAGAAGAGAATATCATCGAATATGTCTTGTATCTCTGGCAGATGCAAGACCTTGTGCGTGCAGCCAATTTTGACCTAACAGGTATTCGCGCATTCCTGACAACGGGTGATCATTCTCACATTGATCTTGAGGCGGAGCTAACGTGGTTTGGAGGCTTGATCAAGGCGATGCAACTCGCAAAAGCGGAGAAGAAGGGGCATATTCCTGAAACTGACGAGCTTTTGGTTGAATTAAACTACCTCCATCATACACTCATTGACTTGGTCAAAGACAAAGAATATACTGAAGCATTCAATAGTGCGAAGGAAAGCATCGACGATTTCTTGAAGCGTTCAGGTAATGAACACATGAATCCGATTGAAGCTGCGATGACGGGAATGTACGGTTGGCTCGTACTTCGTTTGCAGAAGAAAGAGGTAAGCCCGGAAACACTAGGCGCGATGAAGCATTTTCAAGGTTTCTTGGCCTTGCTTGCGGTCAATTATAAGAAGATGCGAAGCGGGAACCTCAACTATTCGCTTAACCAATGTTTGGAAGGTAGATCTTGTGATCTAAGAAACCTTCACGTACACAACTAATCACCATTGCTCTGTCTGAAGAAGACAGGAATTCCAGCGCTCCAGATGGAGCATCTTGTAGCTGCATGATGGTGCGCTCAGCCAGGTCTTGTTGCTTTGGTTCGATCTTTTGAGAAAGAGAAATGCAGGCAAGGTTGTCGCCAACCTTTTCCACTTTGATGCGCTGATCCCCAATACCAGGGAAACTATAAGTGAGGAAGTTGATCAGCAGTCGATCCAATGAAGAAGCGACTTCACGCTCCACGAAGAAATCTGAATCCAGTTCCACCGATGGCGTCTGCGCAGATACCAGTCCAAATCCATCAAGCGTCAAATTCAACGTTGAGGAAATACTCACTGCGGGTTGATCCCCACCGGGCTGAAGGCTGATTAAGTGATCGGCCAACTTTGAAAGTCTCTCTGTAGATGCAGACAAATAGTCGAGCAATTGCTCATGCTCTTGATTATGGTTTAGGTCATTGCGCAAGATGGCTTCAATCCCTTTGATTCGATTGATAGGAGCTCGTAAGGCGTGAACGATATTCCGAGGTGTACCGACCGTCCAGTTGGTGAGCAAATCAATCAGCTCTTCACGACTTGGTCCTGATGTATGCTCAAGTTCTTTTTTCGAAATACGGTGGCACGTGCCGCTGATGACTCCGGGATTTTCTTGAAGAACAATTCCTCGGGTCGAAATCAATTGATTAGGGAACACGGATGGGTCGGGAGAAGAAATAACGGAAAAGGGCTTGCCAGCGTTAAGTGAAAGTCGAGTCAAGCCACATTGCTCGATCAGACTTTCTGCTGAAAGACTAGAACAACCTTGGTCATTCGAAAATAAAAACGCTCGCGTTGAAAGATTAATCGTCCATGAGCCGATTAAATCTTGCTTCGATTCTTCCTGTTTCATTGCGTCAATCCTGACTCAAAAATACGGCGTAAAACTCCACTCGAGGAAGCCTAAGGAAGAAAGTGAATAACAGTTGTCGTGGATAACTACGACAGGTAATGCTCACGTAGGAGTGATTCGTAGTTCTGGTTTTCTTCCGTCAAAGCCAGTATATGCCGGTCTTTGCGGCTGCCTGATAGGTAAAGAGAGTAACAGTCTGCACCCGCCTTGCTGAGCTCTCGCTCAAGGTCTTGACTGTTGATAACACGTATTCTTGCAGAGACATTTACTACTGCAATCAACTCTTCAGCAGTGATATCATCTGCTACTAAAAGATGGATGAGGTCAGGGTGCATGACTTTCATGCCGTTCAGCAAAGCCTTGAATCCAGTTTGGGTGCGATCAAAGAGTGTGATCAACAAACCGATTTCGTTGTTCTCTGCGAATTTCCATGCTTCTTCGAAGTTCGAATAAAACGAAACATCAAAGAGTTCACACATGGTGCTTGGTACAGATTCTTCTACTGATCTAGGGTAAAGACATTGTGGCTTAATCATAGTAACATACTTGGTATCCTCCATTACGAGCACCATGAAGGAAAGTTTCGTATGCTAAGCATACTATGTTGAGAACTTCAATGAGGTGTTAATCATACACGCTTGGATTCTGACCAACTTGCTTTTTAAGCGTCGTATTATGGCCCAAAAGCAACTTGTCGTCTCTCCTCAAATACAGGAACTCAAACCATGGTCTGTCCAGCGGTTTAGTTCAACCCATGTTGCCGACGGCACATGGGAGGCCTTTGTAGAGGAGAAGGAAGCAACGATCATCGATACCATCGAAGATCAGGTTGCTGAGTTGGTCCAAATGCGTCGTCCCTCTTACGCTTGGAAAGAAAATGAAGTGACTTTGGCAGTGCGCGCTCGTTTGGGTGAGAATCCTGAGCAGTACGGTGTCTGGATGTACTATCCTTGGCGCAATGCTATGGTTCATTTGCTTGACGAAGCTGAGTACCGCGAAGTTCGTACCAATCGCAACATGCATAAAATATCTGCGACTGAACAAGGGGTACTGGCCAAGAAGCGTATCGCTATCGCGGGAATGTCGGTAGGTTCTGGAATTGCATTGACATTGGCACTGGAACGTATCGGTGGTGAATTGATCATCGCTGATTACGATAACCTAGAGTTGTCAAATATGAATCGTCTACGCACCAGCGTGGTCAATCTTTCGCTTCCAAAAGCTACCATTGTTGCTCGCGAAATCGCAGAACTTGATCCTTACATCAAGGTCACCGTATTCGAAGAAGGGGTGACTCATGATAATATTGACGAATTCCTCGGTGGAGATACACCCATAGACTTACTGCTCGAGGAATGCGATAACTTCATCATGAAGTTGAAACTTCGTTGGGAAGCTAGAAAAAAAGGAATCCCCGTGGTGATGGATACATCAGACCGCGGCTTAATCGATGTGGAACGATTCGACTTGGATGACTCAATGGAGTTATTCCACGGCAGATTCAGTGACGAAGAAATCGAACAAGTATTGGAAACGGAGGAATGGAATCCGGAGTGGTTATTCAGATTGATCACCCCAGATGAATTGAGTGAACGCATGAAATTCTCCATGAGTGAGCTCAATAAAACCATTTCACGCTGGCCGCAACTAGGCTCAGAGGTGATCATGGGAGCAGGTGTTGCCGCGCAGCTCTCACGTATGATCCTTCTTGGAGATAATCAGATAACCGGTAGAAAATTCGTTGACGTAAGTGGGTTCTTCATGGACAAATAGCAAATTACAACGCGCAAGAACGCAGCGAATCCGAACCTTGCGTGTTCGGGCTTTTCGCGCTGTTGACGATGTAAATATGTCGAAGCGCTTCAGTGAGGCGCATCACGAGATCCTGCAAAATCACGGGATCACCAAATTATCTTCGCTAAGTACAGATTGGATGGATGATCCAGATGTGTATGTGATCGTGATTACTTCTCCAAGTGGACATAAGATCTACGCCGGAGCACGCGTGCACGTTTATCGTGAAGGAAGACCACTTCCACTGCAACTGGTCATGCGAGAATTCGATCCCCGAACTGACGAAATCTTTGAGAAATTCGCCGAAGAAGGTGTAGGAGAATTCTGCGCTTTGTGGAGTTCTGTCGAAATCGCCGGACTCGGAATCAACGGAAAAGACCTCGTGAAATGTGGTTGGAGTATGTGTGATCATCTTGGAATTCGACGAATGGTTGCTCTCCTTTCTCCATTGACCAAAAGATGGATGAAAGACCTAGCACTGGTAAAGTGCGAGGCTCTGGGGACTGAAGGAGAAATCCCATATCCAGACCATCGATTTATTTCCACTGTAACAACTTACAAACATCCTGAAGGAAGGGAAGAACTGAAAGACGAGTTCTTAGCCGAAGTCATCGACTTGCAGAATAATCCGCAACAAAAAAAGCAGACTTCCGGTATAAAGGGAACGGTATCAGTTCATTTTGACCTTTTAAAGTGATGCACTACACCCTAAAAAAACTAACATCACTATTGATAGTGATGCTATCTGTGTACGCCGCAACGGCCGCAGGTAATATGCCCCCGTTTACCACTTCTGTGAGTGAAGACACTACCTATGTCAAAACTTGGCAGGAGATGATGAACGAAGAATTCATCATCCAAGAAACCGAGGTGATCAACCTCGATATCAAGGATCACCCCTCATGGCTTAAGATCGATCTTCCTCCATTGGAAGAAGAACTCTATCTCCACTTCGAATCTCCGATGTTGGATAGTGTGTTCTTCTACCATGTAGGTGCCAATGGACTGATCTACGGTGATACCACTGGTGTGGCATTTCCGTTCTCTTCACGCCAGGAAAATTCACCGCATTTCCTCTTCAGAGTGGGGCCAACAGAAGCTGCGTCTACAGCTATGCTGCGCATTCAAAGTGGAAAGCAGGTGATCACTGTGGTCACCCTGGATACGAAGTACGAACACTCAAGCAAGCAAAGCGGACGAGACATCTTCTTCGGATTCTATTCGGGTTTGATGTTGGTAATGTTCTTGTACAACCTCTTTGTGTACTTCTCTGTGCGTGATAAGAGCTATTTGTATTACGTGCTACACATCCTCTTTGTATGCCTTACTCAGCTCGTTTTGAATGGATATGGGTCACAGTATGTATGGCAAGACAACACGTGGATTGCGATGCGAGCAACCCACTACAGTGGGGTGCTTTCTGGTACGGCAACCATCCTTTTCGCGGCGCAGTTCCTACAGGTGAAGATCTACGCAAAGTGGCTTTATAAGCTCTGTATCTTCTTCATTGGGATGGAGATTCTGGCCTTTGTTTTGGCCACCGTGGGTATTTATCGGTTTAGTTTCAATTTGATCAATGCCAATGCCTTGTTCAGTTTGATTCTGATTGTGGGAGCCTTCATGGTATGGAGAAAAGGATACAAGCCAGGTCTATATTTCTTAGGTGCTTGGACGGTCTTCCTTCTAGGTGTTACCGTATTTGTTCTGAAGGATTTCGGAATCTTCCCGTATAACGACATCACACGCTTCGCCCTTCCTGTTGGATCTGCGATTGAGGTTGTTCTTCTATCCCTGGCACTAGCCGATCGAATCAACGTACTCAAACGAGAAAAGGAGGCAGAGCAGGAAAAACGACTCAAGGTTCTCAAGGAGAATGAGCGCATCATCAAGCAGCAAAACGTATTGCTTGAGAAGAAAGTTGATGAACGCACGAAAGAGCTCGCTGACTCGAACAAGGAGCTTAATCAAACCCTCACAGAACTGCGTTCCACTCAGGCTCAACTGGTGGATGCCGAAAAAATGGCATCGCTTGGTCAGATGACCGCAGGTATTGCGCACGAGTTGAATAACCCGATCAACTTCGTTTCATCCAACATCACTCCGCTGAAGCGTGACTTGGACGACCTCTTCGAAATCATCGATGAGTATGAGGGAGTCGATGTTAAAAGCGATGAAGCAAAAGAAAAGTTAGAGAAGGCAAAAGCCTTAAGTAAGGAGTTGGAACTCGATTTCTTGAAGGCTGAGATTAATCAGCTAATGAAAGGAATCAACGATGGTGCTAGCCGAACAGCCGAGATTGTGAAAGGGCTCCGAATTTTCTCACGTCTCGATGAAGATGCCTTGAAAAAGGCAGACATCAATGAGTGTATTCGTTCAACAGCCGTTATCCTAAAGAGTACCATCAAAAGTGAGGCTCCTCTGATACAGGAATTGGCCGATGGACTACCCGAGATCAATTGTTACCCTGGTAAATTGAACCAGGTGATCATGAATATCATCGCCAATGCCCTTCAAGCAACAGCAGCTTCTGGGAAGCCGTATGAAGAGCGATTTGTGAAGGTCGTAACCGAAGACGATGGTGAAAACCTTGTCATTAGAATTATTGACAACGGAACCGGTATGACGGATGAAGTGAAAGCGAAGATTTTCGATCCCTTCTTTACCACCAAGAAAGTAGGTCAAGGAACCGGTCTCGGATTATCTATTGTGCTGGGGATTATCAACGATCACAAAGGTACGATCGACGTGAAGTCTGAGCTCGGAGAAGGAACTGAATTTATTATAACTTTGTCTAAAGGCCTCTAACTGTAACCTCCGGATGTCAGAGAAAAAAATCAGCATACTGTACCTCGATGATGAGGAGCATAACTTGACTTCATTCAAGGCTGCATTTCGACGAGATTACAACGTCTTTATCACCACTAACGCCGGGGATGCGGTTCAGATCCTCAGTGAAAATGAGATTCACGTGGTCATTTCTGACCAGAAAATGCCGAATCTCAGTGGGGTTGAATTCTTTGAATTGATTATTCCTGATTTCCCAGATCCCGTTCGAATGCTGTTGACAGGGTATGCGGATATCGAAGCGGTCATCGATGCAATTAACAAAGGGCAGGTTTATCGCTACATTCCTAAGCCTTGGAATGAGCAAGAGCTAAAGATTACCATTGAAAATGCCTACGAGCTTTACGAAAGTAAAATGGCACTTCGTCGTAAGAACGAAGAACTTCAAAAAGCCTATGCTGAACTTGAGAAGTTCGTGTACAGTGCTTCACATGACCTACGTGCACCACTGGTGTCTGTAATGGGCGTGTTGAAATTGGCTCGCGCCGAAAGCATTGATGGAAGGGCAGGTGAATACTTCGGCATGATCGAGCAAACCGTAACGAAGCTCGATGTCTTTGTACAGAATATTATTAATTACTACCAGAACAATAAACAAGGTGAACTTTTATCAGAAGTTGATTTTGATATTCTGGTTGACGAAATATTTGAGTACTACAAGTACTTTGATGGAGCTGAAAATATTGATTTTCAGAAGATTGTTGAGCAATCAGGTCCGGTGCGGCTGGATGAATTGCGCGTGAAGATGATTCTGAATAATCTTGTTTCTAATTCCATTAAGTATCAAGATAGCTCGAAGGGACAACCGTACGTGAACGTTAACGTCGTAACCGCTGCTGAAAAAACTACCATCACAGTAGAAGACAACGGAGTGGGGATTGCTCGCGAAGATCAAAAGAAGGTCTTCGAGATGTTTTACCGCTCTGCTGAAAACCAACTGGGGAATGGTCTTGGTCTTTACATTGTAAAAGAAGCGGTGGAGAAACTTGGAGCCGAACTTCAGGTGGATTCTGAAAAAGGAAATGGATCACGATTCGTAGTCTCTATACCACATAAACTATGAGCGGAGAAAAGCTGAGGATAATATTAGTTGATGATAACGACATTGACATTGTTGTTAACACGAAACTCTTGCGCCTGGCAAATTTGACTGAGCATATTGAGTCTTATTCTGATGGTCCAGAGGCCGTAAAAAAGATTAAAAGTGATCAGGAGAAATATGTCGGATTCCTCAATGTACTGTTGTTAGATATTCAGATGCCTGATGTCGATGGATTCGAAACCCTCGCCATCTTTGAAGAACTCCCTGAAGATTTCAGGAAAGACTTCAAAATTTTCATGCTGTCGTCGTCGATCGATCGAAGTGACATTGAAAAAGCAGAGCAAAACAAGAACATCATCAAGGTGCTGGAGAAGCCCCTTGATGTGTACCTGTTAAAGCGTTTGGCATTGGCTAACGCAAATACCTGAAATCCTGTCCGTCTTCAATAGCCTTGATTGAGGCTAGAATCATTCGAATGACATTTTCTACATCATCGCGATGCACCATTTCCACGGTAGTGTGCATGTAGCGAAGAGGTAACGAGATCAATGCACTTGCTACACCCATGTTGCTGTATGCGAATGCGTCTGTATCTGTTCCTGTACTTCTTGACGCGGCAGCGCGCTGGAAGGGGATCTTCTCTTTCTCAGCTTCGTTAATGATCAAACGAAGCAGGTTATTCTGTACAGCAGGACCATAAGTCAATACCGGACCACGACCACAAGCTGTATCGCCTTGCTTGATTTTGTTGATCATCGGAGTCTGCGTATCATGCGTCACGTCTGTTACGATGGCAACATCTGGCTGAATGCGCTCAGCAATCATCTGCGCTCCGCGGAGTCCGATTTCTTCTTGTACGGAGTTCGTGATGTATAGACCGAAAGGAAGCTTCGTTCCTTCTTCTTTGAGAAGTCTCGCTACTTCGGCAATCATGTACCCTCCCATGCGGTTGTCCAAAGCGCGTCCCACGAAGAAGTCGTTATTCAATACCATGAATTCATCCTCGAAGGTTACCACTGAACCTACGTGAACTCCCAGCGCTTCTACTTCGTCTTTTGACTTGCATCCGCAATCCAAGAAGATGTTATGTAGGCTTGGCGTCTCCTCTTTGCCCGCCTGACGAGTGTGGATTGCCGGCCAACCGAAGACAGCCTTCACAATTCCATTGTCTGTGTGAATATTCACACGTTTAGAAGGCGCAATCATATGGTCAGAACCACCGTTTCTGCGGAGGTAGATAAACCCATCTTTCGTGATGTAATGCACGAACCATGCAATCTCATCGGCATGGGCTTCAATCACTACTTTATACTTGGCTTCTGGGTTGATGATACCTACTACACTTCCGTAAGTGTCTACCCAGTAATCATCGATGTACGGCTTGATGTAGTCTAGCCAGAGCTCTTGCCCAGCACTTTCAAAACCAGTAGGAGATGCGTTATTCAAGTAGCGCTCCATGAACGCCATCGACTTCTTATTGATGATCTTTTTCTTTCGTGCCATGTGTGATTGTTTCAACTCAAATGTAAGAATGATCGTTTACCGTCTGACACCGTTCAACCAAGTGATTCAACCATTGATGTGCTAATTCTGTCAAGACAGCCCAACTGTTAACGAAACATTCAGGGTTATAGATAGTTTCGTATCCATGGATTCGTTGTCTCAATTAGTCTTAGGCGCAGCTACCGCGGAAGCAGTAATAGGTAAGAAAGTGGGGAACCGCGCCATCCTTTGGGGGGCCATCGGAGGTACTATTCCTGATCTTGATGTCTTATGTCGGCCCTTCGTTGATGATGTAACAGGTATGGATTGGCACCGTGGCTTTTCACATAGTTTCCTCTTTTTTATCCTGTTCGCTCCTGTATTAGGTTGGCTCATCTCTAAGGTCTACCGCAGACGATGGGGGAGCTCACGCGCATGGGCTTGGGCGATGTTCCTAACCTTTGTGACGCACGCCTTACTCGATTGTTTTACCACTTGGGGTACCCAGGTGTTCTGGCCAATTGATCAGCGGGTAGCATGGCATACAGTTTTCGTTGCTGATCCGCTCTATACAGTACCTCTTCTATTGACTGTGCTTGCAGTCTTGTTCATTCGTCGAACAAAACCAGCACGTCAAATGGTCAACTGGATCGGAATTTCGGTTTCCACAGCATATCTAGCAGTGACAGTGGTCAACAAGAGCATTGCCAATGAAGCCTTTGAAGAAGCCTTCTCTGCACAAGATGTTCAAGTAGAATACTTCGAAAGTAGACCCACTCCACTGAATTCCATTTTATGGCAAGTAACCGCCAAGGTTGAAGGGGGGTATGTTGCCGGATTCTATTCATTGTTGGATGAAAAGCCTCCCTCAGAAATGGAGCTGATCTACATAAAACGCGATGATGAATTGCTGGAGCCATTCCGCGCTAGCGAGAAAATTGAACGCCTCATCTTCTTAAGTCAAGGATACTACGATGCGCAAATCACTGAGAACGGACTGCAATTCATAGACCTCCGTTTCGGACAGCCAGATGAACTTGCAACCAACGGTGAAGGCTTCGTCTTTGGCTTTGATGTGATCGAAGGAGAAGAGGGGCTAGAGGTTACGCAAAGCGTAGAATCTGAACCTGACATGGACAAAGCTTCCGAAGGAGTCGTTGAGCTTTGGACACGTCTGAAAGGAATCTAACGTTTCAAGGTGAGTGCTCCTTCGAATTCACGTGTTTGTGTTCGTCCTAGACAGCTAGAGCTGATGTCAATGGTTAAATAATCTAACCCACTCGTTCCGTTTGAACGCACGAAGTAGTACTTCTCATCGTCGCCAGGTACAGGGCAGAGGATGCTAGAGACGCAGTTCCTGATGAAATTCGCATTGGGCAAGGAGAAGCCGTTGGAGTCATACAAGTTTGTTTCATCTGCATAGAGCAGAGGATTTCCAGACTGATCTGAAATACAAAAAGGGGAACGATCAAAGCCAACATCGATTCCACTCGGAATCTCTACAGGTTCATCTCCTAAGAAAGAAGCTGAGTGTGCGGCTCCGAAGAACCAGTTGGCGTTTTGGAGTTGACTGATACCTTAAAGGAGCAGGCAACAGGTAGCTATTATTAACAGGCGCATGTACCGGTGCTTTGTATTCGAGTTACTGTCAAAGCCTGTTCTAACTCCTTCATGTTCAGGTATTCTATCTGCAATTGCTGCAAAGCAAAAAAGAGAGCCGAAGCCCTCTTTCCAAACCCGATACATTGCTGTATCAGTAACAGTACTTATTCTGTTCGATCATCTTCGCTGCAACTTCGCGTCGAATCTCTTTGATATTTACAGGTTCAGTCTTGGTGAAACGCTTAATCCCCATCGTCATCATGCGAAGCTCATCACCTTCCGTAAATGAGTTCAATGCTTCACGTCCGCTTCGACCAATTTCTTCGGCTGCGTCGTAAACAAATGCCTTCAGCATGTTGATGTGATTTGCAGCCGCTTCTTCACCATGTTGCTTAGCGTACTTCTCAGCACGAAGCAACAATGACTCAGCCGCGTAAGCTTGAATCGCCATGTCTGCAATATTCATCAAGATCTCTTGCTCTTTGGCCAATTGCATCATCAACTTCTGAGCAGCTGATCCAGCCACCATCAAAATCGATTTCTTGAAGTTTTTGATGTACCCGTGGTACTGATCAAACACGTTGTCTGGAGCATCTCCGAAATCTGGAATCGACATCAACTCATTCGCTACAGCCATTGCTGGCCCCATCAAATCAAGCTGACCTTTCATCGCCTTCTTCAAGATCATGTCCACGGTCAACATTCGGTTGATTTCATTCGTCCCCTCAAAGATTCGGTTGATACGCGCATCACGGTAAGAACGCTCAATGCGCGTTTCCGCTGAGTATCCCATACCTCCGTGGATCTGAACACCTTCATCAACGGTCAAGTCAAGTACTTCTGAACCAAATACTTTTAACATGGCACATTCAGGAGCATAGCTTGCGATCCCTTTCAAGGTCGCTTCTCCTTTGTCCATACCTCCGTTTACCAAGTGAGTGATCTCATCTTCGATGTTCTGTGTAGCTCGGTAAGTTGCTGATTCAAGTGCGAATACCTGGATCGCCATCTTCGCCAATTTCTGACGAATCGCTCCGTACTTTGAAATCGGACGACCGAACTGCTCGCGTTCGTTTGAGTAGTTGACTGCGTCTGTAATGACACCTTTTGAACCTCCGAGTACACCACCAGCCAATTTGATACGGCCAATGTTGAGAATGTTCACGGCGATTTTGAATCCTTTTCCGCGTTCGTAAAGTTGGTTCTCAACTGGAACCATCACGTTATTGAAGAATACCTGACGCGTAGAAGATCCTTTGATACCCATCTTTTTCTCTTCAGGGTTCAATGAAATTCCTTCCATGTCTTTGGTAAGGATGAATGCACTTAGGTTCTCATCGTCGTCAATCTTCGCAAATACCGTGAATATATCAGCGAAACCACCATTGGTGATCCACATTTTCTGTCCGTTGATGACATAGTGCTTTCCATCTTCTGTTAGTTTCGCTGACGTCTTTCCGCTGTTCGCATCAGACCCTGAGCTAGGCTCAGTAAGACAGTAAGCTGCTTTCCACTCACCAGTAGCAAGTTTTGGAACGTACTTCTTGCGCTGCTCATCATTACCGTAGTAAAGAATCGGTAAGGTTCCGATTCCAGTGTGCGCACCGTAAGCAACAGAGAAGCTATGTGCTTCACCTAGCGCTTCAGTACAAAGCATGCTCGTTTTGAAATCCATGCCCATACCCATAAGGTCTTCAGGCACCGAGATTCCAAGCATTCCGAGCTGGCCTGCTTTTTCTAGAAGTGAAGGCATCAAACCTTCTTCCATAGAATCGATGCGGTCGAGGATTGGAACAATTTCTTGATTCACGAAGTCAGCACATGTCTGCTTCATCATCAATTGTTCCTCAGACCATTCTTCAGGGATGAAGATGTCTTCAGCCGCTACGTCACGGATAAGGAACTCACCTCCCGTAATCGCTTTATTCTTAGTTTCTTCCATTATACTTTGTTTCCCGTTTTTCAATTAAAGAATTCGAATACACCAGCTGCTCCTTGTCCGGTTCCAACACACATGGTAACCATACCATACTTCCCGTTGCGGCGTTTCATTTCGTTCATCATTTGCACTGTTAACTTTGTTCCGGTGCATCCAAGTGGGTGGCCCAATGCAATGGCTCCACCGTTCACGTTAACCTTCGATGGATCAAGTCCTAACTCACGGACAACCGCTACTGATTGAGAGGCGAACGCTTCGTTCAACTCAAACAAATCAACGTCGCCTTGTTTTAATCCTGCACGCTCCAATGCCTTGGGCACAGCGTAGATAGGTCCAACTCCCATAATGCGTGGCTCCAATCCTGAGACATGGAAAGACTTTAGCTGAGCGATTGGCTCAACTCCTAATTCTTTCAGCATGCGCTCAGAAACTACCATGACGAAAGCTGCTCCATCCGAAGTTTGGCTACTGTTACCAGCAGTAACACTTCCTTTTGTATCGAATACTGGACGTAGGCGTCCCATGGCTTCCATGGTTGATCCACGTCGAACACCTTCGTCCGTGTCTACCATGTATTTCTTTGATTGGCGCTTGTTATCGGCACCAACAAATACTTGTTCTACTTCAATCGGTACGATATCGTCTTTGAATCGCCCGTTATCAATCGCATCAGCAGCGCGTCGATGAGACTCCAATGCGAAAGCATCTTGTTGCTCGCGAGAGACATTGTATTGAGTAGCCACGGCTTCTGCGGTCAATCCCATTCCCCAATACCAAGATGGATTGTCTTTTGAAACACGAGCGTTAGGAACAATACGCCATCCCCCGAAAGGGATTGGAGACATCGTTTCAATACCACCAGCAATGATGCAATCGGCCATACCGGCATGGATTTTTGCACTCGCAATGGCGATCGTCTCTAATCCAGAAGCACAGTAACGGTTTACCGTCATCCCCGGAACTTTCTCTGTGTCAAGTCCCATCAATGACACCATGCGGCCAATATTCAATCCTTGTTCCGCTTCCGGAGTCGCATTTCCTACGATCACGTCGTCGATACGCTCCTTGTCGAAATCAGGGAAGTCTTGTAATAAGCGGCGAATTACTTGTTCGCCAAGGTCGTCCGGACGCATAAAGCGGAAGAGCCCTCGGGGCGCTTTTCCAACTGCTGTGCGGTAACCTCCTATGATATATGCGTTCATGTTTTTCAGTTTAATTAGTTGCGAAGTATCTTACCCGTTTGAAGAAGGCTTTGCATGCGCTCCAGCGTCTTCTTCTGAGTACATAGTTCAAGGAATGCCTTGCGCTCTAGATCAAGCAAGTATTGCTCGCTCACTTCGCTCGGTTCTGAAAGGTCTCCTCCACATAATACGGCACCTAGTTTTTGGCTAATGAGCTCGTCATGTTCAGAAATGTAGTTTCCGCTCAACATTGAATTTGCTCCAACGTACACGATACCCATTCCTTCGTTTCCTAAGACTTTCACGTCTTTACGTGGAACTGGCTTCGAGTATCCTTTGTTAGCCATCATCAAACAAGCTTCCTTCGCATAAGCGATCTGAAGGTCTCTGCTCACAATAACCTCGTCGGTGCCATTGCGCAAGTAGCCTAGATCAAATGCTTCGTGAGCCGATGTAGATACTTTTGCTTGTCCAACAGTGAGGAAGCGGTTTCGAAGTGTGTTGATTCGCATGTCTCCATCTCCAAATTCGTCGCTTGTTCGAACGGCAAATTCTTTGGTTCCACCACCACCAGGGATGAGTCCAACACCGAATTCTACTAGTCCCATGTAGGTTTCCGCGTTAGCGATCACCTTCTCAGCATGAAGACACATCTCACATGCACCACCAAGGGTCAAACCATGGGGCGCCACAACAATCGGAATCGATGAGTAGCGAACACGCATCATGGTGTTCTGGAAGGCGCGAATCGCGAAATCAAGTTCCTCGTATTCCTGCTCAACCGCCATCATGAAAATCATTCCCACATTGGCTCCGGCAGAGAAGTTTTGACCTTCGTTCGCGATAACTAGACCGCGGTAGTTTTTTTCGGCAAGATCGATGGCCTTATTCAGTCCACTGATCACTTCACCACCAATAGTGTTCATCTTCGTGTGGAAGGCGATATTCAAGATACCATCGCCTAGATCATAGATCGTGGTACCTGAATTCTTCCAAACCACTGCAGACTCTGGAAGGTTAGCGAGACTAATCTTTTCTTCTTGACCAGGAATCACTTCGTATGCACCAGAATTCTGGTTGTAGAATAGACGCTTCCCATCCTCTGTTTTGTAGAATGAGGCATGGCCTTTCGCTACCATCTCTTTCACCCAGTCAGAAATAGCAATACCACGGGCATCCATTTCCTTCACTACGGCTTCAACACCAATGGCATCCCATGCTTCAAATGGCCCCATGTCGTAACCGAATCCAGCACGCATCGCATCATCCACCTTGTACAGTTCATCTGCGATTTCTGGAACGCGGTTCGATACATAAGCGAAGAGTCCGTTAAACGAACGCTTGTAGAATTCACCAGCTTCGTCTTTACCGTTGTATAGAATCTTCGTGCGTTGAGCTAGATCATCCACAGGCTTTGCCGCGTCAAGCGTGGCGTATTTCACTTTCGCCTTTGAGCGGTATTCCATAGTGTTCAGGTCAAGGACGAGAATCTCGCTCTTGCCTTTTTCGTTCTTCACTTTCTTGTAGAAACCTTGCTTCGTCTTAGAGCCAAGCCAGTTGTTTTCTACCATTTTCGTGACGTATGCCGGAATATTGAATAGATCACGCTGTTCGTCACTCGGACAGTTCTCGCGAACTCCATTCGCAACATGCACCAGCGTATCAAGACCCACGACATCACATGTGCGGAATGTTGCTGACTTCGGTCGACCCATAACAGGTCCGGTGAGTTTGTCAACGGCTTCTACTGAAAGCCCCATGTCGTTCACTGTGTGGAACAACGCCTGAATAGAATACACCCCAACACGGTTAGCGATGAACGCAGGCGTGTCTTTACAGTAGACAGTCGTCTTACCTAGGAACTTCTCTCCGTAATTCATCAGGAAGTCGATCACTGCAGGGTCAGTTGATGGAGACGGAATAATCTCCAACAACTTAAGGTAGCGTGGAGGGTTAAAGAAGTGCGTTCCGCAGAAGTGCTTTTTGAAGTCATCGCTGCGTCCCTCCGCCAGCATTCCGATTGGAATACCGGAAGTGTTAGAAGTAATGAGCGTACCAGGAGTACGATATTTCTCCACACGTTCAAACATCATTTGCTTGATGTCTAAACGTTCTACAATTACCTCAATGATCCAATCGCAGTCAGCGATCTTCGCTAGGTCATCATCAAAATTTCCTGTAGTTATTCTACTCGCAAAAGACTTCCGGTAGATAGGAGAGGGGTTCGATTTCAAGGCAAACTTCAGACTGTCGTTAACAATCCGATTACGCACTTGTGGGGACTCAAGGGTCAAACCTTTGGCGGCTTCTTTATCATTGAGTTCTTTGGGTGGAATATCAAGAAGCAAAACTTCCAGACCGATATTCGCAAAGTGGCAAGCAATTCTGGAGCCCATTACTCCGGAACCGAGAACGGCCACCTTTGATATATGTCTCATGTTTAAGTTGGGGTATTTGCGGGTTCGTTGAAGAGATTCGGGTGGTCACAGAGCTCATTGATATCAGCAATCACTTCCAGAAAGACCTCGAATTTTTCGGTTTCGATACGTTTACGTACGAATTCGTTAAAGGCAACAACAACATTCTTAGATTCTTCACGCATGACTTGGCCTTTCTCTGTGAGGAAAACCTTCACCTTACGCTTATCAATTTTATCTTGAACTCGGTAGATCAATCCACTCTCTTCCATCGTTTTCAATGTGCGAGTCAGGCTGCGGGGTTCCATCCCCATTTTTGGTCCGAGTTTCGTAGAATTTGTACCTTCTTTATCTATGTTCAACAGGATGTAGCCTATAGACATGGTGCCACCGTGCTTTGCCGCTTCCTGATTGTAGAGTCGGGCTACTTTAGCCCACACCCACCTGAGGTGAAAATCAACTGTTTCTTTTGGCTTCATAGCAGCTAATCTACGAAAAATCAGTTATGCTTGCATAATAATTATGCAAATTTTGCACTTTCGGAATATTCCTACAAAGCGTACTGATTTATAGGTATTTGGATCCTTCTCTGACGCTGAGTGGACTCAATGGGATTTCTGAAATAATGCGATTTACGCTCTCTGGAGCGAACTTCGAGAGCTGTCTTAACGACCAACCAATAGCCTTTCGAATAAAGAACTCAGGATGATCATTCAGCCTGAGAATAAAGCTCTCAAGGAGCGCTACATCAAAGTCGTTTTTGTACTTCAATTGAAACAAAAGACAGCAGCGCTGCAGCCACATGTCTTCCGAATTCATCCATTGCTCAGTTACCGATTGAATAATCTCGGGATGGCGTTGAAAGAGTGTCCCAATGATATTTGACGCAATGAAATCAATGGTGTCCCACCACGGTTTGGAAAGCACGATGTCTTCAATCAGTTCTATGTGCGAAGGGTCAAGCTGTTTGCTGTATTTATGAAAGAGCTCTTGGGCGCAATATTGAAACTCACGTTCATCCAATTCCCACAGGTATAGAATGACTAATCTCAGGTCTTGAATCTGTGGTCTTTCGCTAGCGCGGAAATAGTCTTGTTGTATGGCCTTACGTTCAGGACTTTTGATCCCAAGAAAGGAGAATTGGTCTTTCATATACGCTTCCATTCCCGCAGCATTTTCTTCGTTCGCTGCGCTCCGGAACGCTGATTCCAGCTTCTTTAAATAATCTTGACTTTCCAAGCCTAGAAGTTAAGGCTTGTGGAGATAATGAAGTTACGTCCAGCTCCGGTAATTCCTGAGCTGTATGCTCGGTAGCGCTGGTCAGTTAAGTTCTCTATGCCCGCACTCACGTTGATCAAGTTGTTCGCGCGATAGAGCGCCTTGAAATTCAGAGTGTACCATGCTGGGGCATATGGATTTCCATTGGCGTCACTTGCGTACAAGTGTGGTTTTGCTTGCTCATTGATCGGAAGGTCTTCGAAACGACGTTCGCTCACATACTGTGCGTAGCATTGCATAGTGATTTTTCCTGTCTTGTAATTCAATCGAAGCACACCGAAAGCTGGTGCTGCATGACGAGATGGATTCAACGTTCCATCATCTAGTTCTTCTTCTCCAATTTGGTAGTTGTACCTCGCTGAAACGCCGAATCCCCAAGGGAGACGCAACTCAACTCCGATGTTCGCGCCATAAACTGTGGCTTGAGCGGCATTCTGAATGGACTGTACTTGGCTCAACTCACCATCATAGAAAATGGAGTCTAGTCCGTTAAAGGTAGAAGGACGTCGAACCATCGCATCTTCAAGTACAGTGTAGAATCCGCTGAGGTCTACCTTGAAAGCACTCCCAATAATCTGTGAGTAGTTGATTTCGGCATTGTATGCTACTTCGGCACGTAGGTCGTCATTCGGGAGTACAACAGCTCCTGGCTCAGAGTCAAAGACCTTACCGATATCATCTACGTTCGGGCTTCTAAAAGCCATTGCAGCGCTGATACTCACAGAAGATTTTTCACTGGGATTTACAACAGCTCCTAAACTACCAGTCAATGAAGCATTACTTAATCGACTATCCGTAAGAAGCAATGGAACGAAGTCGCTGTTGTTGCTGAAGTCTGCATCGATCGCGTAGTAGTTGTAACGCAATCCTCCTTCAATGATGAATTTCTGCGTTACGTTACACTTTCCTGTCAAATATGCTCCTGCCGACTGCCATTGAGCATTCGGGTAACGAGAAGCCGAGGTGAATGTGGAATCAGTATTGATATTAAGGGCAGACCCGCTCGACGTCACATCGTTGTAGATCACTTCTGCTCCGTAGAAGACGACGAACTCAGGGAGGGCTTCAATCTGAAGGTCAATGTTTGCTGAGTAGGCATCTACCGCTTCCACGCGAGTGTAACGAATAGGATCATTGAAATCACGGTCAATACGACTCTCTTGGAATGATTGGTAGGCCAAACGGATGTTCATATTGTCGTAGAGCCAAGTGTATTTTCGGTGCTTGATCTCTACCATATTCATAGACCACTTCTGCGGGCCGTAATTCCATTCGGAACTGCGAGGATTCCCGTTGCGCGTTTGAATCAAACGATCATACCTCGGTAGATTAGATGTCGTACTGTAGTGGAATCCATATTCGAAGTCCCATTCTTTCGTTGGAGCGAATCGGACTTTCTGCATGAAATTCTGTTGCTGGTAACCGGTAGGTCGTTGAACCAAAGGGTCGGGGTTGGCAATGACTACGTCGTTGGTGTCTTGTCGTTGCACGTAGAAATGATTCAGGTAATCATCAGGTCCGTTCTTACCCATACGCAAGTCGCCAAAATCACTGCTGGTGAAGCTTGTGAGCATAGCCCACTTTTTCCAACCTACATTCACATCGAAGTGCCCAGTGCGTTCATTCGATGCGCTTGAATACCTGAAGGGAGCCTTCGCTGAGACATCTGTGTTCTCTGTGAGTGTAAAGTGCGGAGAAAGTGTCTGAAAACTCATCACCGCGCCTATGGCGTCACTTCCGTAAATGATAGATCCAGGTCCGAATAGTACTTCAGTACCCTCAATGGCGAAGGCATCTAGATTGATAACGTTCTGAAGGTTTCCACTTCGGAAGATGGCCGTGTTCATGCGCACTCCGTCTACAGCGTACAGCAGGCGATTTGTAGAAAATCCTCGAATCATTGGGCTACCTCCACCAAGCTGGCTTTTTTGAATGAATACTTCTCCGGTAGAACCCAAAAGGTCAGCAGCGGTTTGTGGATTTTGCAGTGCCACATCACGCGGACTAATCGCAACCACGCGCTCAGCAATGTCTTTATTGTTTTGCCCCCAGCGAGAAGCAGAGACGATGGCTTTGTCAAGTGTAATCTCGTTTCGCTGCATGCGAATCACATATTCGCTCCGCTTCAAGACCGAATAACCTGTGGCTAGCCATTCATAGTTCAGGCTTCGGAAGTAGATTTCATCAGCACCCTTGAAATCTGAAATGTCAGCTTGCCCGTCTTTATTGGTCACAGCAAACGCTTCTGGATTTTCACTGGTGATCGTTACTAGCTCCAACGGTTCTTCTGTCTCGTCGTCAATCACCGTGACGATCTGAGCAAAGGAAATTCCCGGGAGTAATAATATCAATACAACGACTACTTGTCTCAACATACACTCTGTCATTTCGAACAGCTTCTTCAGGATGGAGAATTCAACAAAAATCACGCCGTAATTGACCCTTCTACTCTGCCGTCAAAAATGCGAATCTTGCGATCGGCCATGTCAGCGAGTTGTTCGTTGTGGGTGACGATGACAAAGGTTTGCCCGAGCTCTTCACGAAGGGTGAAGAACAAGCGGTGCAATTCGTCGGCATTTTTGGAATCTAGATTCCCAGAAGGTTCATCGGCAAAGACCACCATTGGATCATTGATCAGGGAGCGCGCAACGGCAACACGTTGTTGTTCACCACCAGAAAGTTGTGAAGGCTTGTGGTCAATTCGATCAGCAAGACCGAGTCTTCCGAGGAGTTCTTTTGCTCGTTCTCTAACCTCTGCAATCGGACGTTTAGCGATCATACCTGGGATACATACATTTTCAATCGCCGTGAACTCAGGAAGGAGTTGATGGAATTGAAAGATGAATCCAATGCGTTTGTTCCGGAATTCAGCAAGTGAATTGGCTGCTAAATTAGTGACGTCTAATTGATCGAAAGTCATACTTCCCGAATCAGGCGTGTCGAGTGTTCCAAGAATTTGAAGCAAAGTAGTTTTGCCAGCGCCACTGGCCCCCACGATCGAAACGATCTCCTTTTGAGCGATCTCCAGATCGATGCCTTTGAGGACTTCTAGTTCGCCGTAGCTTTTTCTGATATTATCTACCTTGATCATAGGGCAATATTACTCAAAATGAAGATGTGAGGGTGGCCGTTTATCTAGAGAAGATGCCGTATTTCAGAATACAGTAGATTGCTCTAAATCCGTCTTTCCATCCAATCTTCTTCCCTTCGTCATACGTGCGACCGTAATAAGAGATACCAACTTCATAAATACGAATCTTTGGTAAGCGGGAAATCTTTGCTGTGACTTCTGGCTCAAAGCCGAATCGCTTCTCCTTCAATTTCAGTGACTGTACTTTTTTCGTATCGAATAGTTTGTAGCAGGTCTCCATGTCTGTCAAGTTCAGGTTAGTGAAAATGTTAGAGAGGAGGGTCAGGAACTTGTTTCCAACGGTATGCCAGAAAAACAGGATGCGGTGAGGGTTTGATCCCATAAATCGAGATCCGTAAACGACGTCCGCAAAACCGTTGACAACAGGTTTGAGGAGGTCATTGTACTCCTCTGGGTCATACTCTAGGTCAGCATCCTGAATAATTAAGTATTCGCCAGATGCCTGAGCAATCCCAGTATGAAGAGCGGCGCCTTTGCCCTTATTGACATCATGCTTACTCAATGAGATTTTTAGCTCGGGATGAGCAGTCATATAGGCTTCAATCGCTTCAATAGTATTGTCGCTTGAGCAGTCATCAATAATAATCAACTCTTTTTCTATTCCTGCAATGAGTTCCACTTTTCGAACCTTATCCAATATCAAATGAATGTTGGGGCCCTCGTTGTAAGCAGGGATAACTATCGATAAGGTATGAAATGCGTTCGTGTACATCGATTCGGTAAGACGTTCCGTCTACAAGGATGGTGCCTTGCAACGGCGGTAAAGATAGTAGAATTGCGGGCTGTACATTTCCGCCGTTAGGCGAAAGAAAAATAAGCAGCAAACAAAGCCACAATTCCTTCATTGAAAGTGTTTTGTTTTTCATCTCATTCGGGGTACTTTTGGCGGCAAATTTGACACAATGAATATCCACGAATATCAAGGTAAATCGATCCTTAAAAGCTTCGGAGTAGCGATTCAAGAAGGAATCGTCGCCGATACAGCGGAAGAAGCAAGTGCTGCTGCAAAGAAATTGCAGGAAGAAACAGGAACCGGATGGTTTGTTGTGAAGGCTCAAATCCACGCTGGTGGACGAGGAAAAGGAACGGTTACTGAGACTGGATCTCACGGTGTTGTTCTAGCGAAGAGCTTGGAGGAAGTTCCTGAAAAAGTAAACGGAATTCTTGGTGGACATCTCGTTACAGCTCAAACTTCTGCTGAAGGGAAGAAAGTCAACAAGGTGTTGATTGCACAAGACGTTTACTACCCTGGTGATAGTGATCCTGAAGAATACTACATGTCAGTTCTTCTTGACCGTGCGTCAGGAAAGCACATCATCATGTACTCACCTGATGGAGGGATGGATATCGAGGCAGTGGCTGAGAAGACCCCAGAGCGTATTTTTAAAGAAGAGATTGATCCACTTTTAGGGCTTCAAGGTTTCCAAGCACGTCGCGTAGCATTCAACCTAGGGTTGAGTGGTAAGGCGTTCAAGGACATGACGAAGTTCGTTTTCGCATTGTACAAAGCATACCTCGGTTGTGACGCAACAATGTTCGAAATCAACCCAGTATTGAAGACAAGCGATGACCGCATTATGGCTGTCGATTCAAAAGTGAGTCTTGATGGCAACGCACTCTTCCGTCACAAAGATTATGCTGCGATGCGTGACAAGACAGAAGAAGATCCAACAGAGGTTGAAGCGGATGAAGCAGGATTGAGTTACGTAAAACTCGATGGAAACGTAGGGTGTATGGTAAACGGTGCTGGTTTGGCCATGGCGACAATGGATATCATTAAGCTGAGCGGTGGTTCTCCAGCAAACTTCCTCGATGTAGGTGGTACTGCTGATGCAGCGCGTGTGGAGAAGGCCTTCCGCATCATCTTGAAAGATCCTTCAGTGAAGGCGATCCTAGTGAATATCTTCGGAGGTATTGTTCGTTGTGACCGTGTAGCGCAAGGGGTTGTTGATGCATACAAGAACATTGGCGACATTCCAGTGCCAATCATCGTTCGTCTACAGGGAACAAACGCGAAAGAAGCGAAAGCCTTGATCGAAGAATCAGGCCTAGAAGTACACAGTGTAATTCTTCTTCAAGAAGCCGCTGACAAAGTGAAAGAAGTTATCGGCGCTTAATCCGTCGTTCAAATAGAACTTGATAAAGCCTCCAAATTGGGGGCTTTATTTTTTCATGGCCATCATGATTCCGTCTCTTACCGGAAGGAGAATGTTTGAAACGCGGTCATCTTCCTGGATGAGTTCATTCAGTGCCTTGAGTGCTTTTGTTTCTGGGTCATGACCTTTGATTTCTTCAGTCACTTTTCCAGTCCAAAGCACATTGTCAATCAAAATCAATCCTCCGGGACGGACTTTCGGAAGAATCAATTCGTAGTACTCTAAGTAGTTTTCCTTGTCGGCATCAATGAATACCATGTCATAACTATCTTCCAAGGTCGGAATCACCTCAAGTGCTTTACCGTTGAAACGTTGGATTCGATCTTTCAAACCTGACAGTTCCCAGTATTTATCTTGAATGGAGTTGAGTTCTTCGTTGATTTCAACCGTGTCGATTCTTCCTTTGGGGTGAAGACCCTCTGCGAAACAAATAGCAGAGTAACCAGTGTATGCTCCAATTTCCAGGATGCGTTTTGGCTGCATCATTTTGCTGAATATACTAAGCAATCGGCCTTGTAGGTGTCCTGAAAGCATGCGTGGCATGATTATTTTTTGCCACGTTTCTCGATAAAGAGATTGTAAGACTTGTGGCTCCGCTTCCGTGTGATTGTTAGCGTAGTTCTCGATGTCGTCAGGAAGAAAATTCATTAGTCACAGATTATTCCGAAGGCGCTAAGGAAAAGCAAAAGATCGGAAGAGACAACGGTTCCGTCGCCATCAAGGTCTGTGATACAGTTTTCAAGACACCCAAAGCCTGAAAGGAAGATCAAAAGGTCATTTGTTCCAACCGTAAGATCGTTATCAAGATCTCCCAAACAAAATAATACTTCGTCAGGATCGATCACACCATTGCAGTTATTGTCAATTCCTGCTCCCGTTCCCGGAGCTCCTGGGTAAACATCGTTGCGCGTATCGTCACAATCGTTATTGTTTGAGATGAAGCCTGAAGGCTGCATGCATGACGTCGTTGAATTCGTTACATCACCAAACCCATCCATGTCTGTATCTGCGAACCAAGTCAAGATATCATTATTCGTGTTCGCGTCAAGGTCGTTGCAATCGGTGCCTCCGTATTCAGCTGATGGGTCTCCATCACCGTCTTGGTCGAAATCATCTGCTCCATCGCAGTTTTGGTCAATGCCGTCATACCAAATTTCAGTCGCACCTGGATTGATTGATGCGTCGCCATCGTCACAATCACTTAGCGTAGTGAAGGTGTCGTTGTCATTATCATAGATTCCAGCACATTCATTGAATGAATCAAGACAGTTCTCTTCGATACATGCGGCACAGTCTTCCTGTGATCCGAACACACATTGAAGGAAACAGTTGTCTGTTGCACAGGCCGTTTGTCCTGAAAAGCATCCCACACATGGTCCGGTGAGCGGAACCAACGCCGACATACAGTCAGAGAAACAAGCTTCGGGATCTCCTGCAAAAAGACAGTCAGTTCCACAATCAGCAGAGACTTGAGTCACGAACTCAATATTGTTGGCGATGTAGCTAAGATCTTCTTCGGTGCAGTTTCCTTGAGCCATTAGAATACTTGGCGAAAGCACAAACACTGCGAGTAATAGGTTAGTAAGCGACTTCATTGGTTAAAGTTTGTAAGAATAAAGGTACGGTTTTCATTGCGGACTCACTTCCGCCTACCTTTGGCGGTATGTCGAGTAGAGCGAATAGACAACGAAAGGCTTTCACCACGATGGCCGGATTGACACTGCTGATCATGCCGCTCATTGCATGGGTGATTGCTGAATTTAGTAGCGAAGTCAATCTTTGGGATCGTTGGGTAGGAACATGGCCAATCAGTGATCAATTGTTGATTGGCATTCCTTTGGGAATTGTAGCTGCTTTGGGTGCTCGATTCGTGATCAGTCGAAACTTTATGGAAGGGGTGCGCATGCGTTACGCCCGAATGTTTGGTAATCTTCAGCTCAATTGGAGTGAGATTATCTTCATTTCCGTCTGCGCTGGAGTAGGAGAAGAGTTACTTTTCAGAGGGGCGATTCAACCACTTCTAGGGATTCTATTCACAGCTATTTTCTTTGTTACAATCCACGGCTACTTAAATCCCAAAGACTGGCGAATCTCAGTTTACGGAGCCTACATGACGCTGGTGGTTATTGGTTTTGGATACATGACAGAGGCCTTTGGAGTGTGGAGTGCGGTGATGGCCCACACGGTCGTAGATGTTATTCTACTCATGGATGTTCGTGAGAAAAAGCAATAAGCATCAATAGTTCGATTTCGGAAGTGTACTTTTGTGCCATGGGAAAGCGCTCCGGAAAAAAAGATAGGGTCAATGTGGTGTATAGCACCGATCCTGATTTCAACTACGAATCGGAAGAGTCATTCGAAGAAGAGACGCTTCCCCCTTCTGAACAACTTCTCTACGTTTCTCTTGATAGAAAACAGCGTAAAGGGAAAACCGTTACGCTGATTGAAGGATTTATTGGTGCTTCCGATGATCTCTCAGATCTAGGGAAAACCTTAAAGGGAAAGTGCGGAGTTGGTGGAAATACCAAGGATGGAGAAATCCTCCTCCAAGGTGATCACCGAGATAAGGTGATGAATCTCCTCAATGAAATGGGGTACAAATCAAAAAGAAAAGGCGGATGAGCGAGGTGAAACCCTTCTTTGCAACAACCCTGTCAGGGCTTGAGCCACTATTGGCAGAAGAATTTGAGTCATTCGGATTCACAAACGTGGCAACCACCAAGCGTGGAGTAAGTTTTGAAACCGATTACCGCGGAATGGTAAAGGCAAATATGTGCAGTCGATTCGCTATCCGAATCCTCCTGCCTTGGGCTGAGGGAAGAGCTAAAGATCCAGAAGGACTTTATCGCTTCGCCAAGAAATTACCTTGGGAACAGGTCCTTTCTTCGAGAGGAACGCTCTTCATTAACTCATCTGTTTCTTCAGATTTCTTTGATCACTCGCATTATGCTGCCCTAAAGGTGAAAGATGCGATTGCCGATCGATTCAGAGAAAAGACAGGAAAGCGGCCATCAGTTGCGAAAGAGAATCCAGATTTGGTGATTCACCTTCGTATTCATGAAAGCATGGTGCTAATCTCATTGGATAGTTCAGGAGATAGTCTGCACCGTCGAGGTTACCGTCCTCCCGGCGCAAAGGCACCGTTGAATGAAACGCTCGCTGCTGCTATGATAGCATTGAGCGAATGGACTCCCGAGAAGACACTTTACATTCCAATGTGTGGTTCAGGAACACTGGTGATGGAAGCCGCAATGAAAGCTGCAAACTTGCCTTCACAATGGTTCCGTCCGCATTTCGGATTCATGAAATGGAAAGATTACGATCGGAAAGTCGTGGAAGAAGTGCGACTAGAGATCTGGCAAGGGCGCAATACCGCCAAGGTGAAGATTCTTGCAAGTGATGTTGATCGTGATGCCCTTCGTCAAACCCAAAGCGTGGTCAGTAAAATCGCTTGGGAACATGATATTACAATTGAAGACCAGAACTTCTTTGATCTCCCAGAAGACCAATCAGGAGTCACAGTCATTCTGAACCCTCCTTACGGGGAACGCATGCGTCCGGAGAACATCGAACAGATGTACCGCGATATGGGATTGAAGCTCAAGAATGATTTTGCCAACGGTGATGCATGGATTATCACATCCAATGCAGAGGCGTTGAACCATGTTGGATTCAGACCTCATGCAAAGCATACCCTATACAACGGTAAGCTAGAATGTAAGTACTACGGATTCGGCTTATACCAAGGAAGCCGAAAAGACAAAGCAGTTACTGAAGAATAATCTGCTTCTCTGTTGTTCCAGCTTCAGTTTCGAAGCGAAGCGTGTAGTGCCCAGCGCCGAAACGTGATAGATCAATCGAACGCAAGAAGTTGATGTTCTCAACGACGATGAGTCTGCTTTGCGCATCAAAGACCATTAGTTGTCCTTGACTTGTTGACTTGATATTGATGATTCCATTTGTTGGATTCGGGTAAGCCTTGAAGGCAATACCTGCAGTGTTTTCTTCGATACTTGTTGTCAATTCGTCCCAGCGCTCAGTCCATTCTTGATAGAATTGGTTCGCCAAACTGTGATCGTAAATGATCAGGGTGTTCTCGTCATTGATTGATTCTGCTGAAGCAGTCCAGTTATGACTACCTGTGATTAGAACAGGGGTTGAGCTTGTCTCTTCAAAGTCAATGAGACAGTACTTATGGTGGAATACTGGTCCATCAGGCCATTGAGATCCATCTTCGTTTTGGTAGTCGATCACATTGACCCCCGCATCAAGCAAAGGCATGAATTCGCTTCCGTTGAATTCGACGTAATCGATAATCCCGTCAACATCAACACCAGCGGCATGTGCTTGAATCATAGCGTTTCCTAGGCTGTTCTCTGTAAATACCATCATTCCCAAAGCAATTCGGTCTTCGGTGGCGTCAATTCGTTCGCGTATTTGAGCAGTGGTGCCATCGCTTGGAGAGAAGTAACTCTCGATTTCAATTCCGCCAATGATGAATTTGTGAGCAGTGTTGTCTGTTTTATTCTGACCAAAAAGAGCGGCATTTACGTCTGGTTCCAGTTCTTCAGATCCCCACATTTCATTGAACTCTCTGGTATAAGTGCGAGCTAATGCCTGGTCTTCGATGATGATAATGTTGTTGAAGTCCCAACCGAGGTTGGCTCCAGTCCAATTCATAGATCCAGTCATCAGCTTAGCATTTACGGCATATTCGGCGTCTACGATAAGGAACTTGTCGTGCATGATCCCGTCATTGTTTCCAGTCAACACCGGAATATCATCATTCAAATTACCCAAAGCTAAGTTCTCGGCCTCCAGATCTGAAATGAAACGAACCTGAACGCCATTCGCGAATGCTCCATTGATCGCTGTGATAATCAGTGGATTGATGTCAAGCATATCGTAAATCGCGATATCGAGCGTGTATTCTGAGGAATTGATATAGTTGACAATGCTATCTGTGATATTATCTGTTGATAGGGCTTCCATTCCGGTTGATACGCTCGTGTCAACTGAATGGTTGAACCAAACGGTAATTTCACCGCCGATAGAAGAAGTAGTACTCACTACACGATCAAAAAGAGGAGTGCTGTCTTCACCATTTTCAGAGAAAACACGAACGTAATATGAAGTCGCTTCTTCCAATCCATCAATGATAACTGAGTGCTCAGTTACTGCGGTTTCGTCAGCGATGGTTCCGATTTCATAAGTATCAGTGAGTCCGTATTGAACAATGGAGTTCGAAGCTTCGTTGGTATTCCAATTAATTTCGAGTGAAGAAGTCGTCATATTGAACTCTTCTGGGTTAATCGTAAAATAGAGAGGTTCGGCGATGATAACATCCTCTTGACCGCGCGGAACAATTTTGTAGTCTCCAAACGAGTAATAACAAGGACCGGTCACACCGTATTGAACTCCCTCTGAAGCAGTAAATAGGTAGAAAAGATCGTCAACTCGACAAGAACCAGAGCCATCGTTCAGCTCAAATTCGCCGAACCCTAGATCTGCATTGGTGCATTCTGCAGCAGAAATTTGTAGCAATACGCCTTCCCATCCTTCGTCAGCAACGTCTCCTGTATTTAGAATCTCTGCCCCTGGAAGGTTATTACCACTTGATAATACCGTAAAAGCTGTAATGGTTGTCAGCTCAGTGAAATCGTAGAATTCCACTGCGGTGGCGGTTACTTCAACTTCATCACCTAGTTCGGGAGCATTATTTTGATCATAAACGTAGATTCCATTCCACATTCCCTGACCATCTTGGATATAGTATCCAGATCCATCAACAGCTGTTACGATTCCAGAAGTAGTTACTTCTTGATCAGCATAAGGTGTGACATCAACTTGACCTTGGATTTCGTAAATGGTTTGAGCTCCAGCACTAGCTGAAATCAGACAGAGGAGTATAAAAAGGAAACGCATAGTTATCTCGTTTTGTGCAGCGAAGTTACTAAGTGGATAATTGCGGGCAATTAAGAAAACGTCAACACTCGTAAATTCTCTTCGGCTGAACTAACTTACAGCTTCAAAAGCGACCAAAATGAATAGACCAATTGCTATGATAACAGGTGCGAGTGCAGGATTTGGCGAAGCCATTGCCCGCAGATTTGCACAAGAAGGATGGAACGTCATCATCACGGGACGACGGGCTGAACGCCTACATACTTTGGCCGAGGAGTTGGGTCAAATGCATCAGACAGATATTTACGCATTGCCATTTGATGTTCGTGACCCCAAGGCAGTGGAAGAAGCCATAGTCTCTCTGCCTGAGGAGTGGAAGACAATTCAGGTTTTGGTCAACAATGCCGGATTGGCGGTTGGAAGAAACACAATTGATAGTGGTGATCTCGAAGATTGGGAGCGAATGATTGATACAAATGTCAAGGGACTGCTGTATGTGACTCGTTTTGCGGTGGAGTATTTGCGAAATGCTGAAAACGCGCACATCGTCAACATTGGTTCCATTGCTGGTAAGGAAGTTTACAACGGCGGTAATGTCTATTGCGCAACAAAGTTCGCTGTGGATGCACTCACTAAAGCGATGCGTGTTGAGTTTCTTCCATTGGGATTTCGAGTGACGCAGATTAGTCCGGGTGCAGCTGAAACGGAATTCAGTATGGTGCGCTTCAAGGGAGATGAAGAAAAAGCGGCGAAAGTCTACGAAGGATACAAGGCACTAACGGCAGAAGATGTTGCAGATACACTCTGGTTTGCCGTAACTCGGCCTCCCCATGTGTGCTTGAATGACATTGTCATCATGCCTGCGGCACAAGCAAATTCGTTCACCTTTTTCAAGAACTGAGCAATGCTTAGGAATGCGACCATATATATAGGTATAGTTTTATGTCTTGGCTGTGGCTTCAAAAGAGAGCAAGCAGACCTCATTATTCATAATGCCAATATTTCTACAATGGATACTGAACTCGCTAGCGCGGAAGCGATGGCGATCAAAGATGGAAGGATAATCGAAGTAGGTCCTGAGCGTCAAATCATGAATAAGTACAATGCGACAGATGTCATCGATGCTCAGAAGAAGTTTGTTTACCCAGGGCTCATTGATGCCCATTGTCACTTTCTCGGATATGGTCTAGGGCTAAGTCAAGCCGATTTAGTTGGTACTAATTCTTGGGATGAAGTAGTATCCTCAGTTCAGAAGCAAAGTGAATCATACCCTGAAGGCTGGTTGATGGGAAGAGGTTGGGATCAGAACGATTGGGGTGATGGCGCCTTTCCAACGAACGACACCTTGGATTTACTATTTCCAGATCGTCCGGTATTCCTCTCTCGTGTAGATGGCCACGCTGCTATTGTGAATAGTAAAGCGATGGAGCTAGCCGGGTTGACTGGAAACGAAGAACTCATAGGTGGAGAATTCATCAAGGTAGACGGTCAGTTTATCGGTGTACTCATCGATAATGCGGTTGATTTAATGAAAGAAGCCATTCCGAAAGCAACAAAGTCAGAAAAGAAGCGTGCTTTGCTTGATGCGCAAGAGCGATGCTTTGCAGTAGGACTCACCACAGTTGATGACGCTGGGCTCATGCGTGAAGACGTTGAACTTATTCAAGAGATGCATGAAAGTGGTGAACTCAAGATGCGCATGTATGTGATGTTGAGTGATGCTCAAGAGAACATCGATCACTTCTTACCGATGGGACCTATACTGGAAGAGCGCTTAACGGTTCGAGCGTTTAAGTTCTATGCCGACGGAGCATTGGGTTCTCGAGGAGCCTGCCTGTTAAAGCCATACGCTGATCGGGCCGACGTCGGGCATATTGGTTTCTTGCTCGATTCGATTGATCACTTCCGTCTTCGCGCTAAAGAAATGAAAGAAGCCGGCTTCCAGATGAACACCCACTGTATTGGGGATTCTGCGAATCGTACTTTGCTTCAGATATACAGCGAACAACTTCAAGGAACCAATGATCTTAGATGGAGGATTGAACATGCCCAAGTAGTACATAAACAAGATGTGCCATACTTCGGAGCGAACTCCGTGATTCCATCCATTCAACCAACCCATGCAACGAGTGATATGTATTGGGCCGAGATCCGACTTGGTCGAAACAGAGTGAGACGAGCATATGCTTATCAAGAATTGCTTGGTCAACTTGGTCTCGTTGCACTCGGAACCGATTTTCCAGTAGAAGGGATATCACCCTTCAATACGTACTATGCAGCCGTTGCAAGGAAGGATGTGAAAGGATTTCCTGAAGGAGGATTCCAAATTGACAATGCCCTTACATCAGAACAAGCGATGTATGGTATGACACTTTGGGCTGCGATTTCAAACTTCGAAGAGGAGGTGAAAGGAAGCTTGACAGCAGGCAAAGTAGCTGATTTCATCGTCGTAGACCGAGACCTTATTAATAGTGCACCTGAAGATGTACTTCAAACAGTGGTCTTGAATACCTACGTCAATGGCGAAGAAGTGTGGCGGCAGTATTAGAAAATTGGATCAAAAAAGTAGCCCAAGAACTAGAGCTGGGTCAACTGAGTTCTCTTCATGCGCTTGCTGGAGGTTCAATCAACCAAGTCTTTGTTGGCCATTTTGAACATGGTAAACGGGTGCTCAAATTCAACGCGACTCCACCCAAAGACTTTTTTGAAGCAGAGCTGGATGGACTTCGTGCCTTGAGCAAGGCTAATGGTGAAGTGATGATTCCTTCTACATATTACGTAGATCATCATGGTCTGGTCATGGAATATCTAGAGCCTGCCACCTTTGACGATCAGATACAAGAGCGACTGGGACGCTCCTTGGCTGCGATTCACAAAACATCCAATAGTGATTTTGGCTGGCATCGGAATAACTACATTGGGATATTACCTCAATTGAATGAGCCGAAAGCATCTTGGTGGGACTTCTTTTGTGAATGTAGATTGATGCCAATGGTGCGCAGAACATCGTCAGTCATGTCTTCTGAAGATCAAAAAAGCTTTACCTATTTATATAGTGTCGGTGAAAAGTGGTTTCCACAGGAGCCTCCATCATTGCTTCATGGTGATCTATGGGCGGGAAATGCATTTGCAGGAAAACAAGGTCAGAATAGCCTGCCTGTGATTATTGATCCTGCTGTTTATTATGGACATCGTGAAATGGATATAGCTATGACGCGAATGTTCGGTGGTTTTAACCAGTCGTTTGATCATGCGTATCATGAAGTGTATCCACTAGAGAATGGATGGGAAGAAAGATTGGCTTTGTGTAACCTATATCCCCTTTTAGTGCATTTAGAATTATTTGGTTTGGCATATCTGAAGGATATACGAACCGTCCTCAGTAATTTTGGGTTATAGATTAAAATCAACTTATGGGAACGAAAGGAGGAATATTGGCCTTCCTAATTATCGCGGGAATCGGAATTGTGATCAGCTATTTCTTGATCAAACCAGATGATGTATTGCCAATTTATCAGCCAAGTGATCTGAAACCGGTCTTAGTAGATGCTGATCAAAGAGGAAAAGAAGACCATCGTGTGAGTGATTTTAAGTTGATAAACCAGTTAGGTGATACAGTAACGAGGGAAGATATTGGGCAGAAAATCGTGATTGCTGACTTCTTTTTTGCCAGATGCCAGACGATTTGTCCGGTAATGAATGAAAATATGGCTCGTCTCCAAGACTATTTTAAGGGGTCAGATGATATAATATTACTATCACATAGTGTGACTCCGGACTATGATACTCCAGAAGTATTGTATGAATATGGAGAACGATATGGAGCAGACCCTTCTATGTGGTGGTTAATGACCGGAGAAAAAACACATATATATGAGTTGGCTCGTCGATCATATTTCGCTGTGTTGGATGAGGGCGATGGAGGTATGCAAGACTTCGTTCACACCGAAAATGTGGTTTTAGTAGATAGAGAAGGTCGATTAAGAGGCTTTTATGATGGAACAAACCTGGAAGAGATGAATCAGTTGATTGCTGATGTAGGCCGTCTACGAGAGGAGAGAGTAGGGGAGGAATAAAAAAATATTTCACCGTAACATCTTGGTTAGAAGAGCGTTGAGGAATACTCTTGAAAATAGTTGTCGAATATGTTTGGTAGACTGAAGTTCATACCTATCTTTGCGGCCGCTTTTGAAGGAAAGCAACGTTCTTAACATGACGGCAAAAAACATACGTGAGCAAAAAAATCTCATGATGTTTTGGGAAAACAAAAAACATTGTATCTTTGCGGCCGCTTTCACAGGAAAGCAACGTTCTTAACAAGACAGCAAAAGAGACACGAGAGAAAAGATTTTTCTCAGATGTTTTGGGAAAACAAAAAACATTGTATCTTTGCGCCCCGCTTCTGAAAAGAGGCGGTCGTTCTTAACAACGAAGCAGAGATTTAAAAGTGAGAAAATTTTTTCTCGAATGTTTTGAGGAAACGAAAAACAGCGTATCTTTGCAGTCCGCTTTTGAGAAATGAAAATTCGACGCACAATGGTGCGAAAGCGATAAGTTCTTTGAAATGATGTAGCAGCCTGAATAAAAAAAACCAACGTTAATTTCGAGCGAGTTTCAAATAAGATTAAACTTTTTACAATGGAGAGTTTGATCCTGGCTCAGGATGAACGCTAGCGGCAGGCTTAACACATGCAAGTCGAGGGGTAACAGGGAAAAGCTTGCTTTTCCGCTGACGACCGGCGAACGGGTGCGTAACACGTATGCAACCTACCTCTATCAGGAGGATAGCCCAGAGAAATCTGGATTAATACTCCATAGTATCATTCTTTCGCATGTTAGAATGATTAAAGCTCCGGCGGATAGAGATGGGCATGCGTCCCATTAGCTAGTTGGTGAGGTAACGGCTCACCAAGGCGACGATGGGTAGGGGTTCTGAGAGGATGATCCCCCACACTGGTACTGAGACACGGACCAGACTCCTACGGGAGGCAGCAGTGAGGAATATTGGTCAATGGACGAAAGTCTGAACCAGCCATGCCGCGTGCAGGATGACTGCCCTATGGGTTGTAAACTGCTTTTATATACCAAGAAACCCCTGGACGTGTCCGGGGCTGACGGTAGTATATGAATAAGCACCGGCTAACTCCGTGCCAGCAGCCGCGGTAATACGGAGGGTGCAAGCGTTATCCGGATTTATTGGGTTTAAAGGGTCCGTAGGCGGGATTTTAAGTCAGTGGTGAAAGCCTGCAGCTCAACTGTAGAACTGCCATTGATACTGGAATCCTTGAGTGTAACTGGAGTAGGCGGAATATGTCATGTAGCGGTGAAATGCTTAGATATGACATAGAACACCGATCGTGAAGACGGCTTACTAAGTTATAACTGACGCTGAGGGACGAAAGCGTGGGGAGCGAACAGGATTAGATACCCTGGTAGTCCACGCTGTAAACGATCATCACTCGATATTGGTCTTCGATCAGTGTCCAAGCGAAAGTGATAAGTGATGCACCTGGGGAGTACGCTCGCAAGAGTGAAACTCAAAGGAATTGACGGGGGCCCGCACAAGCGGTGGAGCATGTGGTTTAATTCGATGATACGCGAGGAACCTTACCAAGGCTTAAATGTAGAACGACCGGGATGGAAACATCCCTTTCTTCGGACGGTCTACAAGGTGCTGCATGGTTGTCGTCAGCTCGTGCTGTGAAGTGTCGGGTTAAGTCCCATAACGAGCGCAACCCCTATTTCTAGTTGCCAGCGGTTCGGCCGGGGACTCTAGAGAAACTGCCGGCGTAAGCCGAGAGGAAGGTGGGGATGACGTCAAATCATCACGGCCCTTACGTCTTGGGCTACACACGTGCTACAATGGTGGGGACAGAGAGTTGCAAACCGGCGACGGTGAGCTAATCTTCAAACCCTATCTCAGTTCGGATCGGAGTCTGCAACTCGACTCCGTGAAGTTGGAATCGCTAGTAATCGCGTATCAGCAATGACGCGGTGAATACGTTCCCGGGCCTTGTACACACCGCCCGTCAAGCCATGGAAGCTGGGGGCGCCTGAAGTCGGTCACCGAAAGGAGCTGCCTAGGGCGAAACTAGTAACTGGGGCTAAGTCGTAACAAGGTAGCCGTACCGGAAGGTGTGGCTGGATTACCTCCTTTTTAGAGAAAAACCCTCGTTACTAACGTTGGGGCTGCTACATCATTCCTTTTTTATCTAGTCCTGTAGCTCAGTTGGTTAGAGCGCTACACTGATAATGTAGAGGTCAGCAGTTCAAATCTGCTCAGGACTACGGATAAATAAGGGGAATTAGCTCAGCTGGCTAGAGCGCCTGCTTTGCACGCAGGAGGTCATCGGTTCGACTCCGATATTCTCCACATTTAAAGTTCTTTGACATATTGGTAGAGTAAAAGATTAATAAGTAATTAAGGGCAGTTGGCGGATGCCTTGGCTCTTGACAGCGATGAAGGACGTGATAAGCTGCGATAAGCTACACTGAGACGCAAATAGTCTGTGAGGTGTAGATTTCCGAATGGGGTAACCCGGTATAGTGAAGCTATATCATCCGAAAGGAAGCATACCCGGAGAACTGAAACATCTAAGTACCCGGAGGAATAGAAAACAATAGTGATTCCCTAAGTAGCGGCGAGCGAACGGGGAACAGCCCAAACCATCAATGTTCCGGCATTGATGGGGTTGTAGGACAGATATAAGTTATGCAATGGTCTGCAGAAGCATCTGGAAAGTTGCATCATAGAGGGTGATAATCCCGTATGTAGGTTTGAGTATAATGATCTGTATCCTGAGTAGCGCGGAACATGTGAAATTCTGTGTGAATCTGCCAGAACCATCTGGTAAGGCTAAATATGTCAAGAGACCGATAGTGAACAAGTACCGTGAGGGAAAGGTGAAAAGAACCCTGAACAAGGGAGTGAAATAGAACCTGAAACCAGCTGTCTACAAGCGGTCGAAGCCTTCGGGCGACGGCGTGCCTTTTGCATAATGAGCCTACGAGTTACTCTTCACTAGCAAGGATAAGGGCCTCAGGTCCGTATCCGAAGCGAAAGCGAGTACTAAATATGCGTTTAGTTAGTGGAGGTAGACGCGAAACCTTGTGATCTACCCATGGCCAGGTTGAAGCCCCGGTAAAACGGGGTGGAGGACCGAACCACCAGGCGTTGAAAAGCCTTTGGATGAGCTGTGGGTAGGGGTGAAAGGCTAATCAAACTAGGAAATAGCTCGTACTCCCCGAAATGCATTTAGGTGCAGCCTCGGAATTGAGTGTCATAGAGGTAGAGCTACTGATTGGGCTAGGGGGCTTCACCGCCTACCAAACCCTGACAAACTCCGAATGCTATGACATATATCCGGGAGTGAGGGCATGGGTGCTAAGGTCCATGTCCGAGAGGGAAAGAACCCAGACTATCCGTTAAGGTCCCTAAATCTATACTAAGTTGATCAAACGTGGTGCGGTTGCACAGACAGCTAGGATGTTGGCTTGGAAGCAGCCATTCATTTAACGAGTGCGTAACAGCTCACTAGTCGAGCGATCGTGCGTGGATAATAATCGGGCATAAGTATAGTACCGAAGCGGTAGATTTTATGGTAGGGGAGCATTCATACATCGCTGAAGGTGTAGCGTGAGCTATGCTGGAGAGGTATGAAAAGAAAATGTAGGCATAAGTAACGATAAAGCAGGCGAGAAACCTGCTCACCGTTAGACTAAGGTTTCCTGATCAACGCTAATCGGATCAGGGTCAGTCGGGACCTAAGGCGAAACCGAAAGGTGTAGTCGATGGACAACAGGTTAATATTCCTGTACCCGCTATACAACAAAAGTGACGGAGTCATGTAGCTGCTACGTGCTGACGGAATAGCACGTTGAGCCTAGCCTTCGGGCGAAGCGAAGTAGTGAATTGGCTTCCAAGAAAAGCGAGTATAGCGGCCCGTACCGCAAACCGACACAGGTAGTCAAGGAGAGTATCCTAAGGTGCTCGAGTGATTCGTGGTTAAGGAACTAGGCAAATTAGTCTCGTAACTTCGGAATAAGAGACGCTCTTCGGAGCCGCAGTGAATAGGCCCAGGCGACTGTTTATCAAAAACACATGGCTTTGCTAAATCGAAAGATGACGTATAAGGCCTGACACCTGCCCGGTGCTGGAAGGTTAAGAGGAGGAGTTAGCTTTGCGAAGCTCTGAATTGAAGCCACAGTAAACGGCGGCCGTAACTATAACGGTCCTAAGGTAGCGAAATTCCTTGTCGGGTAAGTTCCGACCTGCACGAATGGTGTAACGATCTGGGCACTGTCTCAACCACGAGCTCGGTGAAATTGTAGTATCGGTGAAGATGCCGATTACCCGCAACGGGACGGAAAGACCCCGTGAACCTTTACTATAGCTTAACGTTGGAATTGGTTAATTAATGTGTAGGATAGGTGGGAGACTTTGAAGCTGTGTCGCCAGGCATGGTGGAGTCATCCTTGAAATACCACCCTTTGATTAGTTGGTTTCTAACCCCTTGGGGGACAGCGTTTGGTGGGTAGTTTGACTGGGGTGGTCGCCTCCAAAAGAGTAACGGAGGCTCCCAAAGGTACCCTCAGTATGGTTGGTAATCATACGCAGAGTGTAATGATATAAGGGTGCTTGACTGTGAGACTTACAAGTCGACCAGGTACGAAAGTAGGGCATAGTGATCCGGTGGTTCCGAATGGAAGGGCCATCGCTCAAAGGATAAAAGGTACTCCGGGGATAACAGGCTGATCACTCCCAAGAGCTCACATCGACGGAGTGGTTTGGCACCTCGATGTCGGCTCGTCACATCCTGGGGCTGGAGAAGGTCCCAAGGGTTGGGCTGTTCGCCCATTAAAGTGGCACGCGAGCTGGGTTCAGAACGTCGTGAGACAGTTCGGTCCCTATCTGTTGTGGGCGTTTGAGGTTTGCGAGGACCCATCTCTAGTACGAGAGGACCGGGATGGACGTACCTCTGGTGTATCTGTTGTGACGCCAGTTGCATCGCAGAGTAGCTACGTACGGATGAGATAAGCGCTGAAAGCATCTAAGCACGAAACTCGCCTCAAGATGAGACCTCATTTAGAGCCGTTAAAGACGATAACGTTGATAGGTCGCAGGTGTAAAGGCAGTGATGTCAAAGCCGAGCGATACTAATGACTCGAAAGCTTATTAGACTAAGACTCTACCAATATGTCCCGTATTCGGGATATCAGATCTATAATGATAGAATAACTGAATCCCAGACGATTTTAGGTGTCTATTGCGGTGAGGTCCACCTCTTCCCATTCCGAACAGAGAAGTTAAGCCCACCAGCGCAGATGGTACTGCTAACGCGGGAGAGTATGTCGACGCCACTTTTCATGAAAGGCCCCTCTTTGAGGGGCTTTTCTCTTTTATATAAACTCCCTACATTCGATCGCCATGAATAATCTTGTTGCCATCGTCGGAAGACCTAACGTCGGAAAATCAACCCTATTCAATCGACTCACTGAATCGAAGGAAGCTATCGTTGATCCCGTTAGTGGAGTGACGCGTGACCGTAAATACGGAAACGTACACTGGGGAGGAAGAGACTTCACCATCATCGATACCGGTGGTTACATCACCAATTCTGATGACTCCTTTGAAGGAGAAATCCGTGAACAGGTAAGTATCTCTATCGAAGAAGCTGCCATTATCCTTTTTGTTGTTGACGTACATACAGGGATCACAGATCTCGACATGGAAGTGACAAGCATACTACGACGTGCAGGAAAGCCTATTATGGTAGTCTCCAATAAAGTAGATACAGGAGATAAAGAGATTGGCTCAACAGAATTCTATAGCCTAGGACTTGCTGAGAAAGTATACAGCATCTCCGCTAGCAACGGATATGGTACCGGTGAACTCCTCGATGATCTCATCGGTTTGATGCCACCAGAACCTGAAGAGGAAGAGAGTAAATACCCTAAGATTGCCGTGGTCGGAAGACCGAATGTGGGTAAATCGACCTTTATCAATACGCTGTTAGGAGAAAAGCGAAATATCGTTTCTGATATTGCAGGCACAACACGTGACTCTGTTCACACGGTATATAAAGGATTCGGTTTTGAGATCGAAATCATTGATACGGCAGGTCTGAGAAAGAGAAAGAAGATTGATGATTCTCTTGAATACTATTCTGCGGTACGTACCATTAAGGCGATTGATCAAGCAGACGTCTGCCTTCTATTGCTCGAAGCTCCAGAAGGAGTGAATAAGCAAGACCAGGCTATATTCTACCAAATTGTCGAAAGCTATAGAGGTGTCGTTATTCTTGCGAATAAGTGGGACCTCGTAGATAAGGATCATAGCACGCACGATCAAATGCGTGAGGTCAACTTGAAGAGAATTGCGCCATTCACGGATGTGCCTATCATCTTCACTTCTAACGTGACCAAACAAAGAGTAATTCAAGGATTAGAGGAAGCGATGCGCGTATACGAGAATCGTAAGCGCAAAGTATCTACTTCACAATTGAATGATTTTATTCTACCAATCATCAACGACAATCCTCCTCCTGCATTGAAAGGGAAGTATATCCAGATCAAGTATGTAACGCAAATTCCTTCTCAGGTGCCTACGTTCGCATTCTTCTGTAACCTCCCTCAGTACATCAGAGATCCGTACAAACGATTCTTGGAGAATCAGCTACGTGAACGATTCGATTTCACAGGGACACCGATCCGTTTATTCTTCCGTAAAAAGTAATTAGAATACTTCTTTAGCTACTCGGGCTGTTACTTCACTTTTACCCATGGTGTAAAAGTGCAATACCGGTACGCCAAAATCCTTCAATTCCTTGCATTGGCGAATGCACCATTCGATGCCTGCCTCTTTCACTTCTTCTTTTGACTTACAAGCCTCAACGTTATCTACCAGCTCCTCCGGTAGGTTGACGTAGAAATTCTGAGGAATGCTCACCAACTGTCTTGCTGAGGTAAGTGGTTTGATGCCAGGAATGATTGGAACATTGATTCCATTTTCGCGGCAAAGCTTCACGTAATCAAAGTAGGCTTGATTGTCGAAGAACATTTGAGTGACAATGTATTCAGCTCCATCATCTACCTTTTGCTTCAAGTAACGTAGGTCTGACTTAATGTTCGGAGCTTCAAAGTGCTTTTCTGGATAACCAGCAACACCAGCACAGAAGTCTGTTTTATTGGTGTTCCTGAGATCTGGGTCTAGATAGATTCCATTGTTCAAGTCTACCACCTGATGAAGTAAGTCAATCGCATAAGCATGCCCATCATCTTCTGCTTTGAATCGACCTTCTGAACGAATCGGATCTCCGCGGAGAACCAAGACATTATCGATACCTAAGAAGTTAAGGTCAATCAAGGCATTTTCTGTTTCCTCTTTACGGAAGCCACCACAGATAATATGTGGCACAGGATCTATGCTGTACCGGTGTTTGAGGGCAGCACAAATCCCAACTGTTCCCGGGCGTTTTCTAACCGTCTTCTTTTCGAGAAGCCCTTCTTTAACTTCACGATAAACATACTCTTCTCGGTGATAAGTCACGTCCACAAAAGCGGGTTCGAACTCCATGAGATGATCCATTGTCGTGAAAATCGAATTAATGTCTTGCCCCTTGAGTGGAGGTAAAACTTCTACAGAAAACAGGGTCTTCTTCGCGCCCTTAATATGATCAATCACCTTCATTTCAGTGAGTATTCTTTTTCGTAGTTCAATGATGAGCCCAACCAACGTTCAACGTCTTCGACGCTGATGTTTCTGCGTTGAGCATATTCTTCTACTTGGTCTTTACCGATTTTTCCAAGTCCGAAGTATTTCGATTCCGCGTTAGCGAAATAGTAACCAGAAACAGAAGCCGCAGGATACATAGCCAATGACTCGGTCAATGTGATTCCCGTATTCGCTTCAGCATTCAATAGTTTCCAAATAGTCTCTTTTTCAAGGTGATCAGGACAAGCCGGATACCCCGGTGCAGGACGAATTCCCTTATAGCTTTCAGCAATCAAGGCGGTGTTGTCGAGATTCTCGTCGCTCGCATAACCCCAGAAGTTCTTTCGAACTCGTTCGTGAAGGTATTCAGCGAAAGCTTCAGCATAACGATCTGCCAGGGCCTTGGCCATGATTGAACGGTAATCGTCTTGATCACGTTCGAAGGTTTCTAAAAGCTTTTCTAGACCATGTCCTGAAGTAACCGCGAAACATCCAATATGATCCGTTCCATGCTCCTCTGGTGCGATAAAGTCCGCAAGTGAATGGTTGGCTGCTTCTTTGTGTTTCTTTTGCTGCTGACGCAGGAAGTGGAAGGTCTCCAGTGTTTGACCATTCTTTTTTACGTTCACATCGTCACCCTTCCTTGAAGCTTCGAATATTCCAAAGACTCCTGTTGGACGAAGAAGGTTAGACGCGATCATTTCTTGAAGCATCACCTGGGTATCTTCCCAGACTTTCGTGGCCTCTTCGCCAACTACATTGTCTTCTAGAATGGCAGGAAATTTCCCGTGAAGTCCCCAAGTCTTGAAATAAGGAGTCCAGTCGATATAAGGACTTAAATCTCGCAGGCTCGGATTAATTGCTTGAACGCCAAGTTGATTTGGTGCAGAAGGAGACCATGAAGACCAATCGATCTTCATTCCATTAGTACGGGCTTCTTCGATGGAGATAAACTCCTTCGTTTGCCCACGTTCTAAGTATTTTGCACGCAGTTCACGGTATTCGTCACGAATCGCTCCTGCGCTTTCTTCTTTCTTTTCACCTATGAGTGAGCTCAAAACAGGTACCGCACGCGAAGCATCATTCACGTGAACCAACGGACCGTCATATGCAGGGAGAATCTTCACAGCGGTGTGTACACGCGAAGTAGTAGCCCCACCAATCAACAAAGGAAGATTCATACCGCGGATTTTCATTTCCTCAGCAACGTGAATCATTTCATCCAATGATGGAGTGATCAATCCACTCAAACCGATCGCATCGGCACCTTCTTCAATGGCACGATCCAATATGGTGGCTGCAGGAACCATCACCCCTAGATCAACGATTTCAAATCCATTACATGCCATGACTACACCTACGATATTCTTACCGATATCGTGAACGTCTCCTTTGACAGTAGCAAGAACAATCTTTCCAGCAGAAGCGCCTGCTTTACTCTTGTCGGCCTCGAGATAAGGCGTCAGATAAGCCACACTGCGTTTCATAACGCGAGCACTTTTCACCACTTGAGGAAGGAACATCTTCCCAGATCCGAAGAGATCACCTACTACGTTCATTCCTGCCATCAGCGGGCCCTCAATGACTTCGAGTGGTCGATCATATTGCTGACGAGCCTCTTCAGTATCTTCTTCGATGAATTCTACCAGTCCTTTTACAAGGGAGTATTCGAGTCGCTTTTCAACGGATTGTTCACGCCAGGAAAGATCCTTTTCAACTGACTTAGCTGAGCTTTGGTTCTTTGCGGCGTAGTCAAGTAGTGCTTCAGTAGCATCATCGTTACGGTCAAGCAAAACATCTTCAACGAGCGTTAAAAGTTTATCATCAATTTCATCATAAACCTCCAGCATGGTTGGGTTCACAATTCCCATATCCATCCCAGCCTTGATGCCGTGATACAAGAACGCAGAGTGCATCGCTTCACGTACACGAGGGTTTCCTCTGAAAGAGAACGAAACATTACTGACTCCTCCGCTAACCAACGCTCCCGGACAGTTTTCCTTGATCCAAGTTGTTGCGCGGAAGAAGTCTAACGCGTTGCTTCGGTGTTCTTCCATCCCCGTGGCAACGGGGAAAATGTTCGGGTCGAAAATGATATCAGTAGAAGGGAATCCGACTTCTTCCGTAAGAATCTTATATGCTCGACCACAGATTTCTACACGACGTTCGTAGCTGTCTGCTTGACCAGTTTCATCAAAGGCCATCACGACCACAGCTGCTCCGTATCGTCGAATGAGTGTTGCTTGTTCTTTGAAAGTGGCTTCACCCTCTTTAAGGGAGATTGAGTTCACAACGCACTTACCTTGCACCACCTTCAGTCCGGCTTCAATGATCTCCCATTTAGATGAGTCAATCATGATCGGAACACGGGCAATGTCTGGTTCGGCTGCAATCAGCTTCAAAAAAGTGGTCATGGCTTCTTTGCCATCAATCATCCCTTCATCCATATTGATGTCGATGATCTGGGCACCGCCTTCTACCTGGTCGCGAGCTACTTCGAGTGCATCCGTGAAGTTTTCTTCTTTGATTAGGCGCAGGAACTTACGACTTCCAGTCACATTGGTACGTTCTCCAACGTTGACGAAGTTTGAATCTTGAGTGATGACGAGTGGTTCCAAACCACTCAATATCAGCCTCGCTTGCTTCATGCTTCGACCTTAATTTTTCGAGGTTCGTAGGTAGCTGCCATTTCCGCGATAGCGCGAATATGATCAGGAGTAGTACCACAACAACCACCAACAATATTGATGATTCCACGGTCTAGGTATTCACTGATCTCGTTGGCCATTTGTTCGGGAGTCTGGTCATAAGCCCCCATTTCATTGGGAAGACCAGCATTTGGATGTGCACTGACTAAAGCCTCGGTATTTCTCGATACAACGTCGATATATGGCGTAAGCTGCGCCGCTCCCAGGGCACAGTTGAATCCAACACTCAACAGAGGTACGTGCGACATACTAATTAAGAATGCTTCGGCAGTCTGACCAGATAGTGTGCGGCCAGAGGCATCAGTTATGGTACCACTGACCATGATTGGTACAGTAACCCCTTTCTCAGCCATGGCCTCTTCTGCAGCGAATAGTGCCGCTTTCGCATTGAGCGTATCAAAAATGGTCTCAATCAAGAAGGCATCCACACCACCATCAATCAGCGCAATCATCTGCTCCTTGTATGCAGCTACTAATTCATCGTAAGTAACGGCGCGATAAGCAGGGTCATTGACATCAGGACTAAGCGATGCCGTTTTGTTGGTGGGACCAATAGACCCGGCAACATAACGCGGTTTGTCAGGGTTCTTTTCCGTACATCGATTGGCTACGTCACTGGCGATACGCGCTGATTCGTAGTTCAGGTCGTAAACCAGATGCGGTAGATCGTAATCGTCTTGTGCAATCGAGGTAGAAGAGAAAGTATTGGTCTCCACAATGTCGGCTCCTGCTTCGAAGTAAGCATCGTGAATGGCCTCCAGAATATCAGGACGTGTAAGAGCCAAAAGGTCATTATTTCCTTTCAATGAAGCATGATGATCTTTCAGCGAATCATTGCGGAAATCGTCTTCCGTCAGGTTGTAACGCTGGATCATGGTGCCCATGGCTCCATCAAGAATTAGAATACGTGAAGCAGCGATGCTTCTTAGGTCATCTTTTTTCATGTTGTCTTACGGATTCAAGAAATCTGGAGGAAGTGTCGATCGACATCTGCTCATCTGTCCCCTAAGTAGGGTAGGATTTGGCACCCGGCCTTCCCGGGTTGCCAAGACTTCTACGGGCCTATTCCCTCCGTCTTTCTTGATAAGTACAGAACAAATGTAATCCTTTTTTCAATCGGTGCCCTATTCTTCTATTTCTTAGGAATCCTCCTACAATAGTTGTCGAAGCACTGAGGGATGTCAATCCTGCGAATCGTGGAAATAATTCTAAATTTGCTCGACTTAGTAGAACTCTAATGTGAGTTCCGTTCTTTAAAATCATCATAATAGATGCCTTATCTCTTTACTTCAGAATCAGTGTCAGAAGGGCACCCAGACAAGGTTGCAGATCAAATCTCTGATGCACTAATCGATCACTTTCTAGCTTTTGATAAAGACTCGAAAGTGGCTTGTGAAACACTCGTAACTACCGGGCAGGTCGTACTTGCTGGTGAGGTGAAGAGCACATGTTACCTCGATGTACAGAAGATTGCTCGTGATGTCATCAATGATATTGGTTACACGCGCAGTGAGTACATGTTCGAAGCGAATTCATGTGGGGTTCTTTCAGCTATCCACGAGCAATCTCCAGATATTAATCAGGGAGTTGAACGTGCGAAAAAGGAAGACCAGGGAGCTGGTGATCAGGGAATCATGTTCGGATATGCGAACCGTGAAACCGATAACTATATGCCATTGGCATTGGAGCTATCACACTTGCTGCTTCAAGAACTTGCGGCGATCCGTAAGGAAGGAAAGAAAATGAAGTACTTGCGCCCTGATTCAAAGTCGCAGGTGACGATTGAATACGACGATAACAATAACCCGTTGCGCATCGATACCATTGTATTGAGCACACAGCACGACGAGTTTGAGCTTCCAAAGTCAGATAAAAAAACAGAGATCAAGCGTGCTGAAAAAGTGATGCTTGACAAGATCAAAGAAGACTTTGAAAAGATTTTGCTTCCTCGCGTGAAGCGCAAGCTACCTAAGCGAGTTCAGAAGCTATTCACAGGAAAAATCACATTGCACATCAACCCAACAGGGAAGTTTGTGATTGGCGGACCTCACGGTGATACAGGATTGACAGGTCGTAAGATCATCGTTGATACATATGGTGGTAAAGGTGCTCACGGAGGTGGTGCATTCTCAGGAAAAGACCCAAGTAAAGTTGACCGTTCTGCTGCTTATGCCACACGCCATATCGCTAAGAATATGGTTGCTGCCGGTGTCTGTGATGAAGTCTTGGTGCAGGTAGGATACGCCATCGGTGTAGCTGAGCCAGTTGGACTGTACATCAACACTTACGGAACATCGAATATTGATCTTTCCGACGCTGAAATTGCGAAGAAGATTGACGAGATCTTTGACCTGCGGCCATATGCTATTGAGAAGCGATTCAAGCTACGCACACCCATCTACCGTGAAGCAGCAGCTTACGGACATATGGGACGTGAGCCTCAAGAAGTAGAGAAGGAATTCGTTGATGGAAACGGAAAGGTGAAGAAGTTGAAGGTGAAGTTGTTCCCTTGGGAAGAGCTTGACTACGTCGCACGACTAAAACGTGCATTTAAAATTAAATAACCGGTAGGGTACAATCCTACAAGCTTGTATATAGTGTGATCAAACGGCACACTACCTACGGGTAGTTTTATATACATAAGTGTATTGCACTTAGACTGGTTTCTGTCAGCGTGATGGATGGTGAAACGGAGAGCACGACAGACCCATGGTGATAACCAGAAAGACCTCGCTTGAGCAGCGGGGTCTTCTTTTTTGGATTCCTTTCCCGAACTTAGTGCTGTGAGATCTCCTCTTTTGATATTATTTCTCTGCTTTCCCACTCTTCTGCTAGCGCAGGAAGAGGGAATGACCAAAGGTCAGCGCATTTTTTGCGAAGACCAACAAGCCTTTTCGTTGACAGAATCTATTAATGTCAATGCAGGTTATAAAAGTGTTCTCGCTGAACGCGGAATGGGCGGGCCTAAAAGAGAATGGCTCTGGTCGGAAGTAGGGCCAAACGAACATCCTGCAGAAATCAACCCAGGAGGCAAAGCCATTCCTACATATGCAAGAGAAAGAGGAAACGGCACAGGTCGAATTAACTACCTCTATACCGACCCGTATCAAGAGGATAGAATCTTCGCATGCTCTCCAACAGGGGGGCTGTTTGTGAGCGTTGATCTGGGTGAATCATGGAAGAATGCTGGTACGGATCAACTCCCAATTTGTGGGGTGAGTTCAATCGTTGTTGACCCTGAAAACCCTGATCGTTGGATTATTTCCACTGGTGACTCCGATGACCGGTTCATGTTCTCTGATGGGATCTGGCGTACTGAAGATGCAGGGCAAACATGGGTAAATATCAATGGAGGAGTGGGGAGAAAGAAGATCTCTCCGCAAGAAGACCCTTCAGATTATCTCTACATCACAAAACTCGAGGCGCATCCATGCTACTTCGGTCGCATATTCGCTGCCACCAATAAGGGCTTGTTCATTTCAAATAATGCACTTGATGAAGCGAATAAGGTCAAGTGGAAACAGGTGGGCGAAAGCTTCTTTTACGACATACTTATCCCAGACCCGGATCAGCCCATAGTTCTGGCAACAGGAGAAGAGTTTTGGAGAAGCGATGATTGCGGCAATTCCTGGCAGCTTCAAAACTATCCTTCCTATGAAGATCAAGAGCGCTTTCCGTTCTCAAGAATTTGCATGGTGAATCGACCGACTAAAGGTGACGTCTTATTCGGGCTCTCATGTGCGCAGAAATTCTCTCAGTCTGGCCTAGGAGAAGGAGAACTTTGGAGCTATTCACCTTCAGATAAGAAGCTCACCTACATGCGTTCGCTTCGTGACGCCATGAACAATCTTATAACAACGAGAGGGCGAGCTCTAATAGTTGACCCTGAAAGTGAAGAGCGCATCTTTACAGCGAATGTCCAACCGGTCTTTGTTAGTGAGAACAATGGGGAACTCTTTCGTCGCATAGAAAAGAATCAGATGCACGATGATGTGCATCACTTTGCTTGGTCAAATGATGGGTTGATCTTATTCGTCGGACATGATGGAGGCGTCTCCAAAAGTTTTGATCGAGGGGCCACATGGCAAAGTGCAAACGTCGGACTTGGTACCGCCAATATTTTTGGATTGAGTGTGGCTCAAACTCAAGAGCATCAAGTGGCCTATGGTGGCTATGATACAGGAGGTAATATTCTAATTGATGGCCAATGGTACCACAGTACCTGGGGTGATGGTTTTGAAACAATCATCGATTATTCAGATCCGAAGATCATGTATACCACGAAGCAACATGGGCATATCCACCGTTCAGATGATCGAGGGAAAAGCTTCGAGAACACCGTTACGAGTGGAAAGACCAAAACCGATTGGCATACATGGATCAGACAACACCAACGCTTGCCGAACGTGATCTTTTGTACGGGAGACCGTCTAATTCGTTCTTATGACAAAGGGGAGAATTGGGATGTCATCCTTGATGTGCCTGGATTGGAAGGAGATTACTTGAATGTTTTTAGACTCTTCACAAGCGAAGATCATCCGGATGTGCTCTATGCCTATGTTCTAGACCAGACCAAGGTTGATCCGATCCTTTTGATGACCACAAATGCTGCCGAGCCCGATGCGGCAAAGGTGAAATGGGAGCGCGTGGCCGATGTTCCTAAGAAAGGCTGGATTACGTCTTTAGTTGTTGATCCCGATAACCCAAGGCAGTTCTGGATGTCTTACAAGAGTGCAGAGCCAGAGCAGAAGGTATATCGCTTCAACGGAGAACGCTACAGCGATGTGACTGCGAATCTCGGTTGGTGTGTCATCGGAGTAATGGTTCTTGATCGTAATAGTAATGAGCGTATTTACATCGGCACGAATCACGGCGTGTTTACACGCGATAAATCTGAAGAGCAGTGGACCTTACTTGAAGGACTCCCTGGAACCTGGGTGCGTGCACTTGAAATCAATTACCACACGAATACGATCTACGCAGGAACTTTTGGAAGAGGTGTCTGGTTTGCACCGCTTTATCAAGACTAATTACTTGTTCATTTGAGTAATGACTCCTCGGCTGTTCGTCGGAACGCTAAGGCTTTCAATGAATCCTGCATTTGAGTTGAGAATGCCTAGTTCATTGTCATTGATCGTATAGAAATTTCCGCTTAACTGGTCAATGGCAATAGATTGAGCATCAAAGCTATTCCCCTCAGAAAGGAAGCTTTGAAAACTGAAGAGGTAAACAACAGCCGAAGAAGTATGTCCAATAATGAACGAGTCGGGTCCTATTTGTTCTATGATCTCAATCGGCTCATCCACGAAGTAGTAATTCGTTGGGTCAAAGAAAGACAAGGTTTGCTGATCAAAAACACGCGCGAAAATGCCATCACCTCCATTTCCAATGGCTAGAATGTTATCTGATTCATACGCAAAGAGCCCTTCCAGATCACCGGGCAAAACGTTTGAATTCTCCAGTGCCCCAGAGTTCTTGTTATACTGTTGGAGGAAGAAGTTCGTGGTGCCAACTTGCTGCACTTCTACAAAGAGATCATCTTCAATCACAAGTACAGATTCCGGACGAAAGTTGTCTCCAATTTCGATTACGCTGCGTTGAGTTCCGCCTTTGGCGAACGAACGAACGGTACCATCAAAAAACGAAACATAGTAATAAAGCTGATCTTCATCGAAGGTGATGTCACGTACGAAATCGCCATTTAATGGATTGGAGCTAGTGTAATTGCCGATTACTTGGAAGGTCTCATCATCCAGAAAATCGAGTCTTCCGGTAGTGCCACCTCCCACCAATACTTCACTGTGATAGGAGCCAGCGTAGACAATATTCATATCTCCTGAAAGACTCGCCACTTCTACAAATTGATCCGATTCATTGAGCATGTACAGACTTGAGCTCACCCCATCCGAAGTAAGGGTTAGCACGTTATCAAGTGTCAGAGGCGCCTCGAAATAAGTGACTTCTTTGAAGGCCGCTCCTTCGTTACCTTCAGAGTCAGTAGCGAAGAATCCAAGGGAGTAATTTCCAGATGGCCAATGCACATCTTCTAATTCCAGCGAGATGGTTTCGTCAATATTTACGGGGTCTCCGGAAGTTTCAATGACTCCAGAGTTGTAGCGGACACGACCACTTTCATCGGTCAATTTCACAATCCATGAACGAATACCATTTTCATCGTTGGCTTGTGCCCGTACAAACACCAGATCTAAATAATTATAGGTAGGGTTTCCACCCGATGGATTGAGGATTTGTACCGTAGGCGGAATGTCATCTTTCTCCTTGCAACCAGTGATTACAAGAAGGCTCATAACGATAAAAAATAGGATTGTCCTCAACATGGTGATAAGTTACTTCAATTTCTATTGAGCTCGAATGCTAATGCCTGTCATCACGGAGATTTTCACGCTAGCGCGGAATGTTAATAACCTTATGGAAATCGCGTTGATAGATGGAGGGTTGTTTCGGAACTTAACTCTCCGGCTTCGGATTATTTTTGTCCCCTTATGGATCAGCGCAGAGAACGTACAGAGAGAATGCCTCTTGGAGTAAAAACCAAGCAGGCTGCAGAGACACCAGTAGGAAAACTTCCACCACAGGCATTGGATCTGGAACAGGCGGTTCTAGGGGCCATGATGCTCGAAAGTTCTGCGGTGAACGCGGCTATCGATATCCTGAAACCAGCGAGTTTCTACAAAGAAGCTCACGCTCGAATTTTTGCAGCGATTGCTGATCTCTTCCAGCGTTCTGAGCCCATTGATATCCTGACGGTAACGCAAGCTTTGCGCAAAGCTGGTGACATTGATCTCGTAGGTGGTCCATACTACGTGTCTCAATTGACTACGCGCGTCGCAAGTACGGCCAACATCGAGCAGCACGCTCGTATCATTGCGCAAAAGCACATCCAACGTGAGTTGATTCGTGTTTCAAATGATATCATGAAAGATGCCTTTGAAGAGACAACCGATGTGTTCGACTTGTTGGATAAAGCTGAGGGATCTCTTTTCGAAGTAGCGGAAGGAAACATCCGAAAGTCTTACGATAACATGCAGAACTTGATGCGCGAGGCGATTGCCAACATCGATTCTGCACGTGAGAATAAGGACGGCGTAAGTGGTGTTCCTTCTGGTTTCACAGATCTTGATCGTGTTACAGGTGGTTGGCAACGAAGCGATATGATTGTCCTCGCTGCACGTCCTGGTATGGGTAAGACGGCTTTCGTACTATCTATGGCCCGTAATATGGCCGTCGACTACCAGGTGCCAGTAGCGGTATTCTCCTTGGAGATGGCAGGAGTGCAGTTGGTTCAGCGTCTTATCGCTAGTGAAACAACCCTATCTTCTGAGAAACTGAGGAAGGGTACCCTTGAAGATCACGAGTACCAGATGCTTCACCAACGAATTGGTAAACTCGCAAACGCGCCAATTTACATTGATGATACTCCAGGTATTTCCATTTTCGAGCTTCGTGCGAAATGTCGTCGTCTGAAAGCAAAGCACGGAATTGACATGGTGATCATCGATTACCTTCAGTTGATGACCGCAGGAGGAGATACCAAAGGTGGTAACCGAGAGCAAGAAATCTCGACGATCTCACGTTCCATCAAGGGAATTGCCAAAGAGCTTAACGTGCCGATTATCGCCCTATCTCAGCTGTCGCGTTCGGTGGAGACTCGAGGAGGGGATAAACGACCAATCCTATCTGACCTTCGTGAATCAGGGGCGATTGAGCAGGATGCCGATATCGTTTGCTTCATTTACCGAGCTGAATATTACGGGTTCACCGATCCAAAAGACCACCCACGCGGACTAGATCCTCGAGGATTGGGTGAGTTGATCATTGCAAAACACCGTAACGGAGCCTTGGAAACTGTAGACCTTCGATTTGTTGGGCACCTCGCCAAGTTCTCGAACTTCGATAGCTTCGACGATGACAATCCATTCGCGAACGCTATGCGTCCGAATACTTCATTCGAAGGTGGAACGAATGAACCTAAAACCCTCGTGGTGGGTTCTCGTATGAATGACGAAGAAGACGATGACTCGGGAGATGATTTCATCGGTACTGCAGGTGAGGAGCCTCCGTTCTGATAATCATTTTTAACACTGCTTAGAAGCCCGTAAGCACTATCGGGGAACGCTTTTTGTACCTTTACGAATATGACGAAGAAACTTCTACAGCGTGTTTCAATGTTGACTTTGGTCTTGTGTTTCGCCTTATCGGCGGAAGCATCCAAGATTCTGATTCCAATGGATGACGACCAGAGTAACCATCTTAAAGCATATGGAATTGCCTTTTGGGTACTTCAAAATGACATCGAAGTAGAATGGCTATTGAATTATCGAGGCGGTGCCTTTATGATTGATAACTATCCAGATGTCACAGCAGAGTGCACTATCCGAGGAGTGTCATACCAAGTTATTGCTGACGTTCAAGCGAATCAAATTTACGGAAGCATTGCTGATCCTGAAGTCAATCAAGAACGTGTGAAATTGGAAGTGCCGCCCAAAGTGGCAGTGTATTCTCCAAAGAGTAAACTTCCTTGGGATGATGCGGTAACGCTCGTACTCACTTATGCAGAGATTCCATACACGGTAATCTATGACGAAGAGGTAGTCAGAGGAGAGTTGCCAAAGTATGATTGGCTGCATCTTCACCACGAAGACTTCACGGGGCAGTATGGAAAGTTCTATCGTTCATTCAGGAACGCTGCCTGGTATCAGGAAGAAGTGCGTAATCAAGAATCAACTGCGGCTTCATTGGGCTTTTCAAAGGTGAGCGATATGAAACGCACTGTAGCTTTGGAGATAAAGAACTTTGTTGTAGGTGGTGGTTTCTTGTTCACGATGTGCTCGGGAACAGACTCTTATGACATTTCCCTTGCTGCGCAGAATACCGATATCTGTGAGTCGATGTTTGACGGAGATCCAGCTGATCCAGCGGCTCAAGAAAAGCTTCGATTTGAAGATGGTTTCGCCTTTCGTGATTACCAGCTCGAAAGAGACCCGATGGTGTATGAATTCTCATCCATCGATGCTACTCAAGATCACGCGAAGCTCGGTCAGAAAAACGACTTCTTCACCTTATTTGATTTCAGTGCGAAGTGGGACGTTATCCCTACCATGCTTACACAGAACCACGAACAGGTGATTGCAGGTTTCATGGGGCAAACAACGGCCTTCCGCGCTCAGTATTTGAGACCGGAAGTAACAATTATGGGAGAGACGAGGTCGATTCGAAGCGCGAAGTACATCCATGGAACTCTGGGGCAAGGTCAATGGACGTATTACGGAGGTCATGATCCTGAAGATTACCGTCACTTGGTGAATGATCCACCGACCGATCTGAACTTGCACGCGAATTCTCCAGGATACCGTTTGATCCTAAACAACATCCTGTTCCCAGCAGCGAAGAAAAAAGAGCAGAAGACCTAGTTCAGGATCTTAATCTCTTCGATTGTACTTCCTACGTGTACTTCACGAACCACATCCATAGCTGAGATGACTTGGCCGAATATGCTGTAGCGACCTTCGAGATGAGGTGTTGGGCTGTGGGTAATAAACCATTGACAGCTTTCCGTATCGTTTCCGGCGCTAGCCATACCCAACGTACCTTCATCATAATCATGCATGGCGAACTCAGAGCGAATACTGTAGTTCACGCCTCCCCATCCGTCACCGCGAGGACAACCTCCTTGGATAACGAAGTTTGGTACCACACGATGGAATGATTTGCCATTGTAGAATCCATCCTCAGCCAGCTGAATGAAACTTCCAACGCTTCCTGGGGCGTTGAGTGGGTATAGCTCCAGTTTGATTGTTCCTTTATTCGTCACCACTTCAACATCGATGGTGTCGGCGTGAGAAGTCAATAGATTGAAGTCAATCGGATGGTTCCACTCAGGAGTCACATGTTTCGAGTCACGTTCTTCAAATTCCGCGATAGCGTCTTCTAAATAGTTATAGGTCTCAACTTCTTGGGGAATAGGTAGGTTCGCTTGGATACGCTTGAGGCGATCAAGGAATGAAGCGTCCATATCATCAGGGTGAGATTGCAGGTGGATACCTACTAGCGCTAATACGCCTGCATCTTTCGTATCGATCATGTCACTCAAAGCAATCTTGAAATCACCGTCAAAATCGCCAGCAGAATGCATTTGCATGATGACATCTGCAGCTGTTGAAAGAACAGGTAGCGCCATAGAAGTGTCGATGTGGAGTAGAATGTAGCTCGATGCTTCTGGGAAATACTTCAGTTCTTGCATACACGCAGCCTTCTCATAAGACGACTGTCGAGAAGAGCTCAAAGAGACCAATTGATCATACCAATCTTGAGTTTTGTCATCGCTCTTTGCAAGCTTGCGCAGGACGGAAGCTCTGGCCGTTACATCCTCTGGGAGACGATCTCTGACCAATGCGAGTTCTTCTATATCTAGTTTGTTAAAGTCAATCGCATTAATGGCATTCATTGCCACACCAACTTGGTCAGATTGAATCAACGGAAGAAGTACGTCGATTTCCAGAATATTCAGACGAGAACCCGAGCGAAGTAAATTGACCAATATACGTTCGTCGTTGGTTTGAGCGATTTCTTGGTTGATGAAATCAGCCATTTCAGGGTGTGGACAATGTCTCATCGCCAGCGCAATGGCCATTTTCACACGCGCATCATCTTCATTTTTATAGGCGGCAATTAGTTGGTCTAGATGATCGAGCAAGTTCACTTCTCTTGTTCGTGAAAGGAAATTAGCTGCTGCTAAACGGGCTTCGTAGTTGTGACAAGCGAGTGATTCGATAGCCTTGTCTTCAAATCCAATCCAACTGCGTACAGTTGGCAACCTGAAGAATGCTCCCCACATCGGCGCACTAGCACAGTCTTCAGCAATGATGAGCTGCTGGAGTTCGTCTGCATGTTTCAGTGGACAAGTCTTTCCTAGAGCGGTGAAGATGCTGAAGCGAAGCGCGTAATCTGTAGATGACTTTAGCTTGTCGCGCAATGGAACGTAGAGTGAAGTATCGAACTGTTGCCCCAAGGCATAAGCAGCTGAGATTTGCTTGCTCAAGTCTTCAGAGTTCAGCGCTTGTATAAGCGGTGTATTCAGCGTGGAATCAATGAATGAAGCTGATTGAAGAACAGCAAGTCTAGCGAGTTTCGTGTCTTGATGAGTGAAGAATGGTGTCAGTTTATCAGCGTCACGATGGTCTACTGCCTCGATCATTTCTTGAAATGTAGCATCAGCAAGCAAGCTGTCGTTGTGGATAGCTGTTGATTCGTCGTTACAAGAAGAAAGGAGGGCGATGCTAAGACAGCAAATCGCGCAGTGCTTGAATATTTTGGTCTTTTCCATGTTGAAAACGATGCTTTGCATGTTCGGTGTAGTAGCGGTGACGATTCATGAATCGGAGGTTTTGTTCTGTCCATTCACGATCGGTGTATTCTTTGTTTAGTGTGGTTTCCCACTCGAGTCGCAAGCGTGCGGCAATGACTTGATATGCCTCAATCCCCAGGTAATGAAGATCTGCATCACGGATAATCTGTTCTTCTATAGAATCCGGTTCAGTGCTGATGGAGGTCTTTAAAATCAAGTGATAGACCTGATCAACGAGTTCATGATCTCCCTCTTGATCATGAACGAATTCTCTGGCATGATTTGCACCAATTCGTTCATGGTCTTCAATGCTCTCGTAGTATCCTGAATCGTGAAACCAAGCCGCGATGTACAGTGCGGTTTTGGATCGTTCACTTAGCAGATGATCGGTAGCGAGTACAACAGTCTGTTGGGCTACTGATGAAGTGTGAATTAAGTTGTGATAGGTATAAGCATCTGAATGACCCGCGGTTATGATACTAATCGCATGTTCCTGAGCCTGTATCGCCAGCTTGTTCAGGTAGGGATCAGAAATATAATCAGAGGGAAAGGTCATAGACTCTCAAAGCTACACAAGAATGAATAATAACAAAGGAGAGAGTCAGCAGCGTTTTAAACGCGGGCTACAGTGATTTCTGTAGTAAAGAAGGCGAATTTGTTATCGAGGGGAAGAATCGAATATTCGATTGGTTTGCTCGATTTCTTTGCGATGGTCAGGAAACCAAGTCCAGCTCCGCCTTTATAGCTATAGTTCTGATTGCAAAGCGTTTCGATATACAGTTTTCGAAGCTCGGTGTGAGAGAGCCCTCGTAGCTCGTCTAGTTTGAATGCAAGAAGGTTGGCATCTTCAGCGAGTATGAGGTTTCCATTGACGATAGTGAACTCTTTGTCGTTCCCTTGAAGAATAAAGAAACTATTTGAGGAGCTGCGATCGTCTTTGGTTCCGTGGATTGAGGTATTTTGCAAGCATTCTATCAATACGCTGCACACGCGTTTCATGACTTTACGTTTTCCACCGTTGTCGATGATAACGTCTTCAGTAAGTCGGAGTAGGTAGTCAATCCTGTTCTGTACAATCTCACCGAAATAGGACAACAAGACTTTCTGTCCCTCTTCTTTCGCTGGGCTCCAGCTAAGATGAGAGTGGTACAGTTCGCTAAGTCTAGACAGCGCTTTTTCGGAGATAGCCGCCATTGATCGTGTTTTACCCGGTTGTTAGCAGTTGTGACCTGCTCAACGACAAATATACCATTCTCTTAGATAAACCATGGATAATCGTCGATGAATTCAATAAACAGAGTGCTTGAAACCGCATTTTCATTCCAATCAAAGGTAAAATTTCAACTGTGCTTCGGTGCCATTAGGAGCCAAAGGTTTTGAACACAGGGAGTTGGAAAAGAGCGAAGCCAACAGAAAGAGAAGAAAAGCGCATGGGGGAAGTTGTTGGCTTCGCTCTTGGGGAATGTTTAGGTAAACTAGGTGCTCGTTAGCACGAAGGCGTTGAATGTCTTAGTAGGTTTTGAACTTGTGTTCAGGAACGATGTAGCCTCCATCTGGATTCTTGAGCATGTCATAGAATTCGCGGCAGAAGTAATTAATTGGCTTTCGGAACGGACGACCTGTCAGATAACAATCCCAAGCTTCTAAAGCCATGCGTTTAGCGACATTCCATGAGTAGGCGTTGTATCCGATTGGACGGGCGAAAGACTCTATATACTTACGTGCTTCTACTAGTGATTGCATATCTGTTGTATTTGTTTGATGATACAATGTTCGGGGGGCAGACCGTAAAGGATTTACGGTCAAGAAAAATTCTTCTGTTTGTAATTGAAAAAGCTGTGGATCAAGGGCTTGTTCACCGATCTGTTCGGTTGTGAACTCGTAATGACACCCAAGGTTTCGATGGTGATGTTCTCTCCAAGTACTTCGCTTACGTTCACTGATTCCCATCGATTCTCCTCATTACTTAAGGCGGTGCCTATTGCGGTCATGAGTTTAAAAGCAGTGCTCTTCGGAAGTTTGGTGCGTAATAACTCGTTCAGAACAGCATAAGAAGCTCTGAAAGTGCATACCTGGAGTTTGTTTCCGTCAGAGTAGGCGCCAGAGATCTGAAGTTGATCGTGATTGGTAAAAAGACTGAAGTTGTCGATCCGGAAACGGTCGAAACGAAAAGTGTAAATGCTCTGATTGTTCATCGTGTCTGTTATTTGACACAATGATCTTCAGCGTGAACGTAAACTATTTACGTTGTGGTTAATACTTAGATAGAGCGGCGGATAGGGTAGACTGAATGCGGTCTTTTAATTGCGTTGGTGCGAGCACTTTTACGTCGGCACCAAAACTCAGGAGTTCGGCAATGAGCTCATAGGTGATTAAGACTTCGAGCTTGATTTGTGCCTTGTCTTCTGACCACGCGATGTTTTGCGATCGATGCAGCGGCTGTGAATCGAGGTAGCGACCTAGCACTGGAGAGCATTCGAAAATAACTTGCTGTGGTTCCTTGTCCACCTCGGTGATGCCAATGCTGTGCTGAAAGAAGCGATCACTAGAAAACTCAGGATCTGGCTTGAAGGTCTTTTTGCTCACCTTGACTTCACCCATGCGGTCAAGCGCATAGGTGCGGAAGTCTTCTCGAGAAGGATTCCAGCAGATGACATACCAGCGATTACGGTATTCCTTTAACAAGTAAGGCTCAACTTCATAAGACGATGCGCTATCATCAGTGAACTTTACATATTGAAAACGCAGGCGTTGGTGCTGTTGAATGGCTTTTGCGATAGGTCCTAAGTGTTCGATTCCTTTGACCTCAGGTGCCTCTTCAAACTGAATGAAGTGTTCCGAACTCTGATCATTCAAGTCAGGTGAGATCTTCAAGCGTGAAGTAACCTTATCAATGGCTTGTTGGTATTGCTTGAAGATGGGGATATCGCGAAACTGATTGAAAGTTTCTGCGGCGAAGTGAATGGCCTCCAAATCGTCGTCGTTCAGACTCATCTCATTAATGGAGTAATCCTCTACTTCGTAGAAGTATCCTTTATGCACCTTGCTGTAAGCGATGGGCGCGTAATAGCCTAGTTCGCCTTCGTTACGCATTGCCCAGAGATCCTTTTCAATAGTAGAAATGGAAATACGGTCGCCAGAACTACCATAAAGTGCCTCTTCACATGCTTCTCGAAGATCTTCCTTTGAGGGGTAAGGTCTTGCGCTATTCGAAATGCATCGATCAATAATACGGTAACGTAATAGGGCGTATTTATTAGCGGGCATAAAAAATTGTCATCTTTATAAGCAGCAAGTTAGTTTACATTCAAGATGAAGCGAAATAAGCGCGTACGGATTTTACTTGTGTTGGTGATTCTTCCACTGTTGGTCGTTTTCGGCGTTAGCCTGTGGAGAGGAAAGAAGGGAGGAGAAATCGATCCGCAGTACTTCCGAGGGAATGCGTTGGAACGAGCGCACGCGAATTACAGCGAAAGCGTCCGTGAAAGTGCTGAGGAATACAATGTGCCTTATGAGTACCTGATGGCCTTGTGTGTTTTAGAATGCGGAGGAAGAATGCCTGCAGGAAAGCGATATGAGCCTGGGGTGTACCGACGTTTGAAGCAACTCAAAGAGGGTAAACGCACCAATTATGAGCAAGTAAAGCAGCGGCATCTTGAGTTTGCGAGTGACGAAGCCGTGCGCAATCTGTCGACCTCCTGGGGGCCGTTTCAATTGATGGGCTACAAATGCATTGGCATGGATGTCACTGTGAGTGATATCCGTGGGGATGACGCCGTAGAATATGGGGTGCAATGGATTGAAGATGAATACGGACATCTGCTAAGAGCCGGTAGGTATAAAGACGCGTTTCACTATCACAACACGGGGAGAGTCCATCCAACCGTTGGTGGCCCGCGTACGCATGACCCGAAATATGTCTCAAAGGGCTTGAGTTATATGGAGTACTTCAAAGACCACTAAAAAAGAGTGGGCCACTCCATGAGCGACCCACTACCTTAACCAAAACCAAACTAACTGCTTACGAAACAGTGAACGTTTTCACTGTCTTCTCTGCCTCTTTTTTAGGAATGACTACCGAGAGGATACCGTTGTTGTATGAAGCAGAGATTCCGTCGTTGTCGACGTTCTCCGGTAGTCGGAATGTTCTTTTGAATGTGGATGTCTTGAATTCACGTTGCGTGAACTTTACATCCTTTGACTCTTCTTTTTCTTTTTGAGTCGCTGACAGCGTCAGCATGTGCTTATCAAGCTTTAGCTCGAAATCTTCCTTCTCGAATCCAGGGGCTTGCAGCTCGATAGAGAATCGATCGTTCCCTTCTGAAATGTTTGCTGAAGGTACATTCACTGAGCGTCCTCCAAGGAATCCGTCATTTACGAAGTCATCAAACAAGTTGTTGAAATTCGTTGGAAGTCCGGTGCGATATTTAACTAATCCCATAATCTGAAATTCTGTGTGTTTCTAATTTGAATTCAGATGGGATAGGTCAATTGATGTGCCATTCGATTTTCCTGCCGATAAAGGCAGAAAAACAAAACATAAAGCGACAAAAAGGCAGTTTATTAAAGTGCGCTATGTCAAAATGGCATTCAAGAGTGTTTCGAGCTCAGGAAGGAGCCAGGCGAACAAAGGACAAATAAAGAGGGCTGGTGCCAAATTCAACATTTTGATCTTGGTCACTTGAAGAATATTCAGGCCAAGTCCGATTAATAGAATTCCCCCACAGCCGAATATCTCAGCCGTAATGGTCTCATTCAATAAAGGTGAGATCCATTCCGCGCCAAGCGTTAAGCCTCCTTGATAAATGAAGAGAGGGATGATACTGAATAACACGCCGCGACCAAAAGCTGCTGCAAGTGCTGCTGATGAAAAAAGATCCATGGTGGCTTTCGTCATAATAATGGTGCGGTCGCCTTCCAGTCCTTCAGTCAGGCAGCCAAGCAAAGTCATCGAACCAATGCAGAATAAAACAAACGCGGTAAGCAGTCCTTCAGCGAAGCCTTTATCGTTATCTTCTTCTCCGCCCTTTTTAAAGCGTTCGATGAGTGCAATAGATCTGCTTTCTAATTTGAGACTTTCACCAAGTATGGCTCCGACAACCAGGCTGAGGATAAGAACAAGCGGGTTATTCGATCCAAGTCCCATGTCTACACCAAAGAATAAGGTGCATAACCCCAAGGCCACGAATATGATTGAAGTGTAGCGTTCCGGAAGTTTGTCCTTCAGCAATAGTCCGGTGGAAGCACCCGCGGCTACGGTAATTACGTTAAACAATGTTCCGAGCATATGCAATGATAATAAAGAAGGTTCGGGTTAGTTACCTTTGCGGCAATGAAGTTCACACTGAAAGGAAAAGACGCGCAGAGTTCAGCTCGTGCAGGGGTGATTGAAACCGATCACGGAACAATTGAGACGCCGATCTTCATGCCGGTGGGTACTGTTGGTACGGTGAAAGGAGTTCCGCAGCAAGATCTGGTTTCGACCATTGAGTCTCAGATCATCTTGGGGAATACCTACCATCTCTACTTGCGTCCGGGAACGGATATCCTTCAACAGGCTGGTGGACTTCATAAATTCATGAACTGGGAGTTGCCGATCCTCACCGATTCGGGAGGCTTCCAGGTGTACAGTCTCTCTGATCGACGAAAAATCTCTGAAGAAGGAGTGAAGTTCAAATCGCACATCGATGGTTCTTCGCACTTTTTTAGTCCAGAGGACGCGATGGATGTGCAGCGTAAGATTGGTGCTGATATCGTGATGGCCTTTGATGAATGCACGCCTTATCCATGTGAATACGGATATGCTCGTGAATCCATGGAGATGACCCATCGTTGGTTGACGCGCTGTGTAAATCGTATGAAGGAAACCGAACCTTTGTATGGGTATGGGCAGACGCTATTCCCGATCGTTCAAGGTTCTACTTACAAAGATCTGCGAACGCAGTCAGCAGAGTTCATCGCGTCTCAAGATGCAGAAGGAAATGCTATCGGAGGTTTGAGTGTTGGGGAGCCGCACGAAGAGATGTATGAAATGTGCGACATCGTTTGTGGTATTCTCCCAGAAGATAAGCCTCGCTATTTGATGGGGGTTGGGACACCGGCAAATATTCTTGAATGTATTGCGCTTGGAGTTGATATGTTTGATTGTGTGATGCCTTCACGTAATGCGCGGAATGGTTACCTCTTCACCCGTAACGGAACCATGAACATGAAGAATGCGAAGTGGATCAATGATTTCTCTCCGCTTGACCCTGATGGAACATGCTTCGTTGATCAGCAATACAGCAAGGCCTACCTGCGCCATTTGTTCGCTTCCAACGAATTATTGGCGATGTACATATCAAGTGTCCATAATTTGGCGTTCTATTTGAGTTTGGTAAAAGAAGCACGTCAACACATTCTCGACGGAGACTTCCGTGAGTGGAAGGATATGATGGTGCCGAAATTAACGCAACGCCTGTAAGCGCAAATGAAGCTTCTCGACTGGTACATTATAAAGAAGTTCCTCAGCACGTTCTTTTTCATGATCGTGGTGTTTTGCGTGATCGCGATCGTCTTTGACCTTTCTGAGAATATCGATGACTTGATCACCAATGGAGCTCCACTGGGGGAGGTACTCATTGACTATTACCTCAACTTCTGTTTCTTCTTTGGGAATATGTTGAGTGCCTTCATTGTCTTCCTTACCATCATTTTGGTCACGAGTAATTTGGCGCAAAAGACAGAGTTTATCGCGATGTTGAGCGGAGGTGTCAGCTTTAATCGATTGCTTCGTCCGTATTTCATCGCCTCCACTTTCTTAGTGGTCCTTTCATTATTGATTGCTCATGTGATCCTTCCAGAAGCGAACAAGACCAAGGTCGACTTTGAATTCAAGTATATCAACATAAAGTTCCACATCAGCGATCACGACATGTATCGAGAGATCAGCCCTGGAAATATTGCCTATTTCCGTTCAATCACTGCAGAGCGAAATGTGGGTTACAAGTTTGCACTTGAGAACTGGGAAAATGGCAGACTGGTTCGAAAACTAATGGCCTCGAAAGCAAAGTATGTGGAAGATACGGGACGCTGGCTAATTACAAATGTGCGCATTCGCGATATCCATCCCGATGGAACCGAGGACCTGACTATAGTCAATCAAATTGACACAGCTTTAGCCATGCAAATTTCAGATTTTGGGGCTCGATCCGAGATTGTCTCTACCATGGGCTATGGTGAATTAACGGATTACATTGAAGAAGAAAAGCTCAAGGGTTCTGGTAATGTCGCGTACATTGAAATTGAGAAGTATTCACGGACTTCCAACGCGTTTGCGATCTATGTTTTGACCCTCATTGGGGTGGTAGTTGCTAGTAGAAAAGTAAGGGGAGGAACCGGTTTACACCTCTTCATGGCGGTGATAATCGGCGTCACCTATATCTTCGCGTTGAAGATGACTACTGTAGCCGCAACGAACGTCGGGCTTTCTGCCAATATCGCAGTGTGGGTTCCGAATGTAATGTTCTTCGCATTGGGGATTTTCCTTTACACGCGGGCGCAGAAATAGTTCTTTTCGGGCTTATGGCCTATGGCTTAGGGCGTAAGTTTGGATTAAGGGCGAAATGGCGAAATGATTTTTATTCTCTGATTCTTCTTCTTCCTCTTCCTCTACAGCGTTCCTTCGAAGTAGCGCCAACCTTCATTTTCTTCTAGCTCAGTTTTTTCTTTGAAGATACCGAAGACTGCTGATCCGCTTCCGGTCATGGCGGCGTAGATGGCTCCTTGGTTTAGCAGGCTTTTTTGGGCCACGGCTATCGCCGGGAATTGAGTGGCGATTACTTCCTCGAAATCATTGTGGAAGGTAGATTGCCACTGTTCGATAGGGGTTGTTGGAAGTGCGCGGAGGTCTTGCTGTTTTCTTTTAGGAGAAAGTAGTCCGTAGGCTTCTGCTGTGCCTACGTGAACGTTGGGGTGGATGACATGAAGGTGGTATCCAGCAAGGTCAAGATCGATGCGCTCAATGTGCTCTCCGCGACCCGAAACAAAAGCGGGTTTGTTCTCAATGAAGAAAGGGCAATCAGATCCGAGTTCTCCAGCGAGTTGTTCCAATTCCGCGTTAGCGAGATCAAGCTTAAAATGCGAATTCAAAAGCTTCAGCATAAAACTGCCGTCAGCGGAACCTCCACCCATACCAGCGCCCATGGGAATCTTCTTCAGGAGCTCACAATGAACACCTGGGATATTGTATTTCTGATGAAGGATCTTCCAGGCCTTGAAGACAAGGTTTGACTCGAGATTACCTTGAATAGCATCACCTGAAAGGACAAGCTTACATGTTGAGTCGTCGATGGTTTTAATCTCCAGTGCGTCGCAAATCTTCACAGGGTAGAATATGCTTTCGATGTTGTGGAAACCATCATCACGCTTATTCAGCACTGACAGTCCGAGGTTAATCTTGGCGTTGGGGAAAGTGATCATCAGTTCATGTAGCCGAATCGCTTCAGCTTGCTTTCGTCGTTTCGCCAGTTCTTATCTACACGCACGTAAAGTTCGAGGAACACCTTGGAGCCAATGAAAGCTTCGATGTCTTTTCTGGCCTCCGTTCCAATGCGCTTCAGCATCTTTCCTTGATGTCCGATAATGATGCCTTTCTGTGATTCACGAGCAACAATAATCTCGCTTCGGATACGGATGAGGTTGCCATCTTCCTTGTACTCTTCAACGATGACTTCACACGAGTATGGAATCTCTTGTTTGTAGTGACGTAGGATCTTCTCACGAATCATCTCGCTCACGAAGAAGCGCATCGGCTTATCTGTGAGTTCGTCTTTCGGGAAGTACGGCGGACTTTCAGGAAGCTGCTCCACAATGTGATCCAGAAGTTTCTCGATGTTGAATGAATGCAACGCAGAGATCGGCGCCACAATCGCACGTGGAATGCGTGTTTTCCATTCTTCGATTCGCTTCTCTATGGTTTCAGCTTCAGAAAGGTCGATTTTGTTGATCAACACAAACGTTGGAATGTCCATGTTGGCAATCTTCTTAAGGGTCTCTGGGTGAGCCATCGAGTCTTCGAAAACGTCAGTCATGACCAATAGCACATCAGCATCTTGCAGGGCGTTCTTAACGAAGCGCATCATTCCTTCATGCAGTTTGTACTGAGGGTCAAGCACTCCAGGCGTATCCGAATAGACGATTTGAAAATCGTCGTCATTCACGATACCCATGATGCGATGACGCGTTGTTTGAGCCTTAGACGTAATGATAGAGAGGCGCTCACCTACGAGTTGATTCATAAGTGTCGACTTTCCGACGTTCGGGCTTCCGATGATATTGACGAATCCTGCTTTGTGTTTCACGAAAATCTTCCCTGTAAGGATTTGCAAAGATGATAAAACTCTGTATATTTGCCGTCCCTTTTGAACAACATACTTCGTTTATGTTGCGTTTGAAGGGAAGCAGTAGACAAAAAGAACGATTAAGTTCGAATGATATATTGCGGGGTGGAGCAGTTGGTAGCTCGTCGGGCTCATAACCCGAAGGCCGTAGGTTCGAGTCCTGCCCCCGCTACTAAGTATAATAGGGCTTTCAGAGAAATCCGGAAGCTCTATTTTTTTTTCCCTAAAACATATCTAAAACATTCGGTAGACCTCGAAAGTCCATTAATGTGGTGGATAGAGGTGTCTTGTGCTATTCGGGGTTGATATGTCCCCTTTGAATCCCATGTTGTCTCTGTGTTTACCAAAACTCGTGTTTTAGGGGTATTTCTTATGGAATTCGCCTTCAAATGAGATAGGAGAAAATCATCATGGGCTACCAACTCCAAACAAGTCACAAGTGTGGATAAGCATCAGTTGGGTAAAGATTACCTAGGACAAGTGCAGTACATGGCTGGATATCGGTATGTATGCTTCACTGAACGTTACTTTGTGAACCAAACTGATAAGCTGTGAGATGATGTAGATCGTTATCACGTTATATAATATATATGTTATTGGAATAAATTAATAAATTACTTATATGTTGTTATTAACTTGCTTAATAATTACATATGAGTTATAATTGGCTAGCTGAATATTGCTTAAATGTTATAATGGATAAACGATTAGCTCGAAAAACACTTGATCAGAAACTTTCAAAGCTTCCCAGTATTTCTGAGATGTCAAAACCTCATAAAGGCTGGATTAAGGCTGTTAGAGAGTCTATTGGGATGACAACCTCTCAATTATCGAAGAGATTAGGGGTTACACAGGCGCGGGTTTCAGTAATGGAAAAAGCCGAGGTGAACGAAAGTTTGACTCTTGCCTCCTTAAAGAAAGCTGCTGAGGCGATGAATTGTGCCCTGGTGTATCATTTTGTACCTCATCAAACACTAGAAGAGATGGTCCAAGCGAAAGCTAAAGAAAAGGCCTTGAGGATTTTGAGGAGTGTAGATCAAACAATGGCACTCGAAGATCAAAGCTCGAATAAAGAGCTTCTCTTGGAGGAGCTTGAAGAAATTACTAGGCGCTTGATCGAGGAGAGGATCAAGGAAATCTGGAATGAGGAGTCGTGATGAGTGGTACGTTATTTGACGAGCCTGAGGACGCTACACCGTTGGAAGATTCTGAAAAGATGGGGTTAATTCCGGCCTATATTTCTACTAGAGCAGACCTTAATCTCGCTGAACAGAAGAATATAACCGATGCGCAAATTTGGGCCTTTTCGAAAAGGAGGGATGTATTGAACGAGAAATTCGTTCTTGACCTGCATCGTAGGATGTTTCGAAAAGTTTGGGAATGGGCCGGAACATATAGGGCAACTGAGCGAAACATTGGAATAGAACCTTACAGAATACAAACAGAGCTTTATCAGCTTTTGGATGATGTTAAATATCAGATTGAGCATGAAACCTACAGCCCAACAGAAATTGCAGCGAGATTCCATCATCGATTAGTGCAAATTCATCCATTTCCAAACGGTAATGGAAGACATAGTAGGCTAATGACCGATCTCTTATTGGTGAGCCTAGGAGAGGAAAAGTTCACATGGGGTGGTGGGCAGTACTTGGTTTCAAAAAGTGATGTTCGAACTAAGTATATCGCAGCACTTAAGGCGGCGGATAATCACGATATCAGCTTGTTGCTTGAGTTTATTCGAATTAAGTAAAAGAGCAATACTTAGATCTTGCATGAGATCAGGAGATACCGAGCCATCTTAAGTGATAACGACCATTATGAAAACACTACTATATTGCAACCTTCGCTTAAACTAACCCACCCTTTCGCTGAAATTGACCCACCTCCATTTGAGTGTATGAGCTAGGTGAATTAACGCTGTTTTTTTGCGGACTTAAAAACCGCAAATCAATGGCTAATCACCCGATTCATATGAAACAATTACGACAAGTTTTACGCTTGTATGTTAGCGGACATAGCAAGCGATCGATTGCCACCAAGCTTCAATTATCTCGTAATACGATCCGGAAGTATATTCAGCATTTTCATGACTTGAGGTTAACCTCAGATGATCTACATTCCTTGACAGATCTTGAGTT
>JAKVAX010000013.1 GCA_022447625.1 Flavobacteriales bacterium | reverse complement strand
GATTACAATAGGCTTGTCTGATTTTTTCTTTTTCATTCCATATCTAAGTTAAGTAGACACAGTTGAATGAACAGTCTTACGGTTCTTAGTTATCGTTTATAGTTCACAGATTATCATTCGTCCACCATTGCCTGTAACCCACATTCAGCGCCCCTATTTCCACCTTTCTGTGACACTCTCATGATTTCCGTAATCTACCTTGCAGTTTGATGCGTCAACTGAAGTTCATTTTACCGGTAATTGTACTCGCCCAATTCTTCTGCACCTCCTTGTGGTTTGCTGGAAATGGGGTGATGCCCGGACTGATTGAAAACTTCGGACTGGAAGCAAATGACCTTGGGCACTTGACTTCAGTGGTACAGTTCGGTTTCATTGTAGGTACATTACTGTTCGCCTTACTTTCAGTAGCTGACCGTTTTTCTCCATCCCATGTATTCTTCACTTGTGCCTTGTTAGCTGGGAGCTTCAATTTGGCTGTTATCTGGGATGAAAATGATTTTCAAAGTATCATCGCCATTCGTTTCTTCACAGGATTTTTTCTCGCTGGGATCTATCCCGTTGGAATGAAAATCGCCTCCGATTACTTCCATGAAGGGCTAGGTAAATCACTCGGCTTTTTAGTGGGAGCCTTGGTTCTTGGAACCGCCTTTCCTCACTTGCTCAGTGGTATCTCAACGACCTTCGAATGGCAATCTGTTCTGATCACAACCTCGATCTTAGCCTTCATTGGCGGACTCATGATCCTACTCTTCGTGCCAGATGGGCCTTTCAGAAAGAGAAGTCAACAGGTAGAATTCTCGGCTATGTTCAAGGTGTTCAAAGCACCAGCCTTTCGATCGGCGGCCTTTGGTTACTTCGGACATATGTGGGAACTCTATGCTTTTTGGGCGTTTGTCCCAATCATGATCACAGCATTCAACAAGGTGCATGACCATGCCTTCAATGTTTCGCTTGCATCCTTTGCCATCATCGCCATCGGCGGAATCGCTTGTGTTGCAGGAGGTTTTTTGTCTCAGCGCTTTGGAGTGAAAAAGGTGGCGACCTTGAGCCTGCTCATTTCAGGTGTTTGTTGCCTGTTATGTCCGTTCGTTTTCCTTTCCGGCTCGGCCATTCTCATGATTCCTTTCTTGTTGATTTGGGGTATGTCTGTCATCGCTGACTCTCCTCTCTTTTCCACGCTAGTGGCTCAAAACGCACCTGCAGAGTGGAAAGGAACTGCACTCACCATTGTCAATAGTTTAGGTTTCGCCATTACCATCATGAGTATCCAATTGGTTAGTGCCTTACTCGCTAACGCGGAATCGAGCTTCATCTTTATGATCCTAGCGATAGGACCGTTGTTCGGACTGATCGCCCTACGTCGTCATCAGCACAATTAATTCGTTTACCTTGGCAATATGGAAAACGAAAAACTACTGGCTATTCCTGTAGCTATTGGAGTGGTCGCAGGCATCATTATCGGGTCCATCACAGAGAATATAGGACTGTGGCTCTCGATTGGTATTTCATGTGGAGCTGGGATAGGAGTTGTCGCTAGCCAACAAAAAAAGAAGGAAGAGGAAAATTAATTCCTGTACTTGCGTTGGTCACTCAAAATGCTCGTTCCGTACTAAGCGCCAATCTGCTCGCAACGATCGAGTATTATTTCGATGAGAAATCAGCCCTGACCTTGAGTCTATTTCAAAACTATGTCTTTGAAGATGTTGACTTCTGGGCGAGGGGCAGAAATGCCACTGGCTTCTCGATCGGATTTATCACATCTCTAATGTAAATCGCTAACCGCCAATAAATCATAACCTTGCGATTCCAAATACCATTGAAAATCAAGCAGTAGAAGCGGAGTATAACTTTGAGAAGTAAGAACTTACTCGCTGGAATCAGGAATATTCAAGCCCTGGCGAACCTCTAGTTCTTCTAACTCGATGTCCTCCTCCTCGTCAATAATTTCGAGGAATGGTTCACTGAAGGCCTTCGTTGTGATCCAGCGTTCAAAGCTGAGTAGCAACGAAGGCAAAAGGACCAAGTTGGCAAACATAGCCACCAAGAGAGTCATTGACACCAAGATCCCAAGTGCTCTTGTCCCTTCGAATTCTGAGGCTGCGAACATTCCGAAACCGAAGAAGAGCACGATCGAGGTATACATCATACTCACCCCAGTTTCCTTCACCGCAAGAAGCACTGAGTCTTTAATATTCCATGAAAGCACCTTCAACTCTTGGCGGTATTTGGCCAAGAAGTGAATGGTATCATCAACGGAAATACCGAAGGCAATCGAGAATACGAGAATAGTTGATGGCTTAATTGGAATACCAAAGTAGCCCATCACCGCTGCCGTGAATAGGAGTGGAATCATGTTTGGCACCAGGGAAATCAAGACCATACGTCCTGACTTAAACAACAGCGCCATAATACCTGCAATCACACAGATGGCAAGCAATAGCGAGATCATTAAGTTCGTGGTCATATACGATGTTCCTTCCAAGAACACGATGCTTGTTCCTGTTAATGTAACTCCTACACGAGAGTCATTCACTGCACCACTCACGGCCTCCATGATGGCCTTGCGATCGTTCACTGCGAGCATGCAATCAAGCTTCTCGGCGCATGTACTATCAATAGCACCTGCAGCTACCAAATTCTCGAATATCGGCTTCTGGTAAGGCTTGAATTCATTCAAAAAGTGCGCAAGGGCCGTATCCGCTTCTGCGCTAGCGAGAGCAGCTACTGCACTATCAACTTTGAATAAACGAGGGTTGAAAATGGAATCAATACGCGGGCGTAATTCACCCAACAACACCGCCATTTCTTTGGTCCCGATGTCAGCCACCTGAGAAGTAATGCGCGTGCGCTGGCGTGTACTATCAATGAAGGTAGACTCGATGCCACCCGTCTCATAGTCTGAACTGAAATACGGACCAATGAAACCTTGCTCTTGGCGGTTCATTAAACTGTATCGCGAGGGATCTCCGTTATAAAAGGCTTGCTTTCCGAACTTAATCGCGTCAACAATTGAAAGCGATCGGCTGAACTGAGGATACTCTGCAAGCACCTCTTGCAGCTCTTCCATTCGTTTCAAGTTCTTATCGCGCAGGGCTTGACCTTTTCGTTTGGTATCAATGATGACCTCAAATGGCATCACCCCGTTGAATTCATTCTCAAACCAGTGCAGGTCAGTAATCACCTTATCGGTCTGGGGAAGATCATCTACGACGTTACCCGTAGTTTCCATCAAGGTCAGTCCGTAGATTCCGAAGCCGACCATGACAATGGTTCCGATATACACCGGACGGCGGTAGTTCGTTACAATACTCACCAATCCATTCACCACGCCAAATACCCACTTGCGATCAAGGTGGCGCACGTGGCGGCGCTTCGGAGAAGGCAGGTAACTAAATACGGTTGGAATGGTGATCAATGAAATGATGAACATCGCCATGATATTCAGCGAGGCCACCACACCGAAGTGCTGAAGAATATCTGAGTGCGTGAAGATGAAGGTAGCAAAACCTAGCGCCGTCGTTGCGTTGGTCATGAAGGTCGCATTACCCACCTTATGAACTACGCGCGAAAGTGCCTTTGCTTTGTTCCCGTGCTTCTTAAATTCCGCATGATATTTATTGAGCAGGTAGATGCAATTGGGGACTCCAATGACAATCATCAACGGAGGAATCAATACCATCAACATTGTAACCGGGTAATCGAAGATGGCAATGGTTCCTAATGACCAAACTACACCGATGGCCACCACCGTGATACACACGAGCATCACCCCAAAGTTTCGGAAGAATAACAAGAGCAACAAGGCTGTGACACCTGCAGCCAACAAGATGAACAGTCGCAGCTCTACCTTCACCTTACCCGTCATTTGAGTTCGGATATAAGGTAGTCCGGAGATGTGCGTCCTAATACCTGTGCGTTGTTCAAAACCTTCTACCGCCTCCACAATCAAATCAACGCTTGGTCCGCGGTCTTCTGAGGTGAAGAGTCCGGCGTTCACAAACACCATCATAAGAGTGGCTGGGGAATCGCTTTTGTAAAGTAATCCGTCGTAGAATGGTAAGTTTTTAACTTTCGCTAGCGCGGAATCGAGTTCAGCTTGGCTCGAAGGAGGACCGCGGAATATCCGCTCAAACCCAAATCGCTCCAATGAATCATCGCGCACAATGGTGTAGCTGTGTCCAACCGAGAATACAGAATCAATCGCTGGCACCAAAGGAGCATCGGGTTCAGAACCTGAAGCAATCTTGATCTTCTTCACCTCATTGGTGAGCTCGTACCACTCGTTGAAATTATTCAGCTCGTAAAGGGCTTCATCATCTACCCCGACTACAATGACATTTCCGTCTTCAGAGAAATTTTCAAGGAAATCGAGGTAAGCCAGATTGGTAGGGTCGTCTTCTGGGAGAAGCCCACCAAACTTGTAGCTCATGCGAACGTTCTGTGCTTGCCACCCCATAAAGACAGTCATGGCGAGCATCCCGATCAAGATCGGCAAACGATACCTAAGAATGAAAGTCGCAAGGGATGTCCACATAGGAACTGGGCAGGATTACAGTTTTCAGGAAGCCTGGATTAGAGTGCAAAGAAACAAAAATAAGGCCAAGCAGAATCAAAATGAACCTTAACACAGGCACTTAGATTCACCCCCTTTCATAACTTTGTAGGCACAACTTGCATAAGAATGTCCATGGCAACATATGACGTAGCCGTTATCGGCTCAGGCCCAGGAGGGTACGTGGCAGCGATTCGCTGTGCACAGCTAGGTCTCAAGACCGCGATCATTGAAAAATACAACACCCTAGGAGGTACCTGCCTCAACGTTGGATGTATTCCATCAAAAGCGCTGCTTGATTCATCAGAACACTACCACCAAGCAAAGGAGCAATTTGAAACGCACGGTATCAAGCTGAACAACCTTTCGGTAGACATGCCTCAAATGATCAAGCGCAAGGGTGAAGTGGTTGAGCAAACGGTAGGTGGAATCGATTTCTTGATGAAGAAAAACAAGATCGACGTATTCCACGGACATGGTTCATTCAAGTCTACTACTGAGATCAATATTGCGAAAGAAGACGGTTCAACAGAAATCATCGAAGCAAAGAAGACAATTATCGCTACCGGTTCAAAGCCATCGTCTCTCCCATTCATAGATATCGATAAGAAGCGCGTGATCACTTCAACAGAAGCGTTGGAACTTCAGAAAGTACCAAAGAAGATGGTCGTGATTGGTGGTGGAGTGATCGGACTCGAGCTCGGATCAGTATACCAGCGTCTAGGTACTGAAGTAACCATCGTTGAGTACATGGATTCGATCATCCCTACGATGGATCGCACGATGGGGAAAGAACTCGGTCGTTCATTGAAGAAGATGGGCATGAAGCTTTTGTTAAGCCACAAGGTGAAAGAAGTAAGTGCTACGAGTCGCTCCGTAACTGTCAAAGCTGACGATAAAAAAGGTAAAGAGATCGAGCTCAAAGCAGATTACTGCTTGGTAGCAGTAGGTCGCAAGCCATACACTGACAGACTTGGACTTGAGAACGTTGGAATTGCTACTGACGAGCGTGGTCGCATTGAGGTGAATGATCACCTTCAAACGAAGCACGCCAACATCTACGCCATTGGAGATGTGATCAAGGGAGCGATGCTTGCGCACAAAGCGGAAGAAGAAGGAACATTGGTAGCTGAACAGATTGCTGGCCAAAAGCCACACATCAACTACCTATTGATTCCTGGTGTAGTTTACACTTGGCCTGAAGTTGCCAGCGTTGGTCACACCGAAGAGCAATTGAAAGACGCCGGAACACCTTACAAAGTGGGATCATTCCCATTCAAAGCCAGCGGACGTGCTCGAGCGAGCATGGATACGGATGGTCTGATTAAGGTATTGGCACATAAAGAAACAGATGAGATCCTTGGTGTTCACATGTGTGGTCCACGTGCAGCTGACATGATCGCGGAAGCGGTTGTTGCCATGGAATTCCGCGCTAGCGCCGAAGATATTACACGTGTGAGTCACGCGCACCCAACCTTCACTGAATCATTCCGTGAAGCAGCGTTGGCGGCAACTGATAATCGTGCAATTCACATCTGATGAACTCGATCCCTATGGGATTGTTTCAATCGGACTATGAAGACCGGAATCTTACTTATCAACCTTGGCACGCCTGATGCACCCACACCAGGGGCAGTAGGACGTTACCTCACAGAATTTCTAGGAGATGGACGTGTTATCGATATCCCGTGGCTACCACGAAAGATATTGGTGAATGGAATCATCTCTCCTACGCGACGATTCAAATCATCTGCTGAATACAAGAAAGTGTGGACCGACGCCGGCTCACCCTTGCTCTTGTACAGTCAAGAATTGACAAAGAAACTTCAGACTCGTTTTGAAGGTGAAGATGTGACTGTAGAATTGGCGATGCGCTACCAAAGTCCTTCCATGGATTCGGTCATGGCGAGAATGGAAAAAGCCAATTATGATCGCATCATCATCATACCTCTGTACGCACAGTACGCCAGCGCCACAACAGGATCTACCATTGAAAAGGCATTTAAAATCATTTCAAAGTGGTATGTGATCCCTGAAATCACTGCCGTAAGTCAATACTGGGATGACGATATGTACATCAATGGCTTCGTCACACGTGCGCAGAAATTCGATCTAGAAAGTTACGATCACTTCCTTTTCAGCTACCACGGTCTTCCAGAGCGTCAGGTCGACAAAGTATATGAAGATCGTCAGTGCTCGAATCACAGCTGTGAAGACGAGATCAACGAAGAGAATAAGTTCTGCTACAAGGCAACTTGTTATGCGACAACACGCGCCATTGCGGAACGTTTAGGCATGAAAGAAGAAGACTACACGGTATGCTTCCAATCACGCCTAGACAGCAAATGGCTGCGTCCGTTCGCTGACGAAGTAGTCGAAGAACAAGCAGAGAAAGGTGCGAAGCGATTATTGGTATTCTCTCCAGCCTTTGTTGCTGATTGTTTGGAAACTTTAATCGAAATTGGTGAGGAGTACGACAAGGACTTCCAAGAAGCGGGGGGCGAGAAGTTAGATCTTGTACCTAGCTTGAATGCCGATGATGATTGGGTTGATGCGCTGGAGTCGCTAGCGCGGAAACGAATGGTCTAAAAAAGTGATAAGGGCTCCACGTTTGGACCCCTTATCGAGCTAATCATCTGAAATAAACTCTTGGCATTCGGTTATCTATGAGATTACCAGTGAGAGTCCGGCATCCCAAATCGCAAAGTACGTACCACTTTATACGTTTGAAGCATAGTTGTTGAATATCAGTAGTTTACACATCGTGCCAAAATCACACTTTTTCCCTTATTGGGAATATAATTTCATTTTGGGATGGTAGAGACACTCATCCCTGAACTAGGAAGCCTTCCACACGACACCGTCGTTTACCTTCACGACGGATCATTTCACGGCCGATCCCTACTTGCCGTTGGAGAAGCACACTCGATTCGCTTTCAATCCAACACTCAACTCAAGGCAATCGACCACTTCTTAGAACAACACAAAGACGAATGGAAAGTAGCTCTGTTCGGATACAATCTGAAGAACAGCATTGAAGACCTTTCTTCGAAACACCCTGAAAACACTGATATTCCCGAGAGTCTAATCCTCGTACCACAGATGCTTTTCTCGATTGAACGAGGCAATATTGAGGTGATCAGCGGACATTCAAATCCTCAACTGAGTGAAGTACTCAAATCAATTCTTGAACCAAGCGACAGCTTCACACAAGAAGCGGTTGAACTCTATCCAAGACTCACTCGTGAAGACTACCTTGAAGACCTAGGCAAAGTACAGCAGCACATCCAACGAGGAGACATTTACGAAATGAACTACTGTCAGGAATTCTTCAATGAATCTGCTGACATTCAGCCCTTCGAAACCTACAAGAAACTACACTATCTGACCAGGGCTCCATTCTCCGTTTTTATCAGAACGAACGCTTCCCATCTGCTTTGTGGCAGTCCGGAACGCTACCTCAAACGCATTGGTGACCAATTGATTAGCCAACCCATCAAAGGAACCACCCGTCGTGGAAACACTCCAGAGGAAGACGAGCTGCTAAAAGAAGCACTCCGCGCTGACGAGAAAGAGCGCGGAGAAAATATCATGATCACTGATCTTGTGCGCAACGACCTTGGTAGGATCGCTCAGCCAAACTCCGTTAACGTGGACGAACTCTGCGAAATCTATTCCTTCGAGACCGTTCACCAAATGATCTCCACCGTTTCCGCGCTAGCGAAAAAAGAACTAAAATTCAGCGAATTACTGCAAGCAACATTCCCTATGGGATCGATGACAGGCGCTCCTAAAGTGAGATCGATGCAGTTGATTGACGAAATCGAAAGGTCAGACCGTGGACTATACTCAGGAAGCGTAGGCTACATCGAACCCAATGGCAACTTCGACTTTAACGTTGTGATTCGCAGCCTTCTATACAATAGCGAAAGCCACTATCTTTCAGCTCGCGTTGGAGGAGCCATCACTGCTCTTTGTGACCCGGAGAAAGAATACGAAGAGTGCCTGCTCAAGGCAGACGCACTGTTCAAAGCACTACGCTAATGCTTCAAGCCTTCAAACAACACATCGAACAACGTCGTCTCCTTCTAAGTGACGACCACGTGATCATTGCCACTAGCGGCGGACCAGACTCCATGGTTCTTACAGACCTGCTGCTGCAGCTGGGCATGGAGGTAGATCTCGCCCATGTGAACTTCGGACTGAGAGGTCAAGATGCTGATGACGATGAAGCATTCGTAGACAACTTTGCACAATCCAATAACATCCCCGTTCACATTCGAAGAATTGACGCCAAGACGCTGGCCAAGGAACGTGGGATGGGAGTTCAAGAAGCAGCCCGCAAAGCACGCTACGACTGGTTTGAAGAGCTTCGTTCTGAAATTGAAGCCGATGTAATTGTTACAGCACACCACGCTGATGACGCCACCGAATCTTACCTCTGGCACATCATGCGCGGCAGCTCACTCAGTGGTTTCGACGCCATTCCCGAAGCTTCAGGAAATGTAGTTCGTCCCCTACTGAGATTCACCAAAGAAGAGATCTTAGCTTATGCTGAAAGCCGGAAGATTCCTTTCCGCACCGACGCCTCAAATGTAGATCGTAAATACGTACGCAATCAAATTCGTCACGACCTCATTCCGTTGATGCGACGCATCAGACCAGGGTTTGAGCGCAATGTACAACGCCAAGTATCCATGTTCGACGAGGTAAATTTCATCATTGACCAATTCGTGAGTCAACTGGCCCCAGGCATGATGATCTTAACTGAAGAAGGCATCGAGCTAAATGTAGAAGACCTCGCCGAATTGCCATTTCAGCGCTTGATGTTGGGACACATTGGAAACGACTATGGTTTCCCGGCCCGCAGGGTAGACGAAATGATCAATCTGCTCTACTGCAAACCAGGCAAGGCAATCTACTCCCAGTCTCACCGCATCATCAGAGAGCGTGAAACGCTAGTAATCAGCACAATACCTTCTGGAAAAGGCGATCAAATCGCTACGATCGAATTCGACACTGAAGAGATCCACTCACCAGTGCATATTCAGATCGAAAAAGGAGCAAAATCAGAGTTTCCCATTTTGGGAATCGACTGGCAAGCCACGCTGGACGCGGATAAGATCAGCTTTCCCATCACCGTCCGACCATGGCACGAGGGAGATCGGATGCGTCCGTTAGGCCTAGAAGGAACTCAATTGCTCAGCGACATCTTCACCCAGGCCAAATGGAGTCAAGCCCAAAAAGAGAATGCATGGGTTTTTGAAAGTGCCGGCGAAATCATCTGGCTCGCAGGACTCCGCATCGCCGATTCCGTAAAGATTTCAGACAAGACAGAGCAAGTCATTCAGTTTAGCTTGTCAGACAAATTCTGAAACCTTTGTGAGACATCTCCGTTGAAGGACTCACCTAACTGACCCTCATGTCTCACTTTCCAATTGACCGCACCGTAACCCGCGCGATCCTGAACGAATTCCATGCATCTCGTGTAGATGTCCTTCATAGCGAACCGGCAAAACGCCAGCGCATGACCTCCCTGTTGAAAGCCCTTTCGTATGACTGCGCACATCAAGAGCGTATCGTATTTTGGGTAGAAAATGACCAGGCCTGCTTTCCAATTCTAAGTAGAGTAGTTGCCCTTGGTGATCGCTCCGTTTTCTTGGAACGAAATATCACCTTGCCGATTCAAAGCATATGCAAGGTTCAGTTCCTCGGTATCCCCGGACGCTTGTTTTCATAACTTTGGGAGGTGGATCAAGCCTCCCTATCAACTAAAGACCGTGAAGCAGCGTTTCGACTGTTCATCCTCCTCGGAGGACTATTCATCGCAGCGCTTGTTTCATGCAATCTGATCTTTCGAAAGTTCTTCTCGTGGGAACTTTTTGACGGATTCAGCTTCGAACAAAGCGTAGGTATACTGCCTTACCCGATTACCTTCCTCATTACAGACTTAATCAGTGAGATCTACGGAGCGAAACGCGCCAACCAGGTTGTTTTTGCCGGATTGTTTGCCTCATTGTTCGTCTTATTAATCATCTATCTCGGAAACTCTGCCCCGGCAACTAGCTGGTCGCCAGTGACTGACGATCAATACAGCCATGTTTTCGGACAAACAGCCATGGCCGTAGGCGCTAGCATGACGGCCTACCTCATCGCACAGTTTATTGATATCCGCGTCTTCCACTTCTGGAAACGCCTCACGAAAGGCAAGATGCTCTGGGTTCGCAACAACTTTTCGACCCTCACCTCACAGTTTATCGATACTTTTACGGTCATTCTATTGCTCTGCCTTGGCGGCGAAATTGAATGGGCGCTGTTTTGGACTCTCGTCTTCAACGGATTTTTATTCAAGGCGCTGGTCGCTTTGTTTGATACCCCGCTCTTCTACCTCACCTCTTGGGCCGTTCGTAAACGATTCAAATTGGAAGTCGGACAGGAGATTTCTCTGTTTTAGGATTCCAATTCGAAAAATACTACGACGTAACTAAAACCAAGCAATAGCGTTATTTTTGATGTTATATAACACATTCTTACGATGTTGAAACTCAAAGCAACTTTCGGATTATTGGCATCCTTACTCCTCATTTCCTGGAGTGGTTTTGCACAGATTGAAGAACCAGTAACGTGGGATCTTTCGATCGAGAAAAAGGCAAATAACGAATTCGAACTCGTGGCAAAAGCTTCGATTGAAGAGAAATGGCACGTATATGCGTCGGTAATCAGTGACGACCCAGACGCTTTCGGACCGATCCCAACCACTGTCGTTTTCAAAGACACTCTTGGATTCACTACTATTGGAAGCCTAAAAGAGGGAGAATACATCACTCACTATGATCCGAACTTTGAAATGGACCTCAACTATTTCGAAGATGAAGTGGAGTTCCGTCAAGGATTTAAGTTCGAAGGTCAATCAGCCGAAATCGAAGGACAACTCGATTACATGGCTTGTGATGATAGCAAGTGTATCTTCCCAGACCCGATTTTCTTCACCCTCGTTTTCAATGAAGGTGACCTTGCTTACGCAGGTACGGATGACGGCGGAATCTACGGTAAGAAGCCAGAACCAGAGATCTACGAACCAGCAAAATGGAACTTCACGTCGATGGATAATGGCGACGGTACGCACACCATCAAAATGGTTTGTAACCTCGACGAAGGATGGCACTTGTACTCTCAGCACCTAGACAACAACGAAGGACCAGTTCCAACTTCTTTCATCTTCACTTTGCCAGATAGCTATGCAACAGTAGGTGAAACTGAAGAAGAGACACCAATCGTACACTACGATCCAAACTTCATGATGGACTTAGCGTACTTCGAAGGCTCGCCTGTATTCCTTCAGAAGATTAAGGTTGACGGAGACCTCGCTACGATTACTGCCGGGGTTGACTTCATGGTTTGTAATGACGAGATGTGTCTGCCACCAGAGTTGGTTGAGTTTGATGTGAATCTTTCGACTGGAATTGGTCAACCAACTGGGTTGTTAGCTGACCCAAAAGGACACATTGGCACAGTGCTTCCAGAGATGAGCAACCTTGACATCAAGAATCCGGTAAGTAACTGTGCTATTGCATCAGACGGAGAATCGACTGAGGCCTCTGTAGAAGAGATTGGTAGCGATACGAGCTCTTGGCAAATCTTCATCTTCGGACTTTTGGGTGGATTTGTCGCATTGCTTACACCTTGTGTTTTCCCAATGATTCCACTGACGGTAAGCTTCTTCACTAAAGGAGGAACAGACAAAGGATCTGGGATTGGTAAAGCCCTCTTGTACGGATTCTTCATCTTCCTCATTTATGTGTTGCTTTCAGTACCATTCCACTTTGGTACAGACTCCACAGTCTTAAATGAAATCGCCACCTCAATTCCGTTGAATCTTGCGTTTTTCGTGATCTTCCTTGTGTTTGCCATTAGCTTCTTCGGGTTCTTTGAAATCAGACTCCCAAATAAGCTCTTGAACAAAGCAGATAGCGCGTCCAACGTAGGAGGACTTGCCGGAATCTTCTTCATGGCTTTGACCCTGGCATTAGTCAGTTTTTCATGTACTGGTCCAATCCTAGGGACAGTGCTTGGAAATGCCCTTAAAAATGGACCATGGCCAATAACCGCAGCCATGGCCGGGTTTGGCGTTGCCTTAGGTTTACCTTTTGCCCTATTCGCTGCTTTCCCAGCGATGTTGAATAGTCTTCCTAAATCAGGAGGGTGGTTGAACAGCGTGAAAGTAGTCCTAGGATTCATCGAACTGGCATTGGCCGTGAAATTCTTGAGCAATGCAGACCTCGTGAAACAATGGGGTCTCATTGAAAGGGAAACGTTTTTCCTAATCTGGGCAATCATCGGGGTAGGATTGATTCTATACTTGGTAGGTCTATTGAAATTCCCGCACGATTCACCAATCAAGAAGTTTTCATTGTTCAGAATTGGTTTCGTCTCACTCGTGGTTGCATTCACGATTTATCTCATCCCTGGTGTAATGGAAAAACCACCTTGGGATCACGATCTTCTTTCTGGGATGCCACCTCCGACACACTACAGCTGGTATGGCGGCGAACTAGAATTCGACGACTTCGAAGAAGCGTTGGCTCACGCCAAAGAAGTCAACAAACCATTGCTGGTTGATTTTACCGGATGGGCTTGTGTGAATTGCCGCAAGATGGAAGAAACTGTCTGGACAGACACCCTTGTGGACAAAACAATCAGTGAGAATTATGTCCTAGTTTCGCTCTACGTTGACGACAAAAATGATCTTCCTTCAGAACAGCAAGGAGTATTCGAATTCGAACATGAGGGGGAGAAGAAAACGAAGCGAATTAGTACCATTGGGCACAAATGGGGTACATTCCAAACGCACTACTTCAACAACAATAGTCAGCCGTACTATGTGCTTTTGAGCCCAGATGGTGAGCTTCTCACAAAACCAGTGGGGTACACTCCAGACATTGAAGAGTACCAAAACTTCCTAGAATGTGGTATCGAAGCGAATGATAAATTAAGTTCAATGTCGAATTCTAATCAGTTCGCGGCGGAATAATCAAACGCCTATAAAGGATTGAAGGCCGACCGTAAAACGTCGGCCTTTTTCTTTGCTCCACTGTGGAAAATGTGCCAACTTCGAAGCGTCATGAGTACAGAACACATTCGCCAACACTTCGAAGACGCTGCGCGCGTTTTGAACGATTTCTTCACCAATGAGAATAACCTAATGGCTATCGCCGAAGCGGGAGATGCTATGGTGAACGCGCTTTCATTTGGGAACAAGATTATGTCTTGCGGAAATGGCGGTTCAATGTGTGATGCCATGCACTTCGCCGAAGAACTCTCAGGAAGATACAGAGATGATCGCCCTGCTCTTGCTGCACTTTCGATTTCAGACCCCTCACACATGAGCTGCGTTGGAAACGACTACGGCTACGAGTACGTTTTCAGTCGTTACATTGAAGGACTAGGTCGCGAAGGCGATGTCTTACTGGCGATCTCAACAAGTGGTAACAGCGGCAACGTACTCCGCGCAGCAGAGGCCGCTCGTAAACTCGGCATCACAGTGGTCGGCCTCACCGGAAAAGACGGAGGCAAACTCGCCCCACTCTGCGACGTAGAAATCCGCGCCCCCTGGGACGGTTACGCTGATCGAATCCAGGAAATTCACATCAAGGTGATTCACTCGTTGATTGATCATATTGAGCGGGCAGATTCTTAGCCGGCGTCCGGCGTCCGAAGACTAAGGCCTAAAGCATACTGGTGAATTTTGAATTTCAGCCCCCTCACCCAAGAGGAATCAAAATTCATTACTCACGAATCATTATTTATTAATTAAAAGAGGCAGTATACCGCTTACTGCATACTGCCTACCGCCTACAGTTTCCCGAAACTCCCCTCGTCTGCGCACGCGAGAACAAAACACATGTTAGTACAGACTTACGGATCTGCCATTTTCGGCATTTCCGCTACGACCGTGACCGTAGAGGTGCGGATAGAAAAGGGCATCTACTTTATGATGGTGGGTCTCCCTGATAGTGCTGTGAAGGAAAGCCAGCAGCGCATCAAAACGGCCATTGAAGAAACAGGAATGAACTGGCCGGGAAAGGGAATTATCATCAACCTTGCCCCTGCTGACATTCGAAAAGAAGGGGCCGTTTATGACCTTCCTTTGGCGATTGGGATATTGGCTGCGAGTGAACAGATTCCCGCTTCAGCCTTGGAGAAAACCATGATCATGGGTGAGCTTTCATTGGATGGAACACTTCGCCCAATCAAAGGAGCCTTACCGATCGCAATTCAAGCAAAAAACGAAGGCTTTGAACGCTTAATCCTTCCGGAGATCAATGCGCAAGAAGCAGCGATGGTCAACGAACTCAAGATTATCCCAGCGCACAATCTTGGTCAAGTGATTGAGTACCTCAAGGAGAAGGAAGAAATCAGTCCGGTAGCCATTGATACAGAAGCCATCTTTAAGGAACAGCTCACCAATGCTTCCATCGACTTCTCAGATGTGAAAGGACAAGAAAACATCAAGCGCGCATTTGAGATCTCCGCCGCCGGAGGACATAACGTCATTTTGATCGGACCTCCAGGCGCGGGTAAAACGATGCTAGCGAAACGGCTTCCTACTATCCTGCCTCCTTTGACCATACCTGAATCACTCGAGACGACGAAGATTCATTCCGTGGCTGGAAGGCTTCGCAGTAATACTTCGTTGGTGACTTCGCGTCCTTTCAGGGCGCCTCACCATACCATCAGTGATGTCGCGCTCGTCGGAGGAGGAGGCTGGCCTCAACCCGGAGAGATTTCTCTAGCTCATAACGGCGTATTGTTCCTAGACGAACTACCTGAATTCAAACGCACGGTACTTGAAGTCCTTCGCCAGCCTCTGGAAGACAGAGTTGTCACCATCTCACGTGCACGCTTCACGGTAGACTACCCATCCAGCTTTATGCTGGTCGCTTCTATGAACCCTTGTCCTTGCGGCTATCACAACCATCCTTTCAAGTCGTGTCAATGCGAGAATGGTGCCGTTCAGCGATATCTAAACAAAGTCTCAGGTCCATTACTTGATCGTATTGACCTACATGTAGAAGTAACACCTGTGGACTATGATGAATTACTAAGTACACCCCGAAGCAAAGTCACTAGCCACGATATCCGAAAGCGAGTAGTAGCTGCCCGAGAGATCCAACTTCAACGTTTCGAATCCCACAAAGAACTTCACTGCAACGCCCAAATGGGAAGTAATGAACTGCGCACCTACGCCCAGCTCACACCTGAAGGAAACGAGACCCTCAAAACCGCCATGCGCAAGATGAATCTGAGTGCTCGTGCACATGACCGCATCCTGAAGGTAGCACGTACCATTGCTGACTTAGACCAAAGCGAAAACATCGAGATTAAGCACTTAGGCGAAGCTATTCAGTACCGGACTTTGGATCGGAGTTCTTGGGCGGGGTGATGGGGATTGAAAACCCCTCTTAATCAATCTAACCACCCACCGGCAATCCACTAGGGACACTTGAGGGAATGGAGGTGTCGAAATCTGGATCATTCAGTGCATTCAAGAACACGATGATTTCGTCCATATCATCTCCGTTTACGCGCAGGTCGCGGGCGTCTTGATCAATTTGATTGTTCGCTACATCTGGATTCTGTGAATTGGCATTTCCGCCGGAAATATCTCGGTAGAACTCAAGCACCTCTTCCAAGTCATCGAAAACGCCGTTATGCATGTACGGCTCAGTGAAAGCTAGATTCCTGAGCGTGGGTGTGCGGAAATCAACGTTATCTGCGGCTCCCGCATCTTCAATAAGGATGATTGCGTTCTCGAGATGTGGATGTGGCGTTCGTATTCAGAAGCATGGGAGAGGTCATGAGATTGACCGCAGTAGATACGATATATGCTGTTAAGGCACTGATCTCCGTTACGTCTTCGTTATCTTCTTCGTCATCTGGCCTGCACGAAGTCAACGTGGCCAAAGACCCAAAAAAATGATGCCTAAAATGGCTGATTTATCTAATCTCATATTGCTAGTCTTTAATGCATCCCCTGTGAAGTAACGCAAGAACATGCCGCCCTAGTGAATGACTAGACAAAAAGCTGTACTGGAATACTTAATGGTACAAAATGACGTTGTAGAGGACTTAAGAACGAGCCTGCAGTTCACTGATCACTTGGCTCAGCTCATCTTGCTGTTGCGTTCCAACAACCAGCTGGCTGCCATCTTTCAATTCGAGATGGAGCCCGATTCTTCCGCTGACATTGTATACCGTACCGTATTTCGTTTTCAAGCGAATTCCCCAGCCGCCAACGAATCCGTAGTCAATCACAGCGGCCTTCTCTACTTCATTCCAGGCAATGGACCGACGGACAAAAGGAAAATAGCGGATATGAACACCCTGCTCATCTATGGTGGTAGTTAACTTGAGCATGAGAAAAAGAAGCAACAGAATCAGCACCATTCCAACGGTGAAGATGACGGTAACCCCAGAAACCTTTTCCGACCCTACTTGACCGGCCTGATAAAACATAGCGTAAACACCATATCCAGCGAGACATGTTACCCCAAGTAAAAGCACCCACAACCACCACTGGTTAAATTTCTGTTTTTCGGTAAAAAGTACTTTCATGTACAGATTTTCAGAAATGTATCAAATCACATTAGAAACGGAACGGTCTTTGTACATTGAAGGGCCAATTAAAGATGCAAACAATTTTAATCTCTCAATATGAAAAAACTCAATTACCTCACACTCGGAGTAGCTGTTATTGCCCTAGCTCTTGTGCTTGCTTCCTTCAGCACCTCTACTACCCCTGCTACTTATGAGTTTACTTCTTTCACTGTTGTTGAATCAATCATTCCCAATGGCGTTGGTCGTTCTCGAATAATCACGTCCTTAGAGCAGCGCGATTATAAAGAATTCACCTCGGTGAGATCTGCCGAAGATAATTCAAGAAACAAGTCTGACCGCGGTGAGATTCGCGTCAAGAACTTCGAAGAAACGAAGCTCCTCAACTTCTTCAACATCGGTGGAATCCGCTTCCAAAACATTGCTGCTAACGACGCAGTAATCAACAACAAGGTAAACACCATGATGAACGAAGGATGGGAACTGGTAAGCATCACAGCCGGCGTTGAATCTGTAGGAGACAAAACAGACAACAACGGAATCTACATCACTCGATTCTACTTTAAACGAATCAAATAGACGAGGGTCGAGAGACGAGGGTCGGGAGACTTCCGTCCTCCGTCCACTGTCTAGAATGAACAAAATAAGGGCTCATTTTTGGGCCCTTTTTTATGAATCAAAACCTCGAACAACGCACCACGAACTACGTACCAAAGTACACTTGTTAAAAACTCTGCGCAACGAACACTTTCCTAATACGCTTATTTCGAATAACTTGAAAGCAAACTAAATCCAAAGCTATGCGCCAAGTTGTTCTACTTTGCTCTCTCATCCTTCTTTTTTTTACCGCTTGCCAAAAGGAAATTCAAGACGATTCGACTGCTCCGTACGTTCCGGATCTTCGAACGAGCTGGAGTGCAGAGGAACGTATTCCTGCCCAGGTAGCAAGTAGAGCTGAGATTGACGAAGAGGCCTTGAAACTGCTGCATAGAGATGGCGTGATCAAGTGGGAGAATATGTCGACCCATATGTTGTGGAGTGCGGCAGTGAACACTGATTCCCTCTTATCAATCGGCTATCAACCAAACGGTTTCACGGGTATCGAAAATGTGATGCATCAAATTAACGTCAACGACGAAGAATGGATGAAAACACGCAATGCGTTGATCGATTTCATCGTCAGTGAGACCAACAGATTGCATCCAGAAAGTCAGGTAAAAGCGGAAGACATCCTTGCTTTCGGAGAAAAGCCATTGCCTTATTTCAACGTGTTCGTGCAAGACTACGAGACCATTGCTAAGTTACGTGGGATGGAAGTAGTACGCTACGTTGAACCTATGGGCTATGGAACAGAAACACAGCAGCGTTCCGGACTAGGCTGTGGTGGAAATACACCTGACTACTCACTTCAAAATGGTGTCGACTACTACGTAGATTCTCCAAACACGAAAGTAAGCTGGAACTACGACTACATGAACATCGAAGAAGCATGGAACAGCAGCACAGGAGATAACATCACTATTGGATTGATCGATTCCGGCGTTAGCCAAAGCCAACCGCAATTGAACAACTCATTCAGCAGCGGATGGTCTGCAGGTAGAAGCATCGAGAAGCTCGGTTTCTACGAAGAATGTTGGTGGTGGTGGTGCTGGAACGACGGCATCTGGGATGACTGTGGTCACGGAACTTCTATGGCCGGAATCATTGCCGCACCGCGCAACTCGGCGGGAAATAGTGTGGGTGTTGCCTACGACGCCAACCTCGTAAGTTGCCGAGGAACCACCGATGTCATCATCAATACGTCTAACGAAAAAGACGGCGTTTCAGATTCGTACTACTATCTCGGAAACCGTGGAGACGTGAGAATCATTTCGATGTCGCTTGGTGATGTCTTCTACAGCGGACAAGTAGCAGACGCCATTCACTATGCTAACAACCAGGGCAAGCTTATCTTCTGTGCGGCCGGCACAAGTCTTAGCTGGACGAGCTGGTGGGGGGTGATCTTCCCAGCGAATATGAGTCAAACAACCGCAGTAACAGGGATTAAAACTGGAGCTCCAATGGAGCGCTGCGTCGAGTGTCATTCAGGTTCTCAAGTTGATTTCGTTATCGTCATGCAAGACCGCAACGATACCGACCGCGGACCAATCACACTCGCCGACTACGGAAGTCAACCAAACTACACCGGAGGCTCTTCAGCAGCCACAGCAACCACAGCCGGAATCGCAGCATTGGTTTGGGCGCAAAACCCTGGGCTCAGTAAGGATCAGGTAAAGAACATCCTCAAACAAGCGTCAAGCAACTATCCGTATCGCGACGGACAGTTTGGGTGGGGGGTTATTGATGCGGCGGAAGCGGTGAACTAACTAGGCGTTAGGCGAATTGAATAATAAGTTCTCCATTTGAAGAAACTCAAATTCAATATTTATTAATCACTAATTATTATTCAAAAAAGGGTAAAGGGCATACTCCTATCTCCATGCCATGACGCGAACCGTCTCACCTGTTCTAGAATCTACCACAGCTACTATTGCGCCGCCTGCGAAACTTTCTGGGAGCAGTCCTTTGACAATCCAGTAGCCATTGATGTCGTGGAAAGCGTATTCTCGTCCGAGGATGTCTTCGTCTTCACCGAATGCTTCGCGTAGGTCTGGTTTCGCGGCTGCGAAGGCTTGAAGGTCAGTGTTGATCTTTTTATCGCGCTTTCGAATCCGTTCATGCAGGTTCAACTCGTAGAGCGAATCACCGAGTGCTTCCACCAGAATGAAGGAATTGTCTTCAGGGTAAGGGTCTACCCCTCGGCTGAACCCTGCGTATACACACGAAACCAGACTAAGCAAGAACAAGTAGGCAATGAGCTTCAGTTGCATGGGTTGAAGCTACGAAAAACCGTTCAGGCTTATGGCCTAGGGCCTAAGGCGTAAGTCTTGAACAATGAATAGCCATTCACCATTCATTATTTATTATTCCTCAGCTTCCTATGCGATCTGCTTCGCTATCAAGTCCGGTGTCACGGCGGCGTTGCGATTTGACGCTTTGGTTACCAAAGTTGTAGCCTATCGAGAGGCTAAAGAAGCGGCTGTCCCAGTTTCCTCTACCTGTGCTGATGAGCCCGTTGAATTCAGAGATTCCACTCCATCCGCTTTCGTAGAAGATGTCGTTGACTGTAGCACGTACGCTCAACTTGTCTTGGAAGAAGTTCTTGCTCACCCCTAAGTTCAAGGCCCAACTTGGATCGTAGAGGAATACCCCTCCCCAAACTCCTGGTCCGCTGAACCATCCTGAGATTTCACCTTTGAACCCTTTCGGAAGGGTGATCGTGTTCTGAGTGTAGATGTTATAAGAATATGCTTGAACGTCAACAATCGCTCCGTCGCCGTAGTCAGCTTGGTTGTCTGTGTGCGCTGCACTCAGGTTGACGAAGGTGCTCCACTTCTCTGTTACCGTCATCGGAATACTCGCATTGAAGCTCCAAACAGTTTGTGTGGCAAGGTTGTCCCAAGAAATGAAGGTCGCGCGTGGGTCTGTTTCATCTGGTCCAATCAAACGCGTGATCTGATCTTCAGTACGGCTGTAAGCAATCTTGAAGTTGAATCGGTATTGGTAAGTGTACCCAATCTCCGCATTGTTCACAATCTCAGGCTGCAGACGCGGGTTTCCTTTCTCATAAGAGATCTGGCTCAACTGGTTGTTGAACGGGTTCAACACGTTGTAGTCAGGACGGTTAATACGGCGACCGTAATTCACCGAAAGAACGTTCGCTGGGTTGAAGGTATAAGTAAGTCCTGCACTTGGGAACCAACGAAGGTAGTTCAGTGCTACTGGTGGTTCACGCAACTCTTCCAAGAATGCCTGGAGGTCACCTGTAGCTTCTGTTTGCTCAGCACGTAGTCCGAGGCTCAAACCAATTTTCTGTCCGAACTGGCGGTTGTATGACACATAACCAGCATAAACCACTTCGTCGTAGTTGAAGATATTCGACAAGGTATCATTCTGGACCGGCACTCCATCTGCATCGTCAAACACAAGGAAAGTATTGTCAGAAATCACCTGGCTGTACTTAGCTCCTACACCCAGCTTCCCTCCGAAGAGTTGATTTTCAAAGTCAATTCGTCCGGTACGGATTTCAATATCGGTGGGTGTATCAAAGTAGTTCGTGATGGATGTCAACTGGTTTTGAAGTCCAGCATCGAAGTAGATGTTCGGCAGTGTACGGTATGAATCTGTCGAATATTTCCCCCAATCAAGGTCAACATTCAAACTGCGCTGCTTTTCACGATCATCGTAGCGGTAGTTCAAGTTGTACGACTGATTCGTGTTGTCTGTATTCGTAAAGCTGTTGGCAATCAACACGCTGTCGATCGCATCCGAAGCAGCTGGAGAAATCGTCACTTGGTTATCGATGGTGTTCACCCCATCATTCAGCATTCCATTCGCCAGTACACCAATAATGCTTTTTTCACCGAGGTAGAAGTCAGCTCCAAGTCGCAGGTTCACGGTCTCCCACTCATTTCCAATCAAGTTCGATTCAATCAAATGAAGGTCATTCTGGAAACTGTCGAAGTAAAGATCATTGAACCCTTCTCCTTTGGCGACTCCTGCAGTACCAAAGACGTTCACCTTCTTGCTGCGGTAATTCCCAGTGAAGTTGGCGTTGTTTCGTGTGCGCTGACCTTGAGTGTAAGTAGCGCGTACGCTTCCGTTTGCTCCTAGCGTCTTGTCTTTCTTTAGGCGGTTATCAATGATTCCGGCATTAGCTTCAGCATCGTACTTCGCACCTGGGTTCGTAATGATGTCAATACGATCGATTTGATCTGAAGGAAGATTCTTCAAGTAATTCGCAAGGTCTTCACCAGACAATGGAAGTTGCTTCCCGTCAACGTAAACCATGACCCCAGCTCTACCTAGAACATTGATGTTATCGTTGTTGTCTACGTTGACTCCCGGCGCTTTGCGCATCAAGGTGAACGCATTGTCTCCAGTGTTGTTCACCGTTCCTTCTACATTGAATACGGTGCGGTCAGGTAAAATCTCAACTAGCGGACGTTCCACAGCGACTTCTGCTTCTGCCAGCGCTACAGACGAAGGGCTCATTTTGATTGAACCCAACTTCGTTTCTTCACCTGAATTGATTTGAACGTCATCAACACGCTTGTTGTCGAATCCAATGAACGACGCGTCAACGTAGTACTGACCAACTGGAACTTCAATGAAGTTGAAGACCCCATCCTGAGTTGTCGCTTCCACTTTGGCCATGCTACTGTCTGCAGCACTATACAGAATGACATTGGCAAACGGCACCGGTGAATTGGTGTTGTCGATGAGCGTTCCAGAAACAGAACCTACTTGAGCTGAGAGAGCGCCTGATACCAAGAGCATCAGACAAGAGAGTAAGATTCGCATAACAGTTATTTTGTCCGCAGCAGAAAACGGAGTTCTCTTGCTTGATGGCAAAGGGAATCATTTTCTATGTCGCGCGCTGATCTTTTGTGACGAATGGTTCTGCATCTTGGGAAATGGTATACAGATAATCCGTGATTTTCACCGTTCATACAAGCACACTCAAACACACCACCCTGATCTTTTCACCCTGATTTTTAAGACACTTACAAACGTATCCACCGTTTGTCTACCCCTATAATTATGGTAGGAAGTGCATGATCCACACATTTGTCTCATGTCAATCAATGCACACATTTCTATCGGCCTCTGGAGGCCTATTCATGGTATCCAGTTTTGCCTCTTTCGGTCAGCTTGAAGTGCATCATACGAGCATCGGAAACGCCGCCATCAAAAGTGGTTTTCCTGGCCAAGTTCTGGTCTCATATAGCTCCGGACAGTCAGTTGTAAATGGGACCCGTTCCACAGATCATTTTTTGGTCTTCAAAGGATTTCAGCAACCGATGACTTCGCAAGTCAGAAAGACCGAAAGCAAATTACAGTTCTGATTCAGAGGGCATTCCGAAGGTGTTGAAATGCTCTTGATAGTAGGCTTGAAATTCAGAGGGCTCAATACGCTTCACAGAGCGCTCATCCCCATTGGTCACTACTAACTTATCATGGGTTAACGTGACCCTTCCATTCACAGTTCGCAGGGTAGCTAAGGCGCCTTGCGTGAAAATACTCTCTGGTGAATGCTGGTGATACCTGAACATCGGTGCGAATTCTTCTATCGTTCTTGGCACCAATGTGAACAGATACAATGACTTCCACTGACGACGATTTCGTGAATGCTCTACCACCATATATCTTCGGTCATAATGACTGATTCGGTAGAACTCTCCTTGATCTTCCTGGATCAATCCTTCTTCTATCACCAGAGGCACGCTCGAGAAAGCACCGAAACCTACGTCTACCAGGTACTTCTTCCCCCCATGCGCCACCATCAATGCCAAATGATCAAACTCAGGACCGAGATCTCTTGCTTTCGAAAACACCCGTGCACTGATCATACGCACCCGGAATTGCGATTGACGAAGGAGCAAGCAAAACAAGTAATTGAGTTCGTAACAGAAACCGCCTCTATTACGGTCAAGAATTTTAGCCGTCAAATCATGCCATTCCAGACTGAGAGGTTGCTGATTTCTGATGTCGATATTCTCAAAAGGAATGACCTCCTGATGTCGCCGATGAAGATTCATCAGCAACTTCAGATCAGCCGATTTCGGTATAAACATACCGAGTCGAGCTGCGTACTTTTTATGGATGAGAGAGGTATCCATTCGTAATTGTTAGCATACTTGGTACATAAAAGACAAGCAAATCCCGAAAAGGATGTCTGATATGCGGTTCACTTAACAATTATTTTAAAAGCAGAAAGCATGCCAGAAAATCCCTGCTTACCTTGGCTTCATGATCATAGAATGTCAAGGCAAAACCCCTGAACTAGGAGATGACTGTTTCATTGCTCCAAACGCCACACTGATCGGAGAACTTACTGCTGGTAATCAATGCAGCTTTTGGTTCAATGCTGTGGTTCGTGCTGACGTGCACTTTATCAAGCTAGGAGACCGTGTGAATGTGCAAGATGGTGCGATCATTCATTGCACGTACAAGAAGGCAGCGACCACCATTGGCAACGATGTGAGCATCGGCCATAACGCGATTGTGCACGGCTGCACTATAGATGATCATGTGCTCATCGGTATGGGTAGCATCGTAATGGATGGATGCCATGTTTCATCCGGATCCATCATTGCCGCCGGAGCTGTGTTGAGAGAAGGAACCCAAGTAGGGCCCGGTGAAATTTGGGCTGGTGTTCCGGCCAAGAAGGTCAAAGAAATGGATGCAGGCCAGTCCATTGAGCGTCTGCAGCAACTTGCTTCCAATTACGTGATGTACGGCAACTGGTTCAAGTGATCAATCCCAGATCCGTAGTTCTTCCAGGCTAATACGCTCTTTGAAAAAGATGCGCGTGCTCTTTTCGAATGAAGAGGTCTTATCAGATACGATGAATCGGTAATCTGCTTTGCGCTGACTTTCGAGTTGGTGTTCTTTTAGTGTTTTCGCTATCGCGGAAGCGACGATCCCTGGAGAGTCAAGGATTTCTACTTTACCATCATAATAAGCCTTCACCTCACGCTTAATCAACGGATAGTGCGTGCAGCCAAGAATCAAGGCCTGAATCTCGCTCAGTGATTTTTTCTCGAGGTAATTATGGATGATCGATTGACTAATTGTATTCCGAAAGAAGCCTTCTTCAATCATCGGGGCAAGCAGTGGTGTTGCCAGCGAAGCCACTTTTACCGAAGCATCTGCCTTCTTGATTCTCCGCGGATAGATGCGTGAATCCACGGTCCCTTTCGTTCCGATGATTCCCACTTTCTTTCCGTGATAGCGATCTACGACTTCGTTGACTACCGGGTCAATCACATTGATCACCGGGACATTAGGACCAACGACATCTTTTACTGTCTGAAAGGCATGTGATGAGGCCGTGTTACAAGCGATGACAATCATCTTACACCCTTGATCCGAAAGGAAGTGAGCGATGCGTGCCGCATAATGACGTATCAATTCAGGAGACTTGTCACCGTATGGGAGGTGAGCGGTATCACCGAAGTATACCAAAGACTCATTCGGCAATTTCTTGCGAATGGCATTGGCTACGGTCAAACCGCCAATTCCTGAATCAAAGATGCCAATTGGTGCTTCCATCGACTTCAAAAGAATAAAAAAAAGCACTCCGAAGAGTGCTTTTCTATTATTCGTGTTGGTTTTTATTCCATTCCGAGCTTGGCTTTCACCAAGTCCATCACGTCTTCACCTCCGTTGTACACGGTTACACCAGTCGATGTATCGAAGATGTAAGTGAATCCGTTGTCTTTACCAACGGCCTCAATCGCTTCTTTCGCGCGGTCAAGCATTGGTGTTAAAAGTGTCTCTTCCAACTTTGCAAGGTCTTGCTGAGCTGTCACAGAGAAGTCTTGAATTCCTTGTTGTAGGTTTTGCAATTCAACTTCTTTCGAGCTGCGGATTGCATCCGGCCAAGTGTTCACTTTCTGCTGGTACTCTTCGTACTTCGCTTGGAATGATGCCTGCATGTTCTGAAGCTCTTGTTCGTAAACAAGCGCCTCTTGTTCGATCTTTCCTTGGATCTCAGTTGTTTCAGGCATGCTTGCCAACAATGCGCTCGAATCAATGTGTCCGAACTTCTGCGCTAGAGTTGGAACTGCAAGTAGTGCAGTAAAAATGGTGAGTAAAAGCGTGCGCTTCATAATCTATGCTTCGTTGTATTAAGTCCTATTTTCTTTTCATTTGAGTGTTTCCACCACCGCCGCGGTTTCCGCCGGTAGCTCCTGAGTTACCCTTATTTCCTCCAGAGTTGGCTCCACCTTTGGCGCCGCCTCCGTCTTTATCTTCTTCAACCAGCTCTCCTGGCTTGTAACCCATCTTCTTGATCACGTCATCGCTGAGATCATATTTAGGGTTAGTGTAGAGCATGTTGCTCTGGTTACTCTTATCGAAGATTACGTAGTATCCACGGCTGTCTGCCACCTTTTGGATTCCTTCGTAAAGCTTGTCTTGAACTGGTTTGATCAGTTCCTCTCGCTTCTGGAAGAGTTCGCCCTCCACACCGAATTTTGCCTTCTGCATTTCCTGTGCTTCACTACGTTTCGTGCGAATTTCATCTTCACGACGCTGACGCATTTCCTGTGTAAGGAGCACCTTCTCTGCTTTGTATGATTCCTCCAACAAGCGGATGGCTTCATACTTTGCTTCGATCTCCACTTGCCAGTCAGCCGCAAGGCGGTTCAACTCAGCTTGTGCTTCCGTGTATTCCGGCATGTGCTTCAGAATGTAGTCGGTATCTACATATCCGAACTTCTGGGCAGATGACATCGTCGGCAAGAGTAGCAAAAAGGCAAACGCTGCAAGTATGTTCTTCATTTTAAAATTGTTTCAGGCTCAGGAAGGCGAAATTAAATATTTCTATGTCACAGTTCTCCAAGATTCATGCCAATGCTGAAATGGAACTGTCCTTGGGTCATATTTGGGACTTCTGGAATGTCATCCAATCTCCATCCATAGTCCAGTCCGAGTAGACCGAACATTGGTAGGAAGATTCGAAGACCAACCCCCCCTGCTCTCTTTACATTGAACGGGTTGAAGTCACGAACATTTGCCCATGTATTACCTGCCTCCAAGAAGCTAAGTGCGTAAATAGTTGCGTTCGGATTCGTTGAAAGTGGGTAGCGGAGTTCAACTCCATACTTCACAATCGATGGTGAACCTGTGTTTGGGTTCGGGTAGGTCACAGAAAGGTCATCGTATCCACGAAGGTTTACGATTTCACGTCCGTCAAGAACGAAACCGGAAAGGAAGACCCCTCCAAGGTAGAATCGTTCAAAAGGCGAAAGACCAATGTCGCTATTGTACAGACCGAGAACACCCATACCGAAGTTCGCGTTGAGGACCAGCTTACGGTTGTTCTCCTCGCTGCCTTTCGTCAGTGGCGTGTACCAGTTCGCCGTAAATTTCCACTTGTGGTACTCTACCCATTTGAACTTTTCTTCATCGGTCATTGACGCGTAGTCAACATCTTCTCCAAGAATGTTCTTGCGGATGAATGAGTATGGCGCTGTGGCCTTAAAGCTAAATTTCACATTCGACCCCCATGTTGGGAAAATCGGATCAGCTACCGAGTTACGTTGAATTGAGAAGTTCAATGCCAAGTTATTCGACTTACCATTCGAGAATGAGAAGAAACTCTGGAAGTTGTTCAAGTCAAAGTGCTGGTAGCTAACACCAGCGTACATCAAGAACCAATCATCCGGACGCTTCCAACGCTGTCCGAATCCGATGCTAGCACCTGTAATATTCAATGACTGACGCAGTGGGTTGGCTTCGCCATCGATCGTACGTCGCTGTCCGTTACTCTGGATGGAGTGATATACACCGAAGGTCAATGAGTTCGGCTTCTTACCACCTAACCAAGGCTCAGTAAATGATAGGTTGTAGCTCTGGAAGAACACCCCGTTCGACTGCGCACGAATGCTCAACTGCTGACCGTCACCTGAAGGAATTGGACGCCATGCATCTTTCTTGAACATGCGACGAAGCGAGAAGTTGGTGAAGCTCAAACCGAGGGTACCCACCACACGGCCTCCACCCCAACCACCAGAAAGCTCAATCTGATCGGAAGGTTTTTCTTCTACTACGTATTCAATGTCTACCGTTCCTTCATCATCATTCTGGATCGGATTCACTTGGAAAGCTTCTGGGTTGAAGTAATTCAATCGCGCAAGCTCTCGTTGTGTGCGAATAATATCCGTTCTAGAGAAAAGAGCTCCAGGTTTAGTTTTGATCTCGCGATAGATCACGTGATCGTTTGTCTTGGAATTTCCAACTACAGTCACACGACCAATGCGAAACTGCTTACCCTCGTACATTCTCACTTCAATATCGATCGAGTCATTCTCAACCAACACTTCTACTGGGAACGCTTGGAACTGAAGATATCCATCGTCCTGGTATAGACTTGTGATGTCTAGTCCTTTCGGATTCATGTAGAGACGCGTCTCCAACATCTGCGCGTCGTAAACGTCTCCTGATTTGATTTTTAGGATCGAATCAAGCTGTGAACTTCTGTACTTCGTATTACCACTGAAGTAGATATTTCTAAAGTAGAACTGCGTTCCTTCATCTACGGTGATGTCAATGGCAATGCGATTATCTGCGGTGCGGTAGATGCTGTCAGAAACAATACGCGCGTTGCGGAAACCTTTCGCGTTGTACTTCGCGATAAGGGCTTCTTTATCTCCTTCGTAGCTCTCCTCAATGTACTTTGAGCTCTTGAATACACGCCACCAAGCCTTCTGCTTGGTTTCTTTCATCGAGCGAGCGAGCTTCTTCTCGCTCATTTCTTCTACCCCAACAAAGTTGATTTCAGAGATCTTCACGCGCTGACCTTTATCAACCTTGATCGCCATCTTCACGCTGTTTTCAATCTCGTCATACGGCTCTGTAGTCACCGTCACGTCAGCGTTCAAGAACCCTTTATCAATGTAATGATCAATGATTTTCTTCTTGGTAGTTGCTATCAAGTTTTCATTGACGATACGACCTGAGTAAAGATCAAGTAGCTCTCGGAGGCTCTCACGCTCAGAGCGTTTCAAACCAGGGAAGTTGTATCTCCCTAAACGAGGCATCTCCTTCAGGTCAATGACCAAAAAGATCTCAGTACCACGAACTTCCGCGGCGTAAATCGAGATATCGCTAAAAAGCTGCTGGCGCCAAAGATTTCTTATGGCCTGTGTGATATCATCACCAGGTACGGTAATCTCTTGACCTACTTGAATCCCAGCAAAAAGTTTGATGGCTTGCACATCACTGAATTCTACACCAGTCACGGTAACTCCGGCAACGGTGTAGTTAGATGGCAAACTATAATCAACTACTTCACCGAGGCGGGTTACCTGCGCTGAAGCAAATAAGGCAAGATGACATACCAGGAAAATGAGGACGTTCCTAAGCATTACTTTTCTTCGTTCGTTAGAGTGATCTGTTCTGCTGTCTTCCCGAAACGTCGTTGGCGTTGTTGGTAGGCCTTGATCGCGTCGTAAAGATCGCTTTCGCGGAAATCCGGCCAGAATTTCGGAGTGAAGTACAACTCTGCATAAGCGATTTGCCACAGCAAAAAGTTACTTATGCGTTGTTCACCACTGGTTCTGATCATCAGTTCCGGGTCTGGTATATCCTGTGTTGTTAGGTGCTTGGTGATCAATTCTTCATCGATCTCATTGGCCTTCACTCCAGAGGCCACGATAGAGCGAACCGCTTCCACGATTTCCCAACGCGCACTGTAGCTTAATGCCAAAACCAATTGAATTCCTTTGTTTGATGCCGTACGTTCCATCGCCGCTTCAAGCTGAAGCTTTGCCTTCGGAGGAAGGCTATCTAATGCGCCAATAGCGCGTAAACGCACATCATTTTGATTAAGTTCGCTCACCTCATCAACGATGGTTTGAACGAGCAGATCCATGAGGGCTGCAACCTCTTCTTGAGGGCGGTTCCAGTTCTCCGTAGAAAATGCATAAAGTGTGAGGTAGTTCACGCCAAGTCTGCGTGCTCCTTTCAGCGCAGAGCGAACTGATTCAACCCCATTGAAATGGCCGAAGATGCGTTCTTGGCCTTTCTCACGAGCCCAACGTCCATTGCCATCCATAATAATGGCGACATGCTGCGGAATATTATTCTGATCAATGCCCTCGATCTCCCCCATGCAATTGGTGTTGTTTTGGTCATTCTCCTAACGGAGTAGAACGCAGGATATGCGCAGTTAAGCAATTTTAACAACACAGGTCCGCAGTTCAGCGGCAAATGTACCCAAAAAGAAGGGGACTTCCTTACTGATTCCAACAGCTTGTTGGGGGCTTTCCTAAACGGATGGAAAGGGTTACAGTGGTGAAGTTGAACCAATCGCGTCTACCCGGGTCTCCTCGTTGCAGTCCGGCGTTGTTCTCAAGGTCTCCCTCGAGTCCTAAACTGCGGTCTGAAAGGATGACTGCGAGCTCTCCACTTTCGTCAGCAAGAACAGCTGGGTTCGCATAAGTGGTTGACACGTCGTCAAGGTAATCGGTGTATGTCTTGCGCATTCCCCATTCTAGGGAGATGGCTACAATACTGAATAGGTTGGCTTTTAGTCCAACACCGAATGGAATCGATACTCCATTCAAGCTGTATAGCGCTTCTCCTTCAGAGGTTCCTTGACCCTCTGTTCCCAATGGCTGAAGCTCGTACCAACGTCCTAAGTAGTTCGCTTGGGGCTTATGTGAGTAGTACCCAAGACCAAGAAAAACGTACGGGGAAATTGGATCCTTACGGTTCCCAATTTGATAGTCAACGTAATTCAACTCTACCGTTACTGAACCTTCAATGATTTCATTTCGGAAACTCAGGTTGCGGTTTTGTTGCCAGAGATCGTCACTATCGGCATCTGTTGCTTCGATGGTACCGTAGAATACTTGGCCTTTAATAGACCAACGTTTGTCTAGGTTCTCTCGGTACATCGCACCACCCCCCACTCTCAACGTTCCGTTGAAGTGTTGATATGGGTTGATGTCTCCGATGTAGTAAGAAGTACCCGCCACCAAGCCGAATTCTCGACTGGTTTCGAACTTCTTTCCTTGAGCAGAGAGATCAATTCCTGCGGTTAGCAGAAATAAACATGATATGAAAGCGACAATTAAACGCATACCGCACTATAAACGAGATATTTCCAATTGTGTTGCAAAAGTAGTCGAAACCTTAGTTTCTTCGATCAATTCCCCACAGTAACTTATTGCGAATCGTCTGGAAGAAATGCTGATCCTCCATATCGATCAATTTCATCCGGAAAGCCGCTGTAGAAAGTACTACCTGCGCTCCGGCCTTCAGGCTATAACTATGCGAATCCAAGGTTAGAAGGAATTCGTCTGCTCGTCCTTCAGCGCGCAAACGAATTTTACAATCATTCGGCACCACGAGTGGGCGAACATTCAAATTGTGCGGTGCAATCGGCGTGAGGATGAAATTTTCAGACCCCGGCATCACAATCGGACCACCACAACTCAAGCTGTAAGCCGTAGATCCTGTCGGCGTAGCCACGATAAGTCCATCAGCCCAGTAGGTATTGATGAATTTATCGTCTTTATAGGCATCCACCGTCACCATCGAGGCATCTTCCTTCTTATGGATTGTCACTTCGTTGAGCGCGTAAGGAAAATCGATATCTGTGAGATCAGGACAATCAACCTTGATTAAAGATCGCTCGTCAATCTTATACTCTTGGTTCTCTAGCGCATCAATGGCCTGACCAATCTCATCTGTTGGAATATTCGACAGGAACCCCAGACGTCCTGTATTGATACCAAGCACAGGAATATCTTTATCTCGGATGACTCCGAGCGTATCAAGCAAGGTTCCATCACCTCCGATGGAGATCATGACATCCGCCCCTTCGATTTCTGTATGGTCGTGAAATATTTCTGCTTTCGCAGGAAGCGCGATTCCGATCTCATTTAAGAAGCGACTAAATCGCTCTCCAACGAGAAGATCATGCCCTCTGATCACAAGCATATCGAGCAGGCCAGTAATGGCATCGATGTACTCGGTTTCGAAGCGTTTACCAAAGACTGCGAGCTTCATGCTTACGAAGGTATCAATATTCTATGGGGAAAAGAGGATCAGGTATTGAGATAGCGCATCAACTCATCGTAGCGATTGCGCAGGTCATCCTGATAGTTTGGCGCATCGTAAGTAGCCTTGATGGTGTAATTGTAACGCTGCAAGGTCTGAACGATTCCGCGAATGTTTGTTTCGTTGATCTTGAGCGAGACTTGCACCATTCTGCTGTCGCCTAGGCGAGCTACAGAAGCGCTTAACACCTTGGCATCATTCGCTTCAACATGGCGCGCAATGTCACCAAGAGAGTAATCTACGTCGTTCATTTCAAAAACAATGACAGAACCTTCCTGACGAACGGCCGTGAGGTCTGCCAAACACTCTATGATATGGAAAGGAAGGATTTCTCCGAGGTAATTTCCTTCTTCATCAACTACAGCCACCATGCTGAGCTTGTAGTCAACCATCAATTCAATCACGTCGAAGATGTGCACCTTCGGACTTACCTTGATATCGATCAACTCAAACTCACCAACATTATTCTGAACGCCTTCTGCGCTAAGCAACACTGATTCATCGAGAAGACCGAGAAACTTCTTTCCGTTAAGAACAGCCAGATGGCCTACTTTCCAATCATCCATGTATTGGATTGCGGTTTCTATACTGTCTTTCGCTATCAGCGAAGGAATTTCGTTCGTTATTATGTTGTTGATATCCATGTGTTTTCCAACTACAGATAGCCCTACCTTTGCGCTACAAGTTAACCGCATGAGGGCTGCCTCTGTTTAAAGGACGTTGAATTTTTAAACAAGTTGTTCAACAGATGAGAAAAACTTCTGTCAGATTAAGCGTAAATATTAACAAGATCGCCACCATACGAAACGCTCGAGGTGGGAATACGCCCAATGTGGCCATTGCGGCCAAAAACATTGAAGCCTTTGGAGCTGAGGGAATTACAGTTCACCCAAGGCCTGATCAACGACACATCACCTACGCTGACGTGCGAGAATTAAAGGAAATTGTGACAACAGAATTTAACGTTGAGGGGTATCCTAACGCTGAGTTCATGAAGCTCGTTGAGGAGGCAAAACCGCACCAAGTGACTCTTGTCCCAGACCCACCGGGTGTGCTAACAAGTAACGCCGGATGGAACACTATTGAGCATGCCGATTTCTTGAAAGAAGTCATTGCCCAGCTTTCTTCTTGGGGAGCGCGTACCAGTGTATTCATCGAAACTGATGAGGCGATGATTGAAGGCGCGAAGGCATGTGGTTCAGATCGAATCGAGTTGTACACCGAAGCTTATGCTACCGGTTATGCGAAAAATCCCGAGGAGGCCGTTGCCCCTTTTATTCGATCAGCAGCCTTTGCTAGAGACATTGGATTGGGCGTGAACGCAGGTCACGATTTGAACTTAGATAACCTCGCGTACTTCGCTCAAGAAGTGAAAGGACTGCAAGAAGTTTCCATCGGACATGCACTCATAAGCGACGCCTTGTACTTTGGATTAGAGAACACAGTTCAAATGTATCTCGGCAAACTCTAGCACATGGAACTGTTCTACCGTAAAATTGGTGAGGAAGGAAGACCTCTCATTATTCTTCACGGTCTGTTTGGTTCTGGAGATAACTGGCAAACCTTAGCACGCAGCTATGCGGAAGACCACCAAGTCTACCTTGTTGATCAGCGAAATCACGGTCGATCTCCCCACGCTGATGAGTTCAGCTACCAACTGATGGTAGATGACCTCACCAAATTTGTGGAAGACCACGACCTGACCGACGTTGATATGATTGGTCATTCGATGGGTGGAAAAACAGCCATGCTCTTTGCTTCTGAGCACAGCTATGCCCTGAACAAACTCATCGTTGCTGACATGGCTCCGAAGCCATACCCTGTTCATCACCAAAAGATTTTAGAGGCACTAACGACCGCTGACTTAAGAGCCCTTGGCAGCCGAGGCGCTGTTAGTAAACACCTCGAACAGCTTATTGAAGAAGAGGGAGTGCGTCAGTTCCTGCTAAAGAATCTATACTGGAAGAACAAAGGAGAACTCGCCTGGCGCTTTAATATTCCGGTGCTGAACCGCGAGATCGGGGCAATTGTGGATGAAACCAACCAACAGATCTGTCTAACAGATACTTTATTCGTGAGAGGTAGCGAATCGGACTACATAACTGATGAAGATCAGTTTTACCTTTCCCACTACTTCCCCAACTCTGAGTTAGAGACAATAAAAGGCGCTGGACACTGGCTTCACGCTGAAGCGCCTGAAACTTTCTTAGCTGTCACTCGTACCTTTTTGGAGGCACTCTAACGACTAACGTCGATTTACTGTCGACGAAATGTTGTATTTTTGTGTTAACTGTCAAACTACTTATAACTAAAAAACTCAAAATGCAGAGATCTATTAACCAGATCTTTCTTGCATCAGCCGTGGTATTGTTAACATTTTCAGGTTGTAAGAAAGATAGGAGTGATGATCAAGGCTCCGAATTGGTTGACCTTGATGTTGAGCTTCGTGGAGTATTAGAAGAGGCGTCAAATGGACAAGGGTTAAATTTTTTCATTCTTCCTGAGAGCGATCAATTTTCATTGATTCCTCAAGACCCGCTGAATCCTTTAAATACTGCCAAGGTTGAACTTGGTAGGTTATTGTATCATGAGACCGGAATCGGCCTTGATGCCAAAATGGAAGACCTTGGAGTGAACACGTTTTCGTGCGCCAGTTGCCACCATGCGGCAGCAGGATTTCAGGCTAATCTTCGCCAAGGGATTGGTGAAGGTGGAATCGGGTTTGGAATGGCTGGAGAAAGCCGAGAACTGAATCCGGCGTACCCAGTTGATTCTATCGACCTACAGCCAATTCGCACTCCGACCGCAATGAACGGTGCCTACCAAGAAGCCATGCTTTGGAATGGTCAATTCGGTGCCGTTGGTGTAAACGAAGGAACTGAATCACAGTGGACTCCCGGAACACCAATCTTCAATAATAACTTTGGTCATCACGGACTAGAAACTCAAGCCATCGCAGGTATGACGGTTCACCGCTTGCTTGTAAATGAGGAAATCTGTCAAGAGATCTCACTTTACGAAGATCTGTTCGACATCGCATTCCCAGATTGGCCTGAAGCTACTCGTTACACCAACCGTACAGCAGGTATGGCGATCGCAGCTTACGAGCGTACTATGCTAGCTAACCAAGCGCCATGGCAAGATTGGCTACGTGGAAACACGAATGCCATGACTGACAGCGAAAAGCGTGGAGCAACATTGTTCTTCTCGAAAGCTGAATGTGGTAGCTGTCACTCGGGGCCTGCTTTGAACAGCATGACGTTCCACGGATTGGGGATGAACGATTTGGCTGGTCCTGATATCATCAACGGTGCTGAAGACGACAAAGGCCGTGGAGGATTTACAGGAAACCCAGAAGATGAATACAAGTTTAAGACGCCACAGCTTTACAACTTGAAAGATTCACCATTCTACGGACACGGGGGCACCTTCAACACAGTTCGCGATGTTATCATGTACAAGAACAACGCGGTAGCAGAAAACGTCAATGTTCCTGCTTCACAATTGGCAGAAGAATTCCATGCGCTGCAATTGACAGAACAAGAAATCGATGATCTTGTGAACTTCATAGAATACGCATTGTACGATCCAAACTTGGTGCGTTACACTCCGGATGCACTTCCTAGTGGACAGTGTTTCCCGAACAACGACGCCATCTCTCAGATTGACCAAGGTTGTATTGAATAAAGACACCAACTACTAAACAAGAGAGGCGCCTTCCTTTAGGGAGGCGCTTTTCTTTTTAGGAAACTTCCACCAAGACTTGGCGGTAAGCTGAGAACAGTCGAGACTTAGAAACAAAGCCGATGTACTTTCCTTGCTCGTTGACCACAGGTAGGTTCCAGGCTCCAGATTCGTCGAACTTAGACACCACCGTTTCCATTCGATCTGAGAGGTGGATGATCTCTGGTGGGAGTGTCATGAGCTCATTTAAATTAACATCATCGTACAGCTCTGTATTGAACATAATCGAGCGAATGTCATCCAACATGAGGATACCAATCAGTCGATCAGCCGGATCTACTACCGCGAAGATGTTTCGCTTACTGTTACTGACCACGGCAATTAATTCACGTAAAGAGTCTTCCGGTTGAATGGTCGCGAAGTTGGTTTCGATTTCGTCTTTGAGACTCATCAAGGTCAACACCGCTTTGTCTTTGTTATGTGTGATCAGCTCCCCTTTCGCGGCTAACTCGCGGGTATAGATCGTATCTTTCGTGAATAGTCGGCTTGTGTAATAAGCAATTCCGGCGGTAGCCATTAGAGGAACAAAAAGCTGATAACCCCCACTAATTTCAGCGATTAAGAAGATCGAGGTCAACGGCGCGTGAAGCACCCCGGCCATCAAGCCGGCCATTCCTAACAAGGCAAAATTACCAACGGGGATATCGCCTGCTGCCGGGGTCTTTTGTAAGACCTTCGCAACTAAGTATCCAAAGGTTCCTCCCATGAAAAGCGTAGGGGCGAAAATACCACCAACTCCACCAGAGCCTAGAGTAATTCCGGTAGCCACTACCTTCAACACCATCAAAGCAAATAGGAAACCGAACAGATACCATGATTCCATCGACACTTCAAAGAAGACTGAGTTGACGGTGGTTTCCCTGAGATCATCACGCAGGAATGCATTCAAGATGTCATAACCCTCACCATAAAGCGGAGGGAACACCAAGATGATACCTCCGAGCACAATTCCGCCGAAGGCCACACGAACCCAACCGTCCTTAAACGCATTCATCCGATGGGTAATCCACAAGTAGATACGATTGAAATAAAACGAGAATACTCCACAACCAATCCCCAACACCACATAGTAAAACAAGTACCGTGCTTTGAACGGAGCCACTTCATCAAGGCTCAGGAGTTGTCCGTCATTCACGAAAAGGTAAGTGGTTAACAATGCCGACAGCGAAGCCATCAAGAGCGGTACTAAGCTGGCTGTTGTCAAGTCAATCATAATCACCTCAACGGCAAAAATGATCGCTGCCACCGGAGCCTTAAATATGGCAGCTAAGGAACCAGCAGCGGCACATCCAATCATCAGAATGCGCGTTTTGTAGTTCATCTTCAGCGAGGCGGCGATGTTAGACCCGATGCTTGCGCTCGATTGGACGGCAGGCGCCTCCAGTCCGGCGCTTCCCCCGAAACCAACAGTGAAAATACTGGTGATGATAGACGCAAACATCTGCTTTCGACGAAGCTGCCCTTTACGTTTACTGATGGCGTATAACGTGGAAGGGATTCCTGGACCGGGGTGGACACCTTTCAAAAATCGTTTGACGATTAAGAGTGTGAGAAGAATACCTATTGCTGGGTAGATGGCGTATAGCCAGTTTAGGCCGTCAATGGCAAAGTTCTCAGTGAGTAGCCGGCGAATCCCGAATACCGTATTCTTAAGGATAACGGCCACCAGACCTGAGGCTATACCCACAGCGATGCTCATGAGTATCAAGGCATGCTTTTGGCGAATCGAAAGAAGGTAAGCTCTCAGACGTTTCATCAGGGGGGATCAGTGGCACAAATTTATTGGAAAACCTCCATGACACCCAACATAAACGCCGGATACAAGACCCGGCGCCTAATGAGAAAAAAATAGATCGGTGCGTTCATTGTCAGAAAACTGCATTCAGCTTTCTTACATTCAACTCCATGAAGTTACGGTTCCTCATTTCGAGAAGTGTAGGACTACTGATAAGCCATCTGTAGGAATAATCTGACACCAGACGTGGTTGGCAAAAAACCACCGGTTGGGGCCGGTGGCTGCCTATTGAGACCATCATGTTTGCTAAAAGTGAACAGTGGTATAGGATGGATGATCCGACCTAGAATAGGTCATTAGACGACACAAAGCTAAGTGGCTCATTTCCATATGATGTAGGACACCGACACCCATCCTTCCTAGGAAAATTCCTACACGCTTAGGAGCTATCACATGAGATATTGCTATTTTCGACCTGTAAAGCAGTTACGACCCAATACGCTATGAGTAAGAAGATCCTAGTACCTACTGATTTCACCAAAGTTGGTGATACAGCCCTAAACCACGCTATCACTGTTGGTAAAGCGATTGATGCTGAAGTGAATGTGCTTCACGTTATCGAGAACAAGAAGTTCATTTCTGAGGCTCGCCTGAAGCTTGAAACACTAGCTGACCGAGTGAAACAAGAGAGTGGATTCGAGATCAACACGATCGTTCGTATCGGTAGCATCTTTGAAGACATTGACGATGTGGCTACAGAGATGGGTGCTAGCATGATTATCATGGGAACACACGGAATGAAAGGAATGCAATTCATTACTGGAAGTCGTGCCCTACGTATCGTTACTGACTCCACTATTCCGTTCATCGTTGTTCAGGAAAAAGGCATCCGCGAAGGTGGTTACGACGACATCGTTGTGCCTTTGGACCTTCACAAGGAAACAAAGCAGAAGCTTTCATTGGTGGCTGACATGGCGAAGTACTTCAACAGCCGCGTTCACCTCATCTCTCCAGGAGAAACGGATGAATTCCTTAAGAATCAGCTCGACCGTAACATCACTTACACGAAAGGTTTCCTTTCAGAGCGTGAGATTGAGTTCGATGTGGAGATCAGTGAATCAAAGAGCTCTGGATTTGCGAAGGCCGTTGTAAAATACGCTTCTTCGATTGATGCAGACTTGATTACGATCATGAACTTCTACGAGAACAGTTTGATCAGTATCATCGGTGGTGGTTACGAGCAGCAGATGATCACAAATGAAGCGCAGATTCCGGTTATGTGTTTGAACCCGAAAGACAGTTATGTCATGAGTGGTTCAGTCTTCTCTGGATAATCAGACGCGAATCCCGATTACCAAGATATCATCTACTTGATCTAGACTCTTTTTCCAGCGAACGAATGTTTCGTTCAATTTCTGATGCTGTACATCCATGGGCAGATCAGAGACCGATAAGAGGGTTTCTCTGAAGCGCTTCTTCAGGAATTTCTTGCCTCTATCTCCTCCGAATTGGTCTACATATCCATCAGAGAAGGCGTAGATCGCATCTCCTTTCTCAAGCTGGAACTTGTGGTTATTGTACTCGCGTTCACCGAAGCGGAATGAGCCAATGGAGAAGTTATCAGCCTTCAGTTGGATGATCTCTTTGTTTCGGATGATGTACAACGGATTGTAAGCGCCAGCATACTCTAGCTCAAGACTCTCCATATCTATGGTCACCATGGCTAGGTCCATGCCGTCAGAGACGCCTGTTTCTGACTCTTCACTGCGCAAGGCTTCTGCCGCGAGACGATTGAGGTTATTCAGGATCTGAGATGGTCTTGTGAACACCTTGGTAACTTGGTTGAGCACGTTGTGACCTACTAGACTCATGAAGGCTCCAGGCACGCCATGTCCGGTGCAGTCAACGGCGGCAAAGATGTTTTTCTTTCCAGTGGTTTTGAACCAATAGAAGTCACCAGAAACGATGTCTCTCGGACGATACATCACAAAGGAATCAGGGAACATATCCAAGACAAACTCTTTGGTTGGAAGAATTGCTTGCTGGAGGCGCTTCGCGTAGTTGATGGAGTCTGTAAGGTCTTTGTAAAGCTCAGTTACTCGTTCCTTTTGGCGTTCAATTTCTTCTTTTTGCTGCACCACTTCGTTGGTACGCTCCTCAACCTTTCGCTCAAGGTGACGTTCACTGGCTGCTAGATCGTCGCGCATTTTCAGCAGCGCAAAACCAAGCTCATCATCTTCAGAAAGTGGCGTGTAGGTAGCTTCGAAGTTTCCAGATCCTACCTGCGCAGAGAACTCCCTTGTTTTCTTTAATCCATCCACGAGACGATTGACTGCGAAGGCCATTTGTCCGATTTCATCGGAAGTCACTTCAACGGTTGAGCGAGGGTATATCCCTTTACCGAGGTAGAGCAGTGTGCGCTTCAGTTCATTTACCGGCCGAACAATAGAGCGCGATACCAAGAAGGCAATGACCACTCCCACAATCAGAATGAAGATGGAGATGTTTCCTGCGAGAAAGCGCAGGCGATCACCTAAGGCATCACTTCGTTGAGTGGCACTTAACAGATTGCTTCGTTGGGCTTTTAGTAGTCGATCAATTTGCCCTTTCGCTGAGCGCAATTCCTTATCAATTCCCTCATCAGGCAGCAGCAGGAATTCGATATCCATCCGGGTCATTTGATCTGCGTAGCTATCAAAATCAGGGAGCTTGACCATAACTTGCTGGTACAATATGAACAGTCGTTCCATGGTCGTATTGAGACTGTCTAAGACGAACTGCTCTTTGTTGTTCCATTCGGCGCTGAGTGAATCGAGTGTACTGAGTTGACTTGGAATCTCCGTACTAATGAGCGTTCGCATGTTGCGCTTTTCGACCACGTCGTCTCTTGATTGTACCGTTCCCCAATAGCGGATGAGGAGTTCACTGTAACTGAGTTGGGTGGATAGTTCTTCTACAGCTTCGATCCCAGGAGCATACACCTCGTTGATCTCGCGATTGATTGATCGCGATTCACTCAAGGTATTAGATGTCAAGAAGAATAGGACGCCCGTTACCACAACGAACATCCCGAAACCGACACCAATCTTCCATGGGATAGTAAACCTGAAGTTCATGAGGGCTAGTCTTGCGGTTTACCGTCAGTGATTAACTTCTCTAGCTCTTCTTGGTAAGCCATGGCATTCTCACGATCGCTGAGTGAGCGATAGATCGCCATGAGTCCTTTCAGGGTATCTGCGTGTTCAGGCTGTGCTTCATTTGCTGCGAGCATGAACGGTAGGGCTTGCTTAAACAAGGCAACACATTCGTCTTGAATGCGAATTAATTCGAAGATTTCTGTGTTGTGATCAATCTTACGAATCTTATACACTCCTTTGTTGTAGTAGTTGACAGCAAGGTTGTAGTTCGCCTGAAAATCTTCAGGAGCTACCTCTAACGCCATGTTGTAGAAGTCAACCATCTTGTCAAAGTAAATCACTTTGGTGCCGTCTTCCTTTTCGTAGAGAATGCGGCATGCCTTCCCCATGTTTTTGTAGAACTCTAGGTCTTGTTCTTTGTGATCGTTCGCAGGTTCAATGTGAACGTTCAACTCCTTATAGCGCTGGTAGAATTGAAGCGGGAATTCGAGGTTCGACTCATTGAGTGATTTCGTCAACAAAACAGCATCGTTGTAGTAGGTCAACGACAGGTATTTGAGCGCGTTCACATTGTTTTCACGGTATTGTCCCGTTCCGTCGAGTTTCATGGAATGCAGAATCGCTTCCACGGCCACTTCGCGGTTTTCACTGAAGGGATTGCCTTTCTCAATCTGTTTGAAAATCTCTTTGAAAATGAATCCTTTCACGAACCAAGTGTAGGCTTGGTCTTTCTCTTCACTCGATTGCAGGGCATTAAGAATCTGTGTTCTTGCCGCCATCAGATCTCCCGTTTGGTAGATCCTTACAGCCTCTTCGGTTTTTGTAGTTCCCTGTGCTAGGCTGAACAACGGAGCGATGATCAGCAACAAGGCACCAAGGCGTTGAATCATTCGCTGACTGACCATAGTATGATGGTTGAACCGAAGGTGATGCCCTTTTTCTGAGCTGCTTCGGAGTTAATAATGTATTTCGTTGCGTTGTCTACGACGACAAAGCTGATGCAGGCACCGCTGTTGATGAACGACTTATCGTCGGCAACCACCAAGGTGTGAGCATCTCCCACGGAGTCAATGACTTTCTTGAATTCGCTAGACATGGCTCTATCGACATAGATCATGTGATAGAATTCATCAAAGTTGGCACTCGTAATTTCTTCCACTTCCACCACCTGACTTCCTACCGCGTGGGTCGCGAATTTATTTAGGAAGTTCTCATACACGCTGCTATTCCCGAATATCCCAACCTTGAAGGGCCCTGTTTTAGCGTCTGCTGGCCAGTCGTTCGAAGTAGCAAATTTGAAGAGGTAACTCGCTTTGAAAACCGCTACTGTATCATCGTCTTCAACCTGCGGATCAGTCTGGTCAGGACTTTGCAGCCAAACAGACAAGAGAGCTGCCATACCTAACCAAAAGAGTTTCATACGCGCAAAGTATCGTCAGTAGGATCAAATATAAAAAGCCCCAACCTTTGAAGGTCAGGGCTTTCGGGTCTTTTTAAACGCTTAGATGTGGATACTTACGCCTCTTCTTCAAGACTGTGCATCCCTTCAAGATCGCGGTCGAAGAGATAGAGCCCTCCTTTATCATTTCCGATTAAGCTCAACTTGTCTAGTATCGTGCGCGCTAACGCTTCTTCCTCAATCTGCTCACTTACGTACCACTGCATAAAGTTGTGCGTGGTGTAGTCTTTCTCAGACAAGCAGATATCAACGACATTGTTGATCTCGGCGGTTACTTTCGTTTCGTGTTCTAATAGGGATTCAAACACTTCTTGAATGCCACTCCATGATTTTGGCGGCTGCGCAAGCATAGGAATCTCGGCTTTACCGCCGCGTTCGTTAACGAACTTCACCAACTTCATCATGTGCATGCGCTCTTCATCAGAGTGCATATATAGAAATGCTGCCGTTCCATTCAGTCCTGTAGTCTCTGCCCATGAAGCCATGGCGAGATAAACCTGAGATGACTCAGCCTCAATTTTGATCTGCTGATTTAGTGCGTCTTCAATCTTCTTTGCTAACATATTCCTTTTGCTTGTTTGACATTATAACAGCTGGACTTCCTGCATGTTTCAAAGCTAGTAAAAGCTGTCGAACACGAACCTTTCTCAAGTCCTTAACGCAGTATTTTTTCAATGTTTGGTAAGAATGAGCTCCTGTTCCCGCTAGTGCGGAATTGGATCGCCCACCATTGATGAGCTAGCCATTCCACCACCTCGAATAAGGGCCTCCAAGGCTTCTCGGTAGTGGGGGTACTTAAACTCGTACCCGTGCTCCATGAGCCGCTGGGGGTAGACGTACCGACTCTTAAGTAGGAGTTCGGTTTCGGTACTTCGAATCCACGCACCGAACTCCAAAAGTCGCTTTCCAATAGGGAATGAAAACGTGGCGTTCTTCAGCTCTCTTACAATGCCCATGACTTCCTCATTCGTAGGGTGGGTGGGTGCTGTGAGGTTGAATACGCCTTCCCAATCATCTTCATAGGCGTTGATCAAGGCATTCGCGAGGTCATCCTCGTGAATCCAGCTCATTCGTTGTTTGCCTGTTCCTGCGTTACCACCAAGACCCATCTTGGCTAGGTTTACCAGTTCAGGCAGTGCACCGCCGGCTTTTCCGAAGACTAAGCCCATCCTCAGGATCAACTTACGCGTTCCAGGAACTGGGATGTCATTAAATGTGGCTTCCCATTCCTTACAGACATTCATGCTAAAATCATGACCGATTCGGCCTTCGGCTTCGGTGTGCGCCGTATTGTATTCGTCGTCGTAAATAGTGGCACTTGAGGCATTCATCCAACATTCCGGCGGATGATCTGCGGCAATGACTGCAGCACCCAAGGCAAGCGTACTTTTCACTCGACTCTGAAGAATCTCTGTTTTGTTCTTTTGATGGTACCTGCAGTTTACTGAACGTCCAGCAAGGTTGATGAGCAAGTCGGCACCGTCAATCTCCTTGACCCATTTGCCTACATGTACTCCATCCCAACGCACCCAACGGATTCCATGCTGCGCTTCTTGTGGCTTTCGTGTCAGGACAACGATCTCTTCAAAGACGCTGCGAAATCGCTCTATGATCGAATTTCCAAGGAAACCACTTCCTCCAGCAACCACCAATTTCTTATTTCCTTTATATTTCATCTTTTCAGTATTTTTTGAAACTTCGAATGAAAAAAATTAGGCATCAATGATGTCTGCCAAATGTTCATCTACATGCACGAGTTTGTCGCTTTTCATTTTGTCTGTGATAAAGACAAAGAAAATCGCAAGTCCGATAGGGATACCTATGGCAGGAATCAAGAGTAGTTCATCATTAACATTGAGGATTTCAAAAAGGATGTACCCCCCACCAAAATAAGCGAAGACGATGCCCCAATAGACACTTAGCATCTGCTTGGTTGAAGACGAAATGCAATTCCAAAAGCCAATGACGTAAACGGCTCCCAGTAACAATTGAAGTCCGCCAACCACCATAGCCAATATCAAGGGGATAAAAGGGGTCACAGAGGTGAGCAGCGCTGCACCCAATAGAATCATCTGCAATGTGACCAGTACTTTAACTGCTTTCTTGTTCATAGCGATCAGTTTATGTTGTTTATTTTATCGTTTCATGATTTTCGTAAGAAGCCCGGTGAACCATCGTTCATCCGCTCGATCCAGTCGATCGAAGATGCGGTCTACCCTTCCAGTAAAGTTTTCGAGTTCGGTCATTTGCTTCTTGAAGGCATCCAACTCAGCCTTATCGGCTTGCTTGTCTTCAATTTCCTTCATCTGATCAACAACCTTGAGGATCGGCTGCAATTCACGCTTGCGTCGCTCACTGGCTATGCGCGTTGCGATCTTCCACATGTCTTTTTCCGCCTGGAAAAATTCACGACGCTCACCGAGCTTATGGATCTTCTCTACCAACCCCCAATCGATCAATGCGCGTAGGTTCATGTTGGCATTTCCACGTGAGATATTCAGTTGTTCCATCACCTCGTCTGCAGATAGCGGAGCATTGCTCACCATCAATAAGGCGTGTACTTGAGCCATGGTCTTACTTACGCCCCAGTTAGAGCCGAGGGCACCCCATGACATGATAAATTGTTCTTTCGCTTCTTTGAGTTCCATGACCTAAAGATACAAAACAATCCTAATCTTTCAATATTTTTTGAAAGTTCTGTTACTTGAATCGGTTGAGATCGGTTTCTGGATGCAACGGCGCCCCGTCGAAGATATGATTGAGCAACTCTCCCGCCAGTAGTGGCGAGATTAACACACCTCGTGTACCTAATCCATTGAATGACCATATACGGGTTTCCAGTTCACCTAAGAGTGGTCTACGGTCTTTGACGGTCGGACGTAATCCCACCTTATGCTCCACTACCGACACCTCGGCATCGAGCATGAGTTGAACCTTTTCCAAAAGCATCTCACGCACCTCATCAGACGTTTCTAGATCGTCTGTACGCCAATCATAGCTTGCGCCGAGTTTGTATCCCTCCTCGTTATACGGCAAGAGCCATTTTCCGTTGTTTGCGGTGATGTAACGTTGAAAGTCTTTCACGCTAACATCAAGCACCTCGCCCTTGTTGGTCTGAAGTGGTAGACCTTGATACCACGAAAGTTTACGAGCACTCGTCCCCATCGCAATGATGAGGTGATCGGCTTGCCAGTGTTTGTAGACGACAGGTTTATCCGGTGTCCGGCGTCCGGCATCCGTTTCTAGATACTTGGGATCAAACTCCTCTTCTAGGAGTCGCGATTCCGCGCTAGCGAGATCACGAACCGATTGCAAAAAACGAGGAAGATGTAAATACCCGGCCTGATCCACCAAACCGGCACCGTACGGAGCCTTTACACGATCAGGAAGTTCGTGTACCGCTTGTATCCAAGGCATGCCCTCGGACAAGCGCTTTGCCCACAAGTCAGCGTACTCCTGATTCGGGAAGACACGCATCACCGGACGGTCAAAGTAAAATTGGCTTTCAAGAGACTTCTCCCAGGCAGGATACTTGGTTTGAAGCGCCTCCATGCATTCTTGATCACGCCAGACGGAAATGATCTTACGGAAGCTCACTGGATTCCACATACCGGCAGCAACCATTGAGGCACTCAACTTCCAGCCATTGTCAATGATACCGACAGACAGCCCTCGGGATTGCGCTTCACACGCCAACACAGATCCTGCCAGACCTTGTCCGACAATGATCAGGTCAAACCTCATGCTTCTTTGAGTACACCCAGCTCCTTCGCTACCTTTTCAAAGGCAGCCAGTGCTTTGTCTAGATGTTCTTGGGTATGCGCCGCACTCAACTGAACGCGGATACGCGCTTGCTCTTTTGGTACCACCGGGTAGAAGAAACCAATTACGTAAATCCCTTCTTCGACCAGGCGGTCAGCCATTACTTGCGACAACTTCGCATCGTATAGCATCACCGGTACAATCGCCGAGTCACCGTCTTTGAAATCAAGACCGATCTTGCGCAAACCATCTTTGAAGTAGTTGGTGTTCCATTCGAGTTTGTCGCGCAATTCGGTCGTCTCATTCAATAGATCAAACACCGCAATCGAAGCACCCACGATGGATGGAGCCAATGAGTTTGAGAATAAGTACGGACGAGAGCGCTGACGTAGCATTTCGATGATCTCTTTACGACCAGTAGTGAATCCACCCATTGCGCCACCAAGTGCCTTTCCGAGCGTTCCTGTAATGATATCAACGCGACCTAGCACCCCACGAAGTTCAACTGAACCACGTCCTGTTTTGCCAATAAAACCAGTAGCGTGGCATTCATCAACCATGACAAGCGCATCATACTTATCTGCGAGATCACAGATCTTGTCAAGCTGCGCAACATACCCATCCATGGAGAAGACACCGTCAGTCACGATGATCTTGAAGCGCGCTCCTTCAGCGGCCTGAAGTTGCTTCTCCAAATCTTCCATATTGTTGTTCGCATAGCGGTAGCGAGCTGCTTTACATAGGCGAACACCATCGATGATCGAAGCGTGGTTCAATGAATCAGAAATGATCGCATCATCTTTCGTCAGCAATGGTTCGAATACACCACCATTGGCATCGAATGCCGCTGCATATAGAATCGTATCTTCCGTATGCAGGAAGTCAGCAATTTTCTCTTCGAGGGTTTTGTGAATGTCTTGCGTTCCACAGATGAACCGCACAGAGCTCATTCCAAATCCATGTGTATCTAGCGTAGCCTTTGCCGCGTCTAGCACTTTCGGATGTGATGAAAGTCCGAGGTAGTTGTTTGCACAGAAGTTCAGCACTTCTTCTCCTGTTGACACGTTAATCAAGGCGTCTTGAGGACCCGTGATGATTCGTTCCTTCTTGAACAGTCCGGCTTCTTCGATTTGCTTCAGTTCTTCCTGAAGATGTTCTTTCATCTTTCCGTACATGGCTATGGGATTAAATTCTGGTTCAAATTTCAGGTAAAATTACCGATACACAATGTGGCAGCGATGATCTTTCAATTCAAGTTCGACTTCTGCTCCTAATCTCACGGGTAGATTCATCGCTTCATGCCCAAATGGAAGCCCGAAAGCCACCGGTATGTTCAGGGTTTGCGAGAATCGTTCAATGATCTGTCGTTGGTTATACCCAAATGGGTTATCGCTGCTAAAACCGAAAGATTTTGTGTTGTCACGCATGTCTGAGAACTGCCCAATGAGCAGTCCACTCAGCTTCTCAAACTCGGCAGACAACGCGAAGTTATTCATCATCCGATCTAGGTGATAGAGCATCTCATCCAAGTCCTCTATGATCAATATTTTGCCGGAGAGATCAGGGAAGTAAGGTGTGCCTCGGAGACTATAGAGTAAGCTAAGATTACCTCCAATGAGCCGCCCTTCTGAATTTCCCTCTTCAACAACCTCAGCTTCGACATTCCATCCTGTAGTTTTTCCTTGAAGTTCACTAAAAAAGGCATCCACCACCTCCGGTGGGGAAGTGAGTAAGGTGGTTCCTACAGGGGAATGCAAAGAACTTATACCATTGATTGTTGTCCAGGAATGAATCGCAGTGACATCGCTGAAACCACATAACCAAGGGAAGCGGTCGCGTTCCGCCGTTAGGCGAAGAAAAGGGAGCAAACGCCCAGCACCATAACCCCCACGCATAAATAGCACTGCTTTTACATCATCAGATGCCGTCAACTCATTTAATAGTTGAACACGGTGGGCATCATCACCCGCCAATTGACCATCGCGCTGAAACAGTCCGTCTGGCACATAAGCACGAAAGCCTCTAGCCTCTATCAACTGCGACACCGCGGCCACTTGTTCAGGAGTACACCATCTACTTGCCGCAGCTAAAGCGATCGTATCTCCTTGATTTAAGAATGGTGGATTGACATGCATACCTGCAAATCTGCTGAAAAGAAATAATTTTGCGGCGTACAACAAGAAGACAATGACAGCTCCAAAGCGATACATGGTTACTTCGGCACTCCCATATGCCAATGGTCCACTTCATATTGGTCACATTGCTGGCGCGATGCTCCCGGCTGATATTTATGTTCGCCACCTGCGTTCAGCAGGGGAAGACGTTGCCTTCGTTTGTGGAAGCGATGAACACGGCGCAGCAATTACGCTTCGCGCCAAAAAAGAGGGAGTTACCCCGAACGACATCGTTAATCAGTACCACGAATTGATGAAGAAGACCTTCGCGGAATTCGGCATTGAATTCGACATCTACGATCGTACTTCATCGCCTGAGCACCACAAAAACGCGCAAGATTTCTTTTTGACGCTGCTTGAAAAAGGTTCTTTTGAAGTCAAAACGGAAGAACAGTACTTCGATCATGAAGCACAGCAATTCTTGGCTGACCGTTACATCACAGGAACATGTCCGAAGTGTGGTCACGACCATGCCTACGGTGATCAATGTGAAAATTGCGGAAGCGCGTTGAGCCCAACTGACCTGATTGACCCACGTTCAGTATTGAGTGGTAGTAAGCCAGAATTGAAAGAGACTTCGCTTTGGTACTTGCCGATGGGTGACCATGAAGATTGGTTGCGTAATTACATCGAGAACGGACAGTTTGAAGGGAAGTCTCAGCACGAAGTGAAAGAGTGGAAGAAGCACGTTATTGGCCAGTGTAAGTCTTGGATCGATAGCGGACTTCAATCACGTGCGATGACTCGTGACCTTGATTGGGGGGTGCCAGTGCCTGTTGAAGGTGCAGATGGAAAAGTGCTCTACGTTTGGCTAGATGCACCGATTGGATACATCACAGCCACGCAAAAATGGGCAGAAGAACACGGAAAGAACTGGAAAGACTACTGGAAGTCTGAAGACAGCCACCTCGTGCACTTCATTGGAAAAGACAATATCGTATTCCACTGTTTGATTTTCCCAATCCTACTTCGTGAGCACGGTGATTATATATTGCCGTACAACGTGCCAGCCAACGAGTTCATGAACTTGGAGGGAGATAAGATTTCGACTTCAAGAAATTGGGCTGTTTGGCTTCACGAATACCTTGAAGAATTCCCAGGAAAGCAGGATGAGTTGCGTTACGTTCTGGCGTCTATTATGCCAGAGCAGAAAGACTCAGAAATCACTTGGAACGACTACAAAGATCGCGTCAACAATGAACTTGCCGATATCCTCGGAAACTTCATCAACCGCGCAGTGGTCTTGACACATAAATACTACGATGGTGCCGTTCCTGCTGCTGGAGAATTGCTCCCTCAGGATGAAGAGATGCTTCAAACCATCGCCGCTACTCCTGAAAAAGTAGCGAAGCTGATCCGTGGCTATCGATTCCGCGAAGCGCAATTGGAAGCGATGAACCTAGCGCGTGCCGGTAATAAATACCTCACTGAGGAAGAGCCTTGGAAGAAGATCAAGGAAGATCCAGAGCGCGTAAAAACCATCATGAACATCTGTGTTCAGGTGGCATCGAATCTTCCTTACGTATTGCATCCGTTCCTTCCGAATACCTCGGCTAAGATCGCCTCGGCACTTGGACTCAACCATTTGGAGTGGAACGAAGCTGGGAAATCACTACTCGAACCGGGTAGTACCATCGAGAGGACGCCAATTCTATTTACAAAAGTTGACGACGAATTGGTGTCAGCACAAGTTGCGAAACTGGAGGAAGCGAAGGCTGCTTCACAAGAGCGCGAGTTGGAGCCCGTGAAAGCGAACGTTCCGTTCGAGCAATTCGCTGGTCTTGACATTCGCATGGCGGAGATTCTCGACGCTGAGCCTATTAAGAAAACGAAGAAGCTATTGAAGCTCACCATCCGAACTGGTGTGGATGAGCGCACTGTTGTTTCAGGTATTGCAGAGCATTACAAACCGGAAGAAATCATCGGGAAGAAAGTCTGTGTTCTGCTGAACCTTGAGCCTCGTAAAATCAAAGGCGTAGAAAGCCAGGGAATGGTTCTCATGGCAGAAAACGCTGCAGGTGAACTCAGTTTCGTGACGGCTGAAAAAGGTGCTGAACCGGGAGACGGTGTCGCTTAATTAAGACCAACGTCCTTTCGCAAGCAGGTCTTCTGCAATTTGAATCGCGTTTGTCGCAGCTCCCTTTCGAAGGTTATCTGCTACCACCCACATGTTGAGTGTATTCTCCTGCGTGAAATCACGGCGAATTCTACCCACAAACACCTCGTCTTTACCAGATGCATAAAGCGGCATTGGATAATTGTTGGTTTCCGGTTGATCTTGCACTTTGATGCCTGGAAAATCAGACAAGCGCTTCTTCACATCCCCGACTTCAAAGGCTGATTCAAACTCTACATTGACAGATTCTGAATGTCCGCCAGCTACAGGAACGCGCACGGCAGTCGCCACCACCTTGATGGCATCATCGCCTAAAATTTTGCAGGTCTCTTGCGTGAGCTTCATTTCCTCTTTCGTGTAGTCGTTATCGAGGAAGATATCGCAATGTGGCAAGACATTGCGGTCAATCGGATAAGGGTACACCATTTCACCATCTTCTCCTCTGCGCTCCATTTCCAATTGCTGGAACGCTGCTTGTCCGGTACCTGTTACCGATTGGTAGGTTGACACCACCACACGTTTCGCGTTGAAAGCGTCATGCAAAGGCTTCAAAGCCATCACCAGTTGGATTGTAGAGCAGTTAGGGTTTGCGATAATAAGGTCTTCATTGGTCACCACATCTCCATTCACCTCAGGCACCACCAGTTTAAATTTCTCATTCATCCGCCATGCTGAAGAATTGTCGATGACTGTAGTTCCGACTTCCGCAAAGCGGGGCGCCCATTCCAAGCTTACTGAACCTCCGGCACTGAATAGTGCCACGTCAGGTTTACGTAGCAAGGCTTCATCAAAGCTCACGATGGTGTGCTGTTCTCCTTTGAACTCTAACTGCTTTCCCGCAGAGCGTGAAGAGGCTACCGGAATCAAATCGCTGATGGGAAAATTGCGCTCGGCTAGGAGGTTCAACATGGTTCTCCCTACCATTCCTGTAGCTCCGCACACTGCTACTTTCAATCCTTGAGGCATAAATTAAGATTTTTTAAACCTGATTCTCAGGAGTCAAAAGTAGTATATTTAGGCCCCTTAGCCGCTTTGTAAAATGCAACTGATGCGTCTTTTCGTTTTGATGATCTTATGCAGCGTTTATTCGCTGGCCTCCGCGCAATTGACGGATGATTTCTCTGATGGTGATCTCACCACGAATCCAGTCTGGAATGGCAATACCGAGAACTTCATTATTAACGGCAATCAACGCTTGCAGCTGAATGACGACGAGGCTTCCCAAAGTTATTTGTCTACTACCTTCGCTAGCGCGGAATTGGCCAACCAAGAATGGAACATTTGGGTAAAACATTCCTTCTCTGGCTCTTCCAACAACTTCACACGCTACTACCTCAGTTCTCAAGCTGAGAACCTATCCTTCACTGGAGCTTCCAGCGCTGGTGCTCAAGGTTATTTCCTACTCTTTGGAGAATCTGGTTCAGAAGATGCCATTCGACTCCTCCGCGACGATAACTTGGGAGACCCAGTGGTTGAAATTGCTGCAGGAACAGCGGGTCTGGTAGCCGGTTCTTTTGAAATCAGAGTGCGTGTCACGCGAGATGGGTCAGGCAACTGGCAGATCTTTGTTGACCCAGACGGCGGCACGAACTATCAGCTCGAAGCTTCTGGGGTGGATGATACATATTCAGTAGCTACAGCACTTGGACTCGTCTGTAATTACACCGTAAGTAACGCTGATGCCTTTCAATTTGACGACATTTATTTCGGTGCTCAATTCGTAGATGACATTGCCCCTGAATTGCAGTCAATCACCACCATCAGCGCGAATGAGATTGACGTTGTTTTCAATGAGGCTGTTGACGAGGCTAGCGCCGAAACAGTCGGTAATTATTCAGTTTCTAATGGTGTTGGCTCCCCTGCCACAGCTGAACGTGACGAAGTTGATCAGTCTTTGGTTCATTTGACTTTTGGGAACACCTTCCCTGAGAATACGGAAGTAACCTTGACTGTGAATGGAGTAGAGGATCTCTCGGGGAATAGTCTTGATGGTGGCACCCTGAACTTCACCTGGGTGGTGAGCGCTATCGCAGAAGCAGGTGACATCGTCATCAACGAAATCTTACCTGACCCAACTCCAGCCCTGGGCCTTCCAGAGTTTGAATTCGTAGAGTTCTTCAATGCCTCTGACAACGCCTTCGACTTAGCCAATTTTGAATTCGTCAATACGAACACCTCGAAGATTCTTCCTTCCTACCCTTTATTGCCTGGAGAATACGTCATCCTATGTGATAATGAGGCAGCCGAAGTTCTGGAAGCATTCGGTCCGGTTATTACCGTAGAGTCGTTTACCGCGCTGAGCAATTCCGGCGATAGCCTAACACTATTAAGTCCGGAAAGCACCATTCTCGATATTGTTTCCTACACTGACGATTGGTACGGGGCCTCAGAATTCTCCGATGGTGGAATCACCTTGGAACGCATCAATCCATTCGCCGGATGTTCTGGTTCTGGGAACTGGAGTGCTTCACAAAGTTTTTCTGGAGGAACTCCTGGAGCGGTAAACAGCATATTCAACGACGCGCCAGATGCTACGGCACCGACGATTGCTTCGTTCTTTTTCCCAGCTGACAACAGCGTGTTGATTCAATTTGACGAACGCTTAGCTGATGATCAACTTGATTTGATTTCCATTGACATTGCACCGGCCATTCCGATATTATCTACAACGCTGGCCAATGACCTCAGCGCAATCGAAATCGTATTTGACAGTGAATTCGAAAGTGGCACTAGTTACACAATCACACTGTCAAACGTAGTTGACTGCTCGGGTAATGCAAGTACTGATGACCTCATCATTGAATTTACGCGCGGCTCAGTCCCTCAGGAAGGCGACTTAATCATGACCGAGATCATGGCCGCCCCAAACGCGGAAATTCCTTCACCGAATGCAGAGTATGTTGAGGTATTCAACCGTTCTGAAAATTTGCTCGAGCTCACAGACTTACTACTGAACGATGGCTTCTTCGAAGAGCAAGTTGTTCTTGAACCTGGCGCCCACCTTATCATTACTGACAACGAAGACTTGATTGACTTCTTGTTGTTCGATAATGTCGTGGGAATGGTTGAATTCCCGGGCTTGACGAATGGTGGAAGAACTCTCACCTTGACCGACGCAGCCCTCAATATCATAGATGAAGTTAGCTACGAAGACAGCTGGTATAACGACCCTTCCAAGGATGACGGTGGCTACAGTTTGGAGTTGATTAATCCTGAAGACCCGTGCAGCGACCAAGACAACTGGACGGCTTCACAAGCAACCACGGGCCACACAGCTGGAGCCATCAATTCGGTTTACGACGAGACTCCAGACCAGGCTTTTCCTGCAGTGCTTTACGCCCTCGTTTCTGGAGCCAACAGCATCGACATCTTCTTTGACGAGCAGCTTGATTTGATCAGTGAAGAAACATTAGAAGTTGAGGTTGGTATTGAAACCAACGGCACCTTTGAATCATTAGGGTATCTGCAAGGCGCTACTTCCCTTATTCCTCCTACGCGGCGATCAATGCGCATAGAATTTGACGGTGGGTTTTCAGCAGGAGTGACCTATATCTGTCAACTCACTGGAGCCACTGATTGCTGGGGGAAGCTAACGGAGGGGGTCGAGTTGGTTCGTTTCGCTGTGCCAGAAGATGCGGAGGCTGGAGATTTGATCATTAATGAGATTCTCTTCGACCCTTATACAGATGGGACGGACTTCGTTGAAATCTACAACCGCTCAGAAAAGAACATCAGTATTCTGAACTGGCAGCTAGGTAATGAAGCCAATGGAATCCCTGAGAATTTCAAGCCTATCTCGGAAGTGCCTTTCATCATCTATCCGGGCGAATATTTCGTCTTCACAGAATCGGTATCCGGTGTTACTGCCTTCTACCCGAATGCAGCGGAAACAGCCATCATTGAAGTAGCCGACCTTCCCACATACAGCAACAACAGCGGGGTGGTGGTGCTCACTGACAGTCTATTCACAATCAGTGACCGTGTTCCATACGACGACAGCCAACACTACCCATTGTTGGATGATACCGAAGGTGTTTCTCTTGAGCGCCTGAGCGCGGAACGATATTCCGATGATGAAACCAACTGGCACAGTGCCGCAAGCATCGAAGGCTTCGCAACGCCAGGTTATATGAATAGTCAGTTCGATCAAGCCATGTCTGAGAGCGTGGTGAGCGCATCACCAGAAGTCTTCTCACCTGACAACGATGGCTTCGAAGACAACCTGTTAATCAGTTACAACCTCGGGCGTGCCGGATTCACTGGAAACATCCAAATCTTCGATGATGGTGGTCGTTTCATCCGACGTCTTGCGAATAATGAGACCTTGGGAATGGAAGGCACCTTGAGCTGGAACGGAATCACTGACCACGGCGAAAAGGCCCCTATTGGCATTTATGTCATCATTTTTGAGGTTTTCCACCCCGATGGAGAAGTCATCTTTGAAAAATTGGTCTGCACGCTGGGGCACCAGTTAGATTAATTGCCACCTTTGGGTTGTGCAGCCCATCGCCCTCGTTTTAGACATAACACCAAGACTTCGCGAAGTAGATCACCTCTTCGAACCTTGGATGACTTGGTTTCTTTTGGGTGCATTAATTCTTGTGGTACTAGTTAAGGTGCAATACCCTCAGTACATCCAACTCTTGGGCTACAACTTCACTAACTACCGCATCGCCAAGCAAACCTTCATCGACAATGAATACCAGATCAAGCCAGACTGGCTCTTCATGTTCCCTGTGTTGGTCATTGGTCATGCATTGTTTCTGTTTTTGTTTCTCAAGAGTTCTGCTTCATTCGCTATCGCGGAAGGGGTAGGTCCGTTTTTGACCATGTGTTTCTTAGTGGCCATGGTGTTTATGTTAAAGATTGTTGCCATGCAATTGGTTTCTACCATTGGTAAACCAGGCAACAGTCTGAAAGTCTACTACGGAAACTCAATTTTAGTCTCGGAATTAACCGGAAGCGTGTTGCTTCTTCTTTCTATTGCAGCGTCCCTTTCCGAAGGAGGTCCAGCTCCTCTTCTGATCTATGTTGGGATTGGAATATACTTGCTGAGTTATTTGTTCCGTTTATTCAGGGGTGTCATAGCGGCTATTGAGAACCGCATCACTCTGAACTATATAATTTTGTATCTTTGCACCCTCGAAATCCTACCCTTCGTGGTGCTGTTGAAAGTCTTTTCCACGGTTTACGGCGTTTAGAAGTAGGTTTCGCTAAGGAATTTGAAACGAACTACTTATGGCTGGGCAAGACAAGGTTAAAACCATTCTCATCTCGCAACCAAAGCCTGCTTCTGATAAGTCTCCATACTTTGACTTGGCAGACAAATACAACATGAAGATCGACTTCCGTCCGTTCATTCATGTTGAACCAGTTCCAGGACAGGAATTTCGTCAAGAGCGCATTGATCTTGAAGATCACACTGCGGTGATTTTCACGAGTCGTAATGCCGTTGATAACTACTTCCGGATTTGTGAAGAGTTGCGATTCGCTGTACCTGACACCATGAAGTACTTCTGTATTTCAGAATCAACCGCATTTTATCTTCAGAAATATGTTGTTTACCGCAAGCGTAAGATTTTCCATGGGAAGGCGCGTTTTGCTGACTTGATGGATTCTATCAAAAAGCATAGCAAGGAGAAGTTCCTTCTTCCTTGTTCTGACTTGTTGAAGCCATCTATTCCTCATTTGTTGGAAGAAGCGAAGATCAATTACACTAAAGCAATCATGTACCGCACGGTATGTAGCGACCTCTCTGACCTTTCAGATGTGACCTACGATATGCTTGTATTTTTCTCTCCTTCAGGAATTGAGTCACTCTTTAAGAATTTCCCTGATTTCAAGCAGAATGCTACACGCATTGCAGCATTCGGCCCAACAACGGTCAAGGCAACGGAAGAATCTGGACTACGTGTTGACGTTAGCGCTCCAAACCCAAAGGCACCTTCGATGTCGATGGCGATTGAGAACTATATCACCGGGAAAGGATAGGCCGGCCCATTACTTTCATGAAACGATACACCTTTAAAAAGCACGAGCGTCTTACGCACCGTAAGATCATCGGTCAGCTTTTTGAAAAAGGTGCGGCTATTAAGTCATTTCCTGTGCGCTTCAAGTGGCTTGCTACTGAGCTAAGCGAAGATCAACCTGTACAGGTAGTCATCAGTGTTTCTAAGCGATACTTCAAGAAAGCTGTCGATCGCAACCGAATCAAGCGACTTATTCGCGAAAGTTGGCGTATGCAAAAGCACCGTATTTACGATGCTTGTGAACAACACGATCTTCAATTGGCGGTAGCAGTGATCTACATTGGGAAAGAACTCCCAGACTTTAACACAATAGATCTTAAAATATCGCTCCTGATCGATCGTTTAATAGAGGATATCGCTAACTTCAAGAGCGATGACCGATCGATCCATCAAACCGGATAGGATGAAAAAAGTGCTACGTAAGAATAAGTGGGTTTGGTTACTGTTTGTACCACTCGCCATCGGAGGAATCTCATTCAAAGCTGCTGAAGACTATTTCGAAATCTCAAAGAACCTTGAGATCTTCACTGGGCTCTACAAAGAACTCAACATTTTCTACGTAGACGAGACCAATCCAGGTGAGTTGATGAAGACAGGTATTGACGCCATGCTCAAGTCACTCGACCCTTACACAGTTTACTATCCTGAATCTAAGATTGAAGATTACCGTTTCATGACCACAGGTCAATATGGCGGCATCGGTGCCCTCGTCAACACCATTGATGGAGAGGTGACAATCATGGAGCCATATGAAGGATACGCAGCACATTCTGCCGGACTTCTCGCCGGCGATGTTGTTCTTGAAATCGATGGGAAAGACCTCAATGAGGTCGACCCTGACGAAATCAGTGGACTCCTTAAAGGTCAAGCCGGAACTACGGTGGATGTTAAAATCCGACGTGAAGGAGAAGCAAGCCCGATGGTTGTTCAAGTAGAGCGCCAAGATGTACAGATTCCAGACGTTCCTTACGCTGGAATGTTGACTGATAAGGTTGGATACATCCACCTCAGAAGTTTCACCAAAACAGCGAGTGCAGAAGTACGCAAAAACCTTGTTGAACTTCGCGACAACGAAGGAATGGAGCAGCTTGTGTTCGACCTTCGCGGCAATGGTGGTGGTTTGCTTCGAGAAGCCATCAACATCGTGAACCTATTTGTTCAGAAAGGAACAGAAATCGTAAGCACGAAAGGAAAACTCGAAGAGTGGAATCGTACGCACACAGCACTAAACGAGCCTATTGCTCCTGACATGCCAGTTATTGTTTTGGTTGATGGTGGTTCTGCCAGTGCCAGTGAAATCGTGAGTGGGGCATTGCAAGATCTTGATAGAGCTGTAGTTGTCGGAAACACCACATTCGGCAAAGGTCTTGTACAGCAAACAAAAGACCTCGAGTATAACTCAAAACTAAAGTTGACGGTTGCGAAATACTACATTCCTAGCGGACGATGCATCCAGAAACTCGATTATACCAACCGTGCTGGCGAACGTGTAGACGAAGTACCTGATTCACTTATCAAGCCTTTTCAAACCGTAGGCGGTCGTACCGTTTATGACGGACGTGGAGTTGCGCCGGATGTAGACGTGGAGCAAGGTGAATTCAGCAACGTACTTGCGGGACTCATGCGTAATCACATCGTATTCAAATACGCGACCACCTTTGTACGTGAGAACGCTGAAATCGCAGAACCTGAAGCCTTCGACCTAGGTGAACGATATGATGACTTTGTGGCCTACGCACTTTTAAAAGAATTCGACTACGATACACGTACAGAAGAACTTCTCGCCCGACTCAAAGAAGTGGCTCAAGATGAGCGCTACTACGAAGGAGCTGAAGAGGTCTTTGCTTCGCTTGAAGAGCAGATCGCACCTGAGAAATCACGTGATCTTCAGAAATTCCGCGAGCAGATTGAGTACACTCTTGAAGAAGAGATCATTAGTCGTTACTACTATCAAAAAGGAGCGATTCGCTACGCCCTGGAACATGATCCAGTACTGAAACGTGCCTTGAATGTCTTCGGAGAGGAGTATATTCGGATCCTAAACGGAACCGAATAGACCTAGGTGATTCAGAAAGATAGAATTGTCCCCCTTCTTTACCAGGCAGGGCTAATCCTTGCTGTAGTGTCGATGCCCTTCTCGAATTTCGGGATGAGTGTGTCTTCATTCTGGCTTCTCGGAACCTGGATCATTGATCAACTAACTTCTGAAAAACAGAACCTCAAGTACCGCTGGGCAAAAGCCATTTCAAGTGGTTACTTCTGGATCCTGATCTCTGTCTTCCTCATCCACATCATTGGCTTGCTATGGACGCAAGACTTCGGTTATGCGATGAAAGATATTCGGATTAAGCTCCCCATTCTTCTCTTCGTCACCATTTTCTTCACCGCTAGACCTATAGAAGGATTGAGTCTGAGGCGTATGTGGCTATTCTTTGTCATGGCCTGCGGAGCGGCAGTTGTCGGATGTGCCCTAATCCCTCTTGGCATCTGGGATAAAGAAGTCAGTAACATCCGTGATATCAGTGTGTTTATCTCACATATTCGATTCAGCATGCTACTCGTTTTTGCATCAGCTGTGTTGATGTTATGGATCTCTGAAGGACGAAAAATTCTTCTCTGTTTGGCGCTATTAGCATTGAATCTCAGCTTCTTGTGGATCATCGAATCTGTCACGGGAGCGGTACTCCTAACAGCAGTGATTATTCTCTTCCTTGTGAGTGAAGAAGCGAGCGTGATTAAGCCAAGATGGCGCAAGATGCTGCGCTGGACAATCCCTTCTTTGATGCTGATTGGCATAGGTGCCATTGGGTACATAACCTATGACTACTTCAAACTTCCAGAGAACCACGCCGAAGGACTTGAAACACATACAGCCCAGGGAAATCCCTATGAGCACCATCCAGACAACACCATGCGTGAAAATGGTCACTTCATCTGGAGGTATATTGCCTGGGGAGAGTTGCGTTCGGGATGGGAAGAGCGAAGCTCTCTGGCATACGACAGTAAAGATGCTCGTGGGCAAGCGCTCTATGGCACTTTGGTACGATACCTCACTTCAAAAGGACTCCGCAAAGACCTTGAAGGGGTACGTGCGCTATCGGAAGAAGATGTCAAGCTCGTTGAGTCGGGAATCCCTTCTGTTCTTGAAATTGAACACAGTGGACTACGTCGTCGACTAGACAAGATTTTCTTCGAAATATCGAACGTCATGAATGGCGGTAACCCAGGTGGGAATTCTGTGACGCAACGATTAGAATTCTGGAAGGCTGGAAGGCACATCATCGCTGATCACCCTTTGCTAGGTGTGGGAACCGGAGATGTCAAAGATGCCTTTGCTACTGCATATGACGAGATTGATTCTTCCTTAGAAGAACCTTACCGTTTGCGTGCGCACAATCAATACATGACCTTCTGGATTACCTTTGGGATATGTGGCGTCTTGTTACTCCTACTTGTGCTGTTTATGCCACTCGGAGTCGTTGGAAGTGAACGGGGATTCCTCTTCACCACCTTCTGTTTGATTTTGGCATTGAGCTTCCTGACGGAAGACACCCTAGAGACACAGGCAGGAGTTACCTTCTTTGCGTTTTTCGCCGCTCTTTTCAGCGGTCAACGACTAGCCTTCCATTCTAGGATTCGTCCGAATACCTGATCGGGAGTAATCTTCAATCGTCCATCCTCTGGGTGAACATCATCAACTAAGTACGATGCTTTTGGCCCCAATGGAGCCCAGCGTGTTGGGAATATTGGACGTTTCGGTGAATACAACCCAAGTGCATTAATGCCTGTAGCCGCTGCCATATGTAGTGGCCCCGTTGAAGCCGCCACCAAACCATCTACTTTAGAAATCAGGTATAGCAGTTGATCTAAGTTCAATTGTCCGCCCAGATCAATCACCTTGTCCCAAGGCAACCTATCACCCATGGTTTCGCGTTCTTTCGCTGTGCCGGTCACACCTACGGTGACACCTTTTGCTGACAGTAGTTCGATGAGTTTGGCAAATGATTCCAAGGGCCATTCGAGCGCGCTGCCATGAGAGAGTGGATGCAACAAAATGGAAAATTCCGCATCGACAATCGCTTGAGCATTCCCGAGATCTTGAGATGGAACACTCATATTGTAAAGCTCTCCAATGCTATTAAGATCGTCACAGGCAACTTGACCAATGGCCTCCAACATCTTTAAATTCAGTTGTGCCTCGTGAAGGTCTGATCCTTTTCGGCTGTACCAAAGGCGTTTGTTCACCTTGGTCAAAGCATGCCATCGCTTAGCGGTCCCAATGCGTGTCGGAATCTTCGCTTCATGTGCTACTTCAATCACCTCTTTCCGAGGAAACACATGGAAGATCATGTCAGAGTCCCATGCCTTGACTTGGGCCACCTGCTCATTCCGCGCTAGCGAAGAAATATCATCCCAATTCAAAAAGATATCCACGCTTTGACAGGCCTCAATTACACAGCGCGTGTAAGAACGACCTAAAAAGCTAATTTTCGCCTTTGGATAGAGTGCACGCAAACGTGTTGCCAAGGGCAGCGTAAGGATGACATCCCCGATGCCGTCGGTGCGCGAAATGACGATATGCTTAGGCGAAAGTTCCGGCATGTCTTTGTTTGAGTTTCACGTATTTGCGGTAGGTCGCAAAAGCACTCATGCGAGCGATGGTAAAGCCTGTTGCGCCATCAAGAAAGCCTTTCTTGAAGAAGAATGTCTTCATGAACTGCGCAAAAACCTTAAGATAAATCGTGAACCAGCCTTTCTTGACACCTCGTTCGTAAAGCTCTTCACTCGCGATGTTACCGAAGTACTCAATCTGCTTGTAGTGATCTTCAGAAGTGTAATAGCTGTAGTGAAGTATATCGCCCTTCAAGTGACTTGAAGCAAGACCTTCATGGAGGTCAAACTTATCATGAGGATTCACACCTCCCCACTCCCCTTTTCCTTTTCGGAAGAGTCGCATTTTCGTGTCGGGATACCACCCTGAATGGCGCACCCATTCACCACAGTAATTGGTTAAGCGGTTCATGGAGTAACCATGAATTTGAGGATCATCGTTAGAAAGAACTTCTTCAATAGCAGCACTCAATTGACCATCAAGCGCTTCGTCAGCATCTAGGCTTAACACCCAATCGTGCGTTGCCATCTGCCAAGCTCGGTTTTTCTGTTGAATATGTCCGTCAAAGGCATGCTCCTCAAAACGTGCCCCTCGCGAAGTAACGATGTGCTTGGTGTTGTCTTTCGAAAAAGAGTCAAGGATCAACACTTCGTCGGCAAGATCTTGCACAGAACGAATACAACGTTCAATGTTCCGTTCCTCGTTAAAGGTGATGACTACTACTGAGAGTTTTGCTCTTTCCATTACCAGAGATTCGATGCGAAGGTACACACAAGAACTGGTATTCGCTGTTGAAAACCTTGCTTGTCAAGGGCGCACAAAGTGCTAATTTTGTAGAAAACACCCCTTTATGAATGTTCTGATCCTTGGTTCAGGAGGACGGGAGCACGCGATCGCCTGGAAAGTAGCTCAAAGTTCTATTTTGACGAAACTGTACGTCGCACCGGGCAATGCCGGAACCGCTGCTATTGCTGAGAATGTAGCACTCGACGTGATGGATTTCAAGGCGGTTGCTCAGTTCGCTCTTGATAATGACATTAAAATTATTGTTGTTGGCCCTGAAGCACCATTGGTAGAAGGAATTGCAGACTATTTCGAATCTGATGATTCCCTAAGCCACATCTGCGTGATTGGACCTAACAAAGTGGGTGCCCAGTTGGAGGGTAGTAAAGAGTTCGCCAAAGAATTCATGCGCCGCCATCAGATCCCAACAGCTCGTTACAAAAGCTTCACGCGTGAAAACGCAAAAGACGCTCGTGCTTTCTTGGAAGGCATGAAGCCGCCTTATGTGATTAAAGCTGATGGACTCGCTGCTGGAAAAGGAGTAATCATCACCGATGATATCGAAGAAGCCGTGACCACGGTGAATAACATGCTCGTAGACAAAGTCTTTGGAGATGCTGGCAGCACAGTGGTTATCGAAGAGTTCCTGAAAGGGATTGAAGTTTCGATGTTCGTGATTACTGACGGAAGATCGTACAAGATTCTCCCTGAAGCGAAAGATTACAAGCGCATTGGCGAAGGTGATACTGGTCCGAACACCGGAGGTATGGGCGCGATTAGCCCAGTGCCATTCGTGAATCCAGAATTCATGGAAAAGGTGAAAAACCATGTCATCATTCCAACTATCAAAGGACTAAACGCTGACGACATCAGCTACAAAGGATTCATCTTCTTTGGATTAATGAAGGTTCAAGGAGATCCATATGTGATTGAGTACAATTGTCGTTTAGGAGACCCTGAAACAGAGGTAATTCTACCACGCATCAAGTCTGATCTATTGCACTTCTTCGAGGGAATTGCAACTGATACCTTGAGTGAATGTGATTTGGAGATTGATGATCGTACGGCAACGACCGTGATTCTTGCTTCTGATGGATACCCTGCTTCGTATGAAAAAGGAAAGGCTATCACCATGTCAAATGAAAAAGACAAGAGCATTGTTTACCACGCAGGCACAAAGCTTGACGGCGATAAGGTGCTCACGAATGGTGGGCGCGTAATGGCAGTGACGTCGATGGGTGCAGACATGGAAGAGGCGCTTGAAAAGAGCTACGCTACCATTGATGCAGTAGAATTTGACGGGAAATACTTCCGTAAAGACATCGGATTCGATCTACAGAAGGTTCAAACAACGAAGTAAAAAGAGGGGACGCGAATTACATTAGCGTTCCTTCACGCTGCGCTTTCTTGTTGTAATCACCTTGCATCTTCAGCCAGATACCAAGGCCAACCAAACCAAGGACGATTACTCCCCAGTTGAACATTTCACTGATAGGTACAAGAACGCCTTCGAATGAATCTTCTACGATTTTACCAATTGGGTCAATGATGCTCTGCAAATTCATGGCTTGATTACTTTTGGGCAAAAATAGCACTTAGACTTTAAATGCAATTCATTCGACACTGATTTTTGACAGGCATGCTAAGTATTCTACGTTCAAACCAACCTATTGCTAACCTTGTAGCGCCACTAATTGCGCTTCTCGGCATTGGTTTGCACGTCTTTCTTAGTCCGGTCATCATCGAGTTGAATGACAGCCATGCTTGGCTCCCGGGTTCTCTCACTTGGCAAGGGTATCCATGGGTGAACATGGTCTTTGTTTTGGCAACTGCCATGCTTGTGAACCGCTGTTTTCTGCGTCATGAGCTCAATCGCTCGGGCAACGTATTAGCTGCATTTTTCTTCATTTTCCCGGCGATGGTGATACCGCATACTTTTCCGTACTCACCGGTGTTTCCCGGCGCCATTTTCTTTGTACTTGGGGTAAATGAGACCCTGAAGATCTATCGTCAAAACGATGGTGCGGCCAGCTATTTCAATGCAGGTTTTCTTTTTGGCGTGGCTACGGTAATTTGCGGTTATTTCGCTAGCGCGGAATTGATGTTGATCGTAGCAGTGCTATACACTCGTGCAGCCAACTGGCGCGAAATCATGCTTCCGATTGTTGGCTTCATCTTGCCATTCATGATTTTCGCGACCCTCTTGTGGTTGTTAGATATGCCGTTGAATAGCTTTTGGTTCGGACTCACCGATCCAGGATCTGCAGATATTTCATGGACACTGTTTGTTTTCGCAAGCTTGATGGCGCTGCTCAGTGTAACAGGATTGCTATTCATGCTAGGCACCTTCTCTTCGAGCAGTAACAAGTCGAAGAACTCGAAAGCGGTCTTGCTCTTTTTCTCTTTTGGAATTCTTGGAAGCGCCATTACGGCATACTTCCACAGTGAAGCCGTGGCATCAAACCTATTATTGATTCCAGCGGCGTGGTCGCTCCCATGGCTATTCCTAGAGCGTCAATATCGATTACAGGGGGTGTTGTTCTATACCCTCATTATAGGTGGAATACTCAGCTGGATTTGGGTGCACTTCGGATGGCTTAGCTAAGCACGAAGTTCTTCAAGATCGATTCGAAGATCTCGCGTCCGTCTGTATTGCTAAGGTCACTATCAGATGCACGCTCAGGGTGCGGCATCATTCCAAATACGTTTCCGTTCTCGTTCATCACACCTGCGATGTTTTCAACAGAACCATTCGGATTCGTGTCTTCAGAGATATTTCCTTCAGCATCACAGTAACGGAAAAGTACCTGGTCATTGTCATTCAATGCCTTCAACGTTTCCGCGTCAGCGAAATAATTACCCTCACCGTGAGCCACAGGAATCTGGTAAGCGCGATCAAATTCAAGATGGTTGGTCATCAACGCTCTCTCGCTCTGAGGTAAGAGGTGAACATTCTTACAAATGAACTTACGTTCAGTGTTGTGTAGCAGTGCTCCTGGTAGAAGGTTTGCTTCTGTCAACACCTGGAAACCGTTACAGATACCCATTAAGTACCCGCCCTTGTTTGCGTGTTTTACGACGTTTTCCATGATTGGTGAGAATCGAGCAATCGCTCCACTGCGGAGGTAATCTCCATAGCTGAATCCACCAGGCAGAACCACGAAATCTACTCCTTTGAGATCACGCTCTTTGTGCCACAGACGTTCAACTTGTTGACCAAGGATTGACTCAAGGACATATACCATGTCTTCATCACAGTTACTGCCCGGGAAAATGACTACACCAAATTTCATTGAGAAGAATTTGGGGCAAAACTACGAATTCGAGGTGCGAATAGACACACTTGTTGATTAAAAAACCCCGCAAATGCGGGGTTTATATATGTTAAGTATGTGGTTAAGCTTAGCGCTGCTCTATGTCAGCGTAAGATCTTGAAGGTGTGTGATTCACCTGTGACTGTATTGTTCAATGTGATCATCGTCGCAGGCACCATGTGCAGAAGCTCTAATGGCAAGGTTTCTCCTCCGAAGCTTCCCGTAATTGGAGCGATCAATTGTTGACCCAATAAGTTGTGTGCTTGAATGCTGTATTCACGTTTGTCATCATGACGGAATCGAATCACCGGCATACCTCCTTGGAGGAATACATCCACGGTTTGATCCATTGGAATATCTTCGGTTCCAACGGCGTCTTGAACGATCACCACTATCTGATGTGAATCGTCACACTGGTCGTTCGAAGCATCGAGCGAAAGGATTTACGAGCCTGTTTCTGTGTATGAATGTGAAGGGTTTGCATCCATCGATGGCATCCCTCCATCTCCGAAATCCCAGACAAATATCTCACCATTCTCTGACAGATTTGTGAAGTTGATTGTGGCCAAGCCATCGCTCAGATTTACAATCTGTGCACTCGGCTCAAAATCAGCTACGACAGTTGGTGCTTGATCGATCACCACAACTTCTTCTACCTCACATCCATTGGCATCGGTGATGGTAAACACGTAGGTTCCTGCTTCTAGATCGGTCAACGAGGTTGACGTTTCTCCATTTAACCATTGACCCATGAGCGGCTCAGCGCCTCCTGAGAATTCGACAGTCACTGCACCCGTATTGACTTCATCACATCCAATATCCGCATGTGAACTTGAGAGTTCAATAGCGACTGGCTCGATGATTTCGAAAGTTCTACTTAGTGCGTCACAAACAGGATTCCCCAGAACAGAAACATGATATGTTCCTTCGGTTAGATCATCCAGACTACTTGAGCCGTTGACATCTTCTTCTACAAGAATCTCTGTTCCTTCACCATCAGTCCAAGTGTATGTCCACGGACCAATTCCTATTCCTGTGACCTCGATACTCGCATTATTATCGCCAAAACATACAATTGGAGAAGCTTCTACTTGCAGGGCTTCACCCATGTGAATCATGAAACGCTCCTGTTCTGTTACAACTTCTGTTTCAACCACGATCAGCATTCCGGGCTCTAAATCATAGAGCTCCCCGGTGATCATGTCTTCCATGAACATGCATCGATCAGTAATATTCGGGAAGTTCTCTACGGTAAGTTGGATTTCACCTGCCTCTTGGCTGGTAATGAGCACTGGTACATCAAATGCCGCCTGATCTAGTGGCAGATTGTTGATGGCAAGATTCATATCATCTGTTGAAACCGTGGCCATAGACAACACAGCATTACTACTTACAAACTTGAATGCGTCGATCGATTGATCAAAGTCTTGTGTGGCATTTTCATCGAAGGCGATAATCACCTCATCTCCCAGACCTAAACCATCTAGACGTAGTTTTAAGAACTGATCACCGACGTTCACCTCTGGAGTCCAATCACTAGATACTTTTACCGTTTCCGATACGCCCAGCTCAGGACTTGGAGCATTCGCTTGTACCCAAAAGGCCTCTCCACTTCGAATAAGAGGAGTTCCACCATTTACACCGTATCCATTCACATAGGTGCGGAACTGATTTAGACCAACATCCCAAACGTAAATCGCATTGTACATGTTGTTCTTTGTCCAGTCTTCATCATCCCAATTAATGTTCGATGGGAACGGGTTCGCCACCACGTTGAATCCATCTGACGTTGGATTTCCTGTGTCGGTGAAAGTAACCGGCATCGTGGTATTTCCAATCATTGGTTGACCGAATACATCAAAGGTGTAGGTCCCTGCGTTTGCATAAACATAGTACCCTAGGCCATTGGAGATCATTTCATCTGCTGAACTTACAGGTAAGAACGAATCCTCATCTGGTGCTGCCGACTCATCATAGGTTCGAACACTTACGAATTCATAAGCTGGAAAATCAGATCCGTCGAACCCAGTAGTGATAAAGTCATCATTCCATTGTTCAAGCGTTGCATTGACAAAAGGTGCACCAATTGTCAACCACCCTTGATATGGTGCTTGCACAGTATGTTCTAGGCCAAGAAGTCCGTTCAAAGTACCACCCATTACCGGAGCCAAAGAACCACTTGCTCCAATTCCACTGCTTTTCAGCACCAAGTTGGTATTGGTAGTCAACGTGGTATTCAGGAAAAGAAGGCTTGTGACCCCAGTAGGTCCCATAAGGACTACTTCTTCCGCGTTAGCGACATTCAAATCATAGAAATCACTTTCACCAATAACTTGCTGCAATGCCACCCCATCTAGATTGACGAGCGAAGTTCCAGCATCGAAACTACCTTGGTTGGTCCAGTCACCCGAGACATACACTTCCACTGAGACTGCACTGCTAATCTCGAGGTGTGCATCAGCATTGATCGTCAAATTCATGACACTGATATTCGACGTCACAGATACACTATCACCATTCAAAATGGTGACATCGTAGTTCGCATCAGGAACACATCCACAATCCCAAACCGATGGATGATTCCATTCACCAGAGGCCACAGTGTATGCTTCGAGAGAAGCCGCTGAAGCTGGAGCGTTGGCAACCAACACTTGCATGGGGGATGCAGTATTTAATTCTGTTTCGGAGGGAAAGATATCGTTCGCTGGAGGCATCACGCTTTGGGCTTGCGTGGTGAATGTCAACACCATTGCACATAGCAATGCTGTCACGTGGTGTGTAGTAAACTTTCGATTCATAATCGTCGTAATTGGTTCACCGGATGGGCGTTACGCATTTTTACGAGCGAATTAGGTTATGGTTACACACATGAAATAACGACACCCACAAAGTAATCATCAACGACGATAAAACGCCTGTCGGACGTGGGTTTAAACGACTTAAGTTCGTTGAACTCAAACATCAAACTACATCCAATGAACTACCTATTTTCAGCCCATGTGGCCGTGATGTTGTGCGCCTGTTTTGCCCTTCGCGCGCAACTCAATCCAGAGCTTTTACAGCTTGCACCACTCATCCAAACTGACGTTTTTCTGCCCAATTCGAACACCCTTCCAATGGCCATTCCGGATGGTTCAAGCTTCACTAGCTCCTACCCTGAGACGGTCAGATCATTATTCTTCAAACTGAACAAGGCCGAGTATGCATCGAATAACATTCCGTCTGCCCAAACGCTTCGTCAATCGGCCAAGGCAAGGAAATCTCTGGATACAGTGATTCCGATTCATCTCGCTGCCGGCGTCTATGACGATCTCGTGGCCAATGCTTTTGGCCTAGGGCTTCTCGCTATGATTGACGACCAGTTTATAGACATCTCTGGTCCTTTGGAATCGCCGGTATACCAAGAAGAGTTCTTTGCTATTTATCTCGATTTTGACCGCTATACTGAGGGAACGTATTTGTTTCAGCTTTCGAGTGATTTCTTTTTCACTGAGTTGGGCGTAATGTCTGATGTCATGATTGACTTTGACGATGGATTCGGCTTTCAACCCATGGAGCCAGATCAAGTACGAGAGGTTACTTATGAGTCACAACAAGTTGATCGTCACATTCGGTTCAAGGCGACCATCAATGAACAAGAGTATCGTACCGGTATGAAGGTTCGCACTGCGGGGGGTGTATCGGCTATTCCCCTGCCAAATCTTCCTCCGTGGGAACCTGAAAACCCCATTTTCCCTTGGCGCGTTCGGGTAGAATACGAAGGTACAAGTATCTACGCCAATGCCTACACGCTCACCAGCGAGGATGACCAGTTTGATCGTCCCTTCATATTTGTGGAAGGGATTGATTTTGGATTCGATGCCAGTGTCCTACGGAATGGAACTTTTGGATGGTATGAGTTTTCGTCTGGCCAATCAGCAGAGTATCCATTCCTCTATAACACGCCCGAGATGATCAACACCTTAAGGGATGCAGGTTACGATATCATTCTAGTCGATTTCTTTGATGGAGCCGCTGATATGCTCGCTAACGCGGAAGTGCTAAAAGCCGTTATTCAGCTGGCTAATGAGCACAAAGTGAGCCAGAACGAGCTTGTAGTCGCGGGGGCAAGTAAGGGTGGTCAAGTCAGTCGCATCGCACTACGACAAATGGAGCTAGAAGGTATCCCACACTGCACTCGTTCCTGGATTTCACTTGACTCACCGCATAAGGGAGCACACATTCCTAGAAGCTTGAGAGAAGCCATCTTCTTCCTAGAAGAACACGTGGAGGAGGCTGATAACTTCGCGGATAATTTCCTGCGCAGACCCGCGGCTAGGCAGATGCTACTTGATCAATATCCGGAGGTAGGTGAGCAAGCCTATCTCGACATGCAAAACTATCTCACCGAGATTGGCTACCCAGAGCAGGTGCGTCGTATTGGAATGGCCAACGGGAACATTCACGGGATTGAGTTAGGTATTGAGCCCAATGAGCACCTGGTTGATTACAACTGCACCCCGGTAGACTACAACATCCTCAAGTTCTTATTGATTGCATCTCCCGGTGATCCATACAATGTAGAGTCGAATGAGTTTGAGAACACCATTACCATCATTCGCTATTCAGTCTACTACTCCTGTCAAGGTTGGGATTGTTTTCAATGGGATTGGCCTATAAGCTGGGCTACTCATGAGCACATCGCTCGTGTTCCAAATAACTACCTGAACTACGACAATGCTCCCGGAGGAAAAAGGACATCCATCAAAGACTTTGCAGAGTCAATCAATGCTTCGTTGCAATCTTATCCAACATTAGAAACATGGTGTGATCTGAACGTAGGTGATTATGAAGATCATCACTCATTCATTTCCACCTTAAGCGCACTCGGTATACCAGGAAACGATTATTACATGGATGTCCAAGCTCAAATAAATGCTGGAAATATTACTACCCCATTCGATCGAATCTATGGTCACCCAACAGGCAACATGACCCATAGCGAAATCAACGACGACATGCTCCAGATAATGATTGAGGAGGTCCTTCAGGGAGAATCATTAGTCCCATCGGTCCTGTCTGAGAACACTCCAGAGGGCAGTGAATTCAACTTAGCACATCCCTCACAAAACGTAGTGTATACGCACGAAGTCAATGACGGAGGTGTGCTGCACTTAAATGGCAATCTCCCGATCAATTTTGGTGATGATGAAACGCTCTTTCCTGAAGATGGATCGCATATGAATTGCAGAACAAGTCAATGCGGGGGCTCGCTTCTCATCGGGAACCAAGGAAGTTTCTTTCTAGGTAGTGAAGGTGGAAATCTGACCGCAAGCTTCACGGTTACAGCAGGAAGCTCTTTTGAGATGGAACCAGGTGCTTCCGTAATTATTCATGAAAACTCAGAACTCGTGATTCAATCGGGTGCTTCTTGCATCCTACACGGAGGAAACCTTCACCTGAAAAATGGTGCCTCTATCCTCATTGAAGAAGGTGCCGATCTACTCATCTACGGTGATGAACCCATACAACTCGAGGGTATCGAAGCTACGATCGACATTCATGGAAGAATGCATGTTGGGGATGACGCTACGGCTACGTTTCACGGTACTGGATCAGAGGGTGGTAAGCTTCGTTTCTTCTCTTCAGGCATGAATATTCTAGGAGGGCTTAACAGTCAACTTGAAGTTATCGGTGCAGGCTTAAATGACAAAATGATTGAACTCGTGGAAGGTGGCAATTTGTGGACTTCACCAGAGTTCGGAAAGATAGAAGTGCGTGATGCTAGTATCACCTTTGGAGCCGATAGTAAACTTACCGCCGCTGGGGGTTTCAGGGCCACTCGATGTAAGCTCCTGGGATTAGACATTAATAACGGACTTCGTGTATATGGTGATGGTCGGTTGAAAGACTGTTTGGTATCAGCCATTCCGATTCGATGCTACCCGGGTAATGCTTCTTTTAGGGTAGATGATTCGCACCTGACATGGGTTGAAATGCAGGTCATCGGCGGTAGCTATAAGTGTTTTGATTCGCAATTCTACAAGTCGTCCATTGACAGTGAATCACTATCTCACCCTGTCACCATCATCGGTACCTTCTTCGAAGAGCAGGGAGAACACTCCGTGGCTCTATATGATGACTCGGACGTAGCGATGCTTTTGAAAGACTCTGGCATTTCAGGATATAATATTGGTTTGGATAAATCTGGTGGAGCGGTGACGATTCGTTGTTCTGACTTCTCCGAAAACGAAGTGGGTATTCGCATGGGACTCTACTCCGAGTTGAACATGAGCACTTCCTTTGGAGGAGGTTATAACTACTTTGACCAAAACGGTGTGCATTGTGAACTGAACGGAGTCTTAAACTTCGAGGTTGACGGCGGGTACAATCAGTTTCTGTTTGCCGAGGAGTATATGTTCGAGGGTTCCATCTTAGGGTTCTGTGAGGAATCTTGTCAACGTCTGTTCCCTGTACACCAGAACACTTGGTTTAGTGGTGTTCCTGCCTCATCAGATGCCATTTTGCACATGGTCGACCCTGAATGCGATGATTTGACCCCGTTTATTCCGCTTGATGGTTGTGTGCTGAAGTTGATAGATAAATCGCCTCAAATCCCAGTGAGTTGCGGGGCAATGGATGAACATGGTGATCACCTCAGCGCGCTGGGCAAATCGATCAATCAAGAACCGCTGATCCAGTCTGATCATTTTGATGACGTACCACTATCAAGTGCCATTTCACGAGCCATTTGGGAGGATCAATACCTCAAGTCTGATGCCGACCCACATCTAAAAGCCGCCATGCTACATGAGATTCTTTACACTGACCTGGATGCCAATGACGCCAACATCAGACGAATCATGCGCCGAGCTTCTTCGGCGCTGCAAGAAGTACGTGGTGAGTTAGCACTCCGTGGGCAGCTAGCATTTGACCCAGATAGCGCCCAGTCATTTGACGAAGAAAATGACCTCGCAGTAAGGACGCTAAATAAGGTCACCAGTGAGTCACCCCCCATAGAACAGTACTTCACACAAGTGGCTTATGAACTAGAGAAAAGCCAATTGCTCTTTTCGCTTGATCTCTACGACCGATCATTAGAGGTACTAGAGCAAATGGAGCATTGCGGACTGGATTACTGGGAACAAGAAGCCGTTAACCATCGCAAAAGTCGAATCTTAGAATACACGCATCGAGAAGATTTGCTGAATCAATACTTCGACAACGATTCTGTGCTGTTGTCAAGCCCCGACATTTCATTGTTCGAACCTCAAGAGTTCGACCCAACGCAAACGCTATTTGATGCGGAGATTCTCTCACCTACCGATATTCAATATCCGCTCTGCGGTGAAATCGGTCAACGAACGGAACGGATGTCTTCAAACAACTTCCTCCTTTATCCAAATCCAAGTGAAGCGATCATATTCATTCGATTTGACGATTCCGAAGAACCATTTGACCTTCGAATTTTGGACTCTAGCGGACGTTGTGTTCTTCAACAAAACACCGTCCCGGATCAACCAATTGCGATTGATCAATTGGCTAAGGGCATGTATATCTTGGAAATGGAAAGCCTGCATCATTCAGCTCGAGAGAGCTTGGTTGTTCACTAAGCGAATCCCAGCGAGTCTTTCGTCCTTCACATTTTTTATCTCCCGCCACCTGAAGTCGTGATGGATTCGGGAACTTCGCTGGGATTTCATTGTTACTTTTGCCTAAAATCATTGACTATGTATCCACCAGAAATGGTAGCTCCAATGAAAGAGGAGCTTGTTACAGTAGGATTCAATCAGCTGATGACACCTGATGAGGTTGACTCAGCAGTGAATGCAGAAGGTACCACACTTGTGGTTTTAAATAGCGTGTGTGGTTGTGCAGCTGGATCTATGCGTCCAGGTGTTAAACTCTCACTTGAGAACGCAAAATTGCCTAGCAGCTTGACAACGGCTTTTGCTGGAGTTGATCGTGACGCGGTTGATCGTGCTCGTAAGTACATGCTACCTTACCCTCCTTCATCTCCGTCTATTGCTTTATTCAAAGACGGTAAGCTCGTTCACATGGTTGAACGTCATCATATTGAAGGACGCACAGCAGAAATGATTTCAGAGAACCTCAAAGCAGCGTTCGACGAGTTCTGCTAAGAACCAATGAATCGATCGAAAGGCTCGCTCGTGGCGGGCCTTTCTTTTTTCCCATCGAAAGGAAGTAACTTCCGCCGCAGATGAAGATTCCATACCTCCGTCTATTATTACCCACATTAGTGTTGTTCATGGCTGTTCATGGACTCGATTTCCTTTTTGCGGTGCACAGCCCTTCAGGGGGTGGAGTAGATGGGATTAAGAATCTCTACACCTTTGCTTGGTACGCTGAAAACAATGAGAGCTTCACCAATTTTGAAGGAATGGCGGAGCCTTTCGGCGAACATGTATTTTACACTGACGGACACCCCGCACTTGGCTTTTTCTGGAAACCGATTGTCCAGCTTTTCGGGTTAAAAGGTCTCTCTGCACACTTGCTAAGCTTCTTGATACACCTGTCTTGGTTACTCACCCCGATTCCACTCTTTTTACTTTTCAGGCACTTCAAAATCAGGCATGGCATCGCGATTGCAGGGGCAATTGGGTTTACGCTTTTGGCACCTCAGATCTTACGTGATGGAGGTCACTACGCATTGGCCTATACCATTGCACTCCCTCTGAGCTGGTGGCTGACCATCCGAGCGTTGCGGGATGGGTTACCTTGGAAACAGCTGATTGTCTTGACCTTGATTCACACTTGGTGGTTGGGAACACATGCCTATCTAGGCGTAATGACCATCGTATTCAGCTCACTCCTTCTTGGCATAGAGTGGCTGCGATCTGTGAAGAACTGGAAGCGCTTATTGGCTCCAATCATTACGGGAATCATACCGATAATCCTTTTTCTGGGGTTCTTAAATTTGACAGACACTCATTCTTGTCGAATCGACACTCCGTACGGGTACTTTGACTTTTTATCGAGTCCGCGTTCGATCTTTTTCCCGCAGACTGGTCCACTTGCTGAATACACCTCACAGCTAGGTTGGAATACCAAATGGGAAGGTTGGTCGTATATCGGCTTGAGCGCGGGATTGATGTTGATCTCCTTCATTTTCTGGGGATATCAAGCAGTACGCAAACAGCAAGTTACTTGGGTATTGGTCATCTTACCTTCCCTGATTGCGGCAGGGGTGCTTTTCCTAGTCGCATGCGGTCAGCCATTCATTTGGATTGGCCGAAGCAGCATTGAGAACTTCCCTGTCTTGGAGCAGTTTAGAGGGATTGGTCGTTTTGCCTGGCCATTCTATTTTGTCTTGACCACCTTAGCATTGATCATGCTCGAGACCTTTGTAGCCAATCGTCCAAAGGCCGTGGGAACTCCTATCAGTGTTGCCTTCTTCTTGTTGCTGGCCTTCGAAGGACTCTATCAACAAAGAGTTTTGGATACGCTTCGAAGCGACGTGGAACACCCCTTCAGTTTCAGTGCGCCGGCCGCCTATGAAAATGCTATCAATAGCATCAATACTTCAGAAACAGATGTGTTGTTACCGTTGCCTTATTTCCATGTGGGTAGTGAGGCGTACGGACGTTTCGCTGACGGAAATATGGAGGAAGAGACCTTGTTGCTTTCATACCACACCGGCAAACCTACCTTCGGTGCTCATTTGACTCGAGCATCGTTGAATGAATCACGCCAATTGCTTGAACTTCTCGCAAGCGCCTCGTCGCCCAAAACCATTGGACACGAGTTAGACTTGACCCAGCAGGTCTGCTTAATCAACGACGGCACACCGATGGATCCTGATGAACAGGACTGGTGGGATCGAGGCACCGAGTTCTATAACGAGAATGGTATTGCCTTGCGCAGTCTTCCTCTCAGTGAATTGATTCAACGAACAGAAGGGGCGTATGCACCGTTCCGCCCGAAGGGCGCAAATCAATTAGATAGTAACGAGGTTTATTTCTTTGAACCTTTTGACAGTATAGAACAGGACATTCAGTGGGAAGGAAATGGGCATGCGGAATACCCTTGTGATGAGTTTTCGGTTATCTACAGCACAGAACCTGATAGCACATGGTTAGGCAAACGCTTTATGGCAACGCTCTACATGCGTGGACCAGAAGATGCCTGTCTTGAAGGGAAGTATCAACTGAACGCTCAACTAATTGCCCAGTACGCTACTGGTGATCAAGTAGACTTTGTGGCGTTGAATACCCCGAAGCAGGCGTCTGAACACCCGATGAATGGACAATGGGCGAAAACATATGTAACGTTTGATATGACTGAAGCCATTCCAGAAAGACTGGACATTATGGTCAAGGGAGAATGGAGGTGTGAGGGTCCAATTAAGGTAGATGCGTTGGAAATTGTAGAGCTGACTAATTGAGTCGGTATACCCGGATTGACCGGTGTTCAAGCACCAAGTCGGTCATAAACTCTTTCACCCAAGGGAATTCGTCTTCGTAATTGGGTTCGTTAATCACCAAGTATTTCGCTCCTTTCGCTATATGCTTTCGAAGGCTCTCCGCATCACGGTTCCGGTTCACCATGTTTGACCATCCTTTTCGATCCATTAGGTAAAGGGTAATGCTGTAGCTAGCGTCGGGGATGGTAACCACAAGATCGTCTTCACCTACTCCAGCATCGGCTAATAATGGCTCAATGTCAAGCAAGCCACGTTCATGTCGGTCGTGATCCCAGAAAATGTACTTCAGTTTCCCTTCCTCCTGCTCCATGGCGGTGAAGTAATCCTTATCATAATCCGGAGCAATCCGAAGTTCGAGGTGTTCTTGTCCGTACCAAAAAGACCAAGCCAACGTGAGCACTCCGACCGCACGAAATATTCGTTCAGCCAACTTCGGAATCATCAGCATTTTGTGCACCCCCACAATACAGCCCATAGCAATTAAGGGCCACACATACACATTGATGAAGTAGTAGTCATGGTTCCTCCAGGCTTGAAACCAAAAGACGCTCTAGATTAAACAACCCAAGAAGAGAATGATCGGCGCCAGCCAGAGTGCTTTGGGGATTCGCTTGGCGAAGAAGATGCCTAAAAAAGTGGTCACCAACGCGATTATCCAATTGACAGGAGACATGATTTGTGGCCCCACGAACTCTATGATTCCCTGCCAAACCTCAGCGCGATAAGAAGCATCTGCTTCCCAAAGTGGCCAAAGGCCGTTGAAGGTGTATTTTCCTCCATGAATACCGTTATACCATGCTGCCCAAGTATACCAGATGAAGTTTGGCAATAGGGCCACAGCCATCACAAGCAGATCTCGTTTGTGGTTCCTGAAAAGCTTGCGGTCCGGCCAAAGGCCAACACCTACCCATTCTAAAAGCAACAAGGCACCAATTGTACAGTAAGTCAACAACGCTGTGACCTTGAACAAGCCGGCCAAGGCATAAAAGAAACTCATCCAATACAGGTGTTTCTTGGAGCCATGAATGGCGTAGCGGATGAATGAAGCCAACCCGAGCAACGCAAAGCTCAAGGCGGGTACATTACTCAAGAAGGCGAATGCGTAATAGACGAGTGCGGGTTGTACAAAGAGCCACACTGTAAGTAATACCGACCAAAAATCACCAATCAATCGTCTGGCAGCAGATTGCAGGACAAGTAATGAAATGACAAAGAAACCGCCGACTGCGAAGCGATATAGCCCCTCATTCACTCCGAAGATTTTCCAAAGCAAGGCTATGAGGTAGTACCAACCGGGAAATTCACCGGCGGTCTTCCCGCTTGTGTCATCGTCAGAAATGTAATTGTGAATCGCAGGCTCACCGAAGTTCATACCTTCGTCGTAATAGTTCTGGGTAATGCTCAAACAATCAGCATTTCGCCAGACATGCAGCGGGTGTGGACGTTCATTCCAGAGATCAAAAATCCCGAAGAAAGCCATGGTAGCCAGCAGCAAGATGAAGGTGATGATCGTGGAACGATTCAGCATAGTGCAAATTAAACGATAATCGATAAAGGGGAGATAAAATGGAGATTGGTTATCACAGAGGTCCGTTGTGCTGATTCTAGAATACTGTTCCTAGATTCCCCCCCATGTTGAATGCCTTGATTGCTAAACACCTTCGTGAGGCCTATTTCGGAAGAAACTGGCCTGCTGCCAATGTTGAAGAACACCTTGCTGATGTGACTTGGGAGCAAGCCGTTCAACTCATCGCAGGAAAGAACACCATTGCTACCCTTATCGATGAACTTCCTGAATCCAACTGGGATAAAGACTTTACAGACCCTAACCAAGTTCACTTTGAAAATGACGACCTAAAACAGGAAACAAGAACACTTGTAAACCTATAACAGTATTTTAGTACAAACACTGTCAACTTTTTTTAGGACGGGTCACAGGTCAAACACTAACGCCCAAAGCCTATAGCCTAACGCCTAAGCTTTAAGTACCTTCGCGCCGTGAATTACTTCCTACTACAACACCCAGGGCACAATCGTGTCTATTACGATGCCGCGGAGAACTTAGCTTTGGCGGAATTGACGCTGGCATCAGAGCGTTTTTCTACTGAGGTGACCAATATTTCAGTTGAAGAATTGGCCGGTGTACGCTATTTGAAATTGGAATGTGCGAGTGCACTTTCTGAGACAGATCTTCAATTTGTCGCACGCCTTTCGTTTTTGTTTGCGGTATATCAAGGAGTGGAAGTCGTTAATAAGGTTCTTCTCGAACCAATCTTGATGGAAGATCATCATTACATCGACCCGAAAATCAGCTCTTTGTTAAAATATAAAGGGAAGACCAACGAGCTCTTCACACGCATGATGATCAATGTTGGACTACTGTCTTCAGCCTTTGGTTATGAAGAGGCGATTCGTTTGCTTGACCCTGTGGCTGGCCGTGGAACAACACTCTATGAAGCGGCGGTTTATGGTTACGATGCCTACGGGATAGAACTTGATCAGAAGTCGGTTCATGAAGGACAAGTATTCTTCAAGAAGTTCTTACAGGAAGAACGCATGAAGCACCTTCTAAATAAGCGCCAGATTTCAGGAAGCAAAAAGTCGCAAGCTACTCATCTCCAAGAGTTCACTTACGCCAAAGACAAAGATGAATTCAAGCAGCCTGATGGACGGCGTTACCTTGGGCTTATTCAAGGTGAAACCCAAGGGGTTCATGATTACTTCAAGAAGGCATCTTTCCACCTGATCATAGGAGATCTTCCTTACGGCGTTCACCACGCTCACAATTCAGAAAAGAAAGGGCCATCACCTTCACGAAATCCAAAGGAGCTGCTTGCTGAAAGCATCGGTGAGTGGAAGAAGGTCCTGTACCCAGGAGGAGTAATTGTCTTGGCATGGAATAGCAACGTAGCTTCTCCAAAAGTCATCCGTGAACTTTTCGAAAAGGCTGGATTAGAAGTTCTAGATAGCGAACCCTATTCAATGTTCGTCCATCAAGTAGACCGCGCCATTAAGCGAGATATTGTTGTGGCTAGGCGTTAGACCTTAGGCTACAAAACCCCTACCTTCGCGGCATGGCACGAATTCTTACCGGAATACAAAGTACTGGAACACCGCACCTCGGGAATATTTTGGGTGCAATTCTACCTGCGATTGAGTTGGCGAAACAGCCTGAAAACGACTCATTCTTGTTCATCGCTGACATGCACTCATTGACGCAAATCAAGGATGCAGAAGTGTTGCGTGAGAACACCTACTCGGTGGCTGCCACCTGGTTAGCTTTCGGATTGGACACAGATAAGTCTGTCTTCTATCGCCAAAGCGACATTCCTGAAGTGACGGAGCTCGCATGGTACCTTTCGTGTTATTTCCCATACCAACGTTTGACCTTGGCGCACTCGTTCAAAGACAAGGCGGATCGCCTCGAAGATGTGAATGCCGGTTTGTTCGTCTACCCAATGCTCATGGCAGCTGATATCTTGCTCTATGATGCTGACTTTGTGCCGGTGGGTAAAGACCAACTCCAGCACCTTGAAATGACCCGCGATGTTGCGAGTCGTTTCAACCATAAGATGGGAGAAACCTTCGTCATTCCTCAAGACAAACTCAAAGAAGAAACCATGTATGTACCGGGAACTGACGGCAACAAAATGTCAAAGTCTCGTGGCAACATCATCGACATCTTCATGGAAGACAAACCGTTGAAGAAGTCGCTCAACAAGAACATCATTACCGACGCCACTCCACTCGAAGATCCAAAAGATCCAGACTCTGCAGTGGTTTATAAACTTTATGAATTGATCGCTAGCGCGGAAAAAGTGCAATCCATGGCTGATCAATTACGCACCGGCGGTTACGGTTGGGGCCACGCCAAAAAAGACCTCCTCGAAGCTATCATCGAACGCTTCGGAGAGGCTCGCGAAAAGTACCATACCCTTATGGCTGACCGCTCAAAAATCGACGAAGAACTCGCGAAAGGAGCCGAGAAAGCACGCGTAGTTGCGAGAGGGGTTTTGGAGCGTGTAAGGGAGAAAACAGGATATTAAAGGCTTATGGCCTAAGGCCTAGGGCTTAAGCCAGTACTTATGCCTTATGCCAACACATACGCCATAGGCCATAAGCCTTAAGCCTCCCCACTATCTTTTCTAAGTGCTTTTTGCAATCCGAAGATCATCCTAGAGATTACTTTGCATTCATTTCTTAATTCTTCGCATAACTCTGGCGAAGCCATCTTTTGATCTTCGAATAAGTATAACTGAGCTCGAATTTCGGCTGAAGAAGCATTCGCTATGTCTAAGAAATGACAATAGTCTTTTAAGGTCCGTCTTGAAGAACCTTTTGCGATATTTGAAACTATGCTGATTACAGCTCTTGTGATTTGTCTGTTGAGTGTGTAGTCAACCCTCGACTTGTCAACGGCACGGCACATATCAAAAATGATATTCGCCATACCTCGCGAACGTTTCCACACGACGAGGTCTTCAAAGGTTCTAGGCATTTTTCACCCAAGTAACCCCATTTAAAGCCCCAAAAAACAAAGACTTCACAAACGTAAACCAAAATCTTGTAGTCGAAAAAAGACTTAGGCCTAAGAAAGGTTACCCTTCATAAGCCACCACCTCTTCAACCTGCTGAATGTGCGTCTTGAGGAGATTCTCAATTCCACCTTTGAGGGTTTGCATTGAGCTTGGACATCCGCTGCATGCGCCGCGCATGGTGACGTAGACTGTTCCTTCTTTGTAGGCCATGAAATCGATGGCGCCACCGTCTTGTTCTACGGCTGGACGAACGAAATCATCGAGTAATTGCTTGATTTGAGCGTCGAACTCCGAAGGGATAATATCTTCAGCGCTGAGCTGTGGCTGATTTGCTGAAGGAGCCGTTGGTGGAGTGAAGTTCTCCGAAGTTACGACGGCACTTTCTGGGACGAATGCTACCGCCACTTCATTTTCTGTGAGCCATTCACGGATGTACTCACGAAGTTGCTGAACAATCATCTCCCACCCCAGTGAATCGTCTTTTGTGACTGAGACAAAGTTCGCAGAAACGAATACCTGCGTTACGAAGGGGAAGTTGAATAATTCATCAGCCAAAGGCGATGAATCACCCACAGACTCTTTCGATGTGTACTGAACTTGCTCTCCTCCGTTGATCAACATGCGATCAGCTACAAACTTCATCACTGACGGGTTTGGAGTCATTTCAGCATAAACTGCAGTCGGTATTTTTTTCGTTTCCATTGCTTGGGGTATCTTCGGCTTTCTATTGCACGGCAAAGGTAATTGAGCCGAACTTCTAAATGAAACAAGTTTAGTAAGAAGCTTGTTCTGTTGTGCACCAGAACCTGAATCCTATGAGAAAGATCCTGCTCCTGCTGTTGCTCCTGAGCACCACTGTTGTTTTCAGTCAAGACACCTACCCGGTGAATGGAACCTATGAAAAGAATACTTCCGTTTATGTTTTGACCAACGCGACAATTCACATTACTGCTGATCAGGCAGTGGAAGGAGACCTGGTGGTGGCCGATGGTAAGATCGTAGCCTCTGGTGAAGTGGCTAAGGAAGAAGGCATGGTAAAGGTAGACTGTTCTGGTCTCCACATCTACCCCTCATTCATTGATCTATACAGCGACTATGGCACTCCAGAAATTCCGAAAGCGAAGCGTGAGCCAGGCCCTCAAGACCTGAGCAACAAGAAAGGACCTTACGGTTGGAACCAAGCGATTAAACCAGAGATCAGAGCAGCTGAAGATTTCGAGCATAGCAGTAGTTTAGCGAAGTCGCTTCGTAGCGCTGGTTTTGGATCCCTGTTGATTAACCAACAAGACGGAATCGCCAGAGGAACGGGAGCTTTCATTACCCTCGGAGACAACGAAAACAACGACCTCATCGCTTCCGATGCGGGGGCATTCTATGCATTCCGTAAAGGCTCATCTTCTCAGAACTACCCGAGTTCATTGATGGGTGTAATTGCCTTGCTACGACAAACATATTGCGATGCGAATTGGTATGCTACGAGCGACGAAGTCAATGAAGGAAACCTCAGCTTAGAAGCCTGGATTGCGAATCAAGAACTTCCACAGTTCTTTAAAGTACGCGACCGACTAGATATTCTCAGAGCAGATTGAGTGGGCGATGAGTTCGGTGTTCAATACAACTTCATCGGAAACGGAGATGAGTACCAACGCCTAGAAGCCATCAAGAATAGCGGCGGTGCCCTCATCATTCCGCTTGATTTTCCAGAAGCGTATGATGTAAGTGATCCTTACCTCGCTCGTATGATTGGCTTGGATGAATTACGTCATTGGGAATTGGCCCCATCGAATCCAGGCCTGCTCGTTGACGCCGGTATCCAAGTGACGTTTACCGCTGAAGGATTAAAAGATCCTGGAATGCTGATCGGGCAAGTACGAAAAGCCATTGACGCCGGACTTTCAGAGGAAGACGCGCTACGCGCGTTGACCGCAACTCCAGCCAGCTTGGTTGGAATGGAAGACATGGTGGGAACACTGCGGAATGGCATGCTCGCCAACTTCATCCTGACATCAGGACCTCTGTTCAATGAAGGAAGCAAGATTGTAGAGAACTGGGTGCAAGGTGAACAGTACATTATCATTGACCGCAGCATTCCGGATTTGAGCGGTGAATACTCGCTTACCTCCAACGATAAGAGCTTGAACCTCAAAGTGATAGGTGAACCTGGCAAACACAAGGGATCTTTCGAAGTGATTACCCAAGGAAAAGAAGGAGCTGACACCGTAATGGTGAAAGTAAAAATCAAACAAGAAGGCGAAATGATCGGCCTTCAGTTTGGTCCTACCGAAGGCGTCTTTGACGGCACCTACCGTCTTAACGGAAACGCCTTTAAAGGTCTTATCTGGAAAGGTAAAGGAGAAAATCCAAGCGGTGAGTGGATTGAATGGGCCGCAGTAAAAGACAACGAGGTGGAGAAACCAAAAGAAGCGAAGCGTTCCGCGCTAGCGTCTGAAAGAACAGACACCTTAGTCACCAATATTCCTGAAATCACTTACCCATTTGTTGCCTACGGTTGGAAAGAACAACCCGCTCAAGAGATATTGCTCATTTCGAATGCCACCATTTGGACATGTGAAGAGGACGGCATCATCGAAAACGGACAGTTACTCATTGCCGATGGTAAGATCAAGGCAGTTGGACAAACCATTGATCTCAATGCTTTGTACGGGCGAACACTTCCTGACATCGTGCAATATGACGCTCAGGGGGCTCACCTCACGCCTGGGATCATCGACGAGCACTCACATATTGCCATTTCACGAGGTGTGAATGAAGGTACTCAAGCAAGCTCAGCTGAAGTAAGCATCGCCTCAGTAGTGAATAGCGAAGACGTCAACATTTATCGCCAGCTCAGCGGAGGGGTAACAGCTGCTCAATTGCTTCACGGTTCGGCTAATCCAATTGGTGGTCAAAGCGGAATCATCAAAATGCGATGGGGAAGCACGCCGGAGGAAATGCTCATCGAGACCGACGCACCTTTCATCAAATTCGCCCTTGGTGAAAATGTGAAGCAGTCGAATTGGGGTGAGTACTACCGTTCACGTTTCCCGCAAACGCGCATGGGTGTGGAGCAAGTATTCTACGATCACTTCATCAGAGCCCGTGAATACGGTGAGGCCTGGGATGTCTATGAAGAAGAAATGGCCACCTTGACACGTCGTCAACGTCGTAAAGGTGGGTTCCCAACCGCTCCAAGGCGAGACCTTGAGTTGGAGACGCTCTTGCAAATCATCGAAAGTGAACGCTTTGTTTCATGTCACAGCTACCGTCAAGATGAGATTAACATGTTGATGCACGTGGCTGATTCAATGGGCTTCACACTGAACACCTTCACTCACATTTTGGAAGGATATAAAGTAGCCGATAAAATGTTCGAGCACGGAGCTGGAGGGTCGAGTTTCTCTGACTGGTGGGCCTACAAATTCGAGGTCAAAGATGCCATTCCACATAACGGAGCCATCCTATGGGAACAAGGGGTAATTACCGCTTTCAATAGCGATGACGCCGAAATGGCGAGGCGACTCAATCAAGAGGCAGCCAAAGCTGTGAAGTACGGAGGCGTGCCTGAAGAAGAGGCCCTGAAGTTCGTTACGCTTAACCCCGCTAAACTGCTTCATCTCGATGACCGCATGGGGTCGATCAAAGTGGGTAAAGATGCTGATTTCGTTATCTGGACTGACCATCCATTGAGCATCTACGCACAGGCTCGCATGACCTTTGTTGATGGTCGTAGACTTTACGATCAAGAACGTGATCAAGTACTCCGTCAAGAAATGCGTGAAGAACGTGCACGACTAGTTCAGCAAATGTTGAATGCTGGAGGTGAAGGAAAAAAGAAACCGATGGAACGAGTTCCACACCGCTATCACTGTGATAGTGCAACTGAAGAAATCCGATAAGCCATGAAGAAGTACAGTATCCTTCTCATCCTTTGTGTTGTGACTGTGATGGCATGGGCACAACCTACTCCTGGATCAAAACAAACGAAGTCGATTTTGATTGTTGGCGCCACAGCTCACATGGGCAATGGCGAGGTCGTGGAAGAATCAGCCATCGGATTCAAAGACGGGATTATCAAATACGCTGGTCCGCAACGCGGAGTCAACCAAGCCGAATATGATGAGATTATTGACGCCACTGGAAAGCACGTTTATCCTGGTTTCATCGCTCCGAATTCAACCCTCGGATTACAAGAAATCGGTGCGGTACGTGCCACGCGTGATCAATATGAAACCGGAACTTTTCGTCCCAACGTTCGCTCAATCATCGCCTTCAACACAGAAAGCGAGGTGACCCCAACGGTGAGAACAAATGGTGTTTTGATCGGACAGATCACCCCACGTGGCGGGATCATCAGTGGAAGCAGCAGCATCGTACACTTCGATGGGTGGAACTGGGAAGACGCAGCTATCGAAATGGTCGATGGCGTGCATTTGAACTGGCCATATGTTCACCACCGTCACAGCCAACACGGCAAGACGGAATTCAAGAAGCGCAAGACCTACGATCAGACGAAACAAGAGATCACTCGCTTCTTCACTGAGGCGAAGGCATACTGTGAAGCCGAGCAAGAAATCACCGAGGTGAAATACGAAGCCATGTGCGGACTATTCAACGGAGAGCATCGTCTGTACGTCCATGCAAATGACATCAAACAAATCACTGAAGCTGTTCATTTCAAGCGCACCATGGGTATCGAACATATGGTTATCATTGGTGGTTACGACAGCCATCTGGTCACAGATCTACTCAATGAGAACAATGTCAGTGTCATGATTCAGCGTGTTCACAGTCTTCCTCGTTTTGATCAAGACGATGTGGATCTGCCTTACAAACTCCCAGCCTTGCTTCAGGAAGCAGGTGTCATGTTCTGCATTGAAAACGCCGGAGACATGGAGCAGATGGGCACGCGAAATCTACCTTTCTACGGAGGTACAGCCGTTGCTTATGGATTGGAATACGAAGAAGCCGTAATGGCTATGACCTTAAACACCGCAAAAATCCTAGGTGTAGACGACCGTCTCGGTTCCCTCGAAAAAGAAAAAGACGCCACGCTGTTCATTTCAACAGGTGACGCCCTCGATATGCGCACTAACGATGTCACGCATGCATACATCCAAGGCCGCGCGATCGACCTTGACAATCGTCAGTTGCAGCTTTATCGTAAGTATAAGGCGAAGTATGATAACTAGGCGTTAGGCTATAGGCTATTCAAGTCGAACATAAAGCTCCTTCGGATACTTCACCGAGTACTTCAGCTTGAATGCTTTTTGCTTGCCGCTTGGGATTTCATAGTCCCAAACTACGCGACCTGTGGCTTCGTTTAGGTGGCCTCCGTCAAGGGTTTCTGCTTCGATTTCTACCTCTTCAGATGTGGTCACTGGAATGTGGTCGTCTCCCTGGATATTGATGCGCTCACGCTTGTTGTTGCGTACCACGTAGTTCCATTCACGTACGTCTTTACGGGTGCCTTGGATGGCTTGATTTTTCCGGTCGGCTTTGATACGACGGCGCTTGACTTCGATGCGTTCGTCTTGACCCAGAGATAAAGTGAGGGTATCTTCTACGTATTGCAATCCAAGTTGGGCTTGACCTACGTAACTGTCTTCGAAGTAGATGTTCATGTTTCCGTCGAAGAGGTTGTAGTCTTCCCAATCAGTGATTCGCGCTGTGAGGTATACCGATGGGTCAAGTTTAGGTGTGCATTGGTACACAAAATCAGCTGGTATCAAGATGTCTTGCATCTTCACAACATAACGTGTTCCATCACTTGGGATGTTATACTTCGCTTCGATTTCGAACTTCGTGGAAGTTGGTGTATAAGCAATTGCAACGGGCGCATAGTTGAGATCGAGGCTGTTGTCTTTATTAGCTCCTCCGAATAGGCTTCCATTGTCAATACGTTGTATAGCGTCTGAGGAAATGACTACTTCGTTCAAACTCGCCGTGTTTGAATTCATGTAAACATTCATATTGTAAGTACTGATCGGCAGTGATTCCGCTTGGTACCCCACGTAATTGTATGAAAGCGTCGTTGCGCCTTGAGGCACATTTAAGTTGTAGTAGCCATTGACATCGGTTACTGTTCCAGTGGTTGTTCCTGGCACTACAATCGTTGCACCAATGAGTGGTTGTCCGTTCTCGTCAAGAAGTCTTCCCTGCACATTCTGAACACTTGGATCGTATGCTTGAGCTCTTAATCCTTGATTCAAATCACCGCGATATCCTGTTGGTTGCGGCTGTTGGTATACCGGCTGCTGATTGATATACCATGGCGATAGATTGGGCTTCGTGTGGTTACGCGAAGGAGTTCCTGTGGAGATGATCAGGTCAATATCTTCCCAGTCTTCACCGGAATTCTGGAATACATGCGCGTTTTGAATCAATTCTAATGGCTCACTGACTGAATTCACTCACGCATCATATCCGGTCGTCCAGCCGGCGTTTGCCACTTGGTAGGTCAAATTGAACTCAGCGTACTGCTGCTTTTCAGAATTGATGCGCACCATGTACTGAAGCTCTTGCTTCGTCTGAATGCCACCAAGCATGTTCAACTCATTGTTGATCTCGTACACACGAACATTCATTTCGTCAATACGATCTTGAATCTCAAGTCGTTTCGTGCGAATATCGAGGTAGCGTTGGCGCACGAATTCGGCGGCTTCTTTGAGTTTTGTGATTTCGATTCCGTCTTCCTTGCTTCCAAAAATTTGATTCGCTTGAAGCATCTGTTCTTCGCGATCATAAATCTGTAGCCAACCCTGTTCACGTGCAATTTCTTGCTGCAACTTGGTGCGTTCCTTTTCGAGCTTCTTGCGGTCTTCAGCCACATCCCACCCGGCAATGGTGTCTACTTGGTAGCGGTGATAGCTCGCGAGCACAGTAAAGTCTCCTTTTCCGTTGAATAGAATCTGAGAAGGAACGATCGCGGTGTTCAATTCATCAAAGATCAGCAGGCTGGTCCCTGCGGGTATGCTCGCTTTTCCACTGCGAACAACTTGAGCTCCCGATTCGAAAACAGTCGCTTCCGAAATGCTCGTTTTTACTTTGGTTTCTTTGTCTTTGGCTAGCGCCGAAACGGTCACTGCCATGAAGAAGAGAATAAGCATGCGTTTCATTGTCTTATCATTTTTAAGATTGATGTCCCTCCGTACACGATTCCACAAAAAAGGTTCATCTGAATGCCATTGCTTACCTTTGAACCCATGTCGTTCTTAGGAAAGAATCTTCGCGTTTTACGCAAGCAGCAATCGCTGACTCAAGGACAGCTGGCTGAGAAGCTAGGCCTGAACAGGAGCGTGATTGGTGCGTATGAAGAAGGCCGTGCTGAGCCTCGTCTTCAGACCTTAATTGCTATCGCGGAATTCTTCAATATTTCTTTGGATGATTTGGTCATTCGTTCTTTGGATGACACTCCCGCTAGCGCGGAATTCAACTCTGAAATCCCATTGAAAATCCTCTCCATTGCTGTAGACAAAAGCAGCGAGGAGGAATTGATTACCGTGGTTCCAGTCAAGGCGGCCGCAGGTTACCTTGATGGCTACGGCGATTTGGATTTCATTGAAGGCCTTCCTCAGTTTAGCATGCCTGTTAAAGAAATCCCTCAAGACCTCTCATTGCGAATGTTTCAGGTAGAAGGAGAAAGTATGCACCCACTTCCAGAAGGGAGCTACGTGCTTTCCAGTTATGAGAACGATATCCGGAATTCCGGAGGCAGTCATCCGTACATCGTGGTTACCAAAAATGATGGTATCGTTTTCAAACGAGTAGAGAACCTTATCGGCAGCAATGGCACTTTCCGATTAATCAGCGAGAATCCGGAGTATGCCCCTTATGAAGTCGCGGCAGATGAGATTCTTGAGATGTGGAGAGCACGTGCATTTATGATGTTTGACTTCCCGGTCACTCCACTGAGTAAGGTTGATTCGTTGAAGATTCGTGAGATCACTGATAGTCTCTCCCGAATTGAATCTAAACTTAGTGAGAACTAGTCTGTTATAGTGATTGTGACAGCGATTCGCGATAATCGTCTGTCATCAAATGCGTATCTTAGTCACCCTTATCGGAGACCTAACCATGAAACAGCTTACTATTGCGCTGGCCTTTATTCTATCGGCCGTAACAGTGAATGCTCAGCTCGTATGCGGCTTGAGCGATTATAAAAAAGGACATATGAACGGGTGTGAACACGGACTCCAAGGAACGGGGATCGATGAGTTCACCTACGTACCTCCACCAGAAGGATTTATTCCAGGAGCAGAACGTTCTGTAGTCATCTCGGTGGTTTATAATGGGTTCTCTGCAGAGGCTCAAACAGCCTTTCAATTTGCGGTTGATATCTGGGCGAGTCTGTTGACTTCTAGTGTGCCGATTACACTTGAAGCGAATTGGCAATCACTCTCTGGTGGAACACTTGGATTCGCTGGTGCAGATGGATACTTCCGGAATTTCCCTGGAGCGACGGAGCCAGATACATTCTACCCAGCTGCCTTAGCAAACAAACTTCGCGGTTCTGATAATGACATAACCTCCTTTGACCTTTCATGTACCTTCAACAGTAACGCCAACTGGTACTACGGCACAGATGGTAACACGCCAGGAGGTCAATACGACTTCGTAACGGTGGTACTCCACGAGTTGTGTCACGGTCTCGGATTCATTGGTAGTGGTAACGTAAGTGGTGGTACAGGTTTCTTAGGTATTGCAGGTGACCCAATCATCTATGACCGTTTCGTTGAAGAACTTGACGGTGATGATCTCGTTGACACTTACGCAAGTGGAACAACAGCTCTTGGAAACGCCCTTACAAGCAACCAGCTTTACTGGAACGGTGCTGAAGGTGTTGGAAACAACAACGGAAACCGTCCACGTATCTACGCTCCTGGTTCTTGGAATGGTGGGTCGAGCTACTCTCACTTGAACGAGGGAACCTACGGCGCAGGTAGTGGAAATGCCTTGATGACTCCGTTCGTTGGAACGGCAGAAGCACATCACGATCCAGGTCCAATCGTAGAAGGTATCTTCACAGACATTGGATGGACTGTAGGTGGTTGTATTATCTCAAATGTGACACTAGGAACACAAACACCGTGTAATCCAGCAACGAATACTTACAACCAGCAAATCATTGTTGAGTACTCTGGTGAGCCTGCAGGAGGATTGATCAACGTAAATGGCAACCTCTTCACAATTCAAGGTTCTCCTCAGACTATTAACATTCTCGGACTTCCTTCAGACGGACAAGGTGTAGATCTTGACATCTTCTTCACTTCGGAAACAGACTGTGTATACCAAGAATCTAACGCCTTTACCGCACCGCAGTCATGTTGTGACAACGTGCGTATCACAGCAGTAGATACGGATGTGAAGCAAATCACATTAACGAACTACGGCTCGTGTGCGATTGATGTGAGTAGCTTTATCCTTGGTTCTGAATTCTCGTTCACATTAGCGAGTGCGCTGACTGCAGTAGACGGTTCAATTGTGATTCCACCTACAGGTTCTGTGACGCTTCAGTGGAATGTCTGGAATCCGAATCCAACTGGTTCAACTATGGAACTCTTTGCACCGGGTGCCAATCTTCTAGTAGTAGATGACTTCCTCGATTTCGTTCAGTGGGGTAGCGGAGGAAATGGCAACGAAGCCTTAGCGGTATCTGCAGGCTATTGGGGGATTGGAGATTTTGTCTCTCTCGTTTCGCCATATTCATATACGGGAGACGGCTCCCAGTATGGAGTGGCCTTCTGGCAAGGGAGCTTCCCTCCATGTTCTATCGAGAACGTAACCGCAGGTGCACAAACAGCATGTGATCCAATGACCAACTTGTACTCACAAGAAATCATCGTTGAATTCACCAGTGCGCCAGCAACGGGTTCAATCAACGTGAACGGAACTGACTTTGCTATTGGAGCAAGTCCACTGACGATCAACCTCTCTGACTTGTCAAGTGACGGAAGCTCAAACGACGTGCTGATCCTATTCACAGATGAGCCTACTTGTAGTACAGTAGCATTGGGTGTTTTCACAGCACCGGCCAATTGTTTCTGTCCAGCTGACCTAGATGACAGCGGCTACGTTGATATCGCAGACTTCCTATCGTTCCTTTCTAATTTCGGATGCACCACCGGGTGTGTTGCAGATTTCGATGGAAACGGATCTGTAGGAGCGGAAGACTTGTTGATCTTCACAAGTCAGTTCGATACGGCTTGTCCATAATATGAGCGAAGAAGCATCGCTAAACGTCGATGTGGTAGGACAAGGTGCTCCTACTCTACTTATCCATGGCTTTCTTGAAAAGGGAAGCATGTGGGACTTTCTGCTCGAGCGCTTCCCTGATAGGCAATACATCGTTCCTGATCTTCCAGGCCATGGGAGTAGCGGCATGCCTGAAGACTTTCACTCTATGAGGTCTTTGGCTAATGTTTGCCTTGACATACTTGATGCCCTCGAAGTTGAGAAAATCGATATTATTGGTCATTCCTTAGGTGGTTACGTTGCTTGCGAATTAGCGCAATGCGCACCTGAACGAGTGGGGTCATTGATGATGTTTCATTCCACCTCATGTGAAGACGCCGAGGAAAAGAAAGCACTCCGTGACCGCGCCATAGAAATGGTTAAAACCCACAAAGTGCACTACACACGTTCAATGATTGGCGGCCTTTTTCCAGAAACCAAAAAAGCCTCCTATGAAGCGCTGGTGGTACAACTTTCAAAAGAGGCTAACGAAATGCCCAGTGAAGTAATTGCGCATCATCTGAAGATCATACGAGACCGCAGTGATCATCAAGAAACGCTCAATAACGCTTCTTTTCCTGTAGGATATCTTCTTGGAAAGGCTGATCCAAGATTACCAATGGACGGTATGGATGAAGAAAAAACTAGGGTCAACCCTAGTTTCTGGAAAGTCTTGGATCAAACAGGACACATGTCACAATTTGAGGATCCCAATAAGGCCACTCAACATTTGATCCAATGGTTTAAATCTATCGGTGGATTGTGAATCGCTGAGTTCGGATACGATCTCCATCTAGTACGAGGAAGACATAAGCTGAATTCAACAGATCTGAAACAGCTACGCGCATAGAATCGCGATTGATTTTGCCCGTTTTTATGATACGACCATTCACGTCACAAATGTCATATAATGCGTCTGGGGAACCAGGAGTGTAGGCTACATCAATGTAGCGTTGGTCATCACTGACCTGAACCTTCAATCGGTTGAGGAATGCGAATAAGTGCATAGTACGTTAGGTTATCTCAAGTTTGGTCTCTCCCTTTACGCGGAATGCAGAGTTTAGGTTACACTTTTTGACCTCTTGCCGCGAAGGCCTTATACTTGAAGAAGCAAATGGACCAACTGAGAGCATTAATCGTAGATGATGAGTTCCATGCCAGAGAAAATCTGCGCATGCTGATTGATGATTTCTGTCCTGAAATCAAGGTCGTAGCCTATGCTTCCGGTGTGAACAACGCCCTAGATATGCTTCAAGAATTCTAACCTGTTGTTGTCTTCCTTGATATCCGAATGCCAAGCGGTAGCGAAGGGTTCGACTTCTTAGAGAAGGCACCAAGTCTGAACTTCCAAGTGGTCTTTGTGACTGCGTTCAAAGACTATGCGGTGCAGGCCTTCAATGCGAACGCCATTCACTACGTGCTCAAGCCTGTTGATATCGAAGATCTTCGAAGTGCGGTTGAGAAGCTGATTGAATACCAACACACCTTCGTTGCCGAACCGTCAAGCCAGCCTGCTTATTTGGAAAGCCTAAAGGCACTCACAGAAACATTGAAGGCCAACCAACGTCCGAAAAAAATCACCCTGCATCACCAGAAGGGATTCCGAATCGTCAATGATGATGAGATCGTTCGCTTAGAGGCCGATGGTACCTACACCACCCTTTACTTTAAAGACGGTGTTTCTTTCTATGATAGTCGGAACATGAAAATCTATGACGACATGTTGGATCCAGCCATCTTTTGCAGAGTCCACAAGTCACACATAATCAACATTCAAGAACTCCGAGAGTACCTAAAAACAGACGGGCACATTGCGGTTCTCTCCGATGGTTCGCAGGTTCCAGTCGCTCGTGCTCGCCTGTCAGATTTTCTGACACGAGTGAAATCACTCTGATTTACCGTTTGTTTACTGAACGCTACCGTTTATTAGTTTGCTCCCTCATTTACGGCTCGTTCCGCTTATCTTCCTTTCACTAAGACGGGAATTATGAAGGAGATACTTCGTGCAATTATCATCGACGATGAGCAAAACGCTCGCGATAACCTCAAAATGATGGTAACGGATTTCTGCGAAGGAATTCAGATTATGGGCACCGCTCCTGACGCTCGCGAAGGAAAGGCCCTTGTTGAAGCGTTGGATCCAGACCTCGTTTTCCTTGATGTGATGATGCCAGCCAAAGACGGCTTCGGGTTCTTGAACATGTTCAACGATCGTGACTTTGAAGTTATTTTCACGACTGCCCATGGTGAGCACGCTCTTCGTGCCTACAAGGAGAACGCTGCGCAATACCTCGAAAAGCCGATCAACATCGAAGAGCTTCAAGCAGCCGTTGAACGCGTTCGTCAAATTGTCAATGGTCGTTCTGCTTCTGAGGTTAATGTTGACGCTATCGCGGAAAAGATTACGGAAGTACTTGATGAAGATCGTACACCTATCGTACATTCTGAAGGAGTGAGCTTTCTCAATTCAAAAGACATCACCCATCTTGAAGCCCAAGATCAATACACTGTGGTTCATTTATCTGATGGACGAAGCATTCTGAGCAGTAAAACGATCAAGTACTTTGAAGAACGTTTGAGCAAACGTATCTTCTTCCGCCTGCACCGCAGTTACATTGTGAATATCGCTCACCACCTTAAAGAATATTCTCGCCAAGAAGGTGGCTTTGTGATCCTCTCTAACGACAATGAAATCCCCATTGCTCGTCGTAAGTTGCAAGTATTCCTTGAACGTGTAAACGCTGGATGAAAAAGCTGCTATTTCTCATCTTTATTTCTCTTTTCGCCATTGGCGGAAACGGTCAAACCCTGCCTTTCATCGAATGGAGCACAAATGACGGCCTGGCGCAATCACAGGTACGTTGTTTTCATCAAGACCACCTAGGCTACCTCTGGTTTGGCACCCTTGGAGGCGTTAGTCGTTTCGATGGTGATGGCTTTAGAAACTTCTCACGTCAAGATGGCTTGCTCGGGAATCAGGTCAACGCTATCGCGGAATTTCGTGACAGCCTCATGGTATTTGGATCGGTCGGAGGAATCAGTCTTTTCAATGGAAATTCGTTTGAAACGCATCGCTTCCCAGAAGGAATGGAGGATGCTCAAGTGAACCACATCCGAGAAGACAATGGCAAACTCTTCATCTCTACCGAAGACGGCGCCGTTACTTTTGAAAAGGGACAATGGCATCGATTCATCGAAGAAGGTCACGCTAAACGCACCGTCGCTGATATGGGCCTGGGTGTCAACTTTTACACCATTTACAAAGACCGCATTCACTGGGAGGGAAAAGGCGGTATCTCCAAAATCATCCTCACTAGTGACAGCATTGACGCCACCATTATGGACGCTTATCCTGATGGGAAGGGCGGCTTATTGATTGCCACCGTAGGGCAAGGTGTAGTGCATCGAACTCCCAATGGACTTCGTTTTATTGGTCCGAATGATGGTTTAATCAGTGAAAATATTTCCGGAATCACACCCGGTCAAGAAGGTGAGTTCTGGCTAAAATCTCGCGATGGATTCTCTCGCTTGTATGTCGATGAAAATGGAGAAGTTCTTGATGTAGCTGCGTTCAGCGAATTCAACGGTCTTCCAAATTCTGACATCCGCGGGATTCTGTGCGACAAAGACGGAAACGTTTGGCTCGGTAGTAACGGGAGTGGACTGTTGAAGTTTATCGGAGATCAGGTGATGCACTTCAACAGCGATGACCTCATTGCCGGCGACATTGTCATGACCATCCTTCCGGATGAATCGAATGGCTATTGGGTAGGTACCTATGACAACGGGCTTTCGCATATTATGGAAGACTCGGTGATCAATTATGGTATTGGAACAGGCCTTAAAAGCTCTCGTGTTTGGAGTGCTTCAAAAGGGCTAGACGGACAATACTGGTTCGGAACTTCTGGAGGATTAAGTCTATATGAGAATGGCGATATCCAACGCACCTTCACTGAGGAAGACGGTCTGCCACACAAGCGAATTTTGAGTCTGTTGGAAGAAGAAGGAGTGCTATGGGTAGGAACCGCAAGAGGACTCGTTCGCTATTCCCTAGCTATTGGAGAATTTGAAATGATTGAAAGCGTACCACGGAAAAGGATTAGAGGCATCGTTCGAATGGGCGACGATCTTTGGATAGCTAGTAACGCCGGTGTTTTCCGTTGGAATGATACCGAGTTTACTGTATTTGATGAGTCAACCGGACTTCCAGACAACTCGACCTATTGTATTGCTCAAGATGAGCGCGGAACGATTTGGGTAGGAACCGAAAGTGGGCTCTGCACGATTTCCGCCGCAGGCGAGATTAAGCCCATCAAACTGAAAGGCGGATTCGGTGCTAACCACGTCAACTTTATTCGTTTCGATAAAGATCAACACGCATGGCTAGGGACCAATGACGGAGTGTTCCTTGGTCTTTTTGAAGGTGGTGAATACCAATGGAGTCGACTTGGTAAACACGACGGAATTAGTTTCCTCGAGACGAATCAAAATGCCATTCATGTGAGCGATGATCGTGTATGGATTGGAACTAGTCAAGCGCTTACGGTGGTTGATCGAGAATTTGTTCTCAATCGTTCAAGGGCCACTCCACCGGCGATTGCCATTTCAGATATCCGCATCAACCTAGAGAAAGCCAATTGGAACGAGTATGAACAAGAAATTAGCGCTTATGGAGACTGGCCAGTAGCGTTAGAAGTGCCGCACAACGATGACCATTTCTCGTTCTTTTTTGATGCTTTAGCGCTGTCGCAACCGGAAGGTATCAAGTATCAATACATGCTTGAGGGCATTGAGGAGGATTGGGAAGGTGTGACGGAGACAGATTTTGCAACTTATTCGAGTCTACCTTTCGATGATTACACCTTTAAGGTACGCGCCATTGACCAGTATGGAAATCCTGGTGAAACGGCTTCATTTAGCTTTAGCATCTCGCCTCCATTTTGGCTTAGTTGGTGGTTCATAGCCCTCGAGATATTGGCCATTTCAGGCATTGTATACTTCATTTATCATCGTCGTAAACAAGCCTTCATCGAGAAGATGGAAAAGGAGAAACTCGAGTATAAGTCGAAGATGCTTTCTTTGGAGCAGCAGACGTTGAATTCGAGTATGAATCGCCATTTCATCTTTAATGCCTTGAATTCGATTCAGTATTACATCAACCGTCAAGACCGATTAGCGGCGAATAAGTACTTGAGCAGCTTCGCCAAGCTGATTCGAAAGAACCTAGACAGTTCTCAGGTGAATTTCACCAGTCTGCGGGAAGAGATTGAACGATTGGAACTGTACTTAGGCTTGGAGCACATGCGCTTCAAAGACAAGTTTGAATTTGAGATCCACGTTGATGATGAAGTGGATCAGGAATCCAACAAGGTTCCATCCATGCTATTGCAGCCATTTTTGGAGAACAGCATCTGGCATGGCATCCTCCCTAAGGAAGAATGCGGCTACATCGAGGTTGACATCTACATGAAAGGCACAGATGAAGTGGCCTTTGTCATTACAGACGACGGTATTGGTATTGATACCAGTCGTGCCGCCAAGGACGATCGTGGCGATGATCACATCTCCCAGGGGATGAATATTACGACTGGACGCATCGAACTTTTACGAAAAATGACTCGTAAAGACGTAAAGTTGATCGGTCCGTATGAACTGAAAAACAAAGGAAAAGAGACTAGTGGAACGCGGGTAGAACTGATACTTCCCGTTGATTTTCAAGACTTTTACGCCAACTAATCTTGGTTTTTCCACGTTCTCTACGTATATTTGTTAATACCCATAGAATACCATGGTGAAATTGAATTACATATTTGTCCTGCTAATCACCGTAGTTATGGTGGCCGTAACTGGCTGTCAGAAGTACGAGGTGATCGAGCCGGTTGAAGCCGCTGTTGAGGCTCAAGACCGCGCTGCATATGGCGGTGACGAAGAAGAAGATGTAGTTTATACTGGTATTGATAAGAATCAAAATCGTTCAGGTGAAGATCGTCCAGACGACGATCCTGACACGGTTAACGATGACGACGACGATGAGGAGGATGATGAAGAGCAATCGCTCAATCGCGCGAACTGATAATCTGAAATAAATGAAGGGAAGCCGCTATGAGCGGCTTTTTTTGTGCTCGGGTCTTTATAAAGGCATTAGGGGCGCATATATGCGTCATTACCGATCGGGATTTAGCATGTGGTTAGTCCGCCTCCGGAGGATAGCATGATTAGTTCTTAGCTATTGGTTATTGGTTATTGATTCTAGACTCTCGTCTGAGACTGTTCATTCAACTGTGTCTACTTAACTTAGATATGGAATGAAAAAGAAAAAATCAGACAAGCCTATTGTAATC
>JAKVAX010000012.1 GCA_022447625.1 Flavobacteriales bacterium | reverse complement strand
CTTCTCTTGAATTACCCAGAACGGATAAAACCTTGGATTGAGAATTAATAAACAGACACAGTTATTTGAACATACCCGAATTTTCGTGGCGCCTTGCGCAACGCTCTATAACCTTCGAACTCATGTAGAGATTGCCCCGTAGGCAATCTGGAGTCAGTCAGTTCGTAGTTCTTAGTTCGTAGTGCGTGGATAATAGTGAAGGCCAAATCATTATTCATTAATCACGATTCATTATTTACATTTCTATCCGCAATCCCGCTACTCCTTTTGGAGGAAGCATCTTTTTCCTGAATTCCCGACCTTCGGATAAACCCTTTTCTGATGCCGAAAATCAAAAATGTCGACTTGGAGATTGCTCCAGGGACCAGTGCGAGTGAAGTCAAGGTGTCGTATTCGATCGAGTTCGATGCCAATGAATCTGGAAATAATTTTGAGGAGACGATTCTGCTGTTCTCGCATGATCGGAATATCTTGAATTACATAGGGAAGATTATCGGTTACCTCGCGAAAGATGAGCCCATCCAGGCCGAGGCGGGAACGATTCACCGAAGCTATAGTACCTACTTTTCGAATGCAGATCTGAATGAAGATCCATCATATAAGGATGAGTACTACGCAGATATTTTCGTTGCTCCGGTAGCTAAATCTGGGAGTGGAAGATCGAATGTTATTCAACGAAAATTCTAGTCATGGCGCAACCAAGAAACGTACGCTTGGCGATTGAGAACGCCAACACCAGAAGACTCGATGTCACGGTCGAATACACCCTTGAATCGAGCGCTGCAGAAGCCAGAGAAGAGTTCATTGAACGCATCGAACTCTGGGGTGACGATAAAATGTTCAACGGCAAAGACGATCGTCTGCTCACCTTCTCCAACCGCACCATCAACCCCCGCGGACAAGAAAGCTGGGATCGCTGTATCACAGGTTCGGTGATCAAAGACATGCTCAACGAAGACAAAACGGGGAAAGATGAAGTGTATGCGTTGGTCAAAATTGAGCCCAAACATAAGCAGACACGAAAATGCTCAGAGATTGTGAGGGTGAAGATCCGAAAGAAGGGGTGATGCGGTTCGTGGTACATGGTTCGTAGTACGTAGTGCGTGGTTCTTAGTTCACAGTTAACTGCGGATGCTAAATCATAATTCATTAATCACGAATCATGATATATTATTCTTTCGGTCCACGGTCCACGGTCCACGGTCCACGGTCTACCGCTTACTACGCTTACACGTCGACATCCCAAGCATCTTATAGATCGGGCACACTCCAGTGATAGAAGTCAGCAACATGATTCCGCCAACGGCGAGAACGATGTAGCCTAGAATTCCGCTTACTAATCCAGAGAAATATATCATCGAAGCCAAAATGGCAATCAAGATACGAACGATGCGGTCGATACTACCTACGTTTTCCTTCATGGTTCGAAGGTAGGGAAAAGGTGAGAGGAACGCGGAACGCGGTGGAGTTTGGTGGAATGTTGAATGAATGGGTGGTTCGTGGACTGTGGACCGTGGACTGAGACTTTCGTTACGCCTTACGCAACATTCTCTGACCTTAGAACAGATGTAGAGATTGCTCCGTGGGCAATCTAGTGCAGGTGAGTTGTCAATAAACGGCGAAATCCGAATCACAATTCATTAGTCACGATTCATTATTTATTATTCCTCCGGTCCACAGTCCACAGTCCACAGTCTAACGCCTAAAGCCGAACGCCTTGAGAAAAGAAAAACGCGAAACCCAGGATAGTCCTAAGATTCCGCGCTTCTCAACTCAACATTCTGCGTCAATCACAAACTAGCCCGAAGGACGCTAGGAATGTTAATAGATCTCCAGCATCTACTTGGCCGTTGCCGTTGAAATCAGCTTGACAGTCGCTGACGTAGATACAGCTGGAGTCGTCACAAGTGGCTTGTGGATCGTAGTTAGTCGCAGAAAAATCCATACATCCTGGGAGGCCGCAGGTGCCGTCGTCTTCAACCGCGAGTGGGCTGTAGTTACACGCCCATTCGTAGGTACAACCTATGCTTGCGCAGTTGAGGTAGATGTTATTGCAAAGCTCATCCCATTCTTCGGTAGTACAGTACCCGTCTAAAATGAGTATTTCTATCATACAGTCGTAGTCAATAGCAGCGCTGTAAGAATCAGGTGCATCGCAGGCGAGAATGGCCGGTCCAATATTATTCCCATCTGGGATGTACCAAGTGGCATCCGTGCAGCCGAGAGTGCAGATGTTGTACATTTCTTGTGCTTCAGCCGACCAATCCATGTTCGCAAAATCGTTGTTTGATAAAATCACTTCGAGAACACAATCTTGATCAGCTTCCCAATACCCTACCGGACGAGAACAAGAGTAAATCGCTGGATTATTGCCTTGTCCAGGAATGTATGGGATGTGCCACTTCGCTCCGAAATTGCAATTCAAAAGACATTGTTCGTACACACTGTTGAGTGCTGATGACCAGTTGTTATCAAAGAACTCGGGATTGTCAACGATGATAGGTTCGAGGCAAGCTGAATCGGCCAAGTAATAGTCGTTTCCTGGGTCATTACATGAGATGATGGCAGGCAGGATATCCGTTTCATAAGGCAGCCAGTAGTTAGGGGAACTGCAACCGTACTGACAGAAGTTGTATGCCTCTTCACAAATCACTGTGAAGTCACTGGTGAGACAAATACTGAATAGATCTGAATCGAAAGTAGATTCCAAACAGTCTTGATCCGGTACATAGTAATCACCTGCTGGCGGACAACCATATTCCGCATCCAAAGACGCTGCATCATAAGGTAGCAACCATTGAGCATCTGTACAGCCAAAGGCGCACCAGTCGAAGGCTTCGTCACAGGTTTCATTCCATCCAGAAACGAGACATTCCGGGTTCGCCGCAATGGTCTGTGCAATACATACTTGATACTGAGGGAAGCTCATGTAACCCACCGGTGTTTCACATGCATAGACAGGAGGATTCGCCCCAGGGAAGATCGGAATGTGCCAATTACCCGGGCAACCTAGGGCACATAGGTCATAGGAGTTTTGGCAAATAATATCCCATTCATTCTGAGTACAATAGGTGTCGCTCTGCAGTACGGTAATGAGGCAAGTTTGATCTGTCGGGATGTAGTAACCTTCTGGTACACTATCGGCGCATCCTTGAATGGCAGGAGCACTCGCTGAATCATAAGGTACCATCCAAACCAGCTCATCGCATCCAAGGCATGCTTCATAATCACTCTGGCAAATGGCGTCCCAATTGGTGTTCACGCAATACGGGTCGAGCGCGATGAGTGTCTCCAAACAATCTTGATTTCCAGTGTGATAAACACCAGGCTGAGGGTTGGTACATGAGAGAATAGCAGGACCATCACCAGGATTGAATGGAATGAAGATGTTGTATTCGCAGCTACCGTCGTCGTCAACGGCATTGAGGTCATAGTTGCACGCTATGGGGTCAGTACAACCGTCCTGTGCTTGAATAGAAATAGCAGTCAAAGTGCACGCCAAAATGAGGCCTAGAAAATGTAGAATTCGAGTTTGCATCGTCGGTTAGTTTGTGGTTTTGTTGTCGACGAAACTAGGTGATCGAACTCGGTCAATTGTTCTTCAATGCTATGTTTTTGAGGTGTTTAGGTGTAAATTCAGTGTATTCCCTTAGACTTGTCTCAGGGTTTTCCCTGAGGGTTTTTTTAAAGGAACGCGGATTGCGGATTGCAGATCGCGGTGGAATGACCTTCCCTAAATAGCGTTGACCGTTTTGTTCAACTTTCTGCTATTATTTCAAGAGACATTGGAACGTCTCTAAGTTATGTATTTCACATCTTCTCGGTGCTTCAACAGCATCAGGCCGATCCTTTGCATAGATGGTCAAGTGATATCCACCTTGAGGTGATGAAGTTACTGGATTTTGATTGAACTCTTCTGGGGTAAACTCCATTTCGAAGGCTCTATGTTTCCTCTTGGTATTGTAGTGGTTCACAGCATTGTTTGTTTTGGTAACCAACGCACGATAGTCTTTGATTTCCCAGTACCTTAAGTATTCATTCTTAATGATCCCATTGATTCGTTCAGCGTAGGGGTTTTCCCAGGCGACATCTCCCATACTCACATGAACCTGTTTGGACTTTAGTAGTTCTAGGTAAGCCTTCGCACCATATTGTGACCCATGATCAGAGTGATGGATCAAGCCCCATGGAGGAAAGTCCATCCGATCAAAAGCTTTCTTCAACGCTTCCACATTAGCCTCTGCTCTGAGGTGGTCATTCACCGCATGACCAACGATTAGCCGCGTAAACACATCGATAATGAGCACGAGATAGTAATGACGGCCGTTCAAATAAAAGTAGGTTATGTCACTCTGTATCACTTGGAACGGACGGTACACGTACAAGCCCTCTATCAGGTTTGGGTGATTGATCCCACTGGGGATAGTGGTGCGTCGATAGTTCTTCACCGGTTTGACACCAAAACCTAATGAGAGGAAGATCTCACAGAAACGATCTCTCCCCATCATCGTTGGCTTCAAAGTGTAATACATCTTTTCAACCCCACATCCTGGGTGTTTTTCTTTCAGCTTATGGGCAAGCTCTATCAGCTCCGAAAGCTCGCGATCAAAAGCTAATTGACGCTGCTTTGCTTGATAGACAGACTGTTTACTTACTCCAATAACCGAGTACAACTGGTTAAGAGAACACGTCATTTTTTGTCTGTGCTCTTGGAACCACCAGAAGGTGGGGTGGAGTAGTTTTTTTTTATGTCGATGTCGTAATGTTCCTTAGCCAGTTCGATCATCTTCTCCAGAAAATCAATCTTGATTTGTTTCTGACCTACAGCCTGTTCTAACTGGGCGATTTGCTGCTCTAGTTCCTTGATCCGGTTTGTTTGGCTGTCTTTCATTTCAACAACGACAACATTCTTTTCATTGTAGTTCGAGTACTGGTAGATCCATCGATAGATCACTCCATTGTGGATACCGTACTGTCGTTCCATTTGACGTACTGTCGATATGCCAGACTCAAAATCTGACACTAATTTACGCTTGAATTCTTCACTATAACTACGACGTTTGTGAAGACGTTTTCCTGTTTTTATCATGGTGATTTTCCGCTTAAAAGCGGTCAACCTATTTCAGGGAATGACATGTTGAATGTGGAACGTTGAACGCGCTACATCAGTTATCGATTATAGTTTATTGATTATAGTTTTTGAACCCTAGACCCTAGACCCTAGTCTCTCGACGCTCGTCTACCGAACCCGGATTCTCCGATCCACATACCACCCCTTCCAACTAAGCGTAATCTCAAATCCCCCTCTTCCTTGATTGTTGCGGGCTAAATTGCTTGTGGTGAAGTCATAGCTTAATCCAATCTCGTATTGGCGTCGGTATTCGTAGCCGAGATTGACGAGGATGGCATCTTGGTAGCGGTAGTGGATACCTCCAATAATCGCGTTACTGGTGCGGGCGCTGGTGAAGCGTGAATCAGCTCCCACTCGATACCTACCGGTTCCTCCGACTACGATTTGCTTGGCGCCTCCTTGTTGGGTGTAGAGGGCCTGAAATCGTGCGCCTACCGGACCAAAGTCTTCGTACCACACAAAGTTTCCTACGTAGCGTGGAAGGGATTTTTCAATGCTGTTGTTTAAGAAACCTGAGGCTTGTCCGTAGTGCCAGATGGCTGCGCCAATGTCGTATCGCCGTACTTTATCGTGCGACCAATGGATACCTGTAGATACATCAATGGCGCTGCTCTGTTGATTTCCGAATGATTCGCCGCTGGCAATGGTAGGGTCTACGCCGACACTGTTGAATTGACTGTCCCATTCGAGGCCGTCGATGTTGATGCTGCGTTGCATGTAGCCCGCGGCAATTCCTGCGCTGAGTCCGTCTTTACTGCCTGCACGCATGTGGTAGGCAAACGACAAGTTCGCTTGGAACAATCCCAATTGCGAGTCTCCTGCTTTGTCATTCAGCACCGTAGCGCCTACTCCGAAGTATGAGAAGTTTCCTTTCCGCAACTTGGCTTCTCCTGCAGCGAGCATGGTCTTGAAGGGCGAATTGACGCTTGACCATTGGTTGCGGTAGCTGGTGAAGGCGCGGTAGTCTTCCTGAATCAGCGCTGTATTGGCAGGGTTATTCAACATAAAGCTGCGCCAGAATTGTGACGGTACGTGGTCTTGTGCTTCCACTAACGTGGGAACGCTAACGCTTACCCAAAGGATGATATGTAGGCTCCACTTCTTCATCGAATCAGTGTCACATTACCAGTTAATTCCTCTGTTAAACCATCATTCAGACGGGCACGCAAGAACCAGATATACACACCAGCCGGCATTTCTTGTCCACGGAAGTTTCCGTCCCAGCCGGCTTCCATGTTATCTGTTGACCAGACCAATTCACCCCATCGATCGTAAACCGTAAAGTTCATTTCAACGATTCCTGATCCGCGGACAAAGAGCTCGTCGTTGATCATGTCCCCATTCGGTGAGAAGATGTCTGCGACAAAAATCGGTGTAGGAGGGAGGATGCAGATGTTTCGTGTGATGGAGTCTGGACATGCCCCTTCGTTTTCAATGTACAAGGTCACTGTATAGTCACCCGGCGTAATGTAGCTCTGGGTCGGATTGGTTCCTGGATTGTAGAGTTCGATGTTCTCATTCCCAAAGTCCCATAGCCCAGTCAAACCGTGTTGACTGAAATCGATAAAGGTCACAGGTTGACTTACCCATGGAATACAATCTTCGTTGGGATTCGGAGTGAAGAGTGCTGCGATTGGTGTGTAGCTAGGCACAAGTACCAAGCTATCAAATTCGCAACCGTTGTCAATGTCGATGATATTTAAATCAACTACAGTACCTGCGGTTGTGTAGATATCGTTTTCGTCGATATCCCCATTTCCAGACCAAGTAATCGTAAACTCTTCGGGGATTTCCATTTCCGCACTAGCGAAACCACCTTCATAGCCAAAACATAGCGAATCACTTGTAGTGACAACTGGTTCAATGCGCGGAAGCACCTCAATCCATACACTGTCGATGAAGGTGTCTGAACAGCCATCATCGACTTGCACGTAGAAGTATTGGCTTTCTTCTGGAATGCCCGTCACTTCAGTTATCGGGAACAAATCGTCGCTCCATTCAACCTCGTACAAGACATCAGGAATTCCACCCTCGGCAACAACGCTTAGCTGCGTTCCAGCTCCCGGACAAATCACCGTATCACTCGCTTGAAGTGACGCCAGCAATTGAGGGTAGACAAAGACTTCCGCGCTAGCGTTAGAAGCACAGAAATTACTAGACCATTCATAGGTGAGAATATGATTACCTTCTCCTGAGAGTGCCGGGTTAAAGGTATCTGGCCCTGTGCTACCGGTCAGGGTTCCATCGTCTGGGGACAATTCCAACGGAATGTCTTCATTACTCCAGCAATAGGCGTCTTCCAGTCCAGTCAAAGTGGCTTGGAAGAACTCTTCTACTTCAACAAAAACAGAATCTCCACAGCCGGTAGGTGTGGTCCAATAGATCCAATAACTGCCTTCAAACGACTGTGACGGATCGTACAGGCCTGATGCGGATTCAACTACGCCTAGTCCAACCCAGGTGCCTCCTTCAGGCTGATTTGGATCAAGGTAGAACGGATCAGCGTTCGTGCAGACTTGATGACTTGGCGCGTTCAACTCAGTCGGGATCACATAGACCAGAAGAGTATCGCTGCATCCGTTGGCTTCGTAGGTGAGCCAATGTGCCCCAACACCGGCAGAAGCGGGTGTGAAATCAAAGCGATTACCCCACGGATTCGTAATCCCAGCGCCAGTCCAAATACCACCAAAAGGAGTCCTTCCTGTGTTATTCTCGTTCATATTGAGCGGATCATCGGTAACACAGAACCATGCAGTATCTACGGGGATTTCAGTCTGGCGATTGTAGTAGAAAATCGTATCCTGGCATCCGTTCGGAGCAGTGTAAATGAGGTTCGCCCAGTAATCATTCGGAATGCTTCCCGGATCATACATTCCAGTGTTGGCATCGATGATACCATCGCCTGACCAGCTACCTCCAGTTGGAGCGAAATCAGGCTGAGGAATGAACGGGGCTTGTTCCGGACAACTACTTCGAACACGCTCTCCGGTATAGATCTCCAACACGTTTACAGAGAACTCCTGATCGCAACCTTCCACTTGATATACCAGGGTATGCGGACCTGGTGGCGCGTCATTCGGAGAGAAAATTCCGTACAGAGGGTCCAGTATTCCAGGGCCACTCCACTGTCCACCGAGAGGAGAGAAATCGAGTGTATCCTCGAAGAGCGATTGACACATGTCGCCCAATTCAAAGGTCCCAGTAATCTCGGCAACCGTAGCGGTCAAAGTATCTGTGCATCCGTCTAATGAATATATCAATGGATAGGTACCTGCAACTTCTGGGTTAAATAAGCCATCAACAGTTACCGAGTCACCTTCCCAGGTACCTCCTGGAGTTTCAGGATCAAGGAAAAACGGCGCAGTACCAGGACAAGCTGCGTCAAACAATCCAGCTTCTATGGCGGTGACGTCGTAGATGACGCTATCAAAACAGGTTTCGGTGGCGACATAGTAGATCACATTAATACCTGGATTCAAGCTATCCGGAACAAACAAGCCAGAATCTTCGTCTTGAACGCCGGGTCCAAACCACTGGCCTCCGGGCGTATTTGATTGCAGGAAGAACGCCGGTTCGCTCTGACACATTGGTCCACTAGGCGGATCAATGGTTGGAGTGACGACATTGATCGTGATACTCTCTGTCCCAACATTTCCAGTGGCCAATTCGGTGATGGTCACCGTGTAGGTTGTAGTCACTTCAGGACAAACCTGATGCGGACCAGGTCCATTAGGAAGGCCGTTGTCCCAGACATATGAATGCTCGAAACAACCGTTGACGCCGGCTTCAATATTTGTACATCCACCACCACATAATTCTTCTTCATCCGCAATGATGTAACTCTGCAATTCGCAGGAGCTCAGCAGAAAAGAAGCTGTTACATCAGAATGCCAAATACTGTCACAGACGTCGGGAATAGCTAAGACCATCTCAACGAAGTACTCACAATTATAATCCAAGGGAGAGGCGGTGATGAAAGAGGCTTGGGTGCCTTCATCATTCGTACAAATGACCTCGGCATTCAGAATGTCAATGGGGCCATTCCCTACAAAGGTCACACTGTCTTCGAGCAGCCATTCACATCCAATGGGATAGGAGAAATCAACGATGAATTCATTGGTTCCACATGCCGGAGCATCAACCGATACCGTAGGGGGTGTAGGCGGACCAACAATGGTGTTCCAAAAGACTTCGAAGCCACAGTAACTCGCACTTTGATCAGAAACGAAGTGGAAGGTAACGGCACCGCTGGTGGCTACTACTTGTGGCGGTGTGAAGTCAAAACCAGAAATCGCAGCAAGCAAAATTCCATTGTCATCTACGCCGTCATAGACATAGAGGGTATCGAAACCATCTTCAATACAAACGTCGGCAAGGAAGTCTACTTCGATAGAAACGCCACCGGTGTTTACCGTGAACATGAGGTCTTCGTTGATACTGTACGACATGTCTGGCCCACCGGTATCCGATAGGAAGCCATCACAATCCGTCACGGTTGTATCCGTCATGGTGTATTCCATGAAATCTTGACCGCTCACGGCACTCGCGATGAATAAGAATGCTATGAACCAAACCCTTCTAATCATACATCACATGCTTTCAACGATCGTCACCGTAGGTGAATTGATCGTGTTGCTCCAATTGCCTTCACGATCCTTGATCTGAAGGTCAAATTTTGTGGTCTCTTGTTCTGAGTTACCGAGGATGAAGAGTGGGTTCAGTTCCACGGTGTAGTTACCCGAAATATTTAATTCCTGGTTATCTGGTGTCATAGGAGGAATATGATACCAATCGTAATCTGAGAGCCGTGCATCTTTGATCCTTAGTGAAGTAGCGTCTGGATCAGCGAAGCCGAGGTCTCCGTTTTCGTCTGTGTACGAGAATCGAATGGTGACCGAGTTTTCAAAACTCACCACCATAGTTTCTGAGATGGAAATAAACTCGATTGCAGGAATGCGATTGACCTCCTCATCTTTCTGGCATCCGATCACGGCCAATGCCAAGGTGGCTATGTACATCAGCTTTTTCATTGGACGCGAATTACGAAGATGGCGGTAATAATTTCGTTGCTATTCTCGTTCGGAATGGCCGTCACGCTTTCTTGCGCCCCGTCATCGAAGTAGGTGCGCAAGAAGAGGGTCGTTCCCGATTCCACGTTAGTGAGATCAATGGTCGCTTTGTGCAAGAAGGTCACAGGAGCTTCGTTGAAATTGAGTCCATTGACGTTTTCTCCGGTGCTGAATAAACTCGCTAGCGCGGAATCGATTTCTTCTATACTCTCGGCGTAGCGGATTTCATTGACCGTGAGGTCTTGAGGTGCCGTTTGATCGTCAGTAGCATACACCCAAATATCAATTGGAGCGGCGTCTACAAGGATTGGTGTAATTCCAAAGCCATCTTCATCTCGCGCGTACGGAGTAGTGGTGTTTCCAGCAGGAAAAGCCATCAATCCTTCTACCTGAGGTGGCAAATCTGCTCCGGCTTCACCCGGCATATTTCCGAACATGTCTGGCGCTCCGCTATTGATCCATTCCGCGATCGCGGAAATGTAAGAAGTACTCAATTCATTCCAATCTGAATCCTCATCGACTTCTAAAGGCATGATACCTGAAGAGTTTGGGATGTCATTCGTCAATCGCTCATTCAATAAGCTTTGACTGGCGCTTCCCGGAACCACGCGATAGTTGAAAGTGAATCCAGCATCATTGGAGATCACTGAGTGATTCACCAGTGAATTGTACGAACTTGAGATCGTATTGAACTCCGGTTCGAAGGTTCCGTCATGGCAACCGCTGTTCGCACATGTTGGTTTGAACACCTTTGCGTGCAGCCAAGCGAAATTGCCTACCGGAAGATCATTGGCGTCAGGATTGTCATTCTGAACGCGCACAATGTCCTCGTAAGGATTCTCAGGATCGTCTTTTTTACATTGAACCAAGACCAACCCCAGCACTAAGAGCAATATGACCAGCTTCGCTTTCTGCATTTAGATCAAATCGAATAATGAGTTTGTACCTGGTGCTACCAATCCAGCCGCTTGCACCTCAGGCTTCACACCTAGGATATCAGCAATGGTCATCATGGTGTCTGTCACTTGACCTACTGGATTTCCTTCTCCACCAATCTCAAGGTTCGAAGGAACGTTTGGTCCAACCATCGTTGTCCATACACGCAGTGAGTTCAAATCTGAGTGGTCATAAGCTCGCCAATCATTCTCGTCTAGAATATTGTTTGACTCGAGGTTACGTCCACACTCAGGAGTGATGATCATTGTCGTGTCATTGGCAATTTCTGGTACTTCATTCTGGATGAAATTCCATAGATGTCCAATGGCATGGTCAGCACGGTGCAGAGAGCTCAAGTAACCTGAGAAATTCGAGTGACAGCGATCCACTGAGTTCAGATTGACGACTGTCAAGGCTGGTTTGAAGTGGCGAATTACTTCACACGCATACCCTACGGTACCCAAGTCATTATTATCAGTCAAGGGCGGCATGGCAATCGTTCCGTTTTGTGTGCGAGTGAACATATCGTCCATGAAGCCTTTGATATTTTGCTTTTCCTCTTCTGTATTTCCTAGAGAAAGCAGACCTCCAGCATATTCTTCGAAACTGTTGTCAAGGAAGTATTTCAGCTGGTAGATCGGTGTCAGTTCGTTTTCAGGATGATAAATCTTCGCATCCCCAAGGAACTCTTGACCTACTTCAGAGAAGGTCACACTCGGAGCAAAGAAGTTTGCACCGTAAGCTGCTCCGTAGTCAGAGTGTGCACTGTAGTTCAACAAAGGCACAGAATTAGAGATCCCGCTTCCAATGAACCACATGTCTGTAGCGCTGTAGCCGCCGTGGCGACGCAGGTACTCAAAAATGGTTGGATTCAAAGGACGATTCTTCAACCCTTGCGTAGTTACAGTGCTACCTTGGATGAGTGAATTCAATCCACCATAGTGACCCGCACTTAAAGCTGAGACTTCACGGAAAATGGTGCCCTGAGTCTGAAGCGTCTGATCAAGAATTTGCGGAATGGGGTTAATCCCTCCTTGTCCGGTGCCGTAAACGATCTTCTCTTCTGGTTCTTGCCCATTGAGCATGTTGTACATGATATTCCCTGGGTAAGGTTCGTTTTCTTGACTATCGTCGAGGTAGCGCTGAAGAATCGATTCTTGCTGACGTACTCCACCTGCGAACATCACCAGAATGACGTGTCCATTCATACGACTTCCTGTAGGAGCGAATAGTCGTCCGCTTGGAAGAATATAAGGCGAGGCTAAGGCTCCTGCGGCGGTGAGGCCAGTCTTACGGATAAAATCTCTGCGTTTCATAGGCCTAGTAGTACATATATTCGTTGCACAATGCGAAAGAGAAGTACACGATTTCAGGAGTCACGTACGGGTTTGTCGTGATGAAATTGCGCATGTACTCTTTCTCTGCTTCATTCGGTAGTCGAACCAAGAATCGCACATAGGTATCTTGGATAAAGCCATCCAAATCTGCGTTCATTGTTTCTACCGTTGGAATCTGCACATTTGGCTTGTTCATGAAGTTGCTAATAATCACTTCGCGTGCGAGTTCTTTGTCACCGATGGATTCAATGCAAGCATTGAGGTCGAATATATCGTTCGGCGAAAGGGCTGTTTGGAAAAGATTCGAGTAGAGAATGGCCACATACTGCTCATTCGTCTTCAGCTTGTCTTTTCCCGCCGAAGCAGGGTAGAGCTCAACGTCGTTAAGCACGAACTCTGCATCCTTTTCTTTTCGGCAACCAGTGAGAATCAGCCCGAAGATTCCCAGCAGAATGACGCCTTTAGTCAAAGCCTGCATATTCATCAGTTATTAAGACAGTCTTTAAGACAGCCTGGTAATTCATTGTATTCTGGAAGTTTCCAATGAGCTCAAATACCTCCTGTGAAGAGGGGTCACGCGCTAGCAGTGATTGGTAAGCCCAATAGATCATTCCTTCATGGAATTCACTCGTAGCAGTGAGTGCATCCAAATATTCTGGTTTATTCGCAGCTACCTGACCAAAGATGATCGCGGGTTCATTGAACTCAATGATCTGGTAAGCATTCTCAAATTCGTCTTGCGTTGGGAAGCGAAAGTAGAGATCATCGAAAGTCGCATTCACGAAATTGAAGCTGTTCATATTGATGTCGTCATAGATACTATTGAACATCATACGACGCATCATCTCATCGATGGTAATTGCTTCTATTCTGAGCTGCTCACGCGAATTCAGAATGTCGAGAATCTTATTGGCTTGTGCTCGGTTGAACTGATATCCAGCGATATTACCGTTGAGGGAATCATTGACTGCATTGCTATTCAATACGGCCCAATCTTCTTGCAACACCGCCTCCGACGCGCCTTCAATAAAGCGAGCCTTCGCGAGTTCATACAGTCTGTAAAAGTGAGCGTGATTGTAAGTGCTATCACCTTCAACGTACGCAGTGCTGAACATCAATTCGTCAGCAATGACTCCACGAGCAGAAGCCGAAAGGCCGTTTTCCTCGAGGTACGCAACATGGTTATCCATCTCCACATCCAAGGGCTCACGGCCGATGAGGTCGATGTACATTCTGTTCACGTAATTCTGCACTACAATCGTGGGAATACCTGAATAATCAGGAATGGTATTGTCTTGATAGACAATAGTTTCATCCTTTTTGCACGAAAAAAGTAGCAGAACGATTACAAATATTGGGAGGTGTAGTCGCACTGTGTCCTCGGTTGATTCCTACTAAGTTAACGAGAAAAGTGCTTCGTAGGTTGCAAATGATTTAGGCTTTAGGCGTTAGTAAGAAACGGAATGCCGGACGCTGGATGCCGGGGGTGGTATGATTAGGCTGCCTTAGGCAGTAGCACGGTTAGGTAGAGACGCGTAATCGCCTCCGAAACTGATGCCGGACGCCGAATGCCGGAATAGCATGATTAGGCCGCCTTCGGCGGTAGCATGTTTAGGGGCATTAGGCTATAGGGTTTAAGCGTTAGTTTGCCACTGAACCTGTCCACGGTCTACCGTCTACCATTACTGAAGAACCACCCTTCTTACCGTAACAACCCCACCTTCAGTCACTTTCACAAAGTAAACACCTGAAGCTAAGCCTTGAAGGTCGAAGGCGCTTGTGTTGGTGAGTGGCTGAACGCTTTTGAGGACTTGTCCTGCGAGATTCATGATGGCGATTTCGTCTGCAACTGTGCTGGTTACAACCGTGAATTCACCTTGAGTTGGGTTCGGGTAGAGCTCTACGCTGCTGAGTCCGTATTCTTCCACAGAGATGATCACTACTAGGATATCGTCGCTGATAGCAGAACATCCTTCTGGAGTGATGATTTCGATGGAGTAAAGACCATTGTCAAGCGGAGCCCAGCTGTCAGTGTTCAAGCCTTCGATAACCTCATCATTCTGGTACCAGATAATTTGGTCTGCGTCTTCGCATCCAGCGCATTCAATGAGGTTTTCACCCTCGTTGTATGTTAACACTGGAGGAGCAGGATTCGCATAAACTGTGACAGGACCGAAAGTGAATGTGCTTTCAAATTCCCCTACTATGTAGACATAGGTTACTTCGTAGGTACCTGGGGTATCGAAGGTGAACTCAAATTCTTCAACACAATCTTCAATGATTTGAAGTCCGGCGATGTCGAATGAACATGTTCCTTCTGGAACTACATCCGTTTGATTGAAGAAGGTTACCGTAAGCGGAGCGCATCCATCAGTCACATCAGATCCGAGGAAGGCCTCGTTGTACTCACAACTACCGTCGTCAACGTTCGCTGTTTCGTCGTAGTTGTTCGCTCCAGGGTCTGTACATCCAGAGTATTGACATGAACCGTCGTCAGTATTGGCATTTGGATCATAATTGTCTGCTTCAGGATCAGTACATCCGGTAAATGCGCAGCTTCCGTCTTCGAAGTTGGAGTTGGCATCGTAATTCGTTGCTTCAGGATCAGTACAGCCTGGGTAGATACAAGACCCATCGTCGGTATCGGCCGTATTGTGGTAGTTTGCAGCCATCGGGTCAAGACAACCAGGGATGGTGCCGGCAGGGAAAACGTGCATACGCACCATTGGTGCTTTCAGCAAGTAGAAGAGTCCGTTGATGTCAGGGTAAGAAATCAATGAAGATTGTGGAGGCGTTGATCCTGATCGTCCGATCAACATTTCACCATCTTCACCTTCGAAACCGACCATCACCGCATAAAGTGTGTCTGTCTGCGTCAGAATATCTTCTTGCAGTTGCAGGTGAACGATGTATTCTCCACCAGTCTCGTTTACGTCAAACTCATTGATGATGTATGGGTCAGTCATTCCGATGACGCTATCAAGACCGGCGTCGTAGACCATACCATAGATTTCGGTTCCAGGAATAGACCCTTCCGCGATAGCGATACCAATAGAATGGAAAATATTCCCTGCAATCTGAGACTCGTAAAGGTTTCCAATTTCATACTTCTCATCAGCGTATATGCCTGAAGGAACAAAAGTGTCTTCTATTTCAAATTCGTCGCGGGCATAGATATATTCAGTGACACGGTAGTCTTTGAAAAGCTCATTGTTGAGTGGCGTCTGATCTTCTTGATTTTGCTCTGCTTTGAAGCGAATGGTGTAATCGCCGATAGTAGTGAGCGGGTCGTATGGATCTTCGAAGAACGCGGTTGTCGTGTCAGAAGCAGCTAGGTCAGTGATGTCAGTATTGGCTGAATAGATGAACTCGCTCAATTCGTTGGTGATGCGCACGTTCATCGATACTCCTGTTTGCATCTGGGCACCTACGTTCGTGATCAACCCAGAGAAGTTCAAATCTGGAATCATGAAGTCAGGCCAAGCGCTGTATTCAATATCTCCAAATCCATTCGGCTCAAGCGTTCCATCGAAATTTGTGTACATCACATCGGTGATGATCAAATCATTATCGCTAGGAACATAAAGGGCGATATCATCAAGAAGCCACCAGTAGTATGTTCCAGTAAACACAAAACGCAGCTGGACATCTGACTGTCCACCAGCAAATTCTGAGATATTTGTTGTCGCCCATTCGCCTGGTCCGCTCTGCGCGGAGAACTCAGTAGGGTTGCTGTACACAACTTCCCACGTTTCACCTCCGTCGATGGAAGCTTCAACGTAAGTTTCGGTTTCAAAGTGACGGTATTGTTGTTGGAAGGTAAGCGCTACATCTTCGAAGTCAGTCAAATCAACGCTCTCTGTGGTCAAGGTGGCAAAGTGTGGTGCCGCTGCTTGTCCTGATCCCAAATTTCCGCAAGGACCAATATCATCATCCCAGTAGTTTGAATCGAAGATGACAAAGCCATTGTCGACTGTTTCTGATTCAATTGGAACTGAATTTCCTCCGCACGAACCTTGAGAACAAACGGTGTTATCTGGTTCAGTATCTGGCCCTCGGTATTCCCATTCAGCAATGCCTGATTCTGATTCGTTCAACCAGTCAGCGGGAATTCCACCTTCGAAATCCCAATACTCAATGATATCTCCATAGATCTGAGCTTGCGATACGAAACTCAGCATCAATCCAAACAGAATGAGGGCAGCGCGGGTCATACTATTAGTGCTTTACGGGAGGGTAAAGATAAGAATCCGCAGTAAGTGATTGGAAGTAAATTCGATGGAGGGCGGTGGGGCTACGTTGTTCTGGCGTCCAACGTCCACCAACGGACGCCGGATGCCGGACACCGGAAAAAAAAGAAGCCCCCACATTGTGGAGGCCTCAAAATATCAGGGAAGGAGTTCCAATTACTGGTTTCCGAGCTTTTCCATTTCAGCTTCGAACGTCTCCTTGAACTTTTCATAGTTGTAGTCTGCCTTGATCTTTTCGTCTTTCTGCAGACCTTCGCTGTATGCGGCAGCGATATCTTCGCCAGAGAGTTCAACTGCAATGTAACTTACGTAGCTTCCATTAGGCTTCTTGGTGAGCTTGTCACAAATTGTGATTACTCCACGAAGCTGCTGATCTACTACGGTACGTGCAAGGTTATTGAATGTCTCCGTTACTTCTTCTTTGTTGTTGAACTTTGTTGAGTTCACATAGTTGTCGGTAACCGCCTGCAGTGTTGCAGAGATCGTACGTGCAATTTCGTCTTCAGCATTAGATCGAGAAATCTTTTTAGCTGTTTCGCGGTTCATACTTTCTCCTGTCGCCGAAGCACGGAAAGTCTTGTTGTCTGACATGTACGAATCACCGGTACAGTACTCGTTGATGAGAACCTCACCAGCTGGTTTTGGGTCTTCAACTTCTTTTTTACGCTTACAACCGGTTCCTACTGTGATGAACATTGCCATAGCTAGTACCATCGCAAGGGCTGGGGTAGAGGTGATCTTTTTCATATTCCTGGTATTTATTCGATTCTTAGTGTTTGATAGGGATAATCCAAATGCTGTGCCAAACTATCAAAGTATAGTGTCAATAATGCTTTCAGCGATTTCTTTCTCCATCTTCTTTTCACCCTTTTTATAGGCTTCGAGTCCGGCAGAATCATAATTCAACTGAAGTCCTTTGATATTGTTCTCACTACTCTGGATCAATACATTTCCTTCTTTGTCTTTTACTGAATATACGATGTCGAGGTAGGCAACATGGAATCCCTGAGCCGTACCACCTTGGCGTGTATTTCCGTCAACACTAACCACGTAGTCAGCATTCGTTTCATCTTCTGTGAAGCGGAATCCTTGTTCGGCCATCTCTTTTCTCAATGGCGTTACAAGACGTTCCGTTCCCAGAGGGCTATTGAGGTTTTTCTCGCTAACGCGGAAGCTGACCGTTGGGAAATCAACCACGATAGGAATGACTACGCTTGGTGCACGAAGACTCTCCACCAGCGGTTCTACCAATCGACGATCTAAATCTGTTGGAGCTAGATCATCAGTATCGAACCAAATGTCAAGGTGGTTGCTGTTGTTCTTCAAGTTGGCATTGTCAACTACAATACGCGATGCTCCTGTTACGTCCGTCTTAGCAGTAGCTGACAGGCGGAATTTACCGTTGTCGTAGTTGTACGAAAGCTGTGCACCCTTTACAGGTTTCCCATCATAGCTAGCCAAGACACGAACCGTTTCATCAAATCGATTCTCCGCGTTCAAGAGGATGTTCTGCTTGTCAACAGTGAATTCAATCGCATTCACCATGTCACGCATCTCTTGGAAGATGGTATTGTCAAGGTAAATCTCTTGCATACCATCTTGCCAGCGGTTGACATCGCTCCAGTAGTCTTTCATTTCGAAGAGACCCTGCATGTATAGATCAGCGGCTCCTTGAATGTCGCCCAGGTCTCGTGATTCGCGCGCTTTTACAAGCTGGTCATACGCCGCTTGCATGAAAGAACGCTTACGTTCTGTACGAATCTGTTCGTGCAAAGACTTAGACAAACGATAGTAAACGAAGTAATCTCGTTCTGTCTCCCAGGCATCCATCAATTCAAAGCCTTCGATCTCTTCATCTGTGAATGTGGCGATGGTAGAGTTGAACTCTTCCTGTACATTCATATTCACCTGCATAGTATTGAGGAAGCTTTCGCTTTTCACTACTACCTTGATCTCAGAGGCGAGATCGCTGAGGGCGTTCTTCTTTGCTACTGCGGCGTAGTCTACAGGCTCCGCCAGTTTGTTTACCGAACCGATTCCGATGTAGTAACTCGGGTTGATCGGACGATTATTCACCCATGACGGCTGAGTTCGTTCAGGTGCAGACGAGATCTCCTTTCCGCCGCAGGCGAAAAGCAACACCAGGGCACCGAAGATGCTGATATGTCGTATTACGTTGATCACTTCACCAATTCTTTCAATAGTTGTGCAATGTCACCTTTCATGTCTCTAGTGACTTGTTGAAAGGCATCGTTTGTCAAATCTTCTGCAGAACGTGGGTTACGATTGGCAGACATCTGGCTATGTAGGTTTTGACGAGTGCGAGCATTCAAACTCACTCCGTTCGAACGCGCAGGATAGAGCGTATTCAGTTCGCCATCGTACTCTGCCCATGTTGCTTGATCGGTCACTTCACGATCAACAATTTTCGATTTCAAGATTTCACCCGTCTTCAATGAAATCAGTTTGTACTGGAATGAAACCGTTACGCGATTGCGACGAGAAAGTTCGTCGTAATTCGTCTTACGGTACTTCGTTTCGTAGTAATACTTATTTGTCTCCTTATTGAGCTTCTTCACCTTGTATTGCTCGTAAGCTTCACGCTCCGTGCGAATAGCAACGCCTTCCTCGCGATTGTATCCAAGAACTGTTCCAGTAAGGATCGCTTGTGCACCAATCAATTCCCCTACTGAAACAGCGGTTTCTTCATCGATGACTCCACTCAATCCAAGTTTTTGCTCTTCGAGAATCAGCTCGATATTATCACGGTCAACGACCTTGAGAAATGGGTCATTTACTCCAGTCAATGCTTCTAGTGCATAGGCTTCCACCTTTGCATCAAGTCCCTTGCGGATGGTGCTGTTCTCAAATGGCAGCATAGCAACAGTGAATAGCCCAAGATCGAGTGCTTCTTGACGGTACTGAGGAGCATCTTTATAAGTAGAGATGCGTGACATCACCATCTGGAAGTTATCGTGCGCTGCACGGTAGTATTCTAGCTCGAATGACTCCATACCTTTCTTGTACAACGGCTCGCAGTAAGCGATAGCAGCAAGGTCACTTGCTTCTGGGTGTTCAGGATCCAGCTTCGCGATTTCATTGAAGCGTGCTTCTGCATCTTGGTACTTTCCGTCATCAAGAAGTGAGATTCCTTCGTCGTAAAGCTCATTGATAAGCAAGTGCTTTACCTCCTCGAAATCGGCACGGTAAAAGTCAGGGATCTCTAGGTTTACCCCCAAGCTCTTAACTTGATTCGCATAACGCTCAGCAGCTTGGTACTCAGCAACGGCTTTACGCTTGTCTTCGAAGGTCTTCATGGTGACGAACTCTTGCAACATCTTATTGAGCACTACTTGACCGGTCTTTTTCATTCCGATCTGAGCGTCAATATTGCCTCGGTTCTTCTGCAAAGAAGTGTAGTACATCTGGGCAGCTTCAGACATCATGCCTGCTTCTTCCAGCTTAGCACCTTTCTTGGCGAAAGACTTTGATGTAGCGCACCCTGCCACCAGGAAAAGAGCTAAAATCAATGCGGTATAGTGTAGCAGAAATTTCATCTTAAGGAGAGAATTTTGGTTAGGGAAGGAAATTACTTTCCTTCCAAAAATTCATTCAGTTCGTCAATCGTCATTTCAAACCCAAAGGCATCATTAACGACGTAGTAATTGTCTTGATCGAAGCAGTGGTCATAAGCGAATTTAGCATACTCTAGCTTCGTGTCTTCGAAAGAGAACAACATCATGATCTCCTTGATCTGACGTGCGGTGAAGCACTTCGCCTTCGTCACTTGCTTCGCGATCGTCAATTTCGAGTCTTCAAAACTCTTGTCTTCAATCGAACGCTTTAACTCGTCCATCTCACCATTACCCATCGGCGCTGCACATGGTCCTTCAACTGGAGCCGGCGCAGGCAATGTGATCGCTTGATCTTTAATGTCCATGGTTTCTACTTCAGTAATCATGGTCGTTGTTGTCGTAGAAATAGTCTCTGTCACGGTCGTCTCTGATTCCATCGTTTCTATTCCTGGAACTTTGATCGAGATACCTAATTCTTCACCACCAACTTTCATGCTGATGCCTACTTTGTCGTCGTCTTTTACGGTTGTTGTCGTCGTCACGGTCTCCGTAGTACCCGGACGTGTAGTAATGGTTTCCTGTACAACAGTTTCTTTCACCGGACGTTCTTCCGGAGCTTCCATTGGAACTACTGGGTATTCTTGTTCCAATGGTTCTGTAGGAGTCGTTGCATCCAATGGAGCAACACCATTCATGCGAAGAACGAAACGTCCTTTCTTGTTTTTCTTAATCATGATTGTTGATTCCATCCCTTTCTCTGCACCTCCATTAGCAGCAAAGTCAGCGTTCATGTCATCTTCAAAATCAACACGGACCTGGAAGAATTCTTGAGTCAATCCATCTACACGCACATTCGCCTCCGGTGTATCGTTTTGTTGAATTCCATTAATGTAAAGGGTAAATCTCTCACCAAACTCAGTGAAGAAGATCGCTGTGGCTCCTTGCGCCGAAGCTGCAATGGCTGCTATTGCGAATACAGTAGAGAGTAGCAGTTGCTTCATACGGATAAGTTTTCTGGGCTAAATTAGTGTTTCTTCTATCCTTTCAATCAGCGTGCCAAAAATGTTTTTAAGGAAATGAGGAGCGCGGAATGCGGAGCGCGGAATGCGGATCGCGGATTACGGTGGTGAAGTTTAGGTCGACGCCTGTAAAACAGTTGTTAAACTGGGTGAATCAGCTACTACATTAGGTGTATGAATAACACCTCATTCGAAAACTTAGAAGTGTGGAAGCGATCAACGGAATTGGGGGTTGAAGTCTACCGCCTATCGGATTCTGATGAATTGGGTGATGATAGAGTTCTGCCTTATCGAGTCAGAAAACCTGTGATTTCTATCCCTTCAAATATCGCTGAAGGTGCTGCTTCAGGAAGCCCTCTTAATTATCATCGTTTTTTGAATCATTCATTAGGATGAGCTGCTGAGTTAGTGACCCAATTGAAGATTGCAGAACAATTGGGATTCATTGGATCCGCTCAACTGAAAAATATTTTCGAAAGTCTCAGGATAATCCAAGCTCAGCTTCACGGTTGAAAACGAAGTATCCGAAGCCACCATGGCCTCAAAAATGGCTGGGACTGAATCACAAATACTCCCACAATCCGCAATCCGCAATCCGCAATCTGCGATCCAAAATCTGCGATCCGAGATATGCGTTCCTAGACTCAAGAAATTCTATCTTTGGCGCAAAATCAGCAACGTGAAGAAGATCCTAGTGATTGGTGCGGGAAGGTCTAGTTCTTCCTTAGTAAAGTACCTACTTGACAACGCAGAGGCACAAGATTGGAAAGTGACCTTGGCAGATCGTGATCTGGCATTGGCCGAGTCAAAGTTGAATGGTAATGAGAGAGGAGAGGCGCTGTTATTCGAGGCCGATAATCATCTGAGAAGAAAGGAATTGATTGAGGAATGTGACCTTGTGATCTCTATGCTGCCAGCGAGCATGCACATGATGGTAGCTGCCGATGCGATTGAGCTCGGAAAGAATCTGATTACGCCAAGCTATGTTTCTCCAGAGATGAAGGAGTTAAATGACGAAGCACGCCGAAAAGGGGTTTTGTTGCTGAATGAGATGGGAGTGGATCCGGGGATTGACCACATGAGTGCCATGCGCGTGATTGATGAAATCAAGTCGAAAGGAGGGAAGCTCATCCGTTTTGAGTCGTTTACTGGTGGATTAATCGCCCCGCAAAGTGATGATAACCCATGGCATTACAAATTCACTTGGAATCCACGCAATGTGATCATGGCAGGAATGGGGGGTACAGCTCAGTACATTCAAAACCACAATCTGAAGTACATCCCGATTCATAAGATTTTCGAACGCTACAAAGAAATTGAAATTGAAGGTTATGGTGTTTTCGAAGGATACGCCAACCGAGACAGCCTTTCATACCGCAGTGTATACGGATTGGAGGATGTACCAACGATTTACCGAGGTACTCTGCGTGGACAAGGCTACTGCAAGGCTTGGAATGTTTTCGTTCAACTGGGAATGACCACAGAAGATTTTGAAGTGGAAAGCAAGAACATGACTTGGCGTGATTTCATCAATTCATACTTGCAGTACGATCCGGAACTCCCGGTAGAAGGAAAGATTCAGAATTACCTCAACCTCGATCAGGAAACGATGGATTTGCTGAAATGGACTGGTATCTTCGATTCAACAAAAATTGGCGTAGACAGCGCAACACCAGCCGCCTTGCTCCAGTTATTGCTTGAAGACAAATGGAAGCTGAAAGAAGACGACAAAGACATGATCGTCATGTGGCACCGTTTTGATTACGAGCTTGACGGACAAGAACATCAAGTGCAGTCGTCGATGGTGGCAATTGGTGAAGATCATACTTACACAGCGATGAGTAACACCGTAGGTTTGCCAATGGGAATTGCGGCGAAGATGATCTTGAATGGTGAAATGAAGCTGACAGGCGTACAAATGCCTATCTTACCTGAGGTTTACGAGCCCATCCTTGATGAACTCACGAAATTCGATATTCAATTCGTTGAAAAGACGATTCATTGACATATACTTTCTACTCCTCATTCTTCTGATTCCATTCGGAATAGTGGCGCAATGTGATGCACCTGGAATTCCGGAAGGGATGACCTTTGAAGAGCCTGGTGATTACCGCAGCGCAGATGCCTTGGCAGCTGATTGCATGGAATGGCTGCTCGCTCATGATTTGGATTACTGTGCTTCCGACCGAAATGAACTCAATGCCTTTGTCTTGGTCTGGCTCAGCGGACACCCAGACCTCATTGTTGATGTGAAGAAAGAGGCCATACCATTTCTACGTCACCACCCCGAATTATTATATCCGATGCTCCACGGTATGGCGATGTATCTGATGGAAACACCAGAGAAAGAGCGCAACGAAATAAATGCTCACGTCGCAGGACTCGAAGCAGTTACAGATGCTATCGGAAAGTGTTCGGATTACAAAAAGGACGAAGAACTAAAGCGTCTTCGTAAAGACCGAAGAAAGGGCAGGTTGGAGGAAAGGGTTCAGGGGTGGATCAAATAGATCATTGAGCAGAGACCATTTCACGGTACTTCTTCTGCATTTCCTTAGTGTATTCAAGATCGTGAATGAACTTTCGCTTCATTCGATGCCAACGAATTACCGCAATAGGTACATCATCAAAGGGAGTTGCAGTTTCTTTCTCATTGAAAGTGATCAAATCTACATCACAAGGGTATTCGTCGTGCTTTGCCTTTAAATCGGTGGTGTCGAAAATCAGACTCTTTGATAAACAACCTTCAGCTTCCACTTTCACGCGGTACTCTTTTCCGAAGTCAAGAATGAGGAATACCATACCCTTACTATCGGCTTGGAACTCATGCGGCTTATCTTCAATACCGTACACAGTAACCCATGCGTTTTCCGGACGTTTGCCTTCGATAGAAATCGCGAGGTCAACTTCCAGGTACTGGTCTTCTTGCTCTTCTAGCTTCATGGAACTTGTCAGCATCCATGTAAATAGGAGAACAGCACACAGCAGAAGTAGCTTCACTCCTGATAGTTGTTTTATGACAGTTCTTTCAAACATTTGGGCGGCTAAATTTCATTTTATTTTACGGGAGAACTATACGAGGGTTGGCTGATAGAAATGTAGGAATCGCCTTACAGGTAGACCGTGGACCGTGGACCGTGGACCGTGGACCGTGGACTGTGGACTGTGGACTGTGGACTGTGGACGGATTACCTGTTCTTCCCTGATATCGGTTGACCGCTTTTAAGCGAAAAACCACTATGATAAAAACAGGAAAACGACTGAATAAAAAGCGAACTTACAGCGAGGAATTCAAGCGCAAACTGTTCTCAGATTTTGAGTCAGATATAGCTTCTGTGAAACAACTAGAGCGTCAATTTGGCATCAAGAATGCAGTTATCTATCGTTGGATTTACAAGTACTCGAACTACAACGAAAAGAACGTCACAGTAGCAGAAATGAAAGACAGTCAAACCAATCGGATTAAGGAACTTGAGAAGCAAATCGCTCAACTGGAACAGTCGGTTGGACAGAAACAAATCAAGATCGACTTTTTGGAAAAAATGATCGAGTTAGCCAAAGATTATTACGATATCGACATCAAAAAGAACTGCTCCACCCCACCTTCTGGTGATTCCAAGACCACCGACAAAAAATGACGAGTTCTCTTAACCAGTTCTATCGGGTTATGGGAGTGAGTAAACAGTCAGTATATCAAGCTAGGAAGCGTCAAGAGGTCTTTGATAGCGAATTAGCTTTACTGGTGCCCATAAGCTCAAAGAAGAACATCCAGGATGTGGGGTTGAAAAGATGTACTATGCGCTCAAATCTTCATTTATAGGACGAGATAAGTTCTGTGAAATCTTCTTGTCACTTGGTTTTGGTGTCAAGCACATGCGGAACTATCAAAGAACAACCATCCCCAGCGGAGCTAATCACCCCAACCTAATCGAGGGGCTTTACGTGTATCGTCCGTTTCAAGCGGTTCAAACTGACCTTACCTACTTCTATCTTAATGATCGTCATTACTATATCCTCTTCGTTATCGATGTGTATACCAGATTGATTGTAGGGCATGCGGTAAACAATCATCGAAGGGCAGAAGCGAACATCAGCGCCCTGGAGCGAGCTTTGAAAATAATGGACTATCCTCCATGGGGCTTGGTTCATCACTCAGATTATGGGGCACAATACAGCAGTCACCTGTACTTAAACCCATTAGGCGAGGCAAACATTCATGCAAGCATGGGGCCGTAGCTTGGGAAAACCCTTATGCAGAACGCGTTAATGGGACGATAAAAAACGAATACCTAAAGCGATGGACAATCAAAGACTTCAATGCATTGGTTAGAAAAACTAACAAGGCAGTCCAGCACTACAACACCAACAGAAAACACCGAGCCTTCAAGATGAAATACACTCCTGATGAGTTCTATCAAAAACAATGAACTTCACCTCAGCATCGACAATATAGCATATGCATCCAGGCGAAGGATAAGCCTTCAGAACTAACCTTGCATTCTGCCGATCAAGAAGAAAGAACAGTGGCCTTCTTTTGTCTTAGAAATAAATAGCAGAATACTGAACAAAACGGTCAACGCTATTTGGGGATGCACATCCGTCCACTGTCCGCAGTCCACCGTCTACCAGATCCATTTCGCAAAACAAATTTAGCTTTGCAGAGTTACTACATCGATGAGAAGTTTCGACATCCCTACATTCTACCGTTCACCGATTATTAGTCGAGTGAAAGCGTTCCGAAAAGCACAGGATCCTAAGAAGAAAGACTTTAGTCCGACTGAACTGGATTTTGGGACAGTGAAATTTATGCTCGCACGCCATTTTGGATTCTGTTATGGAGTGGAGAATGCCATTGAAATTTCCTATCGTGCTTTAAGTGAAAACCCTGGAAAGAAAATCTATTTGCTAAGTCAGATGATTCACAATCCTTCGGTCAATGCAGATTTGACTGATCAAGGAATAGCCTTCCTTCAAGACACATACGGAAAGGAGCTAATTCCTTTTGATGATGTTACTACTGACGATGTTGTCATCATCCCGGCATTTGGAACTACAGTTGAGGTAGAATCTTATTTCCGCAATCGCGGAATTGAAGTCAAGAAGTACAACACAACCTGTCCGTTCGTTGAGAAAGTATGGAACCGTTCAGCTAAGCTCGGACAACAAGACTGTACCATCATCATTCACGGAAAGCCAAAGCACGAAGAGACGCGTGCTACTTTTTCACATGCCAGAGAAAATGCAGCAGCAGTAGTGGTGAAAGACATGACTGAGACAAAAGTGCTCGAGAAGTACATTCGAAAAGAGTTACCGAAGGAACAGTTTTACAGAGATTTTGAAGGACAGTATTCTGAAGGATTTGACCCTGAGGTGCATTTCAATAAGATTGGAGTAGTGAATCAAACGACCATGTTGGCGAGTGATACACAAGCGATAGCCGATCACCTAAAGCACGTGATCATAGCCATTCATGGCGAGGAAAACATGAAACAGCATTTTGCTGATACGCGAGATACCCTTTGTTATGCTACGAATGATAATCAGCAAGCTACTCATGGTTTACTCGAAAAGGGTGCTGATCTAGCCATTGTAGTTGGCGGGTACAATAGCTCAAACACCAGTCATTTGGTAGAGCTTTGTGAGGAAAAGATGCCCACCTTTTTTATCCAAACAGAAGAGGATATTCTAAATCGTGACGAAATCAGTCACTTTGACATACACACAAAAGAGGTCTTAAAGAGCAGTAATTACCTGCCTACAAATGATACCCCAACAATCATCGTAGCCAGCGGTGCGTCTTGTCCAGACGCGATTGTCGACCGCGTTATCGCTAAGCTTCTAAGCTATTTTGATGGGGCCAGTTCGACCGATGAGGTCATTGCCGCACTGACAACTGTGAACTAAGCCAGCTCAGGCACGTTCTTTGTGGATGAAGATTGTAAATTTGATCTTCTATGCGAGTGCCACGTCTTTTCTTTAAAAATGTTCGTACAGAACCTCGTCGATTTGAGTTTCGCTCACCTCACTACGATCCCAAGAAGAGGGAAATTGAAGAGAGAAAAGAGCGCCTTGATCAAGAGATAGCTAGAGAACGTGGAGAAGTTACCGACGAAGCAACACCACCGCGTGTTTCCTTTGATCGATCTCGTAGAGTTAGAGCAAAACAGTCAAGCAGAACTCGTGTGATTCGATTTGTGTTGATCTTGGCTGCGCTGTGCTACTTGTTGTACCAAGGAATCTTGTGGGTTGAAACCACGGATTTCGGAAAAGTTATAGACTCCGCAAAGAATGTCTGATATCATTCAGTTACTTCCTGATTTCGTCGCAAACCAAATTGCAGCGGGTGAAGTAATTCAACGTCCGGCTTCGGTCGTCAAAGAATTACTTGAAAACGCCATTGATGCGGGAGCAGGGAAGATACAGTTGATCATAAAAGATGCAGGACGTACACTGATCCAAGTCACTGACGATGGGTGTGGGATGAGTCCTGCCGACGCACGCCTTTGTTTCGAGCGTCATGCGACTTCTAAAATCGCAGATTCACAAGATCTCTTCAAGATTAGAACCAAAGGATTCCGAGGTGAAGCCTTGGCATCCATAGCCTCGGTTGCGCAGGTGGAAATGAAAACCCGCCAACACGATCAAGATCTTGGGACGAACGTGCGCATTGAAGGTGCTGATGTTTCGGAATGTGAACCTTGCCAGGCTACAGAAGGCACTAGCTTCATGGTGCGTAATCTGTTTTACAATGTTCCGGCACGACGCCAGTTCTTGAAATCAGATCAGGTAGAAACACGTCACATTATGGATGAATTCCAGCGAGTGGCGCTGGCACATCCAGATGTTGCGATGTCGATGCACCATAACGGAACTGAGGTATACCACTTGACCACCGGAACACCACGCCAACGTGTGGTTGGCCTTTTTGGGAACAAATACGATGAGCGTATCATTCCAGTATCGGAAGCAACTGACGTTGTTTCGATCAATGGGTTCGCAGGAAAGCCTGAGTTCTCTCGCAAAACGCGAGGGGAGCAGTTTCTTTTCGTGAATAACCGCTTCATCAAACACCACCGTTTCCATCACGCTGTGGTTTCGGCAATGGAAGGATTGATCCCTCACGGAAACCATCCGATGTATGTAATCTACCTTGACATTGATCCGTCTTACGTTGATGTGAATATTCACCCGACGAAGACAGAAGTGAAATTCCGTGATGAACAAGCGATCTACTTGATTCTGCGTTCTGCGATAAAGAAATCTCTTGGTCAGTTCCAGATAGCTCCAACGCTCGATTTTGAGGCGGAGTCATCACTGAATATTCCACCGCTCGATAAGAACCGCCCGGTTGCTGTTCCGCAGATTAATGTGGATCCGGAATACAATCCCTTCAAGAACGATCAGAAGCGAAGCGTTCCCGGCATGGCCGGAAGAAAGAGCACCTTTGATCGTCAAGCATCGAAAGAGTGGAAAGAGTTTTATCAAATCCTCAAGCAAGACCGTGAAGAAGAGCCAGCCCAACTTTCAACCGGTTTGGAAGGTACTTCTGATAAGCCTGAAGTAGGCGCGTCAGTGTTCCAAGTTGGACGAAATTACATTGTGGCGCCAATCAAGAGCGGACTAATGGTCATTGACCAGCAACAGGCGCATCAGCGTATTCTGTATGAGGAATTTATGAATCAAAACGGGCAGCATCAGCAGCATGCACAGCAGTTGTTGTACCCGCAAAATTTGCAGTTGAGTCCAGGGGATCATGCCCTCATCGTTGCTCACCTTGAAGACCTAAAAGGAATGGGCTTCGATGTCGAAGAATTTGGTGCGAATGATCTCATTGTTCGTGGGCTTCCTGCAGATAGCCGTCAACAAGATGCCGGGCAATTGGTTGATTTGATTGTCAACGCATTGAAAGAAGGCGGTGAACACGAACGTCCGGGTCAGCATGCCCTGGCATTGGGCTTGGCTCGAGGGGCGTCGATTCGAGGCGGACAAGTACTTCAACTTGCTGAAATGCGTGAGTTGATTGACCGTTTGTTCGCTTGTGAAGTGCCTTATTACGGCCCTACTGGTCGACAGGCGATTGTTACATTTACTCCCGACGATTTATCGTCAAAATTTGAATAGAAATATATGTTGCAGCCAACCACACCGGTTGTCCGGAATTTATTGATCCTCAACGTCTTATTCTTCTTGGCGACAAGCGCTGCAGGATCGATGTTCGAAGTACATCTGTCATATTTACTTGGTGGCTTTTACCCAGCGTCTGATTGGTTTAGACCATGGCAAATTGTAACCCACATGTTCATGCATGGAGGAATCGCTCACATCTTTTTCAATATGTTCGCACTGTACATGTTTGGTACAGCCCTTGAGCGTGTTTGGGGATCGAAACGATTCTTGATTTACTATATGATCTGTGGTCTCGGAGCGTTTTTCCTGCACGAGGCTGTAAATGCCTACCAAGTGTTCCAAGCTACTGGCGAATTGATGCCAGTGATGACTAATTCGAATGCCGGAGACTTAGCGATGATTTACAACGTGCCGGTAGTAGGAGCTTCAGGTGCCGTTTATGGTCTATTGATGGCCTTCGGTGTTCTGTTTCCTAATACACGATTGATGTTGTTATTCCCACCAATTCCAATCAAAGCCAAGTGGCTCGTGATTGGTTTGGGTATCATGGAAATCTACTTAGTATATAGGGGTTCATCAAGTGACAATATCGCTCACTTCGCTCACCTTGGAGGGATGCTCTTCGGTTACCTGCTACTGAAGAAATGGCAGCGAGATACAACCACGTTTTATTAATTCGGAGACGAGCAAGACATGGCATCAATTCAAGATGAAATAAGTAAGAAGTGGAACTCTGGTGGAATGGTGGTTCGCCTCATCATGGTGAACTTGGCAGTGTTCCTGTTGATCGGAACAATTAAGCTTCTCGGAGTACTCGGATTACCTATTCCAAGTTCACTAGATACAGGTGTATACTGGTTGGCGATTTCCTCAGATTTGGGCGTACTCATTCGTCGTCCGTGGTCGATAGTCACACACATGTTTGCACATGAAGGAATACTCCATTTCTTCTTCAACATGCTCTGGTTGTGGTTCTTAGGTAGAATGTTCCAATCAATGTTTGGGCAACGTAAGTTATTAGCAACCTATCTGTTGGGAGGTTTCTCAGGAATCATTCTTTACCTGTTAATGGCGAACTTGATTCCAACCATGCCAATTGGTGGTTGGGCGATTGGAGCATCAGCAGCTGTGATGGCTATTTTCATCGGTTACGCCACTTACTTCCCGAACCAACAAATCAGGTTGCCATTCATTGGTGGTGTGGCCATCAAGTACATCGCGATCTTCTATGTGATCATTGATTACATGGGCCTCTCGGGTGGAAACAATGTAGGAGGGCACGTTGGTCATTTAGGTGGTGCGCTCTATGGCTTTATACTTATGACGCAGATAAAAAAGGGCACCGATATCGGTTTGTGGTTTGAGAATTTCCTTGATCGCTTGGTGAATTTCGTTCGTGGCCGAAAAGGCGGGAGAATGAAGGTGGTTTACAACAAGAAAGGAAAGAATTCCAAACGCCGTAAAACCGATGAGGAGTTCAACGCTGACAAGAATGCCAACGCAGCTAAAGTCGACAAGATCCTCGATAAGATCAGTAAGTCAGGTTGGGACAGCTTGACGAAAGACGAAAAAGACTTTTTGAACGCCCAGAAGTAAGCCACGCTCAATGAAGCGATTTCTCCAACGTCTTCCTGGTCGATTGATCAGACTATGCGCCCTCATCGGCCTTACAGGCGTGGTCCTCGCTTACCTCTCAACTCAAGTCACTCCTGTTTACTTTCCATTCTTCGCCTTTTTTGGGTTAACCTATTTCGTATGGTTCACCATCTCTGTCATTGGCTTGGTTTATTCGCTAGCGCGGAAGCGGTGGGTCATGGTCGGACTGGTCGCCCTAACTTTCATATTCACTTGGGACTTGGTAGGAAGAACGTTCTCTCTATCCACTTCGGAAGAATTTGAAGAACATTCGAATGAGCTGTCTATTATGTCGTACAACGTACGTCTCTTTGACCTCTACAACTGGACAGAAGGCGTAGAAACCCGTAATACCATTTTCGATTTTCTAGAGGAGAATCCAAGTGACGTGATTTGCTTTCAAGAGTTCTACCGTACTGACCGTACCGGCGTTTTCGAAACGCGGGATACACTCGTCCAATTCCTTGATAATGTATATGTACATGAAAAGTTGGCCTACGAGCCGCGAGCAAAGCAGTACTTCGGAATAGCCACCTTCTCCAAATACAAGATTATCGGAAAAGGAGAAGTCGATTTCCAATCTGAAGGACATAACTATTGCATCTACACAGACATCAAGAAAGGAGACGATACACTCAGGATATACAATACCCACCTTGCCAGTATCCGTTTCCAACACGAAGACTACGAGGCTATTGATCAAGGACCAAAAGCAGAAGATGCTAAACGCTTAGCCGAACGTATGAAGATCGCTTACCGCAAACGCGCTGAACAAGCCGATCATGTTTCAAGCCACATGCGAACCTCTCCTTACCCTACTATCATCGCAGGAGACTTCAACGATACCCCGGTAAGCTACGTCTACGAACAAATCAGCCGTGATATGACGGATGCCTTCCACGTCGGAGATCAATTTATAGGAACTACCCACCTAGGTAAATATCCTTTCTTTCGCATCGATTACCTCATGCACTCACCAGAGCTCAATACAAAGGAGTTCCGAACGATTGATGTGAGATATTCGGATCATAGGCCGATACGAGGGGTTATTAGCTTTTGATATCGTGAACGCACAATGAATGTTTGTTCTTTGCACTTGATTACTTCACTTTCAGTAAGTCTTGGTCATATCTTTATCCACGCAAATGATAAAGTCAGCTCTACCAATATGTTCTTCATTTAGAGAGGAGATATCTTCTTGTTCCACGGTTGAAATTGTGATGGCATTTATCTCAGGCCTCTGTAAGTGAACGTACCATAAAATTCCCTCATGGAAATCAGAATGGAATGCACCATTTAAATGAATGAATGTGTGTTGTTCTCGGAGATTCATTACGATGAAATACGCCATCGTTGCATCTTTGATCGCTTGGGCTTGTACCAGTTCGGGCGTAGCGTGATCCTGCATCATCTCCAATATTTTTTGGTACTGAGGGAGGTTAGCGTCAAACTGGATTGGCAATGGAGCAACCCAAGACTTCTCTTCAACCGAAAGGGAATCTAAGGCACTAAAACCTCCATTTTTGTAGACCATATGTGCGAAACGACGTGGAATATTTGTCGCAACAAATGTGATTCCGTTCTCTTTGGCGAATTCAACCAAAGGAGCATAGTCTGTATCATAGTTCGGCCAAAGTCGAGCTAATGAGTCAAGGTCTTCTGCATCGATACTTCCTTGTAAAAAATCATTGAGCTCATCTTGATTATCTGCCTCGATCATTTCAGCTCCTAGATTGATTTTCGTCTCTTCGTGAAGCGATTTACAAAGCTCGAATTGAAGCCAATGAGAGATCGGATTGTTATGGAATTCACCAAAGAATACAAGCTCAGAATTGCTCGTCTCCTTCATCAGCTTTTTCCAGCTGACTTTTTTTCCTTTCGAATCAAAAAGCGTGTATGCTTCCATCGTTTGTGCACCTGCATGCAGATACACCGTCAAGAGCACGCTCATCATGAGCATCTTCTTCACCATGTTTTGATTAATAAAATTACACGCTTCGCGCTGTAAATTTACTAGAAACTATGGTATCTCTGAGGTTTCTTGCGCTAGCGAGGCACTTTCGGATGCTTTACGCCTTGCTCCTTAAGCCTTCAAACAAAGAGATATTCATCCCAATCAACAAGAACCCATAAACCGTATCATCTATTGGGACGCTGAAGATGCGGAAGCCGAGGTTGTGGTCGTTGTTGTACCAAACGATTTGATCTGAAACGATTTCGGGAGTGGAATTCAAGATAGGGTACTGCCAGAAGTCTAGCCCGGTCAGGATGCCGTTGGCTAAGAGGAAGGGGATGAGAATAATGAGGTAGGTGAAAGCAAACCATCCAAGCCATTGAGGTCGCCATCTTATCATCACGAGCAGACCAATGAAGGTGAAAAGTGTGGTGAAGAAGGTGTAATGTTTTCCCACGTTAGTGGCCATCAAAAGGATGCACAAAGCGGCCATACCATATACCGCTGGCTTCCCCCATTTTTTAAAGGGCTCACCAGGTATCCAGGCCTTGAAGGTTTCGTAGAGGAAAACACAGGCATAGGGGATGCAGATGAAAAACAGCCACTCTTCAACTGGCAGGCCTAAAATTCTTGGACCCATCAAGTAATCATTATTGAATCCCCAGATCCCCGCGTTAGCGAAGAGGACATCCCAAACAATGAAAAAGATAAGTGTGATAAGATTGGCGGGCCAGAAGTATTTCCACGACTTGTAAAAGGCGACCCTCTTATCGAAACTCAACAACAGGGGCACGGCAAGGCTGCCTAGATTAACAGCGAGGTACAAGAAGTGGCTATCCATTAACCAGCGGGCTTTGTGCGCTTGCGATCGTAATCCATCGCAGCTCGGAAGTATTTCCAAGGAACTATCAACATTCCAAAGCATTCGCCTTCTTCCTTTCCTCGGTGTTTGTGATGAACCTTGTGTGCCTTTCGAATCGCCCGGAAGTAGACGTTGTTGGTCTTATCGAACCATTTAAATCGACGATGAATCAACACATCATGAACAAGGAAATAGCAAACGCCATAGATCGCGATTCCCATTCCAATGAAGAACCGGGAATCAATTCCATTTAAAGATCCGAAGATGAAAAGCAACGAACTTGGAATGGCGAATATTAAAAAGAAGACGTCGTTCTTTTCAAAGAAGCCCGGTTCAGGTACGTGGTGGTCTTCGTGGAAATACCACATGAACCCGTGCATCACGTATTTGTGCATGAACCAAGCCATGAATTCCATGAAGAAGAAAGTACCTATGACGATCAATGCTGCCATCTTAGAGAAGTAAATTTAGGAACCCGAAGAATCCAACTTGTATAAAGAAGAACACCGCAGCTACCTTGTTGTTTCCGAAGTGTTTGTCGATCTGTGCTATAAAACTGAGGATGAGTGCGGTAGCGAACCATCCTGCGTAGTTGTTCCAAGGTACTTCAACCCCGAACCATGTCCAAAAGTTGAATTCAATCGCCACCGGTTCTATCAAGAAATCAAGTAAAGTCATCAGCACGGCAGAAATCAATGCTTTGACAATTTTGTTTCCGCTAACGCGGGAAGCGAGGTGAAGCGAACCCATCAATAGAAGCAGCCAAAGCAATCCAATGAGGATAGGCACCTCGAATAATTGCGGCCCAAGTGCGCTTCCGTAGGCGTACTCACCAAAGGGGAATTGCGTGTGTACTCCAAGGCACTCAACACCCCAGGACAAAACGAATACATAGAAGAGTATGCTCTTCATCGGCGATTCAGCGTGACGCATGACGAAGTAGCCTGAAACCATCAAGTTCAGCGGCGTCAAGGGTAAGAACCATTCTCTCCAAGGTGATGACAAGCCACATACCCCCACCACATGAAGGATGATCATCACACCAATAGATATTTGTGTTTTGGTCAACTTAGGCATGGTCTTGAGCTATCAGTTCATCAACAATCTTAGCGGAAAGTAAGCAAAGTGGAATACCTCCACCTGGATGAACACTTCCTCCGCAGAAGTAGAGCGATTTAATCTTCTTCGCAAAGTTCGGATGACGCAAAAAAGCCGCCATCTTATCATTTGAGCTCGTCCCGTACAACGATCCCATATAGCTGCTCGTTTTCGATTCGATGGTAATCGGATCTAGACGTTCTTCGGCAATAATAAACGGCTCAATATCTGTCTTCAACGCCTTGTTAATCTTGCGAATGATGTGTTTCCGCGCTAGCGGAATCAAACGCTCCCAAGATTGTCCGCTATTTGAAGGGACATTGATCATTACAAACCAATTCTCTTTGCCTTTTGGGGCATCTTCAGGTGCACATTTTGAAGTGATATTGATATAAACTGTAGGGTCTTCCGAGATCCGTTCGCCCTCAAAGAGTAGCTTGAATTCATCTTCGTAGTCGTTCGAGAAGAGGATGTTATGCAAATGCAATTCAGGAAAGATACGGGCAACACCCCAGTAGAAGATCAGCGCAGAACTCGATCGCTCACGTGCTAACACCGCCTCAGGGGCAGGTTGATCTTTCAACAACTTCCGGAAAGTGGGATAGACATCCGCGTTGCTGACAATGAAATCAGCATTGGTTTCTTTGCCGTCAACAACGAGCCCTGCTGCTTTCTTTCCTTGAACTATGATGCGCTCAACCTTGGCATTGTAGTGGAAATTGACGCCAAGCTTTTCAGCCGCCTCAACCAAGCTCTGGGTGATTTGGTACATACCTTTCTTCGGGAAAAAGGTGCCGATGTTATGTTCAAGATGTGGAATGATGCTCAATACTCCGGGAGCGCGGTACGGATCAGAGCCATTATAGGTCGCGTAGCGATTAAACAACTGCACGAGCTTGGGGTGGTTCAAACGTTTCTCGTTCACCGCATTCATTGTGCTATTGAGTGAAAGCTTGTGCACTTTCACCAAAGCACGCAGTACATCCTTTGAAAGGTAGCTCTTGGTGCGATGCAACGAGCGCTCCATGAAGAGGCTCGATGTTCGATCATATAACAGATCGCTGTATTCTAAATGCTTCAGTGTAGGGCCCGGGCTAACGCCGAATGAATCTTCGATTTCAGCTGCGAGTTTGTTCTTATCAGCCCAAGCGGTGAAGTGGGTTCCATCATCCCAGAAGTAATGGCATGAACGATCCAGTTTTTCAAAAGGAAAGGGCACGTCATTTCCCTGCAAAGCGTGCAGTTCTTCTACGAGATGCGGAAGGGTGAATAGGGAAGGACCTGCATCAAAGCGAAACCCCTTTGTTCTGAATTCTCTCAGTTTGCCTCCGGGGCCATCAGCTGCTTCGTACACATCAATGGCGAAACCGCGCTTGGCAAGGCGAAGTGCGGTGGCGATACCACCAATTCCTGCTCCAACGATCGCCGCTGTTTTCATTAAGGCTCGAGGTAATCTATGACACGCGGTAAGCAAATGCGAAACCACGTAGTGTACTTCTCGGGGTCTTCAGCAATGTTTTGCACGAGCTCAGGAAGTGATATGTATTCGAATGCTTGCACCTCTTCAGGATCCGGTGTAGGAACGTCATCTGTGTAGCCAATGAACACGTGATCAAGCTCATGCTCAATCAGGTCATTGTCAAACTCACTTCGATAAATGAATGAAAAGGCGTGCTCTACATTGCACATCATTCCCATTTCTTCGTCAAGACGTCTCACCACTGCGTCCTCTAAGGCTTCTTCAGGACGAGGATGACTACAGCACGTATTGGTCCAAAGATTGGCGCTGTGATACTTTTCAGCAGCGCGTTGATGGATCAATAGTTCGTTGTCGTTATTAAAAATAAAGATGGAGAATGCGCGATGAAGCACTCCTTTTTCATGAGCCTCCAGCTTTTCCATGCTACCAATCGCGTTGTCTTGTTCGTCTACCAGAACTACTTCTTCCATGTCTATAAATGCTTCAGTATGGATTGTGATGCGCTATCAAGGTCGCATGAATCCTGGAGAAAGCTAATTACTTTTTCTTGAAACCAAGGCGAGTCTGATGCCCATCCATTAGCTAGCGCCGAAACAATGAACTGGATATCTTGCTCAATCTGGTCGTTATAATTCAAAAAGCTCGGTGCATGAATCTGAACCCCAAGGCGTAAGAATCGCAGCTCAGGATTCGTCGGTGCGCTTTTAATTGCAGCTTCGAGTTCATCTCGCCCTTCGGCAAAGAGATTGTATTTCGAGACGGGGTTAAAGCCATAACCCGCCATCACCGTTTTCGCACAGCCCTCGTAACCTTTGGCAATAGGACTAATACCACCAAGTTCTTCGCACTGATTAAGGAAGGCTTCTGCATTCTCTTTATCGCCAAGTTGGAAGTACAACGCGCGACATTGAGAAAGTTCTTCCTCACCTCCTGTCGTCATTGACAGAAGTAAACAGGTGATCAAAAGAAACTTCATTTAGATGAGATTGAAGCTGTGTCTGACATATGAGCCCACGAAAAGTGCCAGCTTGCGTTTGTTATTGATGCGAATCCGTTCTTCGAGAACACGCTCACTCGGCAATGACTTGATCTTGCGGAAGAGACGATAATAGTACACGTACGCAACGTACACTCCCAAACGTGCGTCTTTCGGCAGTTGAACAATCCCTTTGTATGCCTCTTTAAAGTCGGCCTCTATTTCTTCTTCGATACGGAACTTGGTGCTCTCATCGAACTGCTCCACATCCAAACCAGGGAAGTATGCCCTTCCTAGTTCTTTATAGTCAGCATGAAGATCTCTTAAGAAGTTGATCTTCTGGAACGCAGCCCCTAGACTCTTTGCATATGGCTCCAAGTGGTTATATAGCTTATCGTCACCCTCAACGAAAACACGCAGGCACATCAAACCAACAACCTCTGCCGACCCTAAAATGTACTCTTCAAATCCTTCACGGTTGTATTCTGTTTCATGTAGGTCCATTTCCATTGAGCGAAGGAAAGTCTCTACATGTTCGCGGTCAATATTGTACTTATGATAAGCCCACTGGAATGCATTGAGGATAGGATTTAAGCTGATGCGCTGTTCGATCGCAAGCCAAGTGCTTTCTTCGAAGCGTTTGAATAACTTCTCCTTATCGTAATCATGGAAAGTATCTACAATCTCATCCGCGAAGCGCACGAATCCATACACTGCATAGATAGGGTCACGAAATTTGGCATCCAGGAAACGAATTCCTAGTGAAAAAGACGTGCTGTATGACTTCGTTGTCTTCACACTGCACGACAACGAAACTTTATCAAAAATCTCCTTCATAATGCCTTTCTTAAATCGACATTGCAACCGCCTTCGGAAGCAATTTGTTCAATTCATCGGCCGCAACTTGTCCACTAATCAAGCTAGGAGGTACTCCTGGTCCAGGGGTAGTAAGTTGTCCGGCGTAGTATAAGTTCTTGATCTTCTTGCTTTTAAGCTTTGGCTTGAGGAAAGCAGTTTGATCGAGCGTATTTGCTAGTCCGTAGGCATTGCCTTTGAACGCGTTGTAGTCATGTTGGAATTCTTCGTGCGCATATGAACGTTTGAAAGTCACATGCTTTCGAATATCCATTCCGAGATGCGCTTCGAGTCGGTCCATGATTAACTCGTAGTAGAAATCTCGGGTATCGTCATTCTCTTTGATTCCAGGAGCCACGGGCATTAAAATGAATACATTCTCTTTTCCTTCAGGAGCTACTGAAGGGTCTGTTTTGCTTGGGGTACATACATAGAACAACGGGTTATCCGGCCATTCCAGTGTATCGTAGATCGCCTCCGCATGTTTACCAAAGTCGGTGTCAAAGAAGAGGTTGTGGTGTAAAAGACCAGAGACCTTCGTGTCTATTGCCAAGTAATACAATAGGCTTGAAGGCGACATGGTGCGCTTGTCCCAGTATTTTTCATCGTACTGACGAAATCCTTTTGGAACGATGTTTTGGTCAATGTGATGATAATCGGCAGCGCCTACAACCGCATCACATTCAATCTCATAGCCGTTCACCACTACCGCTTTAATCGCACGCTCTCTGATGACCAAAGTCTCGACGTTAGCGTCGTACTTGAACTCTACGCCTTTTTCTTCTGCCAAGGCGACCATACCTTTCACAATCTCAGACATCCCGCCCATTGGGTACCAGGTTCCAAGCTTGCTGTCAGCATAGTTCATCAACGAATACAGAGCTGGCGTTTTCTCTGGCTTAGCGCCAAGGAATAACACAGGAAACTCCAACAGCTGAAGCAACTTCGGATGTGAGAAATGCTTCCGCGCGTAGGCGCTGAACGACTTAAAGAGATTTAACTTCATGGCATCGCGAGCGATGTTGAGCTCGGCAAATTCCATGATGGTATGGGAGGGTTTGAATACGAACTTCGACATTCCGATTTCGTACTTCGTTTTTGCCTCATCCATAAAAGTGTCAAGTTGCTTTCCGCTTCCAGGTTCAATGGACTCGAAGAGCGTCTTGAGTTCGTCAAAATCAGCTGGGATGTCAACTGGACCATCCTCGAAGTAAACACGATAACTCGGGTCGAGGCGTTTCAGCGTGTAGTAATCGCTTACTTTCTTTCCGAAGCGTGCGAAGTAATCCTCGAACACATCTGGCATCCAGTACCAAGAAGGGCCCATGTCGAAATGGAAGTCCCCGGATGTGAAGTGACGAGCTCGTCCTCCGGGAGAGCTATTCTTCTCGAACACCGTCACTTGATGACCTTTATGGGCAAGGCTTGTAGCTGCCGCCAGTCCTGCGAAACCTGAACCTATTACCGCGATTTTTGATGCCATTTTTGTGGGTTTGATGATGACCATCACTAAACATCAAGGTAACAGTAATTGTTCAATAATCCCGGCTAGGATTTTGATTTACAATGGTTTTAAATAGGGGGGTGTAGCCTATCTGATTCGAATTTTTCTTCCGGCGTAGATAGTGCTGTTGCGTGACATGCCGTTCAACCTGCAGATGGCAGATACACTTGTTCCGTAACGACGTGCAATACCGCTCAGGGTATCTCCGGAACGAATGCGGTGGTACTTGATCGCACGTGCTTCTTTAAGGTAAGCGAAGTGCTCGGCATTCAAGTCCAATTCGTCGATATTCAATTCACCAGTTTCCCATTTAATTATTAATTTTGGATCAATCGGCTCTCCTTTGTAACGACATTCGAAGTGTAGGTGCGATCCTGTACTACGTCCAGTGTTTCCACCAAGACCAATGACGTCTCCGGCCTGAACGTAATCACCTGGCTTCACCTTGCGAGCGCTCAAGTGAGCGTACAGTGTTTCTAGACCGTTTGAATGACGAACCACTACTACGTTTCCGTAAGTGCGTGAGTACTGAGCAATACGTACTAGTCCTTCAAAAGCCACCTTTACCGGGTCACCTGTATATAGCTTGATGTCGATCCCATAGTGGTATTTAGCTCCACGTTCTCCGAAATTTGATGTGATTCTTCCGTAGAATGGGGTAGCGTAATCACACTCTTCGTGACGAAGGGTCATGTGCACGGTATCCGTTAGTTCACGGTAGTCAAAATCGTATGCGTGAATGTTACGCGTATCCCATTCACAATAATCATCATATGCGGGGATGTGCATCAGGCTATCATTGATATCCCAGATACTTTCATCAGTCAGGGCCTTTTCAGTAATACCTGATTCTTTGCGGCTATCCTCGAATCCTCCTCCAGTGCTTTGTGCGTAGGAGTTCAACCCTAATAGTAGGAAGAATGAAAGCGTAAGTGTGGTTCCAGTCGTTTTCAACATGCTCTTGTAGATTTGGCAAAAATAGGTTTCAAAGGCTTCCATATACGCAAGGAAACGCTAAAAGTTCTAAACACGGGGTCGTTGAGATGGCTGGTTCAGGGCCGAGTGAGGTTTGCAGGTTCACTTTGGAATTCAACGATTCACTGTTGAATAAGCGTCGAATTATGAAACTTATTGTCTTGGGTTGGGATTATTAGTGTTGTACTTTTGAACCGCATGAGAACAAGAAGAATGATTCAACTCTTGGCCCTTCCCATTTTCGCTTTCTCGCTCTTGGGGATGTCAGGCATCGACTTGCTCGATGAACCAAAGCAACCTACAGCTGTTGTCGACACTATGAACAAAACACTTCACGACTTTACGGTGGAAACCCTCATGGGGGATTCTTTCGATTTATCTTCCCTCGCAGGGAAAAAGGTAATGGTAGTTAATACCGCTTCTGAATGCGGGCTGACGCCTCAGTACGAGCAGCTGCAGGAACTCTATAATGAGTACGGAGGAGAGAAGTTTGAGATCATCGGCTTTCCATCAAATGACTTTGCTGGACAAGAGCCAGGATCAAACGAAGAAATCGCAAGCTTCTGTCAAAAGAACTACGGGGTGACTTTCCCAATGATGTCAAAAGTAGCGGTGAAAGGGGATGATATCCATCCGGTATATGCTTGGCTAACTCAGAAGGCACAGAACGGAGTTGCTGATTACAAAGTAAAGTGGAACTTCCATAAGTTCTTGGTCGATGAGAAGGGAAACTTGGTGAAGGAAATTCAACCACGAACGCTTCCGATCGACGAAGAGATCATTAATTGGTTGAGCGAATAATGAAGCTTGACGTACTAGCATTGGCAGCTCACCCAGATGATGCAGAGATCTCAGCTGGAGGTACCATCGCATCTATGGTGGCATCGGGGAAGAAAGTGGGGATCGTTGATCTCACACGAGGTGAATTGGGTAGCCGTGGTAGTGCAGACCTTCGCGATCAAGAAGCAGCCGCTTCCGCAAAGATTTTAGGCTTGTCGGCCCGCGAGAATTTGCGCATGGCCGACGGCTTCTTCCGACACACAGAAGAGAACATTCGTGCGATCATTCGCATGATCAGAAAATACCAGCCAGATATCGTTCTAGCGAATTCCGTGAACGATCGTCATCCAGATCATGGAAAAGGAGCCAAACTTCAGGCTGAAGCTTGTTTTCTCTCGGGTTTACGCCGAATTGAAACAGAACTCGACGGAAAAGCACAACAATTTTGGCGTCCGAGAGCAGTATACCACTACATTCAAGATTATTTCATCGATCCAGATGTGGTAGTCGATATTTCTGACTTCTACGGAAAGAAGATGGATTCCATCAAAGCCTTCAGCAGTCAATTCTATGATCCAAACTCAGAAGAACCTGAAACCCCAATCAGCGGAAAAGAGTTCTTCGACTTCATCGAATCACGCGCCATGCAATTCGGAAGACCCATCGGAGTCAAATACGGCGAAGGGTTTACGAGTGCTAGATTTGTAGGGGTGAAGGATCTGACAGCTCTCCTTTGAGGCTTTAGGCTACAGGCGTTAGTAATGCTGTGTAATCCGGATGCCGGACGCCGGACGTCGGAAAAAGCATGATTAGTTTGCCTGCGGCTGGATAGGGTGATTAGGAGACTTTTGGCGTTAGGCTATAGGCTTTAGTTAGTGCCTCAGTTATCGACTATAGTTCAACGATTATCGATTAGTCCCTAGACTCTCGTCTCTCGACCCTCGTCTAAAAAGTATCTCCATTGTGATGAGTTGGACGATATACGCAACACTAGCAGCCATGGCGCCTCCTTCGACGCCGTAGTTAGTGATGAGGGGATAGACAACGATTAAGAGGGCTGCTAGACCGGCACCGGAGCCGATGGTGTTGTTTCTGTGGAGGCCTACGCCACTGAAGTAGTGCGAGTAAATCATACTACAGGCATTGGCTAGGATACCTGGAGAAACCCAAAGAAGAACCCAATAGAGTCCGGCCATTTCTTCGCCGAAGAGCCATTGGTAGAAGGGGTCAGGGAGGGCGAGCATGATTCCGATGAGAACAACGGAGCCCGCGATAGACAGTTTCATAAACTTGCTGGTGAGCTGGCGATTGTAGGCATCGTCGTTGGTGTTGGCGATGCGTGCTCCTTGAACAAGTGCGAGGCTCTTTCCAACGTTCCAAATAGATTCACTGGCATAGAGGGAAAGGGAGTAAATCCCACTTGCGCTGAGGCCGATGAGCTTTTCTACGATCCAGATATTCGACCGGTAGGTCAAGAGTTGAAGGATATTACCCAGTTGAGCATACCTTCCGAATTTCCACAGCTCATCGAATGCCGCTCGAGGAGTGATTTCACTCGGTACCATCATGTGCTTCCAACTTGAAATCATTGCGATGAGGTAGGTCATTCCAAAAGAAACGTAGAGGGCATTGATGTACGATCTGATCTCAACCGCTTCCGCCACAAAAATCAAGTAGGCCAACATAGCCGCTAGCCAAAAAGCCTGTAAGGTCACGATTACGTTGAAACGGTGAATCCGTTCTTGTCCGACTAGTATCTGCAAGTGGAAGGTGAACATCGCTTGCAGCCAACCTAAGATCACCACATCGAGCACAAACTCCGCTGGAACAATGGGTACGAGCTGAAAGAAGCCATAGAAGATTCCCGCGATAGCGGTACTCCAAACGTAAGCCGGTAATACTAGCGGACGCGTACCAATACGTGGCAAAAGGTACACTACGGCACCGCCGCCAATGAAGTTGGTGATGGAGACAATCAACAGAATACCAAGCTGCACCAAGGCCGCTATTCCTTGTCCTTCAGCGCCAATCTTATTCGTTACCATCAACACGACAGCAACCGTGAACAACATCACGAGTAGACGGGAAGCCATGCTTGTGGCTACTTTCCATTTCATTTTTGCGCTGCAATTGCTTGGTGATAGATCTGAGAGAAGGCCTCACAAATGGCCTCGTTGCTAAAATGCTTCACGGCATAGGAACGGAGATCATCCCCATTATATTGGTGCTGCAGCTGGATGATTGATTGCATGGCAGCTAGTAGCTCGCCTTCATTTCTCGGTTGGACCAACATGCCCTTTTCTCGGTTGAGGTGCTCGCTGATGCCGCCAACATCACTGGAAATCACTGGAGTGCCTGTAGACCAAGCTTCTCCAATCACACAAGGGAGATTCTCGTAATTGCTGAACAAGACGAAGGCATCGCTCTTTTTCATGCGGTCAGCAATCTCTTGAATGGTCTTTTCACCTGCGAAGGAAATCTTATCGCTTGGGATATTCAGCGCTTTTGCCTTCTCAATGTGAGGCGCGGTATCGCCATCACCAATGATTTCTAAGAAGACCTTGTCGTTCTTCTCGAGCAGCTTGGCAAAGGCATTCAATAACCCGCTGACATTCTTGTGCTGATCAAACAAAGAAGACACATGTAAGAAGCGGAATGGTCCATCATGGGGTGATTTACGATCGAAAAGATCAGTATCTACTACGTTCGCTACTGTGTCATAATTCCCTTGAACTCCAGCCTTCTCCATAGCAGAAGCCAAGTGGTGAGTTACTGGCAACAGTTTATAGGCGCGTTCCCCCACACCTTTCATCACCTTCAGCTCCCAAGCCTTAATGGCGCTATGCGTGTTGTTATGGTAACCTGTCCAGTGTTCAGAAGCTACTAAGGGTACACCCCATTCATCATGAAAACGGATCGCTTGTCGACCAGCAGGGTAAAGAACATTCAAATGAATCAAGTCAGGACGTTCACCACCTTCATCGAGGTATTTATTGACCGCCTTGCGCAAGTACTTCGGATGTCGAAAATAGCGCGGCCATTTAGGTGGGTGATAGAGAATATACTCCTCATAATTCCCATCTTTTTGATGCACCCATTCTTCTTCAGAAATGGATGAATCGGCCACGGTGTGCACCACAACTACGTCGTGTTTCAGCGCAACTGCCTGAGCGTGACGCTTTACGAAGTTTCCAAGTGTAGGTTGATTCCGGTCAGGAAACCAGCTTGAAAGGAAGAGGATACGTAGTTTTTCGACTTTTTCCATTTTTCACCCTCCGGGTGGAACTTTTCACGTTGCAAGTAAACAAGAATATTCTTTACTTTGCGCTCCCAAATTATGGTGGCTATAGCTCAGTTGGTTAGAGCGCCGGATTGTGGTTCCGGAGGCCGTGGGTTCAAATCCCATTAGCCACCCTAAGAAGCTCCGAAGTATTCGGGGCTTTTTTTTGTAAGAGGAACGCCGATCGCGGAACGCAGAACGCGGTGCTCCGGTTATAGATTATCGATTATAGTTTATCGTCTGATTCTGGACCCTCGACTCTCGTCTATTCAAAGCCACTTCTTTCGTCTGAAGAAAAGTAACATCCCTGACGTTGTGACAATCATTACCACCCACAGCATGTAGTATCCATACTTTTCGTGGAGCTCCGGCATATTATCGAAGTTCATACCGTAGACACCCGTGAAGAAGGAGAGGGGGATGAAGATAGAAGTCACTACTGTGAGCACCTTCATGACTTCATTCATTTTGTTGCTGGTGCGCGACATATGCAAGTCGATAAGGCCAGTGACCGTTTCGCGGTACATGTCTAGCATCTCGATGACCTCCTTGATGTGATCTCGAACGTCACGCATGTAGGGGAGGGTCTCTTGCTGAATGAGCGGGTGTTGACTTCGCTCTAGTAGTCCGACGTTATCTCGTAGTGGAATGATTGTGCGACGCATTTGAAGCAACTGCTTCTTAATCTTGAGAAGACGGGTCATGTGGGCTTCCTGTGGCTCTTTCATGATCTCCGATTCAAGCTTTTCGATTCGGTGGGCGATCTTTTCTGCTGCTACGAAGTATTGGTCAACTACTGAGTCAATCATTCGGTATACTAGGAAGTCTCCTTGTCGAGTACGGAGGTTTCCTTTTCCCGTTAGGATGCGCCTGCGCAAGCCATCGAATATATCTCCCGGGCGATCTTGGAAGAGCAGGACATGTCCTTGACCGAGAACGAATGACACCTGTTCAAAGGCGATTCCTCGTCGCTTGTCATTCCACTTGAGCATTTTCAAGGAGAAGAAGAGCATGTCGTCAAAGACCTCAGAGGTAGGACGCTGTGTAGTATCTAAAATGTCTTCAAGGAGGAGCGAGTGGATGTTGAACTGCTGACCCATTTCGCCCACGAGTTCGGCTTTGTGAATCCCGAACAAGGTAACCCAGGCTACACCCGGAGTTTTTGAAAGCACCGCCGCTTCTTCCACCGTGGTGACTTCATGCTGTTCTGCTTTCTCTGGGGTATAGGTGATGACTTCAACATGAGGTTCGAAATCAGCTGGTTTACCTACAAAAACCAGGGCTCCGGGAGGGAGGCCCGCTTTTTTGGCTCCACCACGAATTCCGTCTTCTACGAAAGGTTGATCTCCGTTACGTGTTTCTTCCATCAAGGTGAAGATGGGATTTTTTCGGCGGGAGTCCTAGTCTTCTACGCCGTTGACGTAGTCTGTGATAACACCAATTTCACCAGCAACTTCAGAACCAAGGAATCCTTCGATGTCTTCTTCAAGTACCAGTGCGTTGTATTGGTCTAGGAAGACGCTTGACAATGGCATGTACGACCAATGCCACTTTTCTTCGTTGTATCCTGTGCGTCCTGTGATTTCTTTATTCGAGTATACCTGCCTGAATCCATATTTCCAAGCATTGAGGTTCAACCAGTCATATACTCTAGCCCCTTCCGCGCTAGCGAACCAATCATTACGAAGCGAACACAAATCAATATCAGTACCCCAGTGATGGCGTGAAGTGCCCGGCATAGAGCTGTAAGTCATGATGTCAACAGCCTTGTCAATGTCTTCCCAACCCATATAACGCGGTCGATCCCATTTGCGCTCCCAAATGCCGCGTTGGTAGTCGAAGTTTCTTGTGGCGCTGAGTATTTGAAGGTTAATCCCAACCTTCCATGCCTCTTCAAACATGCGCTCGTAGGCCTCATACACTTCTTGACGAAGGTAGATGTTGTGCTTACTCGTGTACTTGGAATCGATGCGGACAAAGTCCGGATGGGTCGATGGGTCGAACTGTCCGAGTAGTTCTTCTTTCGAGAGGGCTTGGGAATAGCCGGTGATCGAAATGAGTAGAAACAAAAAAGCCACGTATCGCATATCCCAAACGTAGCAAAAATGCTGCCGTTTCGGACACGCGAACGTGGCTTTCGAAATATTCTATGCTTAGTCAGCCATTGCTGCCAAGTAACGCTCTGCGTCAAGAGCTGCCATACAACCTGTACCCGCAGCAGTAACTGCCTGACGGTAAACGTTGTCAGCGGCATCTCCAGAAACGAATACACCTGGTACGTTTGTTTGCGCTGTACCCGCTTTGTTGATGATGTATCCTGTTTCGTCCATATCAAGCCAATCTTTGAAGATGTCAGTGTTTGGCTTGTGTCCGATCGCTACGAAGAATCCAGTCACGTCAAGTGTAGTTTCTTCACCCGTCTGGTTGTTCTTGATCAATGCTCCTTCAACACCTTCCGCACCAAGTACTTCTTGTGTTTCGTGGTTGAACAATACTTCGATATTCTCAGTGTTCATCACACGGTGCTGCATCGCCTTCGACGCACGCATGTGGTCTTTACGAACGATCATATACACCTTACGACAAAGCTTAGCGAGGTAAGTAGCTTCCTCAGCAGCTGTATCTCCAGCTCCTACGATGGCAACGTCTTGACCGCGGTAGAAGAACCCGTCACAAACGGCACATGCAGAAACACCTCCACCCGCATCACGCAGACGAATTTCAGATTCCAATCCTAGCCACTTTGCAGACGCTCCTGTAGAAATGATCACAGAATCAGCACTTACTACGTGCTTTCCGTTATCAATTTCAACGTAGTGCTTCGGTCCAGAGAAATCAACCTTAGTCACCCATCCAGTGCGCACGTCGGTATCAAAACGCTCCGCTTGCTTCTGAAGATGGATCATCATCTCAGGTCCTGAAACCCCTTCAGGGTACCCAGGGAAGTTGTCTACATCTGTAGTTTCTGTCAACTGACCCCCAGGCTGCAGCCCTTGGTAAAGAACAGGCTTAAGGTCAGCACGCGCAGCGTAAATCGCCGCAGTATATCCAGCAGGTCCTGATCCAATAATCAGGCAGTGTACGTGTTCATTCGCTTCCATTGCAATTCACTTTTCAGACGGCAAATGTAATTAATCACTTGGGTTTCGAGGTCACAAAAGTGTCTCGAAGGAGGGTTCCTGTTTTCCGGCGTCCGGCGTCCGTTTTTTCTCTGAGGTTCTTTATTCCGGCGTCTGGCCTCCGGCGTCCGTTTTTTTTCAAGGATTCGCATCCTTCTCACGAGACCTTACTTGAATTAGGCGCCGATCATAGGCCTGATTACTATATCTATCGACGTGAGTGAACTTTTGACCTACGCGAACAAAGTCGTTGTAGGGTGAGAAATTTTCTGTGTTACCTTCATTTCAAACATTAAATGATGGCTACTACTTACGAAGACCTACGGGTCTGGAAAAGTGCTCGGAAACTGACGAGCCGAATTTTCGCAATTACTAATTCTCCTGAACTGCTCAACCAACTACCAGCCTTGAATGATCAAATTCAACGCGCTGCGGTCTCGATTGCTTCTAACATATGTGAAGGTGCAGGAAGAGAGACCCCCGCTGATTTCAAAAGGTTCTTGGATATAGCTACTGGGTCATGTTATGAACTGAGATGTCAATTACACATCTACGGAGACCAAGGTTTGATTGATGAAGAAACATTGACAGAGCTGCTTGAGGAAGCTGAAGGCATCAGCAAGATGCTCCACGGATTACGAGAACATCTAAAAGTCAAAAAGAATGGAATCCCACTGAAGTAGCAGAAGAAAAACGAGCTACAATATTTTGGGATCGAAAATTTGAAAAACAAACAACAGGTGCCTAAGTAAAAAACGGATGCCGGAGTAAGAACGGATGCCGGACGCCGGACGCCGGAGTTAAGCCTAAACCCCAGTTTCAACCCTCAAAAACTCATCCCACAACACATCATCCGGCGGGGGAGCCACGATGCACATTGGGGTTTTTCTGACGGGATGGATGAATTCAATCTTTCGGGCGTGAAGGTGAATCGATGCGTTTTCGTTCGTGCGTCGAGCGCCGTATTTGATGTCACCTTTGATTGGGGCACCAATGCTTGACAGAGTGGCGCGGATCTGGTGGTGACGACCAGATTTTGGGTAGACTTCTACGAAGTGGTAGTGGTCTGTTTTGCCAACTACTTTGTAGCGGAGCTCGCTTTCTTTTCGGCCATTGCCTGGCTCGTCGTGGGCGTAGCTTTTATTTTGCTTCTCGTTCTTCTTCAGGTAATTGATGATGTGGTCTTCAATCTTCGGTGGTCCAGGACGAGTGCAGGCCCAGTAGGTCTTCTGCATCTCGCGGTACTTGAACATATTGACCAAGCGATTGAGCGCCTTTGTTGTACGAGCGTAGAGAATCACTCCACTTACCGGTCGGTCTAGTCGATGAACTGTTCCGATGAAAGCTTTGCCGGGTTTGTTGTACTTGATACGAACGTATTCCTTCACCACATCGCATAGTGTGGCGTCACCTGAGATATCGCTTTGCACAATGTCTGAGTTGCGCTTGTTGACCGCGATGATATGATTGTCTTCATAGAGCACTTGAAGGTTGTGCTCATTGCTCATGATGATCGGCTCCCGAGGGATCTGAGTGAAAGGCGTACGTTTCGAATTAGTATTGCTCACTTTCGTTCGGGAAGTCTTCTGATTTCACATCATCAATGTATTGGCGAACAGCATTCACCATTTGATCTCCCATGTCGCTGTAACGACGAAGGAAACGTGGACTAAACTCTTGGGTAATTCCGAGCATATCGTGCACTACCAAGACTTGTCCGTCTACATCTCCACCAGCACCAATACCAATGACTGGAACTGAAACCGAGGCAGCTACTTTTGCAGCGAGCTCAGCAGGAATCTTCTCCAATACAATGGCGAAGCATCCAACTTCATCTAGCATTTTCGCGTCTTCCAAGAGACGTTCTGCTTCTTCATCTTCACGTGCACGTACGACGTAAGTTCCAAACTTATAGATCGATTGTGGTGTAAGCCCTAGGTGTCCCATGACTGGAATACCTGCGGTAAGGATGCGTGTGATCGATTCTTTGATCTCTGATCCACCTTCTAGCTTCACCGCGTGCGCACCACTTTCTTTCATGATGCGAATCGCAGATTGCAATGCTTCTTTCGAGTTACCCTGGTAAGTTCCGAAAGGAAGGTCAACCACCACCAGTGATCGTTTGATTCCGCGCATCACGGATGATGCGTGGTAGATCATTTGATCAAGGGTAATCGGAAGCGTTGTTTCATGTCCTGCCATCACATTTGACGCCGAGTCACCTACGAGGATGACATCCATACCGGCTTGATCAATGATGCGGGCCATTGAGTAATCGTAAGCAGTCAGCATCGAGATCTTCTCGCCTTTCTGCTTCATTTCCTTCAACACCTGAGTGGTGATGCGTTTATGCTCTTTATTCACAGACATAGAACAAATGTACGGTTATGCAATGATTCTTCGGAAGGTCAGGTTGATTCGGGCTTTATGCACACGCGCGCGTTTCGGAATCATGTGTTCATACCGCTCTTGCATATGCTTCATCAACAGTAACGAACGATCTTCCAATTCAATGTCGTAGTTCTCCTTCGTTTCTTTTTCGCGCATGCGGAACGTTCGGCTAGCGCCGAAACTTACGCTGGCGATCACCTGATGATCAATTTCTTTCTCATTATCTCGGTGCCAACCCATGTGATCTTGTCCGTCGCGATAGTAGTTCAATAAAACGGCGTTGAATTCGAATTTCGCTAGCGCGGAAAGGCGCACGCGCAATGATTCAAGAAAGTCTGGAAATGCCTGTTCCTCCCACTGGATACTTGAGTAACGATAAGGAGGACCATACCACGCAGTCAATCGGGGTTCTTGAAAGACCTTGCCGTACATCTTGATGTCGTTTTGACGCCATGAAACACGGTTGATCAAATCGTCTAGCGATAAGTCTTCAATGAAGTCAGGGTAGTATTCCGCGCTAGCGTGACCATCTGAAAGAATCAACTCCATCAGAAAAGGACAAGCACGATGTAGATAATGTAGATCGCGAGGAGCAAGATGCCGTTCCAACGAACAATTTTGTAGCCCATGCGAATCAATGGGAAGATGAGTAGCGCGATACCCAGCATCCACCAAACATCGTTAGCGAGTAAGGCGCCATCAACAGGTAGCGGCTTAACTAACGACGTAATGCCAATCACCGAAAGGATATTGAAGATATTCGAACCAATCAGGTTCCCGATAGAGATATCCGTCTGATGACGAAGTGCAGCAATTACAGAAGCCACAAGTTCAGGGACACTCGTTCCGAAAGCAACAATGGTAACGCCAATGACATAATCACTGACTCCAAGTGATTTGGCGATTCCACTGGCCCCACCTACAAACCAATTCGATCCGAAGTAAAGTCCAATACACCCTGCAATCACCAATCCAGTAAGTAGGAGGTAGGAACGCTTTTTGAATCCATCGAACTCATCTGCATCGGTCTCGAACTCTCTGGCAGCGTCAGCTTCGAGCTGCTTCTTGCGTTCAATTCGTGAACGGCGGATCAGCACCAAGATGAAGGCGATCATCAAGCCGACTAAGATCCCACCTTCATAGGCTACCAACTCACGATCCCACATGAAGAAGATGAAGAGCAACGTCATGGCAACCATCACGGGACCATCAAAACGTAGCACACCACGACTTACAGGGATAGGGTAGATGATGGCGGTTATTCCAAGGACAAGCGCAAGGTTGGCGATGTTAGAACCCACGACGTTTCCGATCGAAAGTCCAGGGTTTCCTTCAAGGGCTGCAGTTACCGAAGCAAAGAGTTCAGGAGCAGAGGTTCCAATGGAAACAACAGTAAGACCAACAATCAGGGGAGGGATATCTGCCTTCAAAGCAATTCCGGCAGCGCCGCGAACCAAGACTTCACCGCTGGCTACCAAGACAACCAATCCGGCAATGAGCAGAACAATATCCATTTAGCTAAGCGGGTCTTTGGATTTGTCAGTGACGTTTTTGATTTCCTCCTCGATGTTTCGAGTGGCATCTTTTACGCCATTGTTCAGTTCCCCGGCGTTCTTCATGACTTCTTTCTTGATGTCGTCAGAAGTATTCATGATTTCACGTTGAATATCGCTAGAGGCTTCACGGAATCCTCTAACCGCTTTCCCCATAGTTTGGGCAAGCGAGGGAATACCTTTGGCTCCGAAGAGTAAAAGGTAGATCACGAAAATGAGGATAATCTCGTTTGTTCCCATAGTACAAAGGTAGCAAAAGGGCCCGCCTAAGCGAGCCCTTTTAACCTATGTTTAGCCTTACGGCAAAGTTTCAATTACTTCTTCTTACCTGCGAGGTCTTTTGTAAAGTCAAGAACGGAAGGAGTCGCGATGAAGATCGATGAGTAAGTACCCACGATGACACCCACCATCAAGGCGAATACGAATCCTTTGATGTTATCTCCACCAAGGATGAAGATGGTAAGAAGTACAACGAATGTAGAAAGAGATGTATTCACTGTACGGCTCAATGTGCTGTTCAGTGCGTTGTTCATGATCTCTTTTGCTTCGTGCTTGTTTCCGTAAAGTCCGAGGAACTCACGAATACGGTCGAATACAACCACCGTATCGTTAATCGAGTAACCAATTACCGTCAGGATAGCTGCGATGAACGCTTGGTCAATCTGCATGCTGAACGGAAGGATACCGTAGAAGATCGAGAATAGCGATAGTACGATGATCACATCGTGTGCCATAGCGATCAAAGCTCCAAGACCGAACTGCCATCTGCGGAAACGGAATACGAGGTAAAGGAAGATGACCAACAACGAGAAGATCGTTGCGTACATCGCTCCACGTGTGAAGTCATCTGACATACTGCTATCTACCTTCTGGTATGATGGCATCGTGTAAGGAACATTCAACTGGCTAAGTGCCGAGTCGAAAGCGTCATTGATCTTCTGGTCAACGTCATCTCCAGTGTAGTCTACAAGGTAGTTCGTAGTCACACGGATCTTCGCATCACTTTCAGTTGTCTGTACTTTCGGGTTTCCTTCAACACCATCTTCAGTGAACGCCTCACGTAGGTAACCACGTGCTTCTTCCAAATCGATTGGTTGTTCGAAGAGAATATCTACTGTTGTTCCTCCTGTGAACTCAGTACCGTAGTCTAGTCCGCGACTCACCAATGAACCGATACCAGCTGCAATGATGATTCCTGAAACAACGTAGAAGATGCGACGCTTTCCAACGAAGTCAATCTTCGTCTTAGTGAACCAGTTCTTTGTTGTTTCTGTGTAGAAAGACAACGCTTTCTTGTTCTCCATGCGCGTGAAGAAGATCAGACGTGTCAACACGATCGCAGAGAATAGCGATGTGAAGATACCGATGATCAAGGTCGTTGCGAAACCACGGATAGGACCAGAACCAAATGCGTAAAGAACGATCGCTGTGAAAAGCGTTGTCAAGTTGGCATCGATGATGGCAGAATACGCTTTCGCGTAACCTTCTTTCACCGCTAGGTTCATTCCTTTACCTCCGCGCATCTCTTCACGAATACGCTCATAGATAAGTACGTTGGCATCTACCGCCATACCGATCGTAAGAACGATACCAGCGATACCAGGAAGTGTCAATGCTGCACCAAGTGAAGCAAGAGCACCAATCAAGAAGAATAGGTTGGCGATCAACGCGATGTCTGATACCAAACCAGCTCCTTTGTAGTAGAATACCATGTAAACAAGGATCACCAACAATGCGATCACGAATGACCAAAGACCAGCGTTGATGTTTTCTTCACCGAGCTCAGGACCAATCGTTACTTCGTTTACAATCTTTGCTTTTGCAGGAAGTGAACCAGCCTTTAGTAGACCAGCAAGGTCTTCCGCGTCAGCGAATTTATCTTGTGCATTCTCTCCAGATCCCATCTGGATTTCTGAACTACCACCTGTAATAGGAGAGTTCACAGAAGGGGCAGAGTATACAAGGTCGTCAAGTGTAACAGCGATCTGTCGGTTACCGTCGTTCGCAGCTTCTGTAGTCATTGCTGCCCAAGTAGCTGTACCCTCGCTGTCCATCTTCATCGTAACGACTACGTCACCAATCTGATCGTATCCAACGCGAGCGTCTACGATTGTCTTACCGTCTAGCTTTGCTTTTCCTTTTCCTGAGTCGTCGCGAATAGCGTAAAGTGCAGAAACCAATCCGTTTGGTTCAGCTTCCCACATCAACTTCAAGTTTGGACCAAGCTCAGCCTGTGCTTCTGGCATTTCCAGTAGCTTATTGATCTCAGTGATATCACGCGTTAGTGCTTGACCAACGATGATACTACGCGTCTGAATTTGTGGTTGAAGCATCACGAATAGAGGAGAGCGCTTGCGCTGCTCCTCAGCAGACATTGTAGAATCCGGTGCTGCAGCTTCTTCCGTATCAACAGAATCAGCGGCTGCGTCGGCTAGTTCGCCATCTACAGCATCCTCTATTGCGTCTTCCGCTACATCAGCAGCGTCTTCAACAGCATCAGCAACATCGTCTCCGATGTTGTCGTTTGTTTCGTCTTCATCGAACAATTCAGGGTACTTCGCCTCTGCGATTGCGTTGTTAGCCGCAACAAGGCGTTCGAATACGGTCTTACCGTTAACCTGATCGTCGTTGTAGTATGTTTCCCAGAACTCAAGATTCGCAGTCGCCTTAAGGTTCTCACGAATACGCTCTGGATCATCAACACCTGGAAGTTCAACTAGGATACGACCTGTAAGTGACAGCTTCTGCACGTTTGGTTGTGCTACACCGTACTGGTCAATACGCTTACGAATGATGTTTTCCGAGTTGTTGATCGCCGTCTCAGCTTCCTTACGAAGTACTTCGATGATTTCATCGTCAGTACTCTTCGCTGGGAACAGGTCTTTGTTTTCCATGTTGTGGAAGATGCGCCATAGTTCCACCGGACTTCCCTGTGCTTCCCAAGCGTCAGCGAATAGGGAAACGAAATCGGTGTTAGCATTCTTCTGTTCAACTCGCGCCGCTTCAATGGCAGCAAGGAAATCAGCATTATCGGAATAGTCACTCAATGCGATGATTAACTCATCGATAGCAACTTCTAGCGTCACGCTCATACCTCCCTGAAGGTCTAGTCCGAGGTTGAGCTCATTCGCCTTCACCTTCTTGTACGTGTGACCGAAAACTGGGTAGATCTCAGCATTCGCTGAATCGCGAAGGAATTCACGAGCTTCAGCATCTGCTACAGATTCTTTCTCTGCTGCGGTAATCGCACCAGCGTTTTCCAGAGAATCAGCAACGAACGCACCGTGTACCTGAGCCGTTGCCTCGAAGCGGTTAGCTACGAAGTTGAACGATAAAATGTATACCGTTGCAAGGGCTAGCAGGATAGTGAAGAGCAATACAGCACTCTTGTTCTGCATGGGTTTTTAAGGTTTAATTTTTGCGAGGCGCAAATATATAAATTCGTTAGCGGAAAAGCTACCCCCATTTAGAGGCACGAACTTTACGCCGAGTTTCGTTATTGTCATTGTGGTACGTAACTTTGTTTTATGCGTTTCAAAATTCTTGGATTCTTCTTGCTTTTCTTTGTCTTGAGCGGCTTTCAGTCCGCTTCATGGCAAGTGGCTGTGTTGAAGTACAGCGGAGGCGGCGATTGGTACGGAAACCCTACCAGTGTGCCCAATCTCGTTGAGTGGTGTAATGAGAACCTTGGAATGAATATCGGAGACGATGTTCCCTACGTTGAGGTCGGCAGCCCTGATCTATTTAATTATCCATTCGTTCATATGACCGGACATGGAAACGTGGTTTTTTCGGCATCAGACGCTGAGAATCTTCGGAATTATCTGACATCAGGAGGCTTCCTTCATATTTCTGATAACTACGGATTGGATAAATTCATGCGTCCACAAATGAAAAAGGTCTTTCCAGAACTTGATTTCGTTGAACTTCCCTTCGATCATCCGATCTACCACCAGAAGTTCGATTTGGAGTCTGGACTTCCCAAAGTGCATGAGCACGATAACGGAGCGCCCAAAGGATTAGGCATCATCTATGAAGGCAGATTGGTCTGTTTCTATGATTTCGAATGTGACCTCGGAGATGCTTGGGAAGACTGGGAAGTACACAAAGATCCAGACGAACTTCGCCAAGAGGCATTTGAAATGGGAGCGAACATGCTCCAGTATGTCTTTATGGGTGAAGAATAATTAGACCGGACAAGGAATCACCCCGGTTAACTTCAAGATCCAATTTCCTAGAATGACAACGCCTGCAGCTATGTAGGTGTTGCGCGCGAGGGTATTGAAAATGCTGCGTTTACTAACGTAAAACAATACCGAGAATCCAACACCTACCATTATTGGAAATAGACCAGGATAATAGATGAATGCATCGAAAAAATCTCCCTTCAACATGGAGAGTAGTGATCTTTGAATGCCGCATCCAGGACAATCAATTCCTAAGTACTTTTTCGTTGGACAGCTAATCATGTGAGAAAAAAAAGGGAAGCTTCTAAACCTCCCTATGAATATAACAATCTCTTTTTCTTAATACTGTGCTCCGGCTAGAGTGAAGAATGCAGCTCCATAAATTGCGAACATGGCAATAATGTATAGTACAGATAGAATTGAAAGGATAAGACCGATGATCGAGCAAATTCTTCCTGCATTTAATTGTTTAAATGAAGACTCGCTGTACTCCCCTGGTGCTCCTTCGTACATAGCCTTTCCTTTCTTAGCCATGTTAAGCCCAATGATTGATAAAATCAACCCAATAAATCCACAAGAGAATACAATTGATAAGATACCCAGCACCAAGGCAGCGGTAGCGTTAGGTAGATTTTTTTGTTCCATTGTTTAGTGTTTTGGCGTAATTATGAGTTGAATCTAAGCCTTTTTTTCAAGCCACGCCCATTTCTGGAAGGCTTCATTCGCTGATTCTTTTCGCTTCAAAGAAACCCGCGGATAGTACACTTCTCTATCCAGTTCGATTTCAGCTTCATACAAAGCACGGTCACGAATGAATGCGATGGTCTTGTCTCTTCCGGTGAATTGAATTCGTTCATTAATCAATTCATCCACCAAAATTCCGTTCAATGAAATGAGCTCATCACCGCGTCCTAATCCTGCGCGGTCTCCCGGAGAATCAGGCCACACATCGTGTACTTTAACTTTACCGTTGCTATTGAAATGGAAGACCCCTGTCTGTTGCATGAAGGTGTTGTCATCATGCATGTCAAATGAAATCCCGAGGTATGCTAATGCTGAATTCAAGTGCTCCGTATAGTCATCCGTGCCGTAGATCAGCTGATCGAAAATCACATTCAGATCTTTCTCTGCAACTTCTGTTACAGCGTGACGGTAATCAGCCTCAGTGTATCCTTCTCCTTTCAGTCCGAATCGTTCGTACATGATCTTCATGACGTCATCCAATGAACGTTCATTGTTCGTAGAACGCATGATTTCTACGTCGGTCATAAACGCCGTCAAACATCCTTCAGTATAAATCGAAACCTTACGATGAGGAATACCCGATTGGTATCCATCCAGCCATGTATCAAAGCTGCTATCAGCCACACTCAAATTCAAACGACCAGGGTTGTGCAAATGGCGTTGAATTTGTCCGGCGAGAAGCGAGAGATACTTCTGCTCATTAAATACTTGCGAACGATAGAGGTACAGATCACCGTAATAAGTAGTGACTCCCTCAGCTACATACCCTAAACGACTGTAATTCTCCTTCGAGAAGTCGTACGGCATCATTTCTTTCGGACGAATACTCTTGATATTCCAAGTGTGATAGAGCTCGTGACATGAAATACCGAGCATTTCATCATACCCATCCACCTTCATGAGTTTCTCTGCTGGACCAAGCGCAATGACCGTTGAGTTCTCATGTTCTACACCGTGACGCGTAGCATGATCTGGGAAGTGGAAAATGAAATGGTAATCCTCACAAGGAATCGAACCAAAGGCAGTCAATTGTGCTTTGGTAAAGGCTTCAAACTCCTGAAGCAAACGCGATTCATCTAAACGATGACGCCCTTGAATCCAAATGTGGTACTGTTTTCCGTCCACTTCATAAGTGCGCTCCCACAAATCTGGCGAAGCAATGAACGGGCAGTCCATTACCTCTTGAACATCCTTGGCGAACATCGTGTTGCCTTCGACTTTCATGCCAGTGGCTAGACGAAAATCTTCTTCCATCTCTACCGTGATTTCATACGGCGTGTCTTGCTGATCAGGCAAATAAAGGAAGCAATTGACCGGATTCACATAAATCTGATCAGCGTCCACCCACGTAGATCCTGCATTCAATTCAGCAGCATAATAATCGTAGCGCACTACAATTGAATCATGACCGTCACAGTTGACTTGCCAGGTGTCTTTGCCTGTTTTAACCGCGTTGATATTTTTCTCGCTATCGCTCGGAACGCTGACGCTTAGGCTGCGGATGTTTCGAGCGAAGTTGCCTAATTCATAACGTCCCGGACGCCATGCTGGCAATTGCAAGGTGAGTTCCTTTCTTCCACCTGTTGGAATATGAGCTTCCAGATCGAGGTAGCGAGAATGAGGCTTTTCCGACCAAACGCGGTAAGTAATCTTTTGGGCCATTTTATTCGAAGATTTCGTCGATTACCTCACCAGTGCAACCTGTAGGCTGCGTGATGCGAAGTAAGCGAGCAACTGTTGGTGCGATATCGCGGATATGGGTTCTGCGCGCAATTTCTTCTCCCTTCGGAATTTGTGTTCCGAAGAAGATCAGTGGCACATGCGTATCATAGCTGAAGGGAGAACCATGAGTGGTTCCTCGGAAACCATATTCAATGAACCCAGGACGAACCAAGAGAATTACATCCCCTGATCGTTGTGGATGAATCCCGCGCTGAACATTGCGAAGCGGTAGTTCATCGTAATCCTGTTCTAGGAATTCTTCCTTCGCCAAGGCAGTGTATACCTCAGGCTGCTTCATCGCTACTGAAATCACAACCTCAGAGATGTCATCCATTTCTACGTTGCGATCAGCCATGAGTTCCTGATCAAAAAAGAATTGATCGTTCGAGTAATTTTTCACCCAGTCACCTTTGCCAAACTCTGCCTGCAGCGCGGTATCAACATCATCAAGCATGGCTTGCGCTTTCCAATAGCCACCAGGCATTTTGTTGCTTTCCATGTAGCTCGGTACGGGAGCTCCGCCATGATCTGCAGTCAAGAAGATGGTGTATTCACCTTCTCCCACATTCGCATCGAGGTAGTCGAGCAGGCGTTTGATTTCAAGGTCTAAGCGCAAGTAAGTGTCTTGAACCTCCACCGATTGCGGACCAAATTGATGTCCAGCATAGTCTGTGTTCGAGATGCTGATTGCTAAGAGATCGGGCTGGTCATCCTGACCCATTTCTTCAGCCTCCATGGCAGCAATGGCAAAGTCAATACTAATCGTAGCACCGTGAGGAGATCCCTTGATGAGGTTGTATCGATTCTCTGTGATGTCACTCCAATCGTATGGGAAGGCCGCACGAGTTTGTCCTTCATAGGGAGCCTCGTATGGGTTGTTATCAATGTAGCTTTCATCGTATGCTGAAACATCCTTGAGCAAATCCCAACCTTGAGAGACATACTGTTCTGAGAGCTTTCGATTGTTGAATTCAACTACCCAAGCTGGTAGTGTATCCATGTACCAATCGCTCGTCACAAAGTTCCCTTCGTCTTTGCCAATGAACCAATAAGCTCCAGTGGGCTTGCCACCGGCAGGTAGAATTGCTCCACGATCTTTCATGGATAAGGCAATAATCTTGCTTTGGAATTGATTGCTGAGCATTAACTCATCTGCAATCGTTGTGCTCATCAAACGGTGGGGTGACATGCGTCCGCTTTTCTTCGTCGTACCCAAACCACGTGTTGAATTGTCTTTCGCACAGTAGACCATTCCTTCTTCACGATCGAACCAGTCGTTGGCTATGATACCGTGCACTGCTGGAGTTGTTCCCGTGTAAACAGATGCGTGACCAGGACCTGTGTATGTTGGCGCATAGCTGTAGTGATTGTCAGAACAGAAGAATCCATCTCCTACCAGGCGTTTGAATCCTCCCTCGCCAAAGTCATTCCAATAGCGGTAGAGGTAATCCGTTCGCATTTGATCAACCACGATACCTACGACCAATTTCGGACGTCCGGCCATCAAGTCATTCGTTTCATTTTCCATGACCAATTCCACCTTGACAGGTGGCGGCGGTGGGGGCGCATCCTGAGAAGTATAGATGACTTCGTTTCCTCCGCACGAAAGCAACAACAAAGCAGAAGCGGTTAATAGTAGGTTTCTCATGGCTACGAGATTTGGGGCAAAGTTACATTCCGCCGTTAGGCGAGAAAGCAATTCACAATTTCTTTACAATCATCCAAGCGATGAAGGCACATCCAATGACGCTAATGAGTACATTGGCTAGGGCAAGGCCAGTGTGTCCTGAAGTGTACAACTTAACGGTGTCAACGGAAAAGGTGCTGAAGGTGCTGAAGCCACCACAAAAGCCTGCGATGACGAGCGCTGAAAGCCATGATGGCGCGCTGTCACCGTTGCCCCAAAAGCTCAATGCAAATGCGAGAATAGCTGTGGCACAAACATTGGCAATGAGTGTTCCTACAGGGAAATCACCTATGATATTCACGGTTCCCTTACCAATCAAATAGCGTAATACACTACCGATTCCACCTCCAATAAATACTGCGAGAAGATTAGGCATTCCTTGCTTGGTATTGCAGGCCCAAGTTAGTTAAGCGTGTGGTACCAAGTGCAATCAAAACGCCGAGAATTGCCCCGCAAACTATATCGCTCGGGTAGTGCACCCCTAGGTAAATGCGGGTATAAGCGATCAATGCTGCCCAAATAAAGAGCCAGCGATACTTGCGAGCGCGGCCTAACATGATGAATACGAAGGTGGCGATGCCGAAGTAATTCGTGGCATGTGAAGAAAGGAATCCATACTTACCGCCACGGTATTCATTGCCATTGAAGTCAGTCACGGTTTGGACTTGCTCCCCAATGACCAAATGGTGGGTTGGTCGATAGCGTTTGATTTGAAGTTTGAACAGGCGATAAGAGATCAGGTCGCTGGCCGCCACGGTCAACGCGATGCCAAGCACAATAACCATGAACTGCTTTCCACCAGGGTACTTCTTATAAAGCGCATAAACCAAAAAGGCCAGGATCGGAATCCAGAACCACATTTTGGTCATGGCGAACATCGGTTGATCCAGCCAGTCGGCACGAAGCGAGTTCAAAAAGAGTAAGAGCTCCTGATCCCAGGATTCGAGTTGTTCGATCATGAGTCAACGTAGATCTTCTCGATAACGTCAGCGTATTTCGAAAGGATCGGCTTACGCTTCAACTTGAGGGTAGGAGTCAACTCACCACCTTCAATCGAGAAAGGCTCTTTTAGGTATTGCACCTTTTTCACTCGTTCCCAAGTTCCGTAAGACTCCATCAATCGATCAATATCTTCTTGGATGCGTGCTTTCACACGAGGGTCACATGCGTCAACATCGTCTGCGGTCCATTCGATGTTGTGACGACGACACCATTCTTTCAAAGCGTCAAATGCAGGAACGATCAATGCACTCGGGTGCTTTCGTGCTTCTCCGATGACCATGCACTGTTCGATGAAAAGTGACTCTTTCAATGAGTTCTCAAGTAGCTGTGGAGCTACGTACTTACCCCCAGATGTTTTGAAGATCTCTTTCTTGCGGTCAGTGATACGCAGGAACCCATCTTCGACCACACCGATATCACCTGTGTGGAACCATCCATCTTTCAGTACTTCATTGGTTTTTTCTTCGTCGTTGTAATACCCCATCATGACGTTAGGTCCTTTACAAAGGATCTCACCGTCTTCTGCGATCTTTACTTCGACGTTTTTGATTGGCTTACCAACGCTACCAACGCGAAGCATGCCATCACTATTCAATGTGTTCACCGAGATTACCGGTGACGTTTCTGTCAATCCATACCCTTCATAAACTGGAATGCCTGCTCCATTGAAGAACCGGGCTAGACGTGGCTGCAGAGCAGCACTACCAGAAGCTACAGCTTCAATTTCAGTCAGACCAAGCGCTTCTTTCACCTTCGAGAAAACCAGCTTTCGAGCAATCTTCAACTTGAACTCGTAGAATGCTCCGTTCTTTCCTTCTGGCTCCCATTGCAGCGCAAGGCCAACAGCCCAAGCGAAGAGCTTAGACTTCACGCCACCAGCGGCTGCTCCTTTAGCTACAATTCCGTCGTAGAATTTCTCAAGGAGACGAGGCACTGCAGTGAACATCATTGGCTTCGAGTGGAAGAGGTCTTCTTTCACTGTTTCCAAACTTTCTGCGAAGTATATCGTTGCTCCGTTGTAGATGTACAAGTAGTGGAGCATACGCTCAAAAATGTGACATACCGGTAGGAAACTACAGGTGCGGAATCCACGGTCAGATACTTCTGGGAGTCGGTCACAACTATCAATGGCGTTACTCGCGATACAGTTATGGCTGAGCATCACACCTTTTGGAAGTCCTGTGGTTCCTGAAGTGTAGATGATCGTAGCCAAATCCAAAGGATTCACTCCCGCACGAATACGTTCCACTTCCGAGTTGTCATCTCTGGCACCGGCGTCTAAGACTTCTTTCCAATTCTTTGCGCCTGGAACTTCTTCATAGGTGTAAATATTCTTCATCGAAGGGACCTGACCACGGATGCTTTCTACTTTTTCGAACAGTTCTTGATTCGAAACGAAGCAATGGGTGATGCCTGCGTGGTTGAAGATGTACTCATAGTCCGAAGCCGACATCGTGGGATAGATAGGAACATCTATGGCTCCGATCTGAAGGATAGCGTGGTCAGAGATATTCCACTCCGTTCGGTTGTTGTGTGAAATCAAAGCGATTTTCTCGCCTGGTTGCACTCCCAGCTTGAGCAGTCCGCGGGACATAGCATTCATTTGGTCAACGAATTGTTGTGTCGACCACGTGTGCCACTGACCGTTGACTTTCGAAGTCATCATGACTTCGCGTGGGAATTTCTCTAACTGATATAATGGGAAGTCGAATAAGCGCTTCGGCTGTTCCATGGATATTTTCTTTACTCGGTTCTCGAATAGGGTAGTCGGATACTCGTCTATCGTATAATCTTACATGATAAATGAGTCGTGAGGAAATATACGTTAAAAAGTTCCTGATTATTCATTATTACTATCGCACGATCAGAGCTTTTCGCCACAAAATTTGCAGAATATGGCATCATCAGCGTGCCCTTCTCTTGAACAGCTGTTGCAAGATCGAGTGTTGGTATGCTCCAGATCAGTGCGTGCTAGCTCTGAAGACACGATTCCTGTAGGTACGGCCAGAATTGAATAACCCAAGATCATAATCACGGATGCCAAGAATTGTCCTAAGGCGGTAGCCGGTGCGATGTCACCATATCCGACAGTAGTCAGCGTCACAACAGCCCAGTATATACTTCGCGGAATACTCGTGAATCCAGCTTCAGCGTCTTCAATGATATACATTAAGGTACCCAAGATGATCACCAAGGCCACCACTGTCATTAGGAAGACGGCAATCTTCCGACGAGAAGCACGCAAGGCTTGACCTAATACCCGCGCTTCTCTGAGGAAACCAATCAACTTCAAGACACGGAACACACGCAAGAGTCGCAATATTCGAATCACAAGCAAGGAACCAGAACCTTGAATAAATAGACCAAGGAAGGTCGGGATGATAGACAAGAGGTCAACCAAACCAAAGAAGGAGAAGACATAACGCAATGGCTTCTTGACCGACACCAGTCGAGCAATGTATTCAATGGTGAAAACGATCGTGAATGACCATTCTAAGATTTGCAGCAGGCTGCCGTATTTGTCTTTGATTTCGACAACACTTTCCAGCATTACTACTACAACACTGGCTACGATTACCCATAGTAGCGCAATGTCAAATCGCTTACCTGCAGGAGTATCTGCTTCGAAGATGACCTCGTGGATACGAGCCCTCCAATCGTTCTCTGCAGCAGGCTCAAAATCCCTTTGCAATCCTTTTTTTGTTTGATCTCCGGTCGACATGAGAAACAATTTTCGCTTAAATTCAGCGAACTTTCACTTACTAGGACTGACTTTTTTCCACTAGCTATGTGAACAGGAGGAAACGCCAAACAACATGAGAAACTACATTCTAGCCTTTTTGTGCTGCCTTTTCGTGGGCAATGCATTTGCTCAAGAAACACATTACTGCGGATTTGACCTTGTCCTTCGCAAGATTGCTGAACGCAACCCTGAATTCCAAGATGCTTGTCAAGCTCAATACCTTGATGCGGCGCGTGCGGCAAAGGAATCAAGCAATTCAAGAGCTACTGTTTACGAGATCCCAGTTGTATTCCACATCGTCTGGAATACAGAAGATCAGAACCTTCCTGATGAGGTCATTTTTGATCAGATGGAGGTGTTGAATGCTGATTTCCGTCGCCTGAACGAAAACGCATCGGAAACACGTGAAGAATTTTTACCATTTGCTGGTGATGCTGAAATTGAATTTGTCTTGGCCGATGAAGACCCAGACGGAAACCCTACGGACGGAATTGACCGCGTAGAAACAGATAGAGAAGACTTCTTCTTTGACCTCCTCAGCACAGAAATCACCCTCGATGAGGTGAAGTTCACAGAAACAGGTGGTGTAGACGCATGGGATCCTGATCATTACCTAAACATCTGGGTATGTAACATCACAGCAAACTTCGGTGCACAGCTTTTCGGTTTTGCTTACCCTCCATTTGGAGCGGAGAACTGGGATGGTTTCTTCGATGAGATCCCAGAAGGCGTTGAAGGTGTTGTACTCTACTACCCCGTTGTAGGAAGCAACAATCCAGTAGCTGGAGACGATAGTTTCCCCGGTAACGAAGGCGGACGAACTCTCACACATGAAGTAGGTCACTACCTCGGGCTACGTCACACTTGGGGCGATGGATTCTTCGATGGGTGCTCTGTTGATGACGGAATTGAAGACACACCAACGATTGAAGAGTCGAACAACTTCGCTTGCAACTTCAACCAGAATACCTGCGATGACGGAATGGGAGACCTGCCTGACAACAGCGAAAACTACATGGATTACAACCAGGATGAATGTGTCAATATGTTCACCAATGAGCAGATCGACATGATGCGGTTCAACCTCGAGACTTTCCGTCCAGAATTAATTGAAGGGCAAATTGTCTCTGTCGAGGAGAAAGTAATCAACCGCTTGGAGATGTACCCGAATCCATCAAGCGGCTTGATCACGCTGACTGGTTTGAGCAAAGGAACTTTATCCGTGTTTGACACTTTTGGAAAACAGGTCATGCAATTCCCAGTAAATGGAGCAACAATGCAAATTGACCTAAGCTCACTTGCAGCAGGTTCGTACATCGTGCAATTCAACGATGGGGAATATACAGCTCAAGAACGCCTCGTTCTGCAATAGAAAGCGCTTCCTCAACAAGAATCACTTATCTTTCCACTCATGATACGCGTGGGTGTTACAGACGACCATCAGCTCATCCTCAACGGGATTAGCGACCTCCTGCAATCTATTGATGACATTCAAGTAGTAGGGAAGTGGCTTTCAGATGCCGCTACTCGAAAAGGATTCGAGGAGGAGGTACCTGACGTTTTATTGCTTGATATCAACCTCCCTGACGGAGACGGTATCGAACTATGCAAGGTCTATAAAAAGGAGCACCCTGAAATGAAGGTTATTGCCTTGACTACTTTTAATCAAGCGGTCATGGTACGTAATATGATAAAGAACGGTGCTTCTGGTTACTTGCTGAAAGACACCACGCAAGAAGAACTCATTTCCGCGATACGCGAAGTGATGGAGGGGAAAGAATACCTTCAAAGTAAAATCAAAGACATCTTGCTTCAAGATGCGCTCGGGAAACCTAGCGTGGGATACATTCCTAAACTCACGCGCCGAGAAAAAGAAGTACTGGAATTGGTGATCGATGAATTGACCACTGCTGAGATCGCAGAAAAACTCTTCATCTCTCCTAAGACGGTGGAAAGCCATCGCCTCAACTTGATCCAAAAGTTGGGGGTCCGCAATACGGCCGGACTAGTAAAGGAGGCCATCAACAAAGGACTGGTTTAAGTCTTTATTCGTCCTTTTTTCTGACCCCTATCTAAAGTACTAGGGGAAAACCCTGAATTCTCTGAACGAAGACTTCACCTGATGTTTAGCGCCCTTTACTGGCGCAGCTTTGTGATGTAAAACAAATACATCATGAAGTCACTCCTAACGCTCTTATTTGTCGCCCTTCTCACCCAGGTTTCGGGTCAGGAAGTTATCGCTACTGCGGGCGACTATTTCGACATGGGAACCTACACCTTCAGCACTACGATTGGTGAACCGGTTACCGAAACATTCACTGCTTCAGAAACGCACCTTACACAAGGCTTTCAACAGCCTGTAGATGCTGAGATCATCATCTCAGTAGATGAGCAGTGGATGACCACCATGAAAGTATGGCCGAATCCTACGCAAGGTGCACTAAACCTTCAAGTAGAGATCGGTACTGCAGAACTCCAACTATTTAACCTGAGTGGACAATTGCTGATGAATGAAATCGTGAATAGCGATTACCAGCGATTCGACATTTCACACCTCCCTTCAGGGAGCTACGTGGTGCGCCTCGTGTCAGAAGGCAAGGTGGCCACAGAACAAATTCAAAAGATCAACTAATCACCCATACTGAATATCATGAAATCACTATCACTAACCCTTTTCGCCATTCTCTGTGCCATTTACACAGTGAATGCTCAGACTCCAGAGTCTTTCAAATATCAAACGGTGGTGCGTACTGCTGATGGTAGCGTTGTTTCTGACCAAAACGTTTCGTTCTACCTCGAAGTCCACATGGATGGAAACACATGGTACGAAGAAACACAGGATGTACAGACCAATGCCTACGGACTAGCATCATTCGCAGTAGGTGAAGGAGACACTGAAGGAAACTTCGATAACATCGATTGGTCAATCGGAACGGCAACATTGGTTGTCTCAGTTGACGTCACTGGTGGAACGGATTACGTAGAGATGGGTACTTCAGTACTTCACTCTGTTCCCTATGCACTTTACGCAAAAGAAGTAGAAAACACTGACGACGCCGACGCGGATCCAAACAACGAGATTCAGTCGCTTTCTATGAGCGGGTCAACACTATCTATCAGCGGTGGGAACTCAGTAGAAATTAATACGAATGACGCAGATGCTGATCCGAATAACGAAATCCAAACGCTCTCATTGAATGGTTCTACTCTTTCTATTAGCGGTGGTAATTCTGTTGAGCTTCCTGAAGCTGATGGCGCTAGCGCGGAAGAGGAAGAACTTGCCAAAGCGTGGGTGAATGTGCCGATTCTCGGGAACCCAAACTTGGCTTTTCACGGATTCAACGTAACAACTGTTTCGAAGGTATCGACAGGAGTATACGTGATCACTCTTCAGCCTGGTCTATTTGGTATAGCAACAAACCCAGCAGTGGTTTGTACAGTGAACAACGACCTCGCTCCAGGATTCGCTATCCCAACATTCTCTTCGGCTCCGTCACAAGTCACGGTTCGCACATACGACGCGAGCGGGAATCTATCAGACCGCGGATTCAGCCTCATCATTCACGGTAAATAAGCACAGACATGAGAAAGCTACTTACACTCACACTCAGCGCTTGTTTGATGCTTACTTCGGTCGTATCACAAGCACAAGAAGATAAGCGCAGTCGATTCGATCGCAACCTCTCAAAGGAGATGCCGGCGAACCCAAATCAACTGGAGCGTCCGAAGCCATCGCAAGATCATCAAGGTGAAATCTTCGACTTCAGCTTCCTTGATCCAGGTATCCGTTGGTACGCGATTGAGAACAAAGACAATGATCGTTACTGGGAGCATGTCAATACAGAGCGCCTTTGGATCGAGTTGGAAATCGGATTGGATATCAACTCCCCAGCGATCAAAGAATTCCTCGAGGCCAACGGGCTAGACAAAGTATTCCGAAGCAGCATGAACAAGTCGGTTTCGAACTACTACGTATTTGAGATCGAAGGTGGTACGAAAGAAGACATCCTTTCAATGGTGTACAACGCACTAGAGGTGGAAGGGATTCTGTTCGCTGAGCCAAGCGTACTCTACACGAACTTCTTCACGCCAAACGATCCGTTCTGGGGAAACCAATGGGGACCCTACAGCATCTACGCTGATGAGGCATGGAACACGACAACAGGAGGATCTTGGAATGTCATTGGAGTTATTGACGACGCCTGTGATTACACACACGAAGACCTTTGGAACCAAGTACAGTACGGGTTTGATTACGGTTTCAACGACGCTGATCCGTACCCAGATTGGGATGATCAGACGCACGGAACACACGTGACTGGTACGATTGCCGCTACCATTGATAACGGCATCGGAATCGCAGGAATGGTGAATGATACAGTCTACTTCGCCAAAGTGACAGATGCAAGCTACACTCCGCAAACACCCTTCTTCAGTGACGCTGCTATCGTTGATGCGATCTACGATATGGCTGATAGCGATCGCATTGGCGTCATCAATATGAGCTTGGGCTCTGGGGCAGGAAGCGCGGCATTGGAAAACGCTTGTGCTTACGCATGGAACCAGGGAAAGTTCCTTGCGGTGGCATCGGGTAATGATGGAACCGGTGTCATCGCTTTTCCTGCTGCCTACGAAGCGTGCACGGCAGTAGGTTCGATCGGAACCGACGGACAAAACCTCTACCTCGCATACTACTCACAGTTCGGCGCACAGCAAGAGGTGTGTGCACCGGGAGGAGACGACCAAACGGGATGGACCATCCTCTCAACTTACCCAAATAATGACTACGTAGGGCTTCAAGGAACCTCAATGGCTTGTCCGCACGTGGCGGGGTTGGCTGGATTAATATTAGCGATCAACCCAGGTCTATCCAATCTTGATGTAAGAAATATCCTAGCGAGTACGGCTTTCGATTTTGGAGATGCCGGTTGGGATCAGCTATACGGCTACGGAATGGTCAATGCGCAATTGGCTGTGGAAACAGCGCAAGACGTGATCGTTTCGGTAGAAGACGAAGCAGTGATTCAAGTGAATTTGTGGCCAAATCCAGCGAATGAAACCGTGCGTTTCTCCTTCGCGAATGGGGTACAGCCAGAACAGATTTCCCTGCTTGACCTTCAAGGAAGAACAGTTGATGTTCCCGTGAATGCAACAGCAAGAAGCATCAATACATCGGGCCTTCCTTCTGGGGTCTACCTATTCCGCGCTAGCGTAGAAAATCAAAATCTCACTCAACAAATCATCATTCAACACTAAATATATTTTTCATGAAAACTATTGTTAGAACAATCACACTTATATCGTTGGCTGCCGCTGTTGTTCTCACTTCATGTGGGAAATACGAAGACGGACCTGGAATCTCACTTCGTTCAAAGAAAGCGCGCTTGACCGGCGAATGGCAACTCGATGAGGTGGAAATCGACGGAACAGACTTCACTGCAGACTTTAACCAGTGGGACTGGGAATTCGAAGATGATGAGGAATTCCGTTATACGGTTGAGGTAGAAGGATTCTTGCCTTTTTCACCAGAAGGAGAGTGGTCATTTAGCAACAACAAAGAAGAAATCGAACTCACCTTCAATGATGGTGACCGCCTCGAATTGGAAGTTCAGCGTTTGACCAACAAAGAGTTCTGGTTCCATTTCACGGAAACATACGACGATGGTTCAACGGAACGCTGGGAGGTGAAACTCGAAGCGAAGTAAACGTGCAGCCAACCTCGCGCATCGCATACGCTCCGTAAACTGGGGTCATGTGGAAAGCGGGTTGATTTTCTAACGAGAGGGTGGTCTTTGACCGCCCTTTTCGTTTTGCTTGAAGATCAGTTCTTACGATCTTGCAGCGCATTTCAATTTAGAATTAAGATTCAATGAAGAATATAACTGTCATCGGAGCAGGTACCATGGGGAATGGAATCGCTCATGTCTTTGCTCAAAGTGGGTTCAACGTAAACCTGGTTGACATCTCTCAAGAAGCGCTGGATAGTGGATTAGCGACCATCACGAAGAACCTTGATCGCATGATCAAGAAAGAGAGAATAACAGAAGCTGATAAGAACGATACGCTTGGACGTATCGCCACACATACTTCACTTGCCGAAGCTGCGACTTCTGCCGAACTGATCGTAGAAGCAGCAACGGAAAATGTTGATCTCAAGCTGAAGATCTTCAAAGACATGGATGCTAATGCACCAGAAGGATGTATCCTAGCTACAAACACTTCGTCGATCTCTATCACCAAGATCGCAGCAGTTACTGGACGTCCAGACAAGGTCATTGGAATGCACTTCATGAACCCGGTGCCAATCATGAAATTGGTAGAGGTGATTCGCGGTTACGCCACTTCAGATGAGGTAACAGAGAAGATCATGGCCTTGAGTAAAGACCTTCGCAAGGCGCCGGTAGAGGTGAATGATTACCCTGGTTTCGTTGCGAACCGCATCTTGATGCCAATGATCAACGAAGCAATCATTACGCTGCATGAAGGTGTAGCTGGTGTTGAAGAAATCGACACGGTAATGAAGCTCGGTATGGCGCACCCAATGGGACCATTGCAATTGGCTGATTTTATCGGATTGGATGTTTGTTTGAGCATCATGAACGTATTATACGACGGATTCGGAAATCCGAAGTATGCACCTTGCCCATTATTAGTGAACATGGTTACGGCTGGAAACCTCGGTGTGAAGAGCGGCGAAGGATTCTACTCATGGGGACACGGGACAAAAGACCTGATCGTCTCTCCAAAGTTTAGCTAAACCCAAGAATAACACTCCCCAGATGCGTAAGGTGATCCATGTAGACATGGATGCATTTTACGCATCTGTGGAGCAACGTGATAATCCCGATCTTAAGGGAAAACCTGTGGCTGTTGGCGGCTCTCGTTCAAGAGGTGTCGTTGCTGCTGCGAGTTACGAAGCACGTCAGTTCGGCGTGAGATCAGCCATGCCTTCTGCTCTGGCTGCGCGTAAATGTCCAGATCTCATTTTCGTTCGTCCTCGCTTTGAGGTTTACAAAGAGGTGTCGATGCAAATTCGAGAGATATTTCATCGGTACACGGATCTCGTGGAGCCATTAGCTTTGGATGAGGCCTTTCTAGATGTGACCCAAAATAAGCCGGGGCTGCCATCAGCCACTCTGATTGCTGAAGAGATTCGCCAGGCTATTTTCGAAGAGACAAATTTGACCGCTAGTGCGGGAATTTCCATCAACAAGTTCATCGCCAAGGTGGCGACGGACATTAATAAGCCTAATGGTATCACGCTAGTTGCGCCCGATGATGTAGATCGCTTTACGGCAGAGCTTCCCATCGAAAAGTTCTTTGGAGTAGGGAAGGTCACGGCGGAAAAGCTCAAGCGCATGGGCATCAATAAGGGCGAAGATCTACGCCGATTTAGTCGTCCGGCGTTGGTCCAGATTTTCGGAAAAAGCGGGGGCTATTACCACAATATTTGTCGAGGCATAGATGATCGTCCGGTCAAAGCGCATCGCGTGCGAAAGTCAGTTGGCGCGGAGCGTACCTTTGGTGAAGACATCGCCGAACTCAACGAACAAGAAGAAGCCATCTTGAAAATTGCTGAAGAGGTATCACGACGCGCCGCGAAAGGGGAGTACAAGGGTCGAACCATCTCCATCAAATTGCGCTACAGTGACTTTACTACTTACACTAGAAGCCGAAGCCTAGAAGAGTTCACCAACGATCAACAGATCTTGCAAGAGGTAGCCATTGAGCTACTTCGCGAACACCCGAGGGAACAGGCTTTCCGTTTGTTGGGGGTGACGCTTTCCAATCTGAATACAAAGGGGCAAGCGAGTGGAGGGCAGTTGACGCTCGACTTTTGAATTCGAACTATCTTCGCGTTCCCTGTGCAAACCCAAACCTTCTATATCACCCCCTCCAACATCGATCAACACCAGATTGATCAAGCAGCTGCGCTGATTAAAGCCGGAGAGCTGGTATCCTTTCCAACGGAGACGGTGTATGGTTTAGGGGGCAATGCGCTTTCTAGCGCTAGCGCGGAAAAGATTTATGCTGCGAAAGGAAGACCTTCTGATAACCCGTTGATCTTGCATGTTGGCAATGTTGATGATGTGACTAAGTACGCCGCTGAGGTGCCTGATGAAGTGTACACCTTGGCGAAGGCGTTCTGGCCTGGTCCTTTGACTGTTGTATTGCAAAAGAAGGACATTATTCCGGACGAAAGCACGGGAGGACTGAATACGGTGGCTATTCGCGTTCCGGATCATCCGATTGCCTTGGCCTTGATTCAGGCGGCTGGTTGTCCGTTGGCGGCGCCGAGTGCGAACTTGAGCGGAAAGCCCAGTCCGACGACCGCGGATCATGTGTTGGAAGATTTGAATGGACGAATCGCTGGGGTCATTGATGGTGGACCTACCTACATCGGACTTGAATCTACCGTGCTTGACCTAGCCCATGGCGAGCCAGCCATTCTTCGTCATGGAGGAATCAGTGCTGAACAGCTGAAGGCACATCTGCCCAAGCTCAAGACTTCGAATGAAAATGCGGCGCATTCTCCGGGTACGCGCTACCGTCATTACAGTCCGAATGCACAAGTGAGTTTGATTTCTGATCTCGCTAACGCGGAATTGCGAACGTGGCTAGAGGAGCAGCAAGCCGTGTATATTGGCCCGAAAGAATTAGGCAACCCGCACATTCAATTGAACGGTGCCGAGGCTTATGCACAGAATATCTTTGCCCTGTTGCGTCAACTTGATCAGGAAGGGGTACAACACGTCGCGATCGAATCGATCGACGAATCTGGTTTAGGAAGGGCAGTGATGGATCGTCTCCGTCGTGCAGCAGGCTTAAGCTAGTTTTGCTAGCTCGCCTTGAACGAAGGCCGCCAATTCTTTGATGTAATCCACAGAGAAATCAAATTTGATTCCCGCGGTCGCGGAGATGTCACCAATCGTACGTGTGTAGCCTAGTTCAAGTGCTGCTTTGAATTGGCTGAGTGCTTTGGCTGGATCCTCCTTGTAGTTTCTCCAGACAGCAATCGCACCCAATTGAGCCATACCGTACTCGATGTAGTAGAACGGCACTTCAAATAAATGCAATTGGCGATGCCAGCGGTAGTGACGTCCTTCTTCCATGTCACTCCAGTCAATTGCATCGAATCCGAAACGCGTTTCAAGATCCATCCATGCTGCTTTGCGCTCTTCGCGCGTGTGCTCTGGGTTCGTATAAACCCAATGCTGGAAGGCATCGATCATCGCGATCCAAGGCAACATACTGAGGATGTCTTCAAGGTGTTCGCGTTTCGCTCTGACGAGTTCATCGTTGTCTGTGAAGAAGACGTTCCAGTGATCCAAGCTGATCAACTCCATGCTCATGCTGGCCAATTCAGCTACTTCAGACGGACAACCCTTGAACGAAGTCAACTCAATCGGGTGTGTGAGTACGCTATGCACAGCGTGTCCACCTTCGTGCATCATGGTCACGAGGTCACGGGTAGTACCCACTGCGTTCATGAAGATGAATGGGATACCTGATTCGTACAACGGGTAGTTGTAACCACCAGGAGCTTTTCCTTGCTTGGAAGCCAAGTCAAGGTATTTCATGTCTTTCATGGTGCGCAAACAGTCACCAAAGAAAGGATCGGTCTTTTCGAAGATCTCAATCGAACCGTCGATCAATTCTTCTGCCGTGTTGAATGGTTTGAGTGGTGAACGTCCTTCGGTATCCACACTCAAATCCCAGGGACGTAGCTTGTCGAGTTCCATCGCAGCGCGACGTTTCTCTACAATCGAGGTAGCGATGGGCATCAATGCATTCTCGATACTATCGTGGAAGTTGAAGCAGTCTTGCGGGGTGTAATCGAAACGCCCCATGGCTGCGAATTTGAAGTCGCGGTAATTCTCGAAACCAGCATTGGTCGCCATTTCATGACGCAGCTTCACGAGCTCGTCAAAGATGCCTTCAATCTTGTCAACGTCGGTCAAACGACGCTCTTGCATCGTCTTGAATACTTTCTCTCGGAGCTCGCGATCAGTACTTTGAAGCTTCTGACCTGCCTGCTGCATGGTGAGTGTTTCACCTTCCCAGTCAATGGTCATGGCTCCAGAAACCCCACCATACTCTTGCGCAAGTTCCTGCGCTTTTGTCTGCAGTGGAATATTCTCTTCTCTAAATAATTCAATCGAACGGTTGATCCCTCGCAAGTAGATGCGGAAGGCTTCTCCATCCAATTGATCAGCCATCGGGTGCTGTGCGATTTTCTTATTCAGCTGATCTGAATAAGGCGCCATGTGCGGCTGAATCTCAGTCACAAACTCCTTGTAGCGAGTGGAAGCCGCCTCATCCGTCGTATCGATGGTCATTCGGATATACCTCCAAGCAACGTTTTCTTCGAGAAAGGCCTCAAATTCGCTCAAGTCAGCCAACCATTGACCTAATGCGTCAAGGGTAGGAAGTTCACGAGCAACCAATTCATCATAGATCGGTTTCAGGTCGTCCCAGCTGTTGATCTCCTTGTCTTCAGCAATAAAACGGCGCGGCTTTTTTTCTACAACCATTGTTCTAGAGTGAGAGTTAGAATGAGAATTAGAATGAGAATGAAGATGAGAATTAGAATTTTGAGATGGCCTGATCCATCTCAACCTCTTATTCTCCTTTAGATTCTACCTCTTCTTTCCCTTCTTCCTTTAATTCTTCCTCTTCTTTTGATTCTTCCTCTGTGAAGGCTTCGTTAGCGTGGAGGATATTGTACCATTGGAAGAGCTTCTTGAGGTCGCTATCGTATACGCGGTCGTGATCCAGTTCGTCGAGGAGTTCGTTCAGGAATGAGCGTAGTTCTTTCGGGTCATCCTTGTGAGATGGTCCTTGTTCTCCACCTGTTTTCTCGTACATCATGTCGAACACCTCTCCAAGAGGTACATCTTCTTCGATAGTGAAGATGGCGATATCGCCGAGAGCACTGATCTTGTGAGTAGCAGATACAGGCATTTTCTTACCGTCTACCATTGATTGCACGATCAGTCGTGCTCCATTATTCGAGATCATGCGGAAGAGTCCTGACTTTCCGCTAATAGCTAGAATATCGTTTAGTTCCATGTGGTGCTGAAAATTTTAGCGTTGCAAAAGTACGAGATTGGTTCCGCGCTAGCGACTTTAAAAAGGATAAACAGGGATATTTTCTTGAAAAGTCATGGCTCCGTTGGCGTCTGATTGCAAAGAAAAATGCTGTAATCCATTGGTTAATAGGATGTGAGGGACACGAAGTTGACTATTATAGCGGGCGGCTTGGTCGATGGTATCCTGTGCAATCGAAATGCTAGGAGCCTTGCACTCGACGAGGAGGAACGGCTTCCCTTGTGGATCAAAAACAACAATATCAGCACGCTTTGACATACCATTGATCTTCACCAAACGTTCTAAACTGATAAGTCCGGTAGGATAGCCCAAGGCGCATAGGTACATGGCAAAGTGCTGTCTGACCCATTCTTCAGGGGTCAATACGAGCCATTTCTTGCGAAAAGTGTCAAATATTTGTGTTTGCCCTTCTACCCGCTTAAGTTTGAATGGGTGAGGAGGGAGATTTAATTCCATCACATCACAAAGGTATAATTCAAAGTATGGAGTCGAAGAAAGAGATTGTAGAGAACTGGTTACCTCGGTATACCGGAATGGAATTGGAAGATTTTGGCGATTACATTCTGCTGACCAATTTCGATAACTACGTAACGAAGTTTGCGGAGTGGAAGGGAGTAGAAATCAACGGACGTGATCGTTCGATGCCGAATGCTACCTCGGAAAACGTGACGCTCATCAACTTCGGAATGGGAAGTGCTAATGCCGCTACGATCATGGATCTTCTTTCAGCGATCACGCCAAAGGCTGTGCTCTTCCTTGGGAAATGTGGTGGATTGAAACGCAAAAACAAGCTAGGCGATATCATTCTTCCGATTGCAGGTATTCGCGGGGAAGGAGCCTCAGATGACTACTTCCCACCAGAAGTACCGGCGCTGCCAAGTTTCGCCTTGCAGCGTGCCATTTCTTCTACCGTGCGTGACCATAATATTGATTACTGGACCGGAACTGTATACACCACCAACCGTCGCGTTTGGGAGCACGATGAAGATTTTAAGGAATACCTCAGAGGCATTCGTGCCACGGCGATTGATATGGAAACCGCGACCTTGTTTTCAGTCGGTTTCGCTAATAGAATTCCTATCGGAGCACTGTTGTTGGTGAGCGACCAGCCGATGGTTCCAGACGGTGTGAAAACTGAAGAAAGCGATGCCAAGATCACACGGAATTTCGTTGATTTGCACCTGAAAATCGGAATCGAAGCCTTAGCTGAATTGCAGAACGAAGGACGATCGATCCGACACCTCCGTTGGGACTAGATCATGGCGAAAAAATCAGGGACATCTTTCGAAGACTTGCGCAGTGCGATTCAAAGTCGCGACTTCAAACCCGTCTATCTTCTTCAAGGAGACGAAGCGTGGTTTATCGATGAGTTAGTAGCTGATTTTGAGAAATATACGCTCGAAGAACACGAGCGCGATTTCAACATGTCGATCTTCTATGGGAAAGACAGTTCCATTGAACAAGTAGTATCTGCTTCGCAACGATTCCCCATGATGGCTGAACGCCAATTGGTGATTGTCAAAGAGGCGCAAGATTTAGATGGTTGGCGTCGTGAAGCTGACCGAGATTACCTCCAGAAGTACTGTGAGAACGCCACACCTACTACGGTGCTGGTCTTTGCGCATAAATACAAGAAGCTAGCAGGGAACACCAAAGTATTCAAGGCTTTGGCTGCGGTGGGTGAAGTATTTCAAGCAGAGAAGATTTCTCAAGATCGCCTTCCTGGGTGGATTGTAGCTCAAGGAAATCAAAAAGGAATCAACATCTCTCAAGGGGTAGCTTTTATTCTTTCTGAATACTTGGGGAGTGATTTGTCAAAAGTGATGCATGCCATCGAAAAACTGCAATTCACGGTAGGAGATACCGAGACAATCACAGCAGTACATGTCGAAAAGTACATCGGTATTTCGAAAGACTACAATGTGTTCGAATTGCAGACGGCTATTGCTTCAGCTGATCATGTGAAAGCGAATCAAATCATGAATTATTTCGCGGCGAACCAAAAGGAACACCCAATCTACATGACCTTAGGCTTTCTATTCTCTTTCTATTCGAAGTTGATGATCTATCACGGAGAAAGAGATAAGTCGAACAACAATGTGGCAAGAAAAATGAAGCTTCCATGGCATGTAGTTGACAGTTATCGTGCGGCTGCGGCGAATATTCCAGAGCTCAAGACCATGCAGAATATCAGTGTCTTACGTAAGTACGATAAGGTGGTCAAAGGAATGGCCGGTGGTACGATGCCAATGTTAGATCTACATCGTCAGCTCATTCAGGAGCTAATGAATTAAGTGAAACCGTACTTTTGCACCCATGCAATTGAAGAATGACCTGCTTCTTCGTGCAGCTCGAGGTGAAGAAACCGAGCGCACACCTGTTTGGCTCATGCGCCAAGCGGGAAGAATTCTCCCGGAATATCGTGCTGTTCGCGCGAGCTTGAGTGGCTTTAAAGAGTTGGTGGAAACACCAGAGCGTGCTGCGGAAGTTACCATCCAGCCAGTAGATCTACTTGGTGTAGATGCGGCTATTATCTTCTCAGATATCCTTGTGATTCCTGAGGCGATGGGCTTGCCATATGAGTTGGTAGAGAAGGTTGGACCGCGTTTTCCCGAAGTGATTAATTCCCGAAATGACCTCAATCGTCTCCATTTGGTGGAACCTGAGGAACATTTGGGCTATGTGCTTGACGCGATCAAGATCACGAAAAAGGAACTTGACGGACGCGTGCCATTGATCGGTTTCGCAGGCGCACCGTGGACTATCCTTTGTTACATGATCGAAGGAAAAGGTACCAAAGCATGGGCTAAAGCACGTCGTTTGCTATGGGAAGATGAGGTCTTGGCACGGACCTTGCTTGAACAGATCACAGAGGCTACTATCGTCTACCTCAAAGCGCAGGTTGCTGCCGGGGCAGACTTAGTACAAGTCTTTGACAGTTGGGCAGGTGTCTTGAGTAAAGAGCTCTACAACAAGTTCGCCATGCTTTACATGAAACGTATCTGTGACGCCATCACGGAAGTACCGGTAACGGTATTCGCCAAGGGCGGCGGACACTTCTTCGAAGACCTGGCAACACTGAACTGTGAAACGCTCGGTTTAGATTGGAATATCGCTCCCGAACGCGCCCGTGAAATCGTTGGAGATACAAAGACATTACAAGGAAATCTCGATCCAAGTACGCTTTATGGTACACACGATCAGGTGATTGAACATACAAAAGAGATGCTGCGCCGCTTTGGCGGCCGCAGGCATATTGCTAACTTGGGCCACGGTGTCTATCCTGACATAGACCCGGAGAGAGTGAGGACCTTTATTCAAACAATCAAAGAATACTAACAATCATGAATATGAAGCGAATGCTACTCTTGTTCGCGATGATTGCTGCTTCTGTAGCTATGATCGCTCAAGATGAAGAGGAAGAAGACATCAACTTAGTTCCTAACGGAGATTTTGAGTCGGCAAACACAAAGCCATTGAAGTCTTACGGTATGCTCAATGACCTTTGCGATAACTGGTACAGTGCAACGAAGGCACCTGCAGATCTTTTTGCTGCTGGTATTCGTTCTGAAAAAGTGAGCATTCCTGAGAACTCATTTGGTAAGCAAGAAGCGGCGAGCGGTGATCTATACGCTGGTTTCCGTGCCTACACGAAAGACAAGAAGAAAACACGTTCTTACATCGCTGTGGAGCTGAAAGATGATCTTGAAAAGAACCAGATGTACTGTGTTGAATTCAAAGTGTCACTTGCTGACCTTTCGAAGTACGGTGCGAACTACATCGGTGCGGCGTTCGTTGACCGCAAGACGATTCAGCCGAATACAGGTTCTATGGTACGTGACTTAAACGACATTCACATTAAACACCGCGCAAACAAACCAATCACCGTGCAAGACGGATGGGAAACGATCTGTGGCGTGTTCGTGGGCACAGGTCAAGAGGAGTACATGATGATTGGTTGTTTCGGATCTGATCAAGACCTCGAACTTCCTAAGATGAAGCGTCCGCGTGATGTAACTGGGGTTCAGACTTACGATGCGTACTACTACATCGACGATGTGAAGGTGTACCCAATCGAAGCGAAGTCTCAATGTTCATGTGATCCTGCTGCTGACCGTGCTCCAGATTTGATCTACGGTTCTTCTACTGTGATTGATGAGAACATGTCTGATTCAGAAATCGTGAGCGTTTCAGCTGTGTACTACGCAGCTATGAAGAAGTCATTGACTTCTGCTGGAATGAAGACACTTGATGAAATGGTTCGCATCCTGAACGATAATCCAGATTGGAAACTGGAGGTGATCGGACACTGCGATAACGATGAGTTTGATGAAGCGAAGATCAACGTACGTTACCGTGATCTTGGTAAGCAACGTGCTGAGCAAGCCGTTCGCTACCTCGTGTCAAAAGGTATTTCAGAAAGTCGTTTGATTACGCTGACAAAAGAGAATACTGATCCTGCGAATACTCGTCCTACGGACTTGAGTAGAGCACAGAACCGACGCGTGGTCTTTGTGATCCGCAAGTAAGTTCAGTTGAATAGATTGAAAAGGCCATCCTTAGCGGGTGGCCTTTTTCATTGGCACACTTTGTGTTTTCAACAAACTAAGGTGGGCGCTTCTACCGTTAAGGATGATGAAGCGTTATGAAAATTCAGACCTTCACACGCAATGCACAAGTTGATCACTTTCTTTCTGTTGCTGGCTATCGCCGAAGGCATCTCTGCTCAAAACTTGGTCCGTAATGGCGGATTCGAGGAGAAGAAGTATTGTCCGACGAGCTACAACACCTCAAGCCTCAAAACCCTCGAAGGATGGAAACAACCTTCAGAGGCTACACCTGATCATTTTGATTTGTGCAACACCAACAAGGCGGGAGTTCCGAAGAATATCGCAGGTTCACAGCCCGCATTCGAGGGGAACGCTTACGCTGGTCTTGTGACCTACACCTCCACGAAGAGAAATTACCGCGAGTACATTCAAACCAAACTTACCCGCAAACTAGGCGCAGGTGAAATGGTATGTGTGGAATTCTGGGTGAGCACGGGAGACCTTGCACTGTATGTCACCGACGGCATCGGAGCCTACTTCACCCAAAGCGCCGTTCGCGGACAAGGACAAAAGCTCATCGAGGCTGACGGACAAGTGGTCAACCCACGCTTGCACATTGTGGATTACACGGACCAATGGGTGAAGCTTTCAGATACCTTCACTGCGAAAGGAGGGGAGCAGTACTTGACCATTGGAAACTTCAAGAATGATAAGCAAATCAACAAGCTGAAGCGCACGGCTCTAGAAGGTGCAGATGAATCGAGCAATTGGGCCTACATCTACGTTGATGAGGTGAACGTTTATTCCGTGAAGACCCGAGAGGAATGCAGCTGCGTAAACGATAAGATCCGTGGTGAAGTTCACGATCCGCCTCTGCAATTGGAGGAAATGACGGAGATCAGCCTAGAAACGGTGTACTTCGCTTTTGATGATTCAACCCTTACTGAGCAGGCTAAGGTGAAGCTAGAAGAGACGTCAGCGATGCTGCGTCGCAACAAGTATATGATTGTTCGGGTGAATGGACATACCGATGTTATCGGACGTGAAGGACATAACGTTAAGCTCAGTGAGCACCGAGCACGTGCGGTGATGAATTACCTGAAGTACTTAGGCATTGACCCGGTGCGTCTCCAGCTAGAATGGTATGGAAGTGATGATCCGGCAGCTGACAATGATACTGCGGAAGGAAGAGCTCAAAATCGACGAGTTGACTTCGCCGTCTTGCGAAGAAATTACGTGCTTGTCGAAGACTGAGGTGTGAATCTACCTTGACGAGGAATCCACAAGAGAAGGAGTAGACCGATCGTAAAGAACACGATCAACGAGAGTACCGAGTTTCGCATTGAACCCGTGATTCCTTCAATGTACCCGAAGGAGAACATACCGATCACAATCCCAATTTTCTCCACTACATCGTAGAAGCTGAAGAAGGAAGTATGGTCTTCTGTTTCCGGTAGTAATTTGGAGTAGGTACTTCGACTGAGTGCCTGCGTTCCTCCCATCATAAACCCAATCCATCCTGCCGCGAAGAAGAACTCATTGGGAGTATCTACTACCACAAAGGCGAAGATGCATACGGCAATCCAACTCATTAATGCGATGATCAACATGTTGACGTTTCCAAGGGAAGCAGAACCACGTGCGAAAAGCCATGCACCTGGAATAGCAATCAACTGAACCAAGATAATGGCAATGATCAACTGCGCCGTTTCCAACCCAACAGAAGACTGCACGAGTGGAGGGAAAACACCATGTCCGACACCCGATGGGTCAGAGATCACAAAGACCTCTTTCATGCCGAAGAACTGCGCCATGAGCATGATGGTTTGCACTGCCATGCTAAAGACAAAAAAGGCCAAGAGATAGCGCTTTAAACTCGTCATGCCCTGCATTTGATTCCATACGGAACGAAGCTCCTTGAATCCTTTGGTCCAAATTGCTTGGCGTGGAGCATTCTGCCTGCTGCTGCGCGGAAGTTTTCGGAAGGTGATTTGTGCGAACCCAGCCCACCAAACGGCTACCATAATGAAGGCCCAAGGGGTGAGGTCATCGCTGATGACCATAATCATCACAAGGTTGATAAGTAGGAGGAGAACACTGCCTACATATCCCCAGACAAAGCCTTTGGCGCTGAGTTTATCTTGATCTTTAGGCGCGGCAATCTCTGGGAGATAGGCGTTGTAGAAAACAATGCTATTCCAATACCCCAGGCTTGCTAAAAAGGCACCCAGCATGCTCCATTCCAGATGTGCGGTATCGAAGAAATAGAGGCCTGCACAGCCCAATGATCCGATGTAGCAGAAGAGTTGAAGGAAGAGTTTTTTCCTTCCTGTCACGTCTGCGATACCACTCAACATTGGACTTAAGATGATTACCATGATTAGAGATGCGGCAATCACATAAGAGTAGAGTTCAGTGTTTACGAAGCTAGCGCCGAAGAATTCCACCATCGTGCTCCCATCATCAGCGGTTGTCTTCGCATTGTAGAAGATGGGGAAAATGGCCGTTGAGATGACCAAAGCGTAGGTGCTATTCGCCCAGTCATAAAAGGCCCAGGCTTTTTGAATTCCGGCGTTTTTTCGCTCACTCATCGCTGCACAAGGTAGTTTGATTCCATTTGACTTACAATAACTCAGTCTGCATTAACTTTGCGCAAAAATTATTTCTCTTGGAAAGAGTCTTTGACATTATAGTTGTTGGTGGAGGTATTGTTGGCGCGGCCACTCTCTACAAACTTCAAGAACGCAATCCGAACCTCAGCATCCTTCTACTCGAAAAGGAGAAGGCCCTAGCGAATCACCAAACTGGCAACAACAGCGGGGTGATCCACTCAGGTATTTACTACAACCCTGGATCGAACAAAGCGATCAACTGTGTAAAGGGTCGTCGTGAGCTGGTGAAGTTCGCTCAAGAGTACAACGTACGTCACGACGTTTGCGGAAAGATCATTGCCGCAATCGACGAAAAAGAACTTCCTCACCTAGAGAAAATCATGCGTCACGGGAAAGAGAACGACATCGAAGATATGGTGCGCGTGACGGCAGAAGAGGTGAAAGAGATCGAACCGTTCTGCGAATCGATCGGAGGTATCCACGTAGGATGCACAGGGATCATCGATTTCCGTGGAGCGACTGAAAAAATGGCTGAGGTAGCGAAAGCAAAGCAAGCCAAGACCGAGGTAAAGCTCGGCGAAGAAGCCACTTCATTTGAACGCGTGGGAGATGAGACGATTGTCAAGACCAACAAAGACACCTACCGCGCAAAGTACCTCGTCTTCTGTGGCGGACTCCAAGCTGACCGTCTAGCAAAGAAGGACGGCGTCAAGCTAAAAGAGAAAATCGTTGGCTTCCGAGGAGATTACTATGAGTTGACAGAACAGGCGAAGCACAAAGTGCGTCACTTGATCTACCCGGTTCCAAACCCTGATTTCCCATTCCTTGGGGTACACTTCACCCGCATGGTCAATGGAGACATCGAATGTGGACCGAACGCCGTCTTCACCTTCAAACGAGAAGGCTACGGTAAAACAGATTTCGACTTAAATGACACTGTAGACGCCCTCACTTACGGAGGAACATGGCGGCTATTCATGAATAACGTCCGCTTCGGTATCGACGAATATCGTCGTGCTTTCTCAAAGAAGCTCTTCCTTCAAACCTTGCAACGTCTCATCCCATCCCTCACCATGGATGACATCGAACCAGGACGCGCAGGGGTTCGCGCACTCCTCCTCCGCCAAGATGGAGACACCCGTGATGATTTCCGTATCGAATACACAGACCACAGCATTCACGTCTTGAACGCACCGTCACCAGCAGCCACAGCATCGTTGGCGATTGGGGAGCAGGTAGCGGAGATGGTGGAGAAGCGTTTCCTGTAGCTACAGGCGTTAGGCGATAGGCTTTAGTGGAATTTGGAATGTTGAACGCGGAACGCGGATTGCGGGACGCGGTTCTTGGCTACATTTCGCCATTTCGCCATTTCGCCATTTCGCCATTTCGCCATTTCGCCATTTAAGCCAAACTAACGCCTATAGCCTAAAGCCCAACGCCTAAAAAAGAAAAAGCCCCCACCAAAAGTGAAGGCTTTCTCATTATATGAGGAGTGAATTACTTCTTTCCTGCCATTCCGCTTGCGTTAGACTTAGTAGCCTTCGCTTTTTGCTTTGTGCGCTCAGTTTGAGCAGCTGCTTGAGTTTCTGTCTTCGTCGCTTTTCCAGCGCTTGCAGACTCTTTTGACTTTGAACAGCTCTTAGAACAGCTCTTTGAGCAGCTCTTTCCTTCTTCAGTCTTTCCTGCGTTTGCGCTTTCAGCAGACTTACTTGTGCTAGCAGACTTTGAGCAGCAAGACTTACCGTCAGCTTTCTTGTCTGTGCAAGAAGCCTTCTTAGCGTCAGTCTTCTCTACTTTTTCTGTTTTCGCTTTGTTGTCAGTGTCTTTAGCAGTTGTCTGAGCTGTTGCAGCTGTTGCAAAGAACGCTACAAGCGAAAAGATCATAATCAGTTTCTTCATCGGTTTTTTCTTTCGGGTTATTCGAATCAATTGCTCTAAGTTACGCAAAATGGACTATTCGGTTCCGCGCTAGCGAAAGAAAGCGCCCGAATAAATGTTAAGGAGAATTGAAATTCTACTGAAGAAATCAGGAGATGAATGTTACTTCTGCCTTACTTTTCGTCTAGATAGCAAGGTTAAAAGCTATTTTCGTGTCATGAAACACTCTATTCTATTCCTAACGTTACTGATCGCCCTGACGGGATGTATGAACTGTCTTGAAGGAACCGGTGATACGGTTGATGAAGATCGTGTGGTCGCCGCATTTGATGTGATTGATAACCGCTGTTCAGCTGACATTAAGATTCGTCAACTAGGAGAAGGCGAGCAAGCGAAAGTGTTTGTCCGTTGTCAAGAGAACCTATTGCCGCACCTCCTCACTCGAGTAGAGAGCGGACGTCTAGTCATTGATGTGGAAGGGTGTATTTCTACTGACCGTGAGATGGAAGTGTACATTACCACGCCAACATTATCGAAGGTTGTTTCTGATGGTAGCGGTTCAATTGAGTCACAAGGGGCCATCCGTTCGAAGGAATTGAAGGTGGTGCAAGACGGTTCAGGAAACATCATGTTGAGTTTCAATGGAGATGTATTGGAGATTGATAATGATGGTTCAGGTGCGATTCGTGTTCTTGGAATGGCACGTGAATTGGAGATTTCAAATGACGGAAGCGGATCCATTAATGCTTACGAATTGCCTGCAAATGAGGTAGAAGTAAGCAATGACGGCAGCGGAAATGTAGCTATTCATGCAGTTGATGTGCTTTCGATAGAACTTTCGGGCAGTGGTAGCGTTCAATACCAAGGAGATCCGCAAGAGGTAGAAACTTCAAATAGTGGATCTGGCTCGATTGAGAAGGATTAATCATTGAAGGGAACTCAGTTTACATACATCGCTATCATCGTCACGCTGTTGTTGCACGTGGTGATTCTTGCGGTGCTCAACTATGTTCCACTCGGCAATACTGACCCAGCTCCTGAGTACATCGCCATGGATATGATGGAGGTGGTAGAAGAGATTGAAGAACGCACCTTAGAAGAGATTCTTGCGGAGCGTATTGAGCAAGATATTGCCAATCTAGTGGCTGACGCTAACGCGGAATCGAGTAGCGAACGTCGCAACTACATGTCGGAATCACAGCGCAACCGGATCTCTGATGAAGTAGACCAAGAGCTCCAAGACCTTGCCGATCAAACCTTCGAAGCGGCCGCCGAACGTCGTTCAGACGACCCAAACGAAGACCCCAGCGAAAGCAACCCCGACGAACTCAATACTGACAACCTCGACAAGTACGAGTACTACGGTCAGTCATACAACGGCAACGTCACCGGAGAAGTCAACGTCCCAGGACGTGAAGTGCGAAAACTCCACATCCCCGGCTACAAATGCAAAGGTGGAGGCGTCGTCGTTATCAAGATTAATGTCGACATCAACGGCAACGTCACTGAAGCCGAGATCGACCCCGCACGCTCGTCCTTCACCGGAGAATGCATCCCAGAAGAGGCCGTATCAAGCGCCCTCAAGTCAAAGTTCTTTGTGAAAAGCTCAGCCCCCAAGAAGAGCCCAGGGACGATTACGTATCGGTTTATCCCGCAATAAACGCGGAGCGTTTATTGGCGTTAGGCTTTAGGCTATAGGCGTTAGTGGTGATTGGCATGGTTAGTCCGCCTGCGGCGGTTAGGGGCACGCATGCGTGCCCTTAGCATGGTTACCATGGTTAGTGAGTTACCACGAACCACGATCACCCCATCTGTCCACAGTCCACAGTCCACGGTCTACCGAAATGCCTCCTTAAGAATTCGAGTACTCCTCCAAGTAAGCGTAATCCTCCGCAAGCTCCCCGTCAAGCGTCGTTTCTGTAGCCCTTTGGAGAATATCATCCTGGTCACCGTTGATCAACAACGGAAGGACATGCTTGAGTAGCTCGTCTCCGAAGTCTTCGCTGGCGTCTTTTGGGAGTTCGCAAGGGAGGTTGTCTACCGCCATGACGGCGATGGCTCCTTCTTGTTGGAAGTCTACCTCTGACTCTGTAGTTGGGTCGTAGCCATAGATAGGGTCAGCGATAGTAGATGGCTTGATGGTGCTCGCAACGGGGCCGTCGATGTCGCAACTGATGTCGGCGACTACGCTGACGTTCCAATCGGCGTTCTTCATGTCATCGCGGGTGTAGAGGAATGGAGCTCCTTCGGCGTAGTAGTGACATGCGATGTACATGTCGGCTACGGCGGCGTAGGTTGGGAAGGTGCTCTTGTATCCTGATGGATCCCCGTAGAACTCTGATTTGTCGAAGCCGCCATCTGAGATGCGTGCGTTGTATGACTCAGTGTCAAGGTGGGTGAATACGGCGCCATCGAATTCTTTGGTGAGGAAGTCTTCTTTTGAAACTTCCGTGGCTGGAACCAACTTCATGATCTCGCGTGCTCCGTGTCCAACACGACCAAAACCGGTGAGGACGATCTTGGTGTTGGCTGGGAGATTTACTTTGGCCAATTCCCCTTCCATCTCTGCACGGTCTTCACATTCGTGCGCTGGTTTGAGATTATAGAGGTTGTGCTTGAGTCCGAAGGTTCTAAAGCCGTTGAAGCATCCTACCACTCCGGCGTAACGACCAAAACCGATGAGTCGTTTACCACCGGCGTTTTTGATCACCTCGTAGTCGATCAGGCGGACCTTCTTATCGAGGATAGCGCGAAGTAACTTGGCGTTGTATGGTTGGAGCTTGAAGGTGTGGGAGAAGAAAAGATAGGTCTTGCTTGGGATAAGCATGTCGATCGGAACTTCTTTGACTCCGATCAGGATGTCGCGATCAGAAAGATCTTCTTGGAGGGTGATGCCTTGGGCTTCGTATTCGTGGTCTTGGTACTTACGGATAGGACTCGGCTGAACGACGAGATCAACATTTGGGTAGGTATCTACGACCTGTTTACACTGTTTCGGCGACAGGGGCACACGTTTGTCTGGCGGCACCTTCCCCTCACGGATGATTCCGATCTTGATCTTCTCCATAGCATTTGATTGGGCTGCGAATTTACAAATTCTAATTCCCTTGACTCTGGAAGATCAACAAGCTGAAACTGATGACGATAAATAAGATTCCGCCGTAGGCGAGACAAAGTAAAAAGAACTTCAACAAGGTCTTACCCCAATTTTGATCATAGGTGCGCTTCATCGCAATGAAGAGATAGCCTAAGAAGCTCAATCCGATGAGCGGTGATAAGATCTGATTGACAATGATCAATTCTAGTTTTTCGAAGACTTCAGAAATCAACAGATAAACCAGGATCAGGATGAACAAAAAGGCGTGGAAGTGCAGCGAAAACACAAAATGCTTCACGTAAGAGATTTTCCTTCGGGCGTAGAGTCCAAATAATATCAAAGCGAACATCGGTAAGAGAACGAAGAATACTTTCGGCAAAAACGAACCGAAGAAATCATTCCAGAAACGGTCTTCATCCGGCATCGCCTCATGGCTTCCACCCAATAGAGATAGCACCAAAAAAAAGACAACCGAAACAAAGATGTACATCCGCAACGGCGGGATGTAGCGTACGCGTCGTCCTTCAAAGAACTCTTCGGTCAAAAAGCCCGGCTTGAAGAGAAGCGGAGTGAAGCTTCGAATAATTTTGCTGTCGAAGGTGAAATAATCATTCAGGAAATGTTTGATAAAACCGCCGATAGATTAGGCGGTATCTTCTGTGTCCTGCCCGCACTCCGGACAAAATTTGAACTTTTCGTCCAACAGACTTTCACAATTCAAACATCTCTTTTCACTTTTCACGTGCTCAATATAAAACCGATTTTGCAGTAACTTCTCCCCGACATTGATCGTCTTACGGATGTACGCCATGAAACGACTCTTTTTAATGCTCTGCCTTTTTGTTGGTTTGACCTTTTCGGCCGAAGCTCAGCAAGCTGCTTCCGATTCTACGAAGCAGGAAGAGTCGATGGCTAAAAGGAAAGTCGAAGGTTTCTGGCCCGTCATGGGCTACCTAGGCGGCAAACTCGTCGACGAACTCTCAGATCGACTCAACCTAGAAGAACAAGCAGACAGCACCCAAGAGCCCACGAAGACGGAAGTAGAAGTGAAGTTGGGGTGGATTCGGTTTACGCGGGTGGATGAGGAGTAATTTGCTCCGGCGTCCGGCGTCCGGCTTCCGTTGCTAAGGGCACTCATGCGTGCCCCTAACGGCCGTAGGCGGCCTAACCATGCTAATCCCACTAACGCCTAAAGCCTATCCCCGAGCCTTACGCCTATTTTCCCCGTTGTCCTCATTTCCTCAAGCACGCGAATAGCCTCAGGAATCTCCTCAAAAGCATACACCGTGGTGACCTTCGGCTCAATCACCCCATCATGGATTAACCGGGCAAGAATCTCTAAATCCGGAGTATTGGCTTCTGCGGTGAACTGGGCGAGGGGGTACTTTCGAAGTCCGCTATTGATGAGGACGTTGAGCATGTTACCCATGCCTGTGAATCCGACCAGGACGCCACGTTTGCCCATGCGTTTAAAGTCTTTATAGTTGAGGTTGCCGTGGATGTCGAATACGACGTCGTAGACCTCGGTGTGGGAGTGGATATCGATTTCATCGTAAGGGATGACGTCATCCGCTCCTAGGTTGCGGACGAACGATTCATTCTTCTTCGAACAGACTGCGGTCACATGTGCTCCTTTCCACTTCGCGAGTTGTACTGCGAAATGTCCAACCCCGCCAGAGGCGCCGTTGATGAGGACACGTTCTCCGATCACTACATTGCCATGAGTCTCTACCGCTTGAAACGCAGTCAACCCCGCCACCGGAACACACGCCATGAATACCGCTGGGATGTTGGAGTCATACTTTGCACAAGCTGCGGGTTTCACCGCTAGGTATTCAGCGAAAGCCCCGCCACGCAATGACTCTCCGTACACATGGTCGCCAACTTCAAAGCCTTGAACCTTGCTGCCTACTGCTTCAATAACACCGGCGAAATCTGCTCCCAAGATTTTGTTCTTCGGCTTAAACAAGCCAAACGAAAGACGCGCAAAAAACGGAGAACCACGCATCACATGCCAATCCGCAGGGTTCACAGAATTGCCTTCTACTTTGACAAGCAATTCATCTTCCTTCGGCGCAGGTTTCTCCACTTCAGCGAGAGATAAGACTTCGGGTCCACCGTATTTGGTTTTAGTGATGGCGAGCATGCGGGTTAGGGGTTAGTGTAGGGGTAAGACGATCTTGTGGCTGGGAAGTTACTTTTCACTCTGGCATCCGGCGTCCGGCGTCCGTGGGGTTAGTGCCTAACCAGGCTATCCGTCTTATGTGGACTAATCATGCTAACCGCTGTAAGCGGACTAACCATGCTAACCGCCGCAGGCGGCCTGAGCATCTAGCCTATTCGCGAGAGATTATCCCTTACTGGATAAAAACCCACGGCGAACCTAATCCTTGCTTACCTACCTTTGCCCCATGAAAATCATTTGCATTGGAAGAAACTACGCTAATCACGCGAAGGAGTTGAATAACAAAGTGCCTACGGAACCGATGTTCTTTTGTAAGCCGGACAGTTCAATCTTACCGAACCGTAATCCGCTGTTTATTCCTGAATGGACGAACGACCTTCATTTTGAGGTGGAGTTGATTGTGAAGATCAACCGACTAGGGAAGTACATCGAAGAAAAGCACGCCCACAAATACTACGATCAAGTAGGACTAGGCATTGACTTCACCGCCCGTGACGTTCAACAAAAATGCAAAGAGAAGGGGCACCCATGGGAAAAGGCCAAAGCCTTTGATGGCTCCGCGGTCGTTTCACGCAAATTCCTTCCCCTCGACCAGTTCAAGGGAATTCAAGACATCAACTTCCACCTCGAAAAAAACGGCGAGAAAGTCCAAATAGGAAACACCAGCGACATGATCTTCAGCGTTGATCAAATCATCGCTCACGTCTCTCAATTCATGACCCTCAAAATGGGGGATCTCATTTTCACGGGCACACCAGCAGGTGTTGGGCCGGTGGCTATTGATGATAAGCTTGAGGGGTATTTGGAAGACCAGTGGATGTTCAAGGTACCTATTAAATAGGCTTATGGCTGATGGCGTAAGGCTTATGTAAGGGGAGCTTAAGCCAAAGGCTTATGCCTGTGACTTTTCGCGTAAAGTAAAATTTCACCAGTATTTACCTCCATCTACAAATCAAGTAGAGGACAATTGAAAGGGACGCGAAATGCGTCCCTTAAATCAATAGTGTCGTACCTAAGCCTTACGCCATAAGCCCTAGGCCTTAGGCCTGATTTTTACATAAACTCCACAACCTCTTCCTCCTCCAACTCATGCCTAAACACAATCTGGCCGTCAAACACATCTAGTACTACACGTGCTTCTTTGTCAATCGAGTTGCTGAGGATGGCTTTGGAGAGCTCGTTCAGCACTGATTTTTGGATAACACGTTTGACTGGACGCGCGCCGAATTGAGGGTCGTAGCCTTCTTCGGCGAGGTAGGCGATGGCGTCTTTGCTGGCCACCATTTCGATGCCTGCGCGTTCGAGGCGATCGCTGAGGCGGGCGAGTTGTAGCTTGACGATGCCACCGATTTCCTTCCGTGAGAGTGGAGTGAACATGATGGTTTCGTCGATGCGGTTGAGGAATTCAGGACGAATCGATTGACGGAGCAAGTCGTAAACGGCCGACTTAGTCATTTCGAAGGTCATGGCCTCTTGACCTGGCTCCATCTTCTCGTAGTTGTCTTGAATGATGTGGCTTCCGGCGTTGGAAGTCATGATGATGATGGTGTTCTTGAAGTTCACCACGCGTCCCTTGTTGTCTGTCAATCGTCCGTCGTCTAGCACTTGCAACAAGACGTTGAAGACATCTGGGTGGGCCTTTTCGATTTCATCGAGAAGCACTACGCTGTATGGTTTGCGTCGGACAGCCTCCGTGAGTTGACCGCCTTCATCATAACCGACGTATCCTGGAGGGGCTCCAACCAAGCGGCTTACACTGTGACGTTCTTGGTACTCACTCATGTCGATACGCGTCATCGCGTTTTCGTCGTTGAAGAGGAATTCGCTGAGGGCCTTTGCCAGCTCTGTTTTTCCTACTCCAGTAGTACCTAAGAAGATGAAGCTTCCGATGGGTTTCTTTTCATCGGCCAAACCTGATCTTGAACGACGAACCGCATCGGAAACAGCAATGATGGCTTCGTTCTGACCTACCACGCGTTTAGCGAGTTCGTCTTCGAGTCGAAGCAGTTTTTCGCGTTCGCTTTCGAGCATACGCGTCACCGGGATACCTGTCCAGTTAGCCACTACATCAGCGATTTCTTCTGGATCGACTTCCTCCTTGATCATCTTGCTGTTGGACTGAAGTTCCGCCAATTTCGCCTTGCCGTCTTCAATCTGCAGTTCTGCTTCTTTGAGCTGTCCATAGCGGATTTCAGCGACTCTTCCGTAGTCGCCATCGCGCTCAGCACGTTCGGCTTCCAGCTTCAAACGCTCAATGTCTTTCTTTCCGTTTTGGATTTGATCGACAATGTCTTTCTCGGCTTGCCAGCGTGCTTTGAGTCCGTCACGCGTTTCATTGAGCTCAGCCAATTCACGAGCAAGTTCTTCCAGCTTTACGGTGTCGTTCTCGCGCTTGATGGCTTCGCGTTCAATCTCCAATTGCATGATGCGACGATCAATCTCATCCAGTTCTTCCGGCTTGGAGTTAATCTCCATGCGGAGTTTACTAGCGGCTTCATCGATGAGGTCGATGGCTTTATCTGGAAGGAAACGATCAGAGATGTAACGCGTCGAAAGCTCCACCGCTGCAATGATCGCGTCGTCTTTGATCTGCACCTTGTGGTGGTTCTCGTATTTCTCCTTAATACCGCGGAGGATGGAAATCGCGCTATCGCGATCCGGTTCATCAACGACAATCTTCTGGAAACGACGCTCTAGCGCCTTGTCTTTTTCGAAGTACTTCTGGTACTCATTGAGCGTAGTGGCTCCGATAGCACGCAATTCACCACGGGCCAGGGCAGGCTTGAGGATATTCGCTGCATCCATGGCACCTTCTCCTTTTCCAGCACCTACTAGCGTGTGGATCTCATCAATGAAGAGAATGACCTCTCCATCGGAGTTCTGAACTTCCTTAACGACACTTTTCAGGCGTTCTTCGAATTCGCCTTTGTATTTCGCTCCGGCAACAAGGGCACCCATATCAAGCGAGTACAAGACTTTCGACTGCAGGTTCTCTGGGACGTCTCCATCGACGATACGATGAGCGATCCCTTCCGCGATAGCGGTTTTACCTACCCCAGGCTCACCGATAAGGATGGGATTGTTCTTAGTTCGTCGACTCAAGATCTGCAGCACGCGGCGAATTTCATCGTCACGTCCGATCACCGGATCTAGCTTGCCATCATGGACAAGGCTATTCAGGTTGCGGGCATATTTCTCGAGGGAGTTGTAATTATCTTCCTGTGAAGCAGAGGTCACACGGTCTCCTTTACGAAGCTCGATGATGGCTGCTTTAAGGTTTTTCTTCGTCACCCCATGGTCTTTCAAGACCTGTGAGGCTTGGTCGCCGCTATCAAGAATGGCGAGTAGCAGATGTTCCAATGAAACGTATTCGTCATTGAACTCCTTGATCATATTGGTCGCTTTAATGAGCGACTGGTTGAGTGTGCGCGAAAGTTGAAGGTTTCCGCCTTCTACTTTCGAGTAGCTATCAATTACACGGTCGAGGATGGCTGTAAACATCGGAAGGTTTACATCCAGCTTCTTCAGCAAGTAAGGGGTCACATTTTCGTCGACCTCCAGCATTCCTTTCAACAAGTGCGCTCCTTCGATCTGTTGGTTGTTATTCCCAACGGCGATCTGCTGTGCGCGTTGAATGGCCTCTTGCGATTTGATGGTAAATTTTCCGAAATCCATTTTCTAAGTATTTCACCACCATTCAGTCAACTACTGAGCCAAGGGGTGATTTTGATTAGAAAACAGCAATTCTGGCAGGTAAAGTGCATGTTTTCTGACTTTTTTTCATCGCTAGCGCGGAAAAGCTGACGAAAGTATCGCGACCTTAGCGCCCAATGAGAATCTATCTCGTCGGATATATGGGTGTGGGTAAAACCACAGTAGGCAAGAAGCTAGCACGAATGCTCGATCTCCCTTTCTATGATCTCGATGCCGTGATCACGGAAAGCGTTGAACGCACCATTCCAGAAATCTTCGAAGCCGAAGGCGAAAGCGGTTTCCGCGGTGTCGAACGCAGCTACCTACATAAGATCACCGATACCCACCCATCGATGGTCCTCTCCACAGGAGGAGGCACCCCGTGTTTCTATGACAACATGCAGTTCATGAACGAACAAGGCATCACCATCTACCTCCAGATGGATGTCGCCAGTTTATCGCACCGCCTCATCAACAGCAAGGCCAACAGACCACTCATTGCCAACATCACCGCCGAAGGCCTCCAAGCCTACGTCAAGCGCCATTTAGATGAGCGTAAAGACTACTATGAAGATGCACACATTACCTTCCCAGCATTGGGGATGGGGCCGGCGAAGTATGATCGGTTGGTGCAGGAGGTTAGGGCTTTGAGGGCTAGTGGGTTAAATGGCTGAAAGGCTAAATGATAGGGGGGGCATAGATATTAGTATGGTCTCTTCAGGTTTTTTTTGGTCTTTGAAATTGATTTTCCATTAGCTCCTGGTTGTTTAGCTGAACTCACTTTTTAGGCAGGACATGTTTCTCTTATCTAATTGTGCTTTTGAAAGCCACTGTTCGTCCATTCGACAATAGGAATAGAAAAAGTAAGTCTTCTATTGAGGTTACTTTTCGATGCTCATTCTGTCAGTGTTACGAACCTGGTTACTGATTAAGATCTACTGTTATCACATTTATATACCTATCGATATATGAGCTGAAGTGAAACTTTGTGCCGGAATAATTCCCGTAGTTTCTTTCTGTCATTTTTGGTTTATGTCCATGTCCATGTATGACTTCTCCTGCTTCGCATTTTCTCTTTTGAATACTCACGAAATATACTTGGTCGTTTATAACAAGTGGAGTTTTGATAGGAGGTCTTCTTTTGCACTTTCCTTTTTCTGCAGTCTCCTTGTATTTTACTTCATACGGTTGGTCAGCGACACTGTCGTTAATAACTCGATAATACTCTATTCTTGTTTTGATAGAGTCTTTGAAGCAGTTGCTATACAGCTTCACCTTGTTGATTCTGATGGTATCTAACTCAAAAACATTACTCAGCTCGAGATAGCCCTGTTCCTGATCAATCGGGATTCGAATATTAGCTGAGTCAGATTCTAAGGTGACCGTAGTATAAAAATTGGGGTAGTCTGTTAATGTGACTTTCGCATTTTGGTCGGTCTGCCCCAGGCTCGCAATTCCTTGATTGGTAACTGTTATTTTGAAGCCATCTTGAGCTGATTTATGGACAAAGTCTAGGGTGTCGATGATTAAGGTCAGTGGTTTTTGTGAGCAGCCCACAAAACAGGATAAAATAAAAGTAAGGGTTAGTATGGTTCTCATTTTCAGATGGCGCCGAGTTGTGTCCTTATTTCAATGTAAGCATTGCCGCAGTAGTTGTGAAGTATCTCAATTCGATATAAGATGTTACTGGTTCAAGAGCTGAGAGATGAAGATTAATCCAATAAGGGAAGCATGAACTAGGTCGAAACGTCCATCACCTACGATTTTGGCGAGTTCTTCTCCAAGGTTCAATTCAATTCTTAAGAAACCATAAAGCCAGAGGAAAATCAAGCCTGAAGCAGACATGCACCAGTGGATTATACTTAGTCTTGTCCTTCGACCTTTTCTTCTTTTTTGCGATTTCAAGTATGATCTCCCAGTAAAGAGAAACACCACGGTTAAAACCAACGCGAACGTCATTTGGTGCATGATCATTGGGCTGTCATGGGTTCCGTTGTCAAAAGGACCATATTTATTCCAGGAGCCGTAAGCAAGGGCTATTGGAATTAGGGACCAGAAGGCTATTTGTGGTTGGAAATTTGTCATAGGAAAATTAATTGTGATGGACAGTTCGATGCGACATTCGATGGCAATTTCAGTAAGCAAGGACCAATTCCTTTAATCATAACTCCTTTCATTTGTTCTACAATCAAAGGTCCATTACCGCTTAAAGGGGTTTATGCTAAAAAATCTCTTTTTCCTCGATTTCGATAGTGTTGCCATCACGGACCGTGCATCTGAATCATCAATGACGTTTCCGTCATAATCTATACGATAAATGTTCTCAAAAGAGTCTCTTAATTGAATGTGGTCTTCATTCATTTCAAAGGCTGTGTTTCCTTTGTAAGAAACGAAATGATCCATTCCTGAATATCGCCATTTAATGACGCCCTCTTTGTCAATTCGGAGGACGGATAGTTCATCGTAAACGATCAAGTCATTCTCGAATATATATAGACCAAATATCTCAAATTCATTGATTCTCCAACAGAAATTGAGATTCGAAATGTCGAAGGCAAGTATACACCCGTCAAAATAAACGACGAGTTTGTCCCCCAAGACGATAAATTGCTCAAGCTCTATAAACGAGCGCTTGTTGGAGCGACATCCAACCAAAAATATTTGTTCGGTCAGCTGATTTTCATGAAATAAAGAGACTTCGATTCTGAATGGCCCTGGTGTGAGGTCATTGTGGACTTGAGAATCCTCACTATGAAAAACTTTCTCGGAACGAGTATTGGTCCATTCACCTTCGACGGTGGCTAACTTCAGAACGTTGGTACCTAGATTGAGCTCGATCATTTTCTATTTCGTCAACTTTATTGGACTTCGTTTAGTCGATATCCGAAAGGTATGGAGTATTGATTTCGTTCTTCGTGTTGATTTCTTCTACTTTAATGTCTAGAAGCATTTTCCGAACCTCACTCGTAAACCCAAATGAGACGTCTGCGATCTCCTTTTGAGAATTCTCCAGTTCGAATAGCACCAGGGGAGGGGATCCAATCATCACGGGTTCTTCTTGGATCAAAAGGTTCTGGTCCTTGAGGTTCCCCATAGTAGTTGATCCATTTGATATCTCTTTGATTCTTCGAATTGGTGAACTCGATGTAATGCACATCTGCCGTGTCAGAAGGGTCGTAATATTCATCTCCGTATAGATCAATGACAACTTCCACGGAATCGTCGTCGAACCATGTTCTTGATTCTTTGGCGAGCAATTCTGAGTTGGACATTACGGTCAACCTGCCTCCAATAAAGAAGCGAAGCTCAATACTTCGAAAACCATTTTCCCAAAAGAGGTTACTAGGGGGGAGAAGGGCCGAATCTATTCTGCTTACGAGTCTTCCGAGATCATCGTATGAACATGTTGTAATACGATCCTCTTGACCCGAAACGTACCAAACTTCTCGCAACAGATTTCCATTATCATCATACTTGTATTCTGTACTGGTATTCCAAGGATATGTCTTGGAGAATCGGTTTTGGATAGAATCGAGTCCGAAAGGGCCGTAGAAATATCTTGATTGAGAAGAGATAATGCCCTCGGCAGAGTCAAGCATTGACCAAGTCACATCGGACATGGGCACTGAAACATCTCCCGAAATGGACTCACTAAACGTCATTCTACCCAAGGTGTCATAGTAATGTCTGTAACCGTAAACATTTGACAAACCACGTGTCCAGTCATCTTTCCATCTGGTCTTTATGTTGTTGGTTCTTTCCCAGTCAATATTCTGATAGTAGCCTTGTTTGATTTCAAGTCGTGTGGTAATATTTCCCGTTGTATCCCACGTAGTTTTATATAGCGTGGTATCGAACATTCTGTACTTAGCCGGTTCATGAACTAGATAGCACATAGAATCTTCGGAAATATGAAGGAGCTCCATGTGCCTTACTAAAAGAGTGTCTTTGTCTTTGCCTCGTCGAGAAAGCTCGATTTCATACTGCCGTTCTACTGAAACCCCGGCCGAGTCCCATTGTAAAGCGCCTGTTTTGCCCAGCAAGCGTTGACCAGATAGAATAATAGGGGAAAGCCCTATCAAAAGAAAAAGCATAAACTTCTGCATACGCCACGGTTCTCAAGAATTGTACCCTTCTAGCTTTTAATTTATGGAATTGGTCTAACCCATTGGTTGGGTGGCTTTAAAGGTGGTTGTTTGTTTTGTGGATGAACGCCGTTTCACAATCACTCCGAGCATTGGTCTGTTCACAATGGTCTTTTCAGAATGCATGTTCACAATTGATTTTCAGAATTCGTGTTCACAATTGTTTTTTAGAATTCGTGTTCACAATCACTTTTTCGTTCATGTGAACAGAAAGCGATAGCTCAGATTCAAATGGCCTTGGCACGCCTCAAACTATTACCACCGATTCTGCAGCCGTAGCTGCTAGCCCTTTGTGCATTGTTCTTGCTAATTCCATAACATCAATTTACTAGTCCTTAGGCACTGGGCGAAAAAGTTCACAAGATCTTAGACGAACACGGTTGGTTTGTCGATGAATAGGAATTGGCTGGTAGAGAGAGATGCTTTCTTGTTGAAGGGCCCTATATATAAACTGAGTGGTGAACGGGAGAGGAATGGGGAGAGGAAGAGCAAGAATTAGAATGAAGAGGAGAGGGAGAGGAAGAATTAGAATTAGAATGAGAGTGGGGCTGTTTTCACAATTGCTTTTTGGGGTTCTGTGTTCACTTTAGTGTTTTGAAGGTTCGGTTTCACAATTGCTTTTTGAAGTTCTGTGTTCACTTTGGTGTTTTGGGGTTTCCGTTTCACAATTGTATTTCAGTTTTGTCTGTTCACATTGATTCCTGGGAGTGCCGTGTTCACATTAGGCAATTGAGATTATTGAACCCAGATTAAGGCAACACAATCTCGCCACTCATTTATCAATTCTTGCTCCTACTTAGTCCAAACGTTTATGGCTTCAAAGTGTCTATAAAACAAAACCCAATTGGTCTCTTCCGAAATGACCGTGATGTCATCTGAGCTTGGGTAGCAGAAGTCGTCCCAATACTTGATGAAGATTTCTTTGCTTGTCTTCAGGGTTGTAGATCTGTTCCAAGTGACAATGACATCTTCGTTGTATGCATCAAGAATTGAGCGGAGTTTGTTGCGGAATTTTCTTGAGTCTTCGTCACTATCATACTTAGCACTGAACCAACCTGTTTGATGAAAGGCGGTTCTCAAATTGTCTTCATTATCGAAATAGGCGATCATCTCGTTCAACCGTTCAGATTCTTTTTCGCTGACTGGTTTGATTTGAGCTCTTTCTGTAGCTGAAATGGTCGAGCTGTGCGACTCTTTCCATCTCCAGTTTAACTCGAAATCTTCTAGGTCGATGATCCCGTTTTTGTCTATTTCGATTTTCAATTGTTGGAGGTTGAATCAGGATTAACGTTTGACTTTCGGAGTGTCCTGTGGTCTTATGGGGATTGGGTTTCAGATAGCACTTACGTCATTAACCCAAACTTCGCGTAGCTTCGCTTTCACCATCTCAAACTCTATTTTCTTCATCCATTCTCTTTCAATGAGATGGGTTCCTTGTTGGCTTTCTATAATGATGACATTGTCGTAGGTGTTGAGCTCGCTTATGTTTTGAATATCGGAAAAGTTTGAATTGGGAATGTGGTTTGATTGAACTTCTTTTTGATTATGTCGCTTTAGTATGACTTATCTTGAAGTTTTGAATTTTGGCCAGCGAGTGTTCTATTGAAAAGCCTTCGTTATTGATCTTTTCGAGTTCATTCAAGGTCAGAATATGAATGCTAGATCTTCTTATATAAAACATTGAAGGTTCATTCACTTTAAGGTCGGTTTTCCAGTCCATAAGTTCGACAACAACGGACATCTTGATGTTACCTACAATCATAGGGCCATCGTAAAATACTTCCTTGAACTTAAAGTCAATATTGGGGATCAGTTTTTCTTTAATCGAATTCTGAACATCTTTCTTCGTTGGGTAGAATAAGACAAAGGAGTTTTTATTGTTCCTAATCCACCTTTCTAATTCCAAGAGGTATTTGAGTCGGCGAATCCCGCTTCTAGCTGTCACGAGGACAATGAATAAACTGAGGATAATTCTTAAATAACCTTCATTTATCCACCCCCAATAGAAGAAGCCAAAGGCTAGAGATAGTCCAACAAGACTGTTGGTGAACAACGAATAGTACTTACTCACTTATCTGTCCTTGATTTTCTTCGCTCTTAGACCGTGCTTTAGTTCGCTCCTGCATATCTGAAATGAACTGTTTTTTGAATTCAAGCATATCAGCAAATAGCCAGTTCAAGTATCCACCTCTGGTTGCAGTGGTAATTGGAATAGCGAATGAATCCGTCTGCCATTGCCACACGTTGTTGGCTCGATATACAATGAAAGTATAAAGCATTGCGATTCCTCCTAGGTCCTTGTCACGTAGCTTGTAAGTGTTTTTCAGATCGAGAGAGATTTGCCGATCGATAATGGCCTTTTCTTCTCTCGTAGGGCAAGTCATTTTTCCTCTTCGGAATTTCCAATTCTTATAAGGGATCTCAAACATATCCATCATCTGTTCACGGTAACTCGCAGTATCTGCTCGGAACAATAAACTAATTGCCATAAGTTGGTGAAGGGTATCTGGACTATCTAAATACCCTTCGATTTGCGTCATTTCTTTCTCATTTAGTTCTTGCTCAAAGTAGGGCAAAAGAAATGCCACCCCTTCCGCAGGGGACTGTTGAGCATCTATGTTCTGACAAAAGAGTAGGAATATCAATCCTAGGATGTGAGTTCGTTTCATTTTCTATGTGTTGAAGCTTTCGGGCTAAATCGAGAAAATTCCTCCAAAAGAGCATATTTAAGAGTGCAATATATCGTCTATGCCGCTAATAATCTTTTGTTGCTCTGTTGATCATTCAGATGACGTTTTTGAACCGTTTCTACGACCTTATTGCTTATTCAACTCCAACCAAAAGCTAGAATCCTCAATGGATTTTCGGAATCCTTCAATTGAATCGTCGCCAAAAACATAAGGGTAGAGAATTACGTTTTTACCTCTGATCCAGATGGAGTAGGACTCGTCTAGTTTTTCTATCGTTTTTAGTGCAGAATTCAGATCAAGCTTGATTTCATTTTTGTCGAAGTGCTTGTTAATGAGCTCAAGTGCTCGTTGAGCAATTGCATTGTAATTGACACTTTCTTGCGAGTCGAGTGCTGGAGGTAGAATCGTCATCAATGCTTCATCGAATCTTCCGAGATTCTCTAAGCAGTCGGTAATGCATATAGCATGTCTATTTTCATTGATTCTAAGATCTGTGCCCGAATCATTGTAGTACGGATAAGTGCTAGAAGATTGCCTGTAATAATCAAGCGCTTTCTCATAGTTTCCACGATTGAACTCTATAGTGGCAATGTTGGTCGTTGCGTAGTGTTTATAGTTCGCATACGGTTCAAAAATTCCTCTTCCGCCCACTCTGTCATCATCCTTCAAATCTGAAGTTCGAATTCTCTCGTACCATTCAATGGCCAATTCAAGACTGTCAGCTTCATGATATGCATAGGCAGCGTTATAAAAGCACTGATCGTGGAGTTCGAACGTAGGGAAGTTTTCGACTATCTCTTGGAAGTATGCACCCGCGGCATAAAAATTTCCGCGCTCATATTTTAAAAGCGCTTCTTGGAAGAGCTTTTCCGCTTCATCTTGACCGAGGGAGGAGGTTGCAAGTAACAGCAAGAGAGGTGTGAGGAAAGCAAGATTCATTTGAGTCTTAGTCAGAATTTTGGTAGAGTCCATCAAGAACAGGGTGTGAAATGCCTTTGCCTTCAATCAATGAGAGACTCTGTTGTAAGCAATATCGAGATTAACCCGCACATAAAACACACTAAACCAACGAAAGAGTTTTGTTGTGTCCACAAGGCTTTACCTCATCAACGTCACATGCCCATTCAACTGATGGTACCTGCCCTGAACGTCTTGCACTGTGGCGCGCCAAGGGTAAACGCCTATAGGGGCGGGAGCGCCGTTGATATTGCCAGTCCAGCCAATGGTGAATTCTGTGGATTTGAAGATTTCAGCGCCCCAGCGGTCAAAGATGATGAGTTCGTAGGTGGCAATGCCGGTTCCTACAGGAAGGAACTGATCGTTGATTCCATCCTGGTTTGGGGTGAAACTGTTCGGAAGGAAAAGATGGTAATCGCAGTCAAAGATGACATTGATTTGTTCGTCGATGCTTCCGCATTCATTGGAAATCGTCACTTCATAGATTCCATCTTCGTCAACGGTGATCACGGCGCTTGAATCTCCTGTTGACCATAGATAGTTCGCATTCGTTTCTGGTGTGGGCCAGATGGTATATTGGTTGTCGCACAAGATGACTTCAGGTGCGAGGCTCGGTGACGGAGCGGCGATAAACTCAACGAACACATAGTCGTCGGTCTCGCATATACCATCATCGATGGTGAGCAAATAACCACCTTGCTGTTCCACGGTGATCTCAGCCGTAGTTTCTTGAGTTGACCAGAGGTATTCGATATCCTCCATGGCAGGACCAATCAGCGTTACGGTTTCTCCTTCGCATGTAGATTGGTCAGGGCCAAGGTCCCAAATAGGGGCAGGGGCGAAGGCGATCTCGATACTATCACTGACTTGACAATTGTTTTCATCGGTGACTGTGAGCCAGTGAAGTCCGCCGTCTGTGGTGCTCAATTGTTCATCGGAGGAACCGTCGCTCCACTGGTATTCAACGAAGCCTTCCGGACCTTGAACGAAAGCGGTTTCTGTTTCACATAAGAGCATCGGCGGACCTAATTCAAAGGATGAAGCAGGGTGTACATAAACGATGATATCATTACAGATCGGGGTGTCACCACCGTCTACGATCAACGAATAGGTTGTCGTTTCTTCTGGAGAAACTTCTATGCTCGAAGTCGTTTCCCCTGTGCTCCATTCAAAGGTGTTTCCTTCATAGGCCGAGAGGGTGATTGTTTCTCCAGCACAGATGGTCTCGGGATTCGAGCTGAGAATATCACAATTGTTGACTTCAACGTTTTGCTTGATCAGCGTGTCTAAGATGCAGCCCTCATCATCCATCAACATCATCGTGACGTCATAGGTGCCGTTGAGGTATTCGTGCTGGACTTCAAAACCTTCGGCTGTATCTCCATCACCGAAATCCCAGCTGATGATGGCGTCATCGTTATAGTAAGTGGCAATGAAATCAATCGGTTCACAGGCGCAAACAGGCGTGTCGAATTCTTGGTAATGTACCGTGTCTTGTAAGTAGGCCATGCTAAAGTCGACCTCGAAATTAGTGAAGTTCGATCCAGAATTCAAGTAGTATGAGCTTGCTCCAGTATACCCGTGAGGCAATGCAATAAAGTCTTCGGAAGAGGTGAGGTGATAAGCATTCTCACCCATGGGAATATCAATGGTAGCCCACACATAATCAGGGTTCACGTTGATGTTGTCATACTCACCCGAAGGAATGCTTACTCCGTTCAAATTTACCTGTCCAGTATTGTCATCTGCAGTGACAATCGTCAAATAGTTCAAGTAATTCCCACTATTGTCATCGAACGATTGATAACTCCACTCGCGGTTGAAATGATCAATCGACGGAACCCAAGTCATCATCGGGTCACCGTATCCGTTGCTGCATGATTGCCCGTATGTAATCTGAGCCACCGACACTGGTTCAGAAGCAGTCAACAAACGATTGCCCGAAGTCTCTAATTCCATCGATTCCCCAGCATTCAATACTTGGTCGGGATATGGACTAATTGAAACTGTTGTGTTGTCATAGGCCGCTACTACCTTCAGTACGTACTGATTGCGGTTCGTGGGAGGGAGCACCATGAAGGTGTCGCCCCAGGAATTCACGTCAAAGAGTTGTTCAACGAGGTGATCACAACCAGAGCAATTCGATCCTCCAACCAAGGTACACTTGTTCCCAGAGAAGACGGCGATTCGATGCTTCATCCCGTCGCTGTTGCAAATCGATTGAATGTGCGTTCCTGAAAGATCTTCTCCCTGGTGATTTAGGTTTACCTCCCAATACGATTGAATTTGAAATGACTCCCCTTGATTCAAGGTGACTTCGAAAGGCGCAGTGCTCTGATCAGAAAGCGCCCCCGAAGGAGTGATTAAGATCTGCGTATTGTCCTCAATAGCGACTACCAGCACCTGTGGTGTCCCCCAATTCGTATTCGCCGGATCGATGTAAGTAGAGGCATAATAATCATACCCCAAGGCCGTGGTAGGAAGCACCGCTGCAGCATCTCCAGATCCTCCCGCCTCATTGATCAAGGAAACGTATACAGGATCTTCAGCCGTAACGCGCACCCCTTTCGGCGCTGTCGACATATTCCCTTCATTCGTCACCGCACCACTGGGTATGTTCACCTGAACAGTTCCGGATTCGCCAACCGTAAATGCCTGACTCCAACCAGCAGCAGGAATCTCAATAACACCTGAAGTAGGTTCACTACTGGTAATCACCACCCCGGTCACCGAAGCAGCAGTTTGCGGAAGGTTCTCCATGAATCCGAGCCAAAACTCTGTCCCTTTCAAATCATTGCAATACCCAACAGACGGCAAGCAAAGACAAGCACAAAGAAAGAGTTGGGCAAGAAGTTGTTTCATGGCAGTGATAGAACGTGGGATTGTTCGGGATATTGGGTGGTATTAGGACGGGTTGAGGGTGATGGTTGTTACTTCGTAGGCGATAGGCTTTAGGTTTTAGGCTATAGCCGGGGTACTCCTGAGTTTGACCCGTCCTAAAAAAAGTTGACAGTGTTTGTACTAAAATACTGTTATAGGTTTACAAGTGTTCTTATTTCCTG
>JAKVAX010000011.1 GCA_022447625.1 Flavobacteriales bacterium | reverse complement strand
CTTAGAGACGTTCCAATGTCTCTTGAAATAATAGCAGAAAGTTGAACAAAACGGTCAACGCTATTTAGGGAAGGTCAAATACCCGCGTTCCACATTCCGCGTTCCACATTCCACATTCCACATTCCTTGTTCCTCGTTCCGCGTTCCATATTCCACATTCCACCACTCGTAGGAAAAAACTTACACTTCATCGTAACCTTTACGCACATCATCGAGTAAATAATCCTACCTGATTTAAAACAAACTCGTGCGGATGAACAGACGAATTACTCTAGTCCCTGCCCTCCTTTTCTCTCTGATGACAGCGGCGCAAGAAGGCCCTGGAGGTGTGCAAGGTGATACTGAAAACAGATTCTGGTTTTCAGCAGACGTACTCTATACAATCGACGAAGAAGAGTTGATCTCTCAGTGGAAGAATTTCGGTGGGAATACACTCTCTGCATATGAAGTAGGCGGACGCCAACCTATGGTTGTTTATGAGAACGACTATGCGTTGAACGGTTATCCCACCATCCAATTCGATGGGAATAACGATCGCTTGAAGATTGATAATAACGCCGATATCAACAACTTTGCTTCTGATGAACCAGTGGCGCAACGTAGCTACTACATTGTGTTTACCACTGGAGAAGAAACAGAAGACCGGATGGTCGTCTATGAAGAAGGTGGCGAAGATCGTGGGTTCAATATCTGGATCGAGGAAGACGAGCTGTTTGTTGGCACTTACAATATTTCTGATGACGGTGAAGGCTCGGAATGGGAATACACTTATGTCAGCGACGAAGTAGATCAGGAAGAAGCATACATCATTAGCGTTCATATCGACGGTGATGAAGATGCTGATGGAACCATGGATGTATACATGAATGGTGGTCTGCTTGATACTGCAGAAGGTGTTGGGTTAAGATACCCAAGCGAAGGCAACGTTTGCCTTGGCGCTATGAATGGAGATAGCTACTTCATAGATGAAGAAGAAAATGGTCAACGCTTTGAATTTGAAGGACAAATAGCCGAGTTCATTCTTTACAACCAGATGCACGGACTAGCTCAGCGTAATATCATTGAGAATTACTTGAGTGCGAAGTTTGATATTCCGCTTGATGGCAACGATTACTACAACGGAGATCACCCTACTTGGGGTAACCATGACCACCATGTAATCGGTATTGGAAGTCAAGGAGGTGTTTCTAATTTGGTAGCTCAGGGTTCTGGAATCGTTCGCATGAGTAATCCCTCAGATCTTGGAATAAACGAATACTTATTTCTTGGATATAGCGATCTTAAATTTGGCTGGAGAGGAAGCGATCTACCCAATAATATCGCTGGAAGATCTTCTGGTAGCTGGGTATTCGATGAAGTTGGAGGAAATGTAGGAGCTACTACCCTCACATTTAACCTGTCTGATTACATGCCAAACAACGCTGTTGATTTCCGCTTGATTGCTGACATCGATGGTGATGGTGACTATGCTGACGAAACCCCATTGAATATTATCCCAGCCACTTCTGATGGTGTGAGGTATACGTTCTCTGGAGTCGACATCCCTGAAGGAATTGACTTTACCATAGGATTTGCTATGCTTTTCCTTCCTGTTGAATTCACTGATTTTACTGCGTCTCCTGTAAGCGGAGATGTCAATTTGAATTGGTCTACCGCAAGTGAGACTAACAACCAACTTTTCAAAATAGAACGCTCGACCAATGCAGTAGATTGGGAAGCAATAGCCTACATAGATGGTGCCGGTAATAGCCAATCGCTCATCAACTATAACTACACGGATACGCATGCCCTGAATGGAACTTCCTACTACCGCATTCGCCAAATGGACTTCTCTGGGGCGAGTAGCCTTTCAATGGTCAGATCTGTCTACATCACTGATGACAGCAGTTTATGGGGATTGTACCCGAACCCTGGAAACCAGGTCGTAACGGTCTACAACGATGGCTCAACTAAAATGCAATTGGAGGTGTTCGATTTGTATGGACATCATATTAAACGCATCCAAATCCGTGAAGGTGAACGTAAGAGCCTAAACGTGAGCGACTGGGCTGCGGGAGTATACATTGTCACGACAGAGAATAACGATAAAGAGTTCGTGAGATTCGTAAAGCGATAGTACACTTTTCCGCCATTGGCGAAAGACAAAAAAAGAAATATCATTGCTTCGGAATCATTCAATGCATATGCGCCTTCTCCTTCTTGTAAGCTGTTTATTACTTTTCGCTAGCGCGGAAGCTCAGATTGGCTCAGCGAGTGATTCTGTTCCTACATTGACAAAACCGCCCTTCTTCCATAGAAATCACGAATATGGCTCAGCTCTGTTGAATAGCGAACGTTCATTAGGAATCATGCCTGAAGTCAGCGCCTTTTCACAATACCCTCTGGGTCTTGCCCTTGGCTTGGGCCAATTTATGAATGGTGAAGGTGGCGGCACTTCATTCGGGATCTACGGAGGTGGAAACTACAGTTGGACCTATGAAACCATCGCTCCAAAAGTGGGTGTATGGGCTCACACATACGCCTTTGTAGCTGGAGTAAACGCCGGAGCGGATTTGCATTGGTACCCAACAGATACCGGGCGATCACTTGTAATAAGACCGAAGGTGGGCATCGGACTATATAAGTTCTTTATCTACTACGGTCGAAATTTTGGAGACCTCTTTGAAGTCGAAGGTGTACACAGAAACAGCATCACAATCACAGGCTACATCACCACTTCCCCTTGGAAACCTTAGTCTTCCATTTTCCGAAGAGCAACAGCGTTGATGCAGTAGCGAAGTCCACTTGGCGCTGGGCCATCAGGGAAAACGTGACCTAGGTGTGCGTCGCAAGTATTACATATCGTCTCTACCCTTTTCATCCCGAAGGTTGAATCAATATGGTAAGCAACTGCGCTTTCTTTGATTGGTTGAGTGAATGAAGGCCATCCCGTGCCACTTTCAAACTTCACGCTCGCATCAAATAGCGGAGTTCCGCAACACACGCATTTGTATTTCCCTGGCTCGAACAAGCTGCACATTTCAGAACTAAACGCGCGTTCAGTTCCTTTGAGTCGAGTAACTCTGAACTCTTCTGCTGTTAGTGCTGATTTCCACTCCTCTTCAGAACGTTCATCTCGACGTTCAGGTGTTGGATTACCGTGATTGGCGAAACGCAATACATCTCCCCAGTCTAACATGCTCGCATCTGTTCTCATACCTGCAAGTTGCTTCTTTTTCCTCCAACGAAATATCACTGAAAAATCAATTCGTCAATCTCCAACTCGAACGGCCCCGCTTTACCGTCGTACTTGATAATGCCAATACGGATAATGTCTTCAATTCCATCTTTGCCAAGCTTCTTGCCGGTCTTTCCTTGAACAGTGTATTCAACTAAATCTTTGAGATCTACAGTGAACTCCTGCCATTCTGATGTTGGCTCGAAAGTATATTTATAAGTAGGAAGCCACCACTCTCGATTCTTCTCTAAAATCAATGAGAACTGCCCTCCAGTACCGCGAGCTTTGATGGTAACCGACTTCTTTCCTTTCAAGTTGTATTTGTTCCATGGACTTCTCAGGCTTGCGAATCCGCCGTTGTTTTCGAGGCTGATGGTTCCAGCGAAATGGAGATGGTCTTTCTTCAGGTCAAATGAACTGGATGACCTTCCCCCCATGACACCATCGTTGATGATATACCAGTCAGAACCAGCTTTGCCTTCCCCCATGTCTAACATCAAGGGTTGGGCTAGTGCAAAAAGAAAAAAGAGCGTAAACATAATTCGTGGTTTGGCTTACTAACCCAAAGACGAATTGAATGTTTCTAGTACAGTGGCGTGAACAATTTCAATATTCAATATCTCCATCCAAAACCTCAGAGGTGATAACAACCCCTCGTCGTGTCCACATTCTCTTCAAGAAGAAGTAGAAAGCTACGACAACACCGGCTGCAAATACTACAGCAAGAGCAATAGAAGCCACATGAAGATCATCAGGACCACCACTCGGCATGATGTCAAATTCTTCGAGAAGACCGAATAACATACCACCAATAAAGGAACCGGCGTAATAGCTAACTACACCAAGGATGGCCCAAAGCCATTTGTTCTCGTTGAATTTGTCGGCAAGGTTGTAGAATGCACGACCAATAAAGTAAATGAGTAATATCCCAATTATGGGAACAAGATAGGCGTAATCAATCAAGGCGACAATCGCTCCTGATACCAGGCACCATCTGCATCAACGCGATATGAAAGACGGTCATGAAGTCGACCTGGCCTTCCCTGCCAGAACTCAAAGTACACAGGGAATACGCGGTATCCGCCCCAATGCGATGGACGATCAACTTCTTTGCCGTCATATTTGTCTTCGATTTCTTTCATGCGAAGTTCGAGCTCTTCTCGGCTTTTAATTACCGTGCTCTGGTCGCTCACCCACGCTCCTAATTGGCTCTCTCTCGGGCGAGAAGCGAAATAGGCATCTGACACCTCGGCAGGTAACTTGCGCGCCTCTCCTTTTACTCGGATTTGACGCTCAAGTCCCTTCCAGAAGAAGTTGATCGCCACCTTCGGATCTTGACCAATCTCCTGTCCTTTCACACTATTGTAATTCGTGTAGAACACCAATCCTTCACTAGAGAACTCTCTCAGCAAGACGATGCGTTGATTAGGGAAACCATGATCACCGATGGTTGCCAAGTTCATGGCATTATAGTCTTCCGGATCATTGGCTCTGGCCTCTTCCATCCATTTCTCGAATTGATCAAATGGATCTTCGTGAGCCTCAGACTCCAACAAGATGTGCGTTGAATAGTCTTTTCGAACAGAACCTAAGTCTTTCATGGGTTGAATTTAGATTGGAACAGAGGAAACATCCAGCTGTTCACTTACTGGCAAGATAGTAAGTAAGACATGGCTATAAAATGGCCTTCATCATCGTTTCTGTGCGATAACAAACAGGGCACCTTCGTCATCACTATCGAGAATCTCCCCTGAACGATGCACGTAACCAATGTGCTTTAAATCAATAACATCAAAGCCAATTTCTTCCAAGAAGGCTTCCAGAGAATCTTCTTCGCAATAGTGCAAGAACGCGACTTCTTCTCCACCTACCTTCTTGTAGAACACATCTCCCTTTTCATACCCAAATGAAGCTAAGTTATGCTCTTCATAAGCCTTCACCGCATGTGGGCCCCATTCGTTTTTATCGTTGAGGTTGAACGCGTCAAAGAATAATAATCCACCTGGCTTCAATGAAATCAAAGCCTTCTTTAGTGCTTTGCGTCGTTCTTCTTCTGTAGGAATATGTCCGTATGCATATAGGAAGGTGATTGCACATAAAGACTCTTCTGGAAGTTCCATTTCGAGCCAGTTTCCCGATTGAGCATTGACGCCTCTGTTTTGCGCTATTGCGCACATTTCAGGACTAAGATCCACTCCCATCAAGTCATACGACGCTTCGCTCTCTTCGCGAATCTTCAGCGCCCGACGTCCAGTTCCACAAGCGAGGTCAAGTACCTTCCGGACTGAAGATTTGCTCAGCTTATCTGCAATCAGGGCGTTAATGCGTTCGGTGTACTTTCTGCGTGACTTGTGCTTAAGATCAAAGCTATCATACTCCAATGCTTGTTCCTTATAGTAGCCTCCAATGAGTTCAGCAATGTCTTTGCTTGAAGGCTTCGGTATGATCGGGTAAATACGATGTGATCTTGTCTTCGGATTGTCTTCCAGTGATACATAACTAAAGGCGTCTTCTTCGAAAGCGTGATAATTGTCTTTCGGATGCGCAAAACTTGCGGTTGGTGCCTTCTCATTCAAGGTGGCAATAGCACCCTTATCTAGATCAAAAATGCGCAGTCTATCCAGCGTATCCAGTGCCGGGTAGTAGAAATGAAGCGTTACTAAATACTCTTCCTTACTCGGATTCACGATTTTGTGAATCGTGTTGTCTGGTTCATTCAACACACCACCAGCTTGAGCACGAATGGTGCGTGATTCCAGCAGTTGACCACCTGATTGAATGTATTCGATATTGTCAACCGTTCCCTCTAGACAGAGCACATATCCCCAGAACCCCTTGTGGTGATGTACTGCACTTTCTACTCCTGGCGGCCAGTACAATAACACACACTCAAATGGCTCTAAGCAGAGAATATTTCGTGCGTAATCTTTCTTATCAGTAATCTCAGGGAGATACCCCTTGTAGTTCAAAGAATCAACACCAATCGCGTGGACGAATGTTCCGAGCCATTCGTAATCAAAACCTTCCGGGGTATTCTCCCGGATCGCTTGCAGTATTTTCTCCATCACAAATTCGGTTGCCGCAAGATAAAAATTCACTTGGGGAACCAAGGCTTAGAAAGAAATGATTCGGATCAGTTCTCTTGACGGAATTTCAACGGTGCCATTCCCGTGTGCTTACGGAAGTACTTGCGGAAGTTCGTAGGCTCATCAAAACCAAGCTCACGTGAAATTTGTCCAACGCTGATCTGCCCTTCAACGACAAGTCGTTTGGCTTCTGCAATGAGCGTTCGATCAATGATTTCTTTGCTCGTGCAGCCGGCAAAGCGTTTTGTCAAGTCGTTCAAATACTTGTACGAAATGCCCAACTCCTCAGCATAATCACTGGCATTGCGTGTTTCGCCCAAACGTTGAGGAATACGCGCTCTGAAACGAGTGTAGTACGAGAAACCGACCTCTTCTTCATTTTGTGTAATGCATTCGTCAGTAATCAAACGGTCGGCATGAAGTAGAAGCAAATTCAACGAACTCTTAATGATACTTGCTCTCAGCTGATCGTTGGCGTGATTGTATTCACGAAGCACCATTTCAAAGTACATCACGATGTCACGGTAACGACGCGCATCTAGCATTGATGTTCTGACCTGATTGTCGAATAAGCGACGAATCGCCATGGCTTCTCTTGGGTCTGCGTATTCCCACAAAAAATCCGGAGTAAAACGCAAAACGTATCCTCCGATCAGACGTGCTGGATCATATTGCTGAACCTGTTCTGGTGAAATAAACAGAACAGCCCCTGGATGCAGGGTATATTTCTGAAAATCGATGTGATGGCTTCCGGCTCCTTTGTCCACGTACATGACGGTGTAAGCTCCACTTCGGTGCCGTTTGAACACGTCATTTCCAAACTCATCATTCCCTTTACCAAGTGTATCCTCAATACTGAAGATACTGAAGCCATCAATTAGGCGGGCATCTTTTCGGATGCCATTCACACCTTGGGTAAAGAATTGCATGTTGGTTAAAGGTTAGGAGGGCAATATAGGATAACGTTCGGGTAAGAACCAAATATAAAGGGTACATGTCTAAGGAAACTCGATAGTCGGTTAAATTCACTAGACCATTGGACAAAAATCAGGATGGCTTGACCACCGAAATTTTCAGGGCCGCACCTAAGCCTGTGATATTCAGTCCGGTATTCGCCAAAACCTTCGCAAGGCGCCAGGGCCATTGGGTTTCAGTCTTTTCTCTCATCTGCTCATTAGGCGTCTCCTCTCCTCTTAAGACGGTGGAATTGAGGTCTTTACTACGCGCTATTCGCGTCAAATTAATGCCGGTTGTTTCCGTTTTGACAACACGAAAACCAGCATCTGTCATTATCCGTTTTAAAGTCTTCGGTGTGAAGTAGGCCAAATGTTCAGGAAAGTAAATGATATCATATTCAGCTTTGAGTTTGTAACGGTGAAGCGCATTGAAATTCGGAGTGGTACAATAATGCATCCCTCCTCTTCGGAGGAGTTCATAAATCACCTTCACATCATGCGTTGGGTGATAAATGTGTTCAATCACCTCAAAACTGGTAATGACATCGAAATACTCTTCTGGAAATATCCTTGCGGATAGATTCCCCTGAAGCATTTGAATACCCTTCTTTTGGCAGATTTCCACTGCCGTCGACGAGAACTCAGTTCCGTACACCTCCCATCCTCTTTCCTTAGCTACCGACAAGAACTCACCAATCCCACATCCCACATCTAGTAGACGATTGGTTTTCCGGTATTTCTCGAATCGGTCAAGAAGCTCATTGTAACGCTGAATCGTAATGGGTGAAATCCATCGATCTTCATGGTACGAATACTGAGAGTAATGGTCATCCAGCTGCTCCTCCGTGGGAATACGATGCATGAACACCATAGAACAGTTACCGCACCGTACCATCTGATGCTTCATATAAGCCTTCATCGGTCGAAGCTTATCGGAACCACAAACAATGCAGTGCTGATGGTAAGCGGGAAAACGTTCAGCTGACATGCCCAAAAGATACAATTACCACCAGCGTATCATTCCAAAAAGTGAATTCCTTTACATTTGATATCTATGCTATTCAGTCCTTACCCATTCCGCGCTAGCGATAATCACCAATTACATGTCTATAAATCAGACGTGCCCAACGCAAAGATGGTTTTGCTGATTGTGCATGGTATGGCTGAACATGGCGCTCGATATCAACGTTTCGCGAAAGCAGCGGCGAAAAAGGGCATTCAAATCATTGTTCCAGACTTGCGAGGTCATGGACGTACCAGTGAGCTGAACGGACAACGCGGTGTGTTTGGTGATGGAGGTTGGAAACGTGTGGGTGAAGATGTAGGTGAATTAGCCACAAAAATCACGACCGAAACGAATCTTCCACTTTATGTTCTGGGACATAGTATGGGCTCGATGGTCGCGTTGACCACCATTGAACGTGGGTTGATTCACCCCAAAGGTGCCATTTTGAGTGCTTTACCACCACATCCTGGTGCGCTGGTTTATGCTGGTAAAGTACTATCGAAAATTGTGAGTGTTTTTAAAGACAAGAACAAGCCCAATCGTTTTATGGATAAGCTGACTTTTGGTGAGTTCAATAAAGGTATTGCTAACGCGGAAACAAGCTTCGATTGGATTTCAAGAGATCAACAAGAAGTGAAGAAATACATCGATGATCCAGACTGTGGTGAGGTATTTAGCACTAGCTTCTTCGGCCAGCTAGCTGATTTGACCGACTTTGCACACAAGAATCTATCAAAGATAGATAAGGCGCTACCAATGTTATATATCGCAGGTAATGATGACCCAGTAGTTGAAAAAGAGAAAGGCACGGAAAAGGTGATTGATGCGTTTCAGAAACATAGCTCTGCTTTTACTGCGCAGATATTTCATGAAGCGCGTCATGAACTGTTGAATGAAACAAACCGCGATCAAGTCACTGCTTTTGTACTTGATTGGATCGAACAACAATAATCGATGAAGAAAGTCATTCGTATAATTCTCATCCTTGGGCTCATTTTCGGGCTGTATATCGCAGGTGTTCTGATTTATGGAACCGTGACTGATTTCCAGCCAAAGGAGCTCATCGATATCCGCATCGAAGGCAATCCGTCTACCTCACCTGACAGCACCTTCACCTTTGTGACTTGGAATATTGGATTCACTGCCTTGGGCGAAGAGACAGATTTCTTTTACGATGGCGGTACCACGGTGATCCAAACAGAAGAAATTGTCAAGAAAAACCGCGAGGGTATGGCTAAGATCATTGCCGAACTTGATGCCGATGTATACCTCTTTCAAGAAGTTGACAGCGTAGCTAAGCGAAGCCACCGAGTGAATCACGTTGATTTCTTTGCTGAGTCTATCCCAGAACACTCACATGCATTCGCGGTGAACTACAAGGTAGATTTTGTGCCCGTGCCGCTATACAAGCCGATGGGAAAGGTCATTTCAGGGCTAGCGAATTACTCGCGTTTCCCGTCAACCAATGCGGAACGCCATGCCTACCCCACGCAGTTCAGCTGGCCAACCAGTATCTTCTTCTTAGATCGTTGTTTTCTTTCACAGCGCATTCCTTTAGATAACGGAAAAGAGCTCATTGCGATTAACACCCATTGTTCGGCCTATGATACTTCAGGCACCTTGGTTGCTGAAGAGATTAAGCTTTTGATGGATTTCGCTAGCGCGGAATTCGACAAGGGCAACTACGTAGTGATTGGTGGAGACTGGAATCAATGTCCACCCAACTACACTCCCCAAAACCCAGATCCCGCCTCATACGGCGAGTTTATCTTGGAAGAAGATCAGCTTCCCGAAGGATTTTCATGGGTTGCAGATCCCACGATTCCAACCAATCGTAAGCTAGAAACCGTGTACACCGACAGTAGCTACACGTCGGTGATCGATCATTTTGTGGTTTCTTCTAATGTGCAGGTAGAAAGGGTTCAGGTTGTAAATCACGACTTTGCGTTCTCAGACCACCAACCGGTTACTCTTGAATTTCTTCTGAAGTAGTGCTTGGTGACCAATCACGAATGATTCGGATCTTCAAGTAATCAGGTAACATCGGTGAGGCCATCATCTTTGCACTGATAAAATCGCGCGCTCCTTCAATCACATAGCGCTGGTTAGCCCTGAAGTCTTCCTCCCCGCAAACTACAATATCTGCTTTCGGGTACTTCGCTACTAATTTCGGCATGGTCAGCCCACGAGGCTTTAAACTTCCTTCCAATAAGATCAGCTGATCAAGCAACATCAACACATCGTATTCCCCACCCTTCAGCTCTTTCGGCCGCATGAGATGGATGACACTGTTCGGCGATGCCGCTTTCACCTGCTGAGAAAGAAAGCTCTTCAGCTGGGCATGTTCACTCACTATGTAAACTTCTGAGTACACAACGTTTTCGGATTATTCAAGATGTGTTCCAAGCTAACTAAATAAATGTAATAAACTGTTTTTCAGATATCTAAACTAATCAACCCTCTATCCAAAGTTCCATTTCAGCACAGTACTTTCCCAATTTTGGAACAGTTCAGTTGTAAGAAATGACATGTATCAGGTGTAAGTAAAATCCCACAATTGTGGTATAGGAGACTAGCTAGTCTAGAACGACATTTGCATCGCTATTTGAAATCAGTCTAAATAATATGAAAAAGTTTATCCTACCATTGGTACTTATCGTTGGATTGTTCTCTTGTGACAAAGACGACGAAGAAACGCCAGAGCAATTAACACCACCAACTACTTCAGTATGTGATGATGGTGACTACTGCTTCGAGCGTAATGGAAATGCAACTGTGAGCTACAGTGGACAAATTGCACGTCTTAATCAGCTAGCAGAAATGACTACCTACATGAAAACAGCAAACACAAGCGGAACAACTGTTGATGCTGCTGTATTGCTTGACATGTTCAACAACGGAGACGGAAACGGATCTACACACTTCTCTGCAGAAGCTGCGGTAGCAGGAAAGCAACTTGAAAACAAGTGTTTCCTAGGAACGCTTGCTGATTACCAAGGATGGATGCAAGACCTTGCTGATGCCTCTACTAGCATGACATCGGGTACGAACGGAACTGCAGGAGTTGTTGTAAGTACAACAAACCCTTCGAAACAATACCTTCTTGATGAGAACGGCGTTGAGCACATCCAATTAATCGAGAAAGGATTGATGGGTGACGTATTCTACTACCAAGCGATGGAAACATACATCAATGGTGTAGAAGACGGAACTTTCGATAACGCTGGCCCTGTAGACGAAGCAGCTGGTAAGTACTACACAGAAGCTGAGCACAAGTTTGATGAAGCGTTTGGTTACTTCGGTATCCCAACTGACTTCCCTTCAGACTACACAAGTGGACGTTTCCACGGAAAGTACTGCAACAGCCGTGACGGAGCGCTAGGAACGAACTCAATCTTTGAAGATTTCATCGCAGCACGTACAGCAATTACTGCAGGTACTGACGTCATGCCAAGGACTGATGAAGTACGTATCAAGTGGCACAAAGTATGTGCCGGTACGGCAATTCACTACTGCATTGGAGCGAAAGATGATATCGACGATCCAGCGTTGAAGTGTCACCAGCTTTCTGAAGCATACGCATTCATTGGAAACCTCCTTCACAACCGCGCTGACCTGGCATTGACACCAACAGAGGTCGAAGAAGCTCGCGCTTTTCTTGGAACAAACTGGTACGAGACTACATCTGCAGATATCGACGCATGTATCGCATACTTGATTGATCGAACAGAGATTGAACTCACAGACCTTCCGAACCTGTAACAGACGAGAGTCTAGTGACTAGAGATCAGGGACTAAAGACCAAAAACTAAAAATGAGATACTCCTACCTCCTGCTCCTCCTCGCGTTCGCCTTGGCTAGTTGTGATAACAACGACCCAGAAGAAGATCCGATGGTGGATACTCGTTACTCTGCGCAGCTTCCGCAGTTGGTGAATAATTACATCACGCCAGAATTGGATGCGACAGTGAATGAAGTGGAAGCCTTGAGGGCTTCGGCTGAGGCCTTTGACCTTGCGTTGGATCCAGCTTCTTTGGATGCTTTCCAAGCACAGTTGAAGGAGGTACGTCTTCAGTGGCAGCGGATTTCGTTCTTGTGGTTTGGTCCTGGTGATGAGCAGAATACAGTGCGAGAGGTGAACACCTTCCCTGCTGATGTCATGGCGGTAAGCGCTCATGCCGATGAAGGTTCGATAGGTGGTGAAGGTCTAGACGAAAAGGGATTTTGTGCCATTGGATGGATGATTCATCATGTGGATGACCAAGGCATTCTCGATTTCTACAACGATGAGAATTATGGAGCTTCGCGAAGAGCTCATCTACTGCACCTCGTAAACGAAGTAGAGTCAGCCATTGGGAATCTCAACCAGGCGTGGGACAATGGTTTCGACAATACTTTCAGCACAGCTACCGGTTCTTCTGTTGGTTCGGGAATGAGTCTCTACCACAATGGTTTGACAAGAGATTACGAGAATCTTAAGCGTGAGAAGATCGCTCTGCCATTGGGCTTGTTAACGCTTGATATTCCCCTTCCAGATAAAGTAGAGGCCTTTTACTCTGGTTACTCCGTTGAGCTAGCCATAGCGCATTTGACTTCTACCCGAGATGCATTAACGGCCAATGATACAGGTGGAATTTTGGCACTTATTGATGAACTCGGTGCTTTCCATTCTCCATCCAATCAAGACCTGAGTGATGCCATTCTCGAACAATTAGATGAAGCAAAAGCAGCGCTTGAGCTAGTCCCTGATCCACTTTCTGGAACCATTGAAAGTGACCCGGCTATTGTTCAAACTGCCTATGATGAATTGCAAGCAGCGGTGGTTCTTCTCAAGATTGATCTGACCAGCGCATTAGATGTAAGTATTACGTACACTGATACAGACGGTGACTGATGTAGTCAACAAATATCGCCGCCATCTGCTAGAGGAGATATCAATCTGGCCACTGGTCACGCTGCGCGTGGCCTTTGGTCTTTTAATGACCTTCGCGGCCCTGCGCTTCTGCTATTACGGTTGGATTGATGAATTATACATCCAACCAGACTTCCATTTCAGCTACTTCGGAATGGACTGGATTCAGCCATTACCTGGCATTGGCATGTACCTCGTTTTTGCTGGACTAGCCACCTCTGCTTTCTGTATAGCCATTGGTTTCAAGTTCCGATGGATGTCGGTGAGTTACTTCCTACTCTTCACTTACGTGGAATTGCTTGATAAGGCCACCTACCTCAATCATTACTACTTCATTAGTATCGTGGCCTTCCTCCTCTGCTTCTCACCCGCGCATAAAGCACTGAGTGTAGACGCATGGAGAAAAGGTAGCTCAGTATTAAAAGTACCACGCTTCTTCATCTGGTCGTTCATGCTGCAACTCGGCGTAGTTTACTTCTTTGCAGGGGTCGCGAAATTGCACTCTGAATGGCTTTTTGCAGCCATGCCAATGCGCACATGGCTACCAGCACGGGCAGACATGCCTATCATCGGCTGGTTGTTCATGTATGAAGAAACAGCTTACGTGTTCTCTTGGGCTGGCGCCTTGTACGATCTATCCATCGCCTTCTTACTGTGTTGGCGAGTTTCTCGTCCATTCGCCTACTTGTCAGTAGTGGTCTTCCACATCTTGACATGGATGCTCTTCCCTATTGGGATTTTCCCTTGGGTTATGATCTTCATGACATTGATCTTCTTCCCTGCACATTCCCATGCGTTTGTCTGGTCTCCTATTCAGCGGTTCTTTGAAGCATCAGGTCGTGTTGTTTCTCGCCTAACGGCGGAACGGAACTCTGTTCCTTCGATCATCCTTGGTGTGTTCGTGCTTCATTTCATTGTCCAGCTTGTGACACCGTTACGAAGCCACTGGCAATCCGAAAACATTTTCTGGGATGAGCTAGGCTTCCGATTCTCTTGGCGAGTGATGCTTATTGAAAAAGCGGGAGCTATTGATTTCCATGTTATTGATCCAAGCACAGGAAGAAAAGCCATCGTTGCTCCTTCAGAACACCTGACTAAGCTTCAGGAACGTGAAATGGCTACGCAACCAGATATGATTATTGAGTACGTCCATTACCTCTCAGATATCTACCGTGAGAAAGGAATAGAATCACCTGAGATCTACGCAGACTCATGGGTAGCGGTTAATGGAAGCGGTTCACAACGTTTCATTGATCCAAAGATCAACCTGATGAGCGTTGATCCTAACGATCGCTTGTCGTGGATGTTGAAACAAGAATACTACGTGCAATTCGGTGAAAAGTAAGAAGCTACTCATATTGACCCTTTGCTTCCTCGCTGCCTTCGCTGCTCAGGCGGGTGATGATCATTCGTTTAAGGTGATTGTCACCGATGAGGCAAGCGACCGACCTCTTCCTTTCGCCAACATTATCATTAATGAAACGCAGGGATTCATCACTGACAATCTCGGTCAGGCTCAAGTAAGTGTCAAGGAAGATAACTTCTTACTGAGTATTCGATACCTCGGCTACGAGAACTTCGATAGCCTCATTGATTTGAAAAGAGTCTCTCTTCCTCTGCGTTTCAAGCTTGAGCCCATAACCACAGAGCTGGGAACAGCAATTATTTCAGACGATCAAGGGATCAATAACGGTCCTTCAGCAAGCGTAGAAAGATTCACGGTGTACGCTTCAAAGAAGGCAGACATCATTCGTCCGAAAGAGATTCCAATCAACAGCGCTACCAACAACGCACGCCAGCTATTTGCACAAGTAGCAGGACTCAATATCTGGGAAAGTGGAGACGGGGGCGCACAACTTTCGATTGGTGGTCGAGGTCTTGACCCTAGTCGTACCTCTAACTTCAATACTCGCCAGAATGGATATGACATCTCTGCCGATCCATTAGGTTACCCTGAAGCGTACTACACCCCTCCACCTCAGGCGATTGAACGTATTGAGTTGATTCGTGGCGCGGCGAGTTTACAGTTCGGTCCACAGTTCGGGGGGATGCTCAACTTTGATTTGATTGATGCCCCTCAGCGTACCATTGGTGTGATCAGCGAACAGAGCCTGGCTTCGTTCAACACCTTCTCTTCGTTCAATGCGGTAGGACATTCTTCTGAAAACATGCAGGTGATGGGCTACTGGCACCACCGCCAAGGCGACGGATGGAGAGAGCGCAGCGCCTTTGAATCCAACAACTTCCACGGGAAGGTTGTCTTGGGGAAATCAACTGACCGACGCATCACCTTTGAATACACGCACTACAAGTACCTCGGTGAACAGCCTGGCGGACTCACAGACAAAGCCTTCGGGGAAGATCCCAGCCAAGTGCTACGTGAGCGCAATTGGTTCAAGGTTGAATGGAATCTCGCTGCCGTGATCTGGGAGCAAAAGCTCGGACAAAACCTTCAACTTCAGGTTCGTCCGTTCTGGCTACGCGCCCATCGCTTAGCCCTCGGCCACCTCGGGAGAATCAACAGAGTTGACCCCGGTGGCAATCGCGACTTAATTGAAGGAAACTTCCACAATTGGGGTGTAGAATCGCGTCTTCGCTTTGACTGGTCTTTGGGTGATTTGCCTTCTACCCTGGTTACTGGTGTGCGCTATTTCAATGGCCAAAACACCAACATTCAAGCTTCCGGAAGTGATGAAAACACACCGAACTTCACTCAAATCTCAGACGAGTTGATCAACAGCTCAGACTATGAATTTGACAACCTGAACCTCGCTTTCTTTGCTGAGCAAGTATTCCGCGTTAGCGAAAAAATGACCATTACCCCAGGGATACGCACTGAGTACATTCAAACAGCTTCGGAAGGAAGCTATACGCAAGTGTTGTTTGATGGCGCAGGAAATCTGCTGCCAACCTACCCTCGTGTATTCAACAGTAATGATCAACGCGACCGTACGATCTTCTTGTTTGGTGTAGGAGTTTCGCGAAAGTTCAGAACGAATCAAGAGTTCTACGCGAACTACTCACAGAACTACCGCGCGATAAACTTCAATGACATTCGCATCATCAACCCAAACCAGGTGGTAGACACCAACATGGTTGACGAAAGCGGGTATACGATAGACCTTGGTTTCAGAGGTAGCATTGGGAAAGCGATATACATTGACGCCTCTGCATTTATTCTCTCGTACAACAACAAGATTGGTAATAAGCTCGACACCATGACGGTGAGTCAAACGCTGGGACCACAGTTGGTTCGAGTGCGCACCAACCTTTCTGAAGCTTACACCAAAGGAATTGAGTTCACCACTGAAATTGATCCTCTGTGGTGGTGGAAAGGAAACGAAGACCTCAAGCTTCGCATCTTCGGAAATGTAGCTATCACAGACGCCGTTTACCGCTCAGACGAAGACCCTACACTCGATGGCAACTTCGTGGAATACGCCCCGCGTTGGAACGTAAAAACGGGCGTAAGAGTTCACTGGAAAGCCTTCAAGACCTATTGGCAATGGACCTACGTCTCTGAACAGTTCACCGACGCCTCCAACGCCCCAGAAGGATTCGACGTCAACGCCGTCGTAGGTGCCATTCCATCCTACCAAATCCACGACATCGGAATCGGCTACAGCTACCGCGACTTCACTCTCTCCGCCGGAGTAGACAACCTCCTAGACACCAGCTACTTCACCCGCAGAGCAAGTGGATACCCAGGACCTGGAATCTTGCCGGCTGATCCGAGGAACTTTTACTTGTCGTTGAGGCTTGATTTGTGGTAACTCCTGTCCCGGCGTCCGGCATCCGGCGTCCGTATTTTCTTGGTTCGTGGTTCGTGGTTCGTGGTTCGTAGTTCGTAGTTCGTGATGAGAGAGATTTGTTATCGTTTATAGATTATCGATTATAGTTTATCACCCTGTTAAATTGAGAACATAGGGTGATTGAAAATGTTCTTCCTGCATGCGTAAGCAGCATTTACCTAGTAAAGAGTGCGTTGTTTGTGGAAGGCCTTTCACATGGCGCAAGAAATGGGAGCGTGTTTGGGATGAGGTGAAATACTGTTCTGAGCGCTGTCGAAGGAACAAAAGTACATGAAGACCCTCCGTTTGATCCTTGGTGATCAGCTCAATTTGCAGCACAGTTGGTACAACAGTGTGGAAGATCACGTTTGCTATTTCATGGCTGAGATGCGCCAAGAAACAGACTATGCGCCGCATCACATCCAAAAGGTTGTAGCCTTTTTTCTCGCGATGCGTGAATTTGCGGCGAAGCTAGAGGCTGCCGGACATCAAGTGATTTATCTCAAGCTGGATGATGCGAGCAATACGCAAGATTTGAATCAGAATCTTCTCGCTAGCGCGGAATCGATAGGAGCCTCTCGGATAGAGTATCAATGGCCAGATGAATACCGCCTCGATCAACAACTCGATGAGCTGGATAACCAGTTTGAAGGCGTTGTAGAGCCTGTAGACTCCGAACACTTTCTGACATCTCGATTCGAGTTACGCGAATTCTTCAAAGGCAAGAAGACCTACTTGATGGAGAGCTTCTACCGCATGATGCGGAAGAAGCATCAAGTGCTCATGGAAGGCGATCAACCGGTGACAGGACAATGGAACTACGATGCCAATAACCGCAAGAAGTTGCCCAAAGGTCATCGTCCACCGGAGCCGAAATTGTTTGAACGAGATGTCTCTTCAGTGGTGGAAATGCTCACCAAGTCAGGAGTTAAGACGATTGGTACGCTTGATGAAAAGCGCTTCCTATGGCCAGTAACCGAAGAAGAAGGAAATGAGCTTCTCACGTTTTTCGTAGATGAGTGCATGCCTCATTTCGGAGATTTCCAAGACGCCATGACACCCGAGTACTGGTCCTTGTATCATTCTCGATTGTCGTTTTTGATTAATTCAAAGATCATTCACCCGATGACGGTCATCCGAGCGGTGGAAGAACGATGGAAAGCAGATCGCGATCATGCTTCAATTTCGCAGGTAGAAGGCTTCATTCGTCAGGTCCTAGGTTGGAGAGAATATATGCGCGGAATTTACTGGGCGAAAATGCCTGATTACGCCTCGTTGAACTTCTTTGAGCACGATCGTCAGCTTCCGTCATGGTTCTGGGACGGCAATACGAAAATGGCCTGCTTACGCCATGCTATTAAGCAATCGTTAGAGTATAGCTATGCTCATCATATCCAACGTTTGATGGTCACAGGCAACTTCGCCCTGCTCGCAGGAATTCACCCCGATGAAGTAGACCAATGGTATCTTGGAATCTACATCGACGCGATCGAATGGGTTGAAATCACCAACACCCGAGGCATGAGCCAATTCGCAGATGGTGGCATCGTAGGTACCAAGCCTTACGTCTCTTCAGCCAACTACATGAAGAAGATGTCAAGCTACTGCGACAATTGTGTCTACGACCACAAAAAGAAATCTGGAGAAGGTGCCTGCCCATTCAACAGCCTCTACTGGAACTTCTACGACCGCCACCGCGACAAGCTCGGAAGAAACCCACGCATCGGTATGATGTACCGCACCTGGGATAAAATGGCGCCGGAGAATAAAGCTGCTCTTCTCTCCCAAGCCAACGACTACCTCAACAATATCGAAGCACTATAAATCACCAGTTATCGATTATTGATTATCGTTTTCCGATTAATTCGCCCTTAAGCCCTCCAAGAAAAAGGAATTCGAACACAAAACCACTTCATCTGTTCCAATCAAAAATCAGCAACCGTGACTAAGAAAGCGATGTATTGGTTTAGAAATGATCTAAGACTGAATGACAACCCAGGATTGGATCGCGCACTGAGAGAGGCAGAGGAGGTGATTCCAGTATTTATCTTTGATGACTGGTGGTGGGATGAAGATAACTGGGGGTTAGTGAAAACCGGTCCATTCCGCACGAAGTTCTTGTTGGAAAGCGTGGCAGACCTTCAAGCACAACTTCGGAAATTGGGAGTGGAGTTGCAGCTGATCAAAGGTGACACCGTTGAGGTGCTAAAAGAGTTGTCTTCAAAGCATCAAACCAAAACGGTTTACGCACAGCAAGAGCATACGCAAGAAGAATTTGATTTAGAACAGGCTATCGCCGAATCGCTCACGCTTCATTTGGAAGAGGGGTTGACCCTTTACCATCCTGAAGACATCCCGATGGACATTCAAGACCTCCCAGAGATCTTTACTCAATTCCGCAAGAAGGCTGAGAAGTATGCGAAGGTGAGAGAGCTTAAAGCAGCTCCAACGACCTGGAAATCTTCAGGATTAGATGCTTGTGAGTTGCCTACCATGGCTGATTTCGGGCAAACCGATTCATCACTTGATCCGAGAGCAGTATTAGATTTTAGGGGAGGTGCTTCTGAGGCCAAAGCTCGCATGGATCACTACTTCTGGAAGACGAAGAAACTCAGTGTCTACAAGAAAACACGCAACGGACTCATCGGCGCTGATTACAGCAGTAAATTTTCTCCTTGGCTCGCGAACGGTTGTATCTCACCTCGCGAAATCTACTGGGAGATCAAAAAGTACGAGGCTCATTATGAAAGCAACGAAAGTACTTATTGGTTGATTTTAGAATTGATCTGGAGAGACTACTTCCGATTCGTTGCGATGAAATACGATGACCGTATTTTCTGGAAGGCGGGCATCAAAGGACGAGCTCCAAAATGGCGCAAAGACAAAAGAGTATGGGCTCAATGGGCAGAAGGAAGAACACAAGATGAATTCGTCAATGCGAACATGAGAGAACTAGCGAAAACCGGTTTCATGAGCAACCGAGGCCGACAAAACGTAGCTAGTTACCTGGTTCATGACTTGGGTGTAGATTGGCGACTTGGAGCAAGTCTTTTCGAACACTTCCTCATCGACTATGACCCATGTAGCAACTATGGAAATTGGATCTACGTTGCCGGAGTAGGCAATGACCCTCGTCCGAACAGAAAGTTCAACACCCAACTACAAGCAGACCGCTACGATACAAACGGGAAATACAGATCACGCTGGAGCAATGAGGTACTGGAACTTAACCTATAATGACCCTGATCGCTGGGACGAAGTCTACGCAATCACTGGAAGACCGGTCCCCTTCTTCAAAGGCATCGCTCAAGGAGGAACAGGCTCACCACGTGGTGTCTTAATTGATGTGCCAGGAGAAGCATCTGAGATGTTAGGCGAGACCAGCAACGTCAAATATTGCAACCTCCAACGTACGCAACAGGGAGCCATACTCTATTTCAAAATACGCCTAGAAGTATACGGCATCCCCCTAGGCAACCACGAGGTCCTTTCCATGCGAAGAGAGCTTCAAGATCGCACCAGTCATCCTTGTGTTTTCACGCTAAATCTAGCCTCAGGTAAACAAATCCAAATCGCCTGCGATCAAACCAAAGCAGGAGCATGGGAGTTGTTTTTTAAGAAGTGTTTTGTGAGGATTTGATCCTAAGTCCGGCATCTATTGCCGGGCGTCCACACCCGGCGTCCGGCATCCGTTTGTTTTCCGTATGCTGCATGTCGCATGCCGCTTACTACCTACAGCCCACCGCAATCCGCGATCCTCTTTCCGCAATCCTTCCAAAAATAAACGGAGCCCCAAAAGGCTCCGTTCAGCTAGTGTAAGAATACGTCAGGATGGTTAATCCTTCGCTGCATCGGAAATACAACGTTCCCTACAATTCTAAGGTATGGGAATTGTCTTGCAGTGGTTGTAGGAGAGTGGACTACATCTTTTTTAGGCGTTGGGCTTTAGGCCTTAGTTGATGTACCGTCCACCGCGATCTGCGATCTGCGATCTGCGAACCGCAACCCGCAACCCGTTTCCCGAATTTCCCTACATTTGAGTATGTACTACTTCAAAGTCACATTCCGTAAACCGGCTGCGCTGCGCAATTTGCAGCCGATCTTTGACTGTTGAGATCTCGATCGAGATTCTGTACTCCGCCGTTTTCTGGCGGCTTCTATTCCTTTTTATTCGAACTAAACAACTTGTTGTATGAAACTAGTATATACTCTTTTTGGGGTGCTATTATCTGTGGGTGCCTCAGCTCAAATCATTTTTGAAGAATACTTCGATAACGGCATGCCTGCCGAAGTGGTTCTTGTGAACCTTGATGAATTAACTCCTGATGATCCAGACCTAGCTACGATGGTGGATTCTGCATGGACGATTCGCAATATCTCTGCTCAAGGATTCGGTGGCGGTTCAGGTTCTGACGCTGCTTTCTCTGTATCATGGTACGAAGGTGATGAAGGTCCGTCTGATGATTGGATGATTCTTCCTGGAGTTCAGTTGGGTTCTGATCCATACTTGTCGTGGACGGGTATGGCCATTACTTCGTCGGGTGACTTCCGTGATCAATACCAGGTGTTTGTGGTAGCAGACGGACAAGCCATTGAAAATTTCTTCTTGGCAGCGCCAATCTTTGATACGGGTAATGAAGGTGAAGAGACTGAAGAAACATTCCACCAAATGTCTTTGGCTGACTTTGCGAACGAAACAGTATACATCGCGTTCAGAAACTTTACGCAGCCGTATAACCCAGACCTTCCAACAGGACCGGGGAACGGAGGAAATGAATTGGCCATTGATAACATCGTCGTGAGCGAAGGTGCCGTTGCCGTTAAAGAGATCCCGGAGGTTGAAATTCGTTGCTGGCCACTACCGGCAGACAATGAGCTTCGCGTACAATTTGACCAAGCGGCTACTGACCTTACATGGTCAATTGTTGATCTTCAAGGTAAGATTGTGCTTCAATCTTCAGAGGGTGATCTAGCTCCGGGGGCGCAGATTAGCATTAACGTTTCCGCGCTAGCGACAGGCAACTACATTTTGAATGTCAAAGCGAATGGAAGCTCTTCAACTACGCAGGTAAGCATTCGCTAATGGCAAAAGAATATGGATTGGTCTTGCACGGTGGTGCAGGAACATTGGTGAAAGATGAAATGACAGCTGAGAAGGAGCGCATGTATCGAAGTGCGCTCCTTCGAGCGCTGTCAGCAGGGGAAGAGGTGTTGAAGAACAACGGCGACGCCTTAGATGCAGTTATTGTAACAGTAAAAGTGCTGGAACAAGAGCCACTGTTCAATGCAGGAGTAGGCGCTGTCATGACGCATGAGGGAGTACATGAATTGGATGCTTCCTTGATGGAAGGCAAAGAGCGAAAAGCCGCTGCTGTGTGCGCAGTTCGTCGTATTGAAAGTCCGATCTCCTTGTGTAGAATGGTCATGGACTCTGAATTTGTCATGCTCAATGGAGAAGGGGCAGAGCAATTCGCTAAGGAACAAGGTGTGCCTGTTGTCTCAAACTCTCACTTTACAACCACCCTTCGCAAAGAGCAGCTGGAAGAGGCGAAAAAGAACAATCGTGTCCAACTTGATCACACCGATAACCGAGAGAAGTACGGAACGGTTGGTGCCGTCGCTATTGACAAGAACGGAACCTTGGCAGCAGCGACTTCAACAGGAGGCATGACTAATAAGCGCTACGGACGTATCGGCGATTCGGCACTAATTGGATCAGGAACATGGGCAGACAACCGCAATTGCGCTGTGAGCGCCACAGGGTATGGCGAGTTCTTTATTCGTTCAGCCGTCGCTTCACGCATCGCGTCAATGATGGAATATGGTGGACTGAGCTTGGCTGATGCCGGCTTCAAGGTTATCAATCATGAAGTAGGCGATATTGGTGGTGACGGAGGCGTGATCAGCATCGATAAAGATGGAAACATTGCTTGTCCGTTCAACTCTGAAGGAATGTACCGTGCTTGGGTCAAAGAAGGGACTACATTGACAACAGCGATCTTTACTGACGACGCTGTCGCTCATGAATGATTTCAATTCTCTTCCGCTCCTTTTCAATCAATTCGGTACTTGACGGATCTGCTTGCTGAAGTAGCATAAGCAGCTTCCCAGTGTCAACCACATCGGCGGCGAGGATATTCGATTCCGCGCTAGCGAAATGAGCCGTTGCGCGAAGAAAAGCATGCTCAAAAGACTCTTGAACGGCAATCATTTGTTCTACCGAAGCCATGAGCGCACTTGGATTCAAATGCCGCGCTACTTGAAGACGAGCTTGACTCAAGGCCGCTTCAAAGGCTCGCAGTAACTCGGCTAAGTCTGTTTGAGAGAAGTCTGTAGAGGTAGTAAGCAGAGTTGATTTAGAGGTAGATAACCCCAAACTCTCACCCGCTTCTTGAAGTTGTTTGATACGCGCCAGTCGCGATCTGTAGAGCACAGGAACGACAGGGTTTCGTAAAAAATACTCACGAAGAGGAAAGACCGCTTCTTCGATTAACTCATCGATGATGTCTAGATCCTCTGGTTTGCGTTCGAGGTCAAGTAAGTCTAAGGCATGCTCCAACTTCATGGTACAAAGGTGCGCAATAGTTACCGGCCGCCTTGACTCGGAATTAAATGAATTGTTAACGCCGCTGTTCGAGCCTATTGGATTGGTTATATTTGGGAACCGAAAATTAAAACGAGCAAGATGAATCAGATTCTGTTGACTTTCTTAAGCCTAGTGGCGATTGCCGGATGTTCTTCCGCGCCAGCGAATGAGAAAGCAGATAACGATGCAAAACAGGAGACAGTAGCTCAAGCGACAAGCCAAGAGCAAGCAGCAGTAGCCGCAGATCCTGGATACATCAATGGGGTTACAGATAAGAATCGCGGAGAGAAGGAAGGCGAAGTTCGCATCCATGGAACGATTCGCGGATTGGCACAAGGAGTTCCAGTGAAGCTATATGTAACTGAAGGAAAAAACCAATTTGAAATCGAGAGCACTTCATTTGATGCTGATGGATTTGATTTTGGTGTACAAAAGCTGAAGAGCGGTTTCTACATGTTGGGGGTGAATGACAATGTCACCAACCTCATGGCCTTCATCGTGAACGGCGAGGAACAAGATATCGAACTGTCATTCAACTCTTCTCGTCTTGATGCGCAGCCAAACGCGGTGATTTCGGAAGAAAATAAAGGATGGTTTTCATATTATATGATCCAGCGTCAAGCAGATAACACTGTTCAGCAGTTACGTCGCCAACGTAGCAACTCATCATTCAAGGAACGCATTGATCAGCAGATCAAAGAGCAAGAGCAACTCAAGCGTGATGCCGCTGCGGATCACATCAAGCGTTACCCAGACTCGTTCTTAGCTAAGTACTTGACTTGGAACTACGCTCCGCAGAAATCGAACATGGCGACTTACTGGGATGACATTGATTTTACAGACAAGTCATTGGTTCGCATGCCGGTGATGAACGGACGAATTCAAGAGTTCATGCGCACCTTCAGTGGTGGCAAGGATGCTGGATTCTACAACTGTGTAGATATTCTCTACGGTAAATCTCAAGTAGATACTGAGGTGATGGAGTTCTCACTCTACACAATGGCTGACGGTTTCTACCAGTCTGGATTGGAGCACGTATCGATGTACATCATTGACAGCTACATCATGGGTGAAGATTGTCCGGCAGATATCTCTGACGTTTTGAAGAGCCGAGCACAAGGTTTGGTAAACCTTCAGATTGGCAAAGTGCCACCAAACTTCGATATCGAGAATTGGGATGGTGGTCGCACAGTACTGTACGATGAAGTGAAGAAGCATGACTATACATTGGTGATGTTCTGGGCTTCATGGTGCCACAAGTGTGAACAAGAGATTCCAGTATTGAAGAACGTATACGCGATGTACAAAGACCGTGGTTTTGGTGTCATCAACGTTTCAGTTGACAATACGCGCAACCAGTGGGTGAACGCGATTGAAGAGAACGGTATGACATGGCCCAACGTATCTCAGCTTCAGATGTGGGATTCTCCGGTAGCGAAAGATTACCGCGTGACGAAGACTCCGATGTTGTTCCTATTGAACAAAGAAGGAGAGATCGTTGACAAGCCAACTCGAATCTTTCAGGTGGAGAACTTCTTGAAGAAGAATCTTTAATCCACGGCAGTGATCACTCAAGGTCATCGTGGATGCAGGGCTGAATTCCCTGAAAATAGCATTGAAGGCGTCAAACGGGCAATTGCTCTTGGCGCCTTCGCCGTTGAAGTAGATATCCAATTAACTCAAGATCAAGAGTTGGTCGTGGTTCATGATAGTGAACTCTTTGAAGGGTATTATCGCCTACCGGCGGAACGGCAAAGCCTTCGCGTTTGGGAATCGACGCTTTCAACCCTCACACAAGTTGAATTCGGACATGAGCCTCTCGCTAAGTTCCCAGAGCAAGAGGTAGCGGTTTGTCACATTCCTTCACTTCAAGACCTCATTGATGCTTCAGCAGGCCATCGGTTGAATCTTGAACTGAAGGTTCCCTTCGAAAAGAATGAAGATCAATCATGGCTTCGGGGGTACGCTGAGGTAATAAGCGGTTTACTAGCCAAGCAAAACTACCACCCTTGGCGTATCAAGAGCTTCAATCTCAGTTTACTCGAGAAATTGGCGAAGATCGACCATTCGTACCCACTCCATTATCTCATCGAAGCCCCGTTGAATATAGATTCATGGACCAACTTCGCTGATTTCGTTCGCCCGAACCCAGAGTTCAGAGGCTTAAGCGTTCGTCATGACCTCATAGACCAACGTATGGTCGAACGATGCCTAGCCCTCCAAATCCACCTCTCTGCATGGACGGTGAATGATCTCGCTACCGCGGAACGCCTGAAGGCTTTAGGGGTCATTGATTTGGTCAGTGATGATCCGGGGCTACTTTTGAATCAGCAAGAGAAGCATGGTTAGTACGCCTTTGGCGACAGCATGATTAGTCCGCCTAAGGCGGATAGCGTGATTAGGGGAAATTGTTTTTGGTCTTTGGTGTTTAGTCTTTGGTTTGACCTCAGAAATCTAAACCAACAGAAAAAAGCATACGCCTTAAGCTCTAAGGCCCTACGCCTTCTTAATCGATTTCTTCCAATCTTCATATAACCCCAACACAATCCCATCAGATAGACCAATTTTTGGAACGATCATCTCGTTCACCTTGGCTAGTTTGAACATGCGAAGGTAGATGTCTGATGCCGGGATGATGACATCTGCGCGGTCAGGTTTGAGACCGAGCTTGTACATACGCTCCTCGTAGCTATGTTTTTTAAGAACCTTGGCGATTTCTTCTAGCTCGTCACGTTTGAATGGTTCGTTGAAAGCACAACGAGACATTTTGTAGAGGCGGTTGATGTTACCGCCAGTGGCAATTCCGGTGAGTTTTCCTGCTTCTTTGTGGATCTCTTTCAACCATTCAGCTGCAGCTTCCCAATGAGATTCTTTGGTTTTACCTTTGAGCGTGCGAACGGTTCCAATTTTGAATGACTTCGCCTTCTTTCGCTTTCCGTTTTGGATAAGCGTAAGTTCAGTAGAACCACCACCAACGTCGATGTAGAGGTAGCTCTTGCTGTGGTCAATATTCTGGACAAAGAAGTTGGAGAAGATGAGGTTTGCTTCCTCTTCACCATCGATGATCTCGATATTGATATTGGCTTCCTTACGCACCAAATCAATGACTTCGGAAGAGTTGCTGGCCTCGCGCATTGCGCTGGTAGCACAGGCTCTGAAAAATTCAATGTTATGGACGTCCATGAGGTACCAAAACGCACGCATCACTTTCACCATCTGTACAGACTTTTGGTGACTTATGGCTCCATATTCGAATACGTCTTCACCTAGACGAATAGGAATGCGGGTAAAGGATACTTTTTGGGTGTGGTAACCGTCTTTCAATTCAAAGATCTCGGCGATGAGCAAACGCACCGCGTTAGATCCAATATCGATCGCTGCTAGTTTCAAATCCTCTCTTAGTTCTATTGCAATATAAGCACTACGGATTACTTCCCTGCGCGCTTGCGGAAGTACTTATACGTCTCAATTTGAGAGTTAAATTCTTCTTTCTTGCGTCCGGCAGTGACGTACTTGTTGCGCTGATTCTTATCAATAATCCGTGACTTTACATTGTCTTTGAACTGCATGTTGAGGTACTCGGTTAACTCACTCTGCAGTCGAGGATCATAGATAGGTGTGCTTACCTCAATTCGGTGGTCTAGGTTACGTGTCATCCAGTCTGCACTACTGATGTAGTAGAGTGCCTGACCATTGTTACAGAAGACCATCACACGCGAATGTTCAAGGAATCGACCTACAATACTTGTCACCTGAATATTCTCGCTCATCCCTTTCACCCCAGGAATAAGTGAGCAAATACCGCGAATAATCAAACGGACCTTTACACCAGCGTTGCTCGCATCGTAGAGTTTTCGAATCATCCGGGCATCCACAAGGTTGTTGAGCTTGATGGTAATCCACGCCTTCTTTCCTTCCTTGGCGTTCTTGATTTCCTTGTTAATCAAGTCAACGAATTTTCTACGCGTGCTGTACGGTGATACCACCAAATGACGGTAAGTCACGCGTTGGTAGTTGTTCTCGAAGAAGTCAAACACTTTCGCTACTTCACCTGCAATGCGTTGATCTGCAGTCAACAGCGAAGTGTCTCCGTAAATCAAAGCTGTCTTGCCGTGGAAGTTACCGGTTCCAACGTGGGCATAGTGGACGTCTTTTCGTCCTTCTCGACGGGTGATTAAGGCGAGTTTAGAGTGCACTTTCAATCCTGGTACCCCGAAAGTTACCCGCGCACCGGCATCCTGAAGTTGCTCTGATACTTTGATGTTGTGCTTTTCGTCGAATCGCGCCTGTAGCTCAATAATGACATCCACACGCTTACCATTACGTGCAGCGTTGATCAAAGCATTGATCACCTGGCTGTTGTTTGAAACGCGATAGATATTCAGCTTGATCGCCTTAACATTTGGATCAATGGCCGCCTCACGGAGTAGATCCACGAAATGTGTGAATCGCTGGTAAGGGTAGTGCAGGAGTATATCTCGCTTCCTGATTTCAGTGATCAAACTGGTTTTGTTCACCAAATCAGCGTGCGGACGAGGAGGGAAAGGACGATAAACAAGGTCGTCACGACCGAAATTCGGGAATGACATCAAGTCTTTTCGGTTGTGATAGATTCCACCTGGAATGATGTTTTCTTTCGCTTTCACCTTCATCTTTCGCTGCAAGTAATTCAGTAAATCATCAGGCATACGTTCATCATAAAGGAATCGCACGTAGTCTCCTTTCTTTCTTCGGTCAAGACTCTTCTCCATTTTCTCGACCAATGATTTGTCGATGTCATCATCAATATCGAGCTCCGCATCACGTGTGATCTTGATGGTGTACGCCGTAATTTCTTGCGGATTGAAGATGGAAAACAAGCGCATCAGCTTTAGACGAATCACATCGTCAAGCCACATCACATAGCTCTTGCCTTCTACCGTTGGAAGCACGAGAAAACGTGGCAAGTACGAAGGCACTTCAATGAGAGCATACTTGTTTTTGACTGCATCTTTCTTCCCAATGGTCATCTTGACTGCGAGGTAAATCGAATCGTCGGCAAGTTCTGGGAAGGGATTACCTCCTCCAAGCATGATAGGAACCAGGTTCGGACGAACCTTGTGACGGAAGTAGCTCTCTGCAAAGGCACGTTGCGTCACCGATAGTTCTTCGTGATTCACAAAGAGGATATTTTCGGCTTCGAGTTGATTCTCGATTTCAGCGAACGTCTCGTTGTAAGCAGATTGGAGGTCGCCAACCTTGCTACGAATTTCTTTAAGGGTTTGTGCTGGATCGAAGAGAAGATCTGTACGAGTACGCTTATTGAAATCCACCATCCTTCGAAGCGTAGCTACGCGCACACGGAAGAATTCGTCAAGGTTGTTGGAGAAAATTCCAAGGAATCGAACGCGTTCAATGAGCGGGTTATTCTTGTCTTGCGCTTCCTGCAAAACACGCTCGTTGAAACTTAACCAGCTGATTTCTCGATTGATAAATTCTGAGGTAGCCTTCGCCATGGACGTCCAGTTTTCGTGCAAGACAAAGGTACATTTCCAACGGTGAATAGAAAGGCGAAAAAAAGGTGAAGAATATCAGCGAAAAACTAGGATTACGTTAATGCATGAGCGTACCTTTGCGGCCAATTTTGAAACTGAACATAATATAATCGGATATGACTTTAGTTGGAAAGAAGGCTCCAAACTTCAACGCACCGGCCGTTGTAAACGGAAATAGTATCGAGCAGAACTTCTCTTTGGAGCAGTTTGTAGGGAACAAGTACGTTGTATTCTTCTTCTACACAAAAGACTTCACTTTTGTTTGTCCTACGGAGCTTCACGCATTCCAGTCGAAATTGGCTGAAATCGAAGCACGAGGATGCGCAGTAGTCGCTTGTTCAACTGACACTGAAGAATCACACTTCAGCTGGTTGCAGATGGATAAGAACCAGGGAGGAATCAAGGGAGTGACTTACCCACTTGTTGCTGATACAACAAAATCGATCGCAACAAACTACGGAGTTCTTGCCGGTGACTACGATTACAATGAACTAGGTGAGTTGGTGGCTGAAGGCCCGATGATCGCATACCGTGGGCTATTCCTTATCGATAAAGAAGGAATCATACAACACGCACTAGTAAACAACCTACCACTCGGGCGTAACGTTGATGAGGCTATCCGTGTGTTGGATGCGCTTCGTCACGTAGAAGAGAACGGTGAAGTTTGCCCAGCAAACTGGACAGAAGGTGAAAAGGCAATGACTGCAAGCTTTGATGGGGTAGCTGAATACCTCTCTGCAAACTAATTTGCAGGTTTTTTGAATAATAGGATGGGAAAGAGGGCTTCGGCCCTCTTTTCTTTTTTGGATCGCGGAAAGTTGAATGTGGAACGTGGAATGTTGAATGTGGAAAGTTGAGTGTTGAGAGTTGAAAGTGGAGAGGTGTTCGTTCCACATTCCACTTTCAACGTTCCTCAATATCTCTGAAATAGGTGCCTATGGTCTCTTCAGCCACTTTTCCTTGAGTCGTAAAATCGAGTTTGAAGTCTTCAGCTCTGCGTTCATGATCTGTGCGAAGTTGCCATAAATGGACGCCAGCAAACCACGGTTTATTCCAGACTTTTTCGAAGAAAGCCTTGTAGCAGTTTACTTGTATTTCTTCTGAGTAGATAGCTTCGTTTTCTTCATCATATTCTACCCATTCCCAGGGCTTGGCTGCGGCGTTTGTGGTGCCGCGATAGCCCGTTTCCATGAAGATGATGTGGCGTTGATTTGCGTGTGCGACTTTCTCCATGACTTCAAGGTGATCGTTACACCCGCTGCTGATGTCATCTTGGCTTGGTTGTTTTATAGAGCAGAGAGGGAAGTATCCATGAATGTCAATTTGGTCTAGGTGTTCCCAGAAGGTGGCGGCTTCGGACTGAATGTTGAAAAGCCTATGAAACCATCGTTACACAATTCAAATGATAAGGTTCAAGTATCGAATCATCATCCACATTCTCTAGGCTGAATACATGAGCTCCTTTTTGTTTTTCCGCTAGCGCCGAAAGCATAGAGGAAGAGTTAGAATGAGAATTAGAGTGAGAGTCGTTTGGGACGCAGGAAGAGAGGAGGAAGAGGGAGAAGGAGAAGGAAAGGGACTTCATACTCAGAAGGTAGGGATTGAAGAACAAATAGTGGTTAGGAAATAAAAAATAGTGATTTACCCTTGTTCCAAAGAACTGCCCTAGGCTTTAAGCCTTTCGCCCTATGCCAGCAGAAGCAATGAGCGAAAGCAACAGTAGCCCCGGCAATTGAAACCGGGCATCGGTCATCGTAAATACGGAGAGGAACCAGAAGTAACAGACCAATGCAAGGATGAGCCAGGCGAGAAGCGGAGCGTTCCGCCGGAGGCGAAAAAAGCCCAAAGCACCAGTAATAAGTAGGAATAGGTTTATCGCGAACTGAATGCCAGCGAGGGCTAAGGAAGTGAATGAAGAGTTGGCTAGGGTTGTCAATCCTGTTTGTTCTTTTTGCTCTGAATAGCCTAATACTGGATCATAAGCATAGCCGAGTCCGAATGCTTTATCGAAATAGCTTCTCGGAGGTTTGATGTGATAAAACGCTAGGCTCTTTGCGGTGTTGACGGCGAGTTCTTTCGGGTGGTCTTTGAAGATGCCAAGGGCACGTTCACGACAGTAATGGAGGTACCTTCTGGTGGCGTGTTCTTTATCCCAATCTTGGAGTGATTTCGCTTCGTTGGCCAGTTTGTGCTGTACCTCTGTAAACGGTTTCGATTCCGCGCTAGCGAGAGCGGCAGCACCATTGTAGAAGAGCAAATTGTTCGTACTCATACTGCTCAAACGAGGGGTGCCGAATTGATAGTAATTGCGCGCCATCCAACTTCCAGGAAGCAAAGTGAACGCAACCATGAATAATCCAATTTGACCTCTCGGTATGTTTAGTTTCCAGAAGTAAGAAAGTAAAATAAGCGGCAAGAACTGTGCGATCGGACGTGTCACAGCCATTACCCCCAGCACAAGTCCGAGAACAATGAGACGCTTGGTATTGAGCTCCTTCGACAACTGTAATAAGCAAAATGCTACGAGGAGAATGAACAAACTATCACTCAGAATAATGGGTGAGAACAACAGCAGTGAAGGCGAGAGGCAGAGCAAGAGAAAGACGATCCAACCGTTCGGTAATTGCCAATGTTGGGTGGCTCGATAAATCCAAACTGGGATGAATGCACCTAAGGTGGCCTGAAGCAGACTGACCACATAGATAGGAATGCCCAACGCTCTAAAGGGGAGCAAAAAAAGTGGATATCCTGGTGTGCGAGCGATGTCAGGAAAGAAGGGCGATGAGGTGCTGCGACTGAATTCACCTTCTGCACACAGGTTATCCGCCAATAGAATGAACTGCTCTGAGTCGTACAGTTTAAAGTCTCCCGAAGTGAAGAAAACCAGTAGCCACCAAATGAATCGAGGGGTGAAGGCGATCAGGAACAATGTGACCGACGAACTCCGCGAAAAAAAATTGTGACCTATGTCTACAAGCTTCGTCATAAGAATGCTGACGTAAAGTAGGAGAAACTTAACAAATCATGGTGCGAACAACGGTAGATCGGTCTTTTGGTTCTGGTGATTTTGTGTTGAATAACCGTTGCACTGGCCTATGAAGGCAGGCCCATAAAGTAGAAAGTGTATCATACACACTATCTTCTTACTTTTGTTATACTATTTTGCAGTATGAATAAGCTTTTCCCCCTACTTGCCGCGCTGTTTCTCATCGCTTGCGGCAGCGAACCACCAGCAAAAGAACCTACATCAGAAGCCGTTCAGGTTGGTGATACTTACGAAACCGATGTATTGACACACCCAGATTGGTCACACGACGCTACCATCTATGAGGTGAATATTCGTCAGCACACTCCCGAAGGAACGTTCAAAGCATTTGAGGCAGATATTCCTCGTTTGAATGAGATGGGCATAGAGATTATGTGGTTGATGCCAATTCACCCTATCGGTGAGGTGAACCGCAAGGGCGGACTCGGAAGCTATTATGCCGTAAAGGACTACACCGCTGTCAATCCAGATTACGGTACGATGGAGGATTTCAAATCATTAGTCACTACAGCGCATAGCTACGGTATGCGTGTGATGATTGACTGGGTAGCCAACCACACCGCTTTTGATAATGTATGGACGAAAGACCACATGGATTACTACATGTTGGATTCGTTAGATCAACTACAACCGCCACTAGGAACCGATTGGTGGGATGTTGCTCAGCTTGACTGGAAAGGAGAACAGAAGAACGAAGCGATGTGGAATGCCATGACTGAGTCAATGGCCTTCTGGTTGACAGAGGCGAACATTGATGGTTTCCGTTGCGATGTTGCTGATTTTGTACCCGTTGAGTTCTGGGATCAAGCACGCCAAGCGTTGGAAAAAGTGAATCCACAAGTATTCATGTTGGCTGAAGCTGAAAACCCGCCGCACCATGAACGTGCTTTCGATATGAGCTACAGCTGGGAGTTCATGCACATCATGAATGAAATCGCGAAAGGAGTAAGGCTACTATCAGCGATTGATGATTACATGGCGAAGGAAGACACGTATTTCGTGGAAAGCGCTTACCGCATGATGTTCACAACGAACCACGATGAGAATTCATGGAACGGAACAGTATTCGATCGTTATGGAGAAGGGCACCTAGCTTACGCAACCTTGGCCTTCACGATCAACGGAATGCCTTTGATCTACAGCGGTCAGGAAGCAGGTAACAACGAAGCACTCGAATTCTTTGAGAAAGACACGGTGAAGTGGGGAGAGTACATCTACCAAGACTTCTACACAAAGCTCATGAAGCTAAACCGTGAGAACGAAGCGCTTTGGAACGGACATTTCGGTGGAGATTTCATTAAACTTCCGACAACAGCTGATGACAAGATTTACGCCTTCATGCGCAAGAAAGAAGAGCATGAGGTGATTACCATTGTGAACCTTTCTGAAGAACCAACCACTGTTGAGTTGGTAGAGGCATTGGGTTCAGAATACAGGAGTATTTTCAATAATCAGATGCTTTCTGTTTTCACCAACGGTGAGCTTAAATTGGACAAATTCGGATACCAAGTGTTCGTCAAAGAATGAAAATAGCCATCATCGCACACGACGGGAAGAAGCCTGAAATGGTACGCTTCCTTATGGATCACAGAGATATTCTGAAGCGCAACGATATTGATTTGATTGCCACTGGAACAACTGGCCAACACGCCATAGATGCAGGATTAACGGTGGAGCGCGTTGCTAGCGGACCACTTGGAGGAGACGCCCAAATCGCAGCTCAGGTCACTGACGGTATCATTGACGTAGTGTTCTTTTTCCGTGACCCACTTGGGAAACACCCACACGAACCAGACATCAATATGTTGATGCGAATCTGCGACGTGAAGAACATTCCCTTGGCCACGAATCCAGCTACGGCAGAAATGATTCTCGAAAGCTTCTAAGAAGCTACCTTTGTCGCATGGCATGGCCGGCGAATAATAAATATGCAACTGTTCGAGCGTGGTTGATTCAGCTTCTGACTAATCTTCCGGATGAACGTGAACGCGACAACATCGCGCGTGAACTCATGACTTTTCGCACCGGCAAGTCGCGTGCACAATTAATGATTGAGCCGCACCCTTTTACGGAGTCTGATCTGAATTTTTTTGTCGCTAGCGCGGAACGGCTGAGCAAGCATGTTCCCTTGCAGCACATTACCAATCAAGCCTTCTTTTTCGGTCGCCCATTTTATGTTGATAGTCGCGTCTTGGTTCCTCGTCCTGAAACGGAGGAGCTGGTAGAATTGGCCTTGTCCCAATTCCACGCTAGTGAGCACATTCGCGTGCTAGACATTGGGACAGGATCAGGAGTCATCCCCATTTCAATCAAACTGGAACGCCCGCTCTGGGAGGTGCAGGCTTGGGAGATTTCGAAGGAAGCTATTGAAGTTGCAAGTCGAAATGCTCAAGATTTAAGCGCAGATATCGCTATCGCGGAAGTGAATGTCTTGTGGAATGATTTGCCAGGAGGCGCTTTTGATTTGATTATCAGTAATCCGCCTTACATCCCTAAAAGAGAACGAGCCGTCATGGATCAGCGCGTGACTGATCACGACCCCTCGCTTGCGCTCTTTGTAGACGATGCTGAACCCTTAATCTTTTACCAGCGCATTGCAGCATACGCTGAAAGTCACCTCACAGAAAAGGGGAAACTACTTTTCGAAATTCATGAGAAATTTGGAAAGGAGATGCAGGAGTTATTGGCTGCCAAGTTCAATACCGAGCTCTATCAGGATGCGCAAGGAAAAGACCGTATCTTGAAAGCGGAACGAAAATAATTTGCCTTCGTCCTCACAATGGACAGACGTTGTACGTCTATGTTATTGAAAACATAAAACTGTACTATGAAAACGCTCCTCTCCTTAATAAGTCTGCTTTGTGCAGTATCCGTCTCAGCACAACTAGCTCAAACCGGATATGCTTTGGTTGACGAATGGTCAGAAGGTTACTATGTAGATGGTTCTTTCGGAACCATGCCTTCAACTGTTCTTGATAACATGATTCCCCATTTAGCAGTAGCCAACTTTGGTGATGAAGTTCAACAAGGAGTTCAGCTCCAATTCAGTATTGATGGTGCGGTTATGGGGTTATCAGATCCAATTGATTTAGCTCCAGGCCAACATGATACCTTGAGTGTTGAGATTCCGATGACATTGAATCCAGGTCAATACCTTGCTGATCTAACGGTGATTAGTCAAAGCATGGATAATGACCCAAGCGATAACTCTATTACAAGACCATTCCATATTACAGAATATGACTTAGGCCGCGATCATGGCGAAGTAAACAGTCTGTATCCTGAGATTCCTCCAAGTTCTGGAGAGCAGTTCTATGCTTCTTACACGCTTGTACCTGAGGATATTACTGCCTATGGGATGCGTGTGGCTCTTGCCGGAGGGATTCCATATTCAGAGGTAAAGGTCAAAGTATATTCTCAATGGAATGAGATTGTAGCGGTAGGAAGCACCTTATTGAACCCAGAAGATTTAAACGAAACCGACATCTCAATTGATGAAGTGAAGTGGATTGACATTGCGTTTGATGAGGTCGTTGAACTTAGTCCATATCAGATCTACTACACCGGTGTTGAGACTGATGGGAATAGCCAGCTACAAGTACTGAGGGCTATATCTCATGATTGGATTGATGGTGTATACTTCGAAGAGGATGGAAATAACTGGGTGCCTGATGATGTTGTCATGGTTAGAGTATCCTTCGATCCCGATTTTGAAACACAGGAATTATGGGGATGTACGGATTCCGAAGCATGTAATTACGATCCTATGCTTCTCGAGGATGAAGGAATTTGTCTCTATCCAGAGGAATTCTATGACTGTGCAGAAAACTGCTTGTCTGATGTAGACAATGACGGAGTTTGCGATGAACTCGAGGTTTTGGGGTGTACGAATCCTGAAGCTGAGAATTATGACCCGTTGGCCACGGATGACGATGGAAGCTGCTATGGAATGCCAGTGTATGGATGCACTCAGGATTTCTATGTAGAGTATAATCCCGAAGCAAATATTGACGACGGTAGCTGTCTTGTGTGGCTCTATGGTGAAACCCTAGTCCTTAATTTTCAGTCTGAATCAGATTCGATCTCTTTCCGCATGGAAAACCCTGCGGATGGCTACGGCTACGACTGTTGTTGGGGAGGATGGGACAATGCCCGCTACTTCCAATGGAACCCTGATTCTTGTTACCGAATCACCATGTATGATTCAGGAGGCGACGGTTGGGAAAACTCAACGCTTCAGCTCTATTCATCAGGTGATCTTATGCTCGAAACCAGCCTTGAAGATGGATTCGAAGAAGAGTTCTACTATGGATTGTTTGGTCCCTGTGTGTATTCGGAATACGACGGACCCATGTACGAGCTGACGGATGAAGAGACGGTGGAATACGGGCTATTCGGACCGAACCCAACCGATAACTTCGGAACCGTTCAATGGCGAAATCTGACTCCAGATGAATTCGTCTATGTCTCCGTATTCGATAATGCCGGAAGGAAGGTCAAAGAGACCCAAGTAGTCGCCTCCGGAGCAGGCGAGATTCAATTTCAGCTCAACCTGTCTGACCTAGAAACAGGGATATATCAGATGGTTTTACACCAGGGCGAACACCTCGAAACCGAACGTATCATCAAGAAATAAGAATCACCCCGTACTCAAGAAACTGGAATTGCTTGTGGGTCATTTTCTCAGGATGCAGTGGAAGCTTTCCATCGATCTTGTGAACGGCCACGATAGGGTGGGTGTCAGCAATGAAACTCTTACCCACTCTCGGACGAAGCAAGACCATTTCGAATTGATTTCCTGAAGAGTTGTAGACCTTGGCAACGTACATCGAGTCATGATCCTTCAGGAAAATCTTTTCGAGAATTTCAATGTTTCGTTGGTAGCGTAGGTATACTTTCTTTCGTGCGAAAGGCCGAATGGGTTGTTGTTTTCCGATAAGTCCATTCAATGCAATTTCCGCCGGTGAATCGCCTCTGATGTTGATGTTGTAATCTTGAAAGAGCGATAGGCTGAACTTCCGATTGATCGGGAAATTAAAGCGCACCCGAAACCATTCTCCTCGGATCAATCTAAATCGACTCAAGCGCAAAGCCGCCATGGCAATAATGAACCCTGTGGTAAAGATGGAGAGGAAGAACGATTGAAACGATCGCATCGTGTTGTACTCAAGAAACACAAGGAACGACTGAAGAAGAAATAACGCGAAGTACCAACCAACAATCCTAAGTGCCACAGTCCAAGACTCAATTGACTGACTATAGTGGAAGTGGGGCGAGTTGTTCAAGGCGTTGTTGAGCATGGTAGCGTAGGCTGAAATGCACAACAAGTAAAAGATCACCGCAAGGAAGTAGCCAGGTCCTTTAAAGCCTTCCCACATCAAGGCGAAGTCGTAAATACCATGGGCCGTCGCTGCCAGCATCAGGAAACCAAACATCTCCCAAATCGAAGGTTTCGGCTTTTTGTACCGCTGTCGCATGAATCCGTAGGCCACGAAAACGGTCCAAGTCATGTGACCAATCACCGAAAGGACCGCACGACCAGATATGATCTCTGGACCACTTGAAGTGAAGTACATCACATTCTCCACCGCCGCAAACCCAAGGGCACAAGTGGCTGCAAATGAAAGATAGTCGACCGGCTCATCAATCACTTTCGGAAGCATTTTCAGCATGATAAAGAAGGGGATGAACTTCGCCACTTCTTCCAATAATCCTATCTGGAAGATGCAGTACATCAAGTCGTTAAAGAAGCCCCCATGCATCCGCCAACCGATTTCATTCAGCAAAAAGGCGTGAGCTACAAACACAAAAACCACAGAAGCGCAGCCCATCAAGAAGGCCATTAGAAAGTAAATGAGGCTATCCCTTTCATAGATATCAATGCTTCGGTAGTAATGCACCCAAATCCAAGAAATAAAGAGTGCAACGAGAATGTAGCCAATGATCATGCAACGAAAATAAGCAATGTGTATTCGGATTGCGGATTGCGAATTCCGGAAAGAGGAATATGGAATTTCGTCCAACGTCCACCGTCATACGCCTAGAGAAGGTGCAACCCTAACCCCAAAGTCCCCGTCTTCATTACACCGAGCCTCGGCTTACCGAAAACAACAAACTATGCTCCGTATCGAGAATCCATGTCCGCTCAAAGCCTTTCATATGAAAAAGGTAGATGGAGGACACTTCTGCGGTCAGTGTCAAAACAAGGTGGTAGACATTCATCAGATGGATGACGACGAAATCCAACACTTGATTGAGACTGAAGACCACCTTTGTGTGAGTGCCCACCGCGATCAACTCTCCGGTCAACATCTTGTGAAGCGATCGATGCGCAAGCGAATCATTTTCGCTGCCGCTTCTGTCATCGCCACCTTCGGGTTCATGCCTTCCGCATTAGCGCAAGCAACTGTGCCTCAAAAACCAGCGAAAGAAACGGTCACCATAACAAAGAAAAACACGGTCATGAAAGACAAACGCGGAGACGAAATCTGCGTTCCTGTCATCGAAGAAGACCAACCAAAACGCAAATATCGAAGAAGGAGGCTCGGAAGGCGTCATGTGCGCGGTCGATTTCGTTCGATAGGTTGTCCTTCATTCTAGGAGTTTGTTACAAGAGGGAGTTCGGACGCCGGATGCCGGAAATAGCATAATTCGTTCGCCTTCAGCTAGTTTGTATGAGTAAGATATTCAGGTCACATATATGCTGATTTGTCCAGAGTCCAGTGTCTACTGGGTTTAGAAAAAGATCTTCTGCCAATAGATTCATTGATCTTCTAGAACATCACCGGAAGCGATTCGTCAAACCGCACCATCCATTCATATACCGTCGGGCCTAAAATTTCCTCTTGATATTTGAGGGATTGTTCTTCAAATGAAGGGTAGTCTTTCCCTCCGATGAAGTTTGAATAATCAGTACGCCGATTGTTGACTTGCATTATGAAGAGTATCATAGCAAGTCCAAGTACAACAGGGGCTAGAGATTTTGCTTTTACGTGTATGCGCTTAGCGAATAAGAGGATTAAGGAGTTCAAAAAGATTGAGCCTAGAACAATGAGGAACAAATCGTAACTGTTCCACCACCAGATCTTGCCCCAACCACCGATATATTCAGGATGAGGCCAGTAGAAGGCAATACCATCCCAAGGTCCCGGTGGTGTGAGCATATCTTCAATACAATGAAAAGTCATTCCCAAGGTAAAGGCAATCATAAAAAGAGCCTTTCTCTTTATCCAAGACCTGTATTTTACAGATTGCCTTCGAATCCTCTTTTTCCAAAGAAAACCAGCTAGATTGGCTACCATTGGAATAATAATGGCAAAGGTCAAAGAATGAAAGGCCCCGTGATGCGAATACCAATGATTTCCCTTGAATATTTGTCTCCCTGATTCGTTTAGATTGAACCACGATCCAAAACTATCATCAAAGCCTGACCAAGCTGAAAGTACATCTAAGTCAGGGAAAGTTCCTGCGATGGTTCCAACCAAGATGATTCCGGCACGTTGAGCGAGGCTTCCTGTCGAAAAAGAAGCGATCACAACCCCTGCAGCAGTTCCACTAATGGTATGGGTAAGAATATCCATCGATTCGAAGATCGTTATTCGATTGGTCTTCACGGAACCTTCCAACAAAATTGTACGTATTTTTCTAGAGACTGAACAAACACCCTATGCTAAATAAAGCTCAGAAGTCGACTTATCGTGGTGAGATCTTTCGTCACCTCGACGGCATCGCAACGGCACCGGTAGCCTATGCGCTACATCAGAAAGGAGTCAATCAATACCTTCTTCAAAAAGGCACAGTTTCTTTATCTGAAGTGGTTGAGGAATTCAACGCCAATGAGGGATACATCAATGCCGCTTTGCGTATTTTATGTTCGCAAGGCTGGATGGAACAAGAGATTGACAATGCCATCGATCAAGTTAGATACCACATAAATGCTCATTCTAAAGTGGCATTTGCGCACTTTCATTTGTACGAAGATGTGGTGCATTTGATGAAGATTTCAGAGAATTACCATCATCGGAAATTCTCTCCTGAGGCTTTCGCTGTGATGGAGCGTATTTGCAATCGTTACCGCGATTATTATGGTGTTGAACTAAGCGCTAACGCGGAAGAACGAATGATTCAAGAGCAAGTGCTCAAGCATATTGAAGGTGCTTTGATCGGACCAACCATCGTTCATATGGGGATGGGAGGGATGTTTCACAAGTACTTCATGGAGGCGTCATTCCGTGCCGATGAATACCACGAACACCCAGAGAGTTTCTACAAGCTCTTATCATTTTTCGGACACCTTGGTTGGTTCACAGAAAAGAATCAGACCTTCCAGTTCACTGACAAGGGATTGTTCTTTGCTCGTCGTGCTGCTGCCTATGGTGTAACCGTATCATGCATTCCAATGTTCCGGAAGGTAGATGAGATGATCTTCGGTGATCCGACGAAATTGAGAAAGATAGCGGAGGGAGAAGCAGAGCAACACGTTGACCGTGCCATGAATGTATGGGGAAGTGGCGGCGCACACTCTACTTATTTCAAGAAAATTGATGAGGTAGTGATCCAGTTGTTTGATCGTCCGATCGATGAACAGCCCAAGGGTATCCTTGATATGGGGTGTGGAAACGGAGCTTTCATACAGCATTTATTCGAAGTGATTGAGCAACGAACAGCCAGAGGTAAAATGCTAGATGAGCATCCGCTTTTCTTGGTGGGAGCTGACTACAATGAGGCTGCCTTGAAGATCACCAGGGCCAACTTGATCAAGTCAGATATCTGGGCAAAAGTAGTCTGGGGAGACATCGGTCGACCTGATTTGCTAGCCAATGACCTCAAGGGGAATTACGGTATCGAACTCAGCTCATTGTTGAATGTACGTACCTTCCTCGATCACAATCGAATTTGGAGTGATCCTTCTGTTGCTAGTGCGGAACGTGTGAGCACGTCTACAGGTGCCTTCGCCCATCGTGGACGTCGTATTCCGAATAATAGGGTAGAAGACAACCTAAATGAGCACTTCGGGAAGTGGGCGCCTTACGTAGAGCGTTTCGGATTACTCGTCATCGAACTTCACACAGTGAACCCTTCCGCGGTAGCGAAAAACATTGGAAGAACTCCAGCAACAGCGTACGATGCAACGCATGCATTCTCTGACCAATACATCGTGGAACCAGAAGTCTTTTTGAAGATTGCTGAAGAAAGTGGCTTGCACGCTGACCCTCAATTCAGCTCAAGGTATCCGAATAACGAATTGGCCACCGTAACGGTCAATTTGCTCAAGGGAAAATAAACCTGTTAAAGTGTTTGGGTGTCAGTAGAATGCGAAGCACTATCTTCGCGCCGTGAAAATGAAAAGGTTACTGATACTAGGATTAGCGATGCTTCCGCTGCTGGCCACTGGGCAGGTAGATAAGGAGGTGTGGTTGATCAATGGTCCAAAATACCTTGGGGAAGGATTCAAAACGATCAAGCTAGATTTCGTCTTTGACGGACGAAACTCCATTGTAGATGGCGGTTCCGTGCCGGTCGGAGGATTTCGAATTGGGATTGAATATGAACGTGTCAAGCGCATTGGCATTGGATTATATGGCTTTTCAAACGACGTAGAACGTGTTGATTTTGTAACTCCTGAAGATACTCTGGTTGGCAGAGCCAGTCTCGATTTCAGCTACGCTAGCCTTTATTTCGAACGCGTCTTATTCTTTAATCCCAAATGGGAATGGTCAGGTACCGTTCATGTAGGAACCGGACGAGTGAATATTCTTGAACAGAATGCTGAAGAGAAGTTCATCTTGGTAGAAGAAGTTCCTGTGAATCCTCTTGAATTCTCTTCTTCTGGTTATTACCACGTATCTTGGTGGCTTTCAGTAGGAGCAGGAGTGGGGTATCGATTTATGCTAAATACTCCACAAGAAATTAGTACGACTTACGAGTCAGTAGTTTACCTTGCAAAGGTCAAGATTCGAATCGGAAAGGCGATTCGGGCGATCGGAAACAAGGATGTCAAAAATGAATACTGAGCAAGCCAGCGCACGCATTGATCAACTCACAGAAGAGCTAAGAGAGCACAACCATCAGTACTATGTGCTCAATACCCCAAGTATTTCCGACTACGACTTTGATATGCTGCTCAAAGAGCTTGAGCACCTTGAGTCAGCGCATCCTGAATTAGCTCATGAAAACTCTCCGACGAAACGAGTTGGAGGAGATATCACAGAGAAATTTGAGAAGTACACGCATCGTTACCCGATGCTCTCTCTCTCAAATTCATATAGCAAGGAAGAGATTTCAGAATGGGCTGCACGCCTTGAGAAGACCATTGAAAATGAGGAAGTGGAGTTCGTCATGGAACTCAAGTACGATGGAGTGGCGATTTCATTGACCTATGAAAATGGTGAGCTCGTCCGTGCGGTTACTCGAGGTGATGGTGAGACAGGAGAAGTAGTCACCGCAAACGTTCGAACGATTCGAAGTATTCCTTTGAAATTGAAAGGAGACGCATGGCCATCTTCATTTGTGATTCGCGGCGAGATCTTCTTCCCATTGGAGAAATTTCAAGCGCTGAATAAACAGCGTGAAGCTAACGGATTAGAGCTCTATGCCAATCCGCGAAATACCGCGTCTGGAACACTTAAGAATCAAGACTCCAAGCTGGTAGCAGAGCGTCAATTGGATTGTTTGCTGTATTCGATTTATGCGCCAGAGCAACTCGTAACCAATCACTACGATGGGTTGATACATGCCTCTGAATGGGGCTTCAAAGTTCCGCCGGCAGTGAAGAAGTACATCGGGAAAGCGAACTCAGTAGATGGCATCATGGAGTTCATTTCATATTGGGATGAGCACCGTCACCAGCTACCTTTCGAAATTGATGGGATCGTTATTAAGGTGAACCAATACGACCAGCAAGAACGTCTCGGTATGACCGCGAAGTCACCACGTTGGGCCATCGCCTATAAGTTCAAGGCCGAAGCAGCATTGACACGCTTAAATGAAATTACCTACCAAGTAGGACGAACTGGAGCTATCACTCCAGTAGCGAATCTTGAACCGGTGCTTCTGGCAGGAACCACTGTGAAACGAGCTTCACTTCACAACGCTGACCAAATTGAAAAGCTCGATATCCGAGAAGGAGACTACGTGTTTGTGGAGAAAGGAGGTGAGATCATTCCTAAGGTCACAGGAGTGGAGCTATCGAAACGTCCTGCTGATTCAAAACCGCATGTTTACATTACCCATTGTCCTGAATGTGGTACTGAGTTGATCCGCAAGGAAGGAGAAGCTCAACATTATTGTCCGAATGAAACGGGCTGTCCGCCACAGATCAAGGGGCGCATGGAACACTTCATTTCACGCAAGGCGATGAATATTGATGGACTCGGACCAGAGACCATTGACCAACTTTGGGAGGCTGGCCTACTGAAGAATGCGGCTTCACTCTATCAGCTCGAAGCGGAGGATGTTCTTCCTCTCGAGCGCATGGGAGAGCGTTCAGTAGAAAAGCTTCTTGAAGGATTGACCGCCTCGAAAGAACGTCCTTTTGCTAAGGTGCTTTTCGCATTAGGTATTCGATATGTTGGGGAGACGGTAGCAAAGAAACTGACGAAAGAATTCAAAACGATCGATGCGCTCCAAGCCGCATCGTTGGAGGAATTAGTTGCCGCAGATGAGATCGGTGAACGTATTGCGGAGAGTGTTATTGAGTTCTTCGCTCAAGAGAATAACCAAGAAATTGTTGCTTCACTTCGAGAAGCTGGATTGCAATTCGAAGCTGAAGAAAGTGAAGGACCAACAAGCGCATTGTTGGAAGGAAAGAGCTTCGTAGTCTCAGGCGTATTTACTCAGTATTCACGCAATGAGATTAAGGCAGCCATTGAGGCGAATGGTGGTAAGAACGTAGGTTCTATCTCTAAGAAGACAGATTACGTATTGGCTGGTGACAAGATGGGACCAAGTAAGCTAAAGAAAGCTGAAGACTTTGGGATTCCGATTATTTCAGAGCAAGACTTTATTGATATGATCAATTAAAAAAGGGACGCCGTAAAGCGTCCCTTTTCATTTAAACGGTTACTAGAATTGCCGTGCATAACCAATGAATGGTAATGCCGGAAGATCTCCATCAAACTCGCTGCTGACAATAACTCCAATGTCAAAAGAGTTTCGTTTGCTCATGATTCGTATCCCCTGAATACCCAAATAGATAGGTTGGGGTACATCTTCCCAGTCGCTAGTGCCATCTGAGTTGATTACACGTTCTCGGCTGTTTATGGTCAACATATAGTTTTCAGAGACTAGGGAGATAGAATTGGAAACTCTGTGAATTCCTGAAAGCGCAAAGACTGGGTAGTCTGCGAAGGTTTCTTGGGTAAACGGCATGCCGACACTGAGTGTCACACTCGATTCGTCGTTGCCATAAGTGAAGCTCGAATAACCGATGCCTACAAAGTAATTCTCAGGCACTCGAATCAACATGACTCCAGCAGCTACGTGGAAGTCTTTTGCCACCTGGGTTCCAATTTTCGGTGTGAAGAAAAGAATCGGATTTCCTAATACAGTAGATATGAATTCAAACCCACCTCCGAGAGATAAATGATCGGTCACACCTACATTGACGAAGTTCCCGGAAACCATAATGTTCTGATAGTAGCCTTGGCCCTTACGCAACGTTTGCGCGCTTGGAGAAAAGAAGTAACGTGTGGCATTGGGCGTCCGGAAGGAATACTTGAACCCCATAGGCAAGTGCCAAATACTCTTGATGTTACGCTTCACCAAATAGAGGTCGCCGTTCTCTGAGCGAATGATCAGTTGGGTGTCTGTCTCTTCGACTTTTTTTCCTGTAAATACTTCACCGTTGTTCATTCGAACTTCGATAATGGGAATAGTGTCTGTAGGAGATTCTTGAGCTTGAATTTTGGTGTTGCATAGAATCATGCATAACCCAACCAGGGATAGAAAAATTGCTTTTTTCATCGCGTGTAGTTTTATGTTCGAACTACCACAGGCAAACGCGGCAGTCATTTAATGTTAGAACCAAACATAGGGTAAAATCTGAATGCATACCAAATTTAGATGCAAAATTTTCCAATAGATTCCCAATAGATTACGTTGGATTGGCTAAGTGTCAAACGAACAATTCACTTGACCAAACGGCCTCTGCAGCAGCAATTCCTCCTTGATAAAGTGCCTTCAATCTAGCTTGATCGATATCGTATACTCCTTGCGTCATTCTTGGCAAAAAGACGGTCCCGTGATCTTTGATTCCCTTGTCTTTCATCACCTGTTGCTCGATGAGCTCGTCATTCTTCGAAATCTCATTATTGGTGATATCGACATAGCGTTCGAGAATGGTTAAGAGGTTCGAAGGTTGGAAGCTGGTGTGGTCAATAAAGTCATGCGGATCATCCGGACGACTATAAATCGTTGCCGATTCTTTGATGTCGTACTTATTACTTGACAACACCTTCGCACTCGGGCTATGATCACGAACGCCTCCGTCGAAGAGTAAGAGTTGGTCGTTCTTACTTCCTTCTCCTTCAAAGTCTTTGATTGGTCCTTTGAGTAAAACACCCGGAGTAAAGATGGGTAGACTAGCAGAGGCATTCACCATCTTCAGCATTTGATCATAGGTGAGCTCTTTGAGGTTGAAGTAAAATCGTTTACCTGTATAGAAATCAACCGTTCCCACGATGCAAATTGGGAGCTTATCGTTCGTCTTGTACGCTTCAAATTCTTCAAAGGAGATGACGGTACTTAAAGTCTTTTCCAAGTTCTTTTGGACACCCAGATAGTATCGTCCGTTTAAGATTTTACTGAAGGCATTCCAGAGCCTGATTTTACCCTTTTTTGAAACAGGAGATTCACTGAAGAAAGAGTCAAATTCGAGGTTGAGTACAAGCTGTTTGATCTCATCGTACTTCCCCAAGGCCATGGGAAGGGAAAGGATGGCACCGGCAGAAATTCCTGAGATAATCTCTGGTTGATATTGGCGGTCACGCATGACGTATTCCGCTGCTCCGAAGAGGCCAGAGATCTTGGTTCCTCCTCCTGAAATTCCTAGGTGTTTCATAGCTGTTTGATGTCTGCTCAAACTTAGGGATTAACGCATAGAATCACCGTATCAGTTTCATTGAAGGTGAAAATCTCAGGGCCCACCCCCACCTGAGCACCAACAACTACCTCAAGTTCTCAAGGATTTTTTTGAAAGGCAATGGAAGAAGGACTGACTTTGTGTGCGTGGGTCAATCTTTTAGGGATGACTAACTCCCTAACATTTGAAGGTCCAGCTTGAAAAGGACAAACCGATTTTAGGTTTCCACTTGCGCGCTAAACTTCGAACTCGTAATATTGATGTATGCAGTTGACAATCACTCCATGTAAACCTGCGCATCTGATCGGCCTCCAACCGATCTTCGATTGCTGAGATCCAATTCGATTCCGCCGCTTGGCGAAATGAAATGAATTGATCCAGAAATCCCTTTTCAAATGAAATCCTTACATACTTTCTTCCTTATGGGAGCGTTGTTGCTGGCCGGGTCGTATTCCGCGTTAGCGCAACAAACCATTTCGGGTAAAGTGACTGATAGTGAGACCAATGAAGGACTACTAGCAGTAACGGTGGTGATCAAAGGCGAAAACAAAGGTGCCTTCACTGACCTGGATGGAAGCTATCAAATTGAAGTGACCGATGAGCAGTTTAAGAGCGGTAAGCTCGTCTTCTCGTTCATTGGTTATACTTCTAAAGAAGTCGCTATCGCGGAATCGAACACAATTCACGTGGCATTGACTCCTGAGCAACTCCTCCTCGAAGAGGCAGTGGTGACAGCGATTGGTATCAAAAAAGACAAACGTAAAGTCGGTTACGCAGTGACCGAAGTAAAAGAAGAAGAACTTCAACGCTCTGGCGAGATCAATGTGATGAACTCACTCAACTCGAAAGTAGCCGGTGTAAGCGTCACCTCTTCTTCAGGTTCACCAGGAGCCAGCACCACCGTGCGAATTCGTGGTAACAAATCGATCTCAGGCAGCAATGCACCGTTGTACGTCATTGATGGCGTTCCGGTAGATGATAGCTACCGCGGTTCCAACTTCACTGATCAATCAAACCGTGCAATTGATATCAATCCTGATGATATTGAGAGTATCACCGTGTTGAAAGGTGGACCAGCATCGGCACTTTACGGGGTAAGAGCTGGGAATGGAGCGGTGATCATCACCACCAAAAGCGGAGGAGAAGAGACTAAGATTAACTTCAAATCGACGGTGATCTTTGATCAGGTGAATAAGCTCCCTGAAGCGCAGTTGGCGTTCGGACAAGGAGAATTCGATGAATTCGTGGAAGGCACTCGGTTCTCATGGGGACCAGCCATCTCAGGTGAGTCATTCGAGCATGCACCAAACTTCTTCCAAACAGGAATCACAGCCAATAACTACCTCAGTTTCGAAGGAGGAAATAAGCGCTCGAGCTTCCTTGTTTCCATCGGAAATAGCCAGCAACGTGGTATCATTCCGAATACGCGCTACGAACGAACGAACCTGCGATTAACAGGTAAGACGAACTGGAAGGAAAAGCTCTTCGTCCAGACCAATATCAACTACATCCGTTCTGGTTCTGATCGCGGTCAACGCGGTTCAAACCTCAGTGGGGTGATGCTTGGTTTGATGCGTGCCCCGGCCGATTTCGATATGACAAATGGTTTTGAAGACCCAGTAGATGAGCCCTTGGCCTACTCGAATCCAGATGGAACCCAGCGTACTTACCACAGCGTTTATGACAACCCGTATTGGAGTGTCAACAAGAACGCCAACCGAGAAGATGTTGAACGTGTCATCGCTAGCTTTGAATCTCGTCTTGAACTGACAGAGAACCTGAGCATCGTCAATCGTATCAGTACAGATTTCTACGATCAGCGGGTAAAAGCATATTGGGACGCGCGCTCGGCAGAGTATCGTGACCTAGGCGGACGTATCTACAATGCTTCCACCGTGCAGCGGAACTTGAATAATGACTTTTTCATCCTGTACTCAAAGTACTTTGGGGAAGATTGGGAGTTCTCAGCTACCGCTGGACATAACTACTTCAACTACGAAACTACAGATGTGGAACTTGATGGAGTTGGGTTCATCATTCCCGATTTCTACGACATCTCCAACGTCGATATCATTAACGTGATTGCCGATGATTTCTTGAGTCGTCAGCGTGGTGTGGGTGCATATGTTGACGCGAATGTTGGTTACAAAGGGTTCCTTTTCTTAGGCCTCACCGGCCGGAACGATTGGCTCTCCAATCTTCCAGCTGACAACAACAGTTTCTTCTATCCGTCGGTGAACCTCGGGTTCATCTTTACGGACGCCTTTGATATTGATTCGAAAGCATTCAGCTACGGTAAACTCAGAGCAAGCCACGCGAGCGTTGGAAATGGGGCTCCAAGTCCTTACCTCACCTCGAATTTCTTCGAAGCGGCAGCACCCGTACAAGGGAACTTGGCCTATGAACCGAACAGTGTCATCGGAAACCCAGATTTACGTCCGGAAACAACGGAAACCATTGAGTTTGGAACAGACCTTCGCTTCTACGAGAATCGTCTCGGACTGGATGTGACTTGGTACCGAAGCGAGACAACGGATCCGATCATCATTAGCTTCATTCCTTCAAGTTCAGGCTACACAACGGCAGTCTTGAATGGAACAGGCCCCATTCGAAACACAGGTCTGGAACTCCTATTAAATGCATCAGTAGTTGAGGCGAAAACAGCAAATCAGCTGGATTGGCAAACGAGCATCAACTTCAACAGACTACGAAATGAAGTGGTGTCGATCATTGATGGATTGGATGAGCTTCCTCTTCCGAGCTTTGGTTTGGCGAGTACGCAGTCTACAGTTGTATCAGGACAACCATATGGAGTTCTCATGGGCACAGCCTGGGCGAGGGATGCGAATGGTAATGTCTTGATCAATGATGAAGGATACCCAATTGTTGACAGTGAACGCCAAATCATTGGAGATCCTAACCCTGACTTCACAGCGGGTTGGAGAAACACATTGGGATGGCGACAGTGGTCGCTCAGTTTCCTTTTCGACATCCGCGTAGGAGGCGATATGTATAATGGAACGGCCAACGTGATGCGTTTCCACGGAACCCACATTGATACAGAGAATCGCGGCGAGGAAGTGGTGATCGAAGGTGTGAATGTGAATACTGGAGAGGCGAATGCTATCGCTGTTCCTCTTGATCAGTCTTACTACACCCGCTACGGTTTGGTTGGCGTGAGTGAAGAAGGAATCGAAGAGGTGAACTGGCTTCGTCTTCGTGACTTAGGAATCACTTGGACCATGCCTCAAGAGATGAGTGAACGACTGAAGATCAAAGGTGCTTCCGTAGGCATTATCACTCGAAACTTATTCTTGATCACGAACTACAGTGGAATCGACCCAGAGACATCGCTTTCTGGAGCGGCAAACAGCTTCGGTCGTGATTATTTCAATTCACCGAACACACGTAGTTACGGAGTTCAACTCTCACTTACATTCTAAAAGCAATGAAGAATTTAATCTACCTATTCACAGTGATGATGGTCTTCTCAGCGTGTAAGTTGGAGGAGATCAATGAGAATCCTAACGTGCCAGATGATGTGCCGTTGGAGACACTATTACCCTCTGCACAATTCAACTTGGCTGAGGCTTTAGGAGGAAGAGCTTTCCGTTATACCAACATCTTTTCTCAGCACCTCGAAGGGGTGAATAACCAGGAACTGAATACCGAGAATTACAATCCAGACGAGCTCTTCGTTGGGTATTTGTGGGATGACTTTTACGCTGGCTCGATGATCAACCTTCGGTTTATGATCGATAAAGCCAACGAACAAAGCGCACCACATTACGCCGGTGTTGGAAAGGTCTTGATGGCAGCAAATATTGGAGTTGTCACTGACATTTGGGGAGATGCCCCTTTGAGTGAAGCCCTTAACGCGAATAACGTCCAGCCAATCTATGACTCACAAGCGTTTGTCTACGAACAGATTGATCAATTACTAGATGAGGCTATTGAAGATTTGCAGGCTTCTGAAAGCGTATTCTCTCCGGCGAATGATGATATCATGTACCAAGGGAATCTCGCGCGTTGGATTCAATCTGCGTATGCCTTGAAGGCGCGCTATCTGTTGCACCAGAGCAATGTGGATCCTACGAAGGTGAATGAGGCTTTGTTGGCCGCGCAGAATGGTTTCAACTCTAGTTTCGAAGACCTTCAATACGGTTACCTCGGAACGGATGTCGATGCGAACCCGATCTTCCAGTACTATGAGATTACGCCGAATGCAGTGATCGATATTGAGTTCATCGGAATCATGGGTATTCAAGACCCACGTTTCGATTTCTTCATTGACATCATCCCATTTACGGGAGGTGAGAGCAAAGTGGGAGAGGCCTTGGCGTCACCAGACTCGCCAGTGAAGATCGTATCTTACATTGAGCAGAAGTTCATTGAGGCAGAGTGCTTGCTTCGCGACAACCAATCCGGTTCCGCGCTAGCGAGTATGCAAGACGCCATCAGAGCATCTGTTGAAGACAACACCTTCGGCACCTTGACGCAAGAAGAGATTGATGAATTTGTCAGTGAATTTAGCTTTTCCGGAGACTTTGAAAGTGATTTGGAGTTGCTCATTGAGCAGAAGTACATTGCCCTCTTCACGCAAACTGAGCCATGGGTTGATTACCGCAGAACGGGGTATCCGCAACTTGATCCGAATGAGAATGGAGTGAGTGCGTCGAACCCGAGTGGCGAGTTTCCATTGCGTTTGATCTACCCGCAGAATGAACGATTGTTGAACCCGAACGTCCCAAGTCCGATTCCAAACATGCAGGAGCCGGTTTGGTGGGATGTTGATTAGGCGCTAGGCTAGAGACTATAGTTATGAAACAGTTTCTAATGTGTTTTTCGCTCTTTTTCCTTTTCGCTTGCGCGGAATCGGAACCGCCTGCGGTGGTGAGCGATGAGGTGAAGGATGATCAAGCATTTTCGATCGAAAGCCTCCAGCTCGTCGATCCGGAAGCGAAGGGGAGCCTATTTATCATCGGTGGAGGAAAACGACCTCCGTCTTTGGTGCAAGAGATGATTGACCTCATGCCGTCGAAAGACAGTCTGATTGTCATTATCCCTTCAGCGAGTAGTGAACCCGATACTTCGGCATTCTACGCGACCAAGCAATTTACAGAGCTCGGATGCACACAAGTAGAAAGCTTCTTCTTTGGTTTGGAGCAGAGTGAAGGTCTCAAAAGCGGACTCCCTCATGCTTCCTTGATCTACATTTGTGGAGGTGACCAAAATCGATTCATGGAGGTTGTGGAAAAGAGGAATCTGAAAGAAGACCTACATCAGGCTTTCAAGAACGGTTGTGTCATTGCGGGTACGAGCGCGGGTGCAGCGGTCATGAGTGAAGTCATGATCACCGGCGATCAGCAACTCGAGCCTGAATATGAGTCTACTTACCGACGTTTGAAGGCGAACAATGGAATCTATTCAGAAGGTCTCGGCCTTCTACAGCATGCGATCATCGATCAACACTTCGTTGAGCGCAGCAGATATAATCGTGCACTGACCGCGATGCACGATCACCCAAATACGCCTGTGTTTGGAATAGGGGAGTCTACGGCCCTAGTGGTATCAAATAATGGATTTAGCGTGGCCGGCGCTGGACAAGTGGTGTTATTTTCACCAGGAGAAAGCTCGGCCAATGAAAACGGACTTCTCGAAATGTCAGAAGTCGAAATAACGGTGATGACCGCAAAATGATGAATACGAAATCACTTTTCACATGGATGTTTGCGTTGCTTCTTTCAGGAGCGATGCAGGCACAATCATACGAGAGCTTCTTCACAGGTGATGAAGCAGATTTAGATGTTGAACCCAACTTTGGTGTCGTCCTAATGGGCGGTGCAGGAGAGAACGATGAGGCCATGAAATGGTTCCTTGAGCGAGCCAATGGCGGAGAGGTGGTAGTTCTTCGCGCGAGCGGTTCAGATGGATACAACGACTACTTTTTCTCTGACCTTGGTGTAACGATTAACTCAGTAGAGACCATCCTATTTAACGATGCCTCTGCAGCTGAGGATCCATACGTAATCGAGCAAGTCCAACATGCCGAGGCGATCTGGATGGCCGGAGGTAATCAGTGGGATTACATATCCTACTGGCGCGGAACAGCCATAGAAGACGCCATCAACAACTTGCTCAACGTTCGCGGAGGAGTAGTAGGCGGTATCTCAGCAGGAATGGCTATCATGGGTGATGCATACTTCACTGCAGAAAATGGGACAGTATACAGCGATGAAGCCTTAGAGGACCCATACAATCAATACATGACCATTGGATTCAACGATTTTATCGAGGCTCCTTTTATGGAAAACACAATTACAGATACCCACTATGATGACCCAGATCGCGCGGGGCGTCACACGACATTCCTAGCCCGCATGTACCAAGATTATGGCGTATACCCGAAAGGAATTGCTTGTGACGAGTATGCCGCAGTATGCATCGATGATGCCGGAATTGCTTGGTGCTATGGTGAAGCCCCTGAGTACGACGATTACGTGTATTTCCTTCGCCCGAATTGTGATGGACCTATTGGACCTGAGGTTTGTGAAGCAGGCCAACCGTTGACCTGGAATGACAACAACGAAGCCATGAAGGTTTACCGTATCAATGCAACATTCGACGGTGATCAATACATGAACTTGAATAACTGGACTGACTTCTCTGGTGGAGAATGGTTCAATGGTTGGGCTGAAGCAGGCGTCTTAGGCGGAGCTGCAAGTGATGCTCCAGATTGTGCTGTGAGTATTACAGTGTCTGATTTCGCTAACGCGGAATTCGCTATTTGGCCAAATCCAAGCACCGGTGTATTGAATATTGAATCTCCAATCGGAACACAGATTTCCATTTTCCACGCCAGTGGTAAAGTGATTCAACAGTTGCAAACGATGAGTCCAATTCAACAATTGGATCTGTCAGATTTGGCTAGCGGTGTTTACTTGATTCAATCAGGAACTCAGGTGACGCGTGTGCTGATTGAATAATCAATTAAAGCCAGTTGTAAAGAGATTGTGGGCGCCTTTCAGGCTGCATTTTTGATATTTCTGGTAGGTAATCGCAGCACGCTCATCAATCTGCTTCCCTGACTCTCCGAGAAGCCAACCGTCAATGGCTGACTTCAAAGTATAAGCCTCCGGAGCCATTAGATGAGTCGTCCACAGCAGTGGATTGGCGCCCGTTTGTTCGATTTCTGGCGAAAAGTAATCATGACTATAACAAGCCAAAATAATCACATCGATCCCGTTACTGACGGGGTCGATGTATTCTAAGTCTACAGAGAATTCCATCAGACCATCGTGTCCGATATATGACACCAAATCTGAGCTGCCACCGAAGCTCAATGAGCTCCCATTGTACGTAACCGTTTCAGTATTCTGCGTATTCGAAGCGAGCAAGAAGTCTTCCACACAGTCTTTGATGCGTTCCCCATCATAAGCGTCGGCCAACAGATAAACATCCTGTGTGGCATGCTTAAACAGCACCCGTTCCAAAATGTATGGGTTATCACTTTCCGGCGAACTCACCAGTTCCCAATCATCCGTCTTCAGCTTGAAAAAAGACTTCACTCCATACCCAGCTCCCCAATACAAATTCAACCGCGGGTCTTTCCCATTGCCAATCTTCTCCGGCACCGGCACAATCCCTTGATGCTTGTTATCGCACAATGCCACAAAAACATGAATCGTCATCGTTTCCGCGCTAGCGAATAAACAAACAAAACAAAGGGAGAATAGGAGGGTGAGGGAACGGAGGCTTAGCATGTTTAGCATGATTAGTCCGCCAAAGGCGGAATAGTGATTAGTTGTCTTCTAAGAGACAGGATTAGAACGAGTTATACAACACAATAATTGTGAATGCAATGGTGGTCGAGAGACAAGGGTCGAGTGTCGAGTGTCGAGGGCCTTGGATATAGATCAAATGATATTGCTCGAGAAGTCCCTAGTCTCCAGACTCTCGTCTCTAGTCAAGTACTTCCCTGACAAACACCATCAATACTTCCACCTGAGAAAAAGGCATACAAATCACGGACGAATATGTGTAAACGAAGGTTCGATGGGAATGGACTTTCCCTTCAAATTAGGGTTTTCAGTGGTTGGAGGGGGCTGTGGGGAAGGTGATAAATATCATGTACTTTCTGGCGAATGGCGAATGGCGTAAGGCCTAAGTCTCAAAACGGTTTGGTGGTTTCAGCCTTAAGCCATAAGCCTAGCGATTTACCACATCCGGATCCCCCATCTTCCCTGACCTGTAGTCAGCGATGCATCGACGAATTTGATCTTCGTTGTTCATCACGAATGGACCGTATGAATATACCGGCTCATTCAATGGCTGACCTCCTAGGACGAGGAACTCTGCACCTTGTTGGCTGTAGAGTTGGATGATAGAATCGCCACGTTCGTAGAGGGCCACTTGATTTTTTTTGAGCTGGCGAGCTTCTTCGATCTCCAAGGTACCCTTGATGGAGTAGACGAAGGCGTTGTGGGTTGGATCTGTTGGGATGTCGATTCTACCGTCTGGCTTGAGTTTGATGTGATAATAGAATGCCGGACTCTGGGTGGCGATGCCCGACTTTGCTCCGTAAAGTTCACCAAGAACCACGCGTGCGTTGTATTGATCGTTATTGATCATATCCATATCTGCATAGCGAAATACGGTGGTGGAAGGATCATCAAACTTGTACATGGCAGGAGTGTTTAGCCAGATTTGGAAGCCGTGGTAATCACCTCCTTTTTCGTGGAGTTCTTGCCCAGACTCTTCCATATGGATGGCTCCTTTTCCGGAACTGAACATCATAAAGTCGCCTTTGCCGATTTGGAAATCGTAGTTCAAGCTGTCTTTATGATGTCCTGTTCCTTCAAGGAAATAAGTGGTTGGAGTCACTCCTGCATGAGGGTGAGCATCCACCCGCAATGGGTCTACCCCCGGGTTCACATGTACCGGGCCAAATTCATCAAAGAGAACGTAAGGCGAAACATAGTCTTGCTGATTCCCAGCAAAGGCACGGAGCACTGGTAATGTTCCAACGTTGACGCGATCAGCACTTAAGATACGATGGATACGTCGTTGTGATGTTCCGTGAAACATTCCACTAGCACCAACGATGGCTGGTGTACCTATGGCGGTCAGTCCTAGGATCGCTGATCCCTTGATGAATTCTCGTCGTTGCATAGCTCGCGTGTTATCTTTCCTAAAGATAAAACTCGAAGACCGGAGAAAAGTTAATCTGGTTTAAGACTGTTGTTCACCTTAGTATCCAATATGATAATCCAACAAGCGCTTTTCATAGCGAATCTCGGTGTTTGCAGCGAAGAACCACGTATCGCGGATTTGTCCAATCCCTTGGGCGTAGTACCTAGATGTATACCTTGGATTGTCTGGTGCTTCAGGTTCGTTCAGAATGGTGAAGGTACCTACCAATTCGATACCAGCGAAGGTACCTCCTGGAACCGTGATTTCTGGGATCTCATTGCTCATCATGTAAGTAGTGGTGGCGAAAATTTCTTCTCCTGAGGGGTATTCAACGGTGTTCAGCGTGTCGGTGAAGTTGCAACATGACATGATGATATTACCTTGTTCGTCAAGTAACGCACCATCCTGTTCACGGAGAATCCAAATGATGCCCCATTCGTTGTCTTGGAATGGCCAGCTGGTTCCTTCGAACACAGTGTACTCCAATCCGTTGATTAGGGTGTCTCCAGCTACAACAATACTATCAACTGCAGACTCAATCGTTTCAGTCCCATCGCTTTCAATGCGGACGTTCTGATAAGTCCAATAGCTTCCTTCGGAAAAGGATTGATAGACCGGAGCCGCATTTACAATGGGGTCACAGACGATTTCTTCGTCTTTTTTACAAGAATAGAGGGCGAGTAGGACAGAGAGTGAAAAAAAAATGAGTGATCTCATGTTTGTTTTTGTTTGGTTAACATGTAGAATCACGTGATAGGCGTTGGGGTTTGGTTCATATCCTCAACGCACTGTCTCCGAAAATATTTTCTGAAGGAGTTTACTCGTAGCGAAGCGACTCAATGGGATCGAGCTTCGCAGCCTTGAATGCAGGGAAGATTCCTGAGGCCACGCTAGTAATCAGACACATGGTCACACCCACAATGATCCAGTACCATGGAATCACAAATGGAGTATTCATGAAGGAAGCCACAATGTTTCCAACCCCAATACCAAGAAGAATACCCATGATTCCACCGATCTGGCCAATAACGATGGCTTCAACCAAGAACTGCAGCATAATGGCCCGGGAGTTAGCCCCCACCGCTTTTCTAACCCCAATTTCTTTGGTTCGTTCGGTCACCGAAACCAGCATAATGTTCATGAGCCCAATACCCGCTCCGAAGAGTGTGATGAGTCCGATAATCACGGCAGCGTACGACACATAATCCACACCGTCGGTCATAGTATCCATCATACCTGAACTTTGTTGCACTTCAAAGCTGTGATCTTCACCAAGGCGGTCGCCACGTACAACTTTCATTACGCCATACGTCTCTGCAATCGCATCGTCCATGTCTTCTACTTTATCAACCATGACGCTGATGCTGTAGTTGGTTTTAGCCGTTGCGTATTGTTTCTTCAGGTTAGTGAGGGTGATGAAGCATTGGTTGTCTTGGGACATTCCCATGATCTTCCCTTTCTCACTTAATACACCCACCACCCGGTAAGGAATAGATCCGATGGATATCACTTTATCGACTGGGTCATCCCAACTATCAAAGAGTTTTCCAACCACGTCTTTACCTAAGATCACCAGGTTCTGCGGGGTGGAAAGGTCATTCGCGGTGAAGTTTCTGCCAGAAGAGAGTTCGTAGCCTGAATTGTGGAGGTAATTTTCATCGATACCCAGCACCTGTACGTTAGGGTTCGTTTTTTCGCTCTTGTATTTGATCGTCGCCATTCCAGATCCCATAGCAGAGAGTGAAATGGTAGCGTCAGCATCTAGGTCGCGCTTAAATTCTCTCGCTTCGCGATAAGAAATAGGAGGGGTCTGCTTTTCGATGCGTCCCATTCTACGTCCTCGACTGCGTTTGTTTCGAATGCTGAAAGTGTTGGTGCCGACCGAAGAAAACGATTCTGTAATACTGCCTTTCAACGATTCAGTAGCTGTTACCATGGCAATGAGAGCCATGATGCCCAAGGCAATGATGGATACCGTCAGAATGGTACGCAGCAATTGACTTCGGATAGCCCGAAGGGAGACTTTGATGTTCTCAGCGATCGTTGATCGAGTCATGTTTCAAATGTAGTGTAAGCATCCTAGCGCAGAAGGATGAATTTCCGCGAACGGAACACCTTGATGGCGTACGGTATCCTTGCAGCAAATTCTTATCTTTGCGCCCCTGTTACAAATGTTCTTATAATAATTCAATCCCGCCTCTATGGTATTTGATATCGAAATGATCAAAGAGGTTTACGCAAAAATGCCAGAGCGTATCGCGAAAGCGCGCCAAGTTGCAGGTAAACCACTTAGTCTAGCTGAAAAGATCCTTTACAGCCACCTTTGGGACGCTACTCCAGAAACTCCTTACGATCGTGGTAAAAGCTACGTTGATTTTGCACCTGACCGTGTTGCAATGCAAGATGCAACAGCACAGATGGCCCTATTGCAGTTCATGCAAGCAGGAAAAGCAAAAGCAGCCGTACCTTCAACTGTACACTGTGATCATTTGATCCAGGCACGTATTGGAGCTGGAAAAGATCTTCAAGAATCGATTAATAAGAACAACGAGGTATTCAACTTCCTTCAATCGGTATCGAACAAGTACGGTATCGGATTCTGGAAGCCAGGTGCTGGGATCATTCACCAAGTAGTTCTTGAGAACTACGCGTTCCCAGGTGGAATGATGATAGGAACCGATTCACACACAGTAAACGCTGGTGGACTCGGAATGGTAGCTATCGGTGTTGGTGGGGCTGACGCGGTAGACGTAATGGCAGGAATGCCTTGGGAGCTGAAGTTCCCGAAACTGATTGGTGTCAAGCTAACCGGACGTATGAACGGTTGGACCAGCGCTAAAGATGTGATCTTGAAAGTAGCTGGAATCCTCACCGTAAAAGGTGGTACGGGTGCTATCGTAGAATACTTCGGCCCTGGAGCTGAATCAATCAGTTGTACTGGTAAAGGTACCATCTGTAACATGGGCGCTGAGATCGGTGCTACAACTTCAACATTCGGTTACGACGAAAGTATGGCGCGATACCTGAGAGCTACAGGTCGTGCAGAAGTTGCTGATTTAGCCAATGGAGTAAAAGAACATTTAACAGCCGATCCAGAAGTATATGATAACCCAGAGCAGTACTTCGATCAGGTAATCGAGATCAACCTTGATGAACTCGAACCACACTTGAACGGACCGTTCTCTCCAGACATCGCAACACCAATCTCTAAGATGGGTGAGGTAGCTGAAGCGAACGGATGGCCATTAAAGGTAGAAGTTGGATTGATCGGGTCTTGTACAAACTCAAGCTACGAGGATATCTCTCGTTCTGCGAGCATCGCCAAGCAAGCGGCCGAGATGAACATCAAGCCAAAGGCGAAGTTCACGATCACCCCAGGATCTGAGCAAGTGCGTTACACGATCGAGCGTGACGGATTCATCAAGATCTTTGATGAGATCGGTGCCTCAGTATTCGCTAATGCTTGTGGACCGTGTATCGGTCAGTGGGCGCGTGAAGGAGCTGAGAAGAAAGAAAAGAACACCATCGTACACTCGTTTAACCGAAACTTCGCAAAACGAGCTGATGGTAACCCAAATACACACGCATTCGTTGGTTCTCCTGAATTGGTAACTGCGATCGCTATCGCGGGAACGCTTGGCTTCAACCCAATGAAAGACAAACTGATTAACGAGAGCGGTGAGGAAGTGAAGCTAGCTGAGCCTGTAGGTGAAGAGCTTCCTTCAAAAGGATTCGATGTAGAAGATGCAGGATACCTAGCACCAGCTGCTGACGGTTCTGGTGTTAACGTAGTTGTGAAAGACGGAAGCGAGAGGCTAGAGCTATTGACTCCATTCGCACCATGGAATGGTGAGAACATCATGGGAGCGAAGCTGCTGATCAAGGCTTTCGGAAAGTGTACAACTGACCACATCTCTATGGCCGGCCCTTGGCTACGTTACCGCGGTCATCTTGACAACATCTCGAACAACACACTTACTGGAGCAATCAAAGCTTACAACCACGAAACAAACAACGTGAAGAGCCAAATCGATGCTGCTTACGGTGAAGTTCCTGCCGTACAACGTGGCTACAAAGCCGCAGGCGTTCCAACGGTAGTTGTAGGAGACAGTAACTACGGTGAAGGTTCAAGCCGTGAGCATGCAGCAATGCAGCCACGTCACCTTGGAGTACGTGTAGTTCTTGTGAAATCATTCGCTCGTATCCACGAAACGAACTTGAAGAAGCAAGGAATGCTCGGAATCACTTTTGATAACGAAGCAGACTACGATAAGATCCAAGAAGACGATACTTTCAACTTTGTAGACTTGAAAGACTTTGCTCCTGGTAAGCAAATCACCATCGAGCTCGCACACAAAGACGGAAGCACGGATACGATCAAGACGAACCACACCTACAACGCTCAGCAAATTGAGTGGTTTAAGGCAGGTTCAGCGTTGAACTTGATCAAACAAGAGCAAGCATAAACGCTAGTCATACCTAAATATATGAAGAAGCCTCATAAGAATTGTGGGGCTTTTTTATGCCCCTTTGGAAAGAAGTTTGCCCAAAACCGGTTATCGAAAACATGACAACTCGACAACCATGAAGAAACTACTTCTCATTACGTTTGCAATGGTACTGGGTCTGCCCACCTTTGCACAGTCAGAATCTGACGACGCAGCAAAGAATGTGGTGAAACTAAACTTCGATGGTATTTTCGATTCATGCTAACAGTTTGGTTACGAACGTGTTAGTGGGGTATACACCACGCTAAATTTGAACGTTGGAGGAACCTTCGATGTGTACAAGAGAGAAACGGAAGGTGGTCAACACCTTGATGAACGTAATAAAACTGGTTTCGTCATTGCACCTGAATTCCGTGTTTACATGAGCGAATTCACGAGCGATAAAACGCCATCCGGATTCTTCTTCAGCGCATTCTCCAAGTATCGATCGGAAAGTGTAGACCGCAACTTTAACAATGAATTTGAATTGACAGAAGAGAAATGGGATCACGACTACATCGGAGTTAGTCTCCTCGCCGGCTTCCAGATGTAGACCTCATTTGGTTTGGGTTTTGAAGCCTACGTTAATCCTGAGTATCGTTACTCATTCATCGACTATACCCGAACTCAGACGTTGGTAGTGAACGGCTCAGATGCTAGTAACTACGACGAGTCTACCATTGAACAAGAGACAGCCCCATTCGCCGTGGTAAGTATCTCGTATGGGTTCTAAGATCACAAAAAGATTGAAATGAAAAGCCCCGCATTTGCGGGGCTTTTTGCTTAAATATCTTGGCTCCTGAAGGTGAATCGCATATGATGCACTTCACCATGCGTGCCTTCGAAGTTCATAGACTCAAGCTTCTGAACAACATATTGCTCAAAGGCTTTGTTACTGGCATTCGTCTCGAGGATGCTGATCAAACCACATGGCTCGATCCGGAAGCTGACCAGCACGAATTCAACATCGTTCGAATGTTGAATCGCCCCCGGGTAGCTGATTGCTCGTGAGATCTCTTTCCTGACCTCCGCATTAGTTGAAAATGGTTCCCTTCCGGCAAAGGCTGTTGATGAGGCCAATGCCATGGTGAGTAGTAAAGTGAAAGAACAAATCAATCGGTTCACTTGAGTAGTGTTTTAAATTTTCGCCGCAAAGATCCGACCTCTCTTGAGATAAATAGGTTAAAATCATGTGAAAGATTTGTTGTGGAAAAGCCAAAATGAGTTAACAGAAAGTTCAGATTATACCCTTGGAATAGAGCATTGAACCCGTTGGCTTGGATGGGGGGTGATATTCGGGTAATATTACCTCCTCACAGTGTTTTATGCAATTCAATCCTATTCCAAATATCATTTTCGAACTACTTCCTGAGAAAGCCATTCTTTGGAGAGATGAGAAGACCCTCATCGTGAGCGATCTCCACATAGGAAAGGGAGGGCATTTCCGCAGAAATGCAATTGCGATGCCGCAAGAAACAAACACTGAAATCTTGTGGACACTCTCAGGATTACTTTCAGAGAAGAAGCCTGAACGTCTGTTATTGCTAGGCGATCTTTTTCACTCTACTTACAATCAAGACTGGGAACATTTCGCCGATATGCTCGCTAACTTTAATGATCTTCATGTGGAGCTGGTTAGAGGGAATCACGATATCATTCCAGAGCACCATTTTGAACGAAGCGGAATCAAATGTTTTGATGATAAAGTGGAACAAGGAATTCATTTCACCCATGAGCCCATCGAGGAAGAGAGTGCACTTAAGGGCTATAACCTATGCGGACATATCCACCCTGCCGTAGGACTTCGAGGAGCAGCACGACAGTACCTTCGGTTACCGTGTTTTTGGTTTGCTAAAAAAATGGGGGTGATGCCGGCTTTCGGTTACTTCACAGGAACGCATTGCATTCGTCCGGCTAAACATGATAAGGTCTTCGCTATCGCGGAAAACCAAGTATTGGAAGTGTAATTAGGGACTTACCGTTTCTTCTTTGATTAAGACACCTTTGCGGTAGTGATACAGCTTGATTTTTTCGCCTTTTTCGTTGCAGTCATAGTGAGTTCCTTCTTCATGGCCCTTCTCATAGTACTCCCATGATTTGATATTGCCGTTTTCCCAATAGTAAACCCATTCGCCGTGCTCCACACCACGTTTGTAGTGACCTACGTAATCAAGGTTCCCATTTTCGTAAAACAGTTCTTCTTTTACACGGTCATGGAACTCTCCAACGGTGTATACAACCACATACGGTCCACCATTGTCATGTGTACGTACTACATGTCTCTGCATTGAACCTTGCTGGAAACTGAGAGGGCTCAGAAGAAACATTCCTATGATAAGGTGGCGATACATAGCTGTTCTTTACTCCTCATAAATACGAAAACAAGGGAGGGGGGTTACATTTTCCTTAGCTTATGGAAACGAAATGGGCCGAATATTACGTTGGAGTAAGGAATAGTTGACGACTTGAAACCAAAAGAAATAGAGATGATTGTCCGCGCAAAGCGGGATCCAAGGGCATTTGGTCCTTTGTATCAGATGCACTTCGATGCCATCTTTGGATTCATCCGTCTGCGTGTTCCAGACGCTCCAACGGCAGGAGATCTCACAAGTCAAACTTTCCTCAAAGCCATGTCGCACATCAGAAAATTCGAGATCAGAGGCATTGCCTTTCGTTCTTGGTTGTTCCGCATAGCCTTAAATGAGGTGAATGGATGGTGGCGAAAGCAGAAGAAAGTGAAGGAACTGGGCATCTCTAGTGATCAATTAAGGTCTCTAGTTGATGAAACAGAAGAGTACCTGGAAGATGATCGTCTTGAACGACTAATTATTCAATTGAACGACCTCCCTGAAGCTCACTTGGCCTTAATGGAATTGCGATTCTTCGAAGGCAGAAGCTTCAAGGAATTGTCAGAGATCTTAGGGATCACCGAGAACGCAGCGAAAATGAGGGTTTCACGCATTGTGAGTACCTTGCGAATAGCGATGGGGGTAGAGAAATGAGGAAGTATAAGTTAGATAACAAAGCGAAAAAGGACGAAGATCCTTCGAAGTACAAAGACTTCGGAAAGCTGGTGACTAACTATGAGTCTACACTGAAGCGCGTGCACAAAAAACCGCTTTATAAAGACCCAAAGGCATTCCTAGCGTTGCTTGTGTTCCTTTTGATCTTGATTCTTGTCCTCAAGTCTGATGAGGAATCTACTCCACCAGAACCCGCTCAACAAGAGCAACCTTTACCTGATAATTCAGGTAACCCTTAAGGGTATACTACGTATTTAATTAGCAAAACCGCTAACTCTCGTGTTGAGATTTGTATTGACATGCGCCTTCTATACCGCTTGTTTTCTGACTTTTGGTCAAGGAGATATTTGGCATGAAAATGCGCTTCTTAGTGAAGCCTTTGCTGCCGATATGAAGGTGTTGGAAGAATTCCTGATACAAAATCACGGCGGCTTTGATCAATACACTTCCGCTCAAACCAAGCAATCATTGCTTGATGGAATGCAATCAGAAAAAGAGGTGGTCAGCCTCGCTGAGGCATATCGAAAGATGGCGATCTACATCGACAAAATTCACGACGGACATACCTGGGTCATGCCGAGTGAAATGCAAAGTGAATACTTGCTCGCAACCCAGAAATTCATGCCCTTCACGGTGAAGGTGACAGGAAGAGGAATGTTCGTTGAACAGAATTTCAGTGATTGTTATGATCTCGAAGAAGGCACCGAACTCGTTGCCATCAATGGTCTGCCGATTCGAAAAGTAGTCAATGAACTTATGCCGTATTTCACCGCTGATGGCTATTCACTCAATGGTAAATTGGGTGGAATGGAAGGCCAGTTCTGGTGGTACTACGCCTTGCATTTCGGATTTCATGAGTCACATATCGTTGAGTACAAAGGCAAGACTGGTGCTGAACGTGCACTCGTTCCTTCGATCTACATGAACGACCTCATCAACGATGCTTCAGAGATCTATTGCCGCTATTCATTCGATAATGACGCGCCTATGACCTTTGAAATTGATCAGAATATTGGTGTCATCACTGTTTCTAGTTTCAACGGATGGAGCTTGAGAAAGTATAAAGTGACCTTACTTAACGCGCTGAATGAAATGGAAGTGCAAGGGTGCGAAGAACTGATTATTGATGTCAGAGGAAACGGCGGCGGACGAGAAGGAGTAGAGAATCTGCTGCTGTCTTGCATCGAAAACTCCATGGAAGCCAAGTACGACAAGGTCGTGATCCGTTCTCCACAAGCCGATGACTACGAGTATATCGATCATGCCTTCGCAAAGCGAATGGAAGATTTGGTTTACCGTCTCATTGAATTCCGAAAAGACGAAGAAGGAGAATGGCAACGAAGAGACCGATTCTCTCGCACTTTTGTGGAGCCAGAAAATAGATTTGAAGGACAAGTAACGGTCCTGATTGACCGTAATGTTTTCTCTGGAGCTGCGGAATTTGCTGCACTCGCAAAAACCTATGGCACAAACTGTACCCTCATCGGCGAAGAAACGTGTGGAGGTTATCAAGGACACACTTCAGGCTACTACTATGATCTAGTGCTACCGAACACCGGGTTCATCGTGCATGTACCTAGAATCTGGTTTGATTTGAACGTAGAAGGAACACACAACGGAGGTGTACTTCCTGATGTACAATTGTATCAGAATCCATTTACTGACAGCAAAGATGTTGTCATGGAATTTGCGCGAACGCGGAAGAAAGAATGGCTCAGTAAAGAGTAGCGTTACTGGATCGTCACGTTAAAGCTACCGCTGAACGGGATGTCAAACCCAACAGTATCCGTTCCAATAGTTTCACGCAAAATCATTTCAAAAGCCACTGACTCACGTCCACCTAGAAAGGCTGGGTTGAAGTTTACTACACCATTCGTACAAACGTAAGTACGGTACGGAAGGAGCTGGCTATTCTGATCGATTTCCTCTACAAGGTTGAAAACGGTGTCTGCAGGGATAAACTGCACTACCTGATCAACGCTATCGGTTCCAAGCGTAATCGCAAGTGTGTGCGGCTGTGTTTGTCCTTCGAGACGGATGTCGGCAGTCAGGTAGTAACGACGCGATAGGAAGTTGTCTTCATCCGACTGCACGTATTCAGCTAACTGAAGCGGGTAAGCAGTTCCTTGCCAGCTCACGCTTCCGCATTCACACATGTAAACTGGATTTACGAATTCCTCATTCTTAGCACATCCAAGTGCTCCAATGATGATAGTAAGAAGTCCAAAGAATAGTACGCGTTTCATATCCCAACTTTTTCCGAGCGGTGAAAATACAGAATAATACGCTACTCTGCACTTCGCTAGCACGGAATCGGATGTCAATCGGGAATTGCTGATCAATATCCAGCGTACAACAAATAGGGCTTTCGTTGCTCCATGAAGGCTTCTAGTCCCGGTTTCCAGCTGGCGCGAATCTCGGATTCCGAAGCACCTTCTGAAATCATTTGACGAAGTGAACCGGTACCCGCAAGCTTATCAAAGAACTTCGGACTGGTGTAGAACTCTCCACCCACATCAAACGATTCATACATCGCCATAAACCAGCCGAAGTAGAGCTGTTTGTTCGCTTGGAAATAGAAGCTTCCGAACTCTTTTAAGTTTTGGCCATAACAAGTTTCACCTTCGTGTTTCGGATGCAGCGACTTGCCAGGCATACTTTCAGGAGTGAAGGCCAGAGAACCGAACTTGTGATCAGGGTGACCATAAATTTCAAAGGGTTGTTCGGTACCTCTCCCGATACTGATAATGGTAGGTTCAAAAAAGCAAAGCGAAGGGTAGAGGTAGACTGCTTCCATGCTTTGCAAGTTCGGACTCGGAGCGACCGGTAATTCGTACAAATCACTCTTGCGGTAATGTGAACAACTGACGACCGTGAGCTCGCATTGAATGCCATTTGCCAACCAACCTTCACCATTGATCATGCGCGCTAATTCTCCGAGCGTCATGCCGTGAACGATCGGAATTGGGTGCATCCCAACAAAGCTCTCATATCCTTCTTCAAGCACAGGTCCATCAACATAGAAGCCATTCGGATTCGGACGGTCAAGTACAATAACAGGAATGTCCGATTCGGCGCTAGCCTCCATGACATAATGCATGGTAGACAAGTAGGTATAGAATCGAGCACCTACATCTTGCATGTCAAATATCATCACGTCAACGCCTTCAAGCATCGATTTCGTAGGCTTTTTCGTCTTTCCATAGAGCGAATAAATAGTCAAACCTGTGGATGGATCCTTTCCATTTTCCACTTTTTCACCATTAGCGGCATCACCTCTGAAACCATGTTCAGGAGCGTATACCGCATGGATTGAAACTCCTTTTCCGAGTAGCTCGTCGACCAAGTGTGCCTCACCAATGATAGAAGTATGGTTGGCCACGATGCCTACGTTCTTGTTTTCAAGAAGCGGTAAGTAGCGATCAAACTGGGAAGCACCGGTTTTAATTTCGGTGTTAAGCTTGAGGTCATTCATCTTGGCTTCGGTCATTTCAACTTGACCGCAAGCGATGATGGGAAGAAAGAATAGAATGAGCAATGTGCGCATAGCCGACTAAGTTCAATAATTGTTCCAAGACTTCACGCTCAATTTGCAAACGTATTGCTAACAGAAGTCGGACTTTTAAGCATCTTTGTGCGTATGATCATTCGTTTCATCGCATCTCGTATGTCTGGCGCTGGAGGAGGTAAACTCTCCAAGCCTGTGGTGATTATCGCTACGGCAGGGGTGGCCATTGGAGTGGCGTTGATGATCATTTCAGTAGCTATTGTTACTGGTTTTCAGCAAGAAGTACGCGATAAAGTAGTGGGTTTTGGTGCCCATTTTCAGATCGTCAACACTCAGCAAACCTTCAATAAAGAAAGCTCTCGCGTACCCATTGATCAAGAGTTTTATCCAACGCTTCAGGAAACTCCTGGAATCCGACATATTCAGATTTTCGCCACCAAGCCGGGAATCATGGAGACGAAAAGTGATCTCCAAGGATGTGTGATTAAGGGAATTGGTGAAGACTTCGATTGGAGCTTTTTTCAAAACAAAATCGAAGAAGGTGATTCGTTGAGAACAGCGGGCAGCGATCCCTCACCTGATCTAATGATCTCACGATGGACTGCCAAGCGCATGAAGATCGGGATTGGTGATAAAGTCACGCTCTATTTTGTCTTAGACGACGGAGATATTCGACCGAGAAACTTCAATGTGACGACCATCTATAGCACCGGTTTAAAGGAGTTTGACGAAGAGTTCGTCTTTGTAGATATCGCCCATCTTCAACGGATCAATAAATGGGGAATCGAAGCACAAATCTTAGTTCAGGATTCGTGTTATGAAGGTACCATTGGCCTTGAGGGATTAGGTTTTGGCGGCAAGTCTGACCTCACCTTCCGTTGGCCAGGAACGGAGCTAGAAGGCAGAGGTCCACACCGCGTACAGGTGAAGGGTGACACGACCTTCATGGTTGTAGTTGAAGATCGAAATCGATCGCTTCCTGATACAGCTTGGGCTTCTATTCAATTCGCTAGCGCGGAAAACGTTCCATGCGTATTCACCACGGAAACAAGAACCTCTGGAGGTAGCTGGGATAAGTATGCTGGCGGTTTCGAAGTCTTGATTGATGATTACGACGATCTCAGAGCCTTTGATGATGAAGTATTCTATATGGTGCCCTACTACATGCAAGTGCAGAATGTGGCGGATCGTAATCCAGAAATCTTCTCGTGGCTTGAGATGCTCGACTTAAACGTTGACTTGATTATCTACATGATGATTTTCATCGCCGTAGTGAATATGACTTCAGCTTTGCTCATCATCATTTTGGAGCGGACAAACATGATCGGGATGCTCAAGGCATTTGGAATGAAAGACCGCGAAGTGGTTTTTGTATTCGTTCGCCACGCAGCACGAATCATCGGTCTGGGAATGCTCATAGGGAACCTTCTTGGCTTTGGATTGTCCTACTTCCAATTGGCCACTGGAGCGATCGCCCTGAACCCTGAAAGCTACTACGTAGATTATGTTCCAATTAAGTTTGATTGGATGTACTTGCTGCAGATAGAGCTCGTGACCTTCGTGATCTGCGTGCTATTCATGTTGCTTCCAGCACTCTATGTTGCGAAGATCACCCCGGTGAAAGCTATTCGCTTCGACTAGTAATTTCTACCTTTGCCGCGCTATGAGCAAGCGCGTATATAACAACATTATCGAAGCCATTGGTGATACGCCAATGATCCGATTGAACGAAATCGCCAAAGACATCCCTGCGAAAGTCTTTGCGAAGGTGGAATACTTCAACCCTGGAAACTCAGTGAAAGACCGCATGGCCCTTAAGATGATTGAGGACGCTGAGAAGAGCGGAGCACTGAAGCCAGGAGGCACAGTCATCGAATGTACTTCTGGTAACACGGGAATGGGATTGGCCCTTGCCTGTGTGGTGAAAGGGTACAAATTGATCTGTACTTCCAACGATAAGCAGTCAAAGGAGAAATTTGATGTGCTAAGAGCGATGGGAGCTCAGGTGTTTGTTTGTCCAACGAACGTCGCTCCGGATCACCCAGATAGCTACTACTCAGTTGCAGAACGCATGCACAAAGAGACTCCAAACAGTATCTGGTGTAACCAATACGACAACCTCTCAAACCGCACAGCTCACTACGAGTCTACTGGACCAGAAATCTGGGAACAGACAGAAGGGAAAATAACTCACTTTGTCGTTGGTGTTGGTACAGGGGGAACGATCTCAGGATGTGCCAAGTTCTTGAAAGAGAAAAACCCCAACATCAAGATTTGGGGAGTCGATACCTACGGTTCAGTTTTCAAGAAGTACCACGAAACTGGCGAGTTCGACGAAAAAGAGATCTACCCATACATCACCGAAGGAATTGGAGAAGACATTCTACCGAAGAACGTTGACTTCTCATTGATCGACAAATTCGAAAAAGTAACTGACAAAGACGGAGCCCTTGCCACTCGTGAGCTTGCGCGCAAAGAAGGACTTTTCCTTGGTTACTCTTGTGGATCTGCTTTTCAGGGGATTCGTCAGTTGAAAGATGAGTTGACTGATGATGACGTAGTAGTGGTTCTATTCCATGATCACGGTTCACGCTACGTAGGTAAAGTGTACAACGATGACTGGATGCGCGATCGCGGATTCATGAACGATGAAGTGAAGACAGCAAAAGATCTAATCGCTAAGCACCGTGACCTTCCGTTGATGATGTGTTACGAAGGGGAGGTGATGGAGAATGTTGCTCGCAAAATGCGTCAGTACAAGATCAGCCAAATGCCAGTGATTCTTGAAGGTAAGATGGTAGGTTCGGTAGATGATCGCCAGTTATTCGAGGCGATTGTAGATGATCCAAAGATGCTGCTTGAGCCAGTGAGTAAGGTCATGGGAACTCCATTCCCGGTAGTTGATGAAAACGCTACGATTGACTCCATCTCCAAGATGATTGGTAAAGACAACTCGGCGGTTTTAGTAAGCCTCGAAGATGGAGGACATCACATCATTACTCGCCATGACTTGATCGACGCGATTAGTTAAGATGATGGATGCTACAGCAATAATACGGGGAGCCATTGGCTCCCCTTTTTTCTGTAATAGGATTTACATCAAATTGGCACGATTTTTTCTCCTTGTAGGCATGATGTTTAGACTTAAATATGTGCTCAAGGCTTTAATCGTCACTGGAATTTTCCTCTGTAGTTATGCGACTCATAGCCAGAGTAATTTGCGCCTTTCGGTGCCCTTCCGTCTTGAGGGAGGGGTGAATTTTGCCACCATTAAGTCTGATTCAACGAATGCATGGAATCAAGGAATTGGTGTAATGATTACCGCTGGTTCTGGAATTGGTATACGCTGGAAAGAAAGCTGGGGTGCGCTTGTTGAAGCAGGTATACTGGCGAATCAGCACGATTTTACAAGTAGGGAGGTCGATTACGGAATAGCATATGTCGGCCTTCAATTCAGAGGTAATATTCACTTCCAAATCCCACGAAAAAAAGAATCTTTATCTCCCTTTCGAATAGACCTAGAAGGAGGTTGGACGCCTTTTGATAACACCACCACCAAAACCAGCGAAGAGGCTGATGATTGGACTATCACAACGTCTGTCTTGAGTGAAAGCCGTGCATTCATAGCTCCAGGGATTGGTTTTGCGGACCAATTGAGAAATGGAGAGATAAGCTTTGCCTTAACTTATAAACATCATTTTGGACAAGCCCCCCATCTTCAGACAACGTTTGATCAAAATGGCATCATGGCTAAAGCCCATTGGTACATGGATTTTCTCGGGATTGGCGTGCGATGGATGTATGATGTGAAAGGCCATCTCCCATATCAAACTCCAACGGTTGAGCCTCCATTGGATCATTCAGAACTTGCCTCGAGACAAAACAGACCTTCCAAGGAAATCGCAGTGAAAACGGATCGTCTTGTCATCAAATTATGGGACAATGGAACGATTGACGGAGATACCGTATCAGTCATGGTTAATGGCCGTTATATCTTAAAAGAACATGCGTTGACTGATAAACGAAAGAAGATCAAAATCAAATTAGTGGAGGGCTCTAACTCTATAATAATCATCGCACACAATGAAGGTTCCGTATCTCCAAATACTGCGGCTTGTCTTGTTCGAAGCGGTTGGAGAAGGGAAGAATTTGTTGTTAGTACCGGGCTTGATCGAAATTCATCGATCGAAGTGGTTTACTGAGCTCACTTCTTGAACTCGAGGATAGTCTTACGAATGATTGCCACGCATTCCATCAATTGCTCTTCAGTCATCACCAAAGGAGGTGCGAATCGAATGATGTTTCCGTGGGTTGGCTTAGCGAGGAGACCATTGTCACGGAGCAACATGCAAATATCCCATGCAGTAGAGCTGTCTGGAGTATCATTGATAACAATGGCATTCAAGAGTCCCTTACCTCGTACAAGAGTTACTAGCTCAGATTCATTGCTCAACTTCGTCATCTCAGCTCGAAAGATCTCACCTAGTTTGTAGGCGTTCTCCGCAAGTTTCTCATCCTTCACTACTTGAAGGGCAGCCATAGCTACTTTACAAGCCAATGGATTCCCACCAAAGGTAGAGCCATGTTCTCCTGGCTTAATGCACATCATTACTTCATCGTCAGCGAGCGCAGCAGATACAGGGAACACTCCACCAGAAAGTGCTTTTCCAAGAATCAAGATATCTGGACGCGCATCTTCATAATCCGTAGCAAGCATTTTTCCTGTGCGTGCAATGCCTGTTTGCACTTCATCAGCGATGAATAGTACATTATACTTAGTACATAGATCGCGCACTCCTGCCAAGTAGCCTTCGGTGGGAACAACGACTCCGGCCTCGCCTTGAATTGGTTCTACCATGAAGGCGCAAACATTGGGATCCTGAAGTTCTTTTTCAAGGGCGCTAAGATCGTTATACGGGATGAGATCATAACCTGGCATATATGGTCCGAAACCCTCATAAGACGAAGGGTCATCTGAGCTAGAGATAGCGGCTAGGGTACGTCCCCAAAAATTTCCGTTCGCGAAAATGATACGCGCCTTGTTTTCGTCGATACCTTTTTTCATGTATCCCCACTTACGCGCAAGTTTATTAGCAGTCTCTCCTCCTTCAACACCCGTATTCATTGGGAGCACCTTGTCGTATCCGAAAAGCTCTGTGATGAATTTCTCATAAACCCCTAGCACATCATTGTAGAATGCGCGTGACGTCAACGTGAGTGTATCTGCTTGATCTTTCAATGCTCCAGTGATTTTCGGGTGGCAGTGCCCTTGGTTCACCGCAGAGTATGCTGACAGGAAATCGAAATATCTTTTTCCTTCTACATCCCAAACATAGACTCCTTCTCCTTTCGAAAGCACAACGGGTAGCGGATGGTAATTATGCGCACCATAGTTGCTTTCCAGTTCCATTGCCTGCTGTGAAGTCAGGCCCGTTTCCATCACTTCTGCCATTGTTCGTCGTTTTTGGGTGATTATTTGATTCCCGACAAATCTACGAATTCGTACTTGGTCTGCCATTCAGCTTTCGTCAATAACTTCCCTTCCTACCGCTGGTTCGGGCTGATTCCTTGCCCTACATTTGCTAGTCCATGAAGCAAGATGATGTAGAGTTGCGCCAACGGCTAATGACGGCCTTTCCTTATGAACCGACCCTCGGTCAGGCGCATCTCCTGCATGCTTTTTCCAAGTTTCTTTACTCTGACAAACCACGATGCGCCTTGCTCATCAAAGGGTATGCAGGTACAGGCAAAACAACCATTACCGGTACCATCGTCAAAGTGCTTCGTGACCTCCGACGCAAGACGGTGCTCATGGCTCCAACAGGTCGAGCTGCAAAAGTGCTGGCTTCATTTTCTGAGCACCCTGCCTATACCATTCACCGAACGATCTATGTCAAGCGTGGCGGTGGGGGTGCTGGTATTTCTTTTTCACTAGCGCCGAATCGCAGAAAGAATGCGGTGTTCATCGTTGATGAGGCCTCGATGATTGGCGAGTCTACTGGGATGCAAGGAGGTCAGTTCGAATACCGTGATTTGATGGAAGACCTCATGGAGTATGTCTTCAGTGGTGAAAACTGTCGTTTGATTTTGATTGGTGATAGCGCTCAGCTCCCTCCGGTCGGAAGTGATGACTCCCCAGCGTTGAGGCTAGACTACCTGCGAGGCAACTACCACCTCACAGTAGCTGAGATGGAATTGAACGAAGTCGTCCGTCAAGAGCTTGATTCTGGAATCCTCTTCAATGCAAATACCCTACGAGTACAGTTGCAACAGGGGCAGGAAGGATTCCCTCAATTGTACAGTGAGAATTTTCCAGACTTGATTCGCCTAGGAGGATATGACCTTCAAGAAACCTTGGAGTCACTCTACAGCAAGTACACTGAGGAAGGAGTGATCGTTGTGACACGCTCAAATAAGCGAGCAAATCAATTCAACCAGCAGATCCGTCAACGCATCCTTTGTCGCGAAGATGAAATTGCTGCTGGTGATATGCTCATGGTGGTGAAGAACAACTATCATTGGTTAGAGGAGTTTAAAGACGCACCAACCTCATTCATTGCCAATGGAGACAGCCTTGAGGTATTAAAGATTGTAGGGTATACTGATCGTTACGGTGCGCGCTTTGCCGATGTGTCGGTCCGATTAATCGATTACCCAGATTTTCCTCCCTTTGAGGTCAAGATCATGTTAGATATTCTTATGCTCGAACAGGCCAGCATGAGCTTCGGAGATTCGAAGATTCTCTATGAAACAATAGCCCTTGATTACGTTCATTTAGGAACGAAACGTGCTATTCACGAGGCGGTGATGAAAGACCCGTTCTACAACGCCCTCCAAGTGAAATTTGCATACGCTGTCACTTGCCACAAATCCCAAGGTGGACAATGGCCTGCCGTGATCGTTGATCAAGGCTACTTAACAGAAGAAATGTTAGATGTTTCGTTGCTTCGCTGGTTCTACACGGCCTTTACCCGTGCACAGTCTGAGCTTTACTTGCTCAATTTTACAGACGCATTCTTCGCCGATTAGGCAAAAAAAAGCCGACTCAAAAGCCGGCTTTTTTCCGATATTATCTTCAATTAGAACTGATCTACAAGCTCGTTGAGCGTAGTAGAAGGACGCATCACTTTACTAGCGAGGTCATCGTTCATGTAGTAGTATCCACCAATTTCAGCAGGTGCACCTTGAACATCGTTCAATTCTGCAACGATCTTCTCTTCATGAGCTGCCATAGCGGCTGCCAAAGGAGCAAAGGTTGACTTGAGTTCTTCATTTTCATCTTGCGCTGCGAGAGCCTGAGCCCAGTACAATGCCAAATAGAAGTGAGAACCACGGTTGTCAATGCCTCCGAGTCGACGGGTAGGACTCTTATCGTTTTCTAGAAACAGTGAAGTGGCATCGTCGAGTGTCTTTGAAAGTACTGCGGCTTTGTTGTTCCCATCTTTCTCAGCGAAGTGCTCTAGGCTCACTCCTAGTGCAAGGAATTCTCCCAAGCTATCCCAACGTAGGTAGTTTTGTGAAGTTAGCTGCTGAACATGCTTAGGTGCAGATCCTCCAGCTCCTGTTTCGAACAAACCACCACCATTCATCAATGGAACAATCGAAAGCATCTTCGCAGACGTACCCACTTCAAGAATAGGGAATAGGTCAGTCAAGTAATCACGAAGTACGTTACCTGTTACAGAGATAGTATCTTGACCTTTAGCGATGCGTTCCAAGCTGAACTTCGTTGCCGCTTCCGGAGCCATGATGTGGATTTCCAAACCGTCGGTGTCAAAACCTGGGAGGTAGGCATCTACCTTCTTGATCAACTCTGCATCGTGTGCGCGGTTTTTGTCTAGCCAGAAAACTGCAGGTGATCCTGTGGCACGGGCACGACGAATGGCAAGGCCTACCCAATCCTTAATCGGAGCATCCTTCACCTGACACATGCGGAAGATATCTCCTACACCTACTTCTTGCTCGAGAAGTACATTTCCATCGGCAATAACTTGAACCTTACCATCGGCCGACATCTGGAATGTCTTGTCGTGTGAACCGTATTCTTCGGCTTTCTGAGCCATGAGACCTACGTTGCTCACGCTTCCCATGGTTGTCGGGTCAAGTGCTCCGTTTTCTTTACAGAAATCGATAGTCGCTTGGTAAACACTAGAGTAAGAACGGTCCGGAATCACGGCCTTCGCATCTTGCGTGTTTCCGTCTGTGTCCCACATCATACCCGAGTTGCGAATCATCGCTGGCATCGAAGCGTCGATGATTACGTCGCTTGGTACGTGCAGGTTGGTAATACCTTTATCAGAGTTTACCATGGCAAGGTCTGGTCCTTCGGCGATAGCCGTAGCCAACGCAGCTTCAATTGCTTCTCTCTTATCAGCAGGAAGCTCATCGAGCTTAGTGTAAACATCACCTAGTCCGTTGCGGACATCCACTCCAATCTGCTCGAATTCGTCAGCGTACGCTTCAAAGACATCTCTGAAGAATACTTCAACCGCTGCTCCGAAAATGATTGGGTCACTCACCTTCATCATGGTCGCTTTCATGTGTAGCGAGAACAAGATGCCTTGCGCTTTCGCATCTTCAACCTGAGTAGCAAGGAACGAGCGAAGCTCACTCATGCTCATGCGCGCAGAGTCAATAATCTCACCTGCCTGTAGAGTAATTCCTGACTTCAATGTTTTTGATGAACCATCCGCTCCTTGGAATACGATATCTGCTGATGTGGCACGCGAGATGGTCGTACTTGTTTCAGAACCGTAGAAATCTCCACCGCTCATACTCGCCACGTGTGCTTTACTGTCGCTCCTCCAAGCTCCCATTGAGTGTGGGTGCTTGCGTGCGTAGTTCTTTACTGCCTTCGGTGCACGACGATCGCTGTTTCCTTCGCGAAGGACGGGGTTCACGGCTGAACCTTTGATCTTATCGTAGCGAGCCTTGATCGCTTTTTCATCGTCGTTTTCTGGTTCTTCCGGGTAATCAGGAAGTGCGTACCCTGCTTGTTGCAATTCCGCGATAGCGGCTTTTAACTGGGGAATAGAGGCACTGATGTTCGGAAGCTTGATAATATTCGCTTCTGGCTGTTTTGCTAATTCACCGAGTTCAGCCAAAGCATCTCCGATGCGTTGGTTGTCATTCAGAAAATCAGGAAAGTTTGCAAGGATGCGGCCTGCCAGTGAGATGTCACGTGTTTCAACGTCGATTCCTGCTTTCGCTGTGAAAGCCTTGACCATAGGCAAAAAGCTATAAGTCGCAAGAGCCGGTGCCTCGTCGGTCTTGGTGTAAATTATTTTAGACATAGTATGGGTTCAGTTTCCCAAAAACGGGAGCACAAATATACACTTCCCAGCGGCATAATCTGCTGAATTGTATGATTGTTAGCAAAGTTTAGAAAGGTAAAGTGTACAAATAACACTTACCTCATATGGTAGGGTGTTTCTAAACAAAAACACCCCGCCAAATGCGAGGTGCTTTCAATGCAATACGGTTATTATACTTCTTCGCGATTGCTGAAGAAGAATGAGCCTTCAATCGCTGCGTTCTCATCGCTATCAGACCCGTGAACCGCGTTTGCCGCGATTGACTTTGCGAAGTCGCGACGGATAGTTCCTTCTGCTGCTTCTTCTGGGTTAGTAGCTCCGATCAACGTGCGGAAGTCGGCAACTGCGTTGTCTTTTTCTAAGATCGCTGCAACGATAGGACCAGACGTCATGTACTCTACCAATTCACCAAAGAACGGACGTTCTCTGTGGATCGCGTAGAATGCCTCAGCGTCAGCCTGAGTCAAGCGAGTCAATTTCATTGCGCGGATTTCAAATCCAGCACCGATAATACGGTCGATGATCTTTCCAGTGTTACCTGCGCCAGTAGCGTCAGGCTTGATCATAGTGAATGTCTTGTTAGTAGCCATGATATTGGGGCGTTTGCTAAAATCGGCGCAAAAGTACGTATTAATTCTCGATTCGATCAGCAGAGCGCTGAACTGAGATTAAAAGAACCGGAACGAGCGTGAGGTGTTCACCACTCTCTCCCAATGGTGACCTTTGTCATATAGCCACAGACCTCAACTGTCTCGTTCCGGCAAAACACTAGCATTCGTAATCCTGCTCGCTTGCAGGGTACGTTCTTGTGACGCGAAATAATTAGGGGGGTCACATCTGGGGGGTATTTTTTTTAAATCCACCTGAAACTATTGATTGTGAGTGTTATAATTGATCAAATTTTGTGGGTAGAAAGGAAAGAAGAGCGAAAAGATATACGTTGAAGGCTGAAAAGATTCCGCAAATTTGCCGTTCCTCACAAAAGGAAAAAATGGTAAGTTTGTCCCGCTTTAAAGCAAGGTATAAGCGCTTAAAAACCGATTCATGGAAGATCTTGGAAAAACCTTAGGTAAATATGTGATCACAGTGATCCTCGTTGCATTCGGGATCATTTTCCTTATTAAGTTCCTCAGTGGTAATGAACTAGAGAGTCAACCAACCTACATGTTGGTCGCATCATTGGTATTGATTGCTGCTGGTGTCATCGTTGCACCACCGGTATTAGAACGTTTCAGTGGAAAGGCAGGAAAAATTCTTGCTGGAGTTGGTTTACTGCTTGTTGCCTACCTCGGATACTCTGTTTGGTACACCGTAGACGAGGAAATCGCATTCCAAGAGAAAAAGAAAGCGATTGACGCGAAAGTAGTGCAGCGTCTAAAAGATATTCGCTCAGCTGAAGAGGCTTACCTAGAGTACAACGGTAAGTTCACTGACAACTTTGATACCCTCGTCGCATGGGTACAAGAGCCAGTGATTCCGATTCGATTCAAGATGGGTACTTTCCACGATTCAATTGGTGGTGGGGCTGAGTCAGCTTACCGCGATCTTGGATTGATCCTAAAGCGCGATGAAGTTGATTCCGTGGCATTGTCACTTGGAATGTCTCCAGATGAGCTTCGTGAGCAAATTGGAAGCGACCAAACAGCGTACAAAGTGATTGATACGCTTTACACTTCTTTCTACGATGAGAACTTCACCCCAGAAGTACGCAAGTCGAAGAAACTTCCTCCAGTGTCGCTTGACTCACTACCTATTTCTCCATCAGAAGGGAAGCAGTTCCTTGTTACAACAGGTACGGTAGAACAGAGTGGACTAGACAAGCCAACGATCCTTGTGATGGATCCGACGCCGTTCGATCGTGAGAAAGTGAAGAAAGATACGCTGCGTTTCGGTTCCCTCACTGAACCGATCACTGATGGTAACTGGAAGTAATCTCACATTCCTTCTTACTGACGATAGCCTGCTTGAATCAAATGCGGCTGACTATCATTTAAGTTTACTTGTTGATCGAGATGGATTGACTTATGCCATTACGCGTAAGTCTGATTCATACATCCTCGAAGTTGGTGATCAACGTTTCGATCGTGAATCGAAAGACGACCAGCTCGGTGACTTCCTTTCGCAATGGGATAAGAATAAATGGAACTATGGTGCAGTGTCTTTAGCTCTGCGCGCCATTCCATCAACGCTAATTCCAAAGGGACTATACGATTCCGCGCGAGCGAAAGAAATCATACAACTGACAAGTCCGGAAAAACCAGACCGCATCGAAAGTCACCAGCTAAGTGCCGTGGATGCGATAATGGTGAGTAATTTTCCCTCAGCTGTGGTAGAAACGGTGAATCGAATCTTTCCAGAGGTGCAGGTGTATCCAAACTTATTGTTGAACCTCACTTCAGTGATGGCAAAGAATCGCTTTGAACGACCATTGCAGCTCTACATAGACATGTCTGATTCCTTCATGGAATTGATCGTTGCAGGGCACAAGCAATTGTTGATGGCCAATTACTTTGACATCGCTACCGCGGAAGACGCCTTGTATCATATCTCGAATAGCATCAAAACGCTATCAATCGAAGCACAAGAGATTCAGCTTTACCTCGCTGGTGATATTGAACTAACGAGCGATACGTACAAGCTCTTCAAAAAGTACTTTCCGAAACTGCAGATGAACTTTGGCTTCGATATGCCGAAGGTAGCAGGCGGACTTTCTTCACTGCGCAAGCAGCGATTCATGTCATTGCTCAATCAGTACCCATGCGTATCATAGGCGGACGACTCAAAGGTCGTAAGATCAGCACCTCTTCTAAGTTTAAAGGAAGACCTACAACGGATTTTGGTCGCGAAAGCCTCTTCAACATTCTTCGAAATCGAGTTGATTTGACGGAGATGCATGTGCTTGATTTGTTTTCAGGAACAGGAGCGATGTCTCTCGAAGCTGCTAGTCATGGTGCCCTGAGTGTCACTAGCGTGGAAATGAATCGTCCTTCAGCGATGAGTATCCGCAAAAACATGAACGACTTGGGGATTGAAAACGGAATGGTCGTCACCGGAGATGTTTTCAAATTCATCAAGAAGGCACCTCGTCAGTACGACTTGATCATTGCGGATCCACCCTTCGCTTTGGAGCGATTGCCGAAGCTTCCTGAGTTCATTCAAAAAACGAATCTACTCGCTCCAGATGGGCTATTCGTCTTAGAACACGGCCCTGAACATCACTTTGATGAGGCAGAAGGTTTTGAAGAGGAGCGGCGGTATGGGCATGTCCACTTCAGTTTTTTTACCTTCGAGGAAGAATGAAAAGAGCAGTATTCCCCGGATCGTTTGACCCAATTACCCGAGGGCACGAGAACATCGTTCGCCGTGCAGCCTCTATCTTTGATGAGATCATTGTTGCCATCGGTTCCAATTCTTCCAAGAAAAGCATGTTCTCATTGGAGCAACGCAAGCAATGGTTGGAAGAGGTATTCGGTGACATCGACAATATCAAGGTAGATGCCTATGAAGGGATGACCATGGACTACTGCAAGAAAGTAGACGCAGGCTTTATGCTCCGCGGTGTTCGTAATGGAAGTGACTTCGAATACGAACGCACCATTGCACAGATGACGAAATTTATGGTACCACATTTGGAGACAGTGATTTTGTTCACGGATCCAGAGCTGTCGGCAATAAATTCAACAGTTGTACGTGAGATTTTGAGAAACAATGGTGATGTTACGCAGTTTATACCTTCTTCTATTCACGTTACTGCTCCTTGATTTACAAGGGGCATCGACTTCTATTCGTATTCAGAGTAAAGATCTATCTGATAGAGAATGTTATCTATTAGACTTTAATGATCAGCTGTCACTATCGTGGGTAGTATTGGCCCAAGAATCCTGCTCCAAGAATGGCAATTTGGAATTCAACATTGATATAACAGAGACCAGTTATTACCGATTTGTTTCGGGCCCCTTTTTCACAGAGTTTTTTGTTGAGCCTGGAGTTGACATGGAGATTGAATTGGCGATTGTGCCGACAGGTAGATTTCATACGTACCGAGACAATGAATTCGGAATTCGCTTTACGGATTCTGATTCAATCAATCTCAATCAAACTATGATCAAAGTGCAACAGGATATTGATGCCCTCTTTGCATCATCGTCTTTGGATCTTGCGAAGTTTTTTGGACGAGGTTCATCGGCTTACAAAAGGGCCAATCGCGAAGAATTGGAAATGACCAACATGGTGACGGAAGAAGACAGCGTTAGCCGCAAATCGTCCCTTGATAGTCTGGCCATTCGATTTGAAGCTCTGGAGTTGGAGTGGTCAAACAAACCATTGAATGATTATTCGAGACGTGCTGTGCATTCAGTATTCGGCCAAGTGGCTCTGACATTAGGAGACGACCCGGTCTACGTGCAAGAAGAGTACCTGCCAGAGAACATCAATTTGAATAATCCAGAAGAGGTCTTGCTTCTTGAGCAATTGACTGAAATGCTTCTCCTGCACAATGACGCTGCACGTGCAGCATCAAATCGCACAATGGTTCTAGGTGAAGTAGAGCAACTCATTGAAGTGTTCGCCAATACGTTCACTGATGGAGACCAAGTACTCGCCCAGTTGATGACCTTGGCCACGGTAAAGCGATTGTGGTTTGAAGACGTTGAAGCACGCTACGGATGTACAATTGTATTAAATACACTGGCAGAGTTAGAAGTAGGGGAGATTGCAACGTCAATGAAAGGTGAATTGACAAGAGGCACGCGTCGAGCTGAGCAATTCCTTCCTGATGTGACCTTGGTTGACCACAAAGGAGATCGTGTGGAGCTCTCTTCTTTTTCTGGAGAGTTTGTTTATCTCAGTGTGGTACAAACAGGTAGTCTCACCTGCCAACGTGAATTGATGGTTATGGAGCGTCTGGAACGTACCTATGGTCGTTCAATCCACTTCGTTACCCTTGTGATGGATGAGACTTCGAAAGAACTAACCAATTACCTAGCGTCAGCCCGAGATCAAGAATGGACTTTCCTGTTAGGCGGAGGAAACCCAAAGTTGAAGCATGAGTTGCGTTTGCGAACGATCCCTACCTTCTATTTGATTGGGCCTGACGGACGATTGATCAATGATTACACTAAATCTCCTTCGGAAGGGATTGAAGACCTGTTTCGCCGCCTGTAGTTGTATTACTTGTTGAGAATGTGATGCTCGATCAACTCTCGAATGTTCGGGAAGGTATTGGCTAAGATTTCGTCTAATCCATCTACAGCAACCCATTTTACTTCGGTAATGTCTTCTTCTGTTTGAGGAACTAATTCCCCTTCAAAACTCGAGCACATGTGGTACCAGTAGGTTGGCTTTAAGATCTTCTTGCCTTTGTGCTCGTAGGTATGATAAGTGGTTTGCAATGGCTCCTGAAGTTCTGGTAATGGAATACCACACTCCTCGGATACCTCTCGCACTGCAGCATGCTCTTGTGACTCTCCCTTATCGATTTTACCCTTGGGTAGGTCCCATTTCCCCCGTCGGAAAATGAAGAGATAGGCCCCGTTTTTGTTCTGTACTAAGCCCCCAGCAGCTTCGACTACTGAAAAATGTGACTTCAATGTTGAAAAAAGAACATCGGGTTCGTTGTTGTAAGCGTGAACACTTTTGACCTGTGGATTGTCTTCTAAGAGCGAAGTGAGTTGGATAATGTCTTTATTTTCAGAGCAATGAAAATGAAGTTCACCTCCCTTTAATTCCACATCAGCCCCTTCACGAGGTCGAATAATTAAAGGGCGTTCCGATATGAAAACTTTATACATTTGCGGCATGAACGTACAAGAGGAGTCCGGACTAAAGGTAGCAGAATTTCTGCTTCAGATTAAGGCGATAGAATTAAGTCCTAATGCTCCTTTCTCGTGGGCATCAGGTTGGAAGTCGCCAATTTACTGTGACAACCGCAAGACATTGTCGTTTCCGGCGGTGAGAACCTACATCCGCCAGGAGTTTGTGAATACCATTAACGAACAGTTTGGAAAACCAGACGTGATCGTAGGTGTAGCAACTGGTGGAATTGCTGTAGGTGCATTGGTAGCACAAGATTTGGGACTACCATTCGCATACGTGCGCTCTTCTTCAAAAGGGCACGGTCTTCAAAACCGCATCGAAGGGGTTGTTGAAAGTGGCCAGAACATCGCAGTTATCGAAGATCTTGTTTCAACAGGCGGAAGCAGTTTGTCTGCCGTAGAGGTGTTGCGTGAAGCTGATCTCAATGTGAAAGGTATGGTAGCCATCTTCACCTTCGGATTTTATGTAGCACGAAAAAATTTCGAGGAGGCCAACGTTACCCTACACACGTTGACAGACTACGAGACATTGATCAAGCAAGCCTTGAACTCTGAATACATCAATGAAAAGCAGATTGATTTGTTGCGCCAGTGGCGTGAGAATCCGTCTGAGTGGGGCAAATAATCTATCAATATGGCAGTGATTGAAAGCAAGAAGGTAGAGCTCACAAGCTCTCCACAAGAGGTGTTTGATTTTGTTCAAGACCTTACGAATCTCAAAGAACTACTTCCGCAAGATAAGATTTCTGACTGGAGTGGTGAGGTTGATCGCTGTTCATTTAAGGTGGCTGGTGCGTACACGATCGGTCTGAAGAAGTCTTCTGTTGAGGCACCTAACCGCATTGTACTGGAGTCTGAAGCTCCTTCTCCTGTGAAGTTTGATCTTAATATCGCTATCGCGGAAACGGAAAATGGAACTAGAGCAGGTATGGTGAGCAACTTGGATGTGAATCCATTCATGAAAATGATGGTAGAGAAGCCACTCCGAAACCTGTTTGATTACATCGCTGATCGCCTCCAGGAGAAGTTCAACTAGTCTTCCCAACACCACTTTACGTGGTCAATCGTGTAACTGTGTTTTCCCGAGTTTCGGGCGAATGTTGCCGAGCCGTCAATGGCTACACGTTGCAATACCCCTTGGTCTTCACCATCGGGGAAGATGTAGTTTCTGATTTCATCTTTGCCATACAAACTTGCCTGATAATTCTCCAGAATTTGCATTGACTTCGAGCGAAGCAAAAGGTATTGGGCTTCTAGATGGCGACTTAGACTCTGAAGCACGTCCTCTCGATCAAAGGAGCTACCCGTTTCCGCGTTTAGCGAAGTAGCCCGAAGCTCCCCAAATTCCAACTCATTGACATTGATTCCGATACCGACAATGGCGGAAGATATTTGTCCGCCACGCACCTGATTCTCGATGAGAATTCCCGAGACCTTGCGGTCATTGACAAAGACATCGTTGGGCCACTTCACGGTGACATCGTCAGTGTTCAAGAGTTCCTTGATGGTGTATTGAACTGCTAAAGCAGCGGCCATGCTCAATAGGAATGAATGCTGAAGTGGAATGTGCGTGGGTTTGAAAAGGAAACTGACAAAAAGGTTGTCACCCGCACTGCCACGCCACACGTTGCCATTTCGACCCTTGCCGGATGTCTGATAGTCTGCCACAATGGCCGTTCCTTCTATCCATTTTGGCATCTTGACCATCTTGGCAGCATAGTTGTTGGTACTATCAACAACACGTAAACGAATGACTTGTTGGCCGACGAATAGGGTGTTCATTATGCTAGAAGTCGCAACTGGTGCGGTTTTCGTGTTAAAAATCAATTAGCTAAAAGTATTACTTTTGTACCCAACCTAAGGGGCCCTGAATGAAGAAAATTAAACAAGCGTCGTCAGAACATTTACTCGAAGTGGTAGTTAATGCCATACAAGAGGTGAAAGGCGAGGAGATTAGAAGCCTGGATCTAAGAGATATTCCAAACTCAGTAGCAGACTTTTTTGTAGTCTGTCACGGTAACTCGAATACACAAGTCCAAGCGATCGCCAACCGAGTAGAAAAAGACACGATCGAAGCATTCAATGACCGTCCTTGGCACACAGAAGGTGTCCGCAACGCAGAATGGATCCTGATGGATTACTCCAACATCGTGGTGCATGTTTTCTACAAAGAGGCACGTGAGTTCTACGCTCTTGAAGAACTCTGGGCAGATGCTGAAGTCAAGGAGTACGAATACGAGGTTTAAGGTTCGCAGAGAAAAGAATATGTCAATAGAACAAGACAAAAAAACACCCGAAGGAAATCAGCCTAAAAAGCAGATGAACTTCTATTGGATTTACGCCGTGATTGGAGCGGTGTTAATCGCCATGCTCATGTTCAACAGTGGGTCAAATGGCGATGATATATCCTACGCAGAGTTCCGTGAACTCGCAGAAGACGGAAAAGTAAAACGCATCAACCAAACGGGTGAGCGCGTTTCAGTATTTCTCAAGCCAGAAGCTCGAGATAGCCTGCAGAAATCAAAAGGGGAAGATCAATTCCTTCAACGCATTTACTCTGGTCCTGATTACAGTTTTTACATGCCACCAGGTGATGAGTATGCGAAAGAGATCAAAGAACTCCAGCGTAGTCAGGGCTTTGAATTGGTATACCAGCCGGTCAATGACCTAGGTCAACAGATTTTCACCTGGGGCATCTTCCTAGGTATTTTGATCTTCGTTTGGATTATCCTCATGCGGCGCCTCGGTGGCGGTGGAGCTGGCGGAGGCCAAATCTTTAACATTGGAAAATCGAAAGCCCAGCTCTTTGAAAAGGGCAAAGGAACCAACGTGAACTTCAGTGATGTAGCTGGACTTGACGGAGCGAAGGAAGAAGTTCAGGAAATCGTTGAATTCCTTAAGAACCCCAAAAAATACACTGAACTTGGAGCGAAGATCCCAAAAGGAGCACTACTTGTAGGACCTCCAGGAACGGGTAAAACACTCTTGGCGAAAGCCGTTGCAGGTGAAGCGCAAGTACCATTCTTCTCATTGAGTGGTTCTGACTTCGTAGAGATGTTTGTTGGGGTAGGTGCCAGCCGTGTTCGTGACCTCTTCAAGCAAGCGAAAGAGAAAGCACCAGCCATCATCTTTATTGATGAGATTGATGCGATTGGACGAGCGCGTGGTAAGAATGTAAATCTCGGTTCGAATGACGAGCGTGAGAATACATTGAACCAGCTGCTGACTGAAATGGATGGTTTCGGAACGAACTCTGGAGTTATCATTCTCGCAGCAACAAACCGTGCAGATATCCTTGATAAGGCCTTGATGCGTGCCGGACGATTCGATCGTCAGATCTACGTTGATATGCCAGACTTGAATGAGCGTAAAGCCATCTTCGAAGTACACCTTCGTCCGATCAAAGCGGATACCTCAATCGACGTTGACTTTTTGGCCCGTCAAACTCCAGGATTCTCGGGTGCAGACATCGCGAACATTTGTAACGAGGCCGCATTGATTGCAGCACGTAAGAACCGCGATCTAGTAACACGCCAAGATTTCTTGGACGCTGTTGACCGTGTGATCGGTGGACTAGAAAAGAAGAACAAGATTATCTCTCCTCGCGAGAAGGAAACGATTGCATTCCACGAAGCAGGTCACGCGACTGTAAGCTGGTTGTTGGAACACGCCTCACCGCTTGTAAAGGTGACAATCGTACCACGTGGTCAGAGCCTCGGGGCAGCTTGGTACCTCCCAGAGGAACGTTCGATTACGACTACTGAGCAGATCTTTGATGAGATGTGTGCAGCACTTGGTGGACGAGCAGCAGAGGAAATCACTTTCGGGAAGATCAGTACAGGTGCGTTGAGTGACCTTGAGAAGGTGACAAAGCAAGCCTATGCCATGGTTTCTGTGTACGGTTTGAACAAGCGTATCGGTAACCGTAGCTACTATGATTCATCAGGTGAATCAAACTTCACAAAGCCATACAGCGAAGAGACAGCAAAGATCATTGATGAGGAAGCAAGCAAGATCATCGAGCGAGCATACGATCGTGCGAAGGAGTTGCTGACGATCAACAATGACAAGCTAACAACACTCGCGAACAAGTTGCTCGAGAAAGAAGTCATCTTCAAAGAAGACCTGGTAGAGATTATGGGGAAACGACCTTTTGAGGCCGATGCTCTTATGGCGGAAAAAGCAGCGGAAACTTCTTCAGATGATATTCCTTCTTCTACGGAAGCTCCGGCTGATGATGCAGCAGCATCGAGCGAGGAGCCAACAAAGGAGTAGCCAATGGAGGGCTGGAGACGCATTTATTCGAGTGGGAATTTGCAGTACGTTTCATTGCTGAAGCACCTGCTCGAGAGTAATGAGATTGCGGCCCTTGTGCTCAGTAAGCAAGATAGTGCGTACCTTTTCGGAGATCATGAACTACATGTGAAAGCAGAAGACGTGATTAAGGCCGTAAGGCTGATCGAAAAACACGAGCGTGAGTAACTTCTGGCAACGAGCAATAACTGGGGTGTTCTTTGTGATCATTCTCGCAGCGTCAATCCTCATTGACCTATGGACCCTAAGCGGACTATTCCTCTTAGTGACCCTCATCGGGATCAATGAATATCATACCATATTAAACAAAGGAAAAAAGCCCCTTCCCTCAAGGATGATGGGCTTTTTCGTTGCTACGATCTGTTATACCTCCTCGGTCTTGGCGGCAGCGGATATCATCCCTACGGCTGGAATGGCCATCGGCTTCGCTAGCATCGCCTTTCTACCCATTGCAGAATTATTCCGAGGAAAAACGGAAGACGCCTTTGTACGTGTCACCAATGCGTTCACGGGGCAGTTGTGGATCACTGTTCCTTTTTCATTATTAGTGACTGCTTCTTCGTTAGGAGGCGTGTACAATGGTTGGACTGTCCTCGGCTTCTTCATGATTCTATGGACCAACGATACGGGTGCATATGTTACCGGAAGAACCTTTGGACGACATAAACTTGCGCCAAAGATCTCTCCTGGAAAAACCATTGAAGGTTTTCTTGGTGGAGTAGTCTTAGCTATGGTACTCGCCTGGTTTATGGGAGATATTTCCGGAATGTATTCACGAAATCAATGGCTCGTAATTGCGGCAATCATTGGTGTGTTCTCTAACGCTGGAGACCTTGTGGAGAGCCTGCTTAAGCGTTCTTCTGGGGTTAAAGACTCTGGGAACCTATTACCAGGTCACGGAGGAGTTTTGGATCGATTTGATGGAGTATTGCTGTCAATTCCCGTGATCTTGGCATATTTGCTGATCTCAAACCTGCTCTGATGTATTTACACCGCGAAGGCAATGTTATTCTGACCGTCTGGTTTCTTTTTCTCGCAGCGCTCGGAACTGTACTCTACTTCTATACACCGTCTTGGTTATTCTACGTTTCACTTCCGATTCTATTCGGAGGATTCCTGCTTTTTGCGCAGTTCTTCCGTATTCCAAAACGTGAAGTGAATGTAGGTGAAGATCACGTCATCTCACCATCAGACGGAAAAGTGGTAGTCATTGAAGAGACCGAAGAAGGTGAATACTTCAAAGACAAACGCATTCAGGTATCGGTATTCATGTCACCCCTCAACGTCCATGCTCAATGGACACCCATTGAAGGTGAGGTGAGCTACACGAAGTACCACCCGGGGCTATTCCTTGTGGCTTGGGATCCAAAGTCGTCAACAGACAACGAACGCACCACCTTGGTGATTAAAGGGAAGAAGCATGAGATCCTCTTCCGGCAAATCGCTGGCGCCGTTGCACGACGCATCAAATACTACATCAAAGAGGGCGATAAAGTAGCCCAAGGCGACGAATGCGGATTCATCAAATTCGGAAGCCGCATCGATATCTTCCTTCCTCTAGACGCTGACATTCAAGTCAAAATTGGCGACAAGGTGCAGGGGAAGCGGACGGTGATTGCGAAGTTTAAATAAGGGCTTAAGGCTTATGGCGTAAGGTTTGGATTGCTCAGGGGCAAACCATTAGTCTTTTAATCGTTCCCATTCTCTTCGGGGTTTTTGTTGAATGTATCGGCGAAGTTCTACAAGGGTGTCATGGTCATGAATGACCTTGTCATGGTAGTTCTTTTGCCATTTAAATGAAGGATGAATTTCTCTGACGAGTTTTGTTGTTTTCCTTTTGAAGCTATTAACGACGTTTCCAAGATTTCCTTTCTGAGGTCCAAATTCACCGTTTCCGAAGGCGAAATGATCGGTTGAAGGATCAAATTGAAGAATGAAATGGATGTGATCTGGCATAATGATGAAGTGGTCTAAGGACACATGGGAGTACATCTCATTGGTCGCTTGTAATCGATCAAGAACGATGGTTCCTGTTGGAGAAAGATGAACTCCTTTTTCTGTTAGTGATCCAAACCACTGTTTCCTCGGTTTGATATTGATGGTAATGAAGTAGGAGGCAGAGGTGTAATACTTCCATCCCCTTCTTCTTAAAGAGTTTTTCATGGTAGTCTATTTCTTCAAACATCACATGAAAAAGCGCCTCTTCAACATCAACTTTACAGCCGCAAACCAAAACTTTATAAACGCAAGAACTGCGCCGGGCGCATGTCTCATAGTTGCCAAAGGCAATGTTAGAAATTACCCTTAGGCCATTCATAATCCCAAACTTACGCCTTATGCCTTACGCCCTAAGCCAAAAAAAAGACCCACTTCCGCGGGTCTCCTTATTTAGATAGTTCAATCGATCACTCGATTGTTAATTTTTCCGTGAGTTGGCTGCCGTTGAGTGTGAGTTGGATAACGTACACACCTGAGGCGAAATCTGACACGTCTAGTACTCGTAGACTCGTATTCACTGTTTCATTGAATACTTCTTGTCCAGTCATGTTGAAGATCTGGATTGTAGTAGATCCTCGCTTGTTTAGGATGAGGTTGACACGATCCGACGCTGGGTTCGGGTAGATCTCGAGGTCACCATCTTCAAGAGGTTCGTCTACAGATACAATCTCGATCTCTGGGTCTTCATCACAAACCAATAGCTGGTCAGTTTCGATGCCAAGATAAACAATGTCATTAACATCGATTGGATCCTCATCTCCCCGGACGTGCAGACCTGGTTCGAAATCGCGTTGGTAGATCAAGTGAATCTCATCGTCAATCACTGGAGCTTGTGCTGCGAATACGGCTTCGTAGAAGTCGAAATCAGCATCTGGAGTCACGTTACAAGCGTTGTCAGAGTTCCATGTTACACCGCCATCTTCAGAACGAACGATGTAAATGTGACGGTAGCTCTGTACACCTGAAGAGTGTGATTCCATCAAGGCGCTGTATGATACGTAGATGTTTCCATCAGCATCGTGGCTTGCGCTTGGCATTCCCGCTCCACTCACGAAGTAAAGCGCGATCTCATCGATGTCCCACGTACCACTTTCATCAAGGTCGTATGCGTAAGCAATTGTCTCGAAAGTGTTCTCTTCCATTGTGTCGTTCCAGTAAGCGAGTCCGTTCACACCAGGGAAGTATGAGAAATTCGTGTCCGTCAAGTCAGCATCCATGTAGTACATCTCACCGTAGAATACGTGAACGGTACCATCAGGTGTGATGAGTACAGATCCAGCACCATCCGTGTTGAAGTACTCTTGGAAAACGCCGTCTTCATCGAAGTCGTCTCCTTGATCATCTGGTAAACCAGAATCAACAACGTAGTTGTCAACTGGGAAGTCAACCAAGCTGTTGTAGCTCCAAGTATCTCCATTGTCATCTGAGATCATAACGAAGCTATCTCCAAGGTCATTGAATACACCGAAGGCTACTTGATTTCCGCGAGCAGAGATCTGGTAGATGTCTCCGTCGAATCCAAGGAAGTTATCAGAGTTCAATTCAGGGAACATCATGTTTTCGATATCCCAGGTATCTCCACCATCCGTAGAACGGAAGTAAAGGATCGCTCCATCTTGCCCTTCATAAAGGGCTCCGCCGTTGGCTTCAGGAGTCGAAATACAAACCACGTGAATCGTGGTTCCATCGTCTCCACCTACCGCAGCGCGTGGCCAAAGATGCCCTGGAAGGTCGCCGAGGTTCATGTCGTATTCTTCCCAAGAAGAATCGTCGCGGTAAGCTACGTGTAATGGAGTGTCAATACCTGCATGTGAAATCGCGAGAACGCGTCCACTAGCAGTTTCGATGAGCGATGGCCAACCAATACGAACACTCTCGATGCGATCGATCGGTTCTGGTCCCCATGCGCCATCAACGTATTCGTTGAATCCCGTACCACGGTCGTCGAATGAACCTGAGCTTAAACTCATAGTCCAAGCGCCTCTAAAATCATCTCCAGAGAGAAGTGCACGGTTATCCACGGCAGCATTACTTTGAAGATCATACTGCGTGATACCGATTATAGCTTCAGAGATGACAACTTCACGGTCATTCGAGAAGGTCAGCTCGTTATCTGGACGGGTGTCATAAGGTACTTGAGGGATGTACTCATCGCCGGTGTAGCTTTTCTCCGGCATTGGTTGCGGAATACGCTTTTCTACAGGTAGTTGGGGTGCTTTACCATTTTGCGCAAAGGCTGGCATAGCAAAAAGGCCCACTAACAAGAGTGCATAGAATCTTTTCATAAGTCTCAGAAGGTTTAGGTCAAAACAACGACCTAATATACACAACAAAGACTCTATTCCACACGCTTAATTGTCAAGACTTCCGAATACTTTCTCTAGCAATTCGGTGACTCTTGCCTGTGGATTCTCACGAATCGCAGCTTCCTCAGCTTCTACATGGACGAACAATCCTTGGATTGCGCGTTCTGTCACGTAAGCTTCGAGGTCTGGATTAATATCATCTCCACCTGTTAAGATGTTGACTGTATTGTACTTGGTGATGATGGGCTCCCAGTAGGCAGTGAGGTTGACCGTTTCAATGGCTTGAGAAACTTTCGGACGAAACTTCTCGGTCAGTTCGGCTGTGGTTTTGTCCTTTAGGTATTTCGTAGCCGCATCTTTCTCTCCATTGAGAATGGCGAATCCATCGGCCACTGTCATCTGTGAAATAGCGTTTACGAAGATGGGAGTAGCTTCCTTAGCGGCTTCCTCTGCAGCCCGATTGAGAGTCATTTCGAACTGTTCAACCTGTGATCCAAATCCATACTGAAGAGCTGTTTCTTTTACTTTCTGCGCTTCTTCTGGAAAGGGAATGAATAGCAACTCATTCTTGTAAAACCCGTCTGTAGCCGAAGCTAAGTCTCCAGCCTTTTCTGCACCAATCTTCAGCGCTTCTTTTAGTCCGGAGATCACCTCTGCATTGGTCAATGAAGGTTGCGTAGCAATCGGTTCTTCCAAGATCACTTCACTAATATCCTGAAGCGTATCGCAAGCGGAGAATAGAAGGAGTGAGGCAAAAGGAAACAATAGCTTTTTCATGGGGTTATTTTGTTAGTCAAACGTACGCAGAAATTGTGCTGCTTTATCTAAAGGCGGTAACTTGCAGCGCCTAATTATAGAAGAGCATGCGCGCAGAGATCATCACCATCGGAGATGAGATCCTCATCGGACAAACCGTAGATACCAATTCAGCCTGGTTGGCTAAACGCCTCAATAGCATTGGGGTCAGCGTGGCACAGATCACCAGCATTGCAGATACCAGAGAACACATTCTTTCTTCTTTGAAAGAAGCAAGTGAACGTGCTGATTTGATTCTGATGACTGGTGGATTAGGTCCAACCCGAGATGACATCACTAAGAAGACCTTGTGCGAGTACTTTGATACCGAGTTGGTCATGCACGATGATATTCGTGAGCGTATTGAATCTTATTTCGCTGGTCGCGGAATTCCAATTCTAGAAGTGAACCGCCAACAAGCGGCCTTGCCAGCGAAATGCACTCCGGTAGAAAACCTTCGAGGAACTGCCCAAGGAATGTGGTTCGATCATGAAGGAACAGTGTTCGTTTCCATGCCTGGCGTTCCTTTTGAGATGAAGGGTATTGTCGACAACCACCTCTTGCGCATGATTCAGGAGCGCTTTGAGACGCCACACATTGAGCACTTGACGATGATGACCCAAGGAATAGGGGAGAGTCGTTTGTCAGATATGGTGCAAGACTGGGAAGATTCACTGGAGGCTGAGAGGATCAGCATTGCTTACTTGCCTTCGTATACAAGTGTGAAAGTACGCCTAACTTCTATCGGACCTGACGCAGAGGCGATCAAGGCGAAGGTGCGTCGTAAAGCGGATGAGTTTATTTCCCTTGCAGGGAAATATGTCTACGCTGAGCAAGACGAAGCGATTCAGTTTACTTTGTCTCGTCTTTTGACAAACCAAGGCTTGACTGTCGCTAGCGCGGAAAGCTGCACAGGAGGACGGATTGCTTCTGCATTAACAGCGATACCAGGTGCCTCAGCGTATTTCATGGGGTCAACCATTGCTTATCACAATGACATTAAGGAAGGCGAGCTTGGAGTGAAGCACGAAACATTCTTGGCGCACGGGGCGGTGAGTGAAGCGATAGTTCGTGAAATGGCCGAAGGAGCCCGATCAAAATTCGGAACCGATTACGCCGTAGCGACAAGTGGAGTAGCCGGACCCTCAGGAGGTTCAGATGAAAAGCCAGTAGGACTGGTATGGATTGCCGTAAGCTCAGCTAAAGGAACGATTGCCAAGGAGTTCCGATTCGGAAAAGACCGGGCTAGAAATATAGATCGAGCCGTACACATGGCTTTATCGATGGTAAGGGACGAAATTTTAGGGTAGAACCTTTGCGGTTCGTAAGAAATTGCGTTTCTTTGCACTCCCTTTTAAGGAACCTAGTAAAAGAAGAAGACGATGGCACGAGTATGTCAGCTTACTGGAAAGCGAATGATGGTAGGAAACAACGTTTCCCACTCGAACCGTAAAACGAAGCGCCGTTTTTACCCAAACCTTGTAGACAAGAAATTCTACATCCCATCTGAGGATCGTTGGGTGAAACTACGTATTTCAACTTCAGCACTTCGCACCGTGAATAAGATCGGTATCGAAGCAGCGATTCAACGCGCTAAGACTGAAGGAGTATATACTGGAGAGTAAGAACCTTACCAACCAACCAATATATTCTGCGCTCTACCGAATGGTAGGGCGTTTTTTTGTCCTTAAAGGGCTAAATGGCGAAAAGGCGAAATGGCAAAAGGGGTTAAGGAAATTCATAATTTGAAGGTGTGGCCAAAACTTCGGACGCCGGAATTAGCATGATTAGTTCGCCTTCGGCTGGGTAGCGTGCTCAGCGGGCTTTAGGCGTTAGGCTATGGGCGTTAGTATGCGCAGACTAGTTTCGATAAATTCATTCCACATTCCACATTCCACATTCCACATTCCACATTCCACATTCCACATTCCACGAACCACGAACCACGAACCACGAACCATCCGGCATACTGCCTACCGCCTGCGCTAAAACTTAATCAGGTAGTACGCGTACTTCGCATACTCGTTAAACACGAAGATCAATCCGCCTTCGGCTTTCCACCATTCTTCTACTTCGTAGTTCTGAGGTGAGGCTCCTCGATAATAGACCTCGGTGTTGCTGTCTTCAAAGGATTGTTCAAAGACCATACGTACCCTTCTTAAATGAAACGAGCTGGAGATGACGGTGATCGATTCCACGTTGTTGGCATCACACCATTCTCTGACCTCGTATGACTCCTCCTTGGTGCTGGTGCTACCCGTAAGCGCCGTAATCTTGTCTATAGGTACGTTATTGTTCCCAAGGTAGATTCGGGTTACTTCTGATTCGTACATCTCGTTGTCGAGTGCAGAAAGCACGGTAGGGATGTTTCCTCCGGTACAAACAATGTGATCAGCTAAGCCTTCTTCATACAACTTCGCTGCTTCAATTCCACGTTCAAAGCTATTTCCACCCAAGACAATCAGAGCCGAACTCGGCGTCTTCGGATCTTCTGCAATCAAAAAAGACCCCATTCCACGCAGAATAGGTTTGTGCAAAGCCCCAAGGAGCACAATCACTCCCAATACAATAGCAAGTCTTCGAATACGTCGTCTAGAGCGCCAGCTTCTTTCCATAGATGGAAGGTAGGGGGAAACTTGCGTCGTTAATCGTACTGTGTACGAGAAGAACTCACAATGCCTTGTGGGCATGGCTAGGCGTTAGTAATGCGAGGTTATACGGACGCCGGATACCGGACGCCGGAAACAGCATCATCACTCCGCCTTACGCCTTAAGCCATAAGCCCAAAAACTAGTTTCCTCCTAAAATAATCGGCAACCCATCTTCACCTGAACCGATGACAATGACCTTCGCATTTTCGGATTCAGCTAGTGCTTGGGTGGCTTCGATTCCTTTCCACTTGAGTAGATCATCTGTTACACCATCAGATACGATGTCTTGGAAATCACGAATACCTGTTGCTTCGATGCGCTTGCGTTCTGCTTCTTTTCTCGCTTTTTCAATGCGGAATTCGTACTCTAGGCTTTCTTGCTCTTGCTGTAGTTTCCGTTCAATGGCCTCTTCCAATTTCGGCGGTAGCTTGATGTTGCGAAGAAGTACGTCATTCAACTGGACGTAATTGTCCTCAAATTTCGCAGCCAAAGCGGAGGTAATCTCATTCTGAATCTGCTCGCGCTTGGTTGTATTGATCTCTTCAGGTAAATACTTGGCAATGACTTCGCGGGCAACTGACCGCATAGCTGGAACGATCACTTTATCTTGATACTCTTTAGAACGTTCTACTTCCAAGTAACCGAGTTTATCATATATCGGTTGAAAGAATACAGTCAAGTCCATCTCAATCTTCAAAAGATTCGATGAGAGGACACTCAAATGTTCCATACGCTGCTGCTGTCGCACCTCGTACTGGATCACTTTATTCCAAGGAGCTTTAAAATGGAATCCTTGTCCAAGCGGAGCTTCTTCTGTATTGATACCACTACCAAAGGTGTGGAACATCAATCCAGCATGACCAGACGGGATAGTTACTGTAAATGATGACCAAAAGACCACAAGAATCACGATACCAGCAATAACAGGTATCCCGAATTTTAAGAGTCGTGTATTAGGATTGTTCGCCATGATGTGAGGGTTTAATAGATACCATCAAATTAAGCCCAGAACACGTCGGTTTGTTTCAAAGTATGGGGAACGGGAGCCGGAGCAAGGTGAATGGTGGGATTTGGGGAGGCGTTAGGCTATAGGTGTAAGTTAGTGGATTCTGGTTTCGATAAATTCATTCCACATTCCACACCGCGATCTGCGTTCTGCAATCCGCGTGCCTAATAAGATCCCGAACGTTTTCTTAAGAGCCACTCCAGACTGAGTAGCAGTAGAATCAACCCCAAAATCCATGGCAAGTTGATGAGGTCTGAGAGCTTTTTGCGCTCGTAAGAAACAGCGACGGCATTGCCGCTTTCTTCGATCATAGTGGCGAGTTGTGCTACCTGATCTGGATACACCATGTCACCGCCGTTGTCGATGGCGAGTTGGTAAAGGAGTTTGTGGTCAGCCGTAGTGGTGGCCATTTCGAGTTGAACAGGAGCAATGGAGAGGCTTCCGCGTTCGGAGTAGTTTCTCCCGCCGATGATGGTTGTAGCTTCCCAGTTATAGTCTCCTACGGGAAGAAGGCCAGCATCAAGGCGATAGAAATCGCCGTTCCGCCCAAAGGCGAAATCATAATTGATACCCTCAACAGAAGTCAAGGTCAATGCAACTTCAGGATCAGTAATGGCTTCGTAACTGTCATTGTAAACCTCAGCATTGAACACCATGCGCTCATTCTCTAGGAGATCACGTGGCGCGTCAATACGGAATTGACGACGGTCTTCGCGGTTGGCCATGTATTGAACTATACTTGAGATCAAGCCATCAAATGCTTCGTGGTTATCTCGCTTGAGGTAACTTACCATTCTCCAACGCCAAATGCCTTCACCAGTGATAACACCCACCTTCGTACCGTTGACTTGGTTGAATGAAATCAAAGGAAGATCCGTTTCAATGTTCCCCACACGCTGGCTGATCATATTCACCGAACCCTCAACCGATTGAAGATCTCCGAAAGGAACAGCTAGCGGAGGCAGCTCACGAATCAGCGCCTGTGTTTCGTCATCAACCTGGAAGTAGGGGAAGCCCTTAGAGAATGTTCCACCAACATCATTGCTGGTGCCATTGTATGCTCTCAAAGCATAGCCCATCTTCAAGTTGTTGAAGGCGGTCATGTTGGTCTGCTGAGTAAGCACGACCAGGGAAGGAATGCCTTCCTTGAGCCCTTTCAAAAGCATCTTGGTCCCAGTGTTATTGGAAACCGGAATGCCGTGGAAAATGACTAAGCTTTCGTCTTCTAGATCTCCTTCATAGTTCTCAGCGATGACACTCTCGACTTCGTAATTCAGATTCGAGCTAATCGCACTTCGCAAAGCAGCCACATCTGGGTGCGGAGCTTCTGCAAGGATCAAGATCTTCTGACGAGTCTCCAAAACATCAATAAAGACCTCCCAGCGGTTATTCGCAGTTGTTACCTCATTGTCTATCGTGGAAACAGTAATCACGTAGCGCTGCAGTCCAGCCTCTTTGGCTTCGAGCACTGCACGACGTGTATCCAAGACGTAATCATCTGCAATGGTCAGGCTTTCGCTCCAAACTTGATTTCCCTTGTGGGAAACAGAAATACGAACCGTTTCACCGGCCGCTTTCTTACCCTCTGTGGTAATCTCAATAGGGAATTGATTGCCCAAGTAAGCCAATCGGTTATTCGCGACTTCCGCTATACGCATGTCGCGCTTCACACTGGTATCACCAAGCGCAATCGTAAAGACGGGAGCATCCAGCTTCCGACTTTGGTAACGTGGATCGGCTCCTTCGTTGTAGATGCCATCAGAGGCAATGATGACAGCGCCTATGTTACGATTGCTATATCGATTGTAGATGCCATCAAAGAGCTTAGAGATGTCTGTTGACTTCTCAGTGAATGAAATGCTGTCAATGCCCTCGCGAAGCGTGCTTCCGAAAGTGTATGGACGTACCTCATACTTATCGCCAATCTGACTGATAAGATCATCGAGTTGCGCAGGCCATTCGTTCTTGACAAAGGCTGAATCTTTGGCCATAACCAATGATTCACTATTGTCTTGAACAACCACAACTAACGGTTCTTCTACTTCTCGATTAATGGTACGCACCAAGGGGTGCAGCAAGAATAGAGAAAGCAAGAAAAGTGCAACAAATCGAAGGACCCCAAGGAAAGCTCTGGTACCAATTGAAAGGTGACGGTTCAGTCGATCTTTCCTGTATAAGAACACAGCGAACAGTGCTGCTAGAAGCAGACACACGGCAATGAGCCAATTCGGTTGTTCAAACAGGATATCCAACGGCGCTTACATCAACATTCCACCGTCGACGTTGATCGTCTGACCAGTGATATATGCGCTCATATCTGATGCAAGGAAGATGGCGAGGTTGGCAACGTCTTCAGGCGAACCACCACGCTTCAATGGAATTGCTTCACGCCATTCCTGTACTACCTTCTCATCCAAGGCGCCTGTCATTTCAGTTTCAATGAATCCAGGAGCAATGGCATTGCAACGGATATTACGAGAACCAAGCTCAGCAGCTACAGACTTCGTGAATCCGAGGATTCCAGCCTTTGATGCTGCGTAGTTCGCTTGTCCAGCGTTTCCTTTTACTCCAACCACAGAGCTCATGTTGATGATGCTACCGCTTCGCGCTTTAAGCATGGTACGCAACACACCCTTCGTCAGGTTGAAACAAGACTTCAAGTTGATCTCCATTACTTCGTCCCACTGCTCTTCGCTCATACGCATCAAGAGTGTGTCACGAGTGATTCCGGCGTTGTTGATTAGGATATCTACCGTACCGAAGTGGGCAACTACCTCTTCTACAAGCTTCTGTGCTTCATCGAATTTCGAAGCATCTGAGCGGAAACCTTTCGCTTCTACGCCATTTGCAGAGAGCTCAGCTTCAAGGGCACGCGCCTTTTCCTCGCTAGAGAGGTAAGTAAAAGCGACTTTAGCCCCATGGGCAACAAAAGATTCAGCGATTCCTTTTCCGATACCGCGAGAGGCACCAGTGATGATCGCCACCTTTCCTTCAAGTAATTTCATCAAGTTGATTTTGGAATGGGTAAAGATAGCCAAATTGACTACCTCAAAAGGCTAAAAAAACGTTAGGATGGAAGGAGGTCTGCAGCTTCAGCAATCAGCTCCGCTACATCCATTACTTCTACACTGTCTTCTTTTTCGAAATTCTTCACACCATCAGTCATCATAGTGTTACAGAACGGACAACCCGTAGCAATAACATTCGGCTTCACTTCAAGCGCATCTTCAGTACGCTCTACGTTGACCTCTTTGTTGCCAGGTTCAGCTTCTTTGAACATCTGAGCACCACCGGCACCACAGCATAACCCTTTCTGCTTGCAACGACGCATTTCAACGAGCTCAGCATCCAAGGCTTGAAGCGCTTCACGCGGAGCTTCGTATACGTCATTTGCACGTCCTAAGTAACAAGGATCGTGGAATGTGATACGACGACCTTTGAAAGATTCACCGCCTTTGATGGCAAGCTTTCCTTCTTTGATCAGGTCGTTAATGAGTTGTGTATGGTGCATGACCTCGTAGTTACCTCCGAGCTCAGGATATTCGTTCTTCAAGATGTTGAAGCAGTGCGGACAACCAGTGACGATCTTCTTGATCTCATAGCCGTTCAAGACCATGATGTTCTGCATGGCTTGCATCTGGAAAAGGAATTCATTTCCAGCACGCTTTGCAGGATCACCAGTACACGTCTCCTCAGCTCCAAGCACGGCAAACTTGACACCAGTATGATGAAGAATGCGAACGATCGCTTTGGTGATTTTCTTTGCGCGGTCATCAAAACTTCCAGAGCAGCCTACCCAGAATAGGATTTCAGGCACTTCTCCAGCGCTGACCATTTGCGCTACGGTTGGTACGTTAATATGTTCAGCCATCTTTCTTACGCGTTAAGTTCTTCGATCCACTTTCCTCGATCAGCAGCAGGGAAGGCCCATGGTGCTCCGTTGTTTTCTACGTTGTTAAACATAGAGGTGATCGACTCTGGTGATTTCGATTCTTCCATGATCAAGTGACGACGTAGATCAAGGATGATGCTTACCGGATCAATGTTGACCGGACAAGCCTCTGTACAAGCATTACATGTAGTACACGCCCACAATTCTTCTTCAGAGATGTAATCGCGAAGCAGCGACTTGCCGTCGTCTTTGATGCTGCCATCGCTTTGAATATTCTTTCCAACTTATTCCAGTCGATCACGTGTATCCATCATGATCTTACGTGGAGAAAGTAGTTTTCCTGTTTGGTTTGCAGGACATTCACTTGAGCATCGACCACACTCAGTACATGTATATGAGTCGAACAACTGCTTCCAAGTCAAGTCTTGCACATCCTTCGCTCCGAATTTCACAGGAGCCGCATCAGCGGGTGGCGCTGCGTATGGATCAGCAGAAGGGTCAAGCATCAGCTTCACCTCGTTGGTCACTGCTTCCATGTTGGTCATTTGTCCCTTAGGTTCCAGCTTGCTGTACCAAGTGTTTGGGAACGCCATGATAATGTGGAAGTGCTTAGAGTAAGGCACGTACACTAGGAAGGCGAGGATTCCGATAATGTGGAACCACCACATGAAGCGCTCAGTCATGATCAGACCGTCAACGTCCATGCCAGCGTACAGTGGTTGCAGCATAGAGCTCACAGGGAACGACCCAGCTTCAATGTAATGTGAAAGTGCTTCAGGGATTTCTTGTCCTGCAGCCATCAATTCAGCCACTTTTCCTTGCAACAAAGCGTCGCAGGCATTCATGCTCAACAGAGCGAACATCAAGAGCACTTCTGCCACTAGAATGATGTTGGCATCTGACTTCGGCCATCCGTCCATTTCCTTCATGCGGAAACGGCGAATGTTGATCACGTTTCGTCGGATCAAGAAAACCACACAGGCAATCAATACCAATGCCGCCAGAATTTCAAAAGCTCCAATGAGCGCGTCGTAAACACGGCCGCCGAAACTCGCGAAGAGTCGGTGATGTCCAGTAATACCGTCAAGGACAATCTCTAGTACTTCGATGTTGATTAAGACGAACCCTACGTATACCAAGAGGTGGAGGAATCCAGCGATTGGACGAGCAACCATTTTCGATTGCCCGAGGGCTACCATGGTCATTGTGCGCCAACGCTCATTCTTGCGATCCGTGCGGTCGACTGCTTGTCCGATACTAATGTTACGTCTGATCTCTCGCACCCGTCGTGCAAAGAGGAAGATGCCTGCAGCGAATGCAAGCACAAATGCGATTTGAGCGATCATATTACCCTTTTACTCTTCCGATGACGGTTCGTCGAGCTGCTCGTCAATCAATTCACGAAGCTGTTCGAGTTCACGTCTAGAGAATTTCTCCTTCGGTTTCTTGCCAAAGATAGAAACATGAACGTATCGCCAAGGGTTCATGTAAAGATCATTGATGAGGTATTGCAGTTCCTGATTTGTATTTAGGAGGGATGTATGCAATGAATCATTGTTGATCAGCTGGGCCATTGTACCTTCACCTTCGTTGATCTTCGTCATGATATCAGCGAATTCACCGAGGGCTACATCAGCTTTTTTCAGGGTAGTAGAAAGTTCGAGTTTTGCGAGGCTATCACTTACTGTATCAAAGTTCGAGATGATGTTGTTGAGCTTCTCGTTGTTTGATTTGAGGTTCGTCGTAATCGAGTGCACATCGGCGAAGATGCCATCGATACGGTCGCTATTATCTGCGATAGTTTCGTCAAGTCGCAGGGTTGTCTTCTCCAAGGTCTCCATTGTACGCTGCAGACTTTCGAATACTTTCGGAAGTCCTTGCGTAGCGTCATCATCAAATACCGTCTTCAGGTTTTCTACGATGTCGTCAACACCGGCGATCAATTCATCGGTTTTGTTCTTCAACGGCATCAATTCAAGTCGAACGGATTCGGCGAGGCCCATTTCAATCTCAGACTCCAAGGTGTCTTTTGGATTGGCCATCAAAGTCGAGTCACCCATGATGATCTTAATTGCTTTTGAACCGAACAGATCAGAACTAAAGATCTTGGCTTTTGAGTCTACTGGAACGTTGAGGTCTTTCTGATCAATGCTGAATTCAACCATCAGTGATCCATCACCCTTCGGGTGGAATCCAACAGTTTTCACTTGACCGATTTTAAATCCATTCAAGATCACCGGATTGGCCACACTCAATCCATCAACATCGTCGTACACAGCGAAGAAGGTTCGTTGCTGAACGAAGATGTTGATTCCCTTGAGGTAGTTGATCCCGAAGATGAGCAGGGTAAGGCTCACCACCACGATCACACCAATTTTAAATTCTTTAGAGACGCCTTTCAAACTATATCTGGTCTTATGGCTGTTCGTTCATTGCTTCTTCGAGCGTCACCCGTTCGCCATCTTTGAACGCGATCACAAATGCTCCATCGAAGCCGTTATTTCGAAGCACATCCTTCATCTCAAGGGCATGCTTGTATTTCTTAGTGCTTCCAGCGGCGTACTTGTAAAGTCCGTTGCTGAAATATTCGTCCACTCTATCCAACCCATTAAAGTTAGTAGGAGTAGTGGCCACTTGAGTTGAAGAGGTAGCAATTTGTACCTGGAACTTCACTCCGCGCTTAATTTCCTTATAACAAATCTTCTCCTTCCAAGCCGATGAATGCGGCGTTGCAGTTTCTACTTCTTCATCTAATTCTAATTCTCCCTCTGATTCTAATTCTTCCTCTTTCTCTTCCTCTACCGTTGTATACTGGACTCCATCAATGTCTGACTTATAATCACGCACTGCACGGAAGATTGCCGAAGCCATGTAGCTCTTACCATCTTCTGTGTTGAGGAAGTCTTCTTCTTTTTTGTTGGTCAGGAAACCGAGCTCAACCAAGGCACTCGGCATGTTAGTGAAGCAGATCACATAGTATCCTGCTTGTCTAACACCACGGTCTACTCTTCCCACGCGATCGCGGAATTGGTCTTGAATATTTTGCGAAAGCTTCAAGCTCTGATCGAGGTAAGTGTTCTGACGAAGCGTCAATGCGATGTAGGTATCAGGATCTTTCGGGTCAAAGCTGTAACGTTCCTGATAGTTCTCTTCATTGTAAATGGCTGCATTCTCCTTCATGGCGATACGCAGCGCTTCATCTGAGCGGTGCATTCCCATCACATAGGTTCCAGAACCGTGAGCACTTTCTTTCGTGAAGGCATCACAGTGAATCGAAAGGAATAAGTCTGCTTCAGAAGTGTTCGCAATTTCGACACGCTTTTCGAGCGTAGGGTAGGAGTCATCGTCACGCGTTAGAATCACGTTTACATTCGGGAAAGCTTCCTCGATGTATTTCTTGACACGGAGGGTGACGTCAAGGGTAATATCTTTCTCAGTAGTCTTGTAACGACCTGTTCCCAAATTACCTGGATCGCTACCACCGTGTCCGGCGTCGAGCACGATAGTTTGGATGACCCCTTGAGGAGTTTCTGGCGTAAAGCCAACAAAAACTCCGAAGGTCAGAACAAGAAAAAGAATCGCTATACGTTTACTATGCGTCTTCATGTTCTAAACTCATTGCGTGCCTCTGATGCAAATAGGGAAACTATTGTAGCTTTGGGCGCCCGTTTATCCCCTAATGACCAAAGGTATAACGAACACTCTCGGACTATCAGCAACCACGCTCGGTTTTTTCCTCGCGGCCGTGTTGATAATGACATGCTTTTCCCTTGCAGGTCAAGAGGATTCGTTACAGGTTTCTGATCCTAATAACCCAACCATCGTGCCAACTGACACGCTTTCCTTCACTAACGTGGAAGAAGTGCCAGATAGTACCGAAAGTGTAGATGCGATCAATTCAAGCATCTTCTACGATGCCGAAGATTCGATGATCTTCGATGCCATCAATAACCGTGTTCTCTTATATGGTGGGGCTATTGTGAAGTTTGAAACCCTCACCTTAACGGCTGATTACGTCGAATACGATTTCACGAATAATGAGGCCTGCGCGTCAGGTGTTCCGGATTCAACGGGAGTGTTGATGGGCAAGCCGGTCCTAGATGACGCCGGACAATCGTTCACTCAGGAGTACATGTGTTACAACTTCCGCACCCAGCAAGGGTACAGCAAGATCGCAGTGACACAAGAAGGGGATGCGGTTTTCCATACCAATACCTCGAAACTACACGAAAACGAATGGATTCACGTGAAAGGAGGGAAGTTCACGACCTGTGATGCTGAGAACCCTCACTATCACTTCCATTTGAGTAAGGCGATCTTGATCCCTGATGAGAAGGTGGTCTCCGGTCCGTTGTACATGAAGGTCAGGAAGGTACCATTGCCTCTGGCCTTGCCTTTTGCATGGTTCCCGACCAAGAATGAGTCGAGCCATGGGGTGATTCTTCCGGGTTATGGTAATGCGAATAGCTTGGGGTATTTCTTAAAAGATGGGGGTTATTATCTCCCTCTCGGTCGGAATTTGGATACCCGGCTACTGGGAGATATCTATTCCCGCGGTAGCTGGAGTATTAAAAACCTAACGAATTACCGGAAGCGCTATAGATATACAGGAAGCTTCAACATATCTCGTACGGTGGTGAAACAGAGTATTCCAGAGCTTTCAGACTTCTCGAAGAGCACGGAATTCTTTGTCCGCTGGCAACACAACCAAGACCCTAAAGCTCGTCCGAATAGTCGATTCACAGCCAACATCAACTTTGGTACGACGAATAACTTCCGGAATAACCTGAACAGCTCGCAGACGGATTACCTATCGAATACTTTCAGCTCGAGTGTGCAATGGAATAAGAGCTTCCCAGGGAAACCATATTCGTTAGCCGTTAATGCACGACACTCACAAAACTCGCAGACGGGAAATGTACAGTTGACGCTGCCTGGAATCACCTTCAACCGCAACCGTACGAACCTACCAATTTCCAAATGGCTTGGGAGCAAGGTGAGTTCGAATAAGTGGTACGATCAGATTGGTGTGACTTATTCAGCCAACTTCGAGAACTTCATTTCGGAAAGTCAAAGTCTCTTCCGCTGGGATGAAACAGCGCAGTTGAATCGTCAAGCACAGAATGGAATTCGCCAGACCGCCAGCGTATCTACGCAGGCACGTCTGGGCTTTGTGACCTTCACACCCTCTTTCAACTACAACGAGTACTGGACTTTCAAATACCTCGACCTAGTTGAGCAAAATTCAGGAGATCTCGCGGCAGATACCTTGAATGGATTCCGCTCTGCGCGTGATTGGCGTGTGAGTGGTAGTTTGAATACCCGATTCTATGGGATCAAGAACTTCCGCAAGTTCAAGAACCTCAAGGCCATTCGCCATGTGGTAACCCCACAGGCAGGATTGTCATATGTGCCGGCTGTGAACCGCAATCTCTTTTACTACGACACGGCAGGAGATCTGAATTCATATACCACATTTGATGCCGCTAGATTCCGTCCGGGAAGCACCAGTGAGCAGTTCAACGTGAACTTCTCTTTGGCTAACAACCTCGAGGTGAAGGTGCGTGATAAGAAGGGCAAACGAGGCGCGACGAAGAAGCAGAAGATCATTGATAACTATATCATTTCAGGTAGTTATAATATGATGGCGGATTCATTGAATCTATCGAACATCTCCATGCGTGGATTTACCACGCTTTGGAATAACATCAGCTTGAGCGCCAACAGCAGCCACAGCGCCTACGACCGCGATTCCACAGGACGTGAAATCAACACCTACCTATCCCAATCTCAAGGACGACTCCTACGTCTCGAGAGCTTGACCGGTTCGGTGAACATGAACCTGCGAAGCAAGCAGCGCACGGGTACTCGCAATACAGAAAATGCCACAGAGGAAGAACTTGAAGTCATTGAACGCAACCCAGGCGCTTTTGTCGATTTCAATGTTCCTTGGTCTTTGAACCTCAGCTACACGCTCAACTTGCGTCGCAACTGGAACACCGAAACCCAGGCAGATGAAGATGTCATCGCCCAAACGGTGCTGTTCCGTGGAGATTTTAGTCTCTTCGAAAAATGGAAAATCGGCTTCGATTCCGGGTACGATTTCACAGAAAAGGACTTCACTCCAACCACGCTCAATCTCTACTGGGATCTCCACTGCTGGGAATTCACCTTCAACTGGATTCCATTTGGTGTCCGACAAAGCTTCAGCATTCAGCTGAATGTGAAGTCATCACTCCTTCAAGACTTGAAGTTGCAAGCGAGGGGCGGTCCGAACGGGCTTTTGTTCTAGTGGTCGAGGGTCGAGAGACGAGGGTCTAGGGGTAATCGGTAATCTATAACTGATAACCGATAAGTTAAGGGCACGCATGCGTGCCCCTAGAGGTACGTGGTGCGCCCTTGGATAAGGGCACGTGTGCGTACCCCTAACCATCCTATCCGCCGCAGGCGGCCTAATCATGCTAACCCCTACCTCCCATAAAGAACAACTCTCCTTCGTTTTATACCAATTCCAAAAATAAGTCCGAGCACTAGCGCCGGCGGTCCTCCGATGAGCATGGTGAAAAATAGTGTACTGCCGTAGTCGAGTTCGATGATGTAGACTTGTTCGTGGTTTGGTGGTGGGTCGCTAATGTGTTGTGCTTCGTATCCGAGGTATCCGAAGGTATGGGCTAGAAGGAGGGTGGCGAAGGCGATGATTAAGCCTGCGAATATGCTCGCCAGTTGTTCATGAGCCACCCATCGTGCTACCAAACGCACCACTACCAAGACACAAAAGATGAGTCCGACGATGATACCGAGGATCATTCCTCGTTCGTTTCTAAAGAGGTTGGTAAAAGAGGTTGGGCCGCTCAACATGAGCATGATGGCAATAGCCAGTGCTACACCGATGACGATGAAGATCATTCCGCGCATGATCACAGAACTGATCATCGCCTCACGCAAGGAGGGGGAGATTTCGGTAGTTATCTCTTGTTCATCGAGAAGATCGGACATGGAACGAATCTATAAACGATAATCTATAAACGATAACTGATAGACGATAATCTAGAATCGATAATCTAGAACCAATAACCAAAGACTAAGAACTAATAACTAAAGATCAGCCTACTGCCTACGGCGTCCCGCCAACCGTGGATAGATTTCGCGCTTCTTATACCCTACATTCAACCCAAAGATCACACCGAGGATGATACATGGTAGGCCACCAAATGCAGCTGTTAACCCAAGCGTAGCGATATAGCCTTCAAAGCCTGGGAAGTCGTAGAAATCCTTCATCATATTCTCAATGATGAAGCCAAGGAATCCGAAAAAATGTCCGAAAATGACTGTCACAATTGCAATTAGAATTCCACCTAATAAGGAATTGAGTTTTTGTTCAGAGATGACGCGTGCAAAGAATCGCGTGGTGGTCAGTAGGGTGACGATCAATCCAACCAAAACCCCTAGAACCACGATGCCGAGTTCATTCCAGAGCTCGGTCAAGAAACTGGCGCCAAGAAAAGCCACACAGATTAGGATAGCTGCAAAGAATCCCACCCCACAAAAGATGGCGCTTCTAACAACAATCAGATTTGAAAGTTGGCTGCGCATCTCGGGTGTAATGGAGGAGGTGACTTGTTCGTTGTCGAGGATTTCCATGAGATAAGCTTGATTTTGAGGCTAAGTAAAGGAAGGATATTCTGTTGGATGAGGTGAAGGAGAATTCGTGGGGGGATTTGGAGTTTTTGAGGGAACAAATGAGTTCACGAATCTTTTTTCGGGTTTTGTAACCTGGAGGATAGTTCATTTCGTTTCGTACGAAGATCTTCTCCGAGGATGATGGCCAAGAAGAGAAATGGAAAAAGAACGAGCAAGGCATTCATGACAAAAAAACGGAGATAAATCTCGACTCCTCCAGTGTTCCCAACAAAAAGCTCATGGATAGCATAGAATATCAAATAGCTTGATATGGCTGTTATAAACATAGATGTGTAAAGGATCCCTAAGAACCCTACGAAGGAGTTGATTTTACGAAAGGCGATCAACTTGCCTATGTAGTTACTTGTCTTTCTTGTGGCGAGAATCAACATAGGAAAGAATATTAGAGAGTGCCAGTGCAAGATGATGTTAATCCAAGTCTCGATTGAGCTGTCACCAAATGCGATCCTCATAAAAGCATACAAAAATACCAGGCTGATGATGTAAGAGATGATTGCATTAAAGAAGGTCCTTCTCATGAATCGTTTCAGCAAGTCTTCCGGAATGTCTAAATCCTCACTATCAAGTATGTTATTCATTTGAGGTATTCATTTCAGGGTTAACTAAGTTCGGCTCTTTGAGCTAATCTCTAGGCCAAACAAAATATCGATTGTCAGAAGCTGAATTCGGGTAAAAAGCAAGGCCAATAGTGTTAGTAGAGAGAAGATGGCGAAAATTTGGGTGGCAGAGGGTTAAGAAGGGTTAATGGTGCTTTGTTGGGTGTTCATTTTGAGAAGAGTAAGTATCCTTCGTTCCTCTAACTCTGAACCGAATCGAATTCTAAAAATGAGCACGGGAACGGAGGTAAAGGCATAGCTATAAGCTAACGCGTTGTGCTATTAACTCCATGCATGTTTGAGATGATTTATGGACCTGCCTTTTTCTAAGTTAACTCTTTGCAGTACAGCGATTGCTGCCAACTTAGAAGCGATTCTTGTCAAGAAGCCACTGAATGTCTTTGCATAG
>JAKVAX010000010.1 GCA_022447625.1 Flavobacteriales bacterium | reverse complement strand
ACTGAAGCGCTGGCGGACTGAATAGGTTTGTGACATTGTGTTTGGTTTTGATGTCAACCTATTTCAGGATGGGACTAACATTTAGCCTTTTCGCCCTTTCGCCCTTCAACATCCCCACCTATCTTGCGCCTATGAAACGAATGATCCTCCTTGCCATTTTGTTGGCGTTTTATTCTTCTTTGTTGGCTCAGCTTGCTTCTGGGCCGATGCTAGGTTACGTTGACCTTCGTGAAGCTTGTGTTTGGGTGCAGACGGAGACCTCCGCAAAAGTCGTGTTGCAATACCACCCGAAGGATGATCCAACGCAAGTGGAGACCATTCCGATGACGACCTCCTCTCCTACCTTCTTTACGGGGAAGTTCATTTTGAGCGGATTGGAGCCGGGGACGACCTACCGTTACATCGTTACGGTTGACGGACAAAAGAACCGTAAGGAAGGATATGAATTCACCACCCAGTCTTTGTGGCATTACCGCACGGATCCTCCAGCGTTTACGGTTGCGACAGGGTCATGTGCTTACATCAATGAGCCGGAGTATGATCGTCCTGGAAAGTCTTATGGTGGAGGTTATGGGATCTTTGATCAAATTGCCGGCATGGAACCAGATATGATGCTTTGGTTAGGAGACAACATCTACCTGCGTGAAGTGGATTATGGTAGTCGTTCAGGTATAGCACATCGTTATACGCATACCCGCGGAATTCCAGAGATGCAGAAAATCTTGAGTGTTTGTCCGAACTACGCTATTTGGGATGATCACGACTTTGGCCCGAATGACTCAGATCGCTCGTACGTCCACAAAGATTGGACGCTCGAAGCATTTGAACTCTTCTGGGGCAACCCAAGCTTCGGTATTCCCGGACATCCAGGAATCACGACTTCTTTCGCCTTTAATGATGTTGAGTTCTTCCTCTTAGACAATCGTTACCACCGCTCCAACTACAAGTTAGAGACTGCAGAACATCAAATCTGGGGTAAGGAGCAAGTAGACTGGTTGATTGAATCACTGAAATTCTCGAAGGCTTCCTTCAAAGTTATCGCTACCGGTGGGCAATTCCTCAGCGATGCTGCGATCTACGAGAACCACGCACAATACCAGAAAGAACGCGACGAAGTGCTACGTCGACTCGACGCGGAAGGTATCCGCAATGTCATCTTCCTCACCGGCGATCGTCACCACACTGAACTATCCAAGGTGACACTACCTGAAGGGAATGTCGTTTATGATCTAACCGCTTCTCCCCTCACATCTCGCGCCTATGACCACACCGACGAGCCCAACAACAACCGCGTTGAAGGAACGGTCGTTGGTGAACACAACTTCGCTATGCTCGAATTCTCTGGGAAGTTCAGAGAGCGCGTGTGCACGATTAAGGTGTATGATGGTGATGGGGAGTTGATTTGGGAAAAGGAATTGTCCTTCGATGAGTAAGGGCTTAAAAGGCTAAAAGGCGAAATGGCACCTTAGACTAGAGACAAGGGTCTAGGGTCTAGGGAACTTTTGCGCTTGGTTGCCTTTACATTCTGGCGCCGGAGGCGCCTCTATCCCCCCACGGAATTAATGTAGGGACGCCTAATGGCGTCCATTCCTCCCACCAACAAGCACCCGTGAAGCCATCATCGATTCCCAGAAGCTAAACGTTATAGATTATCGATTATAGTTTATCGATTGAAGACGTAGTCTTCAGAAAAAAAAAAGCGCCGGCACTACCGACGCTTTTTCATGCTTAGGTAAATTATCTTATCGCTGAACGATTACCTGAACAGCTTCGTTGTACTCTCCAATGGTGATGTTTACTGTGTATGTCCCAGTAGCGAGTTCGTGATTCACGATCACACGGTTGCCACCGATCACAGCTCCGTTTGAAATCTCCTGTGAAAGAACTTTTTGTCCGTTCATTGAGAAGATGTCTACGATCATGTTGTCTTTAGACAGGTCAAGACGCTCAGAGAACTGAAGGTTGAACTGCCCTTCGAATACTGGGTTAGGGAATACAGTGATTACCGCTTCGTCTGTAGCAGCTGTTAGGCTGTTCATTGGAGTATCGTTAGAAGACTCCTCAGCGTATTCACATGTTCCGTTATCAAACTCAGCTTCGTTGTTGAAGTTCAATGCTCCTTGATCCGTACATCCAAAAATTTGTGCGTTATCTGTAGAGAAGGTCACCTGGCGTGCTTGCCATACACCTCCGTCATCATCCCACCCCTGGAAGTTCAGCGCACCTGTCGCTGTTCCGTCGGTAGTCAATTGCATCAATAGGATCAAGTTCTTTGAATCAGGCATAGCGCGCACATCCGTAGGAACTACGAACCACGCACCATCGTCGATTGTCAATGATCCTCCTTGAAGGAAGGCATCGTACTCTACTCCAATAGCCCAGAGGTTGTTGTTCTGGTTGTTTTCAGCACCAATAGTGATCCAGCTATCGTAAGCCAACGCTGGGTCAGCCTGGATGATTCCTGGGTTGATATCGATCGTTGAATAATTTCCGTATTGATTCTGGTAGAATGACCCTGTTGTTTCAACGCTCAGGTTGTCTTGGTCATCTGCGAATACCGCGTGCAGCGAGTGCTGTACACTTGGTAGTTGTGCATAAACACGGTATGTGTATCCTGGAACGGCACCACCGTTGTCAACTTTTTCTACAACGAGCTGAACATCGCTTGCATTCATAGTGAACGCAGCAACTACAGCGGCCATTAGAGTGATTAGTCTTTTCATTGGATGAGGTTTTTGTTAACAGTTTACTGGTTTCGGGACAAAAAAGTTTCGTTAGGCGCCCCAACCACTGTCTCCTCTAAGCTATTGAAATACCTTCATTTATGCAAAGCATTTCGTCTGAAATCTCCTCCTCTGTCGTGGGGCTACACAACAAATATGAGACGACTAAATGCATGAATGTTCCCGGAATATGCATTAGGTGCATATAAATGAGTATCTGGTTCAAAATCGCGAGCATTCGGTTTTCGAACCATTCTTACCTTGCACTGTTCCTTTTACCATGAAACACATGTTCCTGATTGCTTCTACCATCATTCTCACTGTTTTAGCCGCTTGTCAGCCTACCGCAGTAGAGCCTGAAATCTCTGAACGCGCTGGTGTGATCCCGGCAGATTCAACGATTCCGCACGCCCTGACCGATCAAGAAGGACTGATTGGACAAGCTCCTACCTCGATCTCTTATCTCGCTTTAGGTGATTCTTACACTATCGGTGAGAGTGTCGCTAGCGCGGAACGCTGGCCAGTCCAGCCTCAGGAACGCCTCAATGCTGAACAAGCCACCTACCAGGTCGAATACCCAGACATTGTGGCTACCACGGGTTGGACCACCGCGAACCTCTCCAATGCCATGGAAGAAGCGAACGTAGACTCTATGAGCTATGATCTCGTGAGCCTGTTGATCGGAGTGAACAATCAGTATCAAGGTCTCCCCCTGGCTCAGTACGAGGAACAATACACGGACCTATTGGAACGCGCAATCAATATCGCGGGAAGCCCTGATCGTGTATTTGTGGTTTCGATTCCTGATTACGGCTATACCGATTTCGGCGTTAGCAATCAAGAAAGCATCTCAGAAGACCTTGCACAGTTCAATGCCTCATGCCAGAGTATTACAGAGAGCTATAACATTGCGTGGTATAACATCACTCCTATCTCTCAGCAATGGCCAGACGTCGAAGGATTAGTAGCCAATGATGGCCTGCACCCTTCTGGATACCAATATGGACTATGGGTTGATAGTTTCTGGGAGCAAGTACTCGGTCAGCTCGAAGACTGATTAGAAATTCAGCGGGAAAGAGACCCCAATACGGGCACTAGAGAGCACCGTACCTCCTCCGATCTCTCCATAGAGCACAATGCCGTTATCGAGCATGTAACGCCCTCCAGCTTGCAATGAGAGGCCTACTCCTCCGTCTCCACCACCTGTGTAAATGCCGTCGAATCCGTCAAAGCTTTCTTTAAGGCGGGTATTCCAGAAGTAATAGCCTACTGAAAGACCAGCGTATACATCGAACTCTTCTCCTGGCTCAAGGAAGTGGTAATTAGCGTTGGCAGACAATCCGATGATCGTGTGTACCCAACGAACCGTGCCTTGATTTGAACGGAAACGCTCTGCACGACGCTGTCCAGAGAACATGGCTCCCACTGTAATCTGTTCAGCCACTGTGACGGCAGCGCCTACAAACACTGGAATCCCCCAACCTGAAACGCCTACTCCGACGTTTATGTAGTCGTAAGGACCACCTTGGGCCTGTGATTCAGATTGAAATGCGAGTAGGGCAAAAAGGAGAATAAGGAACTTCTTCATGGTGCTGTTTTATACAGTGACAAAGTTATTTGCAAAGGTTGCACGAAAATGTGTAAAAACAGTAAGCGCAAAGACCGTTGTCTTTGCGCCTACCTGATAACTAACTCGACGTACTAGTGAAACGAAAAATCTTTAGCGGAGAACCATCTCGGTATCGGTTAAGATTCGGTTGTCACCAGCCGCTGTGAATACATACACCCCAGGCGTTAACCCCGCCTTCGGGACCCGAAGTGTATACACCGCGCCTTCAATAACCTGCGCGTCATAGATGACATCTAGCTGATGCCCCTGCAGGTCAAATAATGCTATACTCGCTGCACCGCTGAACGTTGGTTCATAGGTGATAATAAAGTCGTCTCCTGCACTGCCTCGTACATCGAAGCCTGTGTCATAATCGTCTACAAAGATCAATTGTGGACCACCTTCAGGAATGAGGTTGGTCACAGTAATCGTCTGTGTGTAAGTGGTTACATTTCCAGCGCAGTCAATGGCTGTCCATGAGCGGATGATCTCTTGATCTTGGCAGCAGTAGTTTTCGGTGAACACATCTCCTACTCCATTCACTGCTTGTCCGTTCAGCTCTCCTTCGTAGAAGAACCAACCTCCAAGGCCAACTCCTTCACTAAAGTTATTGGCATTCATTCCCAACTGGAATCCGAAGGTCGAATCGGCCGGAGCATGGCTCATGCTGAGCTCGCTTCCTTCGAAGCTACCTGTTCCGATCAAACGGCTGGTTTCGCCATTCAGAATGAAGTAAGACCAGTCCATGAAATCGTCTACCGCAATGCCAAGGTCATCTTTATAGTCACGACCAAGTGCTGACCACTCATCCCATGAGCGTTGTTCGTGTAGGTGGACATCCAGCATGAAGCTGTGATTTGCATTGTCTACACTGAACACCTCGCCTGTCAGATGCGCAGTACCATTGGCTTCATTAAGCGTTAGCGTTCCCCCGTTAGGGCCATAAACATACATCTCAGCCACACCATCAACACCCGGTAACCACAGTGCGATATCTCCGGCAAGACCAGCAGCATTACCTACTTCGCAATCATCGTTATCATTTTCTGAAACAATGATTTCTTCAGTGAATGTCACGTCTACCACTTCTCCACAGCTTTCAATCGCTGAAACTTCAGGAATCTCTGGGATATTATCGCAATCAACCGTCACATTCTCAGGCACATTCACCAGAATTGGTGCAATGTCATCTACCACCTCAATCTGCTGTGAATAGCTGCTGCTCAATCCACACGCATCAGTGATCGTCCAGATGCGAAGAATGCTGTATTCCGTGATACAATCGGTCTCCGTGATGATTTCTTCCATCTGAACATCAGTTATACCACAGTCATCATACGCCTCGAGCATCACAAACTCAGGAACCATCAAGCAGCTCACGGTGAGATCTTCTGGCGTCTCCAGGAAGATTGGAGCGCTTTCATCGATCACAGTGATACTCTGAGTGTATGAAGTGGTATTGCCACAGAGGTCAATGGCTGTCCATGTACGGTTCAGAATTTGTGTACATCCGTCCCCTCCTATTTGCTCTTCAAACAAGACCTTAGCACCACTACAATTATCAGTAGCTGTTACATTCGCTGCTTCAGGAAGGTCAGCACAAGTCACCACTAAATCTTGTGGGAGATCAATCAAAACTGGCGCTTCATTGTCGATCACAAAGATCTGCTGAACAGCGATGGTTTCGTTACCACAATCATCCACTGCTGTGAAGGTTCTCCGAATCTCGTAAGGGCAACCACCCGCAATAATCTCTTCATTGTAATTCACCTCAACTGATTCATCACAATTGTCTGTAGCAGATGGAGTTATGACTTCAGGAACGGCATCACAAGACACCGTCTCATTGGCAGGTACCTCATCGAAGATTGGTGCAGTTAAATCAGTAATTGTAACTGTTCGTGTAGCTATTGCGGTGTTACCACAATCGTCAGTCGTAGACCAAATGCGCGTGATGATAGTAGAACAACTATTCTCTTCAGAAATCTCAGCCATCGATACCGTCACATTCGCTGAACAATTATCTGTAGCAACAACGTTCGGAGCTGCTGGAGCATTCTCTGTACAGTCAACGGTAATGTCATCAGGTAATCCGATGAATACCGGTTCTTGGACATCAGACACATAAATCAACTGCGTCAGCGCTGTACTGTTGCCGCATTGGTCTGCAGCAATGTAGGTACGTGAAATGATGTAGTTACATGCGTCTTGATCAATGATCGTATCAACCACTTCGAGCTCTACTGCCCCGCCGCAACCGTCCACCGCTACAGCAGCGTCTGGCTCAGGAACCATCGAACAATCCACGAAAGTATTCGCGCCCACTCCTGAGATCACAGGTGCAGTGGTGTCCACGACATGAATCAACTGGGTGGCCGTCGCCGATTGTCCACAGTTGTCTGTAGCCGTGTAGGTACGTTCGATATCATAGTTACATCCTGATCCCAGCACACTGTCTTCGTAGCTGATGTTCACGGTGGCTGCACAGTCGTCAAATACCTCTGGTAATGGTATGAGATCTATCTCTGTGCACTCTATGGTAATATCTTGAGGTGCTTCTACAAACACCGGTGCTTCTGTATCTGTCACATTCAAAGACTGAGAGACAATGGTTGTGTTTCCACAATCGTCGCTCGCGATCCATGTGCGGATAATGGTGAATTCACATCCACTACCCACAATGCTTTCGTTAGCAGTTACTGCTACGTCTTGATCACAGTTATCGCTCACTTCAGGCTCTGGCATCACCGGAATGGTGCTACAGCTTACCTCCATATCTCCTGGAATTCCAGTCAATTCTGGTGGTTCATTATCTTGAACAAGTACCGTTTGCACGAACATCGTTTCGTTACCACAACCGTCTGAAGCAATCCATGTACGGTAGATGTTTGGACAACCGCCCGCATCTACATCTTCACTGTAATCAATGGTAACTTCACCACAGTTATCTGAAGCTGTCAGCACTGGTGGTGCTGGAATGTCACCACACTCCGCGGTAATGTCTTCAGGTGTGAAATCGAAGATCGGTGCCGTTGTATCGGTGATCGAAATCATCTGAACACGCGTTGCTGTGTTACCACAGTTGTCTACAGCGGTCCATGTGCGCTCGATCGTGTATTCTGAAGAACAGTCTCCGTCAATAATCGACTCTTCGAACTCGATAGTCACCTCTCCACAATTATCAGATCCTGTGAGCGTTGCAGCATTTGGAATGGATGCTTCACAATCAAGAACTAGGTTAGCTGGAGCTTCAGAAAGTTCGGGTGCTTCTGAGTCAACGAATGTCACCACCTGCTGAGCTGAACTACTGTTTCCACAGTTATCCGTCGCCGTCCATGTGCGGACGAGTTGGTCGTAACACCCATTGCTCACTAACTCAAAGGCCAAGGCAACGGTTACCTCGGTACAATTATCTGTGGCAATCGGCTCTTCGTATGGCGGAGTCTGTCCACACCCAACTTCGATATCAGCTGGGACGAATTCAAATACTGGAGCTGACTCGTCTACTACAATGATAATCTGAGTGAAGCTGGCTTCGTTACCGCAGGCATCTGAAGCAAACCATGTGCGTTCAAGGGTTCTGTTACATCCTTGAGCATCTCCTTCCAATAGGATTTCTTCGAATCCGATTTCTAGAGCGAAGTCGCAATCATCAATGACCTCAATCAGGTTTGAAGCTTGCAATTCGGCACATTCGATCGTTACCTCTGGCTCAGCCGCGATTGAAGGCGCTGCATTGTCTTCGTAGGTGAAAACCACTTCCGCGCTAGCGACATTACCACAGTAATCAGTAGCAGACCAAACGCGTGTGATGGTCACCACACAATTCTCGGTAGACACGGTTTCATCCATGAAGACAGGAATCTGTCCGTCACAGGCATCCATCGCAGTTACGAGCGCATTGTCGGTGAGGTCTTCACATCCCACACTTCCTCCTTGAGGAACACCGCTAAAGAGAGGGGCTTCCTCATCAATGAAGGTATACACCGTTTCCGCGTTAGCGATGTTACCACAATCATCTGTAGCAGACCAAGTGCGCAAGAGCTGCGCGCAACCCTCTCCGTCTAACCATTCATCTGAATATGCCAGCACAACTTCGCTACACTGGTCAATGGCCACAGGTGATAGTTCGGGGATCTCTGTCCCGCAATTCAATATTTCATTCTCAGGAACACTAACAAATTCAGGTGCCGTTTCATCGACAACCGTGAGTGTTTGCATCAATACCGTTGTATTTCCACAAACGTCTGATGCTGTATAGGTTCTTACCAAGAGGTACTCACACCCCTCGCCTACTTGCTCTTCGGAAATATTCACTTCCAGAATCTCAGAGCAATCGTCTTCAAAGACCACCTCAGAGTATGGCGGGATGTTGTCACAAGACACCGTAGCATCTGACAGCGCATTCACTGGTGAAGGTCCTTCATTGTCTTCAATAAAGATCTGCTGGTTTATGCTCGTTGTATTTCCACAAGCGTCAATGGCAGTCCATGTGCGAATAATGAGCGTTCCACAATCAATCGAGGAAGTCGATTCATCCATTGTCACCTCTGGTATTCCACAGTTATCTTCTACTGAAGGCGTGAATTCAGGGATCTGATCTTCACAATTAAGCACCATATCGCTTGGTTCGTTGACGAATGTTGGAGCCGTTGAATCTACCACTGTAATGTACTGGATATGAGTGGTAGCATTTCCGCAAGGATCAGTAAGTGTATATGTACGTTGAATGGTCGGATGACATGTTCCAGAGAATTCTTGCTCCGTCACTTCCACCTCTACGAATTCAGAACTACAGTCGTCTTCGAATACAATCTCAGGTACTGGAATTTCGCCACACTCAACCGTCACATCTTCAGGGAAAACAGTAATGACCGGTGCACTGGTATCTTCCATATAGACCGTGAGCTCTTCATTTGCCACATTACCGCAGGCATCTGTAGCAGTTACTTGTACCGTGTATTGAATGGCACAGTCAAAAATAAAGCCGCACCCCAGATTGCCGTTGTTGGTCGCTCCGTCAACATAATTCTCGTTAATGATGGAAATTGCGTCGTTTAGCGATGAAGCGTTCACACCATTGACACATCCACCGATTAGTTGATTTCCTAGCTCTAGCAATTCAGCTACTGTCATCCCTTGGAATCCACCATCAAGCATGATGGTCTCATTTAATGCGAATTCAGATGCACCGAAATCAGCGTCATAAGCATCAAAGGTCGTTGACAGTGTCAGGCCGACGAGCTGAGCAGCGAATACATTGTTGTACCCTTGACCAGGATCTACAAGCTGTCCTTCAGGAAGCGTTGTCGGAGTTGAGCCACTTGGTAAGAATTCGCGCACCGCTTGTGCTGAAGTCAGCGTTAAGGTGTTCTCACACCCAATCGTCAAGCCATTTGGGAACGCCTCGTCAAAATTGGCGTCTAGGTAAACCCCTGGATTATTTCCATTTGGGTTGGTTCCCCAACCTCCAATTGTTTGCGTTCGAAGTTGTCCTGGATCACAATCATCACCAAATACGACACCTTCGTTCGAAATGTCTAGTGTTACCTCTGGAGTTGGGTCGCAGTCATCCGTTACTGTCACATCGAAGGCAGCTTGAGGGTCACACCCAGCTTCAGTATTTACCATTAACTCAATGTTTGGAGCTTGTTCGTCTAATGAAGTAATGGTCTGGACGCATTCTGCAACATTTCCGTTTAACGAAGTAGCCGTCCATGTACGCTCAATGATTAATGGACACTCTTCACTAATCACCTCATCTGCGTATGTTAGCGTGTACTCTTCTTCACAGTAGATAGTCGGCTCCCCAGTGATGTCTGGAGTGAAACCTCCGTCTATACAGTCAACTGTCACATCAACGGCACAGTTCATGACTTGAATGTCATTACACTCTCCTTCAAGGTTGATATCACCGTTCCCAATCACATCTTCACCGTTAATTTGGCCGGTGTAATCGAACCAGCAGGACATCCCAGGCTCAGCATTTTGATCGTTCGCCGCCTCTCCAACTTGCAAACCGTAGTAGAAGTTACTTGGCTTGTGCGTCACATTTAAAAGGCTTCCCTCGAACAGCCCAGTCCCGATCAATACATTGTCTTGATCTTCGTCCATGATGTAATAATTCCACGTCTCGTAGAGGTCTCCGACGATGTTTGGATCACCTTTCCATCCTCTACCGAGATCTGACCATTCTTCCCAGTTCTTCCTTTCAGTGAACCAGAAGTCAACGTAGAATCCGTAGTCTTCATCATACTGGTTGATGCAATGTCCGTATATGTGTGCGGTACCATCTTCGAAAACATCGAAGTGTCCGCCATTCTCATCAAATTCGAATCGACGATCAACATCGTCTGGAAGGTTTGGCAACCAGAGTGATCTTCGGCTAGCGCCGAAACCATCAATCCAACAGAATTCAGTTTCACAGGTGCTTTCAGAAGGAGTAGCTCCTGGCTGTACAGCACCAGCGTTAAAGTTTTGCGTCACTTCTTCCGCCGATAAGGCGCGATCATATGCGGCTACCAGATGGTACGTACCAACAAACGCACGATCAGCTCCAATTTCATTCCCCAGTGCCAGGTGGAACGCGCTCGACCAATTCGAAAGGTCTCCATCGCGTTGTCCCTGGTGTACTGACTCACCATTCAGGAAGATGTGCTCTTCTCCAGAAGCGTTTCGGGTATAAATGATATGTTGCAGGTTCAGCTCAACGCTTCCTCCTGGCGAGTTGGAGTTTGGAATTCCGTTATTATCTGTATCCGTTGTGCGCATGCGGCACACGTAAGTATCATTATCTTGTCCGATCATCACATTACGATCAGACGAACCATTTGAAACAGTAATGATGCGTGCAGGTCCATCCTGCGTCAAATTCCCAGGTGTAATCCATGCTTCAAGTGAGATTTCACCAGAATTTTGAACGTTAGTATTCAATTCATCCGCAGATGAAATCGAACGGATCAAGGTTGGTTCATTGATTGTTAGTCCTGGGTTATCCCATGATACATGTGATGGGTCTTGAACCTCAAGAATGAGTGGAATATTATCTGTAGAAAGGTCGTGGATGTACTGCCCGCTGCCTTCACCAAAGGTGTAAAGGTGCAAGAGATCGTCTGTTACGCGTGATTGCGCAAACGAAACGAGAGAGGTCAATAAGGTGGCTGCTAGCAAGTAACAGTTCTTCATCTGCTCAGTAGGTTAGGTTGGCCTCATGCAGATCTAGATGTCTAGTTTGTTTTCAGAAAAGGGGGAAGAACCTAAGTTCAAAGTCGGTTTCATTCGTGTACGGCGTGATCACTAGAAGGTTGTCTCTTCCCGTGTATTTTTCGACTAATTCAGATTCAAAGCAGAATAAAACGCTCAAATTCAGGGATGAATGAATTAGATAATTTCTCCATGATCTGGAATAAAATGACAAACCGCCCTCCAGAAATCTGGAGAATGGTCTTATCAATTGTTTCACCTCGCTACCCTCAGAGTAGATGTCTTTGGAATCGATAAACTATAATCGATAACTACACTGCGTTCCGCGTTCCGCAATCTTCTTATGCATGTGCTTTTTCCAATTCTGGGGCTACTGGGAAATCGATATCCAATTGCGCCAGGTTATGGGTGTAGTTCGAGATAATTTTGTCTCCCACTACCATTACTACGCCGATCAAGTTCGACTCATCGTAACGAGCAGCGAAGAATGCTTCGTTTGCTTCGTTTGCTTCGTTGCTTTCTTTAATTCGATTCTCAACTACTTCAGCAGTAAATGTTGCCAAAGGGTTCAGTGTGCTGTCGAATGATGTGTAGTGGACTGGGTAGTCTGCTCTTTCGGAAAATGTTAGAGCAGGACGGAGAAATGAGAAATGCATGTGCAATGGTAACTCAGCTTCGTCACAAAGAGTTCACAACGACCAACTCTCGTTCTTGAAATATGTAGGTCTATTCTCTGATAATGGTCGTTCATGAATGTCGGTTCAACGATAGACTTCCAAGGTTCATCTAAAACTTTTGGAGTTTTCCCGAAATGGGAGCACCTTGTAAATGTCAAGCCACTGACGCTTTTAATTAAGCAGTCAAAAGCAATAGGACATCATTGGTTAGTTAAGCCACCTTCGCGGTGGCTTTTTCTTTTCAACGCTTTTCTGCAACTACGTTCATGTAATCGAAGAGAGATGGGCGTTGTTCAGCGAACCAACGCTTGCCATTTTCAAAGTGCTTATCCTTACCAGACAGGTGTTGTTTATGCTTACGAAGCTTCATCATTTCCTGAGGTAGGATTCTAAGGTTCTTATACTTCGGAATACGGTGAACGTATTTCAGGTCATATCCAAACTGATCAAGCAAGGTACCAAGGGTCTTTTCACTCCAATAGAATGTATGCTGTGCGTGAATGAAGTACCAGTGTTTTCCGAACACTTTGTGTCCGAGAGAATCGATATCCATGGTAGACATGATGATCTTATCTCCTTTCTGCTGGTGCTGACTGATTATTTCGAAATCACGCTGTGGCCATAGAAGGTGCTCCACGACATCGATCATGCTCACCAGGTTCAGACGATCCACATGTTCTTTCTTCATGACCTCTTCAAGATCAAGAAGGGTTCCGTGATGAACACCAGAGAAACCTGCTTCGTTCGCTAGTTTGACTGCCTTCAAGTTCATCTCAAGACCAAACGCCTTGTAACCTCTGTGGTTCAGGAGTTCTGGTAACACACCGTAACGCGTCCCTACGTCAAGCGCCGTGCGCTTCGGTAATCGTGATGGTGATGCATATTCGCGAACCATATTAAGGAAGAACCCAAACTTATGGTGACGCATTAGTCGACTATAATCTAATTTTTCTGGAAGTGGGTGATGTGGGTACAATGCGCCGATTGACTCTTCTGTGAACCGTTCGTTCTGGTAAACCATTCCACAATCGTTACACTTAACAATGGTCAAGTCTAGCGGGAAACCGCCATCCCAAGAGTAAGTTTCAAACTTCTCGTGATCGAAGTACTCTTCATCGTAATGGTAGAGTTGCTTGTGATTATTACTTCCGCAACATACACATGCGATGTTTTCACGTACAACACTAAATACCTGTTCGGTATTCTTCGATTTGTAGACTTCTTGAAGTAGCGGCTTGGTTTGATTAGTTTGAATCTGTGTCATTGTTCCAATTTTTAAAGGTGTCCATCAAATACTGGTCGTCTCGATGAAGACTTCCAACCTCGATGTTCCCTTATGCTTTCCCGTGCAAGGTTGCGCCCTTTCTTGCGAGAATTTGTGGGGCGTCGTCTTTGTTTGATTGGGAATCGTCTGACCCTACGTGAGCGATATCTTACAAGATAGAATAGGTTGATACGGTCGTATAGGTACTTCCATGCGAAACGGCAAAGAAGCAATACACCACCCCAGACGACCACTATGACTAGGGTCATCTTACCTACAGCTGCTATTTGTACTAATACTCCGATAGTCAGAACACACTTTATCGCTACAAACTACGGGTAGACTTGGGGTATTTTATGTCAGGGCCGGGACGTAGGTCTTGTAGGATAAGGCAGCTCTTAAGCCAATAAAAGCCCCGGAACGCGAAAGCATTTCCGGGGCTAACCAAATCTCACTTAAACTGATACCTACCTTATTTCTTCTCTGCTACTATATTCATCGTATCTAGCAGATGCGGTCTATATTTTGCAAACCATTCTTGTTCTCCTTTAACTCCCCAGCGCATAGTCCACTGGAACTTCATCCATTTTCTGAACTGACCAGGGAGATGGCGCAGACTCTTCAACGCACCAAATCGATCAATCGATACAACGCGGTAACCTGCTGACTCCAACAATGCCGTAATAGTCTTAGGAGTGAAGTAGAAAGTGTGTTGTCCGTGTAGATAGTACCAATCTTTACCAAAGACTTTGTACCCCATTGAACTGATATCCATTGTACTGATGAATAACTTTCCTCCTTTTGGCTGATACTTTGCGATTGCCTTCAAATCCCCTTTTGGGTCGAGAAGGTGTTCTATCAAATCGAACATCGCTACCGCGTCAATTTGTTTCTGCGCGCGCGAATCCATCACATTATTCAGCGAATCAATAGTTCCTAGGTAAACTTCTTCCATACCGCTATTACAAGCAGCCTGTACACACTTCAAATTCATTTCAATACCAAAAGCATCCATCTTCTCACGTCGGAGCAAATTTGGAAATACTCCGTAACGTGTACCAACATCAAGCAAACTTGGATTCTTTGTATTCCCCATATGCTTCTTTATCCAATCAATGTGGAAAGCGAATTTATGATTCGCGATCTCTTTCACCTTATTGATCTTTGCTGGGATATACGTATTTGGGTACAACTGGTGCAATGCCTCCGGAGAGAATCGCTTATTCTGATAGATAAGACCACAGTCTTTGCATTCTACAATGCGGAGCTCCAATCCAAGGTTGGCATCCCATGAATAGGTATCGAACCACTCTGGATCGAAGTAATTCTCTGGGAAATGATGTATAGTCTCGTATTGATCGCTTCCGCAACATCCACATGATACGTGCTCTTGAACCTTAGGCTCAAATTTTGTTGGAAGAACGAGTCCTGGTAGCAATCCTAGTGCTTTTGCTCCTGCTGCGGTCATCTTCGGTATCTTTTAGTTATCGATTTAGTTCTGCGTCGTTCTTTGTGTTCGTTTCCTCGTCGGTGGTACTTGCGCTTGTATTGCCTTCCCAGTCCGAGTGCCTTCAAGAGTCTCACTTTAAAGATTCTATGCTCATAGTAAAAAGTGGCGCTCAGCGGTTTCACTACCCACAACAGTCTGACAAGTCCCAATAGGGCTCCCCAACCTGCGAGCATTCCCATGCCTCCTTCTCCTATGGCGATCTGAACGATTTGCATAACACGTTTGCCTTAAACGTTTCTTAAAGTTCAGAACTGATCCAAGGAAAAGTTCCGCTATTTCGATGAGCTGCCCGGTTCCTTCGACGAACGGTTAGTCTATAGCAGATTGAGTTTTTCCATGAACGCTGGACGCATAGATCTAGCAATAGGTACTACGCTATTCCCCACTACCACTGACTTCTCATCAACATCGGCTATGTGATCAGTATTAATGATAAAGGAGCGGTGTGTTTTAAAGAACCGCAGTTCTGCACTGAGTTTGTCTTCGATGCCTTTTAGTGTGCTATGCACAACGTGTTTCCCATCTTTGGTGATGAATTTCACGTAGTCACGCATACTTTCGATTACATAGATCTCATCATAGGTCAACTTAACAAGCTTACCAGAGACTTTTACATAGATCGAATCATCGCTTTTCTCAGCTGAAACATCGGCTGGTGTACTTTTTCGCTTTACCTTGTTAATCGCTTTGATTAATCGTGGTAAGGCCACCGGTTTTTCCAAATAATCAAGTACATCAAATGAAAATGCTTCGAAAGCGTATTTGCGATTTGCAGATGTGATGATCACTGCTGGCATCTGATCAGAAGCCTCTAACAGTTCTAATCCGGTCATCTCTGGCATTTCTACGTCAAGAAACACAAGCTCGTAATTCGACTCTTCCATCATTCTCATCGCTGTTAATGCATCCTTCGCACAAGCAGGAACAATTCCATCAATCTTTCTACAAAGATTCTCAAGAGAGGCTCTTGCCATTTCATCATCATCGACGATCAAACAATTCATTTTCAGTAATCTTAATTAGGTTCAGCGTCACTTAAGGTCTGCTTAACGATGGCCAATTTAGCTTGAGACCTATTGATTTCACGATGAATTTCGACGAAGAGCTTGTCAGACAATTCTGAGCTTTTCAAGTTCTTTTCAAGTGACCTCCAACGTTCACTTTGTTTCGGGAAGCCCACCATTCGAAACGACGGATATATTTTATGAATAATAGATGCACATGAATCAACATCCGATTGAGTTGCCAATTCTCTAAGTTCTTCCAGATACCGTGGCATGTTTGCCAAGAATAGGCCAAACATCTGCATCTCATGCGACCTATCCCCGCCATAGAGTTCTTCCATAATTGACTGATCCATGTTTTCTTCGTCATGCTGAGATGTCGCACGTAAGCTTTCTTTTTCCAAACCAAGGAGTTCGTATATGGCGGATGGAGCGAAGGGTTTTGTAATGTATTCGTTCATTCCCACTTTCAAGGAGGCCTCAATGTCTCCTTTAAATGCGAAGGCCGAAAGACCTACAATTCGGGTTCTTGTGTTTGGATTATTAGGATCACTTCGGATTTCCTGAGTAACCTCTAACCCGGTCATCTTCGGCATTTGAACGTCCATGAAAATGACGTCCACCTTTCCTTCATGACTCATATTGAGAGCTTCTTGTCCGTCCTCAGCTTTCTTCACTTCTGCTCCTTCTCGAATTAATAGGTTAGAAAGGAAGACCATGTTCATAGGATTGTCTTCAGCAATCAATGCCGTCAAACCTATGAGGTTTGATCTTAATCCGCTTCCAGCAACATCTGCGGTTTCCTCAGCGACTTCATATGGAACATCAATAAAGAAGCGAGTACCACTGCCTTTCTCACTCGAAACACTGATATCTCCATCAAGAATGTCAACCAACTTGCGCACAATATTCAGGCCTAAGCCACTTCCTTCCCGTGTTCGAGCATCAGGATCATCTGACCGTTGGAAACGGTCAAAGACAGTACTCAGATCACTTGTCTCTATTCCAATACCTGTATCGCTAATCTCTATGAGAAGAGTTTCATCTTCTTGCTGTACTTCGAGTGATACGTAGCCTTCATCCGTGAATTTCACTGCATTGCCAATTAAGTTGAGAAGAACCTGATTAATCAACACTTGATCAGCCTTAATCATCTTCGGTACCGTTGGGTCGATCTTTAAGGTGAAGTCGATGTTACGCTCTTTGAGGTTGTATGAGAACATCTGATAGAAGCTCTCGAACAGTTGATGTATATTGAATGTGCTTGGGGTAAGCTCTACTTCTCCAGCCTCAATCGTGTTGTAGTCTAACACATCACTCACCAAACCTTTCAGCAACTGAGCACTGTAGTGAATGGAACGCATGTATTCTAATTGATCATTCCGTAATGCAGAATCAAACATTAAATGCGACATCCCTAAGATGACATTCAATGGAGTTCTGATCTCGTGGCTCATTCGAGCCAGGAATTCCTTTTCTGCTTTTTGCGCCTGTTCGGCGGAACGCCTGGCGTCTTTTAGCTCTTTCTCAATGAGCTTACGATGAGTAATATCGAAGTGGATCCCTACTGACCCTGTAACATTTCCTGAGTCATCAATGATAGGGGCGCCAGAAATGACCACCCAACGAATTTCTCCGTCCTTTCTTTTGAACTTAATTTCATAGTGGTCGGTGACGCCTTCTTTTCTTAGTGCCTCCTTTGACTCCATCTGTTCAAATTCTTCTTCTGAAGAAATGAAAAGATCTTTGGCGTTCTTACCTACTATTTCATCTAGAGTATATCCACATAATTTAAGGAAGGATTCATTGGCGCCGATGATACGTCCGTCTACATTAACTTCCATAAGGCCCAGCTGCATGTTCTCAATCATGCCGCGGTACTTCTCTTCGCTTTGGGTTAGTAGATTTTTAAGTGCGTACTCTTCCGTAATGTCACGTGCTACTACATATACCTGATCCAGTTCGTCACCATCTTTTATAAGTTGCACATTCTGGCCAATCCATCGCACCCTTCCTTTGTCATCAACCACTGGAATTTCCAAGTAAGAGTTCGTCATGTTGTTAGCCACTTGATCTGAATAGAAGGCAGCGACCTCTTGCCTTGAATCTTCCTGAATCAGTTCTAGAAAATGCACTCCCTCGATTTGCTCCCATGGCTTACCGAGAAGATGAAGTCCTGAATTATTCATGAATAAGAAGTGACCGTCAGCATCAAGCGTGTAGATAACATCGGTAATCGACTCGATCAAACGACGGTAGAGTGCTTCGCTGTCTTGAGAACGACGAACTAATTGTGTATTCAGCTCCATGAGCTGCTGGTTCGCCTCAAAGAGCTCTGCAGATTTGAACTCCATCGTTCGTTCTGCCGCCTTTCTCGCCGCACGTTCCCGCGCGATGATTCGCTTAAAATCCTCAACATCCATAATTTCCAATCAAGGTACAAGATTGTTTTCGGCTCCTTTGTAAAACTTCGACGAGTTGTTCATATTCTCCATCCATCGTTGGTAACTTCAAAAAAGTGTAGACCAAAGGCGGTGGTCACCTCGTTATCTTCGCAGTTATGCTGCGTTTGCTGTCTATATTTAGCTTGCTTTGTGCCGCTCATTCGCTCCATGCACAACCAAATTATGAAGAGATTTTATATTCTTCGCAACAGCAGTGGTTACTAGAGTTGTTCACCCAGACGTATCCTGATGCTTCGGTTCTGCAGCATTGTCCTCCAGACTTAAAGCAGCAGATACCCGAGAGTTCGGCCCTCGATGAAAGCTTGCATCCGTATGCAATGAATCGAACGGCCGAAGCGAAATGCATCGCTTATTACTTCAATGACGATTGCCAGGCCTTCTCCAACTTGCGCCTGCTGAGTGATTTGTACTTCCCACTCTTTGAACGTCACTTGCAATCCGCAGGACTTGAAGACGACTTCAAGTTCTTACCCATTGTGGCTTCAGCGCTAAATTCCTCTTTTGATGATGGAAAGAATCATGCTGGATTGTGGGGGCTGAGTTATCCAGACGCAAGACTTGCCGGACTTGAAATCAACGCGAACGTAGACCAACGTAAAGCTCCAGATCTCGCAACCAAAGCTGCTATTGAACTGCTAAAAAGGTATCACAAACGGTATGATGGAGATCCACTGAAAGTAGTGACAGCCTACTTGAGAGGAATTCACTTCACAGATCGTTTCACTCCAGGAGAGCACCCTGAAGATCCACTTCTTACTGAACAGCTGACTCTACTTCATGTGAGTATTCGTCTCTTCAAGCATACTGAAGCTGAACACCACCTGATGGACTGGCTCACATTGCTTCAAGAATATGAAGCTGTGCCTTTGATGAAGGAAACAAGCAAAGACGGAATGGCTGATTTACTCTCAGTAGATCGTCATTTAATTGATGGTTTGAATCCTGCTTTCCATGGTAACAAGGTGCCGGGAACGTATCGTGTCTTGCCATTCTTACTCCCGAAAGGAGCCTTGGATGAATTCCAAACCGTGGAAGACAGTCTTTACTGCTACAAACCAAAAGAAGAGGTCATCGAAGCAGCCCGAGAGGCAGAAGCTCAGCGCGAACCACGTGGAGATGCTACCTATTATACGGTCCGATCTGGAGATGTACTAGGTGTCATTGCTCAACGATTTGGCGTGCGTGTTTCTGAACTGAAACGTTGGAATAACCTTCGAAGCGACCGCATCAACGTGGGACAGAAATTGTTAGTCTACGGCGACAACAAAAAGCAGCCAACTACCAACTCTCAGCCGAAAAAGACCGGCACTAAACCGAAGGTCACTCCAAAAGGAGACTATGCCTTGTATACTGTACAGTCTGGAGAATCGCTTTGGCTTATCGCCAAGAAGTTTCCGGGAGTAAGCGCAGATAATATCATGGAATGGAACAATATCACCGATGATATTCGTCCTGGACAAACACTTAAGATCTACACCAACCAATGAGCGGGAAGTCTTTCCACCCACCCCAACGAACCCTGATTGCACTCGTCCTTTGCTTTGGAATCTGTTTTGGAATTGCCCAAGTATTCCCAACCGACGGAATTAAAGTCAACGATGATTTCGAACTGGTTTTCCTTGACCCGAGTGACTTCATCCCTCACCCACCAGCCGCACGTGATGGTATCGAAGATGCTGATGCTTATTTGGCTGGTTTTGATGCAGTATTAAACGAAGACTCTGTTCGCCAAGCCCAAGAAGCAGCTATTCAGGCTGAAGCTGACAGTGCCCAGGCACGAGCACTTCGTGAGCAACAGCAACGCGAGATTGAGGCGCGCAAGGCACTGCTGAAAATTCAAGCTGGACCAGAAGGCATCAAAAATCTAGACGAATTCTTTGCTAGCGCAGCTTCCGCTTCCGCCAACGGCGAAAAAATCAGAGTAATACACTACGGTGATTCTCAAATTGAAGGAGATCGAATTTCTCGGTTGATTAGAAATGAACTTCAGAAGAAATACGGTGGTCAAGGCCCAGGACTTATTCCTCCGGTAGAAGTCGTTCCTAGCGTGGCTATCAAGCAAGAAGCGGAAGGAAACTGGAAGCGTTACACTATTTACGGTCGAAAAGACACGACGGTAAAGCATTCCCGTTACGGTCTCATGGGAACCTTCGCACAGGTTGATTCAGCCGGAGGGAAACTGAGCTTTTACCCTAGTAATATGGCCTACGGCTTATCAAAGAAATTCTCTGAGGCCACTCTTTATTATGGAAGTTTCGGAACCGGCGGTGACATCAGAGTCTTATTTGGTGACTCTCTAGTACAGACAATTCAAGTGGGGGATTCAACTGGATTGCACACGAAGAAATGGCAGCTCAGTCACATCAAGAAGGGTATCCACTTTGAGACCAATGCCTCAGACCTTGAATTCTATGGTTTGGCTTTGGATGGCGGATCTGGGATTCAAGTTGATAATGTGCCAATGCGCGGTTCTTCAGGAACAATTTTCAAACGTATTGATCGCTCTCAGATGCGATCTCAGCTAGGTTCAGTGAATGCAAAACTAGTACTACTTCAATACGGAGGAAATTCAGTGCCGTATGTCAAAGACACGACTCAAGCCGTTAATTATGGTAACTGGATGCGCAGTCAGATCAAGTTCTTGCAGTCAGTGATGCCAGATGCCGCCTTCATTCTTATTGGTCCTTCAGATATGGCCTACAAGGAAAAAGAGGACTTCGTTACCTACCCTTACTTAGAATCAGTTCGTAATGAACTAAAGCGAGCTGCCTTTGAAACTGGGTGCGGTTTTTGGGATATCTATGAAGTCATGGGTGGAAAGAACTCAATGCAAGCCTGGGTTGATGCCGATCCACCGTTGGCCGGTAAAGATTATGTCCACTTTACTCCGAAAGGAGCGCGTAGAGTTGGTGAGCTGTTTATGAAAGCATTAATGGATGAAGCTGAAAAAGCGAAATAGAACTGTCTTTTCAATTGTCATGGTAATAGCCACGGTGGCTTTTGTCGGATTCCGCGTTAGCGAGAGAACAATCAATCCGCAAATTCGCAGCGTCAACATGCCTTCATTTGACCACAGCGATGCCGAGAAAAGCTTCCCATTTATTCAATTTGAGAAGAATGAGCTCGTCTATCCTTCGAAAGAGAGCAACATGGAGCCCGTTTACGAAAAGCTTCAAAACATTCTCTACAATGGTCAAGGTGAACTCGCTATTCTTCATATGGGCGGATCACACGTCCAAGGCGGTGCTGTAGGACATCGCATGCGTGAACTTTTTGAAGATCTGGCATATGGTACGACCCAACAACGAGGATTGATGTTCCCGTTTCGAGTAGCGCACACCAACAGCTCTATCTACACATCAAGTTCATATATAGGCGATTGGGATGGTTGTCGCTGTGCCCACAACCGCCATCGTTGTGATTGGGGAATGAGCGGAATGGTCGCATCAACCACTGACAAAGACGCTAGCTTTCAAACATGGGCTTACCGCAGAGACAGTAGCTTGTACGAAAGTGATCTTGTGCGACTTTATGTGAGTAATGGCGATCAGCAGTTCACTCCTCAATGGGATGGTAAAGTTGAGCCAACCTCTGTCACCTTTGACAGTATCGCGAGCTACTATGAATGGATTTTCCCAGCTCCTGTAGATACCTTGAAGTGGTCGTTCACGGCGGACAGCTTGGCATCGTACGTTGAAGTACAAGGAGTGTATATGGGGAACTCCAAAGGAGCCATTACCTACAATGAGATTGGGGTAAATGGAGCGAGTACGCGTAGTTACCTTCGTTGTGACTTCATGCCAGAGCAACTGCAGACCCTCCCTCCTGACTTGGTTTTCTTTGGCATCGGCATCAACGATGCGCACGTGCCTTCAAGCCAATTCAGTAAGGCAGATTTCATTCAACGCTATGATACGTTGGTGTCATACATGAAGTCTGTGAATCCTGAGGTCGCCATCGTTTTCCTGACCAACAATGACTCATTCTACCGAAAGCGATACGCTAATAAGAATGGAAAGGTGGTGCAAGAAGCGATGTACGAACTTGCAGAAAAGCATCAAGCCGCAGTTTGGGACCTGTTTGAGATCATGGGTGGTTTCCGCTCGATCGAGGCATGGGATCGAACTGGACTAGCAAAGAATGATAAGATCCATTTTACCAGGGATGGATACTACTTACAAGCTGAGTTAATGTACGAGGCCATCATAACTGATTTCAGTGATTGGATGGTTGATCAAAAAGACGCAGCAGCTACGAACAATGAACCCGGTGGAGCACCATGATGGACTTTAGCGTTCAGGAAATCCTGAAACACTTTTTCTTGTACAACGAAACCGACCCAATGATCTTCACCAAGGGGATCTTCTGGTGGTTCTTTGCTATCGTACTCGCTGTTCAATCGTTCATTCACCAACGCCAAGCGGCACGCAATGCCTTCCTATTCCTGGTGAGTTTGTTCTTCTATTACAAGACAAGCGGTTTCTTTTTCAGCATCCTACTCTTCTCTACCCTGACTGACTATTTCATTGGTTTTCAGATTGAAAAGGGTAAGACTACGCTAACGCGGAAGCTGTGGCTCGCATTGAGCATCACCATCAACTTATTGGTGCTTATCTATTTCAAGTACGCGTACTTCTTCGCAGACTCCTTCAACAACTTGCTTGGAACGGAATGGCATCCTGTCAATCATTTCGCTGGTTTTGCCAATGAGGTGTTTGGGTCCACTTTCCGAGCAGATATGATTCTGTTGCCTGTGGGGATCTCCTTCTTCACCTTCCAGACGATGTCTTACTCCATTGACATTTTCAGAGGACATGTGAAGCCTGTGCGCAGTATTCTTGACTTTGGATTCTATGTTTCCTTTTTCCCGCAGTTGGTGGCTGGTCCGATTGTACGTGCGGCTGATTTCATACCGCAATTGTATGAGAAGTATTCGCTAACGCGGAAAGAGTTTGGAATCGCCATGTTCTGGATTGTCAATGGATTGCTGAAGAAGGTCTTACTCGCTGATTATTTGGCCTTGAACTTCGTTGATCGCGTATTTGCCAATCCAGGTGGATATACCGGATTTGAGAACTTAATGGCGCTCTACGGCTACTCTCTGCAGGTATACGCTGATTTCTCTGGTTATACCGACATCGCCATAGGTATCGCCTTATTGCTCGGATTTAGGTTACCTAAGAACTTCGATTCACCATACAAGGCAGACAGTGTTGGGAATTTCTGGAAGCGTTGGCACATCTCCCTCTCGAGTTGGTTGAAAGACTACCTATACATACCAATGGGTGGAAACCGTGGAGGTTCGCTGTTTACCTACATCTCGCTCGCGTTTGTCGCTGGATTCGTTTTCCTCTTGAGTGGATCATTGATGACCTTGGTTTGGTTTGCAGCAGGAATCGCAGTAGCCATTATCATTGCTATGATTTTCCCGAAGATCAAGAAATGGTACACGACCAATATCAACATGATGATGACCATGCTCCTTGGCGGACTATGGCACGGTGCAAGCTGGAACTTTGTACTGTGGGGTGGTTTGAACGGTTTAGGACTCGTGGTCTACAAGCTTTGGAGAAAGATTAGTCCGTGGGAGAATAAATCACGTTGGTGGAATCGTGCTTGGGCGATCTTCTTGACTTTCAACTTTATTTCATTCACGCGTATCTGGTTCCGAAGCGGTTCTGCAAATACTTGGGAATCGATGAACGAAAGTCACGACATTCTAGCCGAATGGTTCACAGCGAATACAATGCTGAATCAGCTGGGTAATATTGATTTCAGCGTGGCACCAGATGTATTGGCCGGGTTTGCGCCGGTATTCATTGTGATGTTGCTAGGCTTCATTATTCACTGGCTTCCTTCTTCTACGAAAGACTGGTACCGCAACAAGTTTGCTACAGCTCCGATTGCTGTTCAGGTATTGGTTGGTATTGTCACCGTATTCATCATGTTCCAGGTGTTGTCAGCAGATAGTCAGCCATTCATCTACTTCCAGTTCTAAAGTTTAGGCATAAAAAAACGCCCCCACATTGTGGAGGCGTTCGATATGAATGAATCTTTTTAATCTATGTTGGAGTCATCTATCACTTCAACAGCTACTCCGTTATAAGCTGAGCACTGTTTTGTCTATGTACCGCAGCTGGTGAGTACAACTGACAATGTAAGTAGTCCAAGCAACATAATGATCAACTTCTGCAGTACCGTGTGGTACATCTCTTCAATCGGCTTCATCAGAAAATTTGGTTTAAAGTCGGATTAGGTTCAGTTCCCAATACGACCTTTTTACATACAGGTTTCAAAAATGAAGCAAAAAGATACGAGATTTCTGTCACAAAGTAGATCAGAACCCTACAAAAAGTAGTAGTCCTAACACTCCGATAATTGCCCATACGAACTTCTTGATAGGCGTAGGCATTGCTTTTGCTCTGGCCATGTCTTTGATTTTTAGCAGGTTCAATAATAGTTACCAGTAAGTCAGGTCGTTTATTTTATACGTTTTCGACTGATTTTGGTTACAAATCGTCCACTCCCCTCCTAAATGTCAAAATTTTCACCCCTGAATTTCAGTTAGTTAACAATTTTAACAGTACTATGTGTTGCATAGTACTCTTTAATGGATATATATTTGCCATGTCAACTACTATATGAGTAGTTAACAACTGAAAAAATGGATGTATGAACATTGAAAACACGAAGGCACAGATGCGGAAAGGCGTGCTAGAGTATTGCATCCTCTCGATCCTCTCTCATCAGGAGGCTTATCCATCAGACATCATTGCGATGTTGAAAGAAGCCAAACTGATTGTGGTCGAAGGAACCCTCTACCCTCTGCTCACCCGTTTGAAGAATGCCGGATTGCTCAGCTACCGCTGGGAAGAATCTACCTCCGGGCCACCACGCAAGTATTACACCTTGACAGAAACCGGACAACTTTTCCTGAAAGAACTAGATAAAACCTGGAGTGAACTCGCCAGCGCCGTCGATCACACCACCAAAGCCAAGTAAAATGAACAAGACACTTTCTGTAAACATTGGAGGGTTCGTCTTCAACATTGAAGAAGAAGCCTACGAAGCCCTCCGAAAATATATCGATTCGATTGCATCCTTCTTCCGAGGGCAAGAGGGCAGCGATGAGATCATCAGTGACATCGAGCAACGGATCGCTGAGTTGTTCAACGAACGAATAGGAGAATCACGACAAGTCGTTATTCAAGACGATGTGAACGCTGTCATTGAGATCATGGGCCGACCTGAACAGTACGCTGAAGCTGACGAAGCGGCAGAAGAAACAATGGAGGGCAAGACAAGCTCAAAGTCAAAGCGCAAAAGCACACGTCGTGTATACCGTGACGCTGAAGATGCGGTTCTTGGTGGGGTAGCCTCGGGATTGAGCTACAACCTCGGATGGGATCCGTTGGTACTGCGTATCATCTTCGTGTTGCTAGCCTTCTTTGGCTTGGCGGGTATCCCGATCTACATCATTCTCTGGGCAGTCATTCCTGAATCAAAGACGACAGCCGAAAAACTGAGAATGCGCGGGGAAAAAGTAAACGTCGAGAATATATCGAAAGCGGTAAGCGACAGTGTAGACAATGTGCGCGCTTCATTCGACGGAAATGGAATACAGCGTGGAGCTGATAAACTCTTCTCTGCTGTAGCCTCTGTTTTCAATTTCCTCGCGCGAATCATCAAGACAATTGTGGGAGTAGCGTTACTAGTTACTGGAGAAGTAATGATCATTGGCTTTGTTATCATTGTCTTCGGACTTGCATCTGGTTCTACAGTAGCCAATAATCTCTCACTTTCATTCGTCCAAGAATTCATTTTCTTCAATGAGAACATGTTCGTTCTAGCGGTTATTGCAGGTATCCTCCTCTTCACGGTACCAATGCTCGCCTTTCTATATGGTGGAGTGCGTCTTCTGCTCAACTACACGCCTCCAGTGAAAGGTATCGGACTAACACTAATCAGCTTGATGATTCTCGGTTCAGTACTGGCATCTATTGCCGCCGTGAATCAAGGAACAGAGTACTCACAAGAGGAAAACGTAGAAATCCATATGGCGCTCGAAGTACCAAGTGATACCTTATACGTGGTCTGCTCAGACGACCCACACTGGCACAATCAGCTTCGTCCGCGCTCTATGGATCACATGGAAATGATCAAGCGCGAAGGCGACATGATGATCTTTGGATATCCTGAACTGCAAGTAAGCACTTCAAATGTTCAATTCTTCGACCTAGAAACGAGAAAAAGAGCAGGAGGCAAATCACACACCGCTGCGATTGAACACGCTGAAGAGCTTGAATACAACTACTACCTGGAAGGTGATACGCTTTACCTAGACCCATATTTCACGGCTCCATACAGCCAGCGATTCCGAGACCAACGTGTGAAGGCTAGAATTCACATTCCAGAAGGCAAATACGTGTACATCGACAAATCAGCAGAACGCATCATCCGCTATGGGAAAAGCAGTGGCTTTGACGATCTCTGGGATTACGAAGTATCTGAAAACACTTTCATCAACAATGGTGAAAGAATAAAATGCTCTTCATGTCCTATTCCTAACGAGGAAGAGGAAGAAGAGGAATCATGATCGTAACTCATTTAGGATTCGAAACGCGATCACTATCTCAACAGAAACCGCCCCTCCCTCCGGGCGGTTTTGTCTTTTTAAAGAATCCCCGAATTACCGCTTCTCGCGTGTTTTCTGCTCAGCTGATTTCTTAAATTGCAGTAATGGGCAATTGGCAAATCGTTCCTTTCCTTATCGCTTCTTTGCTGTGGTTGAGTTCTACAGCACAAGAACAACCTTACTACCATTACATCCAGAACCACGGACAATGGCCTGATCATGTAGTGGCTCAAGTTGAGATTGAGAATGGACACTTCTGGGTTGAAAAGGAAGCGTTTACTTGGCATTTCTGGGACCTCTCTGCTATTTCTGCAGTACACGGCACCAATACCGACGTATCCGCGCTAGCGGGTCAAACCAAAATCAAAGGTCACGTCTATAAAACCAACTTCGCAGGTGCGAACCCTGAGGCAGCTATTTCTTATGAAGGCCAACAGAAAACTTACTACAACTACTTCTTAGGTAATGACCCTGAAAAGTGGAAAGGAGAAGTCCCGGCTTTCGCAGGAATGCGCTACAACGGGCTATATCAAGGAATCGACCTTCATGTCTATTCTTCAGACTTCACTTTGAAATACGACTTTATCCTTGAACCTGGAGCTGACCCAACTCAGATCGCGTTTCAATATGAAGGTGTAGAGAGTATCTCACTCAGAAACGGTCGATTGATCATTGAAACCTCGGTGAATGAAATGGTCGAACAGGCGCCAATCGCTTGGCAAGTAGCCAAGAATGGAGAGAAGATTCCCGTAAGCTGCAGATATGTGCTTCAAGGAGATATGGTTGGCTTTGAGTTCGATTCAAAACTAGACCCTAATCTGAAAACAGTCATCGATCCGGTGTTGGTATTTAGCACCTACTCTGGTTCTACGTCAGATAACTTCGGTTACACTGCTTCCTTTGATGACGAAGGCTTCTTATACAGCGGAAGCTCCTCTTTCGGAACAGGCTATCCAATCACAACAGGTGCTTATCAGTCAGACTGGGGAGGTGGAGACGGACAAGGTTTCTTAGCAGGAACTGACATTGCTTTGAGCAAATTCGACGTGAGCGGAACCTTTATGGTCTGGTCAACATACCTGGGAGCAGATAACGATGAACTCCCCCACTCTTTGATCGTCACTCCGGGAGGAGAATTATTGGTCTTTGGGACGAGTAGTTCACCTGAGTTCCCTACAACAGATGATGCCTATTCATCTTCGTTCAATGGAGGGTCCACCATTGCACCTAGTGGTGTGGGTGTAGAGTACGTGAACGGCTCGGATATCATCGTCACCAAGTTTACTCCTGACGGAACCAACCTGATAGCTTCAACCTTCCTTGGCGGAAGCGGAAATGATGGGGTAAATACAGCACCCGAGTTGAAATTCAATTACGCTGACGAATTTCGTGGTGAAATCGAATTAGACAATGAAGGCAATGTATATATCGCCAGTTGCACCTACTCCGACGACTTCCCTGTAGTTGGCGGATTCCAAGCAACAAATGAAGGTGGATTGGATGGTTGTATCGTTAAGTTCAATGAAGATCTAAGCGATGTTCTTTACAGCACCTACATCGGTGATACTGGTGACGATGGTGTTTACTCTCTGGCCATCACCACAGATAATAATGTTTACGCTTGTGGCGGAACAACGAGCCAAAATTTTCCGGTCACAACTGGGGCTTATCAAGAAACTTATGGCGGAGGAAGTGCAGACGGTTTTATCTATCTGATTCCTGAAGATGGTTCGAGCATTATCGCAGGAACTTTACTAGGATCGAATGCATATGATCAGTGCTACTTTGTGGAGGTCGATAAGAATAACGTCCCCCACATCTACGGACAGACACTTGCCCCTGGAGAGACATTCATAATCAACGCAGATTATGGAAATATCAATAGTGGAATGCTGGTGGCAAAACTCGAACTCTCGCTAGATGAGCTCACGTGGTCAACGGTCTTTGGAAATAATAATGGTGAACCCAACCTCTCTCCTACGGCGTTTCTAGTAGACGTCTGCGGTAAGATCTACCTCTCTGGGTGGGGGGGCACAACAAATACTAATTCGAACCCACAAACAGACACGGTCTTCAATATGGACCTAACCGATGACGCCTTTCAAGACAATACCAATGGAAGTGATTTCTATCTATTGGTAATTGAAGACGATGCCAGCGACATCGTCTACGGATCGTACTTTGGTGGATTGAACAGCTCAGAGCACGTTGATGGTGGAACAAGTCGATTCAACCGTAAAGGGGAAATCTACCAAAGTGTCTGCGCCGGTTGTGGCAGCAATGACGACTTCCCGATTTTTCCTCCGAATGCGCACTCACCAACAAATAACAGCAACAATTGCAACCTAGGTGTTTTCAAATTCGACTTTGAGCTACCGATTACCGTGGCTGACTTCTTTATTCCGCCGTTAGGCTGTGTGAATGAACCCATCGCATTCCAGAATAATAGCAACGTATCGATTGAATTCTTCTGGGACTTTGGCGACGAAACAACATCAACATTTCCGAACCCTATTCATGAATATGAGGAGCCTGGAATCTATGAAGTGATGCTCGTAGCAAACCACCCAGCAACATGTAACCTCACTGACACCTTGTTCCGAACCATTGAGATTCTTGAACCACAGACGACTCAGTTGGGAGACTTGGAAATTTGCAGCGGACAAAGCGTGCAGCTAGGTCCAGTTCCTCAAGAACCAATTTTCGGTTACGAATGGGATCCGATTGAGACCCTTGACGACCCTGACTCTGCTGAACCAACGGCTACGCCAACGGAAGACACTGACTACATCCTGCTCCTTGATAACGGCGCATGTGTAGATACTTTGTTCCAGACTGTGGAAGTCATATCGCTTGACCTTAGCCTCCCAGAAGACATTGTACTTTGTGGACCTGGAGATATCATTACCCTCGAAGCCACTTCCAGTGAAACTGGAGTTGAATGGTTGTGGTCGTCAGATGAAGATTTCACAGATCAATTGAACGTAGATGAAGACGATAACGACATTGATGTACTTGTCGATGAAGAAACCTCGTACTACGTACAGGCCACGCTGGGAGAATGTGTCACTACCGAAGAAGTATCCATCTCTTTTATTGTTGGGGCACTTAATCTTGGTGGAGATCAAGTAGTTTGTGCTGGCGACACCTTGACCATTTCGATACAAAATGACCTCCCTGGGTTTACTCTTGAGTGGTACCCTGAAGACGTGATTATCTCAGGCCAAGGAACGCAATCTATCGATATTGTTGTCCCTGATGAAACAGTGGTTGGTGTGAATGCTAGCGATGGCGACGAATGTGACCTCAATGGTGAAATCACTGTGGATGTCAGTGGTATTTCCCTCGATCAAATCAACGCAAGTGCTGATCCAACCAACATCATCACGGGAGAATCTACGACCCTGACCGCCAACCCTCCTGGTTTTGATTACGTGTGGTTTCCGAGCACCGGAGTGAATGATCCAGATGCTCAGATCACAACAGCTTCTCCTGAAGAGACAACTACTTATTACTTAACGGTAGCTGACGGAGAATGCATCTACAACGATTCAGTAACCGTTCGCGTATTTGACTTTACATGTGGACCACCGAGTATTTACGTCCCGAACGCCTTCACTCCGAATGCTGATAGCCAAAACGAACTGCTTTATGTCAGAGGGAACTTCATTACTGATCTCTACTTCGTCATCTACGATCGATGGGGAGAGAAGGTCTTTGAAACGACTGAGCTCAGCAAGGGATGGGACGGGCGTTATAAAGGACGTCCGGTTGATCCTGCGGTATACGTTTACTACCTCGAGGCAGTATGTGAAGACGGACAAGAGTTCTTTGACAAAGGAAATATTACGGTGATTCGATGAAACACCTACTCCTTGTCATATCGCTATTTGTTTCTGTTTCCGCACTAGCGCAAGACATACACTTCTCACAGTTCAATCTGGCGCCGATGGTCTACAACCCTGCATTCACAGGTATGTTTGAAGGCGATGTACGCTTCATTGGAAATCAGCGAACGCAATGGCGCTCCGTAACCGTTCCGTACAACACCGTGGGCGGAAGCGTAGATGCTCGAGGAATTTTATCCCAAGAAAAACTGGCTGGTGGATTCTCGATCTACCAAGACCGTGCTGGCGACTCCCGCTTGAATACCCTTGCGATCAACTTGGCAGGCTCTTTTGAAGTGGCACAGAGCTATGATTCGCTGCACCGATTTTATGTTGGTGCACAAGTTGGACTTACACACCGTAAAATAGACTACAGCGCCCTCACCTACGACAATCAATGGAATGGCTTCGCTTACCAAAGCTCCTTAGATCCGAATGAAGACTTTGCGCGAGACGCGCGAACCCATGGCAATCTGAATATTGGGGGAGCATGGCAATACCGCAAGGACAAACGCCATGACATTCAAGCAGGAATTGCCTTTCATCATTTGAATGGCCCTAAGCAGAGTTTCTTTGATGACCCTTCTATTCGACTAGACCTTCGTTTCTCGGTAAACGGAAGCGGGGTTTGGAAAGTCAATGAAGAATGGGATGCTATGGGAGGCATTCTCTTCCAACGCCAAGGTACATTCATGGAAATAATCCCTGGGGCTGGTGCACGATATGTACTTGAAGATGGGCGCGGCATGTTCAGGACCATCTTCGGGGGAGTCTACTGGAGAACACGCGATGCGGGTTATATCCTGGCCGGAATGGACTACGATCAGTGGCGTGTCGGTTTATCTTATGACATCAACACCAGTGACCTACGACCTGCCAGTAATGCTCGCGGAGGCCTAGAGATTAGCGTGGTGTACATCTTTGAACGAATTGTTCCTCCGACAATAAATCGTCGTTTATGCCCTGAATTCCTCTAGGGCTATAATTCCTCGCAATCGGTTTGTAATTTTGCTGCAATGGCAGAAAAAGAGCGCAGCATAGAATCGAAGTTGGTTGATGCCACTTTGATTGTGGTAGTCTTATATAACCTCCTATTCTTCTGGGGGAAATTCGGTTCGCACATTCTCAGCTCCGTCATCACTCCTATCTACGAGAGCATTCAATCGAGCATTGGCTTTTTGACGATCATGGAGATTATCGGAGTCGTGGTTGTCTTTGCAGATTTGATGCTTCGCCTTGATTCATTCTCTTCGGCAGGAAGAAAGCTTCGCTACGTATTTATCGCGATTGCCTTGATCGGCTTCTTCTTCAAGCTCTTTATCAACTACCTCGATTCAGCCTTGGGCTAATCGTCATCCAGATGATACTGGTGATCTGAAGGGTCTAGGCTACGGCTTCTTCCATATTTCTCGTAGGCAGCGAATCTATCCTTCACATACAGAATGAACTCGTATTGAGAGAAACGCTTTAAGCGCTCGTCGCCCGGGTCCATGAAATCAATGAAGGCATCGAACTCATCATCCTCAAGGTCAATGATGTCGTACTCAGCATATTTACCAAAGAGCTCTTTTAACAGTTCCCTTCTGCGGTCGTTGTTCCGTAATTCTATCGCCTCACGGCGGGAACGCTCACGCTTACTGAATGCCTGATACAAGAAAGTAATTGGAGATTGAATGGCATTGATTTCAGAAACGCGGTAATCCTTTTCATTGAACCCAAGGGTCTGAATATCATCGTGAATGGCTTGAAGTTCTCGTGGAGCAATTACCTCTACTTCAGGGATGCTGATGCGGAGCTGCTTCATTTGAATGTTCGCAGTGTACTGCGGTCTCCATGTGGAGTCAGCAAAGGAAATACGCACGGAGATGTATCCTGTGGCTGCGAACTGAATTGTGTCACCTTTACATGCCTTGATCAGGTAGGAACCATCTGGCTCACAGAATTGACCCACAGAGCGCGTTCTGTTAACGACCATGGCGTCGAACATTGGCCTGCCATTCTCGGCCGTGACTTTCCCGCTGATGAAGACTGTTGAATCACAGTCATACTGCCCTTCCGCCGTTAAAGCGAAAAAGAAAAGAACAAACGAAAGCCAATACTTCATGTGTGCGGTTTGTCAATGAGACGCAATGATCACGCCAGGAGTTACATCTCATTTCTTACAAATGAAAAGCGGTCTTCCCCAAATGTGCCATTCTCCATTCCATTTAAGAACACCTCCATCTCCCCTATTGAAATCAGCTTGTAAGAGATTTTCTTCGGGAAATCATGGTTTGGATTTTCGAAGGTCACTTGGTCGTTGGTCATTTCCGTCATTCGGAACTCAACGGCACTACTCTGCGAAGCCCCACTCAGGTTCACGATGTAGTAAAGATCATTTCCTTTTTGAGTAATCTCTAACTGCTAAATAAATACAGTATCGCTTCCTGAGAGCACGAAGCCTTGACCCAGCATATGATTATCACCTAGATGCTCCCACTGCTCGTAGAACTTATTGTCACGGTTCACATCCTCCCAACTACCAGCTAATTGATCAAGCGGAAAATGAGCAGGGTTCTCCGTAGGGATACTTCCTCCTCCACATGACAACATGAGAAGGCTGACTGTTATGATCGAGGCGAAACGCATTCAGTCAAAAGTAGTGAATATGATCGTTGAGAGTTGTTAACGGCCTCACTGATCAGCCTTTGCTGTAACCACAGCGCGCCAATTCCGTACCTAAATAGACTGATCATGTGGAAGTTACCCCTTATAGCGCTTTTAATGCTCATCACCTGTGCTTCAGGACATCATCGAGAAGAATACGATGAAGCACTGGCTGAGCGTGTCCCTGCCATTCAATTGATGCCTAATTGGAACGACCCAATCACCTTTGGCATTGCCACTATCTATGAGGGCGAAGTCATTGACCTTGATCATGTGACCATGGAGAACTTCATCATGATCTATGCCGGTGCTCGAAAGCACATCGCCAACAAGACAGGCTCCAATCTATTTAGTAAACGAGGCATCAACAATTGCTACGTTGATTATGTAAGTGCCGAGCGACAGCACTACCGCACCTGCGATCCTGTTGAAGGATTATGGAAGCTACGTTATCAGAAGAACCCCAACGATGACACTGACAAAGGCGGTTGGAGCTCTATTGAATCAGCTCCTGACGACCGTCAACTCTCAATGTTACGCGCCTTCAATATTACTCGTCTCAACGATTTCGCTATTGGTGAAGACGCATGGGCGTTGATCCAAGCGGTGAATGATCCATCTTGGGTCGCCAAATACAAGTAAACCTTCTGACTTCGTTATCTTCGCTTCGTGAGCGAAGGAACAGGAAATGCACGGCAACGTGCGATCGAAAAGATCCGCAAGGAACGTGCTGAACGTGGCAACATTCAGGTGCTCTTTGATGAGTTAAAAGCTGGTAAGCGAGACGCGCTTTCAAAGGCCATCACCATCATAGAAAGTCACCGCGAAGAAGACCGCGAACCGGCTGACGCTCTCCTTTCTCTTTGCCTCCCGATTTCAGGAAACTCACGTCGCATAGGAATCACCGGAGTTCCTGGCGTTGGAAAATCCACCTTTATTGAGTCTTTCGGGATGGCTCTAATCGGTAATGGTCTCCAAGTAGCAGTTCTTGCCATAGACCCTAGTTCACAGCGTTCTGGAGGAAGTATACTCGGTGATAAAACGCGTATGGAGCAGTTGAGTCGTGCACCCGAAGCGTTCGTAAGACCTAGTCCGGCTGCTGACACTCTTGGTGGTGTAGCCCGTGCTACACGAGAGAGCATTGTATTGTGCGAAGCCGCTGGATACGACACCATCATTGTAGAAACCGTGGGAGTTGGTCAATCAGAGACCGCAGTGAATGACATGGTTGACTTCTTTCTGCTGCTCATGTTAGCAGGTGCCGGTGATGAACTTCAAGGCATCAAGCGAGGCATCATGGAAATGGCTGTTCGCATGCTTATCACCAAGGCCGCCGGGGATAATGCGAAGAAAGCCATCAACGCGAAACGCCAATATAAAGCTGCATTGCACCTCTACCCGCCTTCAGACAATGATTGGGTGACACAAGTTGAGTTGTGTAGTGCGCTAGAGAATACCGGCGTAGATGAATTCGTAGATCAATGCAACACTTATTTCGAGCACATTTCATCCAATGGATGGAAGTCAAGACACCGCGAGGAACAAGACCTCGCATGGTTCAATGATGCCATCAAGAGTGAATTGTTAAGAAGCTTCTCTTCTGACCCAAGCCTAGCAGAAGAAATGGTGAAGATGCGCGAAATGATTGGCGCCAAAAAGCTATCCCCATTTGCTGCGGCACATCAACTTGTCAAGAAATTCCAAGGGAAATAATTGCTATCCGCGAACTGCATTGAAGAGGTCATGTGCTGATAGCTTCGTCTGCTCACCTGACTGCATATTCTTCAATGTAATTTGCTTATTCGCTAGCTCTTCTGAACCAATCAAGGCCACGAAAGGGATTCCCTTGTCGTTGGCATACTTCATCTGTTTATTGAGCTTACTAGACTCAGGATAAACCTCAGCTCGTAGTCCTTGTGAACGTAGGTCTTTTAATATTTCCATGCACCAGTGCTCTTCAGCTTCACCAAAGTTGGCAAATAACAACTCTGTTGAAATACCTGCTTCTTTTGGAAAAAGATTGAAATGCTCGAGTACGTCATAAATTCGGTCAGCACCAAAACTGATACCTACCCCTGACATTCCTTTCAGACCGAAAATTCCGGTAAGGTCATCATAACGACCACCACCACAAATAGAACCTACTGGTGAATCATCTACTTTCACTTCGAAGATTGCTCCAGTGTAGTAGGTCAATCCACGCGCAAGCGTTGGATCAATTTTCACATTTGCGGAGCGCAAGCCTATACGTTCAACGTATTCAATGACGTAGCGAAGCTCTTCCACCCCTTTGGTTCCGATTTCAGAATCGGTCAAGTGCGACGCCAATTGGTTGAGTACAGCCTGGTTACCGCCATCCATTCCAAAAAGCGGTTGCAGAGCAGTTATTTGGTCTTCCGTGATTCCACGGTTGACTAGTTCTTGTTTCACTTTTTCTTCCCCAATCTTATCGAGTTTATCTATCGCCACCGTAATATCAGTGAGCTTCTCGGAAGCATTGGCAACTTCTGCGATTCCAGCAAGCACCTTGCGGTTATTCAACACCACATTGAAATTCGGAATCTGTAAATCACTCAATACCTCATCAAAGATTTGCACCAACTCTACTTCATTAAGTAGGCTATTCGAACCAACAATATCTACATCGCACTGGAAGAACTCCTGGTATCGTCCTTTCCCCGGACGATCACCACGCCATACAGGTTGAATCTGGTAACGCTTGAACGGACGAGGTAAAGCGTGCTGGTTCATCACCACAAAACGAGCAAAAGGCACTGTTAGATCATACCGAAGGGCCTTCTTACTGATAGAAAACGAAAGTTTCTTCGAATCCCCTTCCGCGATAGCGTCTTTGTCAGCCTTGTTCAGGAAATCACCATTGTTTAGAATCTTGAAGATCAACTGATCTCCTTCTTCACCATACTTTCCTGTGAGCGTCGCCAAATTCTCCATAGCAGGAGTTTCAATCGGCTCAAAACCAAAACGTTCAAATACCGAGCGGATGGTCTGGAAGATCCAATTTCTTCTGACCATTTCTTTCGGTCCGAAATCTCTGGTGCCTTTAGGAATCGATGGTTTGCTCATGAGGTTTGCTTTGCGCCGCAAATATACAATGAACTATTCAGGCATAGGGCTTAAGGCCCTTAGCTTAAGAATAATTCACTCTATTTCCTCTCTAGATATATATATTTACCCACCGCTTAAGCCATACGCCTTAAAATATGTCGTACATCTGGGCAGCCGCTGCCATCCTCATAGTGATTCTTTATATGGTGAACCGTAGGAAGTTGCGTAACATGGATGACGACGATTAATTTACACACCTATACCGACGATGACTCGAAAACTTCTTATACTTTTTGCATGTAGCTTGGCCTACGTGCATGTTTCAGCACAGCAGTACAATGATGGCCTTGGTGCGTGGTATATGTATTTCTGGAACACTACTCTTGGAGAGTCAAATTTTGGCTTTCAAGGAGACCTTCAATACCGAAGCTTTGACTACGGCGAAGACCTCGAGCAAATCATGCTCCGTGGTGGATTCACGTGGAATCCTGCTGGAAATAAGGCCAAATTAACTTTAGGGTATGCAAATATCACCACGGGTGTTGAAGGAGAATCAACCCGTACGGTGGTGGAAAGTCGTATTTATCAGGAGGCACTACTTCCGCAACGGTTTGGTAGGTTCTTTCTAACTCATCGCTTCCGCTATGAGCAACGATTTGTCAATGATGATTTCAGAACGCGTTACCGTTACAACCTCTTCCTCAATGTTGACCTCAATGGAAAAGAGCTGAAAGAAGGATGTGTTTATCTAGCGCTGTACAACGAGCTTTTTGTGAACGGACAACGAAATGTAGACGCTGAGTTAACTGTAGAATATTTCGATCGTAATCGCCTTTACGGTGCGGTAGGCTATTCCCTAAAAGACAATCTACGTTTCCAATTTGGAGTGATGCGTCAAACAAGTATGTCGCAATTCAAGGATCAAATTCAAGTCAGCGCTCATCACAAGTTTTAAGCATCGATTTCTGGCGTAACTTCGCACCATGAACGTGCGCAAAAGCAAAGAACTCGCCGGACACGCAGGACCTATCTATGACCTTTTTACAGGCCGTTCCAAAGGACATGTCCTCACAGCTAGTGGAGACAAGTTTATTGCTGAATGGAACTTGGATGAAGGTGTCGCTTCACCATTTTCCGTCAAGCTTGAGGAGGCCGTATTCTCAGGTTATTTTCATGAAGATAAACAGCTACTCCTTGCTGGTACGGCTTCGGGTAATCTGCACGTGATTGACCTCCAAGCCAACAAGGAACTTCGCAACCTTGCCGTTCATAAGAAAGGTGTGTTTTCCATGATCCATATCCCTCAAGAAAACTGGTTTATCATTGGCGGTGGTGACGGATTTCTTTCGGTGTGGGATGATCAGCAATTTGAGCTCATCAGACACTTTAAAGTTTCTGACTTCAAGATCAGAAGTCTTTCACTGGTTGATGAACAACTAGCAGTCACTTCAGGAGACGGTTTCATCCGAATCTTCGACCTACCATGGTTGAACGAACAACATGCTATCAACGCACATGAAGGTGGGGCCTACTGCGCCGTAAAACACCCGAATAAACCTGTTCTCATTTCAGGTGGAAAAGATGCCCACCTCCGTTTCTGGCACCTCGAAGATTTCTCGGAGATTAGAAATATTCCTGCACATAACTTCGGCATCTATCAGATAAAGTTCTCACCTGATGGGAAAAAAGCGCTTTCTGCCAGCAGAGATAAAACCCTCAAGCTTTGGAACAGCGATGATTTCGGTCTCATTGAAAGAATTGACCGCCCGAAGTATCCAGCACATACCCATTCGATCAATAGTATACTCTGGCTAGACAATAATCAATTTATTTCAGCGGGTGATGATCGAAAAATCAAACTTTGGGGAATAGACGAGGGACTAAGGGCCAAACTTTGATCTGTAATTGATAAACCATAATTGGTATATAGACCTAACCGAAGCGGACGTCGGATGCCAGAGAATCCAAGCACTTAACCCAAGAAACTTCCCGCTTGTAGAATCCCTCGAGTAAGGTATTCCCAGTTCTAAGGTGTCGGTGTATATTTGCAGTCTGAAACCACGAAAGAAAATGAAGAAACTACTATGGTTCAGCGCATTGGTATTGATGATGTCATGTGCTACAGAATCCTCTGAACCTGCGAAGGATGCTCCTGAAGAGACCGTGCAGGAAACCCAAGAAGTTAATATTTACAGCCACCGCCACTACGATGTTGACCAAGAGCTTTTCGAAGAATTCGAAGCATCTACAGGCATCAAAGTCAATGTGGTCAAAGCAAAGGCTGATGAGCTTTTGGTTCGCTTAGAGAACGAAGGTGCTGACTCCCCTGCTGATTTGATTATGACTTCTGACGCAGGTCGTCTTGTGCGAGCTGAGCAGAAAGGACTTCTTCAACCGATTGAATCAGAGTTACTGAATGCTCGTGTAGCTAAGAATCTCCGTGACCCTCAGAACAAATGGTACGCTCTTACCGTGCGTGCTCGTGTTTTCGCTTACCATCCTGAAAGAGTCAGCGCAGATGAGTTGACGACCTACGAGGATCTCGCGAATGAGAACTGGCAAGGACGAATCATTTCACGCAGTTCATCGAATATCTACAACCAGAGTCTTCTGGCTTCCATCATTGCAAATGACGGAGCTGAAGCAGCAACTGCGTGGGCTAAAGCGGTGCGTGAAAACATGGCTCGTGACCCACAAGGGAATGACCGCGCTCAAGTAAAAGCCGTTGCTGCAGGCGAGGCTGACTTGGCTATCGTGAACACTTACTATCTTGGTAAGATGCTGAACAGCGAAAACGAAGCAGAACGTCTGGCAGGAGAGTCAGTGAAGCTATTCTTCCCGAATCAAGATGGACGTGGAACACACATCAATGTTTCTGGTTCCGGACTTACTAAGCACTCTCCAAATAAGGAGAACGCAATCAAACTGCTCGAATTTTTGACATCAAAGGAGGCGCAGCAACGCTTCGCTGATGCGAACTATGAATACCCTGTCAATCCAGAAGCCCAGGCTTCGGAGCTTCTCCAAAGCTGGGGAGAGTTTAAGCGTGATTCATTGAATCTCATTGAACTTGGATTGAACAACGCACGTGCCATCGAAATCTTTGGTGCCGCTAACTGGAACTGATCCCTTTGGTCGGTATCCCTAAAAAAAGAATCCCTTGGGTAGTGGTGTCAACACTGGTTGCAATGTTGATGCTTCTACCCTTCTTTTTCTTGCTCTCCTCTACATTCGGAAAGGAAAGTTCGAACCAATGGTCTATTCTCGATAGTCCAGGACTAACCGAGTGGATTTCAAATTCTATTGGACTCATTCTCGGTGTTGGCGGACTAACCTGCGCGTTAGGTGTTTCCCTAGCTTTGCTAGTCACGAATTACCAATTCCCCGGAGTACGTTTCTTCCGATGGGCCTTATTGATGCCACTGGCTATCCCAAGCTACATCGCGGCTTATGTATTCCATGGTATCTTTGAATACACTGGTCCACTGAATCAAGTATCGATGACCTTCTCAGATGGCTGGTATATGAATATTATGAACCCTTGGGGTTTGGTGATTGTCTTGTCGCTGGTTTTATACCCCTATGTATTCAGTACTACCCGTGTTGCACTGCAAAGCAGATTCGCGTCGTATTATGAAAGTGCACGGTCGCTCGGACTAAGCTCTACGCAACGATTCTTTAAGGTATTGCTCCCTCTGCTCTCTCCTGCCATTGCAGGTGGGGTGTTTTTGGTGATGATGGAGGTGCTAAACGACTACGGAGCTATGAAGTACTTCGGTGTGCCCACGTTTACCACGGCCATCTTCACCCAGTGGTTCAGTTTAGGCGATAAGAACGGCGCCATCCAATTAGCACTCATGCTATTTGCCATCGTTGGGGTACTTGCTGTACTGGAGTCACGTTTCCACAGAAAGCATCGTGTTACGGAATCACACCGTTCTCGCACCTCTACTCCTAGGATTCTTAAAGGTTGGAAATCGTCACTAGCTAGTACATTTTGTGGTTTCATCTTCTTTATCGCTTTCGTAGCACCTGTGGGCTATCTGCTCTGGCTATTCAGCTTCGCCAAACGTTCTCGTGCCGTGAGCGAATGGTTCGGCTTGACAACTAACAGCCTGATTACCGGAATCGCTGGAGCGTTGACTGTACAATTCTTGGTACTCATCACTCAGTTCGTCAGACAACTCGTTCGCGGACGATTCACATTTTGGATTGGGAAGAGCATCTCCATGGGATACGCCATTCCAGGGGCTATCATCGCGATTGGTGTCTCAGCTGTTGCCATTTCATTTGACCATACTTTCTTCGATGGCTTAACCTTACAAGGTTCCATCCTTATGCTGGTCTTCGCTTATGCGGTGCGTTTCTCTGGCGTTGCCTATCAACCTCTGAATGCTGAGGCCGAGAAAAGATCAGGCAGACTATTCGAGGCTGGTAGAAGCCTTGGTAAAAACAGCTGGGCTTTACTTAAAGATTTATTTATCCCGCTATCGCGGAAAGGAGTGCTCATCGCAGCTTCGCTAGTTGCGATTGATATTCTCAAGGAGCTTCCACTGACATTGATTTTACGTCCGTTCAACTTTGATACCCTAGCAACCAAGGCTTTCGAATATGCTGATGATGAGTTGCTCTATCAAGCGGCCCTTCCTTCATTGTCAGTTATTCTAGTTGGATTGATTCCGGTACTTTTGCTCAATCGCTTGATGCGGAAACCATGAATTACCTCCAAATAGATCATATCGACCACGCCTATGGGCGTCATCAAGTCTTGTTCGACTGTTCTTTCCAAATGGAGGAAGGACAGATCTTATCGCTCCTAGGAGAAAGTGGAAGCGGAAAGACAACGATGTTGCGTTTGATCGCTGGTTTTGAACGACCAAAGAAAGGAGCAATTCACATTGCGGGCGATGCATTGGCTGATGATTCTACCTTCATCTTACCAGAGCATCGAGATATTGGCTTGGTATTTCAAGACTACGCCTTGTTCCCTCACCTAACGGTGGAAAAGAACCTGAAACTTGCCCAAAAGAAAGGTGACACTACCGACATACGTTCTTGGCTCAAGGCTGTTGGCCTCGAAGGTATGGAGTCTCGCAAACCAGATCAACTCAGTGGAGGACAGCAACAACGTGTTGCCATCGCTCGTGCTCTCGCTGCTCGACCGAAACTGCTTTTATTGGATGAGCCGTTCAGCAACATTGATGAATCGCTGAAATTCAGTTTTAGAACGGAGTTGAAAGAGATTCTCAAGAATCAATCCATCAGCGCCATCTTTGTGACGCATGATACCAAAGATGCTCTAGCTATTGCTGACAAAGTGGTGATCTTAAAAGATGGTGAGATTCGCCAATCGGCCTCTCCTGAAGATATCTACCGAACTCCAAGCGATCGTTATGTCGCTGGCCTTTTAGGTCCTTACAACGTGGTGCAAAAAAGTAACGACACCTGCACTATCATCCGCGCGGAGCATGTACGAGTGGATGATCTAGGGGCACATCAAGGAGAAGTGAAGCAATGCCTTTTTCAGGGAGAGCAATACCTCCTTATAGCTTCATCCAACAATCAAGAATGGGTTGTTTGCAGCAATACACCTTACACATCCGGTGCCACTATCCGATTCCGCGCTAGCGAAGAAAATCAACTGAAGGTAAGTAATCGATGAATCGAAAAGAGCTCATAGAACAGATGCTAAAAGATGATCCGAACGACCCTTTTTTGCATTACGGATTAGCGCTTGAACAGCTCAGAGAAGAGGATAAAAAAAGTGCTCGAATTACCTTCGAGCACTTAATTGATTCGTTTCCCGATTATCTCCCCACCTATTATCATTTGGGCCAACTGCTAGAAAAACTCGGTCACGAAGATCAAGCGCTAGCAATCTACCACAAAGGCAGCGATCTGGCAGGGAAGCAACGCGATCTCAAAACAAAAGCTGAAATAGACGAAGCTATTTGGGAACTTGAGGATTAGGCGTTAGGCTATCGGCCTTAGGCTTTCGTTTTGAATCACTAACGCCTATAGCCTATTTAGTCGTTGTGTAGTTCTACACTCCACTCATCCTCATGACCGTCGTTGTCTTCAGCGTGAATGTGAAGTTCGAGGTGATCAGTAGCGAAAGCAGGAACTGTAATGCTTGCACCGTTCATATCGAATGATGCTGCACCACCTACTTCTAGTTCTTCTTCAACAAGAATATTTCCGTCTTCGTCTAGGATTTCGATGTGAGCATCAGCCAATCCTGAAGCGTCAGAGATTGTACCCTGGAACACCAACACATCTCCTTCTGCAGCGTCGATTTCATCATCAACTTCTGCCCCGTTTACAGACGTTACTTCGATCAATGGAATGATGTCGTTCTCAACATCGATATCAACGAATACTTGAGATGATTCGTTTCCTTCTTTGTCAAGTACGTCAACAAGCAAGTGCCACTCACCACGCGCATTTGTAGGTACGCTGTATGTGTTTGAGTAAGAATCACTTGTTCCTTCCAAGTTGATTACAGACAATACTTCCCATTCTCCGTCAGCTTCTTCTCCACCTTCTTCTTCGTGTGAGTGTCCGTCTTCGTTCGGGTGAAGATCGATTTTCAACTGGTTTAGTTCTTCATTGTCAGTCATGTTGATTTGGAGTGTCATGTCTGTACCAGCTTCAATTGAAGCATTTGATGTTACTGTTGCACCGTTGATGCGCACAGCGCTGATTACTGGGTTCTCTTCATCAGTGTCTTCTTTACAAGCAACCAATGATACGCCGATAAATAGGGCGAGTAGAATTTTATTGATTTTCATGATAATTTGATTTCCACGATTAATTAAAATAGCCTCTTAACGAGACACTAAAATTGCGACCTGCTTCAGGTAAGTCTAGTAAATTATACCTACTGAGGTGGTCAATGTATTTCCGGTCAAATAAGTTATTTACAGAGAAGGCCACTTCTATGTAGTAGTCTTGTCCGTACTTCTTCTTCTTGACATCATTCTCAGTGATTCGCTCGGTGATTCGACCAATTAAGGCCATATCCCACAGCATGTAATCACTTGTTGTCTCTTCATTTCTTGCAACTTGATTTTGCGCGGCTGTGTATGTTGCGCTAGCGCGGAAATCAAGACGGTTTGGGTTGGTTCTTTCAGTCATGTGGTACACGAAACTCGTTCGTGAACGTACCGGAGGCGTGAAAGGCAATGCCAGCCCATCATCTAGTCTGTAAGCATATACGAATTCGAGATCTTGAGTCAGATCTACATGTCTATTTAGAATTGATTGTGTGTAGTTAATTTCTCCTCCGTATCTAAAAACACGTGCTGCATCAAATTGGTACAATTGCCCTGCTTCAGGTAAGTCACTGAATTCAGCAGCCGGCGTTAAATAGATAAAGTTTTGGTAGGCCCCTGCAAAACCTGCAGCACTGAATGAACTTGAAGCTCCAAAGTATCGCCACTGGGCATCTAACTGATAGCCATTTTCTGGCTTGTTTGAAGAGCTCCCCTTTTCATGTCGGAATGTACCGTGGTGCACTCCATTGGCTGAAAGCTCATATGCAGTTGGGAAACGTGAAGTTTTCGCCATTTGGAACTGTAGGTCTCTGTGTGCATCGAACTTTCGGCTAACGAGTACATTAGCACCCCAAATAACCCACGTTTGATCCACTTCAATACTTCTGGTATTGGATCCCACAATCTCTTGAAAGTCATTGTAAACGGGCTCTGTGAAACCATCTACGTTCACTTGAGAAGCATCAAGTCGCCATCCGGCTGACAATTCGTATTTCCCAATCTTGTATTCATTCACGGCAGCAAACGCACCCGCTTGCCAATAATTAGATGATGGCACTAGGTGCTCGTAACCATCCGTTTGCTCCTCGCTGAGTTCAATTTGGAATCCTGTGTTAAGCTTATAATTACCTGCACGTTTTCGCCAGAATACTGAACTACTCGCCGTTTGTGTCAAAATCGAAAGAGCTAAATCGGTATCGGGCACAGGAGCATTCCCGTGACCGTGCGGTTCTCCTAACTCCTTGCGATCTACTTGTTGCAATGCACCAATGAGCACAAGCTCTTTGCCCGGAGACAACTCTCTAAATCCTCGGTATATAACCGAGTGAGATCTAACATCCATCGAAGGAAGGTCTTCAAGGGTTGGCTCTGATTCTTCGCGAAGCTCCCGCGCATCGGGAATTCCGATGATTCCTGGGAACAATCCGTAGCGGTCGTAGTAACCACGATAGGTAATTCGACCTCCACCTTTATTGTTTACCCAACGAAGTCTGAATTGACCTGAAATGCTCTTGCCATCAGTATTCTTCAACTCATTATTGGTAATTGGCAAATCTCTAGTCAAGTACACAAATGACTCAGCTGGCACCTTCACATTGTCGTTCTGACGAACGCCAGCCACAACATCAAGTTGAAACTTATTAAATCGCCAATTTAACGCACCTCCATACTCGAATTGATCGTTTACACTACTGAAGCGGGAGAAAACATTGGCAGCTACTCCTGAGGAATCGAGCATCGGATTTGGTGAAACTGTAATTGCACCTGCTGAAGCACGTGGGCCATAGGTAAGCGCACTGCCTCCTTTCACCAAAGACACTCGTTCTAATTGCCAAGAATCCACACCGAGTCCGTGATCGTCTCCCCATTGCTGAAATTGCAACGGAATTCCATCAACTACGAATCCAATCCGTGCGCCATATAGTCCGCGTACCGCAGGTTGGCCAGCATTTGATCCTGTTTTGATGCTTCTAACTCCGGGGAACTCTCCAAGGAGAGCTGAGGCATTCGGACTGCTGTATACGATTTGAATTTCCGAGATCTTCTGCAGTTCTGCTTTGATCATAGGCAAATACTCGCTGTCTTCTTCCCCATCTGCGGCTACAACCACCTCTCCTAGGACCGACAAACTTTCGTGCAAGCCAACGTCGAGGTGAAGCGAAGAGAATTCGACAACAACAGAATCTACGAGCGAATCGTAACCAATATGTGTAATCCGGATAGCGTATTCTCCGGGGTTTGCTGTAAGCGACCAAAGTCCTTCCACGTCAGCGTTTAAAATCTGATTACCCAAAGCAATCGTAGCGAAGGCTAACGGTTCTTGAGTGCGATTATCATAAACGTGACCAGAGACCGTTACCTGCGCAGTACTCCCTACTGCGATGAAACACAGCAAGGACCAAACGAGATATTTGATCATAATATGAGGGTTGAGTTAGCATATGCTGAATTACAGCATCACTGGCGGCCCTCTGGAGTATACGTTGAACGAGAATTCCTTCCCGTCAAAGGCGGGAACCACTGCATTCCATTCGACATATTCCAGCAGAGCGAGTGTCTCTACCGAAAGCGGTTGAATAGGAAGCCCCATAGCAAAATCGTACTCACAAACTGGACATTCTTCTTCCGTGTCTGGTTCGTTACAATCTGCATGGTGATGGTGGTGGTGATCGTGATGATCATCCAGGAAATGGTGAACTGTCAGCGAACTAGCTGAGAGCAGGATCAGTCCGATCCCGAATACCCCAATAAGTTGTGCGAACAGATTTTTCACGTGACAAAGATAGTGTATGCTTACATTCTACCAGTTAATTTTTCCTTTTCCTTTGGACTCCAGCCAGGCGTTAGCTTGGGAAAAGTGCTTACATCCAAAGAACCCACGGTAGGCAGACAGTGGCGAAGGGTGAGGAGCCTTCAATATCATGTGTTTCGCTTGGTCAACAAAAGACGCCTTCTTTTGTGCAAAACTACCCCACAACATGAACACAACGTGATCTGATCCGTCATTAATGGCATGAATCACGGTATCAGTGAATCGCTCCCAACCTTGACCTTGATGACTTCCTGACTGTCCTTCCCTAACTGTAAGTGTCACATTGAGAAGAAATACACCTTGCTTAGCCCAACGAGATAAGTCTCCGCTAACAGGAGCTGGGATCCCTAAATCCTGATTAATCTCTTTGAAAATATTCTGCAACGAAGGCGGATGTTGGATCCCATCTGCCACCGAAAAACACATTCCATTGGCTTGTCCAGGACGGATATAAGGATCTTGTCCGAGCATAACGACTTTGATATTATCAAAGTGACAATGATCAAAGGCACTAAAAATTTGACTTCCTGGAGGAAAACAACGGGTGGTTGAATACTCTTGTTTAATGAACTCCGTTAAGCTTGTGAAGTACTCTTTCTAAAACTCTTGCTGGAGTTTTTCCTTCCACCCTTCTTCGATCCGTACATTCATGGAATGTGAAATTTTGTTTCGAAAGGTAGGAAGGTCGTCGATAACTTTGGTTTCCCGGTTTAAATGTGGGTATCTTTGCAAATCAACTTTTTTCGAGGACCAGAATGGTAAATGCGCTGATCGAAAAGCTTGGAAAAGCAGAAGGAAAGAAACTTTATGATTATCAGGAACTTGCGATCGAACAGATCTTTGAGCGTTTTCGCAAATACCCTAAAAATTATAACCTGGCATTCCAGTTACCTACGGGTGGTGGGAAGACGGTAATTTTCTCTGAGCTTGCAAAGCGTTTCATTCTAGAAACGAATAAAAAGGTACTCATCCTGACGCACCGTATTGAGCTTCTTGGGCAAACTTCTAAAATGTTGGCCGATATCGGTGTTAGCAACAAAATCATCAACAGCAAGGTCAAAGACCTACCTGACGAAGATGAACATCTATGTTTTGTTGCGATGGTCGAGACACTCAACAATCGACTCAACGAAGAAAAGATCTTGTTGAAAGACCTCGGCTTGGTCATTGTCGATGAGGCGCACTACAACTCGTTCAGAAAGCTCTTTAAGTTCTTCGAGAACCAAATCATTCTGGGGGTAACTGCTACTCCCCTCAGCTCGAATATCAAGCTTCCTTTGAAAGACAATTACCATGAGTTGATCGTGGGTGAGTCGATCAAGAGCTTGGTTGAACGTGGTTTCCTCGCGAAAGCACATAGTTACAGCTACGATGTAAGCCTTCGTTCATTGAAGGTGGGTATCAACGGTGACTACACGGTTTCGTCTTCAGAGAGACTCTATGGTAACTACTTCATGCAAGAGAAGCTACTCTATGCCTATGAAGAAAAGGCCAAAGGAACCAAGACGTTGATCTTCAATAACGGAATCAATACCTCAAAGCAAGTCAATGCCTTGTTTAACGAGGCGGGTTACGAATGTAAGCACCTTGACAACACGCACTCTGAAAAGGAACGTGAAGAAATCCTGACATGGTTCCGAGAGAAACCGGATGCGATTCTTTCGTCAGTAAGTATCCTGACTACTGGATTTGATGAACCGGAAGTACGCACTGTGATTCTAAACCGCGCCACAAAGTCATTGACATTGTACCACCAGATGATCGGACGTGGTTCTCGTGTGCTACCTAAGAAGAAAGACTTTCATATCATCGACTTGGGTAACAACGCACGTCGTTTCGGATTATGGGACAGCCATATCAATTGGCAAGAGATCTTCCGAGCGCCTAACTCATTCATTGACGGTCTGTATTCAGACGAAGAGATTGAAAAGGAGTTTGTTTACGAAATGCCAAAAGAGCTTCGTGAGAAATTCAAGAATTCTGAGATCGGCACCTTTAACGTAAAAGAGAAGTACGTAGAACTGACAAGAGACGGTGCTCGTCCACGTGAGGTGATTGATGCCTGCATCGAAGATCACAAGCGTATGGTGGTCGAAAATAGTGAAGATCTTTGGGACGGTCTTGAATTGATTCAACTCCTAGAGAAAGATATTGAATACCGCGTAAAGCACTACTCTTACTGCATCTCCAAGACCACAGAGAGCTACCTGACATGGCTTCAACAAGAGTACCGACGTAAGTTGGAGACTTCGGTGAGACGCCATTTCGGGTATTAAATGGTAGACAGTGGACTGTGGACTGTGAACAGACAATTACTTAGTTCACTTCCGAGTCTGTACACATGTCTCCTTTCTGATTAACACAAATTTCACTGATCAAGAATAGATCTCTGTCCACCGTCCACCAATAAGGAAGATTCAACCACACTTCCCCCTCATTCGTGGCTTTGAAAAATGTTCCCATCGAATTGTGGACAAGCTTAACGTTATTTCTTGGTTATTCCTGAAATCGTTTTCTAACTTCGACCTAATCGAACCTTTGGATTATGAAGTTAAAGACGGAAAACATCTTTCAGGTGGTCGAAGTAAAAGCCAGTCCATCAGATATTTACGACCTACTTCTAGACGAAACCACGCATTCGGCGTTTACAAACAAGTCGGCAACGATCGACGCTAGAGAAGGTGGAAACTTCGCGTTCTGTAATAACAATCACCAAGGATATTTCATCCGATTGATGAAGAACAAGCGCATCATCCTAGCCTGGACCCATCGCCGTTTCCCGAAGAATCATTACACCATCGTTGATCTTACACTAGAACGACTAGAAAACGGTGGAACACGTATTTCCCTCAACCAACTGGGAGTGCCTGAATCATGTGATGGTTGGTTAACAGAAGCCTGGCGAAAAACGTACTGGGAACCACTCGAGCAATTTGTGCTCGAAGAAGAATTTAGTGAAGCATAGAGATTAGTTGAGTTGAACTAAGCAAGGAAATGGGGGTGCAAGCTCCCATTTTTTTATTCTTCCAACCCAAACGAGACACACTCCCCTTTCGAGAATCCAAACACCCCAGTCTAGAGAATAAAGTCGTCTTGATCAATCACTTCGTACGAACATGTCGCGTATGAGTTATCACCCAAATTCTTCGTCATACTCATCGAATCTTGACCCGTCCTAGAGCCATTTCGCCCATTAGCACGCATAAATCTATCTTTGCGCCATGCAACCGCTTATTCTCGCCATTGAATCTAGTTGTGATGATACCTCTGCCGCCGTTTTACGCGGAAACGAAGTGATGAGCAACGTGGTGGCCAACCAAGAAGTACATGAACTCTATGGCGGAGTGGTACCTGAATTGGCCAGTCGAGAGCATCAGAAGCATATTCTCCCCGTCGTAAATGCTGCGTTGATCAAGGCAGGAGTGAACAAGAATAAGCTTGATGCCATTGCTTACACCCGAGGGCCAGGCCTTCTTGGATCCTTGCTCGTGGGAGCTTCCTTTGCAAAAAGTTTAGCATTGGCGCTTGATATTCCACTGCTTGAAGTGCATCACATGCATGCGCATATTCTGGCTCACTTTATCGACGATGGGAACGCTCCGCTTCCTGAACTTCCAATGCTATGTTTAACGGTGAGTGGCGGACATACCCAACTGGTGGTTGTGCGTGAAACCACTCAAATGGAAGTCATCGGAGAAACCATAGATGACGCAGCTGGAGAGGCTTTCGATAAAATTGCCAAGATCATGGGACTGCCTTATCCAGGTGGGCCATTGATCGACAAGCACGCCAAAGATGGAGATCCATTGCGCTTTAAGTTCTCGCATCCGAAGACTGACGGGCTCAACTTCAGCTTTAGCGGTTTGAAGACAGCTGTGCTCTACTTTCTTCGAGATGCCGTTAAGGAAGAGCCCGATTTTGTGAATGAGAACATAGCCGACATTTGCGCTTCTGTACAGTACACGATTGTCTCAATCCTCCTCAATCGCCTCAAACAAGCAGCTGAGCAACAACAGATCTCTACGCTCGCCCTCGCGGGTGGTGTGAGTGCAAACAGTGAATTGCGCCAACGTTTCCAGGAATTGGGAGACGAAAACAGCTGGAAGACCTTTATCCCCGACTTCAGCTACTGCACAGACAATGCGGCCATGATTGGCATTGCCGGACTCCAGCTATTTCTAGCCGAGAAATACGGCGAGTTAGGGAATGCCCCAACTGCCCGCTGGGCTTTCTAACTCTGGCCAGAATCTTGCATGTAAGAATCATTAACAGGTGACTTGTAGTTAGTTGGCCTACTTTCCCCGTTCACCCTTGTAGAAACAAGTAACTTCGTCAAATCGTGAAGAGACTCTGGAAAATACTCCGCAACCTAGCGTTAGGCCTGCTTGTGCTGGTCGTTTTGCTGTGGATTCTTATCCAGCTTCCTCCAGTCCAAACATGGATTATCGGACAGGTCACAAACAAACTCAGCGAAGAAACCGGGTTTGAAATGGAAATCGGTCATGTAGATGTTCGCTACCCTGTAGAGTTTATATTCGACGACATCATTTGCTTTGACCTTGCAGGAGATACTCTCCTGAGTGCTGATGAAATAGCGGTGGGTGCGCTTGGATCAAAATACCTTGAGGGTGAGATCGAAGCACACAGTATCCAGCTCGAAAGTGCCCACTTTCACCTAACCATTTTAGAGGGTGATAGCCTCACCAATCTTGATCCTCTCCTTGACTATTTCGCTAGCGCGGAATCGAGTGACCCCTCCACCACTCCCGTTATCAAAGTGAGTGACTTTCAACTCGAAAGAACTCACTTTAGCTTCCACGACTACAACTTTGAATCAATAGATTCGCTTATTGATTTTAATCATGTGGTTATCAATAATATATCAGCCAAAATCACCTCCTTCGAATTTGATAGTTTAGGCATTAATGCAGACATTAACAAGCTGACCTTTATTGAACAGTCTGGATTTGATCTAGACCTCCTCAAAGGTCATTTTAGGATGCGGGAAGACACCCTTCGCATTGATCGTATGACCTTGAATACACCACGCTCATCTATCCATGGCTCGTATAAATTGGTCGCTAAAGAATGGTCTCATTACAGCGACTTTAATCATCGAGTAAAAATGCGCGGCAAGTTCGATCGATCAACTGTTCACTTCGCTGACATTGCTTACTTCACCACAGAGTTAGCTGGTCTTGATCGTTCCATTGAATTTGAAGGTTTGGTACGTGGACGCGTATCGAACTTGAAAGGACGAAATCTATTTATCGGAATCGATGACAACACTTGGTTCAAAGGAAACGTTGACTTGGCAGGTTTGCCTGAGATCGACCAGACATTTATAGATCTCACGGTCAAAGAAGTTCAAAGTGTGAAGTCTGAGTTAGATCAAATTCCACTTTTTCCCTTCTCTTCTGATAGAAGCATTCAGACACCGAACAACTTTCAACAGTTGGGAACGATCTCCTTCACAGGTAAGTTCACTGGCTTCTTAACTGACTTCGTAGCCTTTGGTGAGCTCAACACAGCGATAGGGTCAGTAAATTCAGATATCGAGTTCCTTGAATCAGGTGAGACCTTCGCCTACAAGGGAAGTCTCTCTACTGATCAGTTTGATTTGGAACGTTTCTACAATTCTCCTGAGTTAGGCAAACTGACATCAGACTTTAAGATTGAAGGGATCGGCTTAACCCGATACGATCTTGATGCACGCATTGACGGTAAAATCGCTGAGCTCGATGTGTTAGACTATCCCTATCGGAATGTTATGACTACTGGAACCTTCCGCCAAGGCTTCTTCAACGGAGAGCTTCTCGTTAGTGACGACAATGCCCAGCTTGCTTTTGACGGTCTTGTTGACTTTGGTAGCGCCATTCCAAAAATGGATTTCTATACTTCCATTACACACTTGAACCCCGTTGAGCTCAATCTAGTAGAACTCACGGATTACACTTCGTTAAGCGGTGACTTCCGCATTAAAGGTGAAGGGTCAAATCTGAATAACGTCAATGGATCCCTCTCTGGAGAGAACATCCTCTTCTGCACAATTCGCAACGAATACCCGATTGCTGATCTAGACTTGACTATGGAGCAAAGTAAGCTTGGGAAGAAGTTCATACTGGATTCAGATGTAGCGAGCGGAAAACTAGAAGGCAAGTTCGATTTCAAGGGCTTAGCATCAGGAGCACAGCAAATTGTTGCAGACATCATTCCCCACGTTGACCCGATGGAAGACATAGTACGTGGGAAGGAAGATTTCTCACTTACACTTGATATTCACAACTTTGAATTAGTCTCAGATGTGTTCATCCCTGAGCTCCACCTCGCTGACGGAACGCGCTTCAGCCTATTAATGAATGATCAAACCGACGAATTCGAAGCAACTTTCACCTCTGATCACGTCCAATACTTGGATTATGCGGTCGACACTGTGACACTCGATATTTCTCATCCTGATGAGTCCATCTACGTCTCTCTACTTACCGATGGTTTCAATTATGGATCCACAAGACTCGAAGATCTAAGTGTAGATGTACGAAACGACGCAGATACAATCTACACCAACCTTATCTGGGGGGCTGAAGACGATCTGATTCGAGGAGACATCATGGGCATGTCTGTAGTTCACGCCAACAACGATATCTACAATCGTTTAGACGCTGCTACTTTGTGGTTTGACCATAGAGCGTGGGAGCTTCGAGACACCACGACTATCGCCGTCGTTGATAAACGCATTGACATCAGAGGATTCAACCTATCCAGTGATAATGCTTTTGCGAAAGCTGAAGGGGTGATCGATCTTGACGAAGATGAGAAGCTAGAGCTTGCTCTGCAAGGCGTAGAACTCGCTTACTTCAATGCCTTGACCAGACCAAGTGGTGTAGAGCAATCAGGACAATTCTCAGGAACGCTATCAATGCGTGACCTCTATGATAACACCTATATTTCTAGCGATTTGACGGTGCTTGACTACACCATTAATGACTACTTCATTGGTGATATCTGCACAGAATCTGCGTGGGTTCCGTCAGAGCGAAGACTGCGAGTAGGTGGTGAATTAGAGCGTGATGATATCAAAACACTCCAATTCGGAGGCTTCTACTATCCAGACAACAAAACTTCACCGTTAGACGTGACCTGTACACTCCAATCTCAACCACTGGAGTTTCTCAATGCTTTCATCACTGAAGGCATCAGCGATTTGAAAGGAAATATCTCGGGAGAGATTGATATTACTGGACGTGTAGATGAACCGAAGCTTGAGGGAGCGCTGGAGTTTGACGGCGCTAGCGCAATGGTTGATTACTTAAACACACGCTATTACTTCAACAACCGAGCACAGGTCTTCCCTACTGAATTCTGGCTCGATTTTCCTGTGACTGATGAGAATGGGGCTGAAGCCTTCATGGCAGGCACCATCCAACACCAGAACTTCGCACGATGGAATTTAGACATCTTCCTTGACATGTCGATCGAACCCTTCCTGGTTTTGAATACCTCAGAAGAAGATAACAGCCTATACTTTGGCCGTGCATTGACCACAGGATTCGTTAGCGTCTACGGAGAACAAGACAACCTTGAGATAGATATCAACGCCCGCAGTGAAGAAGGAACTACCCTCGCGCTTCCACTCGGAGGTTCTGAAGAAGTTACCTTCGAAGACTTTATCACTTTCGTTGATCCAGACGCCGAAGAAGTGGAAGAGGAAGCTCTTGATCTATCGGGTATATCTATGAACTTCGAACTAGATATTACTCCTGAGGCGAAGTTTAGAATCATTTTCGATGAACTCGTTGGAGATGAAATTTCAGGCCGAGGACAAGGGCATATCAATATGGCCATCAACAATCTGAGTACCTTCAATATGTATGGAGATATTGAAGTAGTGCAGGGTAAATACCTATTCACTCTTAAGAATCTGATTAACAAAGAATTCTTGGTAGAACCCGGTGGTAGAATCTCATGGTTTGGTGATCCATTGGCGGCAGATATCGACCTTCAGGCGGTATACAAATTGCACACTTCGCTCTATGACCTTGTCCCTGACGAAACGGATCAATACCGTCAACGCGTTCCGGTAGACCTCACGATGAACCTAGACGGAAAGCTCTTGTCACCGGGCATCAATTTTGACATTGAGCTTCCTTCATCCGATGAGATTACCCAAGCGCGCGTTGAGTCAGCCATCAGCACTGAGCAAGAAATGAATCGCCAGGCCTTCGCTCTTTTGGTTCTTCGACGTTTCATCTCTCCTCCTGAAGTGGCTAAGACCAACACTAGCCTGGGTATCGCTGAAAACTCAACAGAGCTTCTGACATCTCAACTGTCGAACTGGCTAAGTCAAATCTCCGATGACTTTGATATCGGGGTGAATTACTCTCCTGGTGATGAAATCTCGAACGAAGAATTGGCTGTAGCCCTTTCTACACAACTCTTCAACGACCGCCTGCTCGTAAGTGGGAACTTCGGAGTTGCGACCGCTCAAAATTCCGCCGCAGGCGAAAACCCTAACTCGCTGATTGGTGACCTCCGCATCGAATACAAAGTCACTCAAGATGGCAAAATCCGTGTCATCGTTTACAACCAGTCGAACCAATTCGACATCGCCAACACGCAGCAGAGTAACTACACCCAGGGACTTGGGGTGGTGTATCAGCAGGAATTTAACAGTTTGGATGAACTGTTTAGGCTAGAACAGTAGCTTTTCCGGCGTCCGGCGTCCGTTTTTTTTGCTGTTTGTGGTTCAAAACCCAAACATCTCCCTTCTCATTACAACGCCCCCAATCCGGAAGCCGGACGCTGGACGCCGGAAATTCTTTCCTCATTTCTGCCAAAACGACAGCCCAAACCGTGACATCTTGAATTGGTCTGTACTTTGATATGGTATGAGTGGTTCATTCCGCCGTTAGGCGAAACAAACAACAAAAGAGATTAAACCATGCAAACCGGAAGTATTAACGTACAAACCGAGAACATTTTCCCGATTATCAAGAAGTTCCTCTACTCTGATCATGAGATCTTCTTGCGTGAACTTGTTTCCAACGCTGTTGACGCCTCGCAGAAGGTAAAGACATTGAAGCACGTTGGAGAATTGAAAACAGATCCTTCGAAATTGAAGGTGGAAGTGATCTTAGATCAAGATAAAGGAACGCTGACCATTCGTGATAACGGTATCGGGATGACAGCTGACGAAGTTGACAAGTACATCAATCAGATTGCCTTCTCAGGCGCTGAGGAATTCGTCAACAAATACAAAGACACCGAAGCCAAGAATACCATCATTGGGCACTTTGGTCTCGGTTTCTACTCTGCCTTCATGGTGGCAGAGAAAGTGGAGATCTTTAGTCGTTCACAACAGCCGAACTCCACAGCAGTACGCTGGGAATGTGACGGTTCTCCTAACTACACCATGGAAGAAACTGCGAAGAAGACAAAGGGTACAGACATCGTACTCCACATCGCGGAAGACTCGAAAGAATTCTTGGAAGAGGAACGCATCAGCGGCATTCTCAACAAGTACTGTAAGTTCATGCCAGTGCCGATCGTATTTGGCACGAAAATAGAGACCATTGACGATCCTGAAGGAGCTACAGACGAAGAAGGCAACGTAAAGAAGATCTCTCGCGAAGTTCAGAACACGGTCAACAATACCGAGCCAGCTTGGACGAAAAAGCCAGTAGACCTCACTGACGAAGAGTACCAGCAGTTCTACCAGGAGCTCTACCCAATGAACTTCGACGACCCGCTGTTCAATATTCATCTAAATGTTGATTACCCATTCAACTTGACAGGGATCCTCTACTTCCCTGAGTTAAAGCAGAATGTAGAGTTGCAACGCAACAAGATTCACCTCTACTCAAACCAGGTATTCATTACAGACAATGTGGAGAATATCGTTCCTGACTTCTTGACGCTGCTGCACGGGGTGATTGACTCACCAGACATTCCATTGAACGTTTCCCGTTCTTACCTGCAAGAAGATGCTAATGTGAAGAAGATTTCTTCGCACATCTCAAAGAAGGTAGCTGACAAACTCAAATCAATGTTTAACGCTGACCGTGAAGACTTTGAGTCGAAATGGGATAGCTTGAAGGTATTCGTTGAGTACGGAATGTTGACAGATGAGAAGTTCTTTGAACGTTGCCAAGCGTTCAACCTTTTCAAATCGACAAAAGACAAGTATTACACACTTGAAGAGCTGAAGGCTGCCATCGGCGAAAGCCAAAAGGACAAGAGTGGTAAAATCGTGGTGTTGTACGCCGCAGATAAAGAAGGACAGCACGAACGCATCGCCCGTGCCGAGGAGCGTGGTTATGAAGTGATTTTGCTTGAAGGACCACTTGCATCTCACGTGGTTTCACGTTTGGAGCAACACGACAATGAACTTCAGTTCAAGCGTGTAGATGCTGATACGATTGAGAAGTTGATCGAGACAGACGAAGAGCTTCCTTCTCTCCTATCAAAAGAACAAGAAGAGAACCTTCAGCCAATCGTAGAAGGTGTGGTTGGAACAGAAAACTTCGACGTCAGCTTTGCAGCAATGAGTGCTGATGAACAACCTATTGTGATTACACAGAGCGAGTTCATGCGTCGTATGAAAGAACAACAAGCCGTTGGCGGTGGTGGTTTCACTATGTTCGGACAGATGCCTGAGAAGTACAACTTGGTGATCAATTCGAACCACCCGTTGATTGAAAGCGTGGCCTCAAAAGGTGAAGACGGAAAGGACATGGTAAAACAGCTGGCTGATCTAGCTCGCTTGAACTCTGGCCTATTGAAAGGTGAAGAGTTGACCAGCTTCGTGAAGCGCTCTGTAGAACTTCTAGGTAAGTAAACATATTCCGAACGGGTGAATAGACTTCCGCTCGCGGGGTCGTTCACCCGTTCGCCATTAAAGCCTGTGCTACAGTGGATTTCAGGCGTATTTTGGAAACAAAATTAGAACAAAGAGAACCCTAATAAACTGAACATGAAAATTTTTGGAATCGTTGCAGGAGTGTTATTCCTACTTCTAGGATTCGGAGGCTGTAGTTCGTATAACAGCATTGTTACAAAGCAAGAGTCAGTAGATGAAGCTTGGGCAAACGTAGAAACCGCATACCAGCGTCGTTTCGACCTTATCCCTAACCTCGTTGAGACCGTGAAAGGATACGCTGACTTCGAGAAGTCAACCCTCATTGGTGTGACTGAAGCACGTGCAGCAGCTATGGGTGCCATGCGCGCTGCTGGTGAAAACGGTAAACTTGGTGAATTCCAGGCTGCCAACAACAACCTCGGTGTAGCCATGGGACGTTTCTTCGGTTACACGGAAAACTATCCAGACCTCAAAGCGAACAGGAACTTCTTGGAACTTCAAGCGCAGTTAGAAGGAACAGAGAACCGAATATCTACCGCAAGAACCCGCTACAACAAGACGGTGAAAGAATTCAACTCAAAAATCAAGAGATTCCCTGGAATGCTCTTCGCTGGAATGGCAGGTGCCGAAGAACGCGAATACTTTGAAGCTGCGGAAGGAACTGATGCAGCCCCTTCTGTGAATTTCAGTGAATAATGGCTGAAGATATCTACGACGTTTTCGATGAGACCGCCATTGAGAAATTATTGGCGGCCATCGCTAGCGCGGAAAAGAGTTCCAGCGGTGAGGTCAGAATTCACATTGACAATCATGCGAAAGAAGACCTTATGGATCGTGCAGCATTCCTTTTCGAAGAATTGGAAATGCACAAAACCAAAGACCGCAATGGTGTACTCTTCTATCTCGCATTGCTCGACCGCAAGTTTGCCATTCTAGGAGACGTTGGTATCAACACCAAGGTACCACCCAATTTCTGGGATTCTATTCGAGATGAAATGCAAAGTCATTTCAGGCAAGGTGCGTTCATCAAAGGTTTGTGTGAAGGTGTGGAAAAAGCTGGAGAAGAATTGAAACGATTCTTCCCATATCAGAAAGATGACGTGAATGAATTACCGGATGACATCAGTTTTGGAGATCAATAGTATGCGTGTTTGGTTGAGTTTATTGCTCACATTCGTCGTGGGCGGAAGCTTGCTAGCTGTTGATATTCCAGATAGCTATGATGATTTCAGGGCCAAAGACAACAAACTTGTTTATGATTACGCTGATATGCTCACTGAAGCAGAAGAACAGCAACTGAACAGCAAGTTCAACAAGATCAAAGACCAGACAAGTAACGTTTTCGTGGTGGTCACCCATCCTGACTTTTTAGGTGACGAGCCTTTTGCTTTTGCGACGGAATTTGGCGACCGACTCGGTGTTGGTACTGCTAAGAACGACAATGGTGTTGTCATTGCCATCAAACCGAAAACTAGCAGTCAGAGAGGCGAGGCCTTCATTGCGGTCGGCTATGGCCTTGAAGGAGCGATCCCTGATGTATATGCCAAACGAATTGTAGACAACGAGCTTATCCCCCACTTCAAAAAGAACTTGTACTATGGCGGTATCGTCGCTGGAGTCAATGTCATGAGCAAGTTGGCCTTGGGAGAGATCAATGAATACATGGGCGACTCTAGCAAGAGCAAAAGCCGCGGCGTTCCCATCTTCGCTATTCTCTTTCTTCTCTTTACTGTAGGTGGTGTTGTAGGCCGTATGGGTATTCGCACCTATCGCTACGCTCGATTGAATGATATGAGCTTCTGGGCCGCATGGGCCCTGCTCTCACAAGCATCACAAACACATACCGGCCGTTATGACGACTTCACTGGCGGTCGTGGTCACTTCGGTGGCTGGGGCGGTGGCTTCGGTGGAGGTGGCGGTGGTGGCTTCGGAGGCTTCGGTGGCGGAGGCTTTGGAGGCGGCGGAGCCGGTGGTTCGTGGTAAGTTTTATTCCCTTATTAGTTAAGCATTGAAATACGGAAAATGGATCGGAGGAGCTTTGGGCTGGGCAGTAGGAGGACCTATTGGCGCGGCGTTCGGCTTCTTCATGGGCTACATGTATGATGACAATTCTGATGAAAAAGCTAGCGCCGAAAACCGAGAACGTTATCGACACCATACCCAAGGAGGTGACTTCGCAGCGAGTTTGATCGCTTTGTCGGCAGGTATCATGAAGGCCGATGGCAAAGTGTTGAAGAGCGAACTCAATTATGTGAAGGAGTTCTTCTTGAACAACTTCGGGAAACGCGTTGCAGAGCATCACATCAAGGCACTACGTGAAGTACTTAAGCAAGACATCGACCTGAGGAAAATGGCGGAACAAATCCGCTATTACATGGAGCATCACAACCGGATCTTGTTGTTGCAATACCTATTCGGCATTGCCTATGCAGACGATGACCTCGACAAAAGAGAACTAGAGCTATTGCGCAACATGGCCATGTGGATGGGGATCTCAAACAAAGACTTCGAGAGTATTAAGGCTATGTTCCATGCCAGCTCACGTGGTCGTGAGTACCAACGCTCTTCGCGCTCCAATTACCGTTCTCGTTTCCGCACACGTACCAAGGCACAGGCGCTTGATGACGCCTACACCATTCTTGAAATCAACAAGACAGCCACTGATCAAGAAGTGAAATCAGCCTACCGCAGAATGGCACGTAAGTACCATCCAGATAAAAATAGAGGCCTCGGTGAAGAGTACCAAGAAATGGCCAAAGAGAAGTTCATCAAGGCACAAGAAGCCTATGAGATGATCAAAGAAACACGAGGGATGAAGTAATCCCCTACTCTACTACTAATGGATGAGGTCGGCCTATGGTCGACCTTTTTCATTGCATAAATCTTTATAAATAGAAGTCATAAGTGATGTAAATGACCTGATGACTTCTTATTTTAGCCCGCAGATGATGCCTATGCAAGCTTCTTTCGGACTCAATTCTCGCACCTGTTCAGCCATCGCTTTGTTGATGCTTTTTGCAGTGGCCTTCGCTCAGCTATCCGCCTCTATCATGCATCATGATGAGTGCATTGCTGAATTAGTCGAGTGCGAAAAAGACATTGATTCAGAAAAGGAAACCGAAGAGGTAGACGATACCACGCCTCATTTCCTATCCTACTATGCAGACCTTGAGCTTCAACATGAGCTCATTCCTAAATGTTGTGCCGGTGACGTTCAAGAACTTGCGCACGCCAATGAAGTCTTGACCCCTCCTCCTGAGTGCTAGGTCGTACTTTATCCTTTGATGCGCAGGATTAAGCGCCTTCATTTAACACAATACATCTGATTTCACCCTGATGGGTGTCAATCCAATTTCAATTGACTCCAAAACAAACTGGTGGGTTCTTTTCGAACCTCAAATCTGATCTTCCTGCAGCGGTCGTTGTATTTCTCGTTGCTCTTCCATTGTGCTTAGGTATTGCACTTGCCTCTGACGCTCCCCTATTCGCCGGAATTATTGCAGGTATCGTCGGTGGTACCGTAGTAGCTCTTATTTCAGGCTCACCGCTTGGTGTATCTGGTCCTGCCGCAGGATTAGCACTTATCGTAGCCAACTCCATCAAAGACTTAGGCGGTAACTTCGAAGCCTTCCTCGTGGCGGTGGTACTTGCAGGTATCATCCAGATTATTCTAGGTGTGATCAAAGCGGGGGTCATCGGGTATTATTTCCCGAACGCCGTGATTAAGGGGATGCTCGCAGGTATTGGGGTGATCATCGCCCTCAAGCAAATTCCACACGCATGCGGATGGGACAAAGACCCACAAGGGGACTTCGAGTTTCTTCAAGTGGATGGTCGTACCACCTTCTCCGAAATAATCGCTGGTTTTGAACACATCAAACCAGGTGCGATTCTTATTACCCTAGTCTCTCTAGCGATCCTCATTCTTTGGGAAAGTAAATGGATGAAGAACCTTTCGTTCACGAAAGTGGTGAAAGGTCCACTTGTAGTAGTAATATTAGGTATCCTTGCCACATTATGGTACCAGTCTTCAGGAATATTCGTGATGAATCCTGAGCAATTGGTTTCGATTGAAGTGGCTGATTCATTCAGTGGTTTCATTGGAAACTTCACAACTCCAGATTGGTCATTCCTCGCTGATAAGCAGATCTATATTACTGCGCTTGTGATCGCCGTTGTAGCTTCACTTGAAACACTTCTGTGCGTTGAAGCTACTGATAAACTTGATCCTCAAAAACGGATCACCCCTACAAACCGCGAGTTGATCGCGCAAGGAACGGGTAACATGCTTTCTGGTTTGATTGGTGGACTTCCGATTACTCAGGTAATTGTGCGTAGTTCAGCGAATATTCAATCAGGTGGACAATCGAAAGCCTCTGCATTCTTCCACGGGATTATGCTTCTTTTGGCTGTGGCCTTCATTCCACAGTGGATTAACTTGATCCCATATGCGAGTTTGGCTGCAATCCTCCTTGTAGTTGGGTACAAGCTAGCGAAGCCTTCTCTATGGAAGGAGATGTACAACAAAGGAATGATGCAGTTAATTCCATTCGTGGTTACCGTTGTTGGTATCGTACTGACTGACCTTTTGATCGGTATTGCGCTTGGTATGGTTGTAGCGATTGCTCAAATCCTCTGGAACAACTACCGCACTCCTTACCACTTCGATCCAGATAAGGTTGAAAAAGGAAAGACGATCACGATTAACCTGAGTGAAGATGTGAGCTTCTTAAACAAAGCTGGGATTATTCACACACTAGAACTTCTTCCTGATGATTCCACGGTAGTCTTTGATGCCACGAAAACGAAAACCATTCATCAAGACATACTCGACATTCTCCAGAATTTTGAAATCGATGCGAAGAACCGAGGAATCTCATTGACGCGCGTTGGGTTCGATAAATTCGGAACGGAGAATACGCTCAAGCAATTTAAAGAGGTTGTGGATTCGTGATCTAAAAATGTGATACTCCCTACAAAGGTCGGTGACGAAAACTCTACATTTTCGTGATCGACCTTTGTTGGTTTGGAAAGAACTTGCGGCTATAAACAAATGATTATAAACTTACTGACAGCCGTAAAAGCACTACCCTCTGGAAAGCTCAACTCTAACCCTGCATCATTCTTCCCCAACTGTTGAGGACATCAAGAATGCGTAGGCGATTTCCGCTCTGCGTTGTTAAAGGAGAAGATTGATACGACCAATGACGATGAGAAGTTGGGCTGGATTCAAGGATACACAGCAACTCATCTTGAGGGCATTCGTATGAAGGAAACCAATGATGTGCTGTCTTGTTCTAAATGCAAACTGACCTACACCGCATAATGAAACTAGGGTTTGGCGGAGGTTGCCATTGGTGCACCGAAGCGGTATTCCAACACTTGAAAGGAGTGACTGAAGTTGAGCAAGGATGGATCGCATCTCTCGCTCCACAAGATGAATACTCCGAAGCTGTCATTGTACACTTTGACCCTGCGATCATTCCGCTGAACGTGCTGGTAGAAATTCATCTTCGCACCCACCAGTCTGGGGTTAACCACAGCATGCGCCATAAGTATCGAAGCGCAGTGTATTTCTTTAATGAAGATGATCAAGAGGCTCTTTTACACGCTATCGCGGAAGCGGAATTAGGTCTTGAGCCGGTAACTCAGGTATTGCCTTTTGTTTCGTTCAAAGCGAGTCGTGAAGAGGTTCAGAATTACTACGCGAAGAACCCGTCAAAGCCTTTCTGTGAGCGTTTCATTGATCCGAAGCTAGAACTACTTCGATCGGCTTACAAAAAGCACTTTAAGCCTGTTGACCTTCCCGTTGACGAACTCGATAATACAGACCGATAGCCAAGACGATTAGAATCAAATTGGCTAAGCCTAAAATGCCACTCTTATTGAACCATTCCGCGGCAGCGCTACCCCAAATATCAGGCGTATTCAAGCTGTATGGAATCAAGGCTAACATCCACAAAACGCTCACAACCCACTTCAAACTTCCATTCAACTGCAACCAAAGCCAAGCGAGTAACACGATAAGGGGCATTGTCCACATGAAGTGCTCTGTATCTGTGTGAACCAAGTTTGGGACGATCGCAACGAGAAAAGCGAACTCAAGAAAACGGAGTTCGTTTGCATGTTCTTCATTCTTCATGTTTCGAAGCATCCACACAAGCACAAAGATTGCCACCGCCCCAATGGAGCTGTAGATCAGCCAACTACCATTGATTCCTGTGAGGTTACTAATCATTCCGAACAGTGTATTCGGACTCTCCCCTAGTTCTCCATTATGAGCCATGATGGCCTCCTTCCATTCATTCAACAGAGCCAAGTTTTCGCCCCATCCTAAATGGAGTGATGGTAGCATCAGGAGCACGACAATCGACACAAGGACGCTCGCCGTCGCTTTCCATTCCTTTCTCAAGACCAGCCACGGTAGAATGACCGCAAAGTGGGGTTTAAAGACGAGTGCTACCGCAATCAATAACCCAGCGAGTATCCCATTCCGCGCTAGCGAGACAAACGCAGTCAAGACCAGCAGCAATAAAAACCAGTTGACATTACCGAGGAGAAGTTCTCTAGAAAAGTGACCAATCAGGGTTAGCGAAACGAGCAAAACGGCTATCCCTGACTTGCCAGAAAGCTTGAATCTATCTCTGATTGATTCTGTCCATCGTGGTGTATACCACGCTATGGCCGCGGAAAGTAGTACAAAGTAGATGACTCTAAATGTAAACCAAGAACCAAGAAGATGCGCTGGGTAAAAGACCATGGCAGCGCTCACTGAATACTTGTAGAAACCTGAACTCAAGCCAAAGGCCCGGCCATAAGGCGAATTGCCTTCAAGTAGTTGACCAGCAGCGTCATAGTAAACCTGAAGATCACGCATTTCGAACCTTCCATTGTATATATTCAACGCACCGTAGGCGATACAAACAAGAAAAATGAGGATTTCGGGAAGTCGCTTCACTCGGCGAAGATAAACAGAGTATCGAGAGGGATTTGAATCCTGCGATTCTATCTTAACAACAACTAATCTGAATCACCTTGAAATGCATTCTTTTAATTCTGGTCGTAATTTTTGGTGTTTCCGTTTCCGCGCTAGCGCAAAAGCAAAACGCTTTAAATATTGGCTACCAAGGACATGGCGTGATATACTCTGGAGCTCAAGTAAGCTAAGAACATGTGATATCTCAACCTTCGGAAATAGGCGCCAGTTGAGCACAATAGGCTTGGGTTGCTCAATCCGGCCTCTACTACTTTACAAGAAGAATCGCACACCGTAGTTTCCATGTTGGATGCGTTCTCGAGCTTTGGCGAAAAGAACCGCAACTTTCAACAGGCGATCGGAGTGCATGTCGATTATTGGCTCCAATTCAAGCAAACATCATTGACCGTGAATTTAACTTGTGATATCGTCGATCGAGAATACGATCAACGCTCATTCGTAATCCTAAGTTTGAGCTACACGTTGTCTTGGAGCTTAGCTGATCAAATGCGCTGTTAACTGAAACACGCCACGGAAACCGATTCTCAGAAATTGAAGTTGTTCAAGATATCTTCTCAATTGCCTAGAAGGCTTGTTATATTTGCAGCAAAACGACAGTTATGTTCGGAGACATGATGGAAAAGCTGCAGAAGATGCAGCAAGAAATGAAAGAGAGCAAAGCCCGCTTGGCCAACATCACGGTGGAAGGCCAATATGAAGGAATTGTTATCAAAATAGACGGCAACCGTAAGGTGAAAGACATCACAATTGACCCTGATGTGGCTGAAGATATTGAAGACCTCCAAGACCTGCTAATCGTAGCAATGAACAAGGCTATAGAAGCAGCAGACAATGCCAATGAGTCTGAAATGTCATCCAAAGCACAAGACCTTTTAGGCGGCATGATGTAATACGCGCATGGATCGGGACAAGTGTCCTACATCTTACATTTTCATATATTGAGAATCGAACTAATCGACTAACACCTCTCAATCTTATGAAGTGTGACTATACTGACCTGAGGGAAAAGTGCGCTCGCCCTATCCGCTCAAATGACGACCTTAAAGCAGCTTTGAGGCTATATACAGAACTTTCTGACTTCCCTCAAAACACCACGGAATACATGTGCAAATGCCTTTTAGCTTTACAACTTGTTCGATCTGGAATTAGTATGAACTAGTCACAAGTCTGACCAAATACGGCTAAGAACCCTAATAAATCTCCTGCTGCGATGATTCCATCATTATTAAAGTCTCCCGGACAAGCTGGTTGTCCGCTGAAAGTGCAAGAGCCGTCATCAATTGTTGCCTCTAGGGCATAGTTTTCAGAGTCTATGTAAGTACAACCATATACTATTTCGCCAGCACAATTACCTCCTCCGTCCGATACTGGGTTAAAGTTTAACGAAAATGCATCTGCGCATCCTTGACACGCGGCACATTCGTCAATACATACAATATCAAGCACTTCTGGTGCTCCACTTGCCGTGAACGATCGATTGAATCCGCCTGTTCCATCTGACACACCACATTCTGCAGGAACGGTTTCAAGCCCAAAGCTACCTTCAAATCGGTATTCTATGGTTTGTCCTTCATTCATCAAGATGGTGAACTCGTTCAGTCCATAACCCACATTGGTCATCAAAGCTTGCGAGCCATCAAAACCATTGATGTCAGACGCAAATCTCGCGAAACCAGAAATATTCTGTTGGTTATAAACATCTACACGAAACGTGATTTCGTAAAGACAAGATCCGTCGTCTTCCCCTGCACTTGGATTGAAATTCGCGGCGAAAGGATCCGTACAACCACCTTCAAGACAAGAGCCGTCATCAAAATCGGCATCTGGGTTGAAGTTGGGAGCCAATGCATCTGTACACCCTCCTGTACCAACAATGATTTGGCCTACCATACCATTGATGGCATGAAAGCCCACGGAACAATCATAGTTGTATACGCCAGGAACTGTAAAGGTGAAGGCACCAATACAAACCCCTGAAGAATTTCCAGAAATCGCTGGGAAAGAGAACGGTTCTGGATTATCATACGGCTCTTGGGTAATGCTGTTGAACGTTCCTTGCGCATTGTGGAACCCTCCAATATTCACCCAAACTACTGTTTCACCAGGTTCAATAGTTACCACCTGAGGGCTGTAACCGAAATTGAACGAATCAACAACTACGCCATCAATATTGCATGGGTTCTGGGCAAATAGAGAAAGACTGAGGAAAAAGAAAAGAGTTAAAAGCGACAACTTCATGGCATCTGGTTATTTGGTTGTTTCGTAAGAACCTGAAAATCTTTGAATTGTTCTATCCATTAGGGAAGCAACATTTGAAATGCAGAGTGCACTGGGATTAAATTGTATCAAGACCATTCATGTATTTTCACATTTGTCTCACAACAAAAGACCTACCTTGTCGCTTAAGTAACCGAATCGAACCAAAAGACATGAAACCAATCGTAAGATTAATGAGCCTCTTCATGCTCATCGGGCTTGTTGCTGTCGCTCTTCCAGCAGACGCTCAAAAGAAGAAGAAAAAGAAGAAAGGTAAAGCTGATACGGAAGTGCCAGCTAAGCCCAAGAAAGACGGGAAAATGCCGTCGGAAATCACCAAGTCATGTACTGCCTACGAAGGACTTTTCACCGTTTATCAGGATACTGTTACGGGAAAATCATACATGCAGGTAAAAGCAGATCAACTGGATAAGGAGTACATCTACTTCTCATTCGTAGAAGATGGTTTGCTCGAGGCAGGATCTTTCCGCGGTTCTTACCGTGGTTCTAAAGTGATCTCTTTCCATCGTTACTACGATAAGTTGGAAATCAAGCACCAGAACACCTCTTACTACTTTGATGACAATAATGCGCTTGCTAAGGCCGCAGGTGCCAACATCAACACGCCGATCATTGCTAGTTTGAGCATTGAAGCCATGGATGAAGATTCTGGGGTTTACATCATCTCTGCAGACAAGATTTTCTTGAGCGAGACTTTTCAAATGATAAAGCCTCCGAGCAGTCCGGCATTCCCAAGCTTCTTAGGTGGATTGAGCAAGGGGAAAACGAAAATTCTTGACATCAATAGCTACCCAGCTAACACTGATATTTCGGTAGAATACGTTTACGACAACCCTGCACCACGACGTGGAGGAAGCTCCGCAGCTACAGATGCGCGCTACATTAGTATTCGCTACCAGCACAGCTTGATTGAAATGCCTGACAATAATTACCAACCACGTCGTGACGATGCGCGTATCGGTTATTTCATGACGCAGGTAAACGACATGACAAGCTTTGATGCCACGCCATATCGCGATATGATTCACCGTTGGAATCTGGTGAAAAAGGATCCAAATGCCGCTGTCTCTGATCCAGTTAAGCCGATCACTTGGTGGATTGAAAACACCACTCCAGAAGAATTCCGCCCGATTATCAAAGAAGGTGTTGAACGATGGAATATTGCTTTCGAAAAAGCAGGTTTCAGTAACGCAGTTGTAGTTAAGGTGCAACCAGACGATGCCGATTGGGATGCTGGGGACATTCGTTACAACGTTCTTCGCTGGACGTCGTCTCCTCAACCTCCGTTTGGTGGTTACGGACCAAGCTTTGTAAACCCTCGCACGGGAGAAATCCTTGGAGCGGATATTATGCTTGAATTTGCATCCATTCGCGGACGTCTATTCCGTGAAGAAATCTTCTCGCTTGCCGGAACACAAATGGCTGAAGAAGAACTAACGAAAAAAGACATCATTGCAGACATGCACCGTTGTGACATGGGCACAGTAATGCACCGTAACATGATGTTCGGACAAGCTGCGATGCGCGCGATGAACATGGGTGATGCCGCAGAAAAAGACTTTGTAAAGCAAACGCTTTACCGCCTTTGTTTGCACGAAGTAGGTCACACATTAGGTCTTTCGCACAACATGCGCGCTTCGACCCTACTCACACCAGAACAGATCAAAGACGCAGACGTTGTTGCTAAAATGGGAATGTGTAATTCTGTTATGGAATACCCAGCGATCAACTTTGCATACAAAAAAGAAGAGCAAACAGCCTACTATGACGGCAACCCAGGATTCTATGATCTGTGGGTTATTGAATACGGATACTCACAAGGGTTGAATGATCCCGAAGCAGAAGAGCGTCGACTTGAAGCTATCCTTTCTCGTTCGCACGATCCAAAGCTTGCGTTTGGTAACGACGCGGACGACATGCGCTCTCCAGGACGCGGTATCGACCCAGACATCAACATCTATGACTTGAGTAGTGATCCTGTAGCATATGCTGCTGAGCGTTGTGAACTCGTAAAGAAGGTAATGCCAAAAATCAAAGACAAGTACACTGATGCTGGCGACGGTTACCAAGATCTACGTAACGCGTATATGTCACTGACTGGAGAGTACACAACTCAACTTGGTGTAATGACGCGTCAGATTGGTGGTGTGCATATTGACCGTGCTATTGCAGGTCAAAATGCGGAGAGTGTTCCATTCACTCCCGTTTCAGAAGCAGATCAGAAGGCAGCAATGAAGGGACTGGCAACGTATGCCTTTGCTCCTGACGCCTTCGAAGCAGATGAAGAGTTGTACCGTTACCTCATGATGCAACGTCGTGGATTCGGTCACTTCGGTAACAACGAAGATCCGCGTATTCACGATCGTATTTTAGCTGCACAATCATTTGCATTGGCACACTTGCTTCACCCGAACGTTCTTAAGCGTATTGTAGATAGCCAAGAGTATGGCAACTCATATGAGTTGGATGAGTACATGACAGATCTAACTGATGCGATCTTCAAGGCTGATCTACGTACAAAGGTGAATACTCGTCGTCAGAACCTACAGATCTTGTATCTAAAGAGACTGATTTCAACGATCGGAGAAAAGAGCCGTTACAGCTTCCATGCGCGCAGTATGGCGTTGTATGAGTTGAATCGAATTAACCGCTCTATGCGAAATGCATCTTCGCCGGATACAATGACAAAAGCACACCGTCAGCACATTTCGAAGCTAATCGATGATGCTCTTGACGGAAAATAATATTCCCCTAGTTGGAAAAAAGAAAAGGCGCTCGAATCATCGGGCGCCTTTTTAATTGAGCCTAACCAAAGCTCTTCATACTAGCGACGGAGTCTGAATTTTCTGCAGTGCCTTCTGAACATCCGCATCAGACAACTCGTGCTTCACCAAAGATCCTTTCAAGTAATCATCGTATGCCTTGAGATCGAAGTATCCGTGACCACATAGGTGGATTAGAATCACTTTACTTTCTCCAGATTCCTTGCACTTTTTTGCTTCGCGAATCGCTGATGCAATAGCGTGACATGTTTCTGGTGCAGGTAAGATCCCTTCCTTTTGAGTGAAGAGCACCCCTGCTTCAAAGCACTCCAGCTGATTAATCGCTTCTGCCTCAATCAACTTGTCCTTGAGCAATTGACTCACCACAACTCCTGCTCCGTGGTAACGCAGACCACCCGCGTGGATAGGTGCTGGAACGAATTGGTGTCCGAGTGTATACATCGGCATCAACGGAGTCATTCCCACAGTATCACCGAAGTCGTATCGGAACTCACCTTTCGTCAACTTCGGACATGAGGACGGTTCACTCGCAATGCATCGAATCTGGCGTCCTTGTGTGAAATTCATACGGAGGAATGGAAAGCTGATACCGGCAAAGTTTGATCCTCCACCGAAGGGTGCACAGATGATATCTGGCATCTCTCCTGCCTTCTCCATTTGCTTGATGGCTTCTTGCCCGATAACCGTTTGGTGAAGAAGCACGTGATTCAGCACACTCCCCAAGGCATACTTCGTATCTGGGTCGTTTGCTGCCTTCTCAACCGCCTCTGAAATGGCGATGCCTAAGCTACCAGGTGAGTCTGGGTCTTCGGCAAGAATTTTTCTTCCAGCCTCCGTAATATTTGTTGGAGATGCGTGTACATCTGCTCCATAGGTCTGCATCAACATCTTGCGATAGGGCTTCTGGTCATGGCTAATCTTCACCATGAATACCTCACAGTCAATATTGAACTGAGCACAAGCAAAGCTCAAAGCGGACCCCCATTGTCCTGCCCCCGTTTCAGTGGTAATTTTTTTTACCCCCTCCACTTTATTGTAATAGGCTTGCGCAATGGCGGTGTTCGGTTTGTGTGACCCACTTGGAGACACTCCCTCGTATTTGTAATAGATCTTCGCTGGAGTATCGAGTGCCTTTTCTAACTCGAATGCCCTGAATAATGGTGTTGGACGATACTTCAAATAAGTATCTCTCACCTCATCAGGAATTTCGATCATTTGTTCGGCACTGACCTCTTGTTTGATTAGTTCTTCTGGAAACAATGGTGCTAAGGCCTCAGGACCGATGGGCTCCATAGTACCCGGATTTAGTGGTGGCAGCGGCTTGTTCGGCATGTCTGCCACGATGTTGTAAAAGTGCGTAGGCACCTCCTGCGGAAGCAGATCAAAACGTCTGTTTTTCATCATGTATTGGTTTGAAATGATTGGAATTCGGAAAAAATGGGCAACAAAAAAAGCCCCGCTCGTGCGGGGCTCATTAATATCTATTCAACATATAGGTATTACCACCAGCACGACTGACGCCATGAGGTGCACCACCAAGGAAGGTTTATATATGTTGTATTGTTGCGCATTGCTATGATAAAGATACAGCTTGATTTTAGAATTCCCTACTTCATCTCACTTTGGGGTACAACCTGACGATATTTCGGGTATCGAAAGTCGTTGAAGAGTATAGATTCATCTGTCATCTTTTCCAGAGGCATGCCTAATGGAACAATTAAAGCCGCCACTAGTTATTCGTTTACACAGTTGTATTTGTGCACGTTTCCGAAGTAGGAGAACCAATAACTTCCCTTTTGCCAAAGCACTTCATATTCTTTTCCGCTGTCACAAACATAGCTTCCAACGAAGTCAGCGCATCAGGAGGACACCTTTCGTGGTCATCACGAGCCCTTTGAATCGGATACTTGATTCATTGATCAACTCTACCTCTGCTCCATCGGCATTTGAGACGGCAATGAGTTTGCCTTCTGAATACTCACATTGGTGCTCTGTCTCAGTGTGAATCAACACATCGCTTTCTGGGAATGAAAGCTCCAACATGTGTGATGGCCCGTGCATAAATGCCCCTGTAAAAGGCTTGCACTTTTAATGCTGAAGACCCGCTGAATACAATGCAAAGCAACCTACAAGTGCGATGACAACCAGGATGACGCGATACCTTCCAAATTGCTTTATGATCATTACATGGATTTGCCCCCCTAATTGACTCTTAGCCATATGTGACTATATATCAGTCGGTTTACTCAAACATGACGATTTTCAGTTGACACCTACACGTTGAAATCTCACTTTTTGTCAATGCTGATAACGACTCCAATCATTTCTTCCTTCGCCAAGTCAGCGCTGAAATCGATCATACTTCCACCTTCAAATTGTACGTTCTGCACACCAAGAATACTCTGAAGTCTATTCGCATAAGTTCCCTGCCCAGAAGAAAGACGTTGGTTAACATCGTTGTAATTAATGGGGGCATGAGTGATGACCACCGCAATGTGATCTCGGTTCCCAATGTTGTCTGTTTTCATAGAGTAGTCCCTTGGGAAAAGACGAGTACCTGTGATTCCACAGTACGGCGAGTGTTTCTCGGTATAGGGGAACAATACATAGCTACTGCCATCGGTTTCTTCACCAAATACATATATGTAACATGGCTTGTCATTGGTAATCTCCACCTTAAACTTATCTCCTACCTTCACGGGATCAGCCGTCGAGAACATCCCCTCCATTCCTTGATGGAAACGCATGTACCCTCCGCCATTCATTTTTAATCCGATCTCAGCGGTAAGACGTGAACCAACTGGAGCATCCGCGTTCCCCATTGGATCCATTCCATAGGCCTCACGAACGAAGTAATCGAAGTCTTTGTAGCGAACGTAGGCCACACCATCGTTCCCCCAATCTTCACCCCAGCTATTCATAATTTCGAAGGCTCCACCTTCCAAGTAATCATCATATCCGATAACACACATGGCATGCCCACCAAAACCTCGCTGGTCATAATCTGAAGCGGAAGGAATCCATACGTTCTTCCCGTTCATATCTTGCATAAAGCTGCCACCAACCATCATTCCAATCACCACGGGTGCTCCTTGAGCAAGGTGTTGTTTCACCGCCAGTAAATCAACTTCTCTAGCGTTGTCAGTTTTCGAAAGTCGCTGAAAACCATGTATTGTATAATCTTGAGCTCGCTCACGCTCGGAACTGTTTGGTTTATCAGAGCAAGAACGCTCATCGTAACCAAAATCGCGGAAAGGAAGTACTCCTCCCTCCTGCAAATTCTCCATGGCATCTGGGAGGTAAGAACCTTGACAATTCGTTAAGGCAATTTGGTTGTATAGATAACTTGGTGAAAATGCTAATTGATTGGGGTTATTCCCTGTTCGCCTAGATTCTAGAATTGTACGTCCGGCATAACTCGCTGCCCAGGCCACACAAGACCCTTGTTTTCCCTGACTTAGGCGCTTAGGTGCATATGCTTCTAGGCTAAAAGACTCTGGAAGCGGGTTCCTGACATTATCAGCCAACGGCTCATAGATTGCCGTATTCTCATGCTTCTCCGCTGAGTATTCTAGTCCGGTAGAGAACAAGTTCTCTACGATATTTTGTGTAGTTTCTCCCCCTCCTTCAAGTCCACTGCATCCTCCGCTGAAGAAATACCACAAACCAACGATCACAGCCAAAACCAGTAGCAACTTCGGTTTCTTCAACAAAAGCGGAATCAAATAAACCAAGGGGTTATTCCTCCCACCACCTCCTGAACTCGGACGTCTTCTTCTTCCAGGATAATCGTCTTTTGAACGACGGTTGTCGTCCTTTTCCATTCTGATCGGCATAGTTTGGTCGTTGGTTCTTGGTTGTTAGTACTTGGTTTTTGGATCTCAGTCTTTTGACTTTAGTCGATTTTTAGACGTGTATAAAGTATACAACGACACATGTAAAATTCAACCTTGACAAAGGAATAGAAATTTTGTTGGTTTGGTTAAAATGCCACAGAATTTCGAGAAACTACAAGTCTAGCAAGAGGCAAGGGAACTAAACAAATCTATTAATCTCAGGCTAAGAAGTATTCCCAGGAACATAAGAGACATCGGTTTAGACAGACAGATCAAAAGAGCATCTTATTCGGTCATTTCGAATATTTCCGAAGGAGCGGGAAAGAACTCTAAGAAAGACGTTGCAAGATTTATCGATCACGCTAAAGGATCAATTCCTGAAGTTAAAGGTCAGCTATACGTCTATCTAGATCAAGCGATGCTGACTGAAGAAGAGATAAAGCAACTCTTTTCCCGGTGCGACTCAATTTCAAAAATGCTTCGCACACTGCGATCAAGAGTCTTGTCATCCCAATAATCCAGGTCAAAATCAAGACATCAGCTTTAGGCATTCGAAACCAAATCAACCTATGACAATTCCAAAAGGAAAACTAGGCACTAAGAACCAAGAACAAGGTACTAAGTGCCAATGACCAAGAACCAAATACCAAGAACCAATCACCCAGATTGTTCATAACCCATAAGAACTTTCACATCTCCTTAACACCGGTGAACCCTCTCTTTCAATAACTTAATACGCACTATGAATGTGGACGATCCCTCAAGAGTATTTCAGATTATGGGCGGGAGACGACGTGTAGACTTCGTTTCGTACGTCCGAGAGTTTACTGACTTGTACCCTCATTGTGAGGTTCATGTTGGTTGTGACAGTCAGAATCATCGTCAGAATACGGTGTATGTGACTACGATTGTATTCCGTTTTCCTGGTAATGGAGCGCATGTCATCTATCGCAAGGAGCGTGTGCCTCGAATCCCTGACCTTTGGTCTAAGTTATGGGGAGAGACAGAGCGATCGGTAGATATTGCAGATGCCATTCGAAATGAGTTGGGTGTCCAAATCAAACAGATTGACCTCGATTTCAATACCGATCCCTCCTATCCTTCAAATAAGCTCTTGAGTGCAAGTGCAGGGTATATTTCCTCTATGGGCTTTCATAGCCAGGCGAAACCTGGACTCCTCATGGCTGCTTGGGCGGCAGATGTATTGTGCCATTGAGTTGAACACTCTTTGCGCAAAGCGGTTATCTGGGTATGAAAATGCATCGTTTGACAACCGCACAGTGGCTTCCTATTTCTATAGAAGAAGCATGGACATTTTTTAGTATGCCAGAGAATCTCGACCTCATCACGCCAGATGACATGAGCTTCAATATCCTTTCAGGTTCTGGCGAGCGCACTTATGCCGGACAAGTAATCACTTACAAGATTGCTCCGGTATTGAATATTCCAATGTCATGGGTGACTGAGATTACTCAGTGTGTTGACAAACACTATTTTATCGATGAGCAGCGATTTGGTCCATACAAGTTCTGGCATCACCTTCACCGATTCAAGGAACAAGATGGTGGGGTTCTCATGGAAGACATCCTGCACTACGCTCTTCCTGGAGGTGCACTTGGAGAGCTTTTCGGAGGTCCAATGATCCACAAAAAGGTCAAAGGCATCTTCGACTACCGCGGAAAAAAATTGGCAGAAGTATTCCCGGGTGCAAAAGATCCTTTTACACCTTCCTTGAGAAGAAGCGCGTAAGCTCTACTTCCCTTTTTGCTTGGCCCAAGTATCTTTTAGTGTCACTGTTCGATTGAACACTGGCTTACCATCTGTGCTATACTTTGAGTCTACACAGAAGTAACCTAGACGTTGGAACTGGAATCGATCACCTGACTTAGCCTCCACAAGACTAGGTTCAACTTTCGCATTGGTAATGATTTCCAAAGAGTCTTCATTGATGAATTCCATGAAGTCACGGTCTTTGTGCGAATCTGGAGCTTCATCTTTGAATAAGCGATCATACAATCGAACCTCAGCATCCTTTGCGTGCTCTGCACTTACCCAGTGGAGCGTGCCTTTTGCTTTGATTCCGCTTGTATCTTGACCACTACGAGAGTCTTCGAGGTACTTCACATGAACTTCAGTGACGTTACCTGCAGCATCCTTCTTGTGATCAACGTATTCAATGATATATGCTGACTTGAGTCGAACAACCTTCCCTGGTGCCAGACGGAAGAATTTCTTTGGAGCATCTTCCATAAAGTCTGCCTGTTCGATGAACAGCTCACGGCCAAAAGGAAGTTCTCTTGTCCCCGCGCTTTCATCTTCAGGGTTATTCTCTGTGGTGAGGTATTCTGTCTTGCCTTCAGGGTAGTTAGTCACCACCACTTTGAGTGGACGCAACACAGCCATAACGCGTGGAGCAATCTTGTTGAGGTGGTCACGAATACTGAACTCCAACAAGCCAATGTCAATGATGTTGTTTCGCTTCGCCAAACCTACACGCTCAGCAAAATCGCGAATCGACTCTGGTGTGTATCCTCTTCGGCGTAACGCCGAAATCGTTGGGAGACGTGGATCATCCCATCCATCAACCACACCATCTTCAACCAAACGCAGAAGCTTTCGCTTCGACATTACTGTATAGTTCAAGTTCAATCTCGCGAACTCAATCTGGCGTGTCGGGAAGATTTCAAGTTTCTCAATGAACCAGTTGTACAACGGACGATGGTTCTCGAACTCAAGACTGCAAAGCGAATGTGTAATTTCTTCGATAGAATCAGACTGCCCGTGAGCAAAGTCATACATCGGGTAAATACACCAATCATCTCCAGTACGGTGGTGCGTTACCTTCTTGATTCGGTACATGAGCGGATCACGCATGTGCATGTTTGAATGCGACATGTCAATCTTAGCACGTAATACGCGAGCTCCTTCTTCAAATTCGCCATTACGCATGCCCTCGAATAATTCAAGGTTCTCTTCTATAGAACGATCACGGAACGGTGAATGAGATCCTGGTTCCGTTGGTGTTCCTTTCTGAGCAGCGATCTCATCTGGTGATTGATCGTCAACATAGGCACATCCCTTTTTGATGAGATCTACCGCAAAACCATACAACTGCTCGAAGTAGTCTGAGGTGTATAGCGGTTCACCAGTCCACTCAAAGCCCATCCACTCGATGTCACGCTTGATAGCATTGACATACTTCGTGTCTTCTTTGACCGGATTGGTATCATCAAAACGCAAGTTGGTAACTCCACCGTACTTCTTAGCGAGGGTGAAGTTCACATAGATTGCCTTGGCATGACCAATGTGAAGGAATCCATTTGGTTCAGGCGGGAAACGCGTGTGAATGCGTGCTCCGTGCTTACCATTTTTTACATCCTCCTCAATGATCTGCTCGATGAAATTGAGAGATTTCTCTGCCGTTTCGCTCATGAAGCAAAGTTACGTATTACATCAACGATAAACGATAAACGAGAACCTAGAATCTATAACTCATCTATTCCTTCTGAATGTGAAACTTTAATCACAGGTTTGACCGTAGTGGGCTACGAATAGCAGAAGGTCAGAAGTGTCTATTGTGCCGTCGTCGTCAATGTCTCCGGTGCATGAAGCGATACTATCGCAAGAACCCGTCTCTGGATTCCAAACTCCTCCTATTCCACAGATTTGATCTACAAACAAGCAGGCACCGTCAGCGCAGTATTCGCAGCCATTGGGTACGACACGTAAGACTCATCAATTACCTGCAAGGCATCGGCACTCGTTCCATTGACAATGCCAATAAACTCCACATCATCACCTCCACATCCTAGCTGGGTGTAAGCCAGGTCGATGGCTTGAGATGCCCCTGCACTAGGTGAACAACCAGCAAAGGAAATTACCATCGCGACGTGCTTTCCTGTAGCAGTCATATCATATAGATTGAGGGCACTCCCTTCAGCAGTAACTACGGTGAAATCAGGGCATGTACTTCCGAGTGGAAGTGTAGACTGGGCAAAAGAAGCCCAGATCAAGCAAAGGAAAAGCGCGAATAGGGATAGCGTTTTCATTAGGTGTTAGCATCAAGGTTAGGCAAGCAAGATATGTTAATACGGTTCGAAGAGCGGCCAAATCCGCTGCAGCAATTAAAGACCAAAGAACTTTCTTCACTGGAATAGCTACCAAGAATTGCAGTCTTCGTTCCCCTAATTGTTAGCATTCTGTTACAAAATCAGATTTCGATTGCTGTATCATTGACAAGCGGTGTCATTATCTTTAGATACCGCGCTAGCGAACAAAACAACTTAAGATCAATGACCAAGTATTATTGGTTGGCTTTTAGCTTCTTAGCAATCCTGGCTAGTTCCTGTTACTATGATGTAGAGTCGGAGCTATATCCAGTGCCTTGTGAAGTGAGCGAAAGTCCTACTTACAACGATCAGATTGCACCACTCATCACACAAAACTGTGCAGTCTCTGGATGCCATTCAAGCACAGATCAAGGTGCGCCCCGGATCTTTGAAAGCTACGAGGCCGTAGTACAAGCCATCGACGAAGGTATCTTTCAAATGGAAGTAATCACCAGCAAGGATATGCCCCCTTCAGGTCCTCTGCCACCTTGCGACATAGAACTACTAGAAGCATGGATCGCAGAAGGAACACCGGAATAGTCACCCTCATTGCTATCCTCTTTTCGCTGTCTGCCAGCGCACAAATGGAGGACTGGGTGCAAACCTTTAAAGACACTCGCGTCATCAACGGACATTCTGTTGAGACGAACTTTAAAGGCGGTATGAAATTCATAATCAGCCACAGATTTGGAGCACTCAATGGTGGGTTTTACGAACTCTTTGGTCTCGATCAATCCACGATTCGCATCGGACTAGACTATGGCATCACAGATCGACTGACCATCGGTGCTGGCAGATCGTCACTAGGAAAGCACTACGATGGTTTCGTGAAATACCGCCTTTTGATTCAGAAGGAGAATGGTACACCGGTTTCTGTGACTGCCTTAAGCAACATGGCCATCAATACCCTACGCTGGGAGAATCCTGATCGTGAGAACTTTACGACTTCGCGCTTCTTCTACACGTGGCAACTGATGGTAGCGAAACGATTTAACGATGATTTCGCACTGCAAGTCATGCCTACTCTCGTGCACCGTAACTTGGTTCCGAATAGAGATGTCGCTCATGACATTTTCTCTATTGGTGCTTCGGCACGATACCAACTTACGAAGCAATTAGCGATTCAATTGGAAGGATTCTTCATTCCTGAAGATCAGCTAGCTCAAGAATTTGAGATGCCTTTATCTATAGGTGTTGATATTGAAACCAAAGGACATCAATTCCAGCTTAGTTTGAGTAATTCGATGGGAATGACTGAGAAGATTTTCATTACCGAAACGCGTGGCTCATGGCTTGATGGCGGATTCGGAATTGGATTCAATATCACTCGTGACTTCAGAATACGCGGACGTAAATGAAATACTTGTTCACCTTTTCGCTCGTGGCTCTTATGCTTTTCGCCTTCCGCACTCCTACTGCCGAGGAAGCCGTTGATCGTGTCATTTCTCCTCAGACTCCCCTACAGGAAGTACTGCTAATGCTTGGAAAATCAGCTCCTAAACACTACGTCAAGGAGATTGATCCAGAGAAAGCACGCATGGGGAAAGAGATGGTATTCGAAGGAAGAGCCCAAACCTCAAAACTGGGATACTCCAATTACATCTCGAACATCTTTGTTTGTACTGACTGCCATAATCAGGTGCAAGAAGATCCGAATCCCGCAAAACCCGATGTCGATGCACGTTTGAATTATGCCGTGGAGAAAGACCTCCCCTATCTACAAGCCACTACCTTCTGGGGAATGGTGAATAGAAAAACATGGTACAACGATGACTATGTCCAGAAATATGGCGACCTCGTAGCTCCAGCGAAGAACTCTTTGTATGAGTCTACCCAGCTTTGTGCACAAGAGTGTTCAAGTGGACGAGAACTCGAAGAATGGGAAGCTGAAGCCATCAATCATTACTACTGGACTCTCCAGTTGCGATTGAAAGATTTGAACCTGAGTATTGAAGACATGATGGTGATTGATGAGGCTGTCAATACGAATAATGCTGATCAACACAACGAAGCCATTGCACTTTTAGAAGGTCATTACATGACAGCTTCTCCGGCTGATTTTGTGGAAGTCCCTGTTGATCGAAAAGCCGGATATCCCAACACGCAGAAAGGTGACCCTGAAGTTGGACGTATCATATACGATCGTAGTTGTAAGACCTGTCACCGTTACGGTGGCCCATCTTTATTCACGCTCGACGAGTCGAAGAAGACATTCCGAATGATGAAGCGAAACATTGATAAAGACACACCTTTCGCCTTGTACGACATTGTTCGTCATGGAACTTACGCAGAGCCCGGTCATCGTCAATACATGCCACTCTACACCGCCGATCGAATGAGTGACCAGCAATTGGAAGACCTTCGCGCTTACATTGAATTCCGCGCAGCAAAATAAATGGACACCGCTCCCCTACAGGTCTCGATTATCATGGCAATTAAGGATACTGCTCCTTACTTGCCTGAATGCCTTGATTCCATCATTGCACAAACCTATCCACATTGGGAGTTGATCGCCATTAATGACCATTCGACAGATGAAACGCCTGAAATTCTTGCAGAGTACGCGATGAAAGATCCACGAATTCGTGTATTCCATTCTGATTGTCCGAAGCTCATCCCGACATTGAAATACGGGTACCCCTATTGCCAAGGTCCACTGATGAACCGGATGGACAGTGATGATCGCATGCCAGCAGATAAGCTAGAGACCATGGTCAGTGAATGGTACAAGTATGGCAAAGGACATGTTATCGCTGGTGGTACTGAGCATTTCAGAGACGACGGCGAAGTGGGTGATGGATTCAAGCGTTATGATGCTTGGCTAAATCACGTAGCAAAAAACGCACTTCATCTTGAGGAACTCTACAAAGAGTGTGTGATTCCGTCCCATTGTTGGCTCATGCATAAAGAAGATCTCGACGCAATTGGTGCCTTTGAACCGGAGATTTACCCTGAAGATTACGACCTCACTTTCCGCATCGTTGAGGCCAATCTGAAGATCATTGGTATCGACAAGATTCTTCATCACTGGCGCGATCGAAGCAACCGAATCTCGCGCACTTGGGAGGAGTATAAAGACAATCGCTATTTCGATCTAAAGGTCACCAACTTCCGGAAGCTTCACCACAACCCAGGTCGTCCGCTAGTCTTATGGGGCGCTGGAAGAAACGGCAAAGACATGGCCAAACTACTCCAAGTTCAAAAAGTTGATTTTCATTGGGTTTGCGACAATGAAAATAAGATTGGCCACAATGTCTATGGTGTGATTATGCAGTCAACCAACGCTATCGCGGAATTGGACAATCCCCAAGTAATGATCGTCGTCGCAGCACCAGACGCGAAATCAGGAATTGAATCAACGCTTGTTGAGTTAGGGTTGAAGCGAGGTGTTGATTGGTGGTTTTTTGCATAGGGTTCTAGACGAGGCTCGAGAGACTAACACTTCGCGATCTGCGTTCCTCGATCTGCATCCCTCGTCCCGCGCCCCTCTATGCAAAATCTGCTTGGCGTAGTTGCCTCCCTTGCACCTTCAACTTTGTATCTAGATAATACTCCAGCTCGTAGATCCCGTTGCTATAATAGAAACGAATCTTCAGCGGGTTTTTGGCGAGTCCTTCCAGGTGTTCTTTGCGGATGTCTAAGTAGAAATTCATGAGGGTGTTAACCTCTAACGGGAACAATGGCGTACTTGCGGGGATGTTGAGTAAGGCTACGTCTTTTTGGTATTTGCGAAAGAAACGTTCGAGATCCTGTTTCTTTTTCGAGTTGTCGTAGACATTTGCCGGAAGCTTCAGAATGGTCTTGTAGACGGTTTCGATTTGACGCGACACGTTGTGCACGTCTAGGACTAAATGAAGTCTGAAAGTGCCAATTCCCTTAGGTCCGTTTTCAATGACTTTGCCTTTGAATTCAACGGGACGGAGTTTCAAATGAGTTTCGGCAGATCTGCTGAACAGGTCGCGAACTTCGTACTCTTCCATTTGCACAGATTCAAAGTTGAAGCGCTTGTAGTACCGTCCGTCACTGGCCATGTGCGGCGCTTCGTTACTTCGTGGAATCTTCACCACATAGATACTCTGTGAGATTTTGTTTTGAACGCGAATGACATCAATTTGCAGGTCAGGAATACGACGTTTGATCTTGGAGTTGATGACTTGCTCGAGCCATTCTTTAGGGTATCTATTACCATCAACGAAGGCATAGCCAGCAGCTTTGTGGTGGCGTTCTGCGAGGCCATAAATGATGATTCCTCCGTCTGAGTTGGCCATGGATGAGACGTCTTTGCCTATCTCCTTTTTCTTGTTGTCTGTTGACGCTAGCGCGGAACCGGCTTTGAATTCAATGTGGACGGATTCTTCTGCTTGGGAACGAATGAGGTAATCGAGGTGAGCCTTAGTGTACTTCCGCACTTTCAGCGGATACTCGATTCTAATTTCCTCTTTCATCTTAACGTAGCTTTTCCCAGCGTTTTCTTTTCAATTTACTGAGGAATTCGGGAGTCATCCCCAGATAGGAAGCAATATATTTCTGCGGAACCTTTAACTCAAGGTTCGGGTAGTTCTTAATGAAACGTTCATAGCGATCTTCAGCTGTCAGCGAGATGCGATGAATGATTCGACGTTGGTGCGTAATCAGCGCATTCTGGAAAATGATCCGGTAATACTTCTCAAACTTCGGATGCTCTCGAAGCAGCTCCTCCATCTTCCATTTCCTCAACGCTAATAAGGTAGCGTCTTCCATACAACGGATGTGATAGGTAGATGTATTGCCCTTGGTGAATGCTTCAAGCTCAGCTGTCCACCACCATTCTTGTGCAAACTGCATCACATGATTGTCACCGTTCTCATCAACAACATAGGCCATCATGCAGCCCTCCATCACCCAATAAAACGTATCAGAAAGTTGTCCCGGCTGTACAATGAAATCGCGCTTGAAAACTTTAATTTCTTCCATTTGCCCGAGCATGACCTCTACCTCTTCAAGAGGAAGATCAACATAACGAGAAAGGTTAGCATGGATCGCTTGTATGTCCATGGGTCGAAGATAATACATATCGGTTAGCGCAGGCAGCAGGCGACGTAGCTTACGATCTTCTGCCTACGGCAAAAAATTTTCACTAAATTCAAACCACGAACCACGAACCACGGACTACGATCAAAGACCAACGTCATACGTACCCACCGAAACCCTTCTTCATTGAAATTCAAGGACTCCCATACCAAACACGTATTTACCACCAAACGTGTTGTTCATCAAAACGAGGATATTCGTTACGTGATTCATGACCGTGATGGGGATTGGCATTTCTTGTGCAATAATGAGCCCTATTCACCTAGCGAAAAGATGTTGATATCGCTAGAACAAGCGATAGAAATAGACTCGTCATTAAATGATCTGTATGAGATGCCCATTGGTGTAGGTGCGTGGAGAGATGCCAAGGGTGAGGCTTGGAAGGTGTTTAGGATGGAATAATCATTGAGGCTGTAGGCGTTTGTTGTACTTGCGAAAGACTTTGATTGGACATGGAACAATTTCCGGAGGGAATTGAGTTTAAATACTCTTGGCGCACTTATCAAGCTCGGGTTCTTTCTGAACTGAGGCATCATCTGGATGATAATCACCTTCATGTGGTGGCACCTCCTGGGTCAGGTAAAACGGTGCTCGGACTTGAAGTAGCTCTACGATTGAATAAACCGACGCTTATTCTCGCACCTACCCTTGCGATTAAGAACCAATGGGTCAGTCGTTTCTGTGAGTTGTTCCTTCAAACCGATATAGAACCAGATTGGATTTCGAGAGATATCAAGAATCCGAAATTCCTTACGGTAGCTACCTATCAATCGCTGCATGCGGCGTATACCGGACTGAAAGAGAACGAAGGCTCAGAGGAAGAATTAGAAGAAGAATTAGAAGAAGAGGAAAAGTTAGAATTAGAGGAAGAAGGCGTGTTAGCATCGGGGGGCTTCATTTCAGCGTTGGTTTCTGTTTCTTTGGGCACCATTGTGGTAGATGAAGCTCACCATTTGAAGAATGCATGGTGGAAGTCATTGACAGCGGTGAAAGATGCCCTCAAACCCACCATCGTTGGGCTGACCGCAACTCCGCCATTTGATGTTTCTTATCAAGAATGGAAACGATACTTGGAGCTAAATGGCCCCGTTGACACAGAGATCCCAGTTCCTGAACTCGTGGCGGAGGGAGATTTATGTCCGCATCAAGACTATGTTCATTTTAGCTTTCCTAATCAAGCAGAGATCGAGCGAATTGAAGCCATCAGAGAAAAGATAGACGGAGCCATTAGTGAACTGAAGTCTGACATTGACTTCATCAATATCTTGAAGTCTCTTCCAATCATCAACAGACCACTGGATAATCTTGATTGGATTTATGGGAATATGGACGAATACTCTTCATGTATCATCTTCCTAAATAGTATTGGAGAAGAAATTAGTCTGGATCATTACAACGTCGTGAGCGAAGGTCCTGCTTCTTTTCCCGAGCTTGATTTAGAATGGTTGGAAACCCTTCTAGCATTCTTCCTGTACTCAAAAGAACCTATGTTCTTCAAGCATGAGAAGTTCAAGGAAAAACTTCGGAACAAACTAAGGTCTCGCAGTGTCTTGCAAGGAACATCTATCCGACTCAAAGAAAACAAGCACATCAATCGCTCTCTGAGCACTAGTTTGAGTAAGCTAGACAGTATTGTTGAGATTACTCAGTTCGAACACAAGAGCTTGAAAGAAGAACTAAGGGAAGTCATCTTGACCGATTACATCCGAGCTGAGTACTTAGTCAATTCCCCAACGAACGACCTAAAAATCGACAAGATTGGCGTTGTTTCGATCTTTGAACGCTTGAGAAGAGAGCGTCTTGCATCACTCGAGTTGGGCGTTCTCTCTGGGTCTGTTGTCATCATTCCCGTTTCCGCGCTAGCGAGATTCTTAGAATTAGCTCAGCAAAAGGGAATTGAAGACATCACTTCCATACCTCTTCCCTATGACGAAGAATATGTGCGGATCATCACATCGGAAAGGCTGAAACACCATCTTGTTCAACTGACAACACAAGTATTTGAAGAAGGATGCTTTCAAGTATTGGTGGGCTCAAAGTCATTGCTTGGAGAAGGTTGGGATGCTCCTTCGGTCAACACTCTGATTCTGGCGAGTTTCGTTGGTTCCTATGTGCTATCCAACCAAATGCGTGGACGTGCTATTCGAAAAGACCGATCGTATACTGAAAAGACAGGTAACATATGGCATTTGGTCTGTGTAGATCCAACCAGAGAGGATGGCGGACAAGATTTAGAACTGCTTGAAAGAAGATTGAGCGGCTTTATTGGCGTCGCTCATGGGAATGAACCACGCATTGAAAACGGCACCAAACGACTCAATATTCCAAAGAAAGAACTCGATGAAGAGAGTTTGACTCGCTTCAATCAGCAAATGCTCCTTGAAGCGAGCGCAAGAAATACCTTGAAGCTCAACTGGGTTACTGCCTTGAACCATGGGTCTGTGCTCATTGAAGAAGTGCAGCTTCCTTTCGCAAGTGACAAGGATAAGAGCTATGCGGAACTGAGAACAATGTACTACCGAAACACCATTGCTTCAGTCATCGGATTATTAATGATAATGATGACGTTCAGCGCTGAACTATTTTTTCAAACGGTGATGCACTCTTTCGTATCATCGATACATCCGAAAACCTGGATCGCCTACATGCTTGTATTCGCGGGTATATGTATCAGCTTATTCGCAGGTATGCTCTTTCGATCAGCCCGAATGTATTTGAGGTACAGAGACATAACCAAGGATCTTCATAACATCGCAGAAGCCCTTGTCGATAGTCTGTGTGAGTCGAAGGCTTTTCAATCTCGACGTTGGGACATCACGGTCGTATCGCATGTGGATCACAGTGGTGCCATTCACTGCCATATCAATGGTGGTAGTACCTATGAGAAATCACTATTTGTCAATAGCCTGATGGAAATTGTTGGGGTCATAGATAATCCGAGGTACATCATTGTTAGGAAGAGCAAACTCTTTGGAGTCAAGAGCCAGCAAGATTTTCACTCCGTCCCAGAGGTTTTAGGGGCAAAAAAGAAAACTGCCGTTGGTTTCGAATCGAATTGGAAGACCAACGTTGGCGATTGTGAGCTCGTGTATACCAGAACCATTGCTGGTAGACAACGCTTGCTAAAATCACGAATGAAATCACTTTCGGCACAATTCGTTCCACCTGTAGAACGAATGAGTAGATGGAGTTAACATTGGTCACAAGCGTCACATTATGAAAAAGCACCTATTCATCTAGATCCTCGGGCTACTCGCCGTCGCCGGCACTACTCGTTCTTTAGAAGTTGTGACTGAAGCACATGATTTAGTAGTTGTCATACCTATCGAACAAGGAGTTGGCGATTCGGAGTTTGCGGTGACCGCCATCGATTCATCCTAGGTATTGAACAAAGCTCCGATTGTCAGTCACATCGTTGATCCTGTTAGTGCTGAATTATTTATGGCTCACAAAGACACTTCAGTGAATCCGCTCAGAGGCCTATGGAAGCTTAAAGCGCACGTAGAAGCTGAAGGCAGAACCCTCACCTTGACCATGAATGGTGGCATGTACATGGAGGATCGAGAACCATTAGGACGTTACATTAAGAAGGGAGTTCTCCAACGAAAAATGAATTGGAGGAAAGACGCCCATAGTAACTTCTACAGGAGCCAAATGGCTTGTTCTACTTGACTTCAGAAGAGAAAGCGGGAATTAAGTCCAGTCAGTTCTTCGAGTTCGAAGGAATCGAATATGCCACCCAATCTGGCCCTCTCCTGCTTATTCGTGAAGAAATTAATGACCTCTTCAATGAAGGGTCTACCAATCTGAATATCCGAAACGGCGTAGGTGTTTTACCAGATGGACAAATCATCTTCGCGATGTCGAGAGAGAAAATCAACTTTTACGATTTCGCAACATTCTTCCAGGAACAGGGATGTCAATTCGCTTTGTACTTAGATGGGTTCATTTCAAAAATGTACTGCCCGTCTATTGACCATTTTGACCTTACAGGAAATTCTGGGGTGATTATCGCTAGCGCGGAATAACCTCTTCCAATCACTAATATCGGTACTCTTTCTCGGTCAATTTCATCAAAATTCGACCTTTCTCGATCAGTATGAATTGACTAAAATCAGTCATAGAATGCAATTATCTAGTTTTTAGAACATTTTAACCCTGCCTTCTAAAACCTACTTTATAGTTGGCTTCTTAAATGACGCGAAACACCGTAACTACCAATTACATAAGCCATTATAGGTAAATAATTATTGGATTTTAAAGTTGTCACACTATGCTTGTTTAACTTTTACTACAAATGTTTAAACATTATGAATTTTTATAGGATTCCTGACTCCCTCAACATTCTCCTAAATACGTGGTTAGAAGAATTATAAAACCAATAATCATGACCATTTTAGATGTTTTAACTATTCCTAAAGACGATGCGATTGCATTTACGTTCTTTACGGGATACATGGCGATGCTAGCTGCATCCATCTTCTTCTTTTTTGAACGTAGTCGCGTGAGTGACAAGTGGAAACTGTCTCTTCTAGTTTCTGCATTGATTACATTCATTGCTGCCGTTCACTATTATTACATGCGAGATTATTATCTAGCGACAGGAGAGAATCCAACGTCTCTACGATATATCGATTGGACTCTGACAGTTCCTTTGATGTGCGTGGAATTCTATCTACTTACAAAAGCCGCAGGAGCGAAGAAAAGTCTTCTTTGGAAATTGATCCTAGCATCAGTATGGATGCTGGTAGCAGGATACATTGGAGAAGCATTCAACCCAGAAGGTGGAAGCTCCACTCACTCAGTGCTTTGGGGTGTGCTTAGTACTGTTGGTTACGTATACATCTTGTACGCTGCTTGGTTTGGAGAAGTGGCTCAATTGGCCCAAAAAAGTGATTCAGCTGTGGTAAAACAAGGAGTGCGCACACTAGCGTGGTTTGTACTCGTTGGATGGGCCATTTACCCAATTGGTTACATGTGCATGCCAGGAGGCTGGCTAAATACGGCTTTCGGATGGGGATCAGAAAACGTTGACCTCTTCTACAACATTGCAGATGCCATCAACAAAATTGGATTTGGATTGGTAGTCTACAACATTGCCATCACGTCAACGAAATCATCGCAGCCTGCCGCTGCTTAATTGATAAAGAACCATCCAGGTCGCTCCTGGATGGTTCTTACCTTTTATGACCAGAGCAACATTCATATTTATTGCGGCAGTGCTATTATTTTTACCTATCACTTCTGAGTTCCAGGAGATTGAGATAGGTCACCAGTTGATGGTCTGTTTGCCATTTATTCTCTTACTCGGCATTCCGCATGGAGCCATTGACAATGTGCTGTTCTTAAAGAAAACAGATGGTCGCAATCTTGAATTCATAGGGATTTACTTGATTGTTGCTGGCATCAATCTAGCAGCGTGGTTGTTTTTCCCTGTCCTCGCTTATGTCGCCTTCTTAGTACTATCAGCCTATCATTTCGGACAATCGCAATTCGTCCACTATTTTACAGAAATCAATGGCCCACACAAAGTGCTCCATCTAACATGGGGTATTGCGCTGTTGTCCGGGTTGATCTTTTTCAATCTCAATGAAGTTCGATCCATCGTTGCAGAGTACGAAGACTTCATGTTTTTCGATCGCGTGCATCAAGAACTGATTATTAGAAGTGTGTTCATTTCATCACTTCTTCTATCGCTTCTCTTGATGATTTTTTTCGCGTGGAAGAAGGAGTGGCAATTTGAATCTCTGCTGATTGAATTCATCAATCTAAGTTTGATTCTTTGTTGCTTTTATTTGATGCCTTTTATCGTTGGATTTACATTGTACTTCGTGATCTTGCACTCAATCAAAGTCATGCGTGAGGAATATGAATACCTGAACGTTCTTGGGATTATATCTTCCATTCGAGGGTTTCTGATCTTGCTTACTCCATTCTCCTTGCTTTCATTCCTTGGCATCGCATTGCTATTTATCGGAATACATTTCGATCTCATTCCTTGGTCTTATGGATACTGCTTAATGATTGTCATCTCATCCATCACCCTGCCTCATGCTATCGTGATGAATAGATTCTACAACAACGAAGCATAACTAAAGTTGATCGTCTGAAATCACTTCTGTGTCCTTTTGATCATGCAATGACGAACTTCGAATTACTTCTTAGGTATGAGCGAATCGAACAAGGACGACGATCAGATGAAAACGATGTAATTGAATTGTCTGGGAATATTCCTGTAAAGTAAATTTCAACTTCGAGTGATTCAGAACCTGCCATTACTAAATCAGGTTATGCACTATTACGCGAGTTTCACGTCGCTAAATTTGAAAACCAGACTACATTTGTCAGATAAATTCATGCAAATGACCCTCGAAGAACGCATAGAAGCCTCCCAAACTAGCATATTCAAGGCAGTATTCCCCAATACTACCAATCACTACGATACCCTCTTCGGTGGAACCGCTATGCAGCTCATGGATGAAGTAGCCTTCATAACGGCTACCCGCTTCAGTCGTCAACGAATGGTGACGGTATCAAGCGATCGCATCGACTTCAAAAAGCCTATCCCAGCAGGCACCATTGCCGAATTGCAAGGAAAAGTCATCTACCTCGGTAGAACGAGCCTGAAGATTCGCGTGAATATCTACATCGAACAGATGTACTCTGATCAACGCGACAAAGCCATCACCGGAGAATTCACCTTCGTAGCCATCGACGAGAATAAAAGGCCCGTAAAAATAGAAGCTTAAGAGAGCTCTCATTCTCATTCTCATTCTTAACCTAGTTCAATGTACCTACATCTATCTCGTCCATAGCTTTGTTCTCATGTTGAAGCCATCACCGTTTCAATAACCAGAAGATCAGCTCTGCAAAAGAGAGATTTTAGGAATCCACCAGACAGCAAATGAGCCGGTTCGTGCACTGAGCACCTACAAAGCGCTTCCAACTAGAAATTTACCTGAGCTTGATACATTCAAGGAGCACGGTAGTGACCTTGAAATCACCCAAGTATGGATGAATCTTCCGAAGAGCCTCAAACTCTCCTCTCCTGACTAACACGGATACGAAGAGCTAGACCTCGTCCACATCGCTGGTCCACACGGAGCTTACGAATGGAATATCATCAGCGGTTCCGCCGAAGGCGAAAAAGGCCCACATAATTCTAAAACAGACTTGTTCATGTCGAGCTTGTAGGTAAAAGCTGGGGAGACCGTTGAAACTGAAGTGCCCATTGACTGGAATGTCATGTTATACCAAGTTCGGGGAGCCTCTAAAATAAACGGACTTGAAGTAAACATGCGCGAGATCATCGAATTCGCGAATGAAGGTAAAGCCATTTCCATTGAGCCAAAGAAGATTCGCTCTTCTTCTTAGTTTAAAATGTTCTCGAAATCATTGACATATCCCTGAGGAGCGAATGGATCTTGTTTAGGTTCTCCACAAGCACATAACAAAACACAAAGGAACAAAGTGCAATAGGTCCATTTCATACGCTCTATTCTATTATAGAATTAGTTCAAATACTTGGATAATCCACGCCAACTTCAGTTACAGAGAACTTAATGAGCCAACATTTGTAACTAATAATCTCATTGATAACACCTCCAAAGGTCAATCAAGATCATTTAAAGTAAACAAACACGAATAGTACGACTGTTATACTGATATGCATCAGCGCCATGAGATCATCGGTTTGAAGAGACTGCGAGTGGGAAAGAAGATCGTAGGCTATGAGCGCCAAGAGAATCAAGCCCCCTTCTACAGCAAAGATCTTTTCTGGTGGAACGGCGAACGCCTTCCTCACTCGGAGATTGACCGAGCCATCGGCCTGCGCGATAAAAATAACCGCTACGTCTTCATCAACGATATCATAGAAGTCGACACCGGTAAACGTTTCCGTGGCAAAAAGATGTACCGCATAGCCAAGTATCAAGGAAAAGTAGGCTTGATTGCTCTCAAAGGCGATAAACACAAGGAACTCGAACACCTACTCGAAATAAGGAGCTTCGAAGTGTTGTCGTTTACTTTTTTGCATGATGATATACCAGACTCTTTATAGAGGCTTTAGACTATAGGCTAACGCCTAACTAAAAAAGTTAACTTTAGTCCGAAACCAATTTACATGAGCTTTCGACTGATTGTCACTTGTCTCTGTCTACTGCCCTTTTTTGCTTCTGCGCAAAGTCTAAAACAATGGACTGCCCTTGGGGATGACGCATGGGCGAGAAATGATGTGCTTGCTGCTGCGGAGTATTATGCAGAAGCTTATACTATTGATAGCGCTGACTTTGATATGACCATCAAATATGCTGAGGCGTTGCGGGCATCTCGAAATTCTAAGAAGGCTGAATACCTCTATGCCAAGGCCTTCAACAAGGATAAAGGGAAGCTTTTTGAACTTGGTCAGTTCCGTTTGGCGGAGATGCAAAAGGCCAATGGGAAGTACAAAGAAGCACTTCGCAACTACAAGAAGTTCAGCAAGAAGTACAAGCGCAAAAAAGACAGCTACCTTTACCGTAAATCGTTGCAGGAAATTGAGAGCTGTACCTACGCCTTGAATGCTCGTCGTCTGGATGGCCCTGTTACCGTTGAAAGACTTCCTGGCGATGTCAATACTACGGAGTCTGAATTCGCTCCGTTCCTTTTCGATAGTACCCTGTTCTATTCCTCGTATAGAGAAGAAGCGAACCACATCTCGTTCTGGAGAGCTTCGATGGAAGACTCACTCTACAACATTGATCAAGGATACGCCGCCAAGTTTGAGAAAGACTTTAATTCTGGAAACCTTGTCTTCTCCCCTGACCACTCTCGGGCCTATTACGTTGAATGCCCAGATAGCTCATGCCGCATCATGGAAGCAGAAGTTATAGAAGGTCGCATTCAACCAGGACGTTCTATTCCTACCATCAATAGTTTGGAATACAACAGTACCATGCCTTGGGTAGGCTTATACAAAGAACAAGAAGTTCTATTCTACTGCTCTGACCGTCCAGGCACACGTGGACAGCTGGATATTTGGTGGACGTTCCGAAATGACGACGGAAGTTGGCAAGCGCCAGCAAATGCTGGAGACAACGTAAATACTCCAGATAATGAACTCTCGCCTTATTTCATTAGTGAACAACTGTTCTTCAGTAGCAACTGGCATGTTGGCTTTGGAGGTTACGACGTGTTCCGTTCGAAAGGCTACCCCCGCAGTTTCCAGGAACCAGAGAACCTCGGTTATCCAGTGAATTCAGGCCAAAACGATCTATACTACCGATACTTTGATGAGCTGAACGGAGGCTTGATGGCTTCAAATCGTCCGGGAAGTCTTGGCAACTCAACTTACTGCTGCAATGACCTCTACTTGATTCAATTCCGTGATTCGCTCCCTGTTGATACTCCAGAAGTATTTGTTTCGCTGCGTCAGTTGAATGAGTACTTACCGGTGACCCTCTACTTTCACAATGATGAGCCGAACCCAAACACTCGTGATACCACCACTGCGCTGAGCTACAGCGATTGTTTTGACTCTTACCAGCAACTCAAAAAAAAATACCTCAAGGAGAACGCGAAAGGAATGTCGGGCGATAAAAGAGAAGAAGCAGAATACGATGTCGAAGACTTCTACTCGCTCTTCCTTGAAAAAGGCTACAATGACCTGAGTATCTTCTCAGACCTGCTTCTTCAAGAGCTCGAAAAAGGGTTCAGCATTCAGTTGACAATTAAAGGATTTGCCTCTCCTCGAGCAGAAAGTGACTATAACGTCAATCTTACAAGAAGAAGAATTGCCAGTCTAGTCAACTACCTGAACGACGACAAGAATGGTGCTTTTATGCCATACATCAATGGTGAAGCTGATAACCACGCCACCCTCACTTTCGCCGAAGTGCCTTTCGGTGAATACGAAGCCGATCAACAAGTAAGTGATGACCTTTCCGATGAACAAGAGTCAATCTACTCTCGTGGCGCCCGTTTGGAACGTAAGATTGAAATTCAGTCAGTTCAGCGCGGTATGCCAGATAGCCTTTTCTCTGCCTCGCACTTTGATAAGCTGGTACACAATTTTGGTCTTGTTACTCCTAACACTAGCGTGGAAACGCTTTTCCGCTTAACGAATAATGGCACAGACACTCTACGCATAGACTCCATAGCTAGTAGCTGCGGATGCACCGTCCCAACACTCGAAAAGACAGTCCTCGCCCCAGAAGAATCCACAGATATCTTAGTGGCATTCACTTCAGACCAACAAAAAGGTCAGGTTGTACGCTCTATTCTCCTCTTCACGAATGAGGCGTTGGAGCCGAGGGAGGTTCAGATAACGGCTGAAATTCAATAAAGGCTTATAGCTTAAGGCTTAAGCCCTTTTTTAATCCTGAATTTCATCTTGAAATTCAGCGACAGTTAAAACTCCTCGAGCTAGAATAGCCATTCCTTAAGCCTTAGGCCTAAAAAAGAAAGCCTCCGGTACGGAGGCTTTCAAGACTATCTCATCCTTTCTTTTTTTCAATACTTCGGTGTCACCCCCATGTTCTCAAACATGAAGGCCCACTTATCAGCTTGTTCATCCAGAATCTTTGAGGTTGGCTTACCAGCACCATGACCCGCGCGTTCTTCGATGCGAATGACTACTGGTGCCGTTCCTTGGTGAGCTTCTTGTAGGCGAGCTGCGAACTTGAAGCTGTGTGCTGGAACAACACGGTCATCGTGGTCAGCTGTAGTCACCATGGTTGCTGGGTATTCCGTACCATCTTTCAGATTGTGAAGTGGTGAGTATCCGTATAGATTGTCGAAATCAACTTTTGAGCTGTCTGCACAACCGTATTCTGGAATCCATCCCCATCCCACAGTGAACTTGTGGTAGCGTAGCATGTCCATCACACCAACTGCTGGGAAAGCCACTTGGAATAGGTCTGGGCGCTGCGCCATGCATGCCCCCACCAGAAGTCCTCCATTTGATCCTCCAGCGATCGCTAGTTTGTCTTGGCTGGTGTAGCCTTCTGCAATCAGGTATTCACCAGCAGAGATGAAGTCGTCAAACACATTTTGTTTGTTCAACAACATTCCATCGCGGTGCCACTCTTCTCCGAACTCACCACCTCCACGGAGGTTGGCCATGGCGTATACACCTCCGTTCTCAAGAAGGATGATGTTTGACGTACTGAAGCTAGGTGTCAATGAAACGTTGAAACCTCCGTATCCATAAAGCATGGTTGGGTTAGTACCGTCAAGTTGAAGTCCTTTCTTGTGGACGATGAACAATGATACTTCTGTACCGTCTTTGCTCTTGTAGAACACTTGCTTCGACTCGAAATCGTCTGGATTGAACTGAAGCTTTGGAGAATAGTATAATTCTGATTCTCCTGTTTCGATGTTGAATTCGTAGATCGATGTCGGGTAAGTGAACGAAGTGAACGAGTAAAACAATGTTGTGTCATCTTTCTTCGCACCAAAACCACCTGCTGAACCGGTGTTGTCTGGAAGCTGAACTTGCGTCATTTCAGTCCCGTCTAGGTTCCCCATGTATACACGGGTGTTAGCGTTTTCAAGGTAAGTAGCAAAGAGTTTGCCTCCACCTGTACTTGCACCTTCAAGCAGATTGTCTGACTCAGCAATCACTGTCTCCCAGCTCTCTTTAGCCGGGTTATTAGGATCGATAGAAACTACGCGGTACTTCGGCGCATCAATATCAGTTTGAACGAGGACACGCCCGTCAATGTGGTCAATCACACTGCTTTTATTCTCGAAGCCAGTGAATAGTGGCTGGAATCCTTTTGAACGGTCAGCAAGGTCCATAAAGTAGCACTCGTAACCATCTGTTCCTGTTGATGCATATAGAATGAGGTACTTATCATCCTCTGTTGTGCCACACCAGTGGTACATGTTAGGTGCATCATCATTTGAGTAGATCAACTCATCTTCCGACTGATCCGTTCCTAATTTGTGGTAGTATACACGGTGGAAAGTATTCGCAGCGCTGTACTCATCTCCTTCTTGTGGCTCTGGGTAGCGGCTGTAGAAGAATCCATCCTCGTACCATGCAGCTCCTGAGAACTTGACCCAACGAAGGATATCCCCCGTCTCTTCACCAGTCTCAACGTTCATGACGCGGATTTGACTCCAATCTGATCCTGCTTCACTGCGGTTAACAGCGACATACTTATCGTCATTCGACGCTCCCATCAACGATGCCGTAACCGTACCATCTTCGCTCAATGCGTTTGGATCAATGAATACTCGATCTTCTCCATCACGTCCTTTTCGCACGTAGATCACAGATTGATTCTGAAGACCATCGTTCTTGTAGATGAAGTAATACTCTCCTACTTTATTTGGCGAGCTTACCTTTTCGTAGTTGAAGAGTTGCTCGTAACGATCACGAATCGCATCGCGGTACGAGATACTATCTAGGAAACCGCGCGTCACTGTATTCTGGGCTTTTACCCAAGCAGCTGTCTCTTCTGAATTATCATCTTCTAGCCAGCGGTAAGGATCTTCTACAGGAGTATCCCATAGGGTATCTAGCACAGCTTCTTTGCGTGTTTCAGGGTATTCTAGCATGATTGTTGATTCCATTTCGGCGTTATCGCCAGACGGATCACCACCACATGAAGCAAGGATCATTGCTCCTGCAGCGAGGATGGAGGCTTGTTTGTACATAGCAATTGGTTTTGAGCAACCAAGATAAATCAGCTATGCGTCTATTCGGGAAAAATGTGACCAACGGTAGGCCTGCAGCATCCTCCCAAGTGTTGTAACAAGAATATGTTGACCTTAGAGAAGAGAAATTCTTCCCATCAATTCGTCTTTGTATGTGCGAGATACTGGAATGTCACGGTCAACCACCTTCACTTGGTATTGGATGGTGTCAATATGATCGATGAATTCTAAATTCACAATGAAATTTCGCGAAACACGCACAAACCGTTCAGGAGGAAATTTCTCTAAGAGCTCCTTCAACGACGCCTTCACGTTGTATTTCTTCTCCTGAAGATGAATACTGCTGTACTTTCCTTCTACCTCAACGTATTTGACTTCATCGATTGGAATCTTGCGAAGCTTGTTCCCCACCTTGGTGAAAAAATAAGTAGGATACTCAATATGCAGGCCGTTGCCATTGCCATGGTGACCGTTTGTTACGTTCGTTCCGTTTGTACTATTTAAATAGGCTTCAGACGATCCGTTACCTGTATCATAGAGCAAAGCCAGTTCGACTACCCTTCTAATGGAGCCCAGGTCAAGTGGATTCGGTAAGAATCCGAATGGCTTAAATTCTTTTAGTTTCGAAAAGACGACCTCGTCTTTGGTATCTGTGATGAATACAATGGGTGTCTTTCGGTACGCATTAGTCGCTTGAATAATTCCCTTCGCTGCTTCAATCTGTTCTTCTCCAACTTGAAGGATGAGCAGATCAGGTATTTGTGCCTGATCTCGGAATTCATCAACAGACGGGTAAGCCTCATGTACCACGACGTCATAACCCAGCGCCCCGAGGAGCGTATTGAGTTCAGACCGAATACTTGCTTCGTCAGAAATGACGATTATGTCTGGTGTTTGTTCCATGTGTTTCTTCGCTGCTAACAATAGAACAACAACAGCTCAAGGTTGTTCATCTGCGACTTATACCTATTTCCGGTCATTTCTGGTGACCTTATTGCTATTTTTGCGTCCGTATGGAAAGGATTTTAATATCTACAAGTAATCCGCAGGAGGAAGAGGATGTACTGGTCTTAACTGAAGAGGTTGAAGAAAAGCAAATTGTACTCTTCAATGACGAGGTCAATACCTTCGATTTTGTAATCGAAAGTTTAATCAAAGTTTGTGGTCATGACCCTATTCAAGCGGAGCAATGTACCATCATCGTCCACTTCAAAGGAAAGTGCTCTGTGAAAAAAGGCACCTTTGAAGACCTGGAGCCGATGTGTACCGCCTTACTTGATCGCGGTTTAACCGCTGAAATACAATAAAATGAAGACACTACGCGTACTTTCCCTCCTCGCTCTAGTTGGCTACCTGATGAGTTGTGCTAAAGTGCCTATTTCAGGTCGAAAGCAAGTGAACTTACTTCCCGAAAGCCAGATGATTGGCATGTCTTTGGAAGCCTACAATGATTTTCTTACTCAATCAAATGTACTCCCTCCTTCTGATCGTCAAGCACAGAAGGTATCAAAAGTTGGACAGAAGATTTCTGCTGCTGTTGAGCAATACATGAATGAGAACCACCTTCAGAAGCGCATTGAAGGCTTTCAGTGGGAATTCCAGACGATTGATGACCCAACGGTAAATGCTTGGTGTATGCCTGGTGGTAAGATTGCTTTCTACACCGGAATTCTTCCAGTCTGTGAAGACGAAGCAGGCATCGCAGTAGTCATGGGCCACGAAATCGCTCACGCGATTGCTCGACACGGAAATGAGCGTATGTCTCAGCAGCTGATTGTTCAAGCTGGAGGTTTGACCCTTGCAGTGCTTCTGAGCGAAAAGCCACAAATGGCGCAAGATCTCTTCCTCATGTCATATGGAATTGGATCAACGCTTGGCTCATTGAAATTCTCTCGTCAACACGAATCAGAAAGCGATATGCTTGGTCTTGTTTTCATGGCAATGGCGGGATACAACCCGGACGAAGCCCCTGCTTTCTGGCAACGAATGTCAGAGCAAAGCGGCGGACAAGCTGCACCTGAATTTCTTTCAACTCACCCCAGTCACGACACACGAATCGCTGAACTGAATGCGTTTATACCAGAGGCGATGCAATACTACAATCCTTGATGCAAGGAGACATCGACACCTTTGAAAAGGTACAATTGATGGTAGATTCCTTCTATGAAAAAGTGAGGTCTGATGATCTACTTGGTCCTGTTTTCGAAAATGTGGTAAGAGGAAACTGGCAACCTCATCTTGAGAAGATGTACTGTTTTTGGCAGACGATACTTTTGTTTGAGCATACCTATTCTGGCAGCCCTTTCCCTCCACACGCAAAGCTTCCTATTGACAAGTCTCATTTCAAGCGTTGGTTAGTGTTGTTTAGAGCAACGGTATCGGAAAACTTCGAAGGTGAAAAAGCCACCGAAGCTATGTGGCGCGCAGAAAAAATGGGCGAGATGTTCAGCTACAAGCTCGATTATCTGCGTTCTGCGTCTTCCAAATAGCTAATGACCAATATTTCAGCTAGATCGTTAACATTTTTTTACGATCTTGAATACACCTTAACTAACTGTCATGCGTGGACTCATTTTATCCCTCGCAGCAACGTGTATTGCTTGCATTTCTATTGCCCAAACTTATGAGGCCGTTGGGAACTCCCTTGGCCTTTCCGTTGATTTTGGCACTCCTAATTTCGGTAATGGTATCAGTATGTACGATATCAATGACGATGGCTTTGACGACCTCACTGTAACAACCGATGGCAACGGGACCTACATCTATCTCTGGGAAACTGATTCCTTTGAGTTACTGACCATCCTTCCAAATGAAGGCGATGCCAAAGCCGTGATTTGGTCAGATGTCGATAATGATGGTGATGCAGATCTTTTCGTCACTCGCAGATTCGGGTTTGAACAGCTATGGATTCAAGATGATCTTGAGTTTACGAATGAAGCAAGTTCTCGAGGTGTTCCCCAGGAAACGAATGCAGATACTTATGGAGCCGCAGCGGGCGACTTTGATCTTGACGGTGACCTTGATATTTACGTCTGCAACTACGATTGGGAAGTTGGAGCGCACAACTGGCTTCTCGAGAATGATGGCGCAGGAAATTTCGCAGAAGTCTCAATGTCTCTAGGTGTTGACAATGGTATTGTCCCGAGCTTTATGCCATGCTGGGGTGATTTCAATAACGATGGCTGGCCAGATTTGTACGTCATCAACGACAAATCCCCAGCGAACTCCATGTACCAAAATAACGGCGATGGAACCTTTACAGATGTCTCTGAAAGTTCGGGTACAGATATCGTGATTGATTGCATGAGCAATACCATAGCTGATTACGATAACGACGGTGATCTCGACATTTACATGACCAACGATTTTATCGGAAATCGTTTACTCCAGAACAACGGTGATATGACCTTCACCGACGTCACTGAAACAACGGGGACAGCTGTTGAACGCTTTTGTTGGGGAGCTGCATTCTTTGATTATGATTGTGACGGTGATCAGGATTTACATGTCAGCACAGAAGATGCTATGTTCAACCATCAGAATATCTTCATGCGACAAAATGAAACGGGTTCATTCACTGAGTCAAACAACCTCTTCAATCCTCTCAGTCTTTTTCAAGCATACGCGATCGCAACCGGCGATATTGATCGCGATGGATTCCCAGAAATTGCCATAACCAGTCGCACGCCTAACAATGTCTCATTCTATAAAAACTCTGGTGCCAATAATTACTGGGTTGCCGTTTCGCTTGAAGCGACCGTATCGAATCCAGAAGCGATTGGTTCTTGGGTTACCGTGACCAATGATTCTGGTCCTCAGTTCAAATACACTCAAGCGGGATCAGGTTATTTAGGGCAGAATTCTATGAACTGTCTTTTTGGTTTTGGTCAAGACGGAAGTGAGGTTAACATTGAAGTCAACTGGCCTTCAGGTTGGACAGATGTTGTGACGGCGAATATCAACGCTTATAACAATGTTATTGAAGGTTCAACTTATGATCTGTCCTTGGCAAACCAAGAGGAAGTATTCATTTGCCCAGGTGATAGTTTGACCTTAGATGCTGGTGAACATGAAGAATACTTATGGTCGAATGGCCACGACGAAAGATATCTAACGATCTATGAAGCTACTAACATATCAGTTCAGGTATTGACCCCCTATGGATTCTTTGCTGAAAGTGATGAATTGACCATATCAGTTGCCCCTGAAGCTGAGATATTAATGGAAGCACAGGATGTTACTTGTTTCGGAGAAAGTGATGGTGCCTTCATCTGGGTATCTGACCAAGTCAACTTAATCTTGTTCGATGGAAGTTTCGTCAATTCAAATGTTGAGGGTCTATCTGAAGGTTTCTATGAAATGACGATTTACGACAGCTACAACTGTTCTACAGACACAAACATTACCATTGCCTCTCCTATTCAACTTTCTCCTTCTTTGACCATCGTTGAACCCCTTTGTTTTGGAGATGACAATGGATGGGTTGAAGGGGATTGCTCCGGCGGCGTTGGTCAAATCACTCAAGCCCCAGCGAATGAAACACTCAATAATCTGGAGGCCGGTTCGTATTTGATTACCTACACCGACGAAAACGGTTGTGAAATTGATAGTCTCGTGGTACTCTCTGAACCAGAAGAATTGGTGGTTTCCATTGATGTGACCGACGCCACTGAAGACGCTCTCGGTTCCGCGCTAGCGAATGTAATAGGAGGAACACCCGATTACACCTATATATGGTCATCAGGCGGAAATGAGAACTTTGAAGGAAATCTAGAAGAAGGAAATTATGTATTGACGATAGTAGACGGAAACGGATGCGTGGTGAATATGCCGTTCTCCATAGATTTCATTGTCGGCACAGAACAATTATCTCGCAACGAATTAAGAATTTTCCCGAATCCAACCAACGGACATATTATCAATGAAGGCTTGCAAAATGGAGATCAAATTGAAATGTATAATGCCACAGGGGCTCTGGTATTTTCAACGCAGCCAAGGTCGAATCAACTAGATTTGAGTCAACTTGCCAGAGGAGTTTATCTCCTTCGAATCGTATCGGTTGAAAAAACATATGCGTTCAGATTAGTTATCAAGTAAGCGCTTTGTGTATCTTCCGGCATGCGCTGGATTAAACGAATTTTCTTGCTCCTCGTCATCATCGCTGGAGTGGCCTCCATCTATGCTTATTGGTATGCTTCTTCACGTGTGCCACAATACGAAGGCGAGATTGATCTCCCTGAGTTGAAAAGCGAGGTGACCACCACTTTCGATACGCACGGCATCCCTCATATTAAAGGTGAATCAGCTGAAGACGTTTACATGACGCTCGGCTACATCATGGCTTCTGAGCGATTATTTCAGATGGAAATGTTGCGACGAGTTGGTCGAGGTGAATTAGCAGAAGTATTAGGCGATAGAGGACTAGGACCTGATCTCTTCTTTCGTGCGACTGGAATTGCTGAATATGCTGACCGATCAGCTGAAGCGTTTGAAAGTACTTTCGCTAGCGCGGAAGAGTTAAACGAGTGCAGGGCATTTATTGAAGGTATAAACGCCTTCATTCGAACAGGAAAAGAACCACTCGAATTTAAATTGGCGGGAATTCCATTGACAGAATTCGAATTGCGCGATCTCTATGCCATCGCCGGTTACATGGCATACAGCTTTGAAATCGCACTTCAGACGGATATGTTGGCAACGGAACTTGAACGCCAGCACTCGGAAGAATGGCTCCAAAGTATGGGACTAGTGAGTTCTTCTCTCCCTCCTTTCCGTCCTTCGTGTTCAACCGATACCACCGAAACCATACTCCTTCCAGACCTCCTTGGAGCGCTAGGCATACCAGTGTTTACTGGCTCAAACTCGTGGGCGGTAAATGCGAGTAAAAGCAAGAGCGGAGCACCCATCTTGTGCAATGATACCCATATCGGATATGGGCTTCCACAAGTATGGTACGAGGCGGCACTTGAATTCCCTGGAGTTAAGACCTACGGTAACTTCCTACCGGGAATCCCTTATGCCTTAATCGGACATTCAGATCATCATGGGTGGGGGCTCACCATGTTCGAAAATGATGACATCGACTTTTACCGAGAATACGAAAATGATGCAGGCGAGTTCATCTTCGAAGGTGACGCATACGCGCCTTCATTCAAAGAGCATGTGATTCAGGTGAAGGATGCGGCAGATACTACAATTTCGGTGAGATGGTCCAAGCACGGTCCGATCATCAACGATGTGGTGGAGGAAATTCCAGACTTCCCTCCTTATGCCATGCGTTGGGAATATCTGCAAACAGACAACCAACTCATCACTGCATTTAGAAATATGATGCGGTCAAATGAATTGGAAGAATTTGAATCAGCTATTGCCCTGATTCACGCACCCGGTTTAAGTATCACCTATGCAGATAAGGATGACCATATTGGAAACTGGTCTTGTGCACGTATTCCTCATCACCCTGCTAACGTAAATCCTAAAACAGCCATCGACGGCAGATATGCGAGCAATGAAATCTTGGGTTACCTTGATTTCAGCAGAAACCCGCAATACGTAGATCCTGAAATTGGTTATTTAGGTACAGCAAACGAGGCTCCTGAAATGATGGACTCCGTCTTTGTTTATGGCTACTACGTCCCGCCTAGCAGGGGAAAGCGTATACGCAAGCTCTTGTCCGAGACAGATCAATGGGATGTCAGCATGATGAAAGATCTTCTCCTTGATGTTTATAACGATGATGAAGCCATTATTTCTCAGCGACTTCACCGCATTCTAACTAACAGTGAACTCGAGTGGACAGATATTGAACAAGAAGCCATCACTTTGCTTGATTGGGATGGTCATTACGGAATCAATGAACCTTCTCCAGTAGTTTTCACACCTCTACAAATGGCCATTTTGCGATCAGGTATGCAAGACAAAATGACCCCTAGACAATTTGAACGCTTTGCTCATACGCATTGGTGCAAGAGATTCTTGCACATCGCCCTGAATGATCCAGACCATGAAGTGTGGGATGTAAGTACCACTGATACGAAAGAAAAACTACAAGATCACGTTGGGAATGCCTTCAGGAGTGTAGTCGCACAACTGGTCGGACTCTATGGCAATTCACCGAAAGACTGGTCTTGGGGAGAAGCGCATCAATGGGGTCCTCCTCACCCGTTCAAAGATGTTCCAGTCGTAGGTGAATGGCTGAGTCTTGCACCGATGCCAATGTCTGGAGGAAATGAGACCATTTCTCAGTCGGGTTTTACCCCTTCTTCTGCAGGTTATTACATCGGAAGATTTGGTGCACAAATGCGCATCGTTTTAGATCTTTCAGACGTTGAAAATTCAGAGAGTATCGCGCCCACCGGGCAAAGTGGACATCGTATGAGCAAATACTATGATGACCAGGCCGATATGTACCGAAAAGGCGAGTTTCGATTGCAACGAATTACTGCTGATCCGAATGGAAAAAAATTAGTAGTCAAGTAGCCAACCCTTTTGACATTTTACCGTCATAGTATTGAACCTGACCAACTAGGGTCAACCTTACTACTAAACGATGAAAGGGACAGTAAGCACTCTCTCGATGCTGATCCTCTCTACTGTGCTTTCCGCTCAGACGTTCATGGACGTTGCTCCTGCCAACAACTTTGTCCATCAATTCTACGGAACAGAATACGGTACAGGCGTGAGCTTTTACGACGTGAATGGTGACGGATGGGACGATGTCACGATCGGCCAAGCCGGTGAACCTATTAGCCTCTATCTCAATAATGAGGGTGACCTCTCTTTGCCGATTTCCATCGGATCGGATAACGTAAATCCAAAAGGTCTTTCTTGGTGTGACTATGACAACGACGGTGACGCTGATTTGATGGTCACTAACTATAATGGTACAAACCACCTCTATCAGAACAACGGCGATCTGAATTTCATGGTCGACGTAACTCAAGATTCAGGCATACTCCATAGTACTTGCCACCTCTCTTATGGTATTTCTTGGTCTGATACAGATCGAGATGGTGACTTAGATTTGTACATCTGTAATTATAATTCAGACGGTGTAACGAATGAATTCTATGTGAATAATGGCGATGGTACGTTTGCCGAGGCTTCCGCAGTTACCGGCATTGATAACGGCAGCTTGTGGTCTTTTCAAGGCTTATTCATGGATTACGATCATGATCTATGGCCCGACTTACACGTAATTAACGACCGCCTTCCTGCTTCCAATCACTTTTATAAAAATCAAAATGGCGTTTTCGAAGACGTGACAACTGAGATGGGACTAGAGATGTACATCTTCTCCATGAACAATAGCATGGCTGATTTCGATCGTGATGGTGACATGGACCTCTACATTTCGAACAACCCCTTTGGCAACCATCTCATGCAGTTCAATGATGATGGTATCTTTGAACATGCTTCAGACGAAACGGCCACGAATGTTTTCGATCATAGTTGGAGCGCCTTGTGGATTGACTACGATAACGACGGATGGGAAGATCTGCATGTGAACTGCTCTCCTTTCTGGGGGGAGCCAGGACAGAACCGTTTCTTCATCAACAACCAACTTGGATCATTCACTGAAGATGCTGTATCTGTTGGTCTAGGCAGTGACGATGGTGCTACACACTCTAGTGCAATTGGTGACTTAAACAATGACGGTTTCCCTGACTTCCTTTGCATTGCTAATGCACCTGATTTCTCACGTATTTATCAGAACACCGGAAACGACAACTCGTACTTGGTAATCGACCTAAAGGGAACGATATCAAACATTGAAGGAATCGGCTCGTGGATTGAAGTATTCACCAATGGGGAGAGTCAAATCCGCTACACGCAATCAGGCGAAGGCTATTTGACCCAAAACTCATCCAAAGAGTTCTTTGGGTTAGGTCAATTTGATCAAGCAGATTCTATACACATCGAATGGCCTAGCGGTCACCTAGATGTACTCTATGACGTTTCTGGAAACCAGACATTAGTCATCCAAGAAGGAAATTCTATCTCAGGAAACATCCTCTATCAAGGGCTTCACATCTGTGATGGAGACTCCATCTTGCTGGTTGCAGAAGATGGCCTCAATCCTGTTTGGAATGGTTCGATCGAAACAGACTCACTATGGGTTTCTGAAGTCGGAAACTACTCATATATGGCCACCACAGAATACGGAATCCCTTTTACTTCTGAATTTGTCACTGTAAACCTGGAGACCCTAGCAGCATCGATTACTGAAATCACAGACCCTTCTTGCGCTGGAGAGGAGAACGGCTCTATATCTGTAGAAGTAGACGACGACGCCACCATCTATATTGATGATCTTCTCTACACCGAACCACTTGACAACCTTCCAGCAGGAGAATACACTGTGACCGTTACTCAAGCAGGATTTTGCTCCTCTATTGAGTCAGTGACCTTAGTGGATCCAGACACATTGTCATTAGAAATCATAGTAACACATCCACAGTGTTATGATGACTATGGAAGCGCTGAAGTAGAAGTTTCAGGAGGTACAGAGCCTTACGAAATCTCTTGGGGCATTATTGATCCAATGGAACTTGAAGAAGGTATACACAGCTGCGAGATCATTGACGGTAATGATTGTCTAGCCCAGGCCAACTGTGAAATTATTGCACCAGAGGAGATTGATACAGATATCATCACCACCCCTGCAGATGAAGGAGATAATGGGGTAATTGTTCTCGAAATCGAAGGTGGACAAGAACCATACGTCGTCAACTGGAACGGACCAAATGGTTATTCCGGTTCTGGCGAAATGATCGAAGACCTTGAGCCTGGTATTTACACGGCAACGATTGTAGACAACAATGGATGCCTTGAAATCTTGATTATCGACCTCGATGGAATGAATACGGTCGAATTCGCACTTTCGAATATTGCCATAAGTCCGAATCCATTCCAAGACGTGATCATTGTTTCAAATCTCACTGGAAATGAAACAGAAATAGCGGTCATTTCGCATCAAGGTCAATTGGTGAAGCAATTCCCTGTTTCCAACAATGACAGCGCAATAAAGCTTGATCTCAGCTCTGTGGCCAAAGGATTGTATATCTTACAAATTAAGGCCAACAACCAACTGATCAGCTACAAGATCATTCACTCTTAATGTGTAAGTACTACTGCTTCCTTTTCTTTCTAATTACTTGTTTCCATGCGGAAGCACAGTTCTCTCTTGTCGTTATGGAAAGCTTGAATGTAGCAGCCGATGGATACAATGGAAATGGGCTCAGCTTTTACGATTTCAATGGCGATGGCTATGATGACGCATCTCTGGTCAGTGGAGATGGAGAAGTACGATTCTTCGAAAACGACGCAGGTACAGGATTCATCGAGGTTGATCTCGATCTAGAAATCAATCATTCAGGCAATGATGCTAAGATGACCACCTGGGTCGACGTAGATAACGATCTAGATCTTGACCTCTTTATCACTTTCTATCTGGCCCCTTGTCAGCTTTGGTTGAACAATGGAGCCATGGAATTCTCGAATATCTCAGTGACTTCTGGCATTCATCAAACAAACAACTGGGAAACCAATGGTGCTAGCTGGGGCGACTTCAACAACGACGGTTTCTTAGATGTCTATCTCAATAACTACAACGTGGAGGGCATTGTTACGAATTACCTCTACCAAAATAACGGTGACGGTACGTTTTCAGATGTTACATCAAATGCTGGATGTAGCAACGATTCCCAGAATAGTTTTCAGTCGCTCTGGTTCGACTATGACAATGACCTATGGCTTGACCTCATTGTTATTAACGACCGTTTGCAGCACCCCAACGCGATTTACCATAACAACGGTGACGGAACATTCACCGACGTCTCCTTAACGATTGGTTTCGCCCAGGCCATCTATGCCATGTCGATATCATGCGCTGACTATGATAATGACGACGACATGGATGTCTACGTCAGCAATGGACTAGAAGGCAACATATTCATGCAGTACAACGATGGTCAGTTCCTAGATATCGCTTCTGTCTACGACATGGAGGTGTTCAGTATCTGCTGGGGCGCAGTGTGGGTAGACCACGATTGTGACATGGACCAAGATCTCTTTGTAGGAACCTATGTCTGGAATGAAGATGCATCTGCCAACGCCTACTATGAGCAAACCACGGGAGATTTTGAACGAAATGATGAACTCATCGCCTTTGACGAGAGTAACGTTTATGCCGCTGCTCTTGGCGACTTTGACAACAATGGTTTACCAGACCTAATGCTGCACACTCTAGATGCTGGTTCTTCTGTGATGTATCGGAACTTAGGCACCGAAAACCATTGGACCACTGTTAGCCTTCAAGGAACCGTTTCCAATACTCAGGCTGTTGGTAGCTTGATTGAACTATGGTCGGGAGGTACGAAGCAAACACGATTCACCTACCTCGGTGAAAACTACTTCGGCCAAAGCAGCCAAACTGAATTCTTCGGCCTTGGATCGAATACAACAATTGATTCACTCAACATCACCTTCCCTTCTGGAATTACACAATACTACTGCGATTTGCCCGTTGACTCCAATTACCAATTCGTAGAGGGTGTAGGGATTGAATTTGATATTCAAATCGACGGTGATCTCTGTGATAACACGACAAACACCCTCTTCGTAGACTACGATCCAACCTTGACCTATCAATGGAATACGGGAGCTGATAGTAGCGCCATAGAGGTGGACGGTGAAGGATTATATTCACTTGCTATTACTGATGAATTTGGGATCACGAGCACGGCTGAAATCAATATAGACCTCTTCCCTTCTCCTGTTTTAGAGTCGAATATCACCAATACTACATGCCATGGCAATGCTGACGGTATGATCGAGGTATTCAATGTGAGTGGTATTCCCATCGCCTCGTGCATCTGGAATACCGGTACCGATGACCAAGCCATTTTCGGCTTAAATGCCGGCCTTTATTCGTATGTCTGTACCGATGACAACGGATGTCAAGCGGTTGACACCTTAGAAGTCATGCAACCTGATTCCATTACGGCCAATGAAATCATCGCTAATCCTCTTTGCTTTGGCGAGTTTGGAAGCATTTCCATCTCTCCCACGGGAGGTACAGGAACGCTCACCATTGACTGGTCGAATCTCAATCCTGATGCCCTCCTCGCAGGTGAATACAGCGTGACGATCGTAGACGCCAATTCCTGCTACAACACACTCCTTTTCGACATTCAACAACCTGATGAACTTCTCGGAGAAATCGAGTTGACAGAAGCTTTTGACGGTGATAATGGTTTCGCTAACGCTAGCGCGGAAGGAGGAACTCCTCCATATACTTTCCAATGGAGCAACGGTGACATGGGAGAATCAGCGACGAATCTCGGGCAAGGAGTTTACGTTCTCAATATTACAGATGACAATGGATGCACATGGTCAGATTCCTTCGAGATTATTGATCTGAACGTTGTCAGCCCATCAATCGAAGAGAACTTTATAGTCCAGAATTTGAATGGTGACTTGTATTTTTGGAATCAGGCCATGGAAGAGGCGCAACTTCAGCTATTCTCTTACAACGGAAAGCTAATTGAATCAAGAACTTGTCCGGCCTATGCCAATGGTTCCATGCAGATGGAAACCACAGGACTATGCATACTAGTCGTAACCATGCATGATCAGAAACGAATAATAAAGGTTACCAACTAGTAGCTTATGATTTTGAGGGAGAGATTTATTGGGTACAAGATCAGCTTATCAGCGCTCGTTTTTTTAACAGTGCATTTCGCTGCATTCGCACAAGACTTTGAAAACGTTTCGAATAGCTCTGGTATTCAAGTACAGATCAATAACCCCTTCTACGGCACCGGCTTGAGCTTCGCTGATTTCGATGGAGACGGACTTGACGATATCACCATTGCTCGTGACATGGATTCCCCTGAAGTCTTTAGAAATCTTGGAGACGGAACATTTGAGAATGCAGGTCTACTTCAAACCTCTTTTGATGAGGTAAAGTCTATTCTTTGGATCGACTATGACCAAGACGGTGACAACGACGTTTTCATGACCAATTTCGCTGGCATACCGCAGCTATTGCGAAACGACGGCGATTACACGTTTACGAATGTCACAGCAATGGTAGGTCTACCTAATGATCCAGCGAACTACTATGGAGGCACGTGGGCCGACTTCGATCGAGACGGAGATTATGATCTTTACATCTCAAAATACCGGAGCCTTGACAATCCTGACGATGTGGCCACAGCAGCAGATCGAAATACCTTTTTGAGGAATGATAACGGGATATTCACAGATATCTCTGTTCAATCTGGAACATGTAATGAAATAGAACTCACTTTCATGGGGATTTGGGTCGATGTGAATCACGATCTCTGGCCAGACCTCTACTTGATCAACGACAAGGTATTCCCAAACAGACTGTACAAAAACGACGGCAACGGCGGCTTTGATGAGATCACTTTTAGTTCCGGTACCGACATCGCCATCGATGCCATGACAGGAACATATGGAGACTACAACCGCGACGGAAATCCTGACATCCATTGTACGAATACTACCTCAGGTCCGAACTCTTTATTGGAGTACATAGCACCCGCAACATTCACTGATGTTGGAGTCGCTCAAGGTCTACCCCTGGATAAGTATACATGGGGCTCAACGTTCATCGACATCGATAACGATCGAGACCTCGATTTGTACATCGCCGAATCAAATCCACTGAACCAGAACCAGCCAAACATTCTACTCGAAAATACAGGAGCTGAAAATGGCTACACCTTTGTCGATGGTAGCAATCACCTGCTATCTCCAGAAAACAGTAACGCCTACGCCGTTGCAATGGGCGACATCAACAACGATGGTTTCAGAGATATCATTGTTGGAAATGAAGCTCCAAACAACGTAGTCATTTGGCAAAATACCGCATCCAGTGGAAATAACTACATCGAAGTAAGGCTCCACGGTGAAATATCTAATACCCACGGAACGGGATCGTGGATTACCGTCTACTCAAATAACATGGTACTGACGGAGTACACCATGATCAGCGAGCAATATATCTCTCAAAATTCATTTGATGAACACTTCGGTCTCGGACAAGGACTGCTCTGCGATTCCATCATCATTGAATGGCCTTCTGGCTGGGTAGATACCTTTTACGATGTCAGTGCTAATCAAACACTGATCGTCAACGAGGGAGAAAGCGTGATCACCGCAGTGAACTCAGAGTCTGATTATTTCTGTTCTGGAGATAGTGTCCAGCTGTTCACCTACAACAACTTCCCCGGCACTTGGTCTAACGGAGTGACAGCCCAGAACATTTGGGTGACTGAGCCTGGTAATTACAGCTACACCTCTGTCAATAATTTTGGCCTCACCTTGAACTCCGAGATCGTAAACATCTCTGAAATTCCGGCCAATCAAATCACAAGCAACACCACTCCTACCACTTGTTTCGGAGATTCAGATGGAGCTGTTTCTATTGAAAGCCAGATTGGGATCACGAGTATTCTGCTTGATGGAGCAAGTGTGGACGCAGAAATCAATGACCTTTCAGCAGGCACGTACGAGATTCAAGTAATTGACAATTTTGGATGTTCCACTTCATCAAGCTTTGAAATTGAAAGTCCTGATCCAATCACCATTGAGTTCGTAATTGATTCTATCCCATGCTTCGGAGAAGAAGGAAACGTAGAAGCCATCGTTTCCGGTGGAAACGGCGATTACACGATTGAATGGTCTGTAGAAGATCCAGAAAATGTTGGGCCTGGTGAATGGTCTGCGATGGTAACTGATCTACTCTTATGTACAGGAGAAGCCACCTTCGAGCTTATTGAACCGAGTGAAATTAGTATTTCAGGCGAAAGCCAACCATCCACTGAGGGAGACAATGGAAGCATCATGATTGATATTGAGGGCGGAACTGAACCTTATACCTACAATTGGAGTGGCCCAGATGGATTTAGCAGCGACGAAGAAGACCTTACAGGAATTGCACCAGGGGTGTACACTTGTATCGTCACTGATGACAACGGATGCTTTGAAATCTTCTCTGAATCTGTTTCAGATGTGAGCGTGTACACTATTGAACAACAGCTCGTTGTTGTGTACCCGAACCCTGCAGACGATGCCCTTCATGTGACTAGCGCGGATAAACCAGTGCTGAAGAACATGCTTGGACAAACCATTGAACTTGATTGGGTATTTGTTCAATCTGAATGGCTTACTTCACTCCCATTCGACCTAGCTGAAGGTGTTTACTTGGTGCTGACTAATTCTGGTCAACAGCGCGTGATCATCCGTAAATAACTATCTTGGTTGCCGCCTTTAGGCGACTGGAGAAACACCAAGATCGATGAAAGTAGAAGCTACATCACCAAAAGAATACATCTCAAAAATCCCAGAAGACCGTCAACCTGTCATGACGAAATTGAGAGAGGTGATCAACGCCAATCTCCCTGAAGGATTCAAGGAAGTCATCTCATACAACATGATAGGCTGGGTGGTTCCTCATGACAAGTATCCTGATGGGTACCATTGTGATCCGAAGCGGCCTCTCCCCTTTATGAATCTGGCTTCCCAAAAGAATTTCATCGCCTTCTACCACATGGGAATCTACGCTACACCCGAGCTTCTTGTTTGGTTCGTTAACGAATACCCCAAGTACGTGAGCACCAAGTTAGATATGGGTAAAAGCTGTATCCGATTGAAAAAGATGGGGCAAATCCCATACAAACTCATTGGAGAATTGGTGGCCAAGATGACGGTCCAAGACTGGATTGATAAATACGAAAGCGAGATCAAACGCTAAACAATGGAAGATTATATTCAAGTGAATCGTGACGCGTGGAACAAGCGTACGACTGCCCACGTAGATTCTGAATTTTACGATAACGCCACGTTCAAAGAAGGCAGAAGCAGCTTAAATGACATAGAGCTTTCCCTCTTCCCGGACCTTTCGGGATTGCGTGTTCTTCATCTTCAATGTCATTTTGGTCAAGATTCTATTTCGCTAGCGCGGAAGGGTGCACAGGTAACTGCGATTGACCTATCAGATGAAGCCATCAACCAAGGCAAAGCATTGGCAAAAGAAGTCAACGTAGACGTCGAATTCATTTGCTGCGACGTCTACAGCACTCTTGATCACGTTGAAGGACAGTACGATCTAGTCTTCACCAGTTATGGCACCATAGGTTGGCTTCCAGACCTCAACAAATGGGCGAATATCATTTCCCAGAGCCTCAAACCAGGAGGAAAGCTCGTCTTCGTAGAATTCCACCCAGCCGTATGGATGTTTGATGACAACATCGAACGCATCGCTTATTCATACTTCAACCGCGACGTTATCGTTGAAGAACTCGAAGGAAGCTACACTGATGGTAGCGAAGAAATCCGCGCCAAATACATGTCTTGGAACCACGGCCTCGGTGAAGTATACCAAGCCCTAAAAGCCAACGGCCTCAACATCGTCGACTTCAACGAGTACGACTACTCCCCTTACAATTGCTTCGCGACGTCTCATGAAGTTAATCCAGGGAAATATATGCTGAAGGGTAATGAGGGGAAGATGCCGATGGTTTATTCTATCGTTGCTTTGAAAGGCGTTGGGCGTTAGGCTTTAGGCGTTAGTGGATTGGTTATTTCACTTTGACCCGTCCTAAAAAAAGTTGACAGTGTTTGTACTAAAATACTGTTATAGGTTTACAAGTGTTCTTATTTCCTGCTTTAGGTTGTCTT
>JAKVAX010000001.1 GCA_022447625.1 Flavobacteriales bacterium | reverse complement strand
TTCTCTGCTTCTGATTTTTCTTTCATCTTCGTCAAGATATTTCATTTTTAACTTGACACACTTTTCTGAACAGTCTCTGTAATCCATCTCTTCGTTTCCGTATAAGCAACGACGAAATTCGTTTATTTATGCGTAAATAAGAAAGTCCCCGTACTAGACACGAGGACTTCCTATAACTAACAACTAAACTTAACCTAACTACTAAACTACTCTTTCGAGTATGCAGTCATAACCAATCTTACCGATGGGTTGTTCAAAGGTAAAATCAACTTGTAACGGAATCGTCACGAAAATGGCATAAACGTATATCGCTGAGCATGACAGAATGAAGCAAATGCTTATAAAAAGCGAGTTTCAGGTGATAAACTCGTTATAAAGTCTCGGTTAATTTGTGAATCTTTAAGAACTATTATGCGGAAAGTCATCATCATAGAAGACGAGCAGGATATTGCCGAGCTCGTTCAACTTCACCTCGAAGACCTTAATTGTAAGGTCCAAATCTTCCGAAACGGACAGGAAGGATACGAGTATTCACTATCTCATCCCTTCGATCTGATGGTTTTGGACATCAATCTTCCCGGTAAGAACGGGGTCGATATCTGCCGCGATTTGCGTCGTGAAAAGGTGAGTTCACCTATTCTCATGCTCACAGCGCGCAGCGAAGAGATTGACAAAGTGCTTGGTTTAGAGACCGGCGCAGACGACTATTTGACGAAGCCTTTTAGCGTACGCGAGCTCACAGCACGTGTGAAAGCCATTCTTCGTCGTGTAGAAATCGATACGGCATCTGATGAAGACACGAAAGAGATTTTCTACCGCGGATTAGAAATAGATAAGAGTAAGCGTAAAGTGATTGTTGAAGGCGAACGCATTGAACTGACGCCAAAAGAGTTTGACCTCTTATATCTACTGGCAAGCAATCCAGGTGTTACCTATGACCGTAAGGAACTACTTAATCTTGTTTGGAGCTATGACTTCGAGGGATACGAGCACACGGTGAATAGCCATATCAATCGTCTTCGTTCTAAGGTTGAGAAAGACGCTGCCAATCCAGATTATGTATTGACGACATGGGGAGTTGGGTACCGCTTTAATGATGCTTGATGTTTAAACGTCTCGCCGGTAGTTCACTTCAACGACTGATTCTGATTGCGGTATTTATGACCCTCTTGGTTTCTGCATTCCTTATTTTCAGCAGTTATAAGCAACAAATCGCACTCAGCGAAGAAAAAGAGTTGGCCCGTCTTGAGGGTATCGCTTCTACCCTCGCCCTAGAAATTGATGGTAATATCCATCAAGCCCTCATCGAAAGACACGGGCCAATAGACGCGATCATGAATAATGATGACGATGCTGAATACTTTGCCATTCATGAGCAGTTGAAGCATGTGCAGGATGCGAATATGATTGAAACAGCCATTTACACTATGGTTTATGACCCTGGTATGAAGAAGTTCTGTTTTGGTGTGACCTCGACAAATCCATTCTGGAAGCATCCCTATCTTGACTACCCTGAGAAATTGATAGATGATTACGATCATGGAGGCACCATTGAAATGTATGTTGATAGCAACGGTACCTGGCTGAGTGCTTTCGAACCTATCAAAGATCGTACAGGCACTACCGTTGGCGTACTTCAAGTTGACCAGAGGTTCGATAGTTTTATTATGGAGGCCCAACGCAACGCTTGGAAAAATGCCTTGATTGGAATCGGAGTATCGTTAATCATCATTGGTGTTCTTTTTATTTCGCTACGCGGAATCGTTCAGGAACAGGAGAATCTAAAAAAAGAACGTGACGAACTCGATCGCTTGCGAACCGAACTCTTAGCCAACGTCTCCCACGACCTTCGAACACCTTTGTCTTCTATTCAAGGATATCTGGAGACAGTGCTTATGAAGTACAGCAGCCTCCCTCCTGATCGTTTGGAAAAATACCTAGGAACGAGCCTAAAAAACACAATTAAGCTACGCGAACTGGTAGACGAGCTCTTTGAATTATCGAAGCTGCAATCACGTGATCGCAAACCAAACATTGAGCCTTTCTCACTCTCCGATTTGGCTCAAGATATCGGAGCCAGCATTCGATTAAATGCTGATAAGATAGGAGTAGACCTCATTGAGCAAATCCCACAAAACCTTCCAATGGTCTTTGGCGATATTTCATTGATTGACCGAGTGATTCAGAATCTCACCAACAATGCTCTTAAGTTCACCCCGCAGGGCGGACAGGTATCCATCACCATAGCGGAAGTGGATGAATTCCTTCAAATAACCGTTGCTGATACCGGCGTTGGTATCACAGAGGAAGACTTAGAGAAGGTGTTCGATCGTTTCCATACACGACCTTCTGGCACCACGAAGGGCACTGGGTTGGGACTCGCGATTGTGAAAAGTGTGCTTGAAGCGCATGATTCCGAGTACCACATTCAATCTCGCGTGAATGAGGGTACATCTTTCTGGTTTAGACTGAGAAAGGTCTAACGATTATGCGCGCATCATTTATCTTTTTGTGAATTCGCCTTCGGCGGAATCTGAATTCACTAATTTGTGCGGCAAACCTGCCAAATTATGTCTGAATTCAAATCCGATCTACAGATCGCCCAAGAAGCAGAGATCGAAGATATCCGCCACATTGCTTCTAAACTTGATATCTCAGAAGACCAGCTCGAACTATATGGTTCAACCAAAGCGAAACTTCCTCTTGAACTCATCGATGAATCAAAAGTTGATGCCTCTAACCTTATCCTGGTAACGGCCATCACTCCTACCCCTGCGGGTGAAGGAAAGACTACGACATCGATTGGATTGAACGAAGGACTCAATAGAATCGGCAAAAAGTCTGTCGTTGTTGTTCGTGAGCCTTCACTCGGCCCCGTTTTTGGGATTAAAGGAGGAGCTGCCGGAGGTGGTTATTCACAGGTGATTCCGATGGAAGACATTAACCTCCACTTTACTGGAGACTTCTCTGCGGTTGAAAAGGCAAATAACTTGCTTTCCGCATTGATTGATAACAACCTTCAAAGTCGCACGCGAAGCCTAGGACTTGACCCTCGCAGAATCTACTGGAAGCGTGTGATGGATATGAATGACCGTTCTCTGCGACAAATCACCATCGGTCTTGGAGGTACAGGAAACGGTATTCCGCGTGAAGATGGATTTAACATCACCCCTGCTTCAGAAGTCATGGCCATTCTATGTATGGCGAAAGACCGTGAAGACCTCAAGAAACGCCTTGGGAACATCTTCGTTGGTTATACCATGGACCGCAAGCCAGTTTATGCTCGTGACTTGAACGCTGAAGGTGCGATGGCGCTTTTGCTGAAAGATGCGGTGAAGCCGAATCTTGTTCAAACTCTTGAACACAACCCAGCGATCATTCACGGTGGACCATTAGCGAACATCGCTCAAGGAACAAACACCATCCTAGCTACCAAGATCGGTATGTCTCTAGCAGACTATACCGTTACTGAGGCAGGATTTGGTGCAGATCTCGGAGCAGAGAAATTCCTAGACATTAAGTGCCGAGCGGCTGGAATCGCTCCCAAAGCAGTAGTCGTTGTTGCTACCCTTCGTGCGCTACGTCACCATGGAGGTGCTGCGAAAGATGAGTACAACAATCCAAACATTGACTTCGTGAAGTCAGGTTTCACAAACCTTCAGAAGCACATTGAAAATATTAAGGCATTCGGCCTCCAGCCAGTAGTTGCAATTAACCATTTCACCACAGATACAGAAGAGGAGATGCAACACGTTCAAGACGAATGTGCGAAGCTCGGTGTAAAAGCAGTAGTGAGTCGATGCTGGTCTGATGGTGGTGCAGGAACAGAAGACCTCGCACACGCTGTTGTAGAGGCCGTAGAATCAGGGAAATCTAACTTCAAGCCGATCTACGATACAGAAGACAGTGTCAAGCAGAAGATTGAGACGATTGCTAAAACCATCTACGGTGCAGACGCTGTTTCATTCGATAAGAAAGCCCTTACTGGAATCAAAACCATCGAATCGCTCGGTCTAGATAAGCTTCCAGTCTGCATGGCGAAAACGCAGAAGTCACTTTCAGACAATGATGCCCTTAGAGGTCGTCCGACTGGATTTACCGTGACTGTTCGTGAATTCGAATTTGCCGCAGGAGCTGGATTCATTATTCCAATCCTCGGTAAGATGATGCGTATGCCTGGACTTCCAGCAGTGCCTGCTTCAGAAGGAATGGACATCGATAACGATGGGGTGATCACTGGATTGTCATAAATGAACCACCAAGCCTACGAAGGAGAACTCAATCGAAACGGAGATACTCAACCCACAAGGGATGAACTCGTTGTAGAGCGCCCTTTGCAGGTAGTGATCAATGGAGAGGCACTCACCGTCACCATGCAAACTCCTGGACATGAGGCTGAACTTGTTCGCGGGCTATTGCATAATGAAGACATTTATCGAGGTGAAGGCCTAGATCGTAAGGCATTCCAATTCCGCGCTAGCGAAGGAAATATCATGGATCAAATCACCCTAGATATTGATTCAGACGAGCTAGGACAAGGATATTTGAATAGTCGTCAATTGCTGTCTGTATCCTCTTGCGGTATCTGCGGTCGCGCCTCTTTTGAGGGAAGAAGTGGCAGTATCAATGGCACCGGGAAATTGATTGATCTTGAAGAAGCCTTCAACGCAATGCGCAAGGAACAGCATTTGTTTTCAGCAACTGGTGGCAGCCATGGCGCAGCGGCCTTTACAGATGAAGGGGAGCATATAGTTACCCGCGAAGATATCGGTCGTCACAATGCCGTTGATAAGGTTATCGGTCATTTACTTTTTGAAGGGAATCTACCGAAAGCGAAGGTGCTCTTAGTGAGCGGTCGCATTAGTTATGAGATCGTTTCAAAGTGTTTTATGGCTGGAGTACCCAATCTAGCTGCCGTTTCAGCACCTTCGAGTCTTGCGGTAGATTTCGCTAAAGAATTAGGTATTCAATTGTATGGATTTGTTCGAGATGGTCGGGCGACTCGATACGCGTAAAGCCAGTTGAATCAGATTATATTGCATGATATGAGAGATGTCAAAATTCTACCTCCTTCGGAGCTAACAGGTATCAAATTCATCAAGAACCCCAAGAAAGCAGCCGGGGTAAAAGGTGTAACAGTAGCTATTCGTCACTTGAGTGAGGAGATTGGATTATTCGAAGGTCTCAAGCTCATGACAAAGGTAATCAAAAAGATGGCCTTGATTGCCCCGGATGTGCATGGCCTGACCCTGAACAACGCTCAAAGTTGTTTGAATACTGTGAGAATGGTGCTAAGGCTATCGCCGAAGAGGCTACAAAAAAGCGTGTTGATCCTGCTTTCTTCGAACGGCATTCTGTAAGTGAAATGAGCACATGGTCTGATTACAAAATCGGACGTTCAGGACGTATAACAGAACCAATGTACTTGGCCGAAAATGCGAATCACTATACTCCTATTTCTTGGGAAGATGCGTTTACTAAAATTGGTTCGAAGCTCAAATCAATTGATGCTGATGATGCTGTTTTTTATACTTCAGGAAGGACTGCCAATGAAACGGCCTTTCTATATCAACTCTTCGTTCGCGCCTACGGCACGAACAACCTTCCTGATTGCTCCAACATGTGCCACGAATCCAGTGGAACGGGATTAGGACGTACTCTAGGAATTGGGAAAGGGTCAGTGACCCTCAATGATCTGTATGAAGCTGAGGTCGTTCTTGTTGTTGGACAAAACCCAGGGACCAATCACCCTCGTATGTTGAGTGCACTGCAGAAATGTAAGGCGAATGGTGGCAAGGTGGTTCATGTGAATCCACTGCCGGAAGTAGGTACAGAGAAATTTGTAGACCCTCAAAGTCCGGTAGAAATTCTGAAGGGAGGAACTAAGATTTCTGATTATTTCCTTCAAGTGCGCGTCAATGGTGACATTGCGATGCTTAAGCTCCTCGCTAAAGGACTCTTTGAAGCAGAAGAGGCCAATCCAGGAAGAGTGCTCGATCGCGAGTTCATTGCTCAGTACGCTTCTGGTTTCGACGTGTATCGCGCACAACTAAATCAAGAAAACAAAGACCAGCTTTATAAAGACTGTGGGCTTACCGCACAGCAGTTGAAACCGGTCATTGAATTATTGGCTAATAATACGAAGATCATCATTTGTTGGGCAATGGGAATCACCCAACATGTCAATGGTGTAGCCAACGTTCAGGAGATTGTTAATCTTCTTCTTTTGAAGGGGGCTGTGGGCAAACCTGGTGCCGGAACTTGCCCGGTGCGCGGGCATAGTAATGTTCAAGGCGATCGAACCATGGGGATATTTGAGAAGCCCCCTACCCGATTGCTTGATGCACTTGATGGACGTTTCCATTTCCAATCGCCACGTGAACATGGGTATGATGTAGTAGAGTCGATTGAAGCGATGGCTGAGAACAAGGTGAAGTTCTTCTTTGCCATGGGCGGCAACTTTATTTCAGCAACACCAGACAGTGCATTCACCGGGAAAGCAATGCAGAACTGTGATTTGACAGTTCAGGTCAGCACAAAACTCAATCGCTCGCATCTTGTCACGGGAAAAGAGGCTATTATACTCCCTTGTTTGGCACGAACTGATGCAGATATTCAGCAAGGCAAGAAGCAATTCTACACCGTTGAGAATTCGATGGGGGTTGTGCATCAAAGTAAAGGCCATCGTCCTGCACCTTCGGCTGCTTTGAAGAGTGAAGTTGACATCGTATGTTCATTGGCTGAAGCGACCTTGTCAGCTCAAGACACTATGAAATGGTCTTCTTGGAGAAATGACTATAACCTGATACGTGATGAAATTGAGGCGGTGATTCCAGGGTTTGACGACTACAACCGTAAGGTGCGTCAGTCAAATGGTTTCCATCTTCCGAACGGTGCGCGTGTACGCCAATTCAATACGTCAAATGGGAAAGCTCAATTCACAGTCAATCATCTCCCTCAGGTTGACCCTAAGGAGGCTGAGTATATTATGATAACCGTTCGTTCTCATGACCAATACAACACCACCATTTACGGACTTGACGATCGCTATCGCGGGATTTTGAATGAACGACGTGTAGTCATGATGAATGATGAAGACGCCTTAGAAAGAGGCTGGAAAAGAGGGCAAGTTGTTGATATCGAAAGTGTTTTCCGAGGTGAGAAACGTCGCGTAGAACGCTTCATTGTGATTCCTTTCAACATTCCACGTAAGTGTGTTGCGACCTATTTCCCAGAGTGCAATGCCCTTGTCCCTATTGGTGCTAAGGCCCATGAGAGCAATACTCCTGCGAGTAAGTTTGTTGAGGTGAATTTATACGCTAGCGCGGAATCATGAGGTACCTATACTTGGTTTTTGCCATTGTTGGGGTCATTCTTCCTTATTCGGAGATGATTCCATTCATGATTGAAAATGACAACGACTTGTGGCTATTGTTTGAAGAGCAATTTCAACGACGCAGTAATCGGTTCTTTGCTTATGACTTACTCCTAACGGGAACAGTAGCGAGTATATTCATCCTATACGACGGAAGGCGAAACCAAGTAAAGAATTACTGGTTCGCCTTCGCTGGTATCTTTTTGGTAGGAGTCTGTTTCGGACTCCCCCTCTATTTATTCTTCAAAGAATCTGCTCGTGCAGACTAATCACATGGGGTTCCGTAGTACTGGAGCAGAAGAATAATGTCAGTGACATTCACTTGACCATCTGCATTTACATCTCCAACACAGTATGGTTGGTCGTACTCACACGATCCATCATCAATGGTCGCTCCTGGATCGAAGTTCGATGCTCCTGAATAGGTGCATCCTAGACAAGAATCGAAATCACAACTACCGTCATCATCTGTCGCCATCGGATTATAATTGCATGCGACGTTGTAGGTGCACCCTGGCACTTCTAGTTCATCACAAATACCGTCGCCATCACTATCGTTGATACAAGCTCCTGCGCAATTGTAGAATGGTGCCGCATAAGCACAGGAACTGTCATCCTGAGAGGCACTCGCATCGAAATTACATGCTCCAGGGTCAGTACATCCTAAACAAGAGTAATCGCACGATCCGTCATCTTGACTTGCACTTGCATCGTAATTACATGCTCCGCTATCTGTACAACCTTGGCATGAATAGTCACACGATCCATCATTAATCAATGCAGTGATATCATAGTTACATGCCGAGGCATCCGTACATCCCTGGCAGTCATAGTTACACGAACCATCATTCTCAGTTGCAGTAGCATCGTAGTTACAGGCAGCTGGATCCATGCAACCTAGGCAAGAGTAATCACAAGAGCCATCATCTTGGGTTGCTCCAGCATCATAGTTACACGCTCCAAAGTCTGTACAACCAATACATGAGTAATCACAAGAGCCATCGTCATCTGTGGCACCCGAATCATAATTACATGCTCCTGAATCTGTACACCCTAGGCAGTTATAAGTACAACTTCCATCATCATCTGTTGCTGACACCTCGAAATTACAGGCTGCAGGGTCTGTGCAACCTAGGCATGAATAGTCACAAGAACCATCACTCACTGTGGCTGAGGCATCATAGTTACACGCTGTTGGATCTAAACAACCCTGACAGGAATAATCACAAGAGCCATCATCAACGGTAGCCGTTGCATCATAGTTACACGCGGTATTATCGATACAACCAAGGCAAGAGTAGTCGCAAGAACCATCATCCATTGTAGCACCTGCGTCATAATTACATGCCGCGGCATCGGTACATCCCTGACAATTGAAAACACAACTACCATCGTCTTGCGTCGCAGAAGCGACGTAATTACATGCCGTTGGAATGGTACAACCATAACAGGAATACTCACAAGAGCCATCATCTAAGGCTGCTGCGGGGTCGTAGTTACATGCCGATGGAATGGTACACCCATAACAGGAATAGTCACAAGAACCATCGTCTCCATCCGCGCTAGCGTCATAATTACATGCTGAAATATCTGTACAACCGAAGGCATAGTTACCACAACCATTATCTGGAGGTAGATTCCCAACGCAAACGTTGAATGGATCTTCTACCCCATTCCCTTCTCCACAATCGAAGGCCCATGTGAGGCAGTTGAAATTCAAGTATTTGCCATCAACTGGAGTTACCCCATCATTGAGGTCACCATCTCCGAGATATGAAGTGTGATCTTCAGGCCAAACGTTTCCATCACAATCACAGATCGTACTTTGTCCTGAACACGGATCTCCACAAGTGAAATAGAAGAATGGAGACACCGCTCCTGAAGTAGTTTCGAAGTGGAATTGATACACACCACCAGGTTCCGCCCCACTGAATACATAGGTCTCCCCGTTCATGTACCCTCCGTCTCCTGACAGATCAATGCAGGTCTCATCTCCCCCATTCAATATAAAGCAGAGTTGATCTGCGACACAACCGTCAGAAATTCCAAATTCAACGTTTATCTGTGTCGTCAATCCATATGCATCAGAACCACAGGCACCTTGTGTCACAGCCAGTGTGAGCGGCGCACAACCAGGAGAAGAACATCCATTGTTCGGTGGAAGGTTACCTTCACATACTCCGTAAGGGTCGAAGTTCACCCCACCATCTCCACAGTCAAATCCCCAGACGTTACAAGCGAAATGTACCGCTTGACCATCCCAGAGTTTACCAGAGTTCGAAGATTCGTATTCGCCATCTCCCAGATAGCTCATGGCTCCAACAGTGTGAGGAGTTCCCACACAATCACAGATATAGTCGTCGTATAAACAAGCCAATTCGTTTGGATTGGCTCCAGCGGCTTCATAGTTCACTGCAAAAGGATTATCACAAGAATACGTTTCGTCGAAACAGTTAACCTGAGCTTCTTCGACTGGACTTGAACCTCCAGAGATTGTTGCCCAGAATTGATAAATCCCTGCTCCAGGCAAGGCTAAATGGTAGGTAGCTCCATCTCCAAGGAGATTAGCGGAAATGTCTGTACAGCCTTGAGAACCGTCCCCTAAGCGAGAATAGCAGACTTCATTTACTGTACATCCGTTCGTAATGCTGAATGTAATATCAACGGCGGTTTCAAAACCGCCATCACCGACAGGGTCGCACGCTTCATTGACCGCAATACTTGTAAAAGTACATTGGCCATTTGCGTTCACCACTGCTAAGGACACTAACCCTAGCAAGAACAGTACGTGGTTAATCATTCGCATATTATTTTATTTGGAGGGAGCTATTGTCTCCTTCTACGTTGCGAATTCAACCGACGTTTGTAGGACAGTGTCTGATAAAAAAAGGGAGCAACAAGAGCTCCCTTTCAATTATTTCAAGTGTAATCTAAGATTACTCATTGTCATCACAAGTACCTCCGTAGTAGGATAGGAACATCATAAGATCATTCACACCTACATCACCGTCATCATCGTAGTCACCAGGACAAGTCAGATCGTTCGGGAAGAAACATGAGCCATCATCAAGTGTAGCTGTCGCATCGTAGTTGTCTGCGAATGGGTACGTACATCCTGCACATGAGCTCACTTCACATGAACCATCATCGTCAGTAGCTGCCGGGTCGTAGTTACAAGCGAACTCGTAAGTACATCCACCAACTTCGTCTTCGTCACAGATTCCGTCACCGTCACAATCGTTGGCGCACGCACCATCACAATCCTCACCTGCAGCTGGGTATTCACAAGAATCATCCTCACAATCTGCACTTGGGTCATAGTTACATGCCAATGGGTCTGTACATCCCGCTGTACCGTCTCCACCACAAGCACCACACTCATCTAATTGTAGACATGAACCATCATCGATTGTTGCTGTAGCATCGTAGTTACATGCTGTTGGGTCGGTACATCCTGCACATGAATCGTATTCACATGATCCATCATCACATGCTGCTGATGGGTCGTAGTTACATGCACCTGAATCAACACATCCTGATGTCCCAGATCCTCCACAAACACCACACTCATCGTTTACTGCACAAGAGCCATCGTCGTTGGTCGCGGTAGCATCGTAGTTACATGCTGTTGGGTCGGTACATCCTGCACATGAATCGTATTCACATGATCCATCATCTTCTGTAGCATCTGGGTTGAAGTTACATGCACCTGCATCGGTACATCCAGGCTCTCCAATCACAGCTGGGAAAGTCAATGTTGCGTTCTCTTCTTCAAATCCAGTCAATGAACCTGCTCCTTCACAAGAAGCGTTGTGAACGTAATCGATACGACCGTTTACTTGATCACCACCATCAAATGCTTGAAGGTTGAGGTTGAAGCTCAACTCACCATCCGTAGTAAATTGCCCCAGAAGGATACGGTTGTTTGGTCCTGAAGGAACTGCTGAAGCAGAAGTCGGTAGCGTAAACCACGCACCATCTTCCATTACTAGGTCTGCACCTGTTGCAGCCGGTCCAACAGAGTCACCGAAAGGGTCAGCTGGGTTTGTCGCCGCTTGTCCGACGTCAGATGCACCTGCAGCTGTGCTATTATCGATACCGATTGTCACCCAAGAGTCAGCCTCAATTGAAGGGAATACTGCAAAGAATGCAGGGTTGATTCCTGAAGGGTTGATTCCTCCTAGAGGATCATTAAAGAAGGTAGTAGAAGAAGATACATTCAACGGGTGACAGCCATTGATGGCAAATACTGCTGTGATGATATCATCAGAATCTTCCATTTCCGCATAAATACGGTAAGTCGTTGTCCCGGCAGGTTGTCCTCCGAAAACAAGAGTGTATGGCTCTACAACCACCTGACTCAATTGCGCGTTTGCTACTGTTCCGAAAAGGCAACAGGCAAAAAGTACGCTCATTAATCTTGCCATTGTTTTCATAATCTGAAGTGTAAGCTTATGGTTTTTGGTTAATTGGTTCTTTCTATTTAGTCACATGCAGTTCCGTATAGACTTAAGAAGAACAGAAGGTCATTCACACCGACATCATTGTCGTTGTCAAAGTCTCCTGGACATGTTACGTCATTCGGGAATTCACATGTTCCATTTTCAATAATTACGTTCGGGTCATAATTCGATGCTTCAGGGTAAGTACATCCTGCACAAGACTCACGTTCACATGAACCGTCTTCCTCTGTTGCTGCAGGGTTGTAGTTGCATGCGAATGGGTAAGTACATCCGTATACTTCGTCTTCGTCGCACACTCCGTCTTCATCGCAATCTTCAGCACAGTTTCCTTCACAATCGAAGCCTTCTTCAGGGTACTCACATGAATCATCGTCACAATCAGCTTCCGCATCGTAGTTACATGCTTCAGGATCCGTACATCCAAGTGTACCGTCTCCACCACATACGCCACATTCGTCAAGCTCTAGACAAGAACCGTCATCGATGGTTGCAGTAGCATCGTAGTTACATGCTGTTGGGTCGGTACAGCCTGCACATGAATCAAACTCACAAGAGCCATCATCACAGTCTGCATCCGCGTCGTAGTTACATGCTCCGGCGTCGGTACATCCGAGTGTGCCTTCGCCTCCACATACGCCACATTCGTCGAGGTACAAACAGTAACCGCTATCACAATCTGCTTCAGGATCGTAGTTACATGCCGCTGGATCTGTACATCCTAGGGTTCCATCGCCACCACAAACACCACATGCGTCTGGGTATAGACAAGAACCGTCTTCTTCTGTTGCATTTGAGTTGTAGTTACACGCCCATGGGTAAGTACATCCAAAAATTTCTTCTTCGTCACACACCCCATCAAAATCACAATCATTGATGCAGTTCCCATTACAGTCCAGAATTGGACCTGGAAGGGTACAAGAGCCATCATCAATAGTCGCCGTTGGATCGTAATTACATGCGCTGACGTCTGTGCAGCCCGTACAAGAGTCAAACTCACATGATGAATCATCACAGTCAGCATCTGCATCGTAGTTACACGCAGTTGGGTCGGTACATCCAAGAGTTCCGTTACCACCACAAACACCGCATTCGTCTGCTTCCAAACACGAGCCATCATCACAGTCAGCATCTGCATCGTAGTTACATGCAGTTGGGTCGGTACATCCTTCCGTGCCTGATCCACCACAAACTCCGCACTCATCAAGCTCTAGACATGAGCCATCATCGAGCGTAGCAGTCGCGTCGTAGTTACATGCTGTTGGATCGGTACAGCCTGCGCATGAATCGTATTCACATGTTCCGTTATCACAAGCTGCAGTTGGGTCGTAGTTACATGCTCCTGAATCCACACATCCTGAAGTACCTGTTCCACCACAAACTCCACATTCATCAAGCTCTAAACAAGAACCATCGTCGATCGTAGCTGTCGCATCGTAATTACATGCTGTTACATCTGTACATCCAGCACATGAGTCAAATTCACACGAACCATCCTCACATCCTGCTGACATGTCATAGTTACACGCCGTTGGGTTAGTACAACCGCTGTACGTGCACCCTTCATCACATTCCGCGCTAGCGTCATAATTACAAGCCGAAGGATCAGTACAACCAACCACACCAGTAGAACCAATGATTACAGGATCAGAACTTACTTCACAACCATTCGCATCAATGAGATTGACATTGTATGTCCCAGCAGGCACAAGGAATACTCCTGAGTTCTGGAGGTTCACACCATCAATAGTGAATTGAAGCGCTCCAGTACCACCGAACCCAACAGAAGCTATAACTCCATCTGGTTCATTAGGACAACTAGCTGGTGTAGAACCAGTAACCGCTACTTGAAGAGGGTTTGGTTCAGTAATATCGACACCGTTTGAGTTTCCTGTACATCCGTTGATATCGCTGACATAAATCACATATGTATCTTCACCTAGTCCTGAGAAAGTAGGTTCAGACTGCGTGTAGTTTCCGAATGAGAGACCATACATATAAGGACCAGTACCACCAGAAACAGCGACGGTAATTGAACCGTTATCCTCTCCGTTACACGTAATCTGACTGACCGTATCAAAAGAAACCTCCACTGGAGTTGGACCAGGGATCGTTAATAATTGGCCTGCGATACAACCTTGCTGATCTTCAACGATGAGGGTATAATCACCTGCAGCCAAATCAATGAAATTCTGGTTCAGCAAAGGCGTGCTATCATCCAAAGAATAGCTTACCGCTCCTTGTCCGCCTGACGCCACAACAGTCAGTGCACCGTCATTGGAATCGACACATGAAGTTGGCGTAATAATGAGTTCATCAATCTGAAGTGTACAAGGAAACTCACAAGACCCGTCATCCACAGTAGCTGTTGGGTCAAAGTTGTCAGCTGCTGGATCCGTACATCCAAAGATGGCGCCGGCTTGATTTGAGAATGAAAGCTGCGTGACCTCAACAATATTTTGATTGTCACCGAAAATAAAGACTTGAACGTTAATAAAACCGCTCAGGTTTCCATTGGTCGTGAACTGACCGAGCAAAACCTTCAAGTCAGGCCCCGCGAAACCATTGACACTAGAAACGTCGAAAGTTGTGAACCAAGAACCTCCGAACTGGCCATTAATGTTAATGTCTTGACCTGTTGCGAATTGATCAACCCAAGCGTCCGATGCAGACTGCAACGTTGACACCGCTGCTCCTGGAGTTGTTGAATTCTCTCTTCCTATGGTTACCCAGCTATCGAAGGTCAGTGCTGGGAAAAACGGGAAGAATGCAGGGTTGATCACCGAGCCGTTTTCACTCCCAAAAGGATCTTGGTAAAACGTACCATCTGTGGTAATCGACAAAGGAGTTCCTGCAACGCCATAGACGGACGACACAAAGTCATCTTCGTTTTGACAAGTAGCATATAAACGGTAGGTGGTGTACCCTGTTAATTCAGGGATGTCACCAGTATGGACCTGAATGGTCTCTAGTTCTAATCCGGACACTTGCGCAGCTGATGTTAGGCTCATCAATAGCGCAAAAGATGCCCACAAGATGTGGTTTAGACGCATCGTAAGCAATTTTGGTCAAGGGTTGCTAAAATAGGGAAAGTTTCGATGAATATCGAGAAAGCTTCGGCAAATTTTCGGATAGAAAAGACCAAAAAGCAAAGATGCCCCACAGAGTGAGGCATCACAGGTGAAAGTTGTATTTGCTCTAGACTTGTAGGACTAAATCAGATGAGACAGGCTATAGAGGTCATTACCTCTTCATAGTTACTCTTCCACCTTGTTCTTTGATCTGCGTGTTTACCGCAAGCATATTCTTCAGAACAAAGGTAGAAGGCAGCCATATGCGGCGAATCCCCCTAAAGGATGATTTTTCACTCCTCTTTTTGAGGAATGGTGACGATAAAGGTGGTTCCCTCTCCTATTTTTGATTGACAGGAGATTGATCCATTGTGTTGATCAATGAACTCTTTGACGAGAATTAACCCAAGGCCAATGCCTTTTTCATTGTTGGTTCCGAAGGTTGACTTGGCCTTCAATGTGAAGAGAGAATCTTGCTTTTCTTGACTCATTCCTTGGCCTTGGTCATACATAGTCATAATCCAATGATCGTCTTGAACTACCGAGGTAATTCCAATTGAATTTCCTTCCGAAGTAAACTTTAATGCATTGTGCAATAGGTTGCGCACTACAATCACCATAAGGTCAGGGTCACAAATAACCTGTTGATCGTCTGGAATATCTGATTCGAACACCACCCCTTTCTTCTTAGAGAGGTCTTCTATCAAGGCCAAGGTGCCTTCGAACTCTTCATCTATTTGCACATGCTTCGAGCAGAAACGGTGGCCATGTATTTGTCCTTTAGACCAGGTCAGAAGATGGTCAAGCATTGACGAAGATGACTTGGTGAGATTTAATAGCTCGCCTCTCATACGTTCGTCATCCGCGGGGTCTAAGTCGTCTTTCTCGAGTACTTCGAGGTATCCTTCAATGGAAATGAGTGGATTTCGAATGTCATGTGAAATGATGGAAAAAAGCCTGTTCAATTCTTGGTTTGAGGCTTCTAGTTCGTCTTGACTTTTCTCAAGCGCCTCTTTTTGGCTTCTGAGCGTATCATTCTGAGTCTTCATATCACTTCGAATTCGATAGAAGATGGCCAGTACAATCAATAACGTCCAGGTATAGCTGAAGTAAATATCTATGTACTTATCTGCTTCAGCCTCATAAGGAATCACATTTGGCCCTAGACCATGAAAGTCACAGTAAATGATTACTCCAAAAAGAGAAATCATCAATAGGCTGAATCCCCAGGCCAATTTGACAGGAGAAATAGCGAAGAAGAAGATCAGAATGATGAAAGTTGTGATAAGTGTCGGCCCGTCAATTCCGGCGTTGAAATAGTAGTTGATCCCAAGAATAACAACACAGAATGAAACGAATATCCCCCATCCTGCTATGAACTTGCGGTAAACTCTCGACAGAATGTAACAGAAGAAAAGCAGAACAAATACGGCTGCCATTGTATATACCAGCTCATCTAGACCTAGGATAATATTCTGCGTGGTTCCCAGAATCATCGCCAGTGTAGCTGCTAGACATACCATATGAAACGTTCGTTCAGAACCAGAGAACTCCTCTCTGCTTCCAATGAGCGTATGCCATATATTCTTATCCCATCTCATTAATCAGCTCGGAAAGATATAGAACATTCCAGAGAGAAAAACTTAGAAGTGACTCTAGGTCATTCTCTTCGTGACAAGGGTGAAATCAAAATAACTAACCTGAAAAAGATCATTCTTCTCATTCTAGCCATTTTCGCACGCTTTTGCATGTTCTCCTAAAATCAAGTACGAAACTTTTCCATTTCGTTTCTGGGCGGTGTCAAAGAATATGCCGGTGAGTACGGAAATGAATTCTTCCAGTTCGACCCAGATCATGTTGCGGTTAGCTTAAGATTTGCAGGTTACATCGATGAATCGTGAGACGTTATGGGAATGATCAGTACATATTCCATAGTATCGGTTTGAAATTTTCGCTAGCGCGGAATGATAAAGACCGCGACGGAGTCAAGAACGCAGTGGATTTATGTTCACAAGTTCCAGGCCTAATCGCCAACGAAGGTTGTCTGGACGAATCTGCTTGAGAAAAGGAAGTTATGCGTCGAGCCATGGAAGGACTCTTCTTCGAAACTGGCAGCGCTATGATCAAATCTGAGTCTTACAAGGAATAGTCACGAATCGAAGAGTGGAATTCAGACTTCGCATGAAATAATATTCACGGGGCTTGGGCCTCTTTTTTAATACCTCCCTGTTTCAGGATTCATCAATATCTAAGATTTCTTCGCTACTCGCTCCTCCGGCTAATCGAAGCCAGACTATTTGTGTTGTTACGCTGAGGCCACAGAATACAAACAGGTATAGCAAGGGTAGTTTAAGGCGATTCAAGGCCGGGCGACTTAGGCACTTAAACACATAGAAACCAGTAGAATAACTCAGATTTCACAAAGGCTAACATTTCGTTCGTGTTGGTCCAACTTTTTTTCTCAACTTTTGTCTTCTCATTATGACACCTATAACCTTAGATGATCTTCGAAAATTCAAGGAATTTGACGAGGTCCCTGACGATCAGTTGAACTGGCTAATTGAAGTTGGTGAAGTGATCGAACTCGAACCCAATGAATTGATCTTCCGACGAGGTGAAGCCTCAGACCACATGACACTCATCATGTTTGGTAAGATCGATGTCTACGGATACCCGAATGAAAGCAAGAAGTACTTTGGCAGTTTCGAAGCAAACTCAATCACTGGCTTGCTACCATATAGTCGTTTGACCCATGCCAGTGGTGATGGAATCGCCGCAAAGCCCTCACGCATATTTCAAGTTCACCGCGATCAGCTCAAAGCGATGATCGAAAACCACTACGAGCTTACTGCTTCATTGGTGCACTTCATGACATCTCGTGTACGTGAATTTTCACAATCCAGAATGCAGAATGAAAAACTGATGGCATTGGGTAAAATCAGTGCTGGTTTAGCACATGAGTTGAACAATCCTGCTTCAGCCATCGTAAGAAGTTCGCAAGCATTGAAATCACACTTGAAACAAGTTCCTGAAGGATTCAAGCAGGTGATGGAAATCGACATCACTCCTGAAATCACGGATGAAGTAAGCAAGCTTCTTTTCACTAAAGTGGATACAAAACCAGAAGAACGATTGAGTCTTCGAGACCGCAATCGCCTTGAAGATGAAATCGCAGATTGGCTTGAAGATCACGGCGTAGAAGATGGATTCGAAAGCGCCGAGAATTTTGTGGAATACCGATTCACAATTGACGACTTTGAAGAAGTTGCAGAAGTAGTAAAGGAGAAAGACTTGCCTGCGGTAATCAACTGGATGTATCAGAATCTTACGACTGACCGGATGGTTGATGAAATTGAGCAAGCGTCTGAACGCATTGCTAGTATCATCAAATCGGTGAAGTCTTACTCCTATATGGATCGTGACCAAGACCTTCAGCCTGTTGATGTCAGTGAAGGAATTGAAAGCACAGTCACCATGCTGAATCACAAGATCAAGAAAGGTCGACACGAAATCGAAATTGATCTTGGGGATAACGTACCGAAGGTTAAAGGACTGCCAGGCGAATTGAATCAGGTTTGGACCAACATCATTGATAATGCAATCGATGCCATGAAGGACAAGCCAGGCCATGTGCGTATCGTATCCTTCCAAACAGAAGGTATGCTCAGCATCTGTATCGAAGACAATGGACCTGGAATTCCAGACGATGTTAAAACACGCATCTTTGAACCATTCTTCACCACTAAAGCCATAGGTGAAGGAACCGGGTTAGGTCTTGATGTGGTGATGAGGATCATCAAAAAGCACAACGGTGAGATCGTTGTAAATAGCCAGCCAGGGCGAACTAGATTTGAAGTTAGACTCCCAATCATGAACTAATGGAGAAGCCAATCATTTTCGCGATCGATGACGACCCACAGGTACTTCGTGCGGTGGTTCGTGATCTTCGCTCCCGATATAGAAAAGAATACCGTGTCGTTAGCACAGATTCTGCCAATGAAGCGCTAGAGGAATTGGTCGACCTCAAAAACAAGGGTGGGGAAGTTGCCCTCTTCTTGAGTGACCAGAAGATGCCTGAAATGCTCGGTGTTGAGTTCCTCGAAAAAGCCAGAGAGATTTTCCCAAAATCACGTCGAGTGCTTTTAACAGCTTACAGTGATACTGACGCTGCGATTAAAGCGATCAACGATGTGCAGCTAGATTACTACTTACTCAAGCCTTGGGATCCACCGGAAGAAAGACTCTACCCGGTGATCGACGACTTACTGGGAGACTGGCTTTCGCAGTACCGTCCTAACTTCAAAGGACTACGTGTGATTGGGTATCAATTCTCGCCCCTCTCCCACCAAATTAAAGACTTCCTATCAGCCAACCTATTCCCTTATGAATGGATTGATTATGAAGCCAATGAAAAGGCCACGGAGTTCATGGAGGCGAATAAACTTACTGCCAAGGATCTTCCAATTGTAGTCAAAGAAGAGGGTGAGGTACTGGTTGCTCCAGATTTGAACGCTATCGCGGAAAGTCTTGGTTTGCACCCCCATCCAGACTCAGACACTTACGATGTGGCCATCATTGGTGCAGGCCCTGCTGGATTAGCCGCAGCCGTTTATGGTGGTTCAGAAGGACTGAAAACTGTACTCATTGAAAAGAAGGCTCCTGGTGGACAAGCAGGAACTTCATCACGTATTGAGAACTACTTAGGATTCCCTTCAGGTCTCAGCGGACAAGATCTTGCACGTCGTGCGATTACCCAGGCAACACGTTTTGGGATTGAGTTCTTGAGTCCACAAGAGGTTTCCGAAATTGAGATCAAGGATCAATACAAGATCTTGCATCTGAAAAGCGGAGTTTCTATCAATGCACGTTCAGTGGTTATCACTACAGGTGTGAACTACAGAGAGCTTCAAGCCCCAGGAATCAGCGACTTCACAGGAGCTGGAATCTACTATGGGGCAGCCACCACAGAAGCTGCCAATTGCAAGAATAGCGATGTATACATTGTAGGAGGAGGAAACTCAGCGGGACAAGGTGCGATGTACTTGAGTCAGTTTGCACGGAAGGTGCACATTTTGATTCGCAAGGATGACCTTTCGAGTTCCATGTCACAGTATTTGATCGATCAGATTGACGGTACTCCGAACATCGAAGTGATGGGACGAACACAGATCGTATCCGCTCACGGTGAAGGAAGACTTCAAGAATTAGTCATTAATCACGATGGCAACGAGGAGAAACGCGAAGCACGTGCCTTATTCATTTTTATCGGGGCCAAGCCATACACTGAATGGGTACCTTCGATGGTAAGCCGCGACCAAAGAGGATTTGTAAAGACCGGTAGAGATCTCAACGTCACCGAACCATCTCAAGCTTGGAGCGTTGAGCGAGATCCTTACCTTTTGGAAACGAATGTGCCTGGTGTGTTTGCTGCAGGTGATGTTCGTTCAGGGGCAATGAACCGCGTAGCATCAGCAGTAGGTGAAGGTGCTATGGCCATTTCATTCGTTCATAAATACCTCGGAGAATCATGATCGTATATAAGAGTAATAAAAACTGGTTTGGAGACATCCGTCATCTAGCAAAAAGCTGGACGATGGTGAAAGTAGGAAGGGCAAGTTTGATGGTTGCGGCTTACACCTTAGCTGTTGCCGCTTTTCACATTGAGATTATTCCAGAGGCATCGATGTCTTCAGCAGCATCGGTGTTTACCTTTCTCGGGGTCGTCTTGAGTATCCTTTTGGTATTCCGCACGAATACGGCTTATGATCGCTGGTGGGAAGGACGAAAACAATGGGGAGCATTGGTGAACAATTGCCGTAACATGGCCCTCTACGCTCACAACATGTTGCCAGCAGAAGATATGGAAACACGTCGCCACCTCGCTAAGCACATTTCCAATTTTTGCTTCGCCTTTGTTGAGCACCTTCGAGATGGAACCAAATTAGAGAATCTCATCGAACTTTCGGAAGATGAAATATTGCACTACAAGCATTATGATCACATCCCCAATCGCATCGCTTCACAAATTTGGAGAGTCTTGCAGGAGAAATACCGCGCGGGAGAGATCACAGATATGGATGTGCTGAATATTCGTCCAACGCACCAGTCGTTACTTGATATTCTTGGTGCTTGTGAGCGAATTAAGAAGACACCTATCCCATTCTCTTACGCCATCTTCATGAAGATATTCATCACAGCATATGCGTTACTACTTCCATTCGCTTTGGTTAAAGACATGGAATATTGGAGCGTGCTCGCTGTTACTTTTGTCTTCTTCGCCTTCATCGGAATTGAAATGATGGGAGAAGAGATTGAAGACCCGTTCGGACTCGACTGCAATGACCTTCCAACAGGCACCATTGCTTCTACCATCAGTGGAAATGTATATGAGATCTTCGGCCTTACTGAACGGAGTGAGCAGGCCATCAAGAAGGAGCAAGAACTTTACGAGAAGATCTTCTAAACTCCTTTTTAATCAGCTTTAGGAAGCTTCGAAGAAGCGGGAGATTGCTCTTTCTTTTTTGAAGCTTCTTCATTTTTAGACACCAAGCTTCCGAGCAAAGACCCAGGCTTGGTCACAAATTCTGATTCGGATGATTTCGATGGGGTGGTAGACATGAGATAAATGTCGATTTACGCTATAAACAAAAGATTACTTAAAGACTAGCTTATGTTGAAGACGGATGTCCTGTACTTAACTCACAAATCAATCGATAAGATCATGTTCCATTGCATAACGAACCAATCCCGCTACGTTGCGCACCCCTAATTTTGTCAAGATATTCTTACGGTGTGATTTGATGGTACTCACTTGAACATCAAGAGAGTTAGCGATTTCTTCTGTTGTTTTTTCTTCGCAGATCAACTGAATCACCTCCAACTCACGGTTCGAAATTTCGATCACCTGTGTGGGAGCTTGCCCCTCCCCTCTGAATCCAATGAGGTTTTGAGCCACTTTACCGCTGAGGTAGAAGTCACCTGCCATGATGGTCTCGATGGCTTTTTTGAAGTCAGTCTTCCCGGTGTTCTTGAGCAAGTAACCGTTGGCTCCTTCGTCCATTGCCGTGCGGATGTATGTGGGCTCTTCGTGCATGGTGAGCATCAATGTCTTTACATCCGGTTTGCTTTGTTTTACAGCGCGAAGAATATCAAATCCGTCAGGTTCGTTCCTGCGCTCTTCATTGCCCATGCGGATGTCTAGGATCAATACATCAAACGAAGTATTTTCAACGCTTTCTAAGGCTGAGTCTACGGTATTTGCAGATCCGGCGATTTCAATTTCTTTATCGCTTTCGAACATGGCTGAGATACCATCAATGATCATTGAATGATCATCAACGATGAATAGTCTAGTTTTCGGCATGGACAGGGATGTTTTCAGTTATTGGAATTCGAATGTTACTCTGGGTTCCTTTACCTGGTTCTGACACCATATCAAAGCTTCCAGAAAGCGCATTCACTCGTCCTTGAATATTTTTAAGCCCAACCCCTGAAAGGTTGGCATTCGTTTCATTTGACAGTCCAATTCCATCGTCTTTGATCTGTAGGAGGATCTCTTTGGACTGCTTTTGCACCTTGATCTTTAGCTTACTAGCGAACGAGTGCTTAATCGCATTCGAAATCAGTTCTTGTGCTATGCGGTAGAGGTTGACTTCTTGCATGGCGCTGAGCCTTCCATCCATTCCAATGGATGTGAATGACACTTCGAGATTAGTGGTTGTATCGATGCGCTCAGCTAGCTCTTTAATCGCCGGTATCAATCCGAATTTCGAAAGCGTACCACTCACAAGATTGTGAGAGATTTTACGCACTTCACTAGCAGCTTCATCTAAGATCTCAGAAACATTATCGATCTGAGCATCTTGGCCATCCTTAGCAGCGCTGACTTGCATTCTAGCTGTTGCGAGTAACGACCCTATATTATCGTGCAAATCTTGACCAATGCGCTTGCGCTCTGTTTCTTGTCCTTCGAGCATCGCATTCACCGCCACTAACTCTTGTTGACGCATCAACTCACTCATCTGACGTTCCTGCGAAAGCGTCTTCGTTCGTTGTTTGCTGCGGTATACTAAGAATATGACAACGCCCGCCAAGAGTAACACGAGCAAAATGAGCAACACTCCAACCGCCATTTGAGTTTCCTTTTCGCTTTCAAGCAATTGGCGATTCTTTTCAGCTACGTCATATTTCGCTTGAATTTCTTCGATCTCAACATTTGCGTTGATTGTCTGCTCAGCAAGATTCAAATCACTAAGACGACGGAAATAATCTAGTGCTTGCTCGTATAGACCTAAGTCTTCACTCAGGTTCGCCAGATTCTTAAGTACGATTTTCTGAGAGGTGATATCCTTCAAATTCTGTAGCAACGAGTCACTTGACTGCAGCATTTCCAATGCAGATTCTGAGCCTGATAATTCCCCGTATGCCTTTCCTGTTAAGCTAGCAATCACTCCCATCTGACCTTGCTCATCCAACTGCATCACAATCTCTTTTGCTGTTTCAAGCATCAACAACATCTTGAGATATTCATCTTTTTGATGGAAGGCTAGACTACTGAGGATATATGTATTAGCTAGCTCTGAAGTGTCATTAGCCAAACGAAATTCGTCTGCGGCTAGGCTGGAATATTTCAGCGTAGAGTCAGAATTAAAAAGCACTTTATGACGGATCGCCTCTGCCAAGTAAATGTGCCCTCTAAAACCAGGATATCTGAACCCATCAATTGCGTTGATGATCACTTTGAATTCTGCTTCTTGGTCTGCTGCAATTCTCTCTCCGTCAGAGAAACTTACTGAAGAATAAACTTCCTGTGCTCGACCGACTTGATTGAATGCCATGACTGCGCGAAGCATCTGATTCACTTCGACAAGGTCTTCTTCAGGAATTTCGTTTGCCTTTTCGTTCACCAATGTTTGCGCTTCTTCCACGGCTGAAATACTTTCAAGAGTGGATCCAGTATAGCGGTGAACCTTCGCAATCATAGAAGTTGCAAAAACAAATTTGAACGGATCAAAAGGATTAAGCGCTCGTTTTTGCGCTTCTAGCGCATACATGTAACTGCTGTCGGCATCGTTACTTAACATGCGTTTTGCCAAGATCAATTGGCAATCAAAATCGCATTCTTGATTTGAAACAAGGTGTTCCTGACCAGACACTTGTATTGATTGAAGTGCGGCCAGGAACAATACAATTAGACGTGTCCTTGCAGACCTCATTAGAGACGAATCTTTTCGTCTTTTTTGTCTTTTTCTTCTGTGGTAACTCCACCGCCACCAGACTCGGCACCAATGGTCATTACGCTTAGCCAAACATCGCTGGTATTGTCGGCGATTACCGTTTTTCCTGGAATGATTTCATTCGCTTGGAAAGTGTGTGTCGCAGGACCACCAGTTGTTTTAGCAAAGTGTGCTACAAAGACATGAACGTCTTTTCCGTTGTTGTCTTTGTGTGTTTTTAAATAACCTGCTTTCGCAAGCTTAAGGTTCCCCCCATCACAATCGACTACGATTTTAAGAGGTCCGCCATTCGTGGCAGAGAAAGAGATGTCATATGCGGCCATATCTGATAAGTTTTGTATTCATGCAATATTCGGGAATCCAAAGACTGAAGGCATCCCCCTTTAGGGGGAGAAGATAGTCAATTATGAAAGGGAATTTCATGCATCTTTGTAAACCCGTTGCTTTGTACTAACTAACCAGACTGAGAATGAGAATGAGAATGAGAATGAGAAGCTTACTAATTACTATCACATTCGTCTTTTTGGGTTTTACCTCATTCGCTCAACCCAATCCTCCAGCTGGCACTTATTTGCAAGACCTTCGCACTTGGCTCAAGTCGAATTGGTATGATGGTTACTTCTCTGATCTTGGCTACAACGGTGCACGTGAGCAGATGTACGGTTTTGTTGACGCCAACAATGGAATGACAGAGTGCGTATACACTGGCTTTCAACAGACCGCTGAATTCGTCACCTTCCCCAACCCTATCAACGCTGAGCACCTTGTTCCTCAAAGTTTCTTCGGCAGTGCATCGCCTATGCGCAGTGATCTACACAACATCAGACCTGCGCACGGTAGCGCCAACTCTGCGCGCGCCAATTACCCTTTCGGTGAGGTTCCAGATGCCAATGCTTTTTGGTACGGCGTGACGATCAACGGTGACTACTTCTCCACTACCGTGGAACCGGGCAATTCTGATGAATTCAGTGAACGAGAAGGTTCGCTTTGGGAGCCGCGAGAAGAATACAAGGGAGACATTGCGCGTGAGCTGTTCTACTTCTACACTATGTATCCTACTCAGGCCGGTGATATTTCACTGGTAGCAGATATTAGTGTCTTGTATCAATGGCACCTTGATGATCCCGCTAGCGCGGAAGAGATGACTCGCAATGATCGCGCCGAAACAGTGCAAGGCAATCGCAACCCCTACATTGACTTCACAGACCTAGTTTACAACGCTTGGTTTTGGGTGGAAGTGCTCGGATGTACTGACTCTGAAGCTAGCAACTACGACATGAATGCGAATACGGACGATGGTTCTTGTGAGTACATTGTCTTAGAGCCCGGTTGTATTTATGAAGCCGCAGCCAATTATAATCCACTAGCGACTGTAGATGACGGATCTTGTGTTTTCGACCCAGGAGTCTTGGGCTGCACCTACCCTGCTGCAGAAAACTATGATCCGACGGCCACAGTGGATGACGGAAGTTGTACTTACAGTCAAGGAATTCCAGGTTGTACTTATACAGACGCAGACAACTACGATATAAATGCCACGCTAGATGACGGTTCGTGTATCTTCATCAACCCTGTCAGTTGCGCAGCGGATGTTAACGATGACAACATCGTTAACGCTACTGACCTTTTGATTGTCTTGGGAGGATTCGGAGCTCCGTGTAATTAATCGAGCACGACGGTGATATCTCCTGTATGCACCTCACCGTCGCTTCTTCTCAAAACGAAATAGTAAGTACCCGGACTCACTTCTTCTGCTCTCCAGTTGTTTTGATAATTATCTGACTGGAAGACGAGTACACCCCATCTATTTCTAACTTCTAATGAAGATCCTGGGAAGAATTCAAGGTTCTCAAAACGCAAGAAGTCGTTGATTCCATCTCCATTGGGAGAAAAGATGTTTGGAATGATAATCGAGCATGGAGCTAATTCAGCTACTTCCTCGTGCGTATCCCCACACAAACCATCGAGAATGTATGTGACTGTGAGTTCACCAGCACCAGCAGCTAGAAGATCAACCACCCCTGACTCTTCATCAATACACGTCATACAAGTAGCAGACCACTCGCCTCCCTCATCTTGTACCTCAGGTGCAAACTCCTGTAGATCTAAACAAAGGTAATCTGGCATGCTGAAATAGGCATTCAGTCTCGGCAAAACGGTGATGGTAGAATTATCAGAGTCGCTACAATAGCCATTGATACTATAAGAAATATTGAAAGTACCCGGTCCACTCACCGTAGGATCAAAGTCTCCCAATGGAGTAATGCAATCGCCACAATCAGCGCCCCAAACACCGTTTGGATCATTCGCACTTAACCCCACAACCTCTCCATCTTCACATAGTTCTGGGGTGGTATTAATCGTAGCGTCTACTTCTGGCAATAATTCGATGTATCCGAAGGCCTCTACGGCGCAGTTGTCGTCAGGTAAGAAGGTAACTGTCCAGAATCCAGGACCGGCATCCGGACCCGAGAATACTCCATTCTCGTCGATGCAATCACCACAGTCTGCACTCCAGGTTCCTGTTTGTTCGAAACCTTCACCAAAATCAACAACTAAGGTTTCACAATCAGGGAGGTCAAAGAAAACACCTAAGTCGAGTGTCTCTTCCACGACAATCTCATATTCCGCGCTAGCGAAACAATTGATACCTGCAGCATAAGAAACTGTGTAGATTCCTGGCGTCAAGCCTTGCGGATTGAAGACCCCATTCTCATCGATACAATCGCCACAATCAGCCTCGAAAACTCCACCTTCAATATTCGGAAGAATGGCCACCGGATCACTGAATACGCACAAGAATTCTGGTCCTTCTAACGCAATTAATGGCGGGTCTTCAACTACGACCTCAGTGCTATCGACCACAGGGCCACAAGCGCCTTCAACTGTATATGTAATGGTATATGTACCCACTTCCACGCTAGTGATATCAAAAATACCATTCTGGTCTAAACAATCATCGCAATTTGAACCCCAAACGCCCGTTGAATCTACCGCTTCTAACTGATAGAGTTCATCGTACGAACATAAAATGGGCGCAGGCATGAGGCCTGGGTCTATATCATCAAAGAGTACTTCAACGAAAGTTGAATCAATGAGGAAAGCCTCAATGGGTTCAGGATCTTCTTCATCAATCGGTATGAAATCATCTACGCAGAAACTGGCCGTTCCGAAACTACCACTTGGTACGGTGGCAGTGGCGATGATTCCGTCTTCTCCGGAAATAGTGAAGTTGGCACCGTTCCAACCATCTCCAAAGGAGTCGAACATATTCAAGGTGTAACAACCATTCGGAAGACAGGCCGTTTGATTGTAGGGAGCTCCTCCCGAAAGCACAGTCACACCATTCTCATTGACCAAATCCCAGTCAACTTCAGTTGGCCATGTTCCGCTGCTAACATTGATGGCGTAATTCGCGCAATCATCTCCAGCAAGGGGTGCAGCGCAGAAGTCATAGTTCAAAGCTGCGACATAAGTGGTGGCAGAGTCCGGACATACCGAAAGTGAATCGCCTGTCGCAATTTCAATTCCGTCTTCATACCACGTTACAGATCCGATAGCATCACCATCCGGTACGAAACGCCAAGCCTCATTAAAGGCGGTCCAATTTCCTGTGTTTCGTCCTGGAGGCGTGTAGGCCACATTCGAAGCGTCATTCTGAATACCTATGAGGGTGCTTCCACTGTTCCACGCACAAGCATTTTTCTCAACGATATATACCTCGATAATATTCGTTGACTCATACAAAACAAGCTGAGAGCTACTTTGAAGTGAGGTGCATGAGAACATGCAGACGTCATCAAAACTCACCACAAAGGTTCGACATGGCTCTTCACCATAGATTTCCCAACGAACGCTTCCGCAGGTCGCTGGGTTGATGTCATGGAATGGACAGAATATCGCGTTGTTCGGGAGCGCAGCGCTTGGTGCTTGAGCAGTGAACGACCATGGGCATCCCCCATCCGCATCACCTAAGTCAAAGGTGACGATACCGTTAGAGCCGATGACGATGCTGCTATACGCATTGTCGAAAAAGCAAAATGAAAAGCCCATTGGAATCGCTGGAGACCAAATATCATCGGTGGTACTAACCACGATGTTACCTTGGTTTAAAGGATAAGGAGGGGTCGCGTCATCCATTGCTTCCACAACATATTCGCTAGTATTGAATAGTTGAGGGAAACTGGTGGTGAGCGTAATACACGAATCACAAGAAACTTCAAGGCTATCTGGGAGATCAAGATTGAGTTCTTCAAGGCATTCAATCTGGGCATTTAGCGAGGCTGAAAGGGCCATCACTAAGGAAAGTAACAGGGCTTTGTTCTTCATTTTAGGTAAGGAGTAGACCTTCAAGATACGTCTAATTATCAAAGGACTAACCCGGGCTGTGCAACCATTTAGTCGATTCAACTATCATGATAATGTAATCATTGACCTGTGAGATATTTAATCCTTATTGCCTCGACTCTTCTTTGCTTTCAATCTTCAGCAGAGACCAAAAGAGCTCTTTTCATTGGAAATAGCTACACCTACTACAACACGATGGCTCAAACTGTGGCAGACATTGCCGAGAGTATGGGAGACGAGTTCATTTGGGAAGAAAGCACCTTTGGAGGATACACTCTCGAATCACATTCAACGAACAATTCCACGCTTTCGAAAATCGAAGAAGGAGGCTGGGATTTCGTGATTATGCAGGAACAGAGTCAACTACCAAGTTTCCCTGATGTTCAAGTCGAGGGAAGTTTCTACCCTTTTGTTGCGTCGCTTGTGGATCACATTCATCAGTACAACTCATGCGCAGTTCCGATGCTCTTCATGACTTGGGGACGTGAAGAAGGTGACGCACAAAACTGTCCGAATTGGCCTCCCGTGTGCACCTATGAAGGAATGCAAGAGCTTTTGACTGAACGTTACCTCAATGCGTGTGACCAAAACGCAGCTTTCTGCGCCCCTGTGGGTGTCATTTGGGAAGACCTTTTCACCAATACTGACATTTCATTGTACGCTGGCGACGGTTCGCATCCTTCCGCAGAAGGGAGCTTTGTCGTTGCTTCAACCATGTATGTAGCGATGTTCGGAAACAACCCTATGGATAGCGATTACGCGGGTTCAATTGATGCTTCTGACGCCGCTGCTATCGACGAAGCTGTGTGGAATACATGGCAAAACAACCCTGACGTTTGGAGACAATACGAGAAAACTGAGGTTGGTTATACCATTATTGACAACGGAAACAATACGTATACCATTGGTGTCGAACTCACTCCTTTTGTGAATAGCGCCGTGATTGAGATCGCGGGAGAACAAACGACGATTGGAGGCGAAGAAGTAATCACTATCAGCATTACGCAAGACACCCCATTTACCATTACCCCAAACACGGAATGTCCAGAGGTCGTTGTCATCGAGGACCTTCTAGTGTACGATGGTGATGTGGGTGTAGAGGAGCAATCAGAGAGCCTTGTGCGTATCTATCCGAATCCAACTCAAGACTACATCAAGGTAGTTCGGGAGAACTCACAATCGATTCAATATGAGATTATAGATCTCACTGGAAAAGTGGTGAAGAGTGGGGTATTGCAGGAAAGCCGCCTTGAGTTATCAATGATAGCCGAAGGGAGCTATGTGCTCATCATTGAAGAAGGAAAACAAACGATTCCGTTGATGATTCAGCGTTGATTAGAGGAAGTCTTCCTTCTTCATATTCAACCATCCCAAAGCAGAATTGCAGAAGATATCTTCGACTACTTGCTCGGAAAGATTCATCTCAGTGATGAATTTACCGATCTCAAGATCACCTAACGGGAATGGATAGTCAGTTCCGAGACTTACCTTGTCTGAACCTACCATATCAAGGACGTAGTTCAGCATTTTGTCATCGTGAGTAATACTGTCTACCCAGAACTTACCAAGGTATTCTCTTGGATTAATTGGGTTATCAATAGCCACGAGATCTGGACGACAGTTATATCCGTGTTCTACCCTACCTATTGTTGCTAGGAATGATCCACTAGCGTGGGAAAAGTTGAATCGGAGATTCGGAAGACGCTCAAGAACACCGCTAAAAATCAAAGAACAAATCGCCCTCGATGTTTCGGCCGGCATCCCCACGAGCCATGGTAGCCAGTACTTCTCCATTTCTGGTTTGCCCATCATGTTCCAAGGGTGAATCATGATCGCCATATCAAGGTCTTGACATGCTTCAAAGATTGGGTAGAATTGGTCTTCACTCAGGTTCTTCCCTTCGATATTACTACCGATTTGGATTCCCTTATGTCCGATGTTTTTCGCACGCTCCAACTCTTCGATCGCTAGATCAGCATCTTGCATTGGAATCGTACCCAAGCCCACGTAGTTCTTAGGGTACTTCGCCACCAAATCAGCGATATCATCATTCAAGAACTTAGACACCTCCAAACAGTGGTGTGGCTGAGCCCAGTATGAGAACATCACTGGAATGGTACAAACCACTTGAACCTGTGTATCAAACTTCTCATAGTCTTGAATCCGTAAATCCGGATCCCAACAGTTTGACTCAATCTCTCTGAAGAATCGATCCCCCTGCATCATTCGAGCAAAACCTTCGCGGTGATGCTCTAGGTGAATAAAATCTCCGTACCCAAACTTCTCAGCCCATCGAGGCAAGTGTTTAGGGATAATATGAGTGTGCATGTCAATCTTCAACATGACGCGAATGTAACTAATCAATCATCGACAATCCATATACGATCACCAAGAATCATATGATCTCGACGTAAGAAATGACCGACTACAATGTACTCAATGAAGGGAATATACTTGAGCAAAGCGTGAGGGCTTCAATTTATGATTGCTATGGCCTGTCTTTTCAAACGATCTAGCATATTCCTTCGCGAACAGTAAGGTTTTAACGTCTTTTTGTAAAGCATACTTGTCATAATGACGTGTTTAAGTTACCTTTACACCACATCAATCAGTTATTTATGAAAACAAATTTTTTGCTCTCGAATCAATACAAAAGAGTTGGTTGGTTCGTATTCATTCCAGGACTATTGCTTGGTATTTTCTTTCTAATATTCCAGCACAACATAAGCCTATTTGATTTCAACGTCTTTTCCATTGCTAATCAGGAAATATTAAGTGATTCCGATTTTCTGTCGTTTACGGAGAATAATATTCTCGATGAAATTTCTAGCATCTTGATCATCATTGGTGGACTGCTTATTGCATTTTCGAAAGAAAAATCTGAGGATGAATATTTGTCAAAGATCAGGCTTGAATCATTGGTATGGGCGATGTATGTGAACTATACCATCCTTTTACTGGCTATCATTTCTTTCTACGGCATGACTTTCCTTTGGATACTTATGTTTAATATGTTCACTCTCTTGATCTTCTTTCTAATTCGATTCAACTGGGTTCTTTATAAATCTAAACGTCAAATCAGCGATGAAGAATAGTATCAAAGTAGAAAGAGCCAAAAATGGCATGACCCAAGCTAGGTTAGCTGAATTAGTGCAAGTAAGCCGCCAGACCATCAATGCGATTGAGTTAGGGAAATATAATTTATCAACTATTCTCGCCCTCAAAATCGCACATGTTTTTAATCAATCTATCCATGATATTTTTGTGCTTGAAGAGTCTGATTGGGAATCTTGAACTAGTATTTAATCATGCGTTGCTGTTCGCAACAAAGAGTTCAATTCGAAGCTCTCTTTTCTATTGAACAGTCAGCTGTTGGTCAGGACAAAACAGAGTATAGGCTTTGATGAGGCTGAAGTCTGTTAACCGTGTCATGCAAGACAGTGGTTGAATTCAGTCAGCACGGACCTCAGCAGGAAACGATAATCATGAACACGTAGAGTATGACTCAACTACTAAAAAAGGGTACTCAACTACAACTTGAAACACAGGTACTAGGAACTCAATAGGCCCTTCCCTACTCCCTTATCTTCTTTGCCCTCTTTAAATCCAACATATTCACCGGATTGGTTTCGAGCGACATGACATCATGGCGAATGAAGTGGGAGACCTGGTCATAAAAGAGAGGGATGACCGGGGATGCATCCATGACCAGCGAGTCCATTTGACGGTAGAGTTGGCGGCGTGAAAGATCGTTAGTTGTTGTTACTGCGCGTTCGTAGAGAGAATCGAATTCAGCGCTACTGTAGTGCGTGTAGTTTGGTCCTCCAGGGGTGAAATTCTTTGTATGGAAGAGTGCTAAGAAGTTTTCCGCGCTAGCGTAGTCAGCCAACCAAGACTTACGGAACATCATTGCTTGAGAACGTGACACCTTCTCGCGATGCGCCGAACCAGCTAAGACATCAATTTCAACTTGAATGCCAATCTTCGACCATTGGAACTGAAGGAATTCACAGAGATCAACGTAGTCGCCGGTGGTGCTGATCGCTACCGGAGGAATCCCTTCACCTTCTGGGAAACCCGCTTCGGCGAGTAATGCCTTTGCCTTTTCTACATCATAATTCACCCCATAATCAGCCAATGGATCAAATGCTGGGAGTCCTTTAGGAACGAATCCATGTCTGGCTTCGAAAACACTGTTATTGCGCAGGTACCGTATCATGGACGCACGATCAACGGCATAGTTCAACGCCTGACGAACCCGCTTGTCTTTGAAAGGATGATTCAGCGCCGTGAGGATAGAATCATCAGATAAAATCCCGATATAGTCAGTTTTGATGAAAGGAGTTCGTTGGAACCTGATTTGGTCAAAGCCTCCGTTCAACTCACCATTCGTACTAAGCAACTCGTCTTTGTATGCTGGGTGCAGGCCTGACATAAAATCGAACTGACCTTGGAGCAAGCCTAGGTATTCAGCACTCATGTCTCGCACAAAAGAAATCTTTACCGCATCTAGGTATGGAAGCGATTCTCCAGAAGCATCGCTTTCCCAAAAGCCATCAAACTTGTGAAACACAAGTGCCACATCCTCCATCCAAAAAGCAAATTTGAACGGTCCCGTTCCAATGGGGTTAGACCGAAAATCAGCACCGTAGTGAGTGACTACTTCCTTCGGAACGATATTGGCGAACTGAGTTGTAAGCATCCCCAAGAATGGAGGGAAAGGCTGATCGAGATGAAGAGCAATGGTGTGTTCATCAATGACTTCAATCGCGGCCGAATCACGCAGTGGATCAAAAATCCACTTTCCAGGTGAAGCTAACGCTGGGTCTAGAATGCGTTCAAAACTAAAAGCAACATCTTCCGCATTGACTGTTCTATTTAAGCTATCGCGGAATAGCGGTGAAGGATGAAACTTCACATCGTCACGCAAGAGGAAGGTGTAGGTTTTTCCGCTGTCTGTGATGTCCCAAGACGCTGCGATTAGCGGACGAATTTGAAGAGTGCTATCGAGTTCAACTAAGCCATCAAAGAGCTGATTGACTGCCCACATATTTTCCAGGTTTCTGGCAAATGCAGGATCTAACGAAGTAATGCCGTTGGACTCATTGTAACGAAATACAGTTTTCCTTGTGCGCGTGTCTTCAGATTGACAGGCACAAAGAGCGATGATAAAAAGGAAAAGAAGATTCCGCAGCATAGCTGCGAAGATAGAGAAGCCTTACTGCTTCATCACGTTCCTAATCAGATTTGCAGATTCGGGATCGTAAAAACGATCTGCTTTTCTGGTTCCGCCAGTAGTGTAACGCTCCCAGGATCCCACTTTCACACCGTATTCGTATTTCCCTTTAGATTCAATTTGACCACTTGGATAGTAGAACACAAATTCACCGTGTTCCATGAATTTCCCTTCGAGGAAGACATAAATACCTTCACACTTCACCCAGCCATCAGCGCTTGTGATTCGTGCTGAATAAGTGTCGTTACCCAATTCGGTCAACTCACGAACAAAAGACGCTTGACGCTTTTTTGTTTCTTTCATCTGGGAATCAAGGTAGTTAACATCCTGACTGTGAGCAGAAAGGCCTCCTCCCATCAAAATCATCGTACCAACCCACATCATTACTCTTTTCATTTCAGGCCATTCATTAGCACCCTTGTTTACGCGAAAAGAGCTTAAAGGTTACCCATCTTGCAAGAGAAATACACCAGGAAATTCTTTTGCCTTAAAACATCATAAAAGCATTGTCTGTTTTGCTCTTTGCAAGAGGTCTTATCAGTACCTTTGCACACATCAAGATGACGCAATCAACAACGGCAATTAGAGGACTGCTTTTCGTCCTTTTCATTTTGTTTACTTCCTCGCTTTTCAGTCAAGAGAAAGTGACTCTTAGTGGATACGTAACGGACGTCACAACGGGTGAAACTATACTGGGAGCTAATGTGATCATCCAGGAGCTACAATCAGGAGTACCAACCAACATCTACGGATTCTATTCCCTTTCTGTCTCTGCGGGAGAATACAAGGTTTCATACAGCTTCATCGGTTACAAAACATTGACGAAATCGCTTTCATTATCCGATGACTTAGCATTAAATATAGAGCTCCAACCAAAGAGCATTCAAACTGACGAAGCGGTAGTGGTAGGCGAACGTTCGTCGAACACTGAAAGCACTGATTTGGGGCGTGTAGATATTGAAATAGCAGCTATTAAGAGACTTCCAGCACTGCTAGGTGAAGTGGATGTCTTGAAGACGATTCAATACCTTCCAGGAGTTTCATCAGCTGGAGAAGGGAATTCCGGATTCTACGTACGTGGTGGTGGCCCTGATCAAAACTTGATCCTGCTTGACAATGCTACGATATACAATGCTTCACACCTCTTTGGGTTCTTCTCCGTTTTCAATGCAGACGCCATCAAAAATGTGGAGCTGATCAAAGGAGGAATGCCTGCCTCATACGGCGGACGAATCTCCTCTGTGCTGGATATTTCGTTAAAAGAAGGGAATAACAAAGAATTTGAAGTGGATGGTGGAATTGGATTGATTAGCTCTCGTTTGACGCTTCAAGGGCCCATTATCAAAGACAAGATGAGCTTCATCGTAAGCGCGCGACGTACCTACATCGATGTCCTTTTAAAGCCTTTCGTTAACCCTGAATCTGATTTCGCAGGATCGGGCTATTACTTTTATGACCTCAATGCAAAAATCAACTACACCATCTCTGAAAAAGACCGTCTCTTCTTGAGCGGATATTTTGGTCGAGATGTCTTCGGTTTCCAAAACGATCAAGCCGGTTTTGGAGCAGATATTCCGTGGGGAAATTCTATGGGTAGTCTTCGCTGGAATCACTTGTTCAGCGACAAGATTTTCATGAACACTAACGTGACCTATTCAGACTATCGCTTCGAATTCAGAGGGTCACAGGAAGACTTCAACTTCAGCCTGAAATCAGGTATTCAAGACTGGAGCGTCAAAAACCAAATAAGTTGGTATCCGAATCCACGTCATCAAGTGAAGGGTGGATTCGATTACGTTTACCACGTTTTCTCCCCTAGCCAAGCCACGGCTAGCTCAGGAGATACCGAATTCGATCTTGGGGGAGAAATGCAGAATTACTCACACGAAGTGGGTGTGTATCTTCAAGACGAATTTGACTTGACATCCGATCTTCGACTCAACTTTGGATTGCGGTACAGCTACTTCGCCCATGTAGGTCCATTCACGCGCTACATTGAACCTGAACAAGATAACTTCGATCAGGTTGAACCGAACCAAACAGAGGAATACAACAATGGAGAACTGGTCAAAGACTATGGCGGACTAGAACCTCGCATCAGCATGCGTTACCGCATTAATGAGCGTTCTTCAGTGAAAGCAGGATTTAGCCAGAACTACCAGTACGTTCACCTGGCAAACCTCTCACCAACATCGCTTCCTACTGACGTGTGGCTTCCAAGTACTGATGTCGTGCGACCTCAATTCGGTCGACAATATAACCTCGGTTACTTCCGTAATTTCCTGAATAACAACTACGAAGCTTCGGTAGAGTTGTACTACAAAGACATGGAAAACCTCGTTGAATATGAAGAAGGTGCACAACCAGAAAACAATCTCAATAACAATACGGACAACCAACTGGTCTTTGGAAATGGGTATTCCTACGGAGCTGAGTTCTTCTTCAAGAAGACCTATGGCAAACTCAACGGTTGGGTAGGATATACTTGGAGCCGCACGATGCGCCAATTTGATGATCTCAACGCCGGAAGGGAATATCCATCGCGTTTCGATCGTCGACATGACCTCAGTGTGGTTATGGGATACACGCTTAATGAGAAGTGGGAGTTCGGGTTCACCTTTGTATATGGAACGGGGAATTCAATTTCACTTCCGACAGAGCGCTACTTCTTTGAAGGACGATTTGTCGACGTTTACGATGAACGAAATAACATCCGAATGGCGCCGTACCATCGCGCAGATATTGCTGCTACATGGTACCCTCGCTTCCGTGAAGCGCGTCAAAAGCGCATTACAGAAAAAGGCTTGGAGCCGAAGATCGAGAGTAGTTGGACCTTCTCTATCTATAATTTGTATAACCGATTGAACCCGTACTTTTACTACGTCGGAGTTGAGGGAGATCTGGCTGAAGGAAATGTAGCGCCAAAGGCTTATCAAGTGAGCCTCTTCCCTATTCTTCCTTCCATAACGTGGAATTTCCGCTTTTAACCTATGAAGGCATTACAGTCGCTCAATAAATACTTCTGGAAATATCGATGGCGTCTTGGCCTCGGCTTCCTTTTCATCATCCTAACGAATCTGTTTGCGGTCTACGCGCCTGTTTTAATTGGCGAAGGTGTCTCGGTGCTTCGCAATGCCAATGAGCGTTATTTCGACCCGCTTCGCACGGCACGTGCCGAAGACGCTTCATACAATGCAGATGATCTAGTTACTGGTGAAGACCTAGAACTCCCCGCTAGTTTGCAGTGGATTTCTGAGAATTTGAATCTTTCCAGCGATGCCACGAAAAGTCTTGACACCTTCGACCAAGCGCTCATGGCAATCGTGCAAGTGGGTGTCTTGCTCGCTTTACTTTATATCGGGACTTATTTACTGAAAGGGCTCTTCTTGTTCTTCACACGTCAGACCATTATTGTCATGTCACGTTTGATCGAATACGATCAGAAAAACGAGATCTACGATCACTATCAGCGCCTTTCGATGGCCTTCTACAAAAGGAACAATACCGGAGACCTCATGAATAGAATCTCTGAAGATGTCTCCAAAGTCAGGATGTACCTCGGACCTGCAGTCATGTATACACTGAACCTCGTCGTATTGATGGTACTTGTGGTTACGGTAATGTTGATGACTGACGTCGAACTTACGTTGTATGCTCTCCTTCCTTTACCATTCATGTCTATCTCGATCTACTACGTGAGTAACATCATGAATCGCAGATCAGAGGCTGTGCAACGTCAACAATCGAAGTTAAGTACGATCGTTCAGGAGTCCATTTCCGGAATTCGAGTTCTAAAGGCATACCACCGTCAAGAATACAGCGAAACGAACTTCCAGAAAGAGTCTGATCTCTACAAAGTGAAAGCACTCGCTCAGGTCAAAGTTGATGCGCTATTCATGCCGATCATCGTTTTGCTGGTCGGATTGAGTACCATTCTTACGATCTACATTGGCGGACAGAAAGTGATGGCAGGAGAATTAGGAATGGACAAGATTTTCACCTTCGTGTTCTACGTGAACCTGTTGACTTGGCCATTCGCCAGCGTCGGTTGGGTGACTTCCCTCGTTCAAAAAGCAGAAGCCTCTCAAGCCCGTATTAATGAGTTCTTGAAACAACGACCTGACATTGAAAACTACGGTAAACGCATTCCTGAAATCAAAGGAAACATCGCCTTTAAAAACGTCTCATTTGTCTACCCTGATTCAGGAATTAAGGCGCTTGATAACGTTAGCTTTGAGTTGAATGCCGGTGAGACCTTGGCCATTATTGGGCGCACAGGAAGCGGGAAATCCACAATAGCCAATTTGGTCGCTCGCCAATATGACCCAACTGATGGAGAGATCTTCATCGATGGTAAACCGCTGCCAAACCACAACCTCTACCAAGTGAGAGAGAATATTGGTTACGTTCCTCAAGAGGTCTTCCTTTTCTCTGAGTCTATCTTCAACAACATTAAGTTTGGGGTTGATGACGCTAACACGGAAGCCGTGGAACAAGCCGCGAAAGATGCCCAGGTACATGAGAACATCATCGACTTCCCGAAGAAGTATGAGACCGTATTAGGTGAACGCGGTATCAACCTCTCAGGCGGTCAGAAACAGCGAATCTCTATTGCACGTGCAATCATCAAGAACCCTAAAATCTTGATGTTCGATGATTGTCTTTCAGCAGTCGATACGGAGACCGAGGAAGCGATCCTCAACAACCTGAAGCGCATGATGAACGGACGTAGTTCATTGATCATCTCACACCGTGTGTCTTCTATTAAACACGCCGATAAGATTTTAGTGATGGATGATGGCAAGATCATTGAACAGGGAGATCACAAGTCATTGCTCGATAAAGATGGCGTCTACGCTGAGCTTTATCGCAAGCAGCTAACGGAAGAAGCAGCATAAAGAAATTACCAAATACAAAAAAGGCACCCCAGATGAAGTGCCTTTTTTAATTCTCTTTTCACTGTGTCACGGACAAATCGTTCCGAACAGACCAAGGAAGATGAGAATATCACTTGCATTCACGATATCATCATCGTTTAGGTCGGCGTTACAATTTGAAACACATCCAAAGTCACCCAATACCGTTAGTAGGTCAGATGCATTGATCAAGCCATCATTATTGAAGTCTCCGAAACAGCTTGCTGGGATCTCTTCATCTAGATCGATTGTACCATTGCAGTTGTTATCAATGCCTTCGGCTGTTCCTGGCGCTCCAGGGTAAGCCATGTTGTTGTTGTCATCACAGTCTCCATCCTGAAGAACGAATCCAGCTTGCGGTGAACAAAGCAGAACAGGTAGACCCGCTCCAAAAGTGTCATTATCATTGTCAGCATAGTACATCTGTGGTAATACACATGAACCATCATCACACAATGCCATTGGATCGTAGTTACAAGCGCTAGTATCCGTACATCCATCTGGAAGCTGACAAGAGCCATCGTCACATGTGGCAGCAGGATCATAGTTACATGCTGTAGCATCAGTACACCCATTAGGAAGGATACAAGAACCATTATCACAAAGAGCTGCAGGGTCGTAGTTACACGCAGTGGCGTCAGTACATCCATCAGGTAGGATACAAGAGCCATCGTCAGTTGTAGCCGCTGGATCGTAGTTACATGCAGTAGGATCAGTACAACCTGAAACATCCACTGGAAGCTCAACACAGAAATTCTCTGTGATACCACCTCCGAAGTTCGGATCACCCATGGCTAGAATCACGTCACCTGCTGCATCCAGCACTTGGTAGTTGCCATCTACAGCACATCCAGAAGCAATACCCGCAAGTCCATCTCCAAAGCTATCAGCAATGTTCCAGTCGTAGCAGCCTGGCTGAAGGCAGAAGTCCCAAGTGAAGGTGGTTTGGTCTGTGAGCGTGTTTCCTGCTACAGTGAAAATGTTATTTCCTGCCGCATCATTGAGCGTCCAACTCGTTTCTTCTCCCCAACAATCAGTATCAATCTGAAGTGTGATATCAATACAAGGGTAGGTGCAGCTTCCATCGTCTATCGTTGCTGCAGGGTTGTAGTTCGTTGCTGTAGGATCCGTGCATCCTAGAACGTCGTTTACACAATCCAAGATCATGAAACTCACCTCCGCTCGGTACGTGAAGAATGCTCCTACCGCCGAAATTTCGATGTCAAGAGTTCCCGTAACGTCAGGTAAGTTTGAAAGCGTAAGCGTGTAACTACCTGGACCTACTCCGTTCGCTGAGAACGTTGCTGTTGCTCCTGCTGGAAGACCATTGGAAACGCTCATATTGATAGGACCAGCGAAGCCGGCATCAAGTACGATATCAATCACCACGTCATCTTCATAGCAGTAATCGGTTTGAGGAACGCTTGCTTCAATGAAGGTTGGGTAAAGAAGGAACAACCCTTCTTCAATATGACTAACCGCTACTACACCTGACTCGAAATAAGGGTAGCTACTCCAAGCACCATTGAATGCTGCCGAGTTACTCGCTGGGTAAAGGTCGAAGAATGCGACTTCACTCAAGTTAGCATTGGCGATATCATCTGTATCGAGAATTCGAAGACCTGCGCGGTAATTCGCTTGGAACATCAGATTCCCATCTGAGTACATATTGTGGTCAATGGCCGCTTCTGAACTGAGGTATTCACCAATCACTACTGGATTATCCAAGTCCTGGATATCCCATATAATTGAACGAGTGTTGTTTCCGAAGTTGTTTTCATCTAGCTCATCCCCTAATACAAAGTAGCGGTGATCAGGAGTCAGCCATCCTTGGTGCGCATAGGCAACATTGCTGTATCCAACACGAGCAATCTGTTGCGCGTCCGTTGGATCGTCAAGGTCTACAATCGTGAACGTGTCTTCATTACAAGCCATACCGATTTGCTTACCAACGTAGGTAGCATCTGGTCCGTTGTATGTAATGACTTGGGCGTCGTGTGTGTAACCATCAGAAGCGAAGTCTCCTGCGATGGTTGGGTTCAATGGATCCGAGATATCAACTACGTGGAATCCACCGCTGAAAGTGTTCGTTCCAACACCGTAAGCAAGAGCTACGTCAGGGTTGATCACGATATTGTGGGCGTTACCAAATCCGTTGTAGTGCGCATCTTCGGTAAATGTCTCCGGTGGATTCGCCACGTTGCGTAAACGCGTCAAGTCAAAAACTTGCATTCCGTGTCCGCCAGCTTCTGAAACGATGAATGCGTAATCACCATAGGTTTTGATATCGCGCCAAAGTGAGCTCGTTGTGAAGGTTGGAAGAAAGCCGAGGTGAATCGGATTCAGCGGATCTGAAATATCGAAGAAACTCGTCCCGTCAGTTCTGCCGAGGATGACGTATTCCTTTCCATCTAGGGCATCTGTCCATCCCCAGATATCATTCATCTCAACATTGGCAGCTGCACCCATATCCGATTGGGTGGCCGTACCTAGGAGATCAACATTATCACAAGGATAGACTCCACCGGCGAGCCCATTCTCACAGGGGATTTGAGCGAAAGCTGCACATGACAACAGCACAAGGCCAATGAGCATCAGCCTTCTAACAAGCAACAAAGGGTTCATGATTAGTCTTGGTTAAAAATACTTGTCAAGATACGAAAACCCGAGGAATTATGTATTCATACAAGAACAGCGAAGCGTTGTCTAATCCTTAATTCTTCAGGATAAGCACTGAACGATCCTCGTCTAACTCCCAATCAAGGAAGCTATTCAAGAAGCTCATACCACAGAGGAAACCACCTTCGTCCATCACTCCAACTTCTAAGTTGCGAATGACCACGTCTCCAGAAGACATCTCGGGAATGAGGTAGATAGGGCATTCAATCATGCTTCCATCTGCAAGTTGATACGTATCTGAGCCTACTCGGTCTTTTTCCGAAATCACACCATCTTCCATGAGCGTTTCAGCGAATGCTTGGTCGATCAACACGTCTGAAGCCCCCGTATCTAACAGGTAATACTTCGCATGATCGCCAATTGTTAACTTAATCTTGTACTGATCGTTGAATGTACTGAGCTCTACTTCTCGGGTTTCGTTTTCGAAGCCAACTTCGCCCGTGTAGTAATTCAATTCTTCCTCTTCAAGAATACTTGGATCATCTGCTAGAATCTCAACTACACAAGGAATAACGACCTCATTAAATACTTCGCTACTCTCATCTTCAGCTAGCATTAAGTCGCTGAAAGAATATCCCTTTTCTCTTATCGCGTTAATGGCACAATCGCAGTATACTTCAGCCTGCTCTAAAGTGAAGTAGTCTTCATCCCCTTCCATCATTCCATTAATACATGATTCACGCGCCGCTTTCTCAGAAAGGCTTCCTTCTTCTAATGTGTTTTCATCAAACTCGAGATCCGTGATATCGTCAATATTTTGAAGTACACACATCTCAATGTGCGGATAAATATCGTCACGCATCATGAGCTCCGTCATTCCATCATCACTTTGCGATGCTGAAATCAACTCTACCGACGTAATGCGCGGAATCACTTCATCAGCCATACACTCACAGATCTTCTTGAACTCGACATTCTTACCATTGAAATCGACGTATTCTTCACCGGCTGACTTCGCACAATTCTTAACAAACTGACGACGTGGACCTAGTTCTAGCCCGTCTTTGGTCTTAATTGTTTGAGACTTTGCAGAAAAAGCGGAGAGTACCATTAGGAGGAAGAGCATAAGTGGGCGCATAGCTTTCAGATTTGCTACGGAAGATAAGACATAGCGACTTACCTTTTGAAGTGGAACCTAAGCAAAACCAAGGCTGCATAAACATTGTTTGGTACGGGTTGTTCCTTTCAAAAACAGTGCTATGAATATTGTCATCAGTGGAGGTAGTGGGTTAATCGGTCGTCAATTGACGAACGCCCTCACGGCTCAAGAATATCATGTCACCATTCTTACTCGTTCACCAGAAAAGTATCAAGGAAACGACTTGGTGAGTTATGCACATTGGTCTCCTTCCTCATTGAGTGTTGACAAACACGCTATCGCGGAATCGGACGTTGTCATCAACCTCGCGGGTGCCACTGTAGCACAACGGTGGACGGAAAAAACCAAGAAAGCGATTCTCGACAGCCGCGTAAATAGCACACGCACCTTGGTCGAAGCCATGAAGGATGGGAAACAACGCGCATTCCTTTCTGCCAGCGCCATAGGCCTCTACCCTTTTGGAGATGATAATTTCAAGGAAGATCATGCCCCAGGCTCTGGTTTTCTTTCTGATGTAGTGCGTGACTGGGAGATCGAAGCACTGAAAGCAGCGCAAGACGGACATCGAACGGCCTTAATTCGAATCGGGGTTGTGTTAGCCAAAGACGGTGGCGCATTAGAACGATTGGTTCCCATCTTCAAACTAGGTTTAGGTTCCGCCGTAGGCGATGGTAAACAATGGCAAAGCTGGATTCACATTGATGACTTGGTCAACATCTTCCTTTTCGCTTTAGAAAACAATCTGTCTGGAGCTTACAATGCTGTTGCTCCGAACCCCGTCACCAATAAAGAAATGAGTCGTCAACTGGCCCAAGCACTCGGCAGGCCATTCTGGGCGCCAAATGTTCCAGGCTTCGTGCTCAAAATGATCTTTGGTGATATGTCAGAAGTGATCTTGAGAAGTCAGAAGGTGAGTGCGAAGAAGTTAAAAGATTCAGGGTTCAATTTCTCATTTCCTAACATAGATCAGGCTTTAGCCAACCTCTTATAGATCGTACAACATCCGAAAGTTTTTCGTCTAGTTTTGTAACGCAACTAAGCAAAGCTATTCGTATGAAATATATTTTATCCCTGTTCACACTATGTCTGTGCGTTCTGGCTCTGGGACAGAATTCTTCTTCAAATATTCAACATACATTGATTTCAGATACACCACCAAAAGGGTATATGGGAATTGGTGCTGGAGTTCTTGTTTTCCGTGATGTCCCTGTAATAGACGAGATTGGGATCTATGGAGTTGATATTGTTGCTGGATATAACGACTATAAAAAGCTGGGAATCCACTTAAAAACTGTTGTAGGCCCATTTCAAGACTTGGTGCCAGAGGTTCGCACTCCAGCTACTTCTGCCATGGTGCAATTTCACGGCGCTTACCACTTCTCTCGCTCGGTAATTCGGCAGCCCATTAGCATTACGCTGAAGACTGAAACACAAAGCAATGCGGTTCGAACCACAGAAACCAACTACTACACCAAACTAGAAACAAACTCGATCAGCCTAATCTCCGTTCGTGGCGGAGGTATATACGATAACCTATCCATTAGTGGTTTTGTAGGGGGACAATATACTATGACGAAATATGCCAAAGCTGACTTCGGCAGCGCCTATGGAACAAAGAAAGGGTGGACAGAAGTCTCAGGTTATTTAGATCTCATATTCGTCGCATCCCACAATGAACTCCAGGAAAACATCGAAATGGCGGATGGAAGACCTGCTGATCCGGAACTTGGATATCGAATTGGAGCTCAACTACGCATTTCTGATCTCCTCCAGTTTCAAGTTGGAATCGGGAAACGTCAGTACAACTTTCTAGAAGCAGGAGGCAGAATCAACTTCGGCCTTTAACGACAGAATTCCCTCAAAAGAACGAATCGAACGCCGGATCCCGGAAAACAAAAAGCCCCGCAAATGCGGGGCTTTTCTCTGGTATACTCTCTGATCTTTACTTTACCATAAACTGCTTCGCAGTCAACGTTGTATTATCTGAGATGATAAGTGTGTATAGTCCTGCTTCGTAGTCTGAAACGTCAATAGTGTTGGCTCCAGTGAATGTGCTCTGAGCAACAACACGTCCAGCCTGATCGATTACCGTGTAACGCGCTCCAGCATTTACACCTTGGATATTCACGATGTTCTGCGCTGGGTTCGGGTAAACCACGATATCTGATGCGTCTACTTCATCAACTGATGTTGGAGGTGTCAATACAGCATCAATCACGTGGACGACTCCGTTGTCTGCTACCAGGTTAGCAGTCGTTACGTTCGCGTCATTCACCATCACCATTTCACCAGTGATAGAGATAACTACGTCTTCTCCTTGCAATGTCCCAACAGCTTGGCCGTCGCTAAGGTCTCCAGAAAGGGCGTTTACTCCTGCTACGTGGTACAGAAGGATGTTCGCCAATGCTCCTTCAGGATCTGCTAAAAGATCGTCGAGCAATCCTTCAGGAAGGTTTCCGAATGCATCATCTGTTGGTGCAAATACAGTGAATGGGCCGTCTCCTGAAAGATCGTCAACCAAATCCGCTGCGATAACTGCTGCTTCTAGAATCTCGTGGTCTTCAGAAGCTACGATGATATCTACTACCGTTGCTGGGTTATCCGCAGGTGGAAGGAGTACTGCGTCAATTACGTGTACTACTCCGTTGTCTGCTTCCAAGTTCGCAATGGTTACCATCGCGTCGTTGATCATTACCATATCACCATCAATAGATACTTCTACGTCTGGCCCGAGTAGTGTCTCGATCATTTGTCCATCAGAGAGTGCGTCTGAAAGAACTGCTCCTGATGCTACGTGGTAAAGCAATACGTCTGCTAGTGCTCCTGTTGGATCTGCAAGAAGATCATCCAATGCTCCTTCAGGTAGGTTCTCAAACGCTGCATCTGTTGGTGCAAATACAGTGAATGGGCCGTCTCCTGAAAGATCGTCGTCTAGTTCTGCTGCGATAACCGCAGTTTCTAGCGTCTCGTGATCTTCAGAGTTCACGATGATTTCAACTACTGTTACCGGTAGTGGCGCTGGTGGTAGAAGTACTGCGTCAATTACGTGTACTACTCCGTTCGTAGCTGGAAGGTTTGCAATGGTAACAAGGGCATCATTGATCATGACCATCATTCCATCAAAAGAAACTGTTACATCTTCACCAAGAAGTGTACTTAGTGCTCCTTCCATAAGGTCAGTGCTTTCTAAGTCTCCACCATGTACGTGGTAAAGAAGAACGTCTGCTAAAGCGCCAGTTGGATCCGCAAGTAATCCGTCCAATGCTCCGTCAGGTAATGCTTCAAATGCTGCGTCTGTTGGCGCGAAAACCGTGAAGGGCCCGTCGCCTGACAGATCATCATCTAACTCAGCGGCTATTACTGCCGTTTCGAGTGTCTCATGAACGTCGCTGTCGACGATCACGTTCACTACTGTTTGTGCTGACAACGAAATGGTTGCGAGCAGTAAAGTAAAGGTGTAGAGAAACCGTTTCATGAAAATTGTTTAAATGGTTTGAGCATTCATAACATGAAGGGCTTTATTTTGTTTAATCTTTTTTCATTTTCGTTAAACATTAGTTGAGGTTTCACCGGCCCTTAGTGTACAAAACACCTGTTCCCTCAGAGGGTTTAAAGAAACATTTGGAGGGTACAAATTGCACATTATCAGTCTCTAGATTCATTCACTCCACGAATAGTGATCGGTGAACTCCTTTCAACCATTGGAAACATCCAAGGTGATTTTTTGGTGAAATTTCTTTCTCAATGAACTTCTGGCTCAAGTCGCTGTTCTTCACTCAGCAGGCGGGCAACCGCTTAGCGATCGTAAGGTGTTAAATCAATCATTTGATTTTGGACGATAGCCCGGTCTTTGCCGGGCTATTATCTTTTTACATTGTATCGAAATGGCTGACGTGGTAAATATTTTCTGGCATCGCAGAGATCTTCGCATTGAAGATAATGCTGGTCTTTACAAGGCCCTATCCAACGGTTCACCTGTTCAACCAGTGTTCATTTTTGACAAGGGTATTCTTAACAAACTTTCGACAACGGATGCACGCGTGGTTTTCATTCACCAAGAATTAGCTCGACTTACCAACGAATACGAAAAAGCAGGAAGTAGTCTTCACGTATATTACGGTACTCTCCATGATGTCTGGCCACAAATCTTGAAAGATTATCCAGTTGCTAAGGTTTTTTGCAATCGTGATTATGAACCGTATGCTCTAGAAAGAGACAAGAGTATTTTCAGTTTTCTGCAGAACCAAGACATTCCTCTCATAGGGAGCAAAGACCATGTCATCTTCGAGAAGTCAGAAGTCGTTAAAGACGATGGATTGCCCTACACTGTTTTCACTCCTTACATGAAGAAGTGGAAAAAGACACTTGTCTCAGGACAGTACGATGCTTTTGATTCCAAGGGAGCCTTAGCTAATCTTCACACCGGCGCCACTTCTCAACTTCCAAGTCTTACATCGATGGGCTTCGAAGAGACTTCAACAGAATTCCCTGGCCGTACGGTTGATTCGGAGTTGCTCGAAGTTTATGGAGACAAGCGCGACATGCCATCAATCAAGGGAACTTCACGTTTGAGTTTACATCTTCGTTTTGGTACGGTTTCAATTCGTTCGCTAGCGCGGAAAGGGACGATGTATAGTGAGAAATGGCTCAATGAATTGATCTGGCGCGACTTTTACCAGATGCTCATCTTTCATTTCCCCCACTCAGTAGACCAAGCCTTTAAAGCGAAATACGATCTGATTCCTTGGGATAACAATGAAGACCACTTCAACGCCTGGTGTGCAGGCAAAACAGGTTACCCGATTGTAGATGCCGGCATGCGGGAGTTGAATGCTACTGGATTCATGCATAACCGCGTGCGTATGATCGTTGCCAGCTTTCTCACAAAGCACTTGCTGATTGATTGGCGCTGGGGAGAACGATACTTTGCTGAGAAACTTCTAGACTTTGAATTAGCAAGCAATATTGGTGGATGGCAATGGGCCGCCAGCAGTGGGGCCGACGCCGCTCCTTACTTCCGTGTTTTCAACCCTGAATCTCAGCAAAAGAAGTTTGATCCAGAATTTAAGTACATCAGACGTTGGGTACCGGAATATGGCACCCCGAGCTACCCGCAACCTATTGTAGAACATAAATCAGCTCGTCAACGAGCAATTGACACCTTTAAGGAAGCCCTTTCATAGTTACATTTGAACTGTGAAAGAACTCGAACACCTCAAAGTACTTGACCTTTCAAGTGTACTGGCCGGACCTTCCGTTGGCACTTTCTTAGCTGAACTCGGAGCTCACGTTATTAAAGTTGAAAAACCGGGAGGCGATGTCACCCGCAATTGGCGATTGCCGAATGAATCATCCGACGGTGTTTCTGCTTACTATGCGAGTGTCAACTACGGCAAAGAAGTTCACTATCTGGATCTAAGCGAGCCGAGCGCACAACAACAGATTCATCGTTGGATGGAAGAGTGCGATGTACTCATTGAGAATTACAAGCATGCCGACTTGGAGAAGTTTAGTCTCACTCCTGAAAGCATCGCCTCTCTTCACCCCCACCTCGTCCATTGTCATCTTCAAGGATTTGAATTCACACTCGATAGGGTCGCCTACGACGTGGTATTGCAAGCTGAAACAGGTTTCATGTATATGAACGGATCATCGAGCTCAGGGCCGATAAAAATGCCCGTGGCCTTGATTGACGTTCTTGCTGCGCATCAAATGAAGCAAAGTATATTGCTCGGTTTGTATCAACGAGAGCGCACTGGAAAAGGCAGTTCATTCAACGTTTCGCTCGAAGGTTCTGCCCTGGCCGCCTTAGTGAATCAAGCCAGCAATTATTTAATGGCAGGTCATGTTGCTCAACCATTGGGTACACAGCACCCTAACATCGCTCCTTATGGAGATCTCTATAAAAGTCACGATAACAAATGGATCGTTCTCGCCATTGGTAGCGACCGACAGTTTGAAAAGATGGTTACCCATCTCGGTGCACCAGAATTAGCGAGTGACCGTCGCTTCCAAACGAACCCTCAACGTGTTAGTCATCGTCAATTGTTAAATGAAGCGTTGGCGCCGCTGTTTGCTCAACAGCAAGCAGCCCCTTTCCTAGTATGGTGCCATGAAAATTTTGTCCCAGCAGGGAGCATTCGTTCAATGGACGAAGTATGCGATTCCGCGCTAGCGAAATCAATGAAACTAGAAGAAGAACAGGAAGGAATGATGACCACACGATTGTCTTCGGTGGCATTCAAGCGCAACTGACACTATTCAGCAGGAAGAACAATCTGGTACTGCTTCTTGTACTTGTTCGTCAGCGAAGCCTTGCGCAACCATGGATTCATGGTCTTTAGGATGTTGTAATTCACCCCTTGCTCTTTCGCGTATGAAGCAAAATCAGCAACGGCTGAGTCCAGCATCACAGTGCGCGTTTCGTAGGGCTCGTAGAGGTCTTTTGGACGAAGAACGAATCCGTAATCTCCGCTATTGTTCAAGATCTCTTTGATCGCCAAGATGCGGTAAACGTAACGTCCGGTCTCTTGATTTAAGAGAAGATCCCAATACTCATCTACTTGCTGGTTTTTGAGCTGCTTATTCACACCGCCCATACCCATGTTGTACGAAGCTGCTACTAAGGCCCAATCTCCATATTTCTCGTAAGCATCAAGGAGGTATTGACACGCCGCTTCTGTCGATTTTTCAACGTGGTAACGCTCATCCACCTCGCTGGTAATTTCTAGACCATAGCTCTTACCAGTGGTCTTCATGAACTGCCAGAACCCCGTTGCTCCTGCTGGAGACACGGCATTGGTCAAGCCACTTTCAATCACTGCTAGGTACTTGAAATCATCAGGCACACCATTCTTTTCAAGGATTGGCTCAATGACCGGGAACCAGCGATTCGCGCGCTTGAAAGTCAAGAAGGTATTGCTATGCCAATAGGTATTCACCAGTAGCTCGCGATCGAGTTTCTCACGCACACCAAAGGTTTCCATAGGCACTCGTTCACCTGCGAAATACACTTCTTCTGGGGTCGCTAGACTAAAGACCTTGTAGTTTTCTTCGACATGATCTTTGTACATCTCATCTGCCTTTCGTTCAGGAATCGGCTTTGAATACCCCATGAGGAAGTAAGCGATTAGGAGAACTCCTGCCACTGATAACGTCGTGGTCAAAAAACGGATAGAGCGTGCCATATTAATAGGTGTATTTTCCCTTGTGTAAGTTCTTACGCGATACGATTAAGAAAGATATAAAAACGAGGAGCATGTATAATACAACTCCTAATAACCAACGTGTAATTCCTTCTTTAGTATACGTGAGCAAAAAGATTGCCAGCGTAGCATTCAGAATATTCCAAACAAAATAAATGAAGGCGATCAAATTATCTTTTAAACCTAGATAAGACAGGTTGTGCGTGGTATGATCACGACCTCCAACAAACGGCGATCTCTTTGACATCAATCGACTTGATGTAACTACCGCCGTATCACATAGGGTCGTGAAACACAGTAAGATCAGTCCCACAAAAAGTGAAGCCCCTCCTGCCGGAATAAAGCTTAACTCTCCTTGTGCATACACCAAGGTCATCGCTGCAACCATCACTCCAATGAGCTGACTACCGCTATCCCCCATATACATCGAGGAAGGATGCCAATTGAATACGAGGAAGGCACCGATGGTGAGCATCATTCCCAAGCATATCAGCGACACTACTGACCCCGTGGGAAGCACAAACCAAATCGCACCTAAAATCGTTAGCGCCACCGAAGATGAAACACCATCCATGTTGTCTAACATATTCAAGGAATTCATCAATGTAATCACCCATAGCACCGTAAAGAACATGTCTAAGGCTCTTCCAACTCCTAAGTCAATGGTTATTCCGCCGAAGGCGAGAATCAAACCACAGGCAATTTGTGCTAAGAACTTCAATAACGGTTTCGTATTGAAAGCATCATCGGCTAATCCCATGACAAACCCCAATGTCGAAGCGATGAGAATGGCTACTTGAGCAGACATTGGCATCAGAGGGTCATCTATTACAAGCGCTGCGAATAGGAAAGAAAAAAGGAAGCCAGTAAAGAATGAAATCCCGCCAATAGTGGGCTTCGTTTGCGCGCTCCAACGAACTTGGAGTTTCGCCTCTTGATTCTTGGTTCCTAAGGTTCGAAGAAAACGCAGGAGCAGTCCATTCACGGCTATTGACAGCGCAAAGGCACAAAGAATGAAGAGTCCAGTGGCTAGTGTCATTTAGAACGGACTTTCATATTCAGCCCATCCAGGTGCATCTGCATCTTTCTCGCTAATGAGCGGTTCTTCTACACCCCAATCGATGGCCAGAATAGGATCATTCCATCGCAAGGTTCGTTCGCATTCAGGAGCATAGTAACCCGTGCACTTATAACTGAATACTGTGTCATCTTCAAGGGTCAAAAACCCATGAGCAAAGCCCGGAGGAATCCAGAACTGAAGTTTATTCTCCTCGCTTAGCAGCACCATATGATGCTGTCCGAACGTAGGCGATTCTTTGCGCAGATCAACAGCTACATCGAACGCTTTTCCTCTCGAAACGCGCACTAATTTCCCTTGTGGAACTGGTGGTTCTTGAAAATGTAAACCGCGCACAGTGTAGGCTTTGGAAAGCGACTCATTGTCTTGAACGAATGTAACATCTAGTCCTGTTGCCTCTTGAAATCGGCGATCATTGAATGGCTCGAAGAAGTACCCTCTATCATCTCGGAAGACCGATGGTTCGATGACTAACAAACCTTCGATCGGTGTCGAACTTACCTTCATTTCTTTCTTGGCTTGAGTATTCCTTTCTTCTTCGGTTGTTTTTCGTCGTAATAGCCGTAGCCATAGCCAGTTCCATAACCGTAACCATAACCGTACCCATAGTTATATGCGTACTTGTTACGGTCGAAGTCTACACCATTCAGAATGACAGACAACTTCGAGATTTGATTCTCATTGATCAAACGATCAACGTTCTGGATAAACTTCTTCTTACTGTAGTCTGAGCGGAAGATGTACAATGGGAAATCAGCCTTGTTGATAATGGCGATACCATCGGTCACCAATCCAACCGGCGGTGTATCAATGATGACCATATCGTACTCTTTCATGAGGGACTCAATCACCTCATCCATCTTTTTGCTAATGATCAACTCACTTGGGTTCGGTGGAATAGGTCCGGCCGTAATGAAATCTAGGTTATCGAGCTGACTATTGCGAATGCACTCTTCAATGCTAGTGCGTCCGATAAGAATGGTGCTCATCCCACGATCATTATCAACCTCGAATCCTTTGTGAATCTTGGGCTTACGCATGTCAAGATCAATCACGACCACACGCTTACCACTAAACGCAATGATTCCCGCTAAGTTGAGAGCAATGAAGGTCTTCCCCTCTCCACTAATGGTCGAGGTAACAGCAGCTATCTTAGGACCATCCTCATTATTCAGGAACTGCATGTTCGTTCGGATCGTTCTGAACGACTCTGCAATGAGTGACTTCGGGTTTCTATCTACCAAGAGCATAGAAACAGGAACGTTCTCCTTGTACTTCGGAATCACTCCAAGAGTGCTGATAGAAGCGTTCGAAAGACGTACTACCTCATTCAATGAAGTGATTTCATTGTGCAACAAATAGCGCACTGAGATGAAGATGAAACTCAACAGGAGTCCTGCCAAGAAGAAGGAGATTAAAATCAAGTTTCGCTTCGGTGCGATTGGCGTCTGCGGTAGGCGAGCTTCTTCAAGGATTTGGTTCTGCGTAACGAACCCTTCTTTGGATATTCGATATTCGATGCGCTTTTCCAGAAGCATCGTGTAGTACTTCTCATTGATATTGAACAGACGCTCTAGACGTGCGAACTCAAGCTCTTTGGTTGGTAAATCGTAGTATACTTCTTCAATCTCTTTCAGCTGCGCATAGAGTTCATCTTTGCGCGCTCCAATCTTCTCGCGCATCGCATCAATCGTCTTTACGATGATCTCTTTCTGGATTCCGATTTGATACTCGAGCGATTGTACTTTGTTGTTTTCTTCGGTAACCCGGAATAGGGCTTCTTCTTTGGCGAGAAGTAGACGTTCTAAAGTTTCTAAAAGTCCGCTGAGGGCGCTTTCATATTGGCTTCCAGCAACGAGAGGAACGAGGTTGTAGATCTCAATTTCGGTTGAACTCTTTTGAGTAAGTGACTCTACCTCATTGAGGAGTTTCTCTTCAACCTCCAACTGAATCACACGCGTTTCAAGGTCCGTTAAGCGATTGAGGTATACCCCCGAAATACTCTGTAGATCCGTAATCTTATTCGACTGCTTGTACTGGTTCAGAAGAATCTCAGAATTCTTCAAGCGTTCGAATACCGTATCAATCTGCGCATCAATGAAGTTCAAGATATTTTCATCTGAACGCTGGCGTTTCTCTAGGTCGAAGCGAATGAATTCAGAAGACAAAGCACTTACAAAGTCTTTGGCTAGGTAAGGGTTGTTGTCTTTGTAAGAGATCTGAACCGTTTTCGCCGTGTTGTTGAGGATGCGAATGTCTAGCCCACCGGCAAATCGATTCGCCAAAGTCTTCGTGTTGTTCAGACGGAAATACAGCTCGTACTCCTCGATCGATGCCCTTAATGCTTTTTCATTGACGATGACAACATTCAACACCATACCATCGAAACTCACTGGTTTACCTGGACTTCCCGAGTACTTTTCACCTCCTACCAGAAGATCAAAGTTCAGGTCTTGATCGAACTCCATCACCATAGTGCGGTTGATGAAGCGGTCATTCCAGATGCTATCGATTTCAACGCGATACGGTGAGAGGATGTAATGCTCATTGGTCAAGATCTCTCCTTTCGCGAAGTAAGAGATCTCTACCGGCATGTTTTCAAGGGTCTTCTGAATGAGAAGCTTCGAACGAATAAGCTCTACCCTGCCATCAATGCTATTATCCTCAGTCAGCGTATTGACATTCAAGACGCGGTTAGCGCTATCGTCTTCACCTAATTGGAGGATGGCTTTTGCTTGATAGGTTTCAGGCGTATATCGGAGATAAAGGAAGCCTGTCACCAAGGCAACGACAATCATCGTTACCATCCACGGGAGCGATTTTTTGAGAATGTGAATAAAGAGCCCGAGGTCGAACTCATAGGAGAAGTTGGTTAACCTCTCTTTGTATTCATCAAAATTCTTGTCTTGCTGCATGGGTTAGAATGCCCCTTGTAGAATGGCATAAATCAGCGCAATCCCTGACACCAAGGTCACGTATGGCGCCAAATCAGACATCACCTCGCTGGCAATTTCCGGTACTGGCTCAACATAAATGACATCGTTGGCTTGCACCACCATGCTTGCGAATTCAACACCTTCAATCGTAGACAGATCCATCAGATAGATTTCACGTCGATCATCGAAGTATCGTATGAGCTTCACCTTTCGAGCGTCTGCTCGTTGTGCGAGTCCGCCGGCGAGAGCAATCGCTTCGATCACTGTGGTATTGGCATTCTGAAGTGTAATCACAGCCGCTTGACTTCCCGTTCCAGGGAATACGATGACCCGGTTATTCAGCACCTGAACGAATGCAAATGGCTCCACATAGTAATCAGAATAAAGCTGTTCCAACAATTCTTCACATTCATTCAGGGTGAGTCCGGCCACCTCTATTTCGCCAAGTTCCGGCAGCTCAACCATTCCATCTACTTCAACCAAAAAGTTTGTTGTCAAGAAGTTAGCATACTGCTGAGCATCTCCTGTACCTGCTGTAATGTCAAGCAGCTTCGCTCCGTCGTTCGCAAACAGTCGCACCAACAACATGTCGTTTGGAGAAATCTTGTACTCCGAAATCTCTGCAGAATCAGTTGGGGGGCTATCGTAAACGTAATCATGATCAGTCTTGAACATGACGTTTCTGTTAATGGTACAGCTGGCTAGCGCCGCAACTACTGCAATAAGAAGCAATCCGTATTTCATTCAGCCGGAATAAATAGTTTGTTCGAGAACAAATGTAACGAATGCAAGGTAGCAAAGCTGAAGAATGATCGTGACTGCTTTGTGACCAACTGTGAACAAGGCGTTTGTAATTTCACATTATGAATAGAACAGTAGTCATCGGAGCTAGTCCGAATCCGGGTAAATATAGCTACATCGCCACGGAGCGATTGAAAGAATGCGGAGAAGAAGTATACCCTATTGGCATTCGCGACGGACACATCAGTGGTGACAAGATTATCACTGATCGTCCTCTGCTTGAGAATATTGAAACGGTAACTTTATATGTTGGGCCCAGGAATCAATCCTCTTGGTTCAATTATATTCTTCGGCTAGCGCCGAAACGGGTAATCTTTAACCCAGGCACAGAAAACGAAGAGCTGTATCGAATTCTCGAAGAAAACGGTATTAACTATGAAATAGCTTGTACCTTGGTGCTCCTATCCACGGGTAGCTATTCAACCGCATGAAACTTCAAGGACAACGCTCATTTTTACGCGCCGTAGAACCACATGATGTTAACCACTTTTTCAAGTGGGAAAATGACACTGACAATTGGTTGGTGAGCGGCACCACCTCCCCTTTCAGTCGCAACGATCTCGAAAAGTACATTCGAGGCATTCGCGACGTTTATGCAGATCGTCAACTAAGACTAGTTATCTGCACAGAAGAACGTCCGGTAGGTGCGATTGACCTCTTTGATTTTGACCCTACGCATTTAAGAGCTGGTATTGGAATTCTCATTGGCGAGAAAGAAAAGCGCAAACAAGGCGTAGCCTACGACGCGCTCACCACGCTGATTGAATATGGTTTCGATGTACTCCATTTGCACCAGATTTATGCGAACATTCCTGCCAATAACCACGCCAGTGTTGCGTTGTTCGAAAAAGCTGGATTCGAATTGACAGCAACTCGAAAGCAATGGCTCAAAGGCACTGACGGCTACATCGACGAACTGTTTTACCAGTTGATCAAGAAACAGGAATGAGGAGATTATTGACAATTGGAGTAATTCTAGCGGCCTTTGGAGGAGTGGTCGCGTGGTATGCTTACGGAAAGGTCATGGATTCAAGCACCGTCTTCTCCCACTCGCAGAAAGAGGTTTTCATTCCTACGGGCACATCGATGGATGAGTTGATCACCATTGTCATTGGAGACAGTATTGTCAATGACCAAGAACTGCTAGAACAAGTCATCGAGCTGAAAGAGTTCGCGCGCGTGAAGCCTGGTCGTTATGTCTTCAACCAAGGCATGAGCATGAACCAAGTGGTCAACAAACTACGTAGCGGAGATCAAGATGCGGTGCGTGTGACGTTCACCAGCGCCCGCAAACCAGAAGATATTGCTGGTAAACTCACTGCAATGCTCGAAGCAGATAGCGCTGAGTTCTTGCAGCTTGTCCTTTCGGAAGAACAAGCCGCTCGTTTCGGTTTCAACAAAGAGAATTTCCGAACGATGTTCATTCCAAACACCTACGAAATGTGGTGGGATACCGACGCCGAAGAGCTGCTTGAACGAATGGCCGCTGAATACCGTGCTTTCTGGACGGATGGACGGAAAGAAAGAGCCGTCAGCCTCGGACTCAGCCAAAGCGAAGTGGTTACCCTCGCAAGCATTGTCAAAGCAGAGACAGCCATGCGTGAAGAAGCTCCTATCGTTGCTGGGCTCTATCTAAACAGACTGAAAAGAGGTATTCCGTTGCAAGCAGATCCCACGCTCATCTACGCCCTAGATGATTACACCATCCGACGTGTACTCAACGAGCACATGGAAGTGAACTCGCCCTACAATACTTACCTCCATTCAGGACTACCTCCAGGCCCCATCAATTTCCCTGAAACGCACTACGTCGATGCCGTACTCAATCCTGACAGGCATGATTACATCTATATGTGTGCAAAACCAGCGTTAGATGGATACCACAACTTTGCGAAAACCCTTAGACAGCACAACATCAACGCGAATGCATATCACCGTGCTATTTCCAGAAGAAGGTAATTAACGAAGGAACCCGATACTCTTCATAATGTGCGGATGCATGTATTCATCGTTCTCGATGAATGGCACCACCTTTCGGTACTTCTTATGGTACTCTTGAACCATTGGTGATGCTTCATCTACACCACGAAGGTCTAATGCTTGTGCGGCGTTGAAGAGCTCTATCGCTAGCACCTTGCGTACATTCTCAATCACACGATAAGCTTTGGTTGCTGCGTTGGCCCCCATGCTCACGTGATCTTCTTGACCATTGCTTGAATCCACTGTATCTGCAGAAGACGGAGTCACCAACTGTCGGTTCTGACTCACTACAGAAGCCGCAGCATATTGAGGGATCATGAATCCTGAATTCAAGCCTGGGTTCGCTACTAAGAATTCAGGCAGGTTACGCTGACCGCTGATTAGCTTGTATACGCGACGTTCTGAGATACTCGCCAGCTCGTGCATACCGAGTGCCAACTGATCCAGTGCCAAGGCTAAAGGCTGTCCATGGAAATTACCTGCTGAAACGATCTCATTCAGTTCAGGGAATATCGTTGGGTTATCCGTTACTGCGTTGATCTCTCTTTCCAGAATTGTACGCACGTAGTTGATCACATCCATCGTAGCACCGTGCACCTGAGGGATGCAGCGGAAAGAATATGGGTCTTGAACGTGCTCTTTATGGCGTTTCATTCCAACGCTACTCTCAAGGAGTTTACGCATATCTGCTGCCACCTTCATTTGTCCGTGTTGGTTGCGAACAGTATTCACCGCTTCGCCGAAAGGCTCAATACGACCATCGAATGCTTCCAGGCTCATCGCAGCAATTCGGTTGGCTGCATCAATGAGTTGTATCGACTGCATCGTCAAGTAGCAACCGAAGGCACTCATGAACTGTGTTCCATTCAACAGAGCTAGTCCTTCTTTAGCTTGAAGCTCAATTGCTTCCCAATTGCGAGACCAGTACAACTCCTTGGTTGGTTTCGGTCTTCCCTCTTCCCATAACTGTCCTTCACCGATCAACGGAAGAGCGAGGTGAGCAAGCGGGGCCAAGTCACCGCTAGCTCCTAGAGACCCTTGAGCATAGATGACTGGAAGCAATCCTTCGTTGTACAAGTCGATCAACCGTTTGATCGTCACCAATTGCACACCACTATGCCCATAACTGAGTCCTTTTACCTTCAGAAGCATCATCCACTTCACCACCTCTGGATCGATGGTCTCTCCAAGCCCGCATGCGTGACTGAGGACCAAGTTCTTCTGAAGTGTAGCGAGATCTTCCTTTCCCACTTGTACATTACAAAGCGAACCGAAGCCTGTATTGATTCCGTAAATCGGATCGGATGATGACGCCAGTCGTTCATCAAGAAAAGTTCGACAAGCGGTTACTTTCTCCGCAGCATCAGCCGCGATAGCCAGCTTCTGACCGGAAGAGATAACTCCGTTCAACTCTTCGATCGTCGCTTCATTCAGAGATATGTGGTATGCTTCCATGGGTGCGAAAGGTAAAAATTCAAAGTGAATGCTCCGACACCTGATTCCATTCTCCATAGACTACAACCGTTCGCCAAAATCATCTTGAACAGACGTCATTATCCAGTATTTTAGCTGTTCGAAAACCAATCGAGTTGATATGAGACGAATCCTAAGCCTTGCCTTTGCAGGAATTTTCGGACTTCTCGCAACAACATCTCAAGCACAAATGCGTGAGATCGAGTTCGAAGAGTACGACCTGAAGAACGGCCTTCACGTGATCCTTCATGAAGATCACAGCACCCCTATCGTGGCGGTGACAGTTATGTACCACGTCGGATCAAAGAATGAAGATCCATCACGCACCGGAATGGCGCACTTCTTTGAGCACCTTCTTTTCGAAGGATCGGAGAACATGGGCCGCGGTGAATTCTCACGTTACGTTGAGAACGCAGGTGGTGTATTGAATGCCAACACTTCGAATGACCGTACATTCTACTACGAAGTACTCCCAAGTAACCAACTTGAACTAGGGCTTTGGCTCGAGTCTGAGCGTATGCTTCACGCCAAAGTAGAAAACGAAGGAATCGAAACTCAGCGCGAAGTAGTAAAAGAAGAAAAGCGTCAGCGTGTTGACAACCAGCCTTACGGAAGACTGCTGGAAGAAACCATGAAGCGCGCCTATGTAGAACACCCATACAAGTGGACCACCATTGGCTCAATGGACCACCTGAATGCAGCGAAAGAAGAAGAGTTCGTTGATTTCTACAAGACCTTCTACGTTCCAAACAACGCTGTACTATCCATCGCTGGTGATATCAACATCGATGAGGCGAAGGAGATGATTAAAAAGTACTTCTCGGCAATCCCGAAAGGAACAGCTGAAATCCCTCGTCCATCAATGGATGAGCCGATGAAAACTGCTGAAGTACGTGACACCATTCTAGGAAAAGACCAACTACCGTTGGTTCTTCAAGCTTACCATATTCCTGCACAAGGAGAGCCTGACTTCTACAGTGTAGACATGTTGAACACCTTACTTAGTCAAGGTGGTTCTAGCCGTCTAAACCGTGCAGTTGTGGAAGAAAAGCAGCTTGCTCTTTTCTGTGGGGCATTCTCATTCCCACTAGAAGATCCAGGTCTGACCTTGGCTTTCTCTATGGCGAATATGGGGGTTGATCCTGCAGAAGTTGAAGCAGCGATGAACGAAGAAATCGAACGTGTTAAGAACGAATTGATTTCTGAAGAAGAATTGCAAAAGCTGAAGAATCAGGTAGAAAACGGTTTCGTCTCTTCTAATTCATCTGTTGCAGGTATTGCAGAGTCATTGGCTAACTACCATATGTATTATGGTGATGCGAACCTAATCAACAATGAAATCGATCGTTACCAGGCGGTAACTCGCGAAGACATTCAGAAAGCAGCTCAGAAGTACTACTCGGAAAATAACCGCGTGGTGCTCTACTTCCTATTCGATGAGGAAGCTGCTAATGCCACTGAAAATTAATCCTCAGAATACGACAAAATGAAGACCTTGAAATACATTCTTCCGCTATTAGTGCTCTTCCTGGCAGCGTGTTCAGGAGGGAAAGTCGATCGCTCGATCGTTCCTCAGCCGGGTCCGGCTCCGCAGATAAGCATCGGCGACTACGAAACATTCAGCCTTGGAAATGGGCTACGCGTGATCGTAGTAAACAACGATAAATTACCACGCGTTTCATACCAGTTGACAATCGACCGTGATCCTATCATGGAAGGAAACAAAGCTGGATATGTAAGCATGGCTGGTGACCTTCTTTCTGCTGGTACAGCAGGCAAAACAAAAGCTCAGATCGATCAAGAAATCGACTTCATGGGAGCTTCACTCAGCACATTCTCAACAGGTATGTATGGTGCATGTTTGACAAAGCACTCAGACAACCTACTCAGCTTGATGCAAGAGATGTTGATGTCTCCTGCATTCCCTGAAGATGAGCTTGAGAAGCTGCGCAAGCAAACCCTTTCTGGATTGGCGAGCTCTAAGTCATCAGCTGATGACATTTCTCGCAACATCTCAAACGCGATCTGTTACGGACTTGACCACCCGTATGGTGAACAGCAAACAGAGAAGACTACAGAAGCAATTTCGCGTGATGACTTGATTGGTTACTACCAAGATTATTTCAAGCCGAATCTCGCTTACCTCGTGATCGTAGGTGACATCAGCATGGAGCAAGCCAAGTCTCAAGCCGAGAAGTACTTCGGTGGATGGGAAGCAGGTCAAGCTCCTCAACACGCCTACGACAAGCCAACTCCTCCACGTGGAAACCGCGTTGCTTTTGTTCCACTTTCTGGTGCAGTGCAGTCGGTAATTGATATCAACCACCCGGTAGACATGACACCTGGACATCCAGATGCCATTGCAGCTTCTGTAATGAATAACATCCTCGGTGGTGGTGTATTCGGTGGACGTTTGATGCAGAACCTGCGTGAAGATAAAGCCTTCACATACGGAGCTCGTTCTTCTACGTCTCCTGACCCTGTGATTGGTAGCTTCAACGCCTACGCCAGTGTGCGTAACGAAGTAACAGATAGCTCTGTGACTGAGTTCCTCTACGAGATCGAGCGTTTAACACGCGAGCGGGTGGCTGACACAACACTTCGTTTCATCAAGAACTACATGAATGGAAGCTTCGCTCGTAGCTTGGAGTCTCCCCAGACAATCGCACGTTTCGCATTGAACATCGAGCGTTATGATCTTCCAAAAGACTACTACGCAACTTACTTGACAAAGCTTGAAGCAGTAACTACTGACGATGTTCTACGTGTTGCTCAACGTTACTTGAAGCCAAACAACCTGAACATTACGGTTGTAGGTAACAAAGAAGAAGTAGCTGAGTCTCTCGCGAAATTCGCGAAGTCTGGTGAAGTTGAATTCTTCGACATCTACGGAGGAGAGTACATTGATCTAGAGGCAGCTCCAGAAGGAATGACTGCTCAGAACGTATTCGATGCGTACTACGCTGCTATCGGTGGGAAAGAAAACCTCGCAAAGGTGAACTCTATCATCGAAGAAGGAAGCATGGGCGTGAGTGGAATGTCTCTAGCATACAACCGCAAGGTGAAAGGAACTGACCAGATGGTCATGACTGTTGCTATGGGTGGACAAACCATGATGAAGCAAGTAATTGACGGAGACCGTGGATCTAGCTCTCAAATGGGACAGTCGATCGCAATGACTGAAGAAGAGATTTCAGAAGCTAAGATGCAGCTAGATATGCTGGCTTATGATCACCTAGCTGATTACGGCATGTCTGCAGTGTTGAAAGGAATCGACACTGACGACAACGGTCAGCGCATGTACGTTGTTGACTTGATGAAAGGAGAAGAGACTTCTTCTACTCAGTACTACAGTGTAGACACTGGACTTCTAGTATCTACGGTTTCTACTGAAGAAACACCTCAAGGTGGAATGACCGTAGCTTCAATGATTGAAGAGTACAAAGAGTTCAGCGGAATTCAGTTCCCTGTGAAGGTATCGCAGGTAGTGGGTCCACAGGTTATCGAAGTAACACTTGATAACGTATCCGTGAACAAGCGTATCTCAAACAGCGAATTCAAGGTTGACTAAACCTTAGAAATACATTTTGAAAAGGCCGGACTGTTAAAGCAGTCCGGCCTTTTTGTTGAAAGATAGATGCACCTCTGCACCCCAATTCCATGAGGAGCTCATTAACTTCGTTACATGAAGTATTTGATCACTGGTTCGTTGCTCCTGTTGGGAGTTTGTCTTTGGGCTCAAGACGATGATGCCTATGAGGAAGAAGAAGGTGCGAAAGGAATGTATTGGGGTTTCACGTTGAGCGTTGAGACAGGTATTCTAAGTGGCGAAGAGAACCCAACATTTCAAACGCGAGATGTCTTCAAAGAAGTAGAAACGACGCTAGGGTTTGGTGTGAGTGCAGGCCTATCCACCTACATCCCTCTCTCGAGCTTCTTAGCGCTTCGTCCGCAAGCAGTGATCAGTATAATCCCTACTCAAATGCGTTATGATCGCGTAGGCTTCGAGCGTGAATTCAAGTTCTTCTATCCGCTGACTGCAGATATTCCCATCCACTTAATGATCAACAACCCACTTCAATCTGAGAAGCTCGGAGGATTTGTAGGTGGAGCGATCGAATTCAATATCCCGGGAATGGAATCTGCAGATCCTACTGGAACAGAGTACAACCTGAGAATTGACGGTGGATTGACGCTCCCGTTGAATCTAGGTCACGGTGACTACCTTCTTGACTTCTTCTACGGGTATTCTCCGTCGAATTTGATCGGAGGCGACACGGTCTATGATCTGTGGTGGCGTAGCGTGACCCGACACAGAACAGGTGTTCGCCTGCACTTACTGTAATACCTTCTACGGTGTTTAAAACTCCACAATACCGAGCCGTGCTCAGGAGTTAATAATTGTACCTTCCCCCTGTCTATGGAACCGATTGTAAAGCTTTCATCCGTTCAGATCGCTCAGAATGAGAACATCATTTTGAACAACGTTGATCTCCAGATCGACCCGGGTGAGTTCATCTATTTGATTGGTAAAACCGGAAGCGGTAAAAGCTCCCTCCTCAAAACCTTGTACGGTGAATTAGCCCCTCGTTCGGGCGAAGGAAGCGTCTGTGGTTTTGACCTAACCAAGATTAAAAAGAGCAAGGTTCCTTTTCTCCGTCGTAAACTAGGTATCGTGTTTCAAGACTTTGAGCTGTTGACTGACCGAAGCGTGAATGACAACCTCAAGTTTGTTTTGAAAGCTACAGGTTGGAAAGACAAAAAGAAGATGGAGGAACGCATGGAAGAAGTGCTTTCCAAAGTGGGGCTTCAAACGAAGGGATATAAAATGCCCTTTGAACTTTCTGGTGGTGAACAACAACGTGTTGCCATTGCACGAGCCTTGTTAAATGAACCAGATTTGATCCTAGCCGATGAGCCTACTGGAAACTTGGACCCGACGACCACTGAGGGCATCCTGAATCTCCTTCTCGATATTTCTAAAGCAGGTAAAGCCGTGCTGATGGCTACCCATGACTATGCTTCGATGAAGAAGTTCGAAGCGCGTACGATTGTCTGCGTGGATGGCGCTGTCAAAGATGCAGCGAACATCAATCATTTCTCAGACTTCGCATACAAGTAATCCATGCCGTTGCTGACGGTGATCATACCTACGTTGAATGCTGAAGCCCAGCTCAACGACTGCCTGAAAAGCTTGCAACCGCTTTCTGATGCTGAGGTGATCTTAGTCGACGGTGGTTCTGCAGATAACACGCTGGCTATCGCCGAATCCTACCCTTTTGTGCAGGTGATCTATTTCACTGACAAGCCTGGGGTTTACCCCGCGATGAATAAGGGTATTGACCACGCTCAAGGTGATTGGCTTCTTTTTATGGGGGCTGATGATCATCTCGCTAGCGCGGAATCGGTGCAACATGCTATGAGCAAAGTACACCCGGAAGCGAAGATCATACTTGGAAGAGTAAAGAATGAAGGAAGCGAGCATCGCCTGGTAAAAGAATGGTATGAGCCCAAATGGGATCACGACCTCTACACGCGAAACATTGTACATCACCAAGGGGCGATTTACCGAAAAGACGTATTCGAACATTACCGTTACCCAGAGGAATTCAAAGTATTTGGTGATTACCACCTGAATTTGTCGATGTACTTGAATAACGATATGGCTGAAATCGTTCGTGAGCATTTCGCGACCGCCTCCGCAGCCGGAATATCAAAGCAGTTCACGGCTGGACTATATAAGGAAGAATGGAGAATGAAACGCTCTTTGCTACCCTGGAAACTAAGATGGTGGCAAGGCCCGGTGATTTTCGCCAAGTATATCCGAAAGAAGCTCTTTAAATAAGTTCTGCTCGTTCCAGCATAACCTTGATCTTTTGGCTCTCTGCATCCCAATTAAATGTCTCGCGTGCTTCTTGTAGACCCGATGTCCATTCCTGCTTGTCAATAGACAAGATCTTCTCAATGGCTTCAGCAATGTTCTTCGGATCCCAATCAGGAATTAATTGTCCAACCTTCATTCCTTCTACCACACGCTTCACTTCCGGAAGCGGAGAAGCCAAAACCGGAATTCCTGCGTGGATATAATCAAAGAGCTTATTCGGAAGACTATAGTAGTAGTTGAAGTGCAATCCTTTGTCTAGACTTAACCCGAGGTCTGCATTGCGCGTATGCTGCACGAGTTCTTTGTAGGGTAACTTCGGTTTGATTGTAATCTTGTCTTCGAGCCCAAGCTCCTTTCGAAGCTCTTGAGCACGTTGCCACTCCTCTCCTGCTCCTACCAATAACAAATGGACATCATTAAGGTGCTGGAAGGCTTCTACGGCTTCCACAATTCCACGGTCCTTATCCATAAAGGCTCCTTGCAAAATGACCAGTCTACCTTCAGGAAGTCCAAGTTCTTGTCGTGATCGAGCCACAATCTCCTGGGTCTTCAAGAAGGGCACGTTGCGCAGTACTTGCACGTCTACCTTGTACTTCTTGCGGTAAATCTCCGCGATGCTTTCGTTTACCGTAAAAACATACTTGAGTCGTGGGAAGATGCGCCCTTCAATGGTCTCCCATACTTTTTTGGGAAAGGGCCTTCCAGTGAGACCCGCAGCTTCAGTGAAGTACTCGTGGCTGTCGTAGATAATCGCTTTCCCAGTGCGTTTATGGAAACGCCAAGCTGGCCACAAGGTATCGAGGTCATTGGCCCATACACCGGTAAATTCGTTTCCGCGCGAGCGAAGAAAACGATCAAGCACCTTTTGAAGCTCAGCATAAAAACGAGCCCCACCTGTATGTTTTAAAGGAAATCGCACTGTCTCATAAGGCCTCTCAAAATCAATAGACCCTTCCAATAACCTGCCTACGAGCACTGGCTCCAAACCATGCTTTAACAAGACTTCGCAGGTCTTACGAACCCGCTGGTCGTGACTCAGGTCATTAGAAACTAAGACGGCAATCTTTTTCACGGTCGATTCAATTCAGCGCGAAGCGACTTCAATACCTTCTTGGTATACAATGGGAAATCTCCCTTCATCATCCAACCATAGTATCCCGGATCAGACTCGAGCACCCCTTTGACAGATTGCCCTTTGTACTTACCAAAGTTGAATACAACCACATCGTCAGCGTTGTAAACGAAACGGCCCATCAAATCTGCGTGGCGGTTGCGCTGACAGAACTTGTTGACTACCTCCATATCATTTGTCAAGGTAGGAAGTGGATTGCCTTGGGTGTCTTTGGCTTCTTGTCCTTGATAGCGCTCCATTTGCTCTACGAAGATCTCATAGGTCGCCATGGCATCTGGCAATGCCTCGTGGGCATCGTCTAGACTTTTACCGCAGTAGAACTTGTAACCCGCTTTCAAGGTACGCTGCTCCATCATGTGGAAGATGACCTGGGCATCGACCAGGTTGCGATCTTCAATGCTGAAGTCGATTCCAACGCGCAGGAATTCTTCTGCCAACAACGGGATATCAAATCGGTTCGAATTGAATCCACCAAGGTCGCAGTCAGACAGGAAGATGAAGAGTTTATCTGCAATGTCTTTAAAGGTAGGCGCCTCGGCTACATGCTCATCGTAGATGCCGTGAATCAAACTAGACTCCAAAGGAATCGGCATTTCAGGATTGATCAGGAAACGGTTGTCAGCCCCTGTTGATGAAGGCTTGGTATGCACCGAACCATCAGGCATTACCTTCACAAGTGCGATCTCTACAATTCTATCCTGGGCAATGCTTGTGCCTGTGGTTTCCAGATCAAAGAAAACCAGCGGTCGTTTAAGGTTCAACTTCATGCGGGCAAGTTACCAAAACAGAAAGAGTGGTTCTGTAGGTGTTGAAAACACTGAGGAATTAAGGAAAATTTCAATAGGATGTAATTTTTCCAAAAGGATATACGTTATGAATATGGTAGAGTAGCAGGTCTCCGAGATGGAGGCCACAAACAGGCAGAAAGGAAAGCCCCTCCGAGATGGAGGGGCTTTCTGATTATATATGGTATAGAGTTTCTTTTCTTACTCTGCCCAGATCTTAATGTACTGGAACTGCTCGTATACAGCCTTACGCTCCTGTGCATCGTTCTGGTAGTCAGGACCACCAACAAGCTTACGTCCTGCTTGGAACGTAAAGTCTTTTCCTTCTTCGAATCCTTTCGCCTCGAGTGCTTTCGCCACCTCTGTTTTCGCTAACTTGTTACGGAAGGCAGTCAACTCAGTGTTGTTGCGGAAACGACTTGATGGTACCTTAGACGCACTTGACTCTACTAGGATCTTCGCAGACCCGTTTACAGCGATCAATGCAGACACACCTTCAACGAATTCGTTGAACGTATCATTCACCTTCTCATCGTTCCACTCACCCATGTCGTAAAGGAAGTAACGCTGGTAGTATGCATTCTCAGCCGTAGCTACCGCAATTACTTTGTCTTCTTCAGTGATCTCTTCCGGAGTCTCAGCAATGATGTCTCCTTCTTCGATCTCAGGAGTTCCAATTACTTCCTCTCCTGATGCTACTGCACCACCTAGGTGTACAGGTAGAAGGTAAATCTCTTTGTCAATTTCATTGTAAGCTGACTCACAAGGAACATTGATGAAGTCATCGTGTACAATCTCTTGGCTTACGAAGTACTCAATCTTGTATGAAATACATGGAGGTAGGATGGCAACATAAGCTCCATCGCGCATACGCGGTCGGTACTCCATTACTTCTCCTGTTTCCTGATTTGTTACCAATAGGTAAGTATCTTCTGGAAGCTCCTCACCTTCTGACGGGTAGATGTATCCCTTCAATACGCTTAAGTCTGGCTCTACTGGAGAGTCAGGCATATCAATCACATAGATGTCTTTTAGTCCTTCACCCTCTTCTTTACGTGAAGAGTAGTAAGCACGCTTGCCGTTGGCAGTAGGCATGAAGAAGATATCGTCATCTACCGTATTCACTGGGTGACCGATGTTCACAGGCTCCGACCACTCTCCGTCTTCGCTCATTGTTGAGTAGAAGATGTCAAATCCCCCCATTGAGCTATGCCCTTGAGAAGAGAAATAAAGTGTTTTCCCATCTACAGAAAGGAAAGGTGATTCTTCTTCGTAAGGTGTATTGATTGACTTACCAATGTTGAGTGCTTTCGACCAGTCTCCTGTTGGAAGCTTCACACAACGGTAGATATCACGTCCGCCTTCACCACCGTCGCGGTTACTTGTGAAGTAAAGTGTATTTCCATCTGCAGACACGGTTACGTGTGTTTCCCAAGCGTCCGTATTGATATCAGATCCAAGCTTCTCTGGAGCAGTCCAAGACTCACCCACAAGAACAGATTTCCAAAGCTGACCGTCACCGTTCTCGTCGTAGTAGATGTAGAGCTCCTGTCCGTCTGGAGACGCAGAGATTGTTGCTGCGTGGTTATCCGTGTTGATGTTCAACAATTCAGGATCCATCCAGTTACCTGCCATGTCTTTGTACGACACGTAGATATCTTCGCGGTGCTCCCCTGTGTCATCATCAACGATGAACTGGTTTGTTGAATCACCACGCATACGACGTGAAGTGAAGAACAGCGCGCTCTCATCGATCGAGATTACTGGCGAGTATTCGTTTGTTGTTTTGTTGACAACCGGACCTACATTCGAGATTAAGTAGTTCTGTGGGTTCGCCACTTGAACCTTGGCGTTGTTACACATTTCGATTTGGCGCTTAGCCAAAGCGTGTAGGCGGTGCTTCTTGTTCACCATCTTCAACAGACGCTCGTATTCCGCAATCGCATTATCCATCTCGTAGTTGAGGTGGTATGCTTGACCGAGGTAGTAAACGGCCTCTACAGGAACACGCGTTTCTTTCGGGTCATACGGATCGTAGTTATCAGATACGACCTGGTACGCAGCATACTGCAGGTATGGAAGTGCATCCAACTTGCGGTTTGCTGTTTGAAGGAAACAGAATCCTAGTTTGTAATTCACGTTGGCATTTTGCTGGTGGTCTGTGATGAGACCTTTCCAGATGTCAACGGATTGATTCCATAGCTTTTCTTCCATGAGCTGATTCGCTTCAAGGAAGTCTGCGTTGAAGTCACCAACAGGGTTTCCTGCTAGTGCGATGTTAAAGCTGAGTAGTGTCAGTGCAGCAAGCAACAGTTGTTTCATCTCTGTATAATTGGCTTAGCGTCGTAAAAATAGGCTAATTAGCAGTGATTTACCAAGCTGTTGCTCAGTAAAACTTACCAAAGTGAGCGATTCACGTCGAATTGCTCGAGGTAATCAGCCACTCTTCTCACAAAACTACCCCCTAACATACCGTCTACTACACGGTGGTCATAGCTGTGTGAAAGGAACATCATATGGCGGATTCCAAGCATGTCTCCATCCGGTGTTTCGATCACTGCTGGCTTTTTGCGAATCGCACCCAGCGCGAGGATCGCTACTTGTGGTTGGTTGATGATTGGTGTACCCATTACGTTTCCGAAAGTACCCACGTTCGTTACCGTGTAGGTACCTCCCTGGATCTCGTCTGGTGAGAGCTTATTCTCACGGGCACGTGTTGCCAGATCATTCACCACGTTGGCTAGACCAACCATGTTGTAACGATCTGCATTCTTGATCACAGGAACAATGAGGTTTCCGCTTGGAAGGGCTGCTGCCATTCCTAAATTGATTTCTTTGCGTAGGATGATGTTTTCACCATCCACAGAAGCATTCACGCCTGGGAAGTCTTTGATCGCCTTCGCCACGGCTTCCATGAAGATTGGAGTGAAAGTCAACTTCCCTCCTTCGCGCTCAGCGAACTCTTTCTTCATCTTGTTTCTCCAGTTCACGATGTTCGTTACATCCGCCTCAACGAATGACGTCACGTGTGGAGAAGTATGCTTCGACATCACCATGTGATCAGCGATCAACTTACGCATGCGGTCCATTTCAACGATCTCGTCGTTTGGTCCGGCAGTAACTTTTGGTCCTTGGTGAACCTTAGCTGGCGCTGGCGCTGGTGCTAGTTTCGGAGCGCTCTCCACTTTCGCGGCAGGAGCTGCTTGTCCGTTTGATGATGGTGCCGGAGTGGCTACCGCTGCTCCGTTTCCACGATTGGCCACGTAGGCCATGATATCTTTCTTCGTTACACGACCTTCAGAACCACTTCCTTGAACTCCTTCGAGCTCTTCCATAGAAATGCCTTCTTCTTTGGCAATGCTGCGAACTAGTGGCGAGTAGAATCGTCCGCTAGGACCATTCTTCGCGACTGCTGTTCCTGCTGTTGCCAGCGGCGCTGTAACTGTTTCGAGCACTTCTTGAGAAGGTGCCGCAGCTGCTGGAGCCGGCGTTGCCGCCGCAGGAGCTGCTGCAGGTGCCGCCGCTGCTTCTCCATCTGTAGAGAACATAGCAATCGCTTGACCTACTTCAACAACGTCTCCTTCGTTGACCATGATCTTGGTGATCACACCGTCTTCTGGAGCGGGTACTTCTGAGTCTACCTTGTCTGTGGCGATTTCAACGATTGGTTCGTCAGCTTCAACTTGCTGTCCTTCTTCCACCAACCATTTGATGATCGTTGCTTCTGCAACGCTCTCTCCCATTTTCGGTAATAAGATCTCTGTTTGTGCCATATCGTGCCTTCTCATTTAAGGTGCCGCAAAATTAGTCAATTTCCAGACGTGATTGGCGCGATTTAGCTGTTGATAGGATTTGTTATCAACTTACCCTTCACCAAGATGGACGAAGTGGCGGAAAACAAGACTCAAGTCATTGCGAATGCGGTAATTACGCGCATAGATGATGTTGAGTTTCTGCAGGGTATCTTCATCCCCTTCGCGTAAAATGGCACCGGTTGCCGGGGTGATCACCCCTTTCAATACCGACGGCAATCGCATGGAAGAAGTCGAAGTTTGAGCATAACCCACCCAAGTTCTTGAGCCCGTCAACACTTTGAAAATATTCCCGAAGAAGGAAGATTTCTTGTCGACAAACCAGATACTTATAGGAAATGTCACCAACATTCCGAGTGCGAAGAGAATATCAAACAATCGTTTATTCCGACGATTTGAAGGCTTGTGCACTCCGTTGGTTTCGAGCATAAATAGTTCACCGCTGGTCTCGATACTATTGCTCCCGATCATGTACAATGAGTCAGGTGGAGCAATCTTGTAATCCACTTTTACCCCTGTGGTTTTGATCATGGAATCAATGATCTCTGCAGCCGCCAAATCCTTTCCGCTAAAGATCACTTGATCAATGCGGTGGACCCTAATCACCTCCTGCAACTGATCACGCGTACCAACCTGGTTATCATGTACTTTATCATCAATTGAAACACCCACAACCTCCGGACGAGAAACGGAAGTTTGTCCGAGTAACTCGCTGATTCTTTCGATCTCTTCTGCCCCACCCACAACGGCGAATCTTCGCATGCCAGCACCCACCAAAGCGAAGCGTTCCGGCGATAGCCGAGAAAGAACCCAACGCGATAATAAGTAGTAGAGCACAGAGATCACAGCACCGAATAAAACGAGGGCGCGTGAGAACCTGAGGCTTTCTGGAAGAAGTGAGTAGGCGACGAGAATAATGAGCGAGCCAATGATGCTACCGCGAACTAAGCGCAGCATCGAGATCGGACGATCGTAGCCTCCTGAAAAGAATACTGAAAGCATCCATGTAATGACGTAGCCACTGAAAGCGTAGATCATTAAGCTCTCATCGAAGATCTTCTCGGCCACTTGCGCGTAATAACGCTGAGCGAGCCACATTCCTGAGAACAAGGCCGACGCATCAATCAACGGAAGAATGATCTTCTTAGCAACACGTTGAATCACCGCAATGGAAGCACGCGCCCAAATGGCCACATTGATCAGACGTGTATACGCCTTCGCATTGCGCTCGCTGAAATGCTTGCGGGCGAAGATGACCATAGCATTGTAGAATACGAACACATAGTTCAAGCTACCGCGCTTGGTTGATTCACCTTTATAGTGAATGATGCGCGTTTCAGGGAAATAGTAGTTCTGCCAACCGCCTAATACGATTCTCCAACTGAGATCAATGTCTTCACCGTACATGAAGAATTCTTCATCTAACAAGCCCACCTTATCAAGGGCTTCTTTACGCATCAACATGTAGGCTCCACTGAGAATCTCAATCTCTGCAGTCTCGTGCTCATCGAGATGTCCGAGATAATAATGATTGAGTTTCCGCGATCGCGGGAAGAGTCGGTAAATCCCACTGATCTTACAAAATGATACCCATGGCGTGGGTAAACCTCGTTTTGACTCAGGTAAGAACTTCCCTTTTCCATCAACCATTCGAACTCCTAGTCCGCCAGCTTTTGGATTCGCATCCATGAACTCCACACACTTTCGGAAGGTGTCTTCTTCAACTACCGTGTCAGGATTGAGAAGAAGCATATACTCCGCATCCGAAGCGCGCATGGCTTGGTTGTTAGCGCGAGAGAAACCAACATTGTCTTTGTTCGCCACCAATTTTACCCAAGGGAAACGTTCTGCAACCATAGCGCAGGAACCGTCTACACTGGCATTGTCAACAACCCAAACATCAGCCTCCATGCCTTGGATCGCCTTTTCGACCGAAAGCAAGCACTGTTCGAGGAATTGCTCGACGTTATAGTTGACTATGATGACGGAGAGTTTCATTTGCCTGGCAGGGCGTTTTCGTAAGGTAGACGTTGCATGATGGAGCGAGCGAGGGTCACCTCATCTGCATATTGAAGTTCATCTCCAATAGCCACACCCCGAGCGATCGCCGTAACTCGAACGTCGTATTCGCTCAATTTCTTGTACAGGTAGAAAGAAGTTGTCTCCCCTTCCATGGTTGTGCTAAGGGCGAAGATGATTTCATCTACCGTTCCATTTTGCACGCGATCGATCAACGATTGAATGTATAGATCGTTCGGACCTACCCCATCCATCGGAGAAATTACGCCTCCTAACACATGGTAGCTTCCGCGGAATTGCTCCGTTGACTCAATGGCTAGCAATTCTCGAATTCCTTCGACAACACACACGGTGCGATGCTCACGACGCGGGTCAGAGCAAATGCCGCAGATCTCAGTGTCTGATAGGTTATTGCAGATTTTGCATGCCTTAATCCCGGAGCGTAAAGTGGTGAATGCGTTTGAAAAGCGTTCTACGTCTTCTTCATCCCGACGAAGCATATGCAACACCAGACGTAACGCCGTTTTCCTTCCAATTCCTGGAAGCGAAGCCATTTGGTCAACAGCCTCTTCAATCAAACGCGAGGGAAAATTCATCCTACAAAACTAACCAGTCTCTTCGATTTTCTTGTGACATTGCATGCAGAACCCAGACGAGACTTTATGAATGCACTTGCGATACTCGGACTGATCGCCGGATACTTTGTGATCTTGATGCTGATTGCCCGCGCGACCTCTCGGAATGAGAGCAATAGTAATTTCTTCCTTGCCGGTAAAAGTGCGCCTTGGTTCTTAGTAGCCTTCGGAATGATTGGCGCGAGTCTCAGCGGGATTACTTTCATCAGTATTCCCGGGAAGGTGGGGATTCAGAATGAAGCTGGTGAATTCGTTGACCAATTCAGCTACATGCAAATGGTGCTGGGCTATCTGGTGGGTTATCTATTTATCGCATTCGTCTTGATGCCGATCTACTACCGACTTCAAGTTACCTCCATTTACACCTACCTCGAACAGCGCTTTCACTTCACCGCATACAAAGTAGGCGCCTTCTATTTTTTGGTTTCGAGAACCATCGGGGCCTCGATTCGCCTATTGTTGGTGGCTAACGTGTTGCAAGAGTTTGTCTTCAAAGAACTCGGTATTCCTTTTGAAGTTACAGTGGCACTGTCTATTCTACTGATCTGGATTTACACGCATCGAGGTGGTATTAAAACCATCATTTGGACTGATACATTACAAACCCTGTTCATGCTGGTTGCCTTAGGTTGGAGCATGTATTTGCTTTCAGATGCCTTAGGTCTCGCTGAACGCGGAATGGTGACCTCCATCGCTGAAAGTCAATACGGACAATGGTTCTTCTTCAACGATGCTGCCGGTAACCCGCATTTCTTCTGGAAAGAATTCCTCGGTGGAATCTTTATCTGTATTGGTATGACAGGAATGGACCAAGACATGATGCAGAAGAATTTGGCTTGCAAAAACATTCGTCAAGCGCAGCTGAATATGGTGAGCTTCTCAGTGGTTCTATTCGTTGTGAATGCCCTCTTCCTCGGGCTTGGTGCGTTGTTATTCATGTACGCTGAACAAGAAGGAATGGAGCTGATTACGAGCTCATCAGGAAAGGTGCGAACCGACCTACTCTTCCCTACCATTGCACTGCGTGGCGACCTGGGCATCGGATTGAGTGTTGTCTTCTTATTGGGGCTCATCGCGGCAGCCTATTCAAGTGCTGACAGTGCTTTGACGTCGTTGACGACTTCCGTTTGTGTTGACTTCCGGAATATTCTGAAAAAGCCTGAGCAGCTTCAAGTGAAGATTCGCAAGCAAACGCACGTGATCATGTCGGGAGTTCTTTTCATCGTGATCCTGATTCTACATTACACTTTAGATCTTTCAGCCATCGGTCAATTGATCTTCCTGGCGGGATTCACCTATGGTCCGCTGATTGGATTCTTCCTATTTGGAATCTTTACGAAACGAAAAGTGCGCGCAGAGCTTATTCTAGCTATCGCTATCGTCGCTCCTCTGCTGACTTACGTGCTTTTCAAGAACAGTGGAGATTGGTTCAACGGCTTCAATTTTGGCGCCTTGCACATTGTCTTGAATTCAGTGATCACCTTCGTTCTTTTGATGGTTGCGTCTTTTGTTCCTACACCAACCAAGGTAGAGGATCAAAAGGTTGTTGACCAAGCCGCTTGATTCCTGTTCATAAATTGTACGATTCGATCGAATTAACCTTTCCGCCGTTAGGCGAGAAACAGACCTAATCGCTTAATTTTGTTGTTCATCCATTTACAATGAGAATTAGTCCGGAAATGAACATACGCAAAGAGTCAGACCTACTCTCACGATTGTCAGAGTCTGCAACACTTGCCATGGCGCGGATTAGCCGCGAGTTGAAAGCGCAAGGTCACGATGTGATTTCACTGAGTTTAGGAGAGCCTGATTTCGACACCCCTGATTTTGTCAAGGATGCGATTAAGAAAGCCGTTGATGAGAATTACTCGCACTATCCTCCAGTAAATGGATACTTAGAGGTACGCGAGGCGATCTCAAAGAAATTCAAGCGCGACAATAACCTCGATTACGCTGCAGATCAAATCGTTCTGTCTACAGGAGCGAAGCAGAGCTTGGCCAACCTTGTTCTGTGTTTGGTAAACCCAGGTGATGAAGTTTTGCTTCCGGCACCATACTGGGTGAGCTACAGCGAAATCGTTAAAGTCGCTGGAGGAATTCCAGTGGTTGTTCCTACAGACATCACCAGTGATTTCAAGTTGACACCAGAGCAATTAGCTTCGTCGATCACAGACAAAACCCGCATGATTATCTACAGCTCACCGTGTAACCCGAGTGGATCGGTCTACACACGTGAGGAGCTTGAAGGATTGGCTGCGGTGCTTCGTCAGCGCGAAGACATCATTGTCGTAAGCGATGAGATCTATGAATTGATCAACTTCACAGAAGCGCACGCCAGCATGGCTACCCTTGATGGGATGTACGATCGTACTGTAACGGTGAATGGTGTATCGAAAGGCTTCGCAATGACGGGTTACCGATTGGGGTACATCGGTGCTCCACTTTGGATTGCGAAAGCTTGCTCAAAGATTCAAGGTCAGTTTACGAGTGCTCCTTCTGGTGTATCACAGATGGGCTGTAAGGCTGCTGTCGAAGCGCTGCCTGAGACGGTTGAATACATGAAGGAGGCTTTCTTGAAGCGTCGCGACATGATGATCGCTGGCCTACGCGAGATCGAAGGGTTGAAGGTGAACGTTCCTACTGGGGCCTTCTACATCTTCCCAGATGCCTCGGCTTTCTTCGGTAAGAGTATTGATGGACGTACCATTAACAATGCTACCGATCTTTGTGCTTACATTTTGGAAACAGAATTCGTAGCCCTCGTAACGGGAGATGCTTTTGGAGATCCTAACGGATTCCGCATTTCGTACGCTGCGAGTGAAGAAGAATTGAAAGAGGCTTTGGTTCGTATCAAGCGTGCCTTAGACCGTTTGCAATAAATTCAAGCAATTTGAATATCGATAAACACGAGATCGATCGCCTTTACCGAGGCTTCAATGACCTGACTGCTATGGTAGTGGGTGACGTTATGATCGATGCTTATTACTGGGGACGCGTAGATCGCATTTCTCCTGAGGCTCCTGTGCCCATCGTGCAGATCACTGAACGTGAAAACCGTTTGGGTGGCGCTGCCAATGTAGCGTTGAACGTTATGAGCCTGGGTGCTAAACCGATTATCTGTTCGGTGATTGGGAATGATGAAAAGGCTGACCTTTTCGAAGCTTTGTTGGCGAAGCGTGATTTCTCTAGCGAGGGAATCGAACGCAGCACTGAGCGACCAACCACCGTTAAAACCCGCATCATCAGCAGCGATCAACACTTGCTTCGTGTAGATGAAGAATCAACTCGTGCCTTAAGCCAGGCCGAAGAGACAGCCTTCATTCAGCGCTGTACGAAGGTGATTGAATCTGGCGAAGTAGACGTATTGATCTTCGAGGATTACAACAAAGGTCTCTTGACTGAACATGTCATTTCTTCTTTGATCTCGCTAGCGCGGAAACATAATATCCCCGTAACGGTAGACCCGAAGAAAGAGAACTTCTTCGCCTACCAGCATGCTACCCTCTTCAAGCCCAACTTCAAGGAATTAGTTGAAGGGGTGAAACTCGATATTGATAAGAACAGCGACGAAGCCATTGTAGCGGGTATCCGTGAAATGGAATCGAAGCTTTCGAATGAACTCTCTTTAGTGACACTCTCAGAAAGAGGCGTCATGGTAAAACAAGGAGATCAAGTACAACGCATCCCGGCTCACCCAAGAAAGATTATCGACGTGTCTGGAGCAGGTGATACAGTGATTAGTGTGGCTTCCTTGATCTTGGCACTCAAAGGAGATCCAGCTGTCATCGCAGGCATGTCTAACCTAGCGGGTGGATTGGTCTGTGAGAAGGTGGGTGTGGTGCCGATCGACAAAGAACTACTCTTCGACGAAGTAAGAAAAAACAATAGCTAATGGACTTCCGGCAACTGCGGGAACGGGTCAATCTCTTCTTGTATGACAACAAGTCGAACGTACTGAGGGTCGGAAGGATCCTCAACGTGATTGTGTCGTTAATTGCGATGTCGAGCCTGGTCTATTACTACGGATTCCAGCACGATCAGGCGACGGAAGAAATGCTCCTTGGGGTTATCAAGATGAGCTTCGTCTTCTATGTGTTGCACTTCGTTCTTCGCTTTATCTACAGCTTCCAGCCAATTGATTTCCTCCGAAAGAATTGGTTCGAAGGGATTATTATGTTCCTACTGACCGTAGAAGGAATCTCCTATAACGTCTTTGACTTCCTGCTCTTAGAGAAACTCGCCTTAGCCTTTGGCTTCAATAGTTTCACTGACCTGAGTGCGCTGTTCATCCAGCTTTACATCTTGGCGGTTGTGTTGATCGGGATCGGACGAGGAGGCGGAGCCATGACGCGATTCAAGTTGAATCCTGCTGTCATCTTCATTACCTCCTTCGCTGTCATCATTTTCGTGGGGACAGGACTTTTGATGCTCCCTGAAATGACCGTCCCAGATGGCGGAATGAACGTTCTGGATGCCTTATTCACCTCTACCAGTGCTACCTGTGTCACCGGATTGATGGTAGAAGACACGCCGACCTTTTTCACCTTTAAAGGACAGGTCGTTCTACTCATCTTGATCAAGCTCGGTGGGTTGAATATCATCGCCTTCGGTTCCTTCTTGGTATTGGCTAGTCGCTTTGGATTACGCGTGAAGCAACACGATGTGATTGAAGACTTCGTGAACAACGATTCTCACCTGAGCGCAGAAAGCATGTTGGGTAAGGTGATCATCTGGAGTACCGGAATGGAAATCCTCGGTGCCATTATGATGTTCATCTTTTGGGATGAAGCCATCCCCTTCGAGAGTAACGGACAACGAGCCTTTTATTCCATATTCCACTCCGTCAGCGCCTTCAATAATGCAGGGATAAGTCTCTTCACCGATGGATTATACAACGAAGCGGTGCGCTTCAACTTCTACATTCATTGGCTAGTGACCATTTTGGTGTTCTTTGGTGCCCTGGGTATGGTGGCGGTCTTCGACCTCTTCGACCCCCAAAACCTACGCGAACGTATGCGCGCTCCGTGGAAACGCATTGGTTTCATGACCAAGATTGCGCTGTACTTCTCCATCGGACTTGTCATCATTGGTTCGGTGGGCTATTACATCATGGAGTACAACGGAACCCTCGCTGGCTACAACCAGTTTGGTAAGATCACCACGGCCGTATTCCAAAGTGTCACGCGTACAAGTGGCTTCAATACAGTTGACTTTGGGAGCGTGGGCGTACCTAGCTTATTCATGCTGATTGTATTGATGTTCATCGGTTCCAGCTCAAGCTCCACCGGTGGAGGGATTAAGACTTCTACCCTTGCCATCGTTGGAGCCGACATCTGGTCAACGATTCGAGGTGCCAGTAACACCGAGCTCTTCAAGCGCACGATTTCTCCGTTGCTGAAGTCACGCGCGTACTCAGTGCTAGTCTTCTTTTTGATTTTCGACGTCATCGGCATCTTCGCTCTTAGCATCAGCGAAAGCCATATCCTCGCCAACCCGAATTACGACATCATTGACCTCGCCTTCGAAGAAGTCTCGGCCCTCGGAACGGTAGGTTTGAGTACTGGCATCACCAGCCTCCTCTCTCCTTTCGGAAAACTCGTCATCATCGCCAGCATGTTCGTCGGACGTGTAGGTACACTCACTGTAGCCTTCGCCGTTGGAGTGAATTTGATCTCCAAGAATTATCGGTACCCGGAGGGGCATACTATGGTGGGGTAAAGGCCTAAGGCCTAGGGCTTAAGGCGTATGTGGGTTACTCCTAAAACGGGGGGCATCCCGTAGGGATGAGACCTCGTAACACCGCAAAGGCAGGACATCAGATTGCTCACGGGGCAATCCCTACGTAGACACAAGTGATAAAAGGCGTTGCGCAAAGCGCAACGAACACTAACCACGCTATCCGCCGAAGGCAGCCTAATCATGCTACCCGCCAGAGGCGAACTACCCCTTCACCTCTTCTAATCCCACCTTAACTTTGGGAATCTCAATCTTGAACTCAGTGATGCCTTCTTTCTCTTTTTGCTTCACTTTCCCTTTTACGAGGGAGAGGCGTGCTTCTGCGGAGCGAAGGTTGAGGTCTTCGGTGGGATTGAGTTGGTTGGCTGAGACTCTACAGATCAAGTCTTTTCCCTTTTCTTCGATAGATACTTTGACATCTCCTTCTTTGCATGAGTCAGCAACATGGGTTAAAACATCTTCGATTACTCGGTAGCTGAAGAGACGTCCGTCTTTTTCGAGTTTGATCGGGATGTACTCGAAGTGGTAATTGCAGGAAGACTTGAGGAAGAGATTTTGGAGCAGATGATCAACTGCCTCCACCAAACCGAGTTGGAGGAAGGGATTATGGCGTTGGTTCGATAAAAACTTCGCTGCAGCAATAGCGCCGGGGATGGTGTGTTCCGGGAGTTCTCTTCCTTGTAGGATGAGTTTCTTTTCTTTTGATGATAGTCCGATTTCTTTCCAGAAAAGATCTGTCACTCGTTTGTTTTCGGCCTCTTTGGTATCGAGGATGGCTTGCGTTTGCGCTTGCTGCACGGCCTTTTTTCGCGTGTACCAAGCAAGGGCAATTCCAGCGAGAAGCACCACGAAGCCGATGATTCCGAAGATGGTCAGTTGGAGTTCGGTGTTTTTGAGTTCTTTCTCTTTGGTAGCGAGTGCTTGACGTGCCGTGATGGCTTCTTCTTTGGCTAGTTCAAACTCGGCCTGGATTTGCTCTATTTTGAGTGCGGTTTCAGCGCCGTAGAGGGAGTCTTTAATGGAGTGATATTTATCAAAAGAACCTATTGCTAAGTCATACTCACCTGTTTTTCTTTGGGCAATCCCTATGTTAAAAAGAATATCTTTTTGAAAGTCCGCTAACTCTTCGGCTTCAGCCATACTTAGGGTTTCCTCTAATTCTGACAGAGCTAAACTATAATCTTCGAGGTTAATAAGGGCAACAGCAAGGTTTAGCCTTGCCTGTAGAAAGACATCGATCCTATCAGTATTCTTGTACTCTGAAATAATAGGAAGGAGTAACACCTTAGTCTCATCAAATCTTTCCTCTTCGTTCAGAATTGCCGAAACGTTCACCAGAGTTTTGTCAAATTTGGCCTTATCGTCGGTCTTTTGGTAGCTGTCGAGAGCGAGTTGATATAGAACAAAAGCGCTATCAAGATTATTCGATATGTATCTGTTCGTCGCAAGGTTGTTATAGGAGTCTCCGATAATAAGATCGTTCATAATCCTATTCCCAAGCTCCAGAGATTTTAGGAAGCATTCATCACTACCATCGATCTCACCAAGCATTCCTTTAATTGCACCGATTTTCATCTCTGAACGCGCATACGCTTCAAAGTCATCCTCCTTCAATAACTGCTGATAATCCCGAAAAATTGAGTAAGCTGAATCCAACTCACCTTGGTTCATTAGGGTCTCAGCTTTTTGAAATAAAAATGCCGCAGTACTATCTTGAGTACCACGGCAATATTCTGGATCGGAAAGAATAAGACTAAGCAGCCATAGCACGTGTATTGTACGTAACCTTGCTTTTTGCTTTTTCTTTTCCATCCTTTTCAGTGGTAACAACGATTTCATCTTCTCCAGTTTGGCGTTGGATTGTTTGCGTTGTGGTCACCACATGATTAAGCGGAAAACTCGTATCAGTGATCACCTCCACCGTAATATTACGAACACTTCCCGTAACTACGTTCGAGGATTCTCTACCGGTTTCTCCCGCTGGATAATAAATCTCTGTTTTTAACTCCCATTTATTCGTCGCTGAATCGATCTCTTTCAGGGTTAATCTTGGCTCATAGAAAGTCATAGTCTTTTAAATTGGGTTCACCATCCTGTACTCTCCCAAAGGAAGAAGGATTACAGAAAGCTTCCCATCTCTCTGTAAGCCAAATCCGATAGAAGAAAGCCTTCGGCTAATCGATAAACTATAATCTATAAACGATAACACTTCACTAACGCCTAAAGCCCAACTCCTATAGCCTCATCACATTTAGCCATTTCGCCATTTCGCCATTTCGCCCGTTATAGATTATCAATTATCGTTTCTAGATTTGCGTAGATGAAAATTCTCGAAGCCCTCGCCCCTGATTTCCTGGTCAAAAAAGCCTTTCATAAGCTCAGTAACCCTGAAGTTCATAAGCTACGACCGCATGAAGAAGGAGTCATCCGTTCCGCCCGGAGGGCGACTAAAAAATTTAAGCAATTCGACATCGCTACGTATACTTGGGGACATGGCCCTAAGAAAGCGTTGTTGGTGCATGGATGGGAAGGACAAGCAGCGAACTTTGCGGCGATTGTCCCGCTCTTAGTTGACAGAGGATTTACCGTGGAGAGTTTTGATGCACCGAGCCACGGGTTCAGCACCAAAGCGCCAACGAACATCTTTGACTACAAAGACCTGGTGTTGGAATTCCTAAAAGCCAACAACTATCCTTTTATCATGTCGCATTCGTTTGGTAGCGTGCCTTTGACTTATGCGCTTTGGGAACGAGGTGATTACCCATTGCATCAATTGGTGATGGTGACTTCGCCAGACACCTTGAAGGCACGTGTAGAGCAAATTGCAGCGCAGTTGAAGTTGAGTGATAAGATGGTCACGCGTATTCTGAACAAGTTTCAGGAGGAGACGGGCAAAGACCCGAATGTACTGGCCGTGAGTGAGTTCGTGAAGAGTCTCAAGCCAAATGAGGCGAAGATCTTTCATGGTAGCAATGATCGCGTATTGCCCCTAGAATGGAGTGAGCGAATTCAACAGAACCTTGCCAATTGCGAGTTGGAGGTGTTGGATGGCTTGGGCCACTATAAGATTCTCTATGATGAGAAACTGTTGACCCGCATTGATGGCATGTTGAATTATTGATGAATCTGAACATTGGCGCCCTTCAACTGATTATCACTTGACGCCTTTTGCGTAATCTTGCACCGCAATTTTATTTCCTTGGGAACGAAAGTCACTCCATATTCTTCAACTGAAGACCGCGCTAAGAAAGAGCAGGTAGCGGAGATGTTTGATAACATCGCTCACAGCTACGACCAACTCAATCACGTATTATCATTTGGGATCGATATCCTATGGCGTAAGAAAGCCATTCGAATGATGAAAAAGCTGAAACCAAAGCGCATCATGGATGTCGCTACGGGTACCGGTGACTTCGCCATCGAAGCAGCTCGCATGGGTGCTGATGCTGAGAAAATCATAGGGGTGGATATCTCGAACGGGATGCTTGACATTGGCCGCGAGAAGTTGAAGAAGAAAGGACTCGACCAACTCATCGAATTGAAATACGGAGACTCTGAAAACCTTCCGTTTGAAGATGATTACTTCGATGCCTATACCGCAGCTTTCGGGGTACGTAATTTCGAGAACCTTGAAAAAGGACTCACCGAAATGCTTCGTGTACTTCGTCCGGGTGCTACCGGATTCATCCTCGAATTCTCCAAGCCTCGTAGTTTCCCATTTAAGCAGTTGTACTGGTTCTACTTCAAGGCCATTCTGCCAATCGTAGGTCGTCTGCTCTCCAAAGACAGTCGCGCCTATACTTACCTCCCGGAGTCGGTAGCAGCTTTTCCTGAAGGAGATGAGTTCTTAGAAATTATGAAGCGTTGTGGTTACACTAGCGTGGAACGCAAAGCTTTGACAGGTGGAATCGCCACCATCTACACCGGTAAAAAAGGATAGGTGAAAAAGACCATCGGCAAATCGAATCTGGAAGGCACAGTAACGGCCCCGGGGTCGAAAAGCTTGATGCAGCGTTTAATCGTTGCCTCCCTCCTTTCTCGCGGAACAGCGATCATCCATAATCCAGCCGCCAATCAAGATTCATTTCACGCACTTGACTGCGCCCTCATTTTAGGTGCAGAAGTCAACGAAGACAAGAACAATAGTCTACATATCGAGGGAGGCAAACAAGCTCCGGAGTATGAATTGAACGTGGGTGAATCAGGCCTCGGCATGCGCCTATTTGCGGCGGTCGGAGCGATGTCTGGTTATGAAGTAAAGCTCAACGGAATGGGCAGTCTCTTGGAACGTCCACTCACCGAGTTTGAGAAAGTCTTCCCGCAACTTGGAGCGCAGATCAACACTACGGAAGGCAAACTTCCAGCGCTGATCCAAGGTCCTTTCACCGGAGGAAGCGCCAAGCTTGATGGCTCATTAAGCTCACAGTTTCTTTCTGGACTACTCATGGCTCTTCCCCTTGCGGAAAATGATACGGTCATTGAGGTAGATTCCCTCAAGAGCAAGCCCTACGTAGATATGACCCTAGAGGTGCTTGATACCTTCGGTATTCGCACCATGCACAAAGACTACCAACGCTTCACCATCCCCGGTGGACAAGCATACACCCCCGCCGAAGTAACGGTTGAAGGTGATTGGTCAGCCGGCGCTGCCCTACTCGTTGCAGGCGCCGTAGCCAGCAAAAACGGCATCTTCGTTGATGGACTCGGGCAGAAATTCACCCAGGCTGATCAAGCGATAACCGGGGCCTTATTATTCGCCGGGGCCAAGCTGATGAACCAAGACGGCAAGTACCGCATTCAAGCCCACAAACTCCGCGGCTTCAACTTCGATGCAACGGATTGTCCAGACCTCTTCCCTGCCCTTGCCGCCCTCGCCGTAGCCTGCGACAAGCCAAGCAAGATCACGGGAGTCCACCGCCTCAAGCACAAGGAAAGCGACCGAGGCGTCGTCATACAATCTATCTTCAAAGAGGCCGGCATCCGCGTAGACCTCGAGGGTGACGTGATGACGGTACACCCAGGTGAAGTTCAACGCTGCACCATCGATTCACACAACGACCACCGCATTGCGATGGCGGGCGCTCTGCTCGGCCTTCAAGGAGGTCCGGTAACGATCACCAATGCGGAGGCGGTTCAGAAGAGTTATCCTGAGTTTTGGGATGATTTGGAGGTGTTGATGGGGTGAGACGTGGAATGTGGAATGTGGAATGTGGAATGTGGAATGTGGAATGAAGGTTACCGAATTTGGGGATACGGCATGGAGGAAATTTCCATTTTTCATCAACGATTGGATGGATTTCATCCATCCCTACGGAACGCCCTTCGAGAATGAAATAATGTCGGCGTATAAATACGCCTTCGGAGAATCAAACATCCCGCAGGGATGAAATTTCTTCGTTCATCACGAACCGGATGGATTTCATCCATCCCTACGGAACGCCCTTAGAGAATGAGATATTGACGGCGTATAAATACGCCTTTCGAGAATCAAACATCCCGTAAGGGTGAAATCTCGTAACACCCAACATCACCACAGGTCACACTACATCGTAGGGGTTGAACACCACAGAGCCTAGTGACCGGATTACCCACAGGGTAATCCCTACTGAATCATGTGAAGTCATAGCAATACACCTCACCTCACTTTAACGCTATAAACCTTCTTCGTTAGTTTCCCTTTTGGATTGAAGTAACTCTTTACAAAGGAATCATCTACTGTACTGATCACGATTGTTTGCTGCAATTTGCCTTCATGATAATCTCTAATTGTTTCAATGCCCGTAGTTTCATCAATACAATCATAGTATCGAAGTTCGAAGACTCCCTTGTGCTTCTCATAGTATTCCACACAGCCAGAACCCAAGCGCTTGACCAAAGTGTGACGCTCTAAGCCATTATCAATTTCAGTTTCTAGAGTGGAGATCGAATCAATTTTAGTGAGTATCAACACAAAAACTGTGTCTTCATTGTTTGTTGTAACGATCGATTTCCCTTCATCAACGTCATGATATTCAGTCCTCGATGTGGAGCTTCGATCGTGGCTAACGTAATCTTCAACTTTGACGAAACCCTTTTGCGAATAAGAGAAACGCTGAAGTAAGGAAGATTGTGGACTCCGAGTATCGATGAGAGATACCATACCGTTTTCCCATTCAATGTTGACTGAGAGAGTATCCAGTGCAACAGAAGTATAATAAATGTGGTTGAGTAGACTTTCTTCTCTGCTGTAATATATGCTACGCGGCTTATCGCTATAGAAATGCTCAGCCACTAGCGCCCCTTCCTCATCATACTCATTCATTTGAATCGTATCTCGAAAAGCACGGCGTCTTTTGTATGTCTCAGAAATAATGAACTCTGTTACGCAATCACAAGAAGAATCATTGAGTTCCTCAATCTTTCCAGTGGTATAAAACTGCGCAAAGACTCCTTTGGGCATTACAACCCAAAAGGAACCCATAATGAGTGAGATAAAAATTAGTTGAAATGAAGGCATTCGAAAAGTGAACGAAAGACTTGAGGTTCTTATTGCGGGAAAGAGATCGCGGAATGCGGATTGCGGTTAATGGATTTTTTATCTCTTAGGTCCGGATGGATTTCATCTATCCTAACGGAACACCTTTTGAGAATGAATTGTTGTCGGCGTATCAAACATCTCGCAGGGGTGAAATTTCTTCGTTCATCACGAATCGGATGGATTTCATCCATCCCTACGGTACGCCCTTCGAGAATGAAATAATGTCGGCGTATAAATACGCCCTTCGAGAATCAAACATCCCGCAGGGGTGAAATTTCTTCGTTCATCACGAATCGGATGGATTTCATCCATCCCTACGGAACGCCCTTCGAGAATCAAACATCCCGTAGGGGTGAAATTTCTTCGTTCATCACGAATCGGATGGATTTCATCCATCCCTACGGAACGCCCTTCGAGAATGAAATAATGTCGGCGTATAAATACGCAGGTAAAGTTCTGTCCGACGATTATCAATAAAAATTGATATGATCATTTTCTGGTTAGACCTTCGAAGGAAACTACCATTATGTATCGTTCAATTCGAAAGAAGGGATGGGATTATAGCCAGACCGCCGATTATCTAATTACCATTTGCACAAAGAATCGTCTTCCTTATTTCGGGAGCGTCGAAAAAGGCGCTGTCTCTCTTTCTCCGGTGGGCGAAATTGTGCAGCGAACCATATTTGATATTCCTGAAGTGCACTCCAACGTGATCTTAAAAGAATGGGTCATTATGCCAGATCATATTCATCTAATTATTCATTTCAACCGACGACTACCAAAAGAGCAATCAGGCGCTGGAAAATTCGGACCTCAAAAAGCAACCTTAGGTCGGGTCATAGCCGGTTTCAAAGCCAGGGTTACATCACAGGCATTGATCGAGAATTGTGATTTCGAATGGCAAATTGGTTACCATGACCGTATCCTAAACCATCAAACCGCCATCGAAAACGCCGCCAGATATATTCGAGAAAACCCTCAAAACCTCTAACCGGATAACATCCGGTTCATGGATGGACCTATTATCAAATGTAGGGACGGATGAAATCCGTCCACCACCTGCATCAAATCCAAACCGTAGGGATGGATGAAATCCATCCACATCTATGACAGAACCGCATTCCACATTCCGCATTCCGCAACCCGCATTCCGCGATCCGCGTTCCGCCCCCCTCATTCCGGTATGATTTTTGTGCATCTAATACCGAATTTAACAACCATTTACCGCACCTGTATTATGTTCATGGGGAAAGGTTACAACCATTACACGATGCTTCGTTGGATGCACGTTCTGTCATTTGCCCTTGTTATTGTTTTCGGCGCTAGCCTGATTACCCCGACATTTAATCGATTCGATCATCACTACGAAGTGACTGAAACTTCAGAGAAATCTGAAGGTGAACCTTTGGAGTTTGGTGAAGAAGAAGCAGACGAGCTCTATACATTTTCATGGCTTGATTCGCATGGCTCGTTTGTGGGATACCTCAACAAACATACTATCTCCTGGATCGATTCTTCTTCATTGATACACCTTCCAGTTCCTCATCCTCCTCCAGAAGGATAACCCCTCTTCTCTTTACTGAAACTGCCCATGTCGCACGCATTGCTAGCGTGCACATATCGTGTATCAACCAAAAACATCAAGTATGAAAAATCATAAAATCGCCTTGAGCGGCATCGTCCTGCTATTCGTAACGTTCATTCTTTCCAGCTGCGCTGTGATCCGACCGGGTGAGGTTGGAGTGAAGCAACGCCTTGGGAAACTAACCTCTAAGATTCATGAATCTGGAACGGTGGGGATCAATCCATTTACAACGACCCTCATTCGTATCCCGACCCGAACGGTGAATCTAGAAGTAAATCTGAACCTCCCTTCAAAAGAAGGATTGAACGTACTGTCTGAGATCTCTATTCTCTACCACATTAAGCCTGAGAAAGCAATTGCGGTTATTGAAGAAGTGGGATTAGACTACGAGGAAGTGGTCATCTTGAGTGTATTCCGATCTGCTGCTGCCGACGTTTGTGCGCAGTACCTCGCGAAAGACATGCACTCAGGAAACCGAAGCGATATCGAGGCATCTATCTTAAAACGAATGGACGACCTACTTGGGGAACGTGGTTTCGAAATTGAAGCTGTTCTCCTCAAAAGCATCAGTCTTCCAGACGGACTCTACACAGCGATTGAAGATAAACTACGCGCAGAACAAGAGGCCCTGCGTATGGAATTTGTTCTACAATTAGAACGCCAAGAAGCTGAGCGTAAAAAGATCGAAGCGGAAGGAACCCGAGACGCTCAACTCATTCTTACTGAAGGACTCAACGATCAAATTATCAAACTACGCAGCTTGGAAGTACTTCGCGATCTGGCGAACTCTCCGAATGCGAAGTTGATTATTACTGACGGGAAGGCACCTGTGCTTCTCGGTGAGGAGGGTACGGAATAGTATACTCCGGCGTCCGGCATCCGGCGTCCGCTTTTTTCCGGCGGCTGGCATCCGGCGTCTGTGGAATTGGGAGGGGCTGACTATTGTTGGCCCCTTTTCCTTTCGTAGACCGTGGACTGTGGACTGTGGACCGCTAGTCTTCGCGTGAATTATGTGTCAACCCAAATAATGCTAAACAGACTCAATAGATATTCAATTCCTCTTAAAGGACAAAAACAAATCGGTCCACAGTCCACAGTCCACAGTCCACGGTCCACAATAGATGAAACTAGAGCACCTTCAAGGAAGTTTAACCAATTATCCTAATCATGCACTGCAGGCCACTTTTTATCCATCTATGAAGTTTTGAGCTTCGAGCGTAAAACGGTTGTTAAATGGATTGTGGTGTTGTTTAGCTTGGTGCTATGGCAAATACATTTGAGCAGCTCAAAGTCTATCAGAAGTCGATGGATATCATTCCGAAAATACACA